>SUGL01000064.1 GCA_004963905.1 Mesorhizobium sp.
CTAGGGCGGAGCAAGGAGCGAAGCGACGCGGCGCAGACCCTAGAATCCATTCCGTTACCTATCCGCGTTACGGCGATTCAGAACGACCCCTGTCTTGCACCGTGTTTAACCCTCGCGCGAGGTCACGGAATGGATCCTCGGGTCTACGCGTCCGCTTCGCTCCCGCTCCACCCGTGGATGACGAAGTTCGGGGGCGCAGCCATTAGGCAGCCAGCATCACCAGCTCTTCGGCCGTCAAATGCCGCGCCTTGCCTTTCGCGAGATCGCCGAGCTGCAGTCGCCCGATCGCCACCCTGACCAGCCTGAGCACTTCGATGTCGAAGGCGCCGAGTAGGCGGCGGATCTGGCGGTTGCGGCCTTCATCGAGCACGATTTCCAGCCACGCCGTGCGCCCGCCGCTGCGCAAGAGCCCGATCGAGCTTGCTGTCAGCAACTCGCCGTCGACGACAGCGCCTTGGCGGAACCGCTCGAGCATCGTCTCGTCAGGGGCGGAAGCGATCTGCACGTGATAGGTCTTGGCGACATGCGACGCCGGGTCGAGCAGTGCGTTCGCCCAGCGCGTGTCGTTGGTCATCAAAAGCAGACCTTCGCTCGCTTTGTCGAGACGACCGACCGGCGACACGAAGGGCAGGTCGAGATCGGCAAGGCAGTCATAGACGGTGCCGCGGCCTTCGGGATCGTCGCGCGTGGTGACCAGCCCGCGCGGCTTGTTGAGCATCAGATAGACTTTTCGCTCCGCGGCGATCTGCGTGCCGTCGACGGTGATGCGGTCACGCTCCGGATCGACACGCAGCGACGGGTCGCGCGCCACCTTGCCGGCAACGCGCACGCGTCCCTCGACGATCATCAGCTCGGCCTGCTTGCGCGAGCAGAACCCGAGCTTCGACAGCGCGCGGTTGAGGCTGACTTTGCCGGCGATCGGTCGTCGCGGGAGGTCGGGAAGCTGTCGTGCTGGCTTGCGTGTCATCGGCCGACAGATGCCACGCAGCGCGATGCGCGCGCAACCTGACAGGTTAAATATTGACTATGCAAATCATGTTTTATAGTCAGCGGCCATCGAGATGAAATCCGGAAGATCGGCATGTGTGAGACGGAGCGGGGACCTGGCGGACAGTCATGGCTCGCCGGCGCTGTGGCAGACCTGCCGCCAACACAGGGGACAAGAACGGGCGTGCCCCGGCATCAGTCCTCCTGCATCACCCGTCGAGTTGCGCTTGGACTTTTCGCGCTCCCCTTCGCGGGCATTCAGCCGGCTGCTGCAATGAAGAGGCCGCCGCGGATCGTCTGCCTCGATGACGGCCTGGCAGAGACCTTGCTGACGCTGGGCGTCAAGCCGGTCGCCATCGCCGACCGCAAGGTCTGGGAGGAGTGGGTGGTCGAGCCGGCGCTGCCGCCACAGGTCGCCGATATCGGCACGCTGCTCGAGCCCAATCTCGAATTCCTTCAGCAGCTCGAGCCGGATCTCATCCTCGCCACCCCCTATCTGGACGGCATCAAGCCTCTGCTCCAGCGCGTCGCGCCGGTGACGACGATTGGCATCTACGTCGAGAACGGCCAACCCTATCGCAACGCCGTCGAAGCCACGCGGAAACTCGCTCGCCTGGTCGGCAGGCAGGCCGAAGGCGAGGCGCTGATCGAAGCGACCGAAGCAAGCTTCGCGAAGGTCCGAGAGGAGCTGGCGCCGTTTGCGGCCAGGCCGCTGTACATCGTCTCCTTCATGGATCAGCGCAATGTGCGCGTCTATGGCCGGATGAGCCTGTTCCAGGATGTGCTCGACCGCATCGGCATCCGCAACGCCTGGACAGCCGAGACCAACTATTGGGGCTTTTCGACTGTCGGCATAGACGGCCTGGCGACGGCGGAGGACGCGCGTCTCGCCTATCTCGAACCCTTGCCCGCCGGCGCCGGCGGTACGCTGACCGAAAGTCCGGTCTGGAACGCGATGCCCTTCGTGCGCGATCGCTCGATCATGCGCCTGCCTCCCGTGCTGATGTTCGGCGCGCTTCCCGCCGCTTCCCGCTTCGCGCGCGTGCTTGCCGAAGCGACGACCGCCCATGGCTGAGGGCTTCGGCAGCGTGGCGCAGGGCCGCAAGGCCCTCTCGAACGCAAGCGGTTGGCCGCTTGTCGCCGTGCTACTGAGCGTCACGCTTGCTGCCCAGGCTGCGGTGGCAACGCTTCTCAATCTGGCCGTCCAACTGCCATCGCCACTCTGGTTCGACGCGGCGTTCACGCCCGACATCGACGACATGCGGCAGGTGCTGGTCCACTATGCCTTCCTGCCCAGGCTTGCCGTCAGCCTGCTCTGCGGCGCGGCACTTGGCTTGGCCGGCACGGTGCTGCAGCAGGTGCTGCGCAATCCGCTGGCTTCCCCCGAAACGGTCGGCGTTTCGGCCGGCGCCTATCTGGCGCTTACTCTGGCTACGCTCTTCGCGCCCGCGCTGCTTGCCCTCGGGCGCGAATGGGTGGCGCTTGCCGGCGCCTTCGCCGCCATGGCCGCCGTGCTTGCGCTCTCCTGGCACAAGGGCCTGTCGCCGCTTTCCGTCGCGCTCGCCGGCCTCGTCGTCAGCCTGTATGCCGGCGCGATCGGCGCGGCGCTTGTCGTGCTCAACCACGAATGGCTGGCCGGCCTGTTCATCTGGGGCGCCGGCTCGCTCGGCCAGCAGGATTGGGTGACGACGCTGTGGCTGCTGCCGCGTCTCGGCGCCGCCGCGCTGGCGATCGGCCTGATGACGCGGCCGCTGACCTTGCTCGGCTTCGACGACGAGGGCGCCCGCAGCCTCGGCGTGCCGCTTGGTATCTATCGTTTTGCGGGACTGGCCGCCGCGGTCACACTCATTGCCTTCGTCGTCGCGGCCGTCGGCGTCATCGGTTTCGTCGGCCTCGCGGCCGCCGCACTCGCCCGTATCGGCGGAGCGCGCCGGTTCGGCCAGCGGCTGGTCATGGCGCCGCTGCTGGGTGCCGCGTTGCTATGGGCCGCCGACCAGGCGGTGCAGCTGGCGACCGGACCGCAGGGCGACCTGCTGCCGACCGGCGCCATCACCGCGCTGCTCGGCGCGCCGCTGCTGCTTTGGCTGCTGCCGCGCCTCAGCCTCGGCGCCGAATTTCCGGTGCTCGCCGCGGAGCGCCTGCCCAGAATACGACGCCCCGGCATCGTTCTGGCGGTGATCTGCCTGGCCTTGCTCGTGCTTGTGGGTCTCGCCCTGTTTTTCGGACCCGGACCGGACGGCTGGAGCTTCGCCTCGGGGGATCAACTGCAGCCTCTGTTGTCCTGGCGCTGGCCGCGCGTGCTTGCCGCCCTTTCCGCCGGTGCGATGCTCGCGCTTGCCGGACTGATGATGCAGCGGCTGACCGGCAATCCGATGGCGAGCCCGGAGGTGCTGGGCGTCAGCGCCGGCGCCGCGCTCGGCATGATGGTGGCGATGTTTTCCGTCTCCGTTCCGGGCCGTCCTTTGCAGACCGCGGCCGCTGCCATCGGCGCCTTCGCAAGCTTGCTCGCCGTGCTTGCCATCGGCCGCCGCGCGGCCTACGCGCCGGAGCGGCTGCTGCTTGCCGGCGTCGCGCTGACGGCCCTTTTCGACGCGCTGATCCTGGTGCTCACCGCCACCGGCGATCCGCGCGCCATGCTTCTCCTCAACTGGCTGACCGGCTCGACCTATGGTGTCGATCAAGGCTCGGCGGTTCTGACGGCGTCGATCGCGCTTTGCCTGTTGCTGACGGCGCCGCTGTTCGCCCGCTGGCTCGACATGCTGCCGCTGGGCGCGCCGGCGCTGCGCTCGCTCGGCGTCGATGTGGCAAGCGCCCGGCTTCTGGTGTTGCTGATGGTCGCCGTGCTGACCGCCGCCTCCACCCTGATCGTCGGCCCGCTGACATTCATCGGCCTGATGGCGCCGCATCTCGCCCGACGCCTGGGGCTTGCCCGCGCCGTGCCGCAGGCTGCCGGCGCCGTGTTTGCCGGGGCGCTGATCATGGTCTCAGCCGATTGGATAGGCCGCACCTCGATCTTCCCGCGCCAGATCCCGGCCGGCCTCGTTGCCACGCTCATCGGCGGTCCGGTGCTGATGTGGCTGTTGCGCCGTCGCTGATCGTTCGTCTCCGGCGGAGGTGCGCGCCATGCATGCGGCGTTTCGGTGAGGTCGAAGCGGGCAGGGCGGCCGGCGCGCTGCGAGGTCATGGTTCCGGCGGTGCGCTCAACCGCCGGTAAGGGATGCCGTCGAAGGTTGCCGTCACGAAGCTCTTGACCGACATCTTGCGCTTGCGCCCGTCGCTGCATGCATAGACCGGCCAGCCGGCCTCGCTGCATTCGCTTGCGGCGCAGATGCGCGCGAGGCAGTTGCCCAAGGTCAGCCGGAAACCGCCCTTGCCGGCGAAGCCTTGCAGAAGGCTGCCGTCGGCCGAGCGCCACGTCCGCTGGCGGAATTCCGGCCGTAAGGCCAATGGTTCGAGAGGGGTGGCGAGGTTGGCCGTGCCGGTACGCGCCATGAGCTGAAGACGGTAGCGGGCCATTCCCGTCGCATAGGCAGTCACAAGGTCGGACTCGGCCAAATAGGCGGACGTCAGACCGGTGTTGTCGATGAGATGAGCCAGTCGCCCGCCCGCGTCCGTCGGCCTCACCAGGGCAACAAGGGCGACAAAGGCCAGGCAAGCGCGCAACATCTCGATTTCCAGCAGCCATGCATTTCCGGCGTGCCAGCGCCCCCGGCTGCCTTCCATACCATCTCCCCAATTGGTGCGCGGTGCAAGCGGCTGCGGCTGCAGGAGATAACCGGAACGTCTCAGCCGTTAGGAGAGGGTGGCAGCTCGAACAGGGTGGCGCCGTTCTCCCGTCCTTGCTCGACATAGCCGATGACCCGGAACCATCTTGCGACATCCGGCTCATGCAGCCAACTGCGCGAGTGTACGGGGAGGTTGCCGGCAAGAGCCTGGATATGGCGGATGTGACGCTTGCAGAAGCGAACGGTTGCGGCTCTGAAGAAGTCTTCCTGTGCGGCAAACAGCGTGTCGGCCGCGTCGCCGTGCTCATGCCAGGCGATGATGGCGACGGCCTTGTCGCCTTCGACCAGCGCGTGCGCCCGGCCCTCTTTCAGGTTCATCATCAGATTGTCGTAGGCGGCCTTGCTGTCCTTGCCGGCCGCCAGGTACTCGTCCGACATCCGCTTGGAGAGGTCGCGGAAAACATCCTCGAGGTCTCCGACCGTCGCTGCGCGTGCTCTCATTTCTCCTCCTGAAAGCCCGGGAGGCAGTTTGCCCTATCAATAGGGGATCACCAAGCAAATGAAATCCGCCATCGGCCCGATGCGCGCAAATGCATTTCGCATCGCCGAATGGACACAGGTGTACATTCAAGCTAAGTTCCCGCCCGCGAAGGCGACGGCCTTCGTCGATCCGAGCGGGACGGAATGGATCATGGACCTTCGAGGGTGCGGCGAGGTGATTGCACCGGTTGGCATTGCACGACCGACGCGGCGGCTCGATGCCCCTTCGCGCCGATGCGATGCCAGTCGCGCGATGATGCGGGCTTGAGTGCATGACAAAACACTATTCAGCGCTTTCACTCTTCAAGGAAGGCGTCGCCGGCCAGACCGGCTGGGAAAAGGCCTGGCGCTCGCCTGAGCCCAGACCGCGCTACGACGCCATCGTCATCGGCGGTGGCGGCCATGGCCTCGCCACGGCGTACTATCTGGCAAAGAACCACGGCGTCACGAACGTGGCGTTGCTCGAGAAGGGCTGGATAGGCGGCGGCAACACCGGCCGCAACACCACCGTGGTGCGCTCCAACTATTTCTATCCCGAAAGCGCGGCGATCTACGGGCTGGCGCACAGCCTTTACAAGACGCTCTCGAAGGATCTGAACTACAATGTGATGTTTTCCGCGCGCGGCATCCTCACGCTGGCGCACAGCGAGGCGGGAATGGAAACCGCGGCGCGCAGCGTCAACGCCATCCAGGTCAACGGCATCGATTGCGAATTATTCTCGGTCGAGGACGTGCGCCGCGTCGTGCCGATCTATAATTTCAGCCCGGACGCCCGCTATCCGGTCTATGGCGGCACCTGGCAGCCGAGCGGCGGCACCGCCCGTCACGATGCCGTCGCCTGGGGCTATGCCCGTGCGGCAAGCCGTCTCGGCGTCGACATCATCCAAAACTGCGAAATTACCGACTTCATCATCGGGAACGGGCGCTGCCGCGGCGTCGTCACGTCGCGCGGTGAGATCCGGGCCGAGCGTACGGGGATGGCGGTGGCCGGCCATTCCTCGGTGCTGGCGGCGAAGGCGGGGTTCCGCCTGCCGGTCAACTCCTACGCATTGCAGGCCTGCGTGTCCGAGCCGGTGAAGCCGATCCTCGACACGGTGGTGATCTCGCCGGACACGGGCGTTTATGTCAGCCAGTCGGACAAAGGCGAACTTGTCATCGGCGGCGCGCTCGACCGCATCCCGTCCTATGGTCAGCGCGGCAACCTGCCGGTGCTGGAGGGCGTGATCGCCGGCATGCTCGACATGTTCCCGATCTTCGGCCAACTGAAGATGATGCGGCAATGGGCAGGCATCGTCGACGTCGTCCCGGATTCCTCGCCCATCATCGGTGAATCGCCGTTGCCCGGCCTGTTCCTCAATTGCGGCTGGGGCACGGGCGGCTTCAAGGCGATCCCGGCCGGCGGCACGCTGCTTGCCCATCTGCTTGCCACCGGCAGGCATCACGACATCAGCCGGCCTTTCGATCTCGACCGCTTCGCCCGCGGCCGGCTGATCGACGAGGCCGCCGGCTCCGGCATCGCCCATTGAAGGTGTAGAAAAGATGCAGCTCTTTCCCTGCCCGTTCTGCGGGCCGCGCGAAGAAAGCGAATTTCACTATGGCGGCGAGGCCGGCAATCTCAGGCCCGACGGCGGCGACGTGACGGCCGAGCGCTGGGCCGGCTATCTCCACATGCGCGACAATCCGAAGGGGCCGACACGCGAGATCTGGATGCACCTGACCTGCGGCGAGTTCTTCGCGATGCGCCGCGACAGCGTCAGCCACAAGGTCTCGGGCTCTTCCGTGCTCGGCGAGACGGAGCACGGCGCATGAGCGCGTCCCGTCTCGCCAAGGGCGGCAGCGACATCGATCGCGACCGCCCGCTGACCTTTACGTTCGACGGCAGGCGCATCGAGGGTTTTGCCGGCGACACCATCGCCTCCGCCTTGCTGGCGAGCGGCCAGGCTGTCGTGGGCCGCAGCTTCAAATATCACCGGCCGCGCGGCATCTGGGGCTTCGGGGTCGAGGAGCCCAACGCACTGGTCGATGTGGAGAGCGCCGACGGCCGCGTGCCGAATGCGCGGGCGACGACCGTGCCGGCGACGGACGGCGTCGTCGTCAGAAGCGTCAACGCGTCGCCGACGGCGCTGGCAGACCGCAACGCGGTGCTCGACCGCTTTGCCCGTTTCCTGCCCGCAGCCTTCTACTACAAGACCTTCATCTGGCCGGACTGGCACCTGTTCGAGCCGCGCATCCGCGCCATGGCCGGACTTGGCGTCGTCGACCGCGATTGGAAGCCCCGCCAGGCCGCGGACCAGATCAATCATCATTGCGACGTCCTGGTGGTCGGCGCCGGGCCGGCCGGCTTGGCCGCGGCCACAAACGCTGCGGCGGCCGGGCATTCGGTGGTCCTGGTGGACGACCGGACGCATCCCGGCGGATCGCTGCGCCACCGCGCCGGCGAGGTCGATGGTGTGGAAGGCATCGAGTGGGCCGAGGCGGTCGTGGCTAAGCTGAGGAGCGGCGGGCACATCGTGCTCATGGAAACGACCGCCTTCGGCCTCTACGATCACAATCTGGTCGCGCTCAACCGCCGGCATCGTGACGGCTGGCCTGACACGCTGTGGCGCGTGCGGCCGCGCCGCATCGTGCTGGCGACGGGCGCGATCGAACGGCCGGTTCCGTTCGCCGACAACGACCTTCCGGGCATACTCTCCGCCGATGCCGCGCTTGCCTATCTGCGCCGGCATGGCGTGCTTGTGGGTCGGCAAATCGTCGTCGTGACCAACAACGACAGCGTCTACGAGCCGGCCTCGGCGTTTGCCGCGGCCGGCGCTTCGGTGACGGTGGTCGATTGCCGGGGTGAGGGCGGCGCGCAAGCGAAGACCGATATCCGCGTCCTGGCGGGGCGGAGGATCGCGGCGGCGCGCGGGCGCGGTGCCGTCCAGGGGGTGCTGCTCGACGACGGCACGGCGCTCGCGGCTGACAGCGTGCTCGTCTCCGGCGGCTGGACACCCACCGTGCACCTGTTCTCGCAGGCAAAGGGCAAGCTCATCTGGAGCGACGACCTCGCGGCTTTCGTCCCCGGAGAGGCCATCGACGGGATCGGCGTGGCCGGGGCCGTGGCCGGCACGGTCTCGCTTTCCGAGGCTTTGGCCGGCGGCGTGGCGGCTCTCGACGGGTACGGCTCCTCGTCGTCGCCTGCGCCTCGCAGCACCGGGGCGGAGGCGACGCTGGGCGTCGTCAGCCTGTGGCCGAAACCCAAGGCCAAGGGCCGCGTCTGGATCGACTATCAGAGCGACGTCACCGCCAAGGACGTCGAGCTCGCGGCGCGGGAGAATTTCGTCTCCGTCGAGCACCTGAAGCGCTACACGACGCTCGGCATGGCGACCGACCAGGGCAAGACGTCGAACCTGAACGGCCTGGCGCTGCTGGCCGAGGTTACCGGCCGCGCGATCCCCGAGGTTGGCACCACGACCTATCGGCCGCCATTCACGCCTGTGCCGTTCGCCAGCCTGGCGGGAGCGCGCCGGGGCAGCATGCATGCCCCGATCCGCCGCCTGCCGCTGGAGGCGAACCATCGCGCGGCGGGTGGAGTCTTCCAGGAATATGGCGGCTGGCTGAGGCCGGCTCACTACGGAAGCGGAGACGCTGGCGCCGCGGTCCAGGAGGAAGCGCGGCGCGCCCGGCAATCCGTCGCACTCTTCGACGGCTCGACGCTCGGCAAGATCGAAGTCATCGGCCCGCGCGCGGCGGAATTCGTCGACTTCATCTACTACAACACCATGTCGACCCTAAAGCCTGGCCATTGCCGCTATGGCTTCATGCTGTCGGAAAACGGCGTCGTCTTCGACGACGGCGTGCTTGTTCGTCTGGACGAGCACCGCTTCATCGTCTCCTGCTCGTCGTCGCATGTCGCCGCCGTCCATGCCCGGCTGGAAGAGTGGCGGCAGGATCGTTTCGGCCGCGATGCGGTCTATATCCACAACGCCACCGCGCAATACGCCACCTTGACGGTGTCGGGGCCGAACGCGCGCGGGTTGGTGGAAGCGCTCGATCTGGGTGCGGCGCTGGACGATGCCAGTCTGCCGAACATGGCCGTCGCCGTCGGCCGCTTTGCCGGCGACGAGGTGCGTATAACCCGGGTCTCCTTCACCGGCGACCGAAGCTACGAGATCTCCATTCGCGCCGATCGGGCCGAGGCGCTGTGGGAGCGCATGCGGCAAGAGGGACGCGCGTTCGACGCCGTTCTGCTCGGGCTCGAATCCCTGATGATCCTGCGCGCCGAGAAGGGGTACATCGTCATCGGCAAGGACACCGACGGCAACATCATGCCGCACGATCTGGGTGTGGCCGGGCCGCGCGCCAAACGTACAGGTGAATTCGTCGGCCGGCGCTCGCTTTTCAACGAAGCGGCGAACCGCTCCGATCGCAACCAGCTTGTCGGCCTGGCGGTCCCCGACGGCGAGGCGCCGCTGGCGGCCGGCGCGCATGGCGTCGAGAAAAGCGGGGGCCGCTTGAGAAGCATAGGCTTCGTCACCTCCAGCTATCAAAGCCCGACCCTGGGGCGGCCGGTCGCCCTGGCGCTCATCGAACGCGGCGCCGCGCGGCATGGCGAAACGATCGACGTTCAACATCTCGGCGTCGTGCGGCAGGCAACCATTGTCGCTCCCTGCGCCTTCGATCCGGAAGGGAAGCGGCTCCATGCGTAACCTCGCCGAAAAATGGCCGACGGCGCCTGACTGGACCACCGCGGTGCTGAGCAAGGACGGCCTCGACGTGCGCGCGCTCGGCGGACTGTGCCAACTTCTGGTCAGCGGCGACCTGGCGGCCTGGTCGAAGGCTTCGGGCCTCGCGGGTGAGGGCGTCGGAGCCGGCGCGGTTGCCGGCGGCGGCAAATACATGGTGCGGATCGCGCGCGATCGCGTTCTCGCCGTCGGCGAACAGCCTTTCTCCATCGCGGCCGGCTGGCATGAGGCCGGCTTCGCGGTCTCCGTCGTCGATGCCGGGCTGCATGTGTTCGAGATCGAGGGGCTGGGTCTGGCCGGACTGGTCGCCAGGGCAACGACGCTCGATCCGGGACAGGCAAGCCGTTCGGCTTCGGTGCTTTTTGCCGGCGTCAACGTCTTGTTCTACCGCTTCGGCAGTCCCGACCGAGCCCGTATCCACGTCGAGCGGGGCTTCGCGCCTTACCTCTGGGAATGGCTCGAGCAATCATCGGGATTGTAGGGTTGCGCTTCCAGGTCTATCTAGCCGGCGGTTAAATTTTGGTCAGGCCGCGATGCTCTCCGATTCCAGTGCTGAAGACGTGGCGCGGCGGTCCGGCTTGACCGGCAACACCAAGGTGACGCGCGAGGACTGGATGAAGCTCGCGCTGGAGACGCTGATTTCCGAGGGCGTCGAGGCGGTACGCGTGCTTGCGCTCGGGCAGAAGCTGAGCGTCTCCCGCTCCAGCTTCTACTGGTATTTCAAGAGCCGCCAGGATCTGCTGGATCAGCTTCTGGACCATTGGCGCAACAACAACACCCGCTTCATCGTCGAGCAGGCCGGCCGGCCCGCCGCGTCGATAACGCAAGCCGTGCTCAACGTCTTCGAGTGCTGGCTGGATGAAACGCTGTTCAATCCGCGGTTGGATTTCGCCGTGCGCGCCTGGTCGCGCCAGTCCACCGAAGTGCATCGGATCGTGACCGAGGAGGACGATGCGCGGGTCGACGCCGTCCGGGCGATGTTTTCGCGCCACGGCTACGCGGACACGGAAGCCTTCGTGCGGGCCCGCGTGCTCTACTTCACGCAGATCGGCTATTACTCGCTCGAGATCGTCGAACCGGTTAGCAACCGTCTCTTCCTGACGCCTGCCTACCTGCTCACGCACACCGGCAAGGAACCTCGCGAGGGAGAGGTGGAGGCCTTCGCCGAAAAGATGTTGGCGCGAAGCCGCCATTGAGCAAGGTGCGCTGGGCGCCCACCGCCTTCGCCGACGGTGGTTCGATGTTCCGCTGACCGTGCTCGGCGTTGCTCGCCGCCGCAGAAGCTTGCTGGTGCAAGCGGCGGCCGTCAGTCCGGAAACAGGAAAGCGGCCGCGGGATCGAAGGAAATCCGAGTGCTCGATAGGGCGCCGGGTAACTCCGCCGCATCAGGTCTCACATCAAGCTCTTGGCCGGATGCCGTGCGCGCCACGACGCGCCGGCGGTCGCCAAAGAAGGCCGCGTCCACGATCTCCACCGCGAGCGACGCGTTCCCCGGCACGGGCGTCAGGCGGAAGGCTTCCGGCCGCACCATCAGCCTGGCCTTCTGGCCGCGGTCGAGCTTATGGGTTGCCTTAACGCCCTTGACGATCGAGCCGTCGGCGAGCCGCACCACGGCTGCGCCGTTTTCGGTTTCCAGATGCTCGACGGCCAAGAAATTGGAGTTGCCGATGAAGCCGGCGACGAACTCGTTCGCGGGCCTCAGATAGAGGTCCTCGCCGGTGCCGATCTGCGCGATGTGTCCGCTCCTGAACAGGGCGATCCGGTCGGAAAGGTGCAGGGCCTCCTCCTGGTCGTGCGTGACATAGAGGATTGTCACCCCCGTCTCACGGTGGATGCGGCGGATCTCGGCCTGGATTTCCTGGCGCAGCTTCTTGTCCAGCGCCGACAGCGGCTCGTCCATCAGAAGGATCGGCGGATCGTAGGCAAGCGCGCGGGCAAGCGCCACGCGCTGCTGCTGGCCGCCCGACAGCGCACCCGGATAGCGGTCGGCGAAACTGTCGAGGCGCACCAGCGCCAGCATGTCGGCGACCTTGCGTTTCACCTCGCTGTCCGGCTTGCGGCGCACGCGCAGCGGAAACGCCACGTTCTCGGCAACACTGAGATGCGGGAACAGCGTGTAGCGCTGGAAGACCATGCCGATGTTGCGCTTGTGGGAAGGCACGGTAAGCAGGGACTTGTCTTCGAGCAGCACGTCGCCCGACGTCGGGTCCTGGAAACCGGCGATCGCATAGAGCGTCGTCGACTTGCCGGATCCGGACGGTCCGAGGAAGGTCAGGAATTCGCCCTTGGGCACATCGATGGTGACGTCGTGGACGGCCACGAAGCCGCCGAACGTCTTTCTCACCGCGCGTATGGAGAGGAATGGCCGGGTCATCTGGACAGTTTTCTGCGAAGGAGTGCGGTCACGATCATCAGACACAGGGTGAGGCCTACGAGCAGGCTGGAGGCTGCGGCGACGACTGGGCTCAAGTCGGCGCGCAGGCTGCCCCAGATCTTCACCGGCAGGGTCTGCAATGTTGGGCTCGCCATGAAGATCGCCACCACCACCTCGTCCCAGGAGGCGAGGAAGGAAAAGATCGCGGCCGAGAAGATGCCGATGCGGATCGAGGGCAGCGTGATCCTGAGCCTCGCCTGCAGCGGGCTGGCACCGCAGACGATCGCCGCGTCCTCGATGGATTTGTCGAAGCCCTCGAGCGCGGTGGCGATCGGAATGATGGCGAAGGGCAGCGCCAGTATGGTGTGGGCGATGACGAAGCCGACCGTGGTGCCGGCAAGGCCGAGGCGCAGGAAGAAGGCGTAGACGGCGATGGCGAAAACGACGACCGGCAGCACCATCGGCGTGAGCAGCAGCCCGCGCAGCAATTGGCGTCCGGGAAACTCGCCCCTGACCAGACTGAAGGATGCAAGCAAGCCGATCAGCACCGAGAGGATGGCGGCCATCGCGGCGATGCGCGCGCTGGTCAAAGCCGCGTCGATCCAGGTCGGATCGGCGAGCAGCTCCTGATACCATTTCAGCGTCCAGCCGGGCGGCGGAAAGGCCAGCCAGCGCGACGAGCCGAACGACAAGAGGACGATGAAGACCACCGGCAGCAGCAGGAAAGCGGCGACCAGCGCGGTGAAGCCGCCAAGTGCTGCGCGCAGCCGCCCAAGTCGGTCGTAGTCGAGCAGCATCTCAAAGCCCTCCGGCCGGGCGCCTGGCGCCGACCAGGCGCAGCTGGACCGCGTAGAGGGCCATGGTGACGACAAGCAGCACGAAGGCAGCGGCACTTCCCAGCCCCCAGTTGAGCAGGGACTGCACCGTCTGGGCGATCATTTCGGCCAGCATCATGTTCGACGTGCCGCCGAGCAGCGCCGGCGTCACGAAATAGCCGAGCGACATGACGAAGACCATCAGCCCGCCGGCGGCGATGCCGGGCAGCGACAGCGGCAGCAGGATGCGGCGGAACGCCTGGGCCGGGCTTGCGCCGCAAAGGGCTGCGGCGCGCAGCGTCATCGGGTCGATCGCGCGCAGCGCGCCGACCAGCGGCAGGATCATGAACGGCAGCATGATGTAGACCATGCCGATGGTGACGCCCGTCAGGTTGTTGATGAGCGGCAGCGGCTCATGGATGATGCCGAGCCCCATTAGCGCCCGGTTGATGACGCCGGTGCGCTGCAGCAGCACCATCCAGGCATAGGTGCGGGTGAGAAGGTTGGTCCACATCGACAGGATGATGATGCCGAAGACGATCGAGCCGAGCGCCGGCGGCATGATCGCCAGCATCCAGGCAACCGGAAACGCCACGAGAATGGTGACGGCGGTGACGACGGCAGCGACCAGGAAAGTGTTGAGGAACACCCGTATATAGGTGCCGCTTCCGAACAGCGCGGCGTAGTTCTGCAGGCCGGGCCCGGGATCGGTGACGCTGCGCAGCAAGAGCGCGACCACCGGCACGATGAAGAACAGGCCGACCAGCGCGAGCGCCGGCACGGCACCGCCGCTGCCGGCCGGCAGGCCGGCAAAGGACTGGCGTCTGAAAGCATTCGCCGTCATGGGACGTCCCTTTCAAGCGGGGCGCGCTGCCGCGCCCCGCTCCTGTCGTTGGGCTACTTGGTCTGCCAGGCGTACCAGCGCGTCGCGATCTCGTCGCGATGCTCGGCCCAGTAGTTCATGTCGAGATTGATCTGGCCGTCGACATGGGCGTCGGGCAGGCCCTTCACCACGTCCGCGGACATCTCGGCCTTGGCTTTGGTATTGATCGGCGCGTAGCCGCTGGCCTCGGCGAACTTCGCCTGGCCAGTCGGGCTGGTGGCGGCGGCGAGGAACTTCATGGCGCTGTCCTTGTTCTTGGCGCCCTTCGGCACGACGAGAACGTCGGCGGCGGTGAGGTTCTGGTTCCAGGAGACACCGACATCGGCGCCGTCCTTTTCCAGGGCGAAGACACGTCCGTTCCAGAGCTGGCCGAAAGCCGCCTCGCCCGAAGCGATCAGCTGTTGCGACTCCGCGCCGCCACCCCACCAGACGATGTCCGACTTGATGGTGTCGAGCTTCTTGAAGGCGCGATCGAGGTCGAGCGGATAGAGCTTGTCGGCCGGCACGCCGTCGGCGAGCAGCGCGATCTCGATCACGCCGGGCGCCGACCATTTGTAGAAGGTTCGTTTGCCGGGAAACTTCTTGGTGTCGAACATGTCGGCCCAGCTCGTCGGTTCGCCCGAAACGGCGCCCTTGTTCCAGGCGAGCACGAAGGAATAGTAGAAGCTGCCGACGGCGTTCTCGTTGCTGAAGCGCGGGTCGAGATCGGCCTTCGGCACGGCCGCGAAGTCGATCGGTTCGAGCAGTCCGTCCTTGGCCGCCTTGATGGCGAAGTCCATCTCGACGTCGACCACGTCCCAGGTGACGTTCTTGGCGTCGACCATGGCCTTCAGCTTGCCGTAGTCGGTGGGGCCGTCCTGCAGCACCTTGATGCCGGACGAGGCCGCGAACGGCTCCGCCCAGGACTTGGTCTGCGCTTCCTGCGTGGTGCCGCCCCAACTGGTGAACACCATCTCGTCGGCCTTGGCGGCGGTTGCCGCCAGCAGTCCGGCGAGAACGCCGGCTAGGATAAGTCTCATGTCATACTCCTCTGATTTTTCTGTTCCGTTTCTTGTTCTTGTCGGTTCACCTTCGCCATGCCGTTCTCAGCGCATGACGAAGGGATCGGGGATCGGCTCGTCCGAGGTCTTGATCCACACGGATTTCGAGCGCGTGTAATCGCGGATGGCGTCCAGCCCGCCCTCGCGGCCGAGACCGGACAGGCCGTAGCCGCCGAAGGGGACGAGCGGCGACACGGCGCGGTAGGTGTTGACCCAGACGACGCCGGCATGGATGTCGCGCGCCATGCGGTGCGCCTTGCCGAGATTCGAGGTGAAGACGCCGGAGGCGAGGCCGAAGGGCGTGTCGTTGGCTAAAGCCAGTGCCTCAGCCTCGGTGTCGAAGGCAAGCACGCTGAGCACCGGGCCGAACAGTTCCTCGCGCACACAAGGCAGGTTGACGTCGCCGGCGTCGATGATCGTCGGCGCGTAGTAGAAGCCGGCGCCGATGTCGGGGCGCCTGCCGCCGGTGATAAGCATGCCGCCGGCGGCGAGGCTTTCGGCCACGACCGCCTCGATCCTGTCGCGCTGGCGCAGCGTGGCTAGAGGTCCCATTTCGGTGGCCGGATCCTGCGGGTCGCCGATGCGGATCGCTTCGGCCTTGCGCTTCAGCCGGTCGAGGAATTCTTGCTTCACCGGACGCTCGATGAGCAGCCGCGATCCGGCGACGCAGCTCTGACCGGTCGCCGCGAAGATACCAGCGACGACCGCATTGGCGGCGCTGTCGAGATCGGCATCGGCGAAGACGACGACGGGGCTCTTGCCGCCCAGCTCGAGCGTCGTGTGGGCGAGGTTCTCCGCCGTGTTCCTGACGATGGCGCGCGCCGTCGACGGACCGCCGGTGAAGGCGACGCGCGAGACCAGCGGATGGCTGGTCAGGCGCTGGCCGCACTCCTGGCCGAAGCCGGTGAGGATGCTGACCACGCCAGCCGGAAAGCCGGCTTCGCCAATCAACTCGGCGAAGGCGAGCAGCGGCGCCGGGCCGTCCTCGGAGGCCTTGAGCACCACCGTGCACCCGGCCGCCAGCGCCGGGCCGAGCTTCACCGCCGAGAGGAAGAGCTGCGAGTTCCACGGCACCACCGCGGCGACGACGCCGATCGGCTCGCGGCGGATGGTGACGTCGAGGTCGACCTTGTCGATCGGCACATGCGCGCCTTCATGCTTGTCGGCCAGCCCGCCATAGTAGCGGTAGTAGTCGCCGACATAGGCGATCTGCGCGCGCGTTTCGCGGATGATCTTGCCGGTGTCGCGCGTCTCTAGCTCGGCGAGGCGGCCGGCATTGGCGGCGACTAGGTCGCCGAGCCTGACCAGCAGTTTTCCACGCGCGGTCGCGGTCATCGTCCGCCAAGGGCCCGAGCGCAGCGCGCGGTGCGCAGCTTCCACGGCGCGGTCGACATCGGCTTCGCTCGCCGCCGGCATCTTCGCCCATGGCGCGCCGGTCGAGGGGTCGACGCTGTCGAAGGTAGCGGACGGCTCGTCGAAGCGGCCGTCGATGAAGTTCCTGAAAAGAGCGTCGGTCATGGAAGCTCGCGATCAGAGGAAGGCCGGCATCACCCGGTCGGTGAACAGTTGCAGCGATTTCTTTTTGCGCTCGTGCGAAAGGCCGCTGTCGATCCAGATCGAATACTGGTCGTAGCCGAGCGCCTCATAGATCTTCAGCCGGCGAATGACCTCGTCGGCCTCGCCGATCACCAGGTTCTGGCGCATCTTGTCCGGCGCGTATTGCGGCATGGCGGCAATTTCGTCAGCGGTCAGTGGCTCCAATATGCCCTGATGCACCGGCTTCTTGTTCTGGAACCAGGCGCCGAACTGGCAGTAGAAGCTCGACAGATCCTGGCTCAGCCGATCGGCTTCGGCTGCGTCCTCGGCGACGAATGTGTGCATCAAGAGCATGATCTCCGGCTTTGGGATATCCGGATGCGCGGCGCAGGCGGCATCGAAGCGCTGCATCAGGCTCGCGACCTCCTCGTCGCCGGAGGCCAGAGGCGTCACCTGCACCTTGCATTTGTTGGCCACCGCAAAGTCATGCGAGTTCGGATCGCGCGCCGCCACCCAGATCGGCGGGCAGGGTTTTTGCAAAGGCTTGGGCGAGGAGGTGGTGGGAGGGAACTGCCAGAACTCGCCCGCGTGCTCGTAGTCGCCGTCCCAGAGGCCACGGATCGCCGGTATGATTTCCCGCATGCGCTGGCCTGCGCCCCACGCGTCGAGCCCGGGGAAGACGCGCTGGTATTCGTAGCTGTAAGCGCCGCGTGCGATGCCGACATCCAGCCTGCCGCCGGTGATGACGTCGGTCATCGCCGCTTCGCCGGCAAGTTTGATCGGGTGCCAGAAGGGCGCGATGATGGTTCCGGTGCCGAGACGGATGCGGCTGGTCCTGGCCGCCAGATAGGCGATGTTGATGAATGGATTGGGCGAGATGGTGAATTCCATCCCGTGATGCTCGCCGATCCAGGCCGTCTCGAAACCGGCCTCTTCGGCCAGCAGCACCAGCTCTCCCAGCTCGCCCAGCAGCTCCGAATGCGGCTTGGCGAGATCCGAGCGTTCCATATGCACGAAGAGCGAGAACTTCATCCCTGGTCACCTTCATTGAGCGGAGCGGCATCGGACCGGGCGAGCGGCCGCACCTCGCCTTCGACCTCGTTGCCGACATAGACGCCGAAAGCGTCCTCTGTGCATTCGCGCACGTAGCGGGCAAGCATGGAGCGGGTCGCCGGGTCGGCGATCTGCAAGCCCTCGATAGCGTCGATGTCGATCAGCCGGATGCCGCGGTCGCTGGAGGCCGGCACATCGAAGGTGCCGCGATAATAGACATGCGAGCGCGATTGATTTCCAGCATCGTCCCAGACAGCGAAAAGGAAGCCGAGCTGCGCTTCGATGGCCCTCGCCGCAAGCAATCCCCTGAGGCTCTTGCTGTCGCCAGCGGAGCCCAGCCCCTGTCCTCGCGGCAGCTCGAACGAGCCGTCCGGCCTTTCGAGGAACAGGATCCTGCCGCCGTTTTCGAGGATGGCGCCGACATCGGTGCCGGGCTGGGCGGCGGCGAGCGCGTCTTGGCTGAGGCCAGGCGTGACATAGGCGCCGCGGCAGTAGCCGAGCGGCTGCGCGGCGTTGTGCTGGAAATCGCGGACGCGGCCGATCAGGATCGAATGGTCGCCCGCCTCGACCAGCCGCTCCATATCGCAGTCGAAGGTTGCGACCGAGCCGTCGAGAACCGGACTGCCGGTCTGTCCCGGGCGCCAGTCGACTGAGGCGAATTTATCGGCCGCTTTCGAGGCGAAGATGCCGGAAGCCTGCTTCTGGCTCTCGTTCAAGACGTTGATGGCGAAGCTTTTCGATGTCGCGAACACCGGGTGGCCAAGCGCCTTGTGGGCGATGCAGACGAGCACCAGCGGCGGGTCGAGCGAGACCGAGGTGAAGGAGTTGGCGGTGAAGCCGCGCGGCTCGCCTTCCGGTCCGATCGTGGTGACGATGGTGACGCCGGTGAGGAAAGAACCCAGCGCGCGGCGGAACTCGCCGCTGTCGAAACTGGCATCCGCCCCGTTGCCTTGCTCGGCGACTTCGCCTTCGGCGAGGAAGTCGACGATGTGCCGCGTGGTGAGGTCGGGCGCCGCCACCGCCATCATATGCCTTTCGCCCGCGAGCACGGTGCAGCGGCCATGACGTGCAAGCCTGGCCATGGCGGCCGACATTGCCGGCGACGAGTTTTTGTCTTCCGAGCCGGTCATGAACAGGGCGGGCACGGCCAGCGTCGGCAGGCGCTCGGCGTGGTCGCCATCGGCACGGGCGAACAGGCGGTAGGTGCGGGCATAGCCTTCGGGGTCGACTTCGCTCAACGCCGCCGCCGTCTTTCCGGCGGCCGCCGCAAGCTCGGCCGGAACCGGATCGCCGAACCAGCGCGCAATCGTCTGTGCGGCACCTGCCGGGTCGCCGCGACCGGTAAGCGCGGCTGCGCGTTCGCGAACCGCTTCGGCAAGCTCGGGCGGCCGGCGGAACACGGCGTTGAGCGAAACGATGCGGCTGACGCGTTCCGGCGCGAGCAGAGCGAGTTCCTGCGCGACGAGCGCGCCCATCGAGTGGCCGACGACCGATACGCATTTGAGACCGAGATGATCGAGCAGCCGGATCGCCTGCCTGGCAAAGTCGGCCAGCTCCGGCACCTGCGGCGGCAGCGGCGAGACGCCGTGACCGAGCATGTCGATGGCGATGACGTCGAAGCTGCTGGCCATCCGCTCGATCTGCGGCTGCCAGATCGCTGCGTTCATGCCTACGCCGTGAATGAAGAGCACCGGTGCGCCCGATCCGGCTCGGATGAAGCCGGTGCCGTCGGGCGCGGTGGCCCGGGTCCATTCCGATGCGACGGTGTCAGCCATGCAGGTCCCCGAGCTCCTTGAGGTCCTGATAACGGTCGCCGATGCGGTGGTGCGGGCGGCCGCCGATGGAAGCGCCGAGCGCCACGACCAGCTCGTCCGGCGCGGGCGCGTCGCCGATCTGGAAATGCACGGTCAGATAGTGCGAGCGCCGGCCTTCGTCGTTCTTGTCCATCAGCGGGATCATGATCGGCGTGTTCGGACCGCCGCGCAGATTGGTGAAGGCGAGGTAGGTCTTGGCGCCGACGGCGCGGCGGTAGTGGTTGCCGAAATGCAGCGTGTGGATCAGCGCCGAGGCGTGCTCGATCTCGCCCGACGTGCCGCACATGGCGGCCTTGCCGTAGCCTTCGATCGCCTCGGCCGAACCGGCGGCGGCAATGATCTCGCGGGTAAGCATCTCTCCGAGCACCGGCGCATAGGCGCGGATCTCGGGCGAAAGATCCTCGGTGAAGCCGCGACCCGCCCAGGGGTTCGCCAGCACAGCGGCGACGCCGATCAGGCGCAGCGGCCTCGGCGCTGCCTTGCCGCCTTCAATCAGCGTGTTCTCGACGTAGGTGACGATCTTGCGAATGGCCGGCTGCATGGAAACCTCTGTCGGGCGGCGCTCGCGAAAACGCCATTTCCTGTGTCGTCTTATGGTATACCATACTATGGAGCACCAAATACCTTGTCAATCGGCCATGGAATCTGTTTTCGTGGCGACGCAGGGAGCAAGCACATGCAGGACGACACGCTTCGTATCGATCGCAGCGCCAAGACCTTGAGAACATTGGCGCTCGAGCGCATGCGCGAAGCAATCATGGATTTTCATTTCCAGCCGGGCGAAAGGCTGGTCGAGCGGCCGCTTTGCGATCAGCTCGGCGTCAGCCGTTCGGTTGTGCGCGAGGTCTTGCGGCAATTGGAGGCTGAAGGCCTCGTGCAGATGATCCCCGGACACGGGCCGGCGGTAGCCAAGCCGGATCTCGGCCGCACCGACGAGATCTACGAGCTCAGGGCCCTGCTCGAAGGGATCGCGGCGCGCGCCTGCGCGCAATCGGCGACCGACGCGCAACTGGCAGAGCTGGAGCATGCCCTCAGCGAGCTCTTCGAAGCCTGGGCCTCGGGTAAGCCGCCGGCGGTGATGCGCGCGACGACGAAGTTCTACGAAGCGCTGTTCGAGGCGGCTGACAAGCGTGTCGCCTGGGAGATAGTCAGCGGGCTGAATGTGCGCATCAACCAGCTGCGTTCGATGACGATCGCCTCCGTGAACCGGCGCGAGCCGGCGATAGCCGAAATGAACGCGATCATGGACGCGATCAGGGCGCGCAAGCCAGAGGAAGCGGAGGCGGCGGCGCGCCGGCACGTCGAATCCGCCTGGAAGGTCGCCCGCAACAAACTGCGCCTTGACCCTCTCTGAGCGTCCGCAGTGACCAAGAGGCGGGTTGGCCCTGACCTTCTATGAAGTCATGCGACAGCAGGGGATTGCCCGCCGAAGCTTCCTGAGATTTTGCAACGTGACGGCGGCGCCGCCTGGCCTTGGTCCGGCCTTCGCGCCGAAGATCGCCTAATGCGATGGAATCGAAGCCGCGCTTTCCGGTGCAGAGGAGCAACCCGGATGCGTGTTCGGCGTTAAGTGGCAGTTGCTGAATTCGCGTACGCGGCAAGCGGTGGCTGCGCCGCGAATGCTCCGGGATCATGGTTCATGCCTCCACTGGTGCTCTTTGTGATCAAGAACCTCGCCATTGGGGCGATCATCGGGTTGACGGTAGCGTGCTGGCTAGTGGCGTTCGGTACCGTCGGCAGTCATATACCGTCAGGCGATGGCGCATATCTGGCTGTTGGGATGATCGTCTATTCGATGGCCTCTTGCTTCGGGATGGGATTTCTGGCCACAGCCTTGATGTTTCTGGAATAGGCCGTTCGCTCGGAGCCGAGAAGTTGGGAGGCAGAAAAGCGGCTGTGTCGAGATCCAGGTCAGGCCGGCCTCGCCTGAGTATCAATCGGTCTGGATCCAGACCGCCTTCGTTTCCAGATATTCATGCAGATGCTCGATGCCGCCTTCGCGACCGTAGCCGGACATCTTCATGCCGCCGAAAGGCACGGCCGGGTCGATGGCGTGGTACATGTTGACCCAGACCGAACCGGCCTTGACGCGGCGGGCAAGCTTGTGCGCGGTGCCGAGATTGGTGGTGAAGATGCCGGCCGCGAGGCCGTAAGGCGTTGCGTTGGCCCGCGCGACGACTTCATCCAGCGTGTCGAAAGGCATCGCCGAAATGACCGGTCCGAAGATTTCTTCCCGCGCGATGGTCATCCCGTCCGACACCGCGCCGAAGACGGTCGGCGCGATGAAGTTGCCGCCGTCATAGAGCGCGCCCGTCAGCCGTGAGCCGCCGGCGACCAGTTCAGCACCCTCGTCGCTGCCGGCCCTGATGTAACCCTCCACCTTGCTTGCCTGCCTTGCATTGATGAGCGGGCCGATTTCGGTTTCCGCCTCGATGCCGTGGCCGATGCGCAGCTTGCCGGCAAACTCGGCGATCCGGCGGATGAACTCGTCGTGGATCTCGCGCGCCACGAACAGCCGCGAACCGGCGATGCAGATTTGGCCGGAATGCACGAACACCGCCATCGCCGCGACCGGAACAGCCTTGTCGATATCGGCGTCGCGGCAGACGATGATCGGCGACTTGCCGCCGAGCTCGAGCGAGACGCGCTTGAGGTTGGTGACACCCGCCCGCGCGATGGCCTGCCCGGTCAGCGTCGAGCCGGTAAAAACGATCTTGTTGACGTCGGGATGCTCCGCCAGTCGGGCACCCGCCTCCGCGCCCGTTCCGGTGACCACGTTGACCACGCCGTCGGGCACGCCCGCTTCCTGCATCAGCCGCGCGATCAATAGCGGCGTCAGCGACGCATCCTCCGAGGGTTTCAGGACGACGGTGCAGCCGGTGGCCAAAGCCGGCGCGATCTTCCAGATCGAGGCGGCGGTCGGCGCGTTCCAGGGAATGATCGCGCCGACCACGCCGACGGCCTCGCGCCGGGTGAAGGTGACGATCTCGCCGGGAATGGAATTGTCGATCGCCTCGCCATTGAGCGCGGTCGCCATGCCGCCGTAGAATCGCAGCATGCCGATGACCCGGCGCCGGTTGGCAAGCGTGCGCGTGATCGGCAGCCCCATGTCGAGCGTGTCGGAGACGCTGAGCTCCTCCCAATGCTTCTCGAACAGGTCTGCGATCCGCAGAAGCACGCATTGGCGCTCGTAAGGGGAGAATTTGGACCAGGGGCCTTCGAAGGCCGCCCGCGCGGCGGCCACCGCCACGTCGATATCGGCGGCCGAACCGCGCGGCACCGTGGCCAGCACCTCTCCCGTCGCCGGGTTCAACGCCTGCATCTGCTCCCCAGACTGCGCCGCGACCCACTTGCCGCCGATGAACATCGGCCGGAACTCGCCATGGTAAAGCGTCGTGGCCTTCGCCCTCGGGTCGAAGTTCAGCGTCATCGTCTCCTCCTGGCAATTTCGCGCCGACTATTACTCCCGGTGCGGGCGACCTCAAACAAGGAAAGCTAAAAGGGCGTTCAGATAATCGGACTGCGCAACGCGCGCGTCTTCCCCGATGGTTCCGGCAACGGAGGACCGGATATGAGACTTGCTGGCAAAGTCGCGATCGTAACCGGTGGCTTCGGCGAAAGTGAGTGTCGGGAGAATGAGCGACCCGCGACATAGGTGACGATTTGTACCGGACACATGGGTAACACTTTTCGGTTTTTACCGGGAGGT
>SUGL01000065.1 GCA_004963905.1 Mesorhizobium sp.
CCCCCGTCGATCGGGGGAGAGGTGTCGAGCGAAGCTCGACGGAGTGGGGGTCGACTGCCCATCAAAACAACGCAGCCACTTTTTGGGATCATGCGCGGCGCCCATCGTTGCGCCAGACGCCGTCATCGGCCATCAGCTCGCTCAATATGCCCTCGCGCAGGCCGCGATCGGCGACGCGCAGGCGCTCGGAGGGCCAGACACCGCGGATCGCTTCCAGGATGGCGCAGCCGGCAAGCACGAGATCGGCGCGGTCGGCGCCGATGCAGGGATTGGCGACGCGCTGCTGGAAATCCCAGCCGATGAGCTTCTCGACCATGCGGTCGACGCTCTGGCGGTCCATCCACAGCCCGTCGACACGGCGGCGATCGTAACGCTCGAGATCGAGATGGACGCCGGCCAGCGTCGTCACCGTGCCGGAGGTGCCAAGCAGGTGGAACTGGGGGCTGGCCAGCACATGCGCGAGCCGGTCGCGCCCGTCGAAAGCCTTGAGCCGCACCGCGACGTCGTCGACCATGGCGGTGAAGGTCTCGCGCGTCACCGTGCGGCCGCCAAAACGCTCGGCAAGCGAGACGACGCCCACGGGAAGCGACGTCCAGGAGACGATGTGGTTGGCGAGCCGCGGCGAGCGCTGGCCTCGGCTGAGGTCGATCAGGGCGATCTCGGACGAGCCGCCGCCGATATCGAACAGCACCACGCCGCGCGTGTCGCGCTCGACCAGCGAGCCGCAGCCGGAGACGGCCAGGCGGGCCTCGGTCTGGCGGTCGATGATCTCCAGCTTGAGCCCCGCCTCGCGTTCGACCCGGTCGAGGAACTCGACGCCGTTTGCGGCGGAGCGGCAGGCTTCGGTGGCGATCAGCCTCGCCTTCCTGATCTTGCGGTTGCGCAGCTTGTCGCCGCAGATCTTGAGCGCCTCGACGGCGCGGTCCATGGCGGCCTGGCCGAGCCGGCCGCTGGCGGAAAGCCCCTCGCCCAGCCTGACGATGCGCGAGAAGGCATCGATGACGCGGAACTGGCCGTGGCGGCCGGGCACCGCCACCAGCAGCCGACAGTTGTTGGTGCCGAGATCGAGCGCCGCGAACACCGGCAGTTCCTGCAGCGGCGGGCGCGGCACGTTGGGAACCGGCGGCCGCGGCTGTGACGTTGCCACAACGGGCTGAGGCGCATGGCTGGCGGGAGCGCCGGCAGCCGCCGGTGGCGTTATGGCGCCGTTTTCGTCGCGCACGAAAACCTTACGGCCGCGCCTGCGCTTGCGGCGCTTGCGCGTCTTGCCCTTCTGGTTCTCGCCTTGATGGTCGGCATGTCTTTGGTCGGAATGTCTGGCATGCGCGCCCGCATGACGGCTGAATCGCGCCGTAGACGGGCTCGCCTGCTCCACCGGCGACGCCCCAGACATGCCCACTTCCGACGCGCCGGCGCCGGTGTCGTGGTCTTCCACTTCTGTTCCTTCCGGCGCCGCGCGAACCGGAAAGGACGCAGCAGGCACCTCGATCTGTTTCAAGTTGACGCCAGACTAGCAGCGCGTTTGACAATCACCAAGAGCGCATGGTCCGATTTTTGCCGCCACCTGTCTCCCGCAAGGGGGCGGTGCTTCGCAGTTGAATAGCCGGCTTCGATCGGGCATGTCTCAAAATGAGGGACAGAGGCCGGGCAACACGCAATCCATGAGCTGCAACGAATGACGATCTCGCCATGAACTGGAGGCGTTATTTCTGGCCGGTCATCGGCATCGGAGCGGTCATCTTCTCGCTGCTCCTGCTCTGGCACGAGCTGCGCGGCATCTCGATCGACGACGTCTGGGATGGCATCGCCGCCATTCCGCCGCGCGGCTGGATACTGGCGGCGCTGAGCTCGATCGTCGCCTATGCCTCGCTTGCCGGCTACGACCACATCGCGCTGCTCCATATCGGCAAAAAGGTGTCGTGGCTCTTCGTCACGCTTTGCTCCTTCACCACCTATGCGCTGTCGCACAATATCGGCGGCTCGGTGATCTCGGGCGCCGTGATCCGCTACCGCGCCTATGGCACGAGGGGCCTCACCGGCCAGGACGTCGGCGTGCTGGTGGCGATCTGCTGGATCACCTTCGTGCTCTCCAGCCTGCTCGTCGGGGGCCTCGTGCTGGTGCTCGAACCGCAGATCGTCGATCGCTTCTCCGGCGCGCCGCATCACGGACCGGCGATAGCCGCGGGCCTCGCAATGCTGATCCTGGTCGGCGCTTACGTCTTCGGCAGCTGGTTGCATCTGAGGCCCCTCAAGATCGGCGGCTTCCAGCTGCATTATCCGGCGCTGCCGATCGTGGCGCGGCAGTTGCTTGTCGGCCCGGTCGAGCTGCTGGCGGCCGCAGCGATCATCTACTTTGCCCTGCCGGCGGCCGGCAATCCCGGCTATTTCGTCGTGCTCGGCGTGTTCATGGTGTCCTTCTCGGTGGGGTTGCTGTCGCATGCGCCGGGCGCGCTCGGCGTGTTCGAGGTCGTCTTCCTCACCGGCTTTTCGGACATGGATCCGGTCGGCGTGCTGGCGGCACTCCTGGTGTTCCGCATGTTCTACCTGATCGTCCCGCTGCTCATCGGGCTCGGCGTGGTGCTGTTCTTCGAGCATTCGCAATACAGCCGCGGCGACCGCTGAGCCGTCCCAAGCGCTCAGCGGCCGAAGGAGAAAAAAGGCTGCGGTTGAACTGCGGCGCGGGGTTGACTATTTTCGGGCGGCGGCTACAAGGCAGCGCTCGCGGCGCTTGAGCCGCCCGCTTCGCGCGTTACCGACCGCGCCTGCTGGGGAATAGGTTAACGGTAGACCAGCGGACTCTGACTCCGTTAGTCCTGGTTCGAATCCAGGTTCCCCAGCCAAGCAATTTCAATCACTTACCGAGACTAAGTGGACCTCGAAAGCTTCCAACGTCGCGTTTATGGGCGTCAAGCGCCAACTTGGCGACATACAGTCGCCCGCGCACGGATGTCGGCCCGTGGCTATGCCAGATCCCTGGCGGAGGTTGAACCCTATTTGCGCCCTACCGCAAATAGATGAGCCCACGTCTCCAATCGACAGAATGAAACACATTATCGCCGGATGCTACTTTGACGGACGGCAACCCGGTTTTGCGGCCCTAGAAGCCAGTTGGGCTTTGGGGTTAGACATGAGCAAAACGACTCTCATTGCTATCGCTATCCTCGCGATCAGCGTCGATTGTGCCGAAGCCAAGGACCGTAAGGTCGCACCAGTCTGCACCGCGTCAAGCCGGCCCTTCGAGGTCCTGGCGGGCAAGTGTTTTCTCGTCAAAGGTTCGATGATCTATGGCGACATCGCCGATCTGTCTCAGATAATCCACTTAGGGTGGTAGTCATGGGGCGACAGCGCTCAGAAAATTAGCAAACGCTTGAATTCCCCCCAAACGAGGAGCATCCTGGGGTCAGGGAGGCTACCCACGCGCAACAAGTGGTTTTGAAGGGGTACATCATGGAATCTGTTTGCTTCGATCCCAGCGGGATGATCTGCATTCCGTCGGTTTTCCTTGCCGTCACGTTCGCCTTTCTCGCTATGACGCCGTTTGCGGCCGCGCGGCTGCTCGTTTTGAGGATGCGCGCACGCTCGGGACGATCCGGCCAAAGCTCCATCGGCGAAGTCTTTTCAGCCGGAAGGCTCCAGCCCGCTTAAGAGGGGGGCTGCGGACAATATCGGTGCCGACCAGGCCGACAGGTGGTGAAAGCGCAAGAGGCAAGGCCGCCGACGGCGCCTGACCGGCAAGGCGGTTGTTTGGGCTTCGATCGCGGTCGCCGTGGCGATCTCACTTACCCTCATGGCTTTGAAGGCTGGGTGGTGGCGCGGCTGATCAATGCGCATATATTAGCAACTTCTTGTATTAAAAGCTCAGCAAGATCATAATAGCGGCGCGCGTACGAGGGGCTTTGAGGGAGGTTCCGATGCGACCGATCCTATTGATCGCCGCCGCTGTTGTCGCGTTCTTCATCTGGGACGACTTGGCAAACAAGAGCGCCTATCGGATTGCGTTGATGAAGACGGTTGACCAGGTCGAGAACTTCCAAGGCCCTGTTCGCGTCACCTGGAATTAATGTTGCAAACCGCTCCGGGGAGGCCGAATGCCGCGGCTGCGACCTGCGCAGCTCGCGAGTAAGTGTCAGCGAGCCGGGACGCTCCCCGCATAAGAAGGGCTGGCGCAAGATTGCGCGCCTTATCCTAATCGCCGGCCGCGCCGGCGTGGCGCATCATGCGCAGGAAGCTCATGGAGATGTGGGCGCGCCTTATGTGCCCGATCGATTCCCAGTCGCCGATCTCGGCTGCGGCCAGGACCTCCTCCATTTCGCGGCGGAACGCGGTGAACTCCTCCACGAGCCCCAGCTGCGGCATCATCTTGAGGACGACGCGCGCCACCTGGAAATACAGCCTCTCGCTGATCTCGCGCAGCGGCTGGTTCCCGGTCATGCCCGACAGTTCGGTGAAGAAATCCATGTTGAGCTGCAGGAAGGCGCGCTGGTCTGGATTGAGCATGTCGGAATCGCAGCGGGCAATCAGCGCCCGGATCCGATCGAGATCCGCCGCGGTGCGCGGAATCGGCGAGAGCTTGCCGACCAGAAGCGCCAGTTCCAGGCGCAGATGATAGACCTGCTGCAATTCCTCGATGTCGACGTCGGTCACTATGGTGCCGACGCCGTGGACGGATTGAACCAGGCCTTCCGACTCGAGGCGCGCCAGCACGCGCCGGACCGGCGTGCGGCTGATCTCGAATTCCTGGGCGAGTTCCTCCTCGGAGAGCCTGCTTCCCGGCGGATAGTCGAGCAGGCAGATGCGGTCGCGCAGGATCAGGTAGATGCGTTCGAACCGTTCTCGCGCCGAAAGCGGACGCGGGGGCGACGCGGCCATGGTCGCGGGCGAGGCATCCGTGTCAAACGTCATCCAGCCTCCAGGACGGCATGCAGGAACTGCCGCGTCCGCTCATTCTTGGGTGCGCCGAAAAGCTCGCTCGGTGGCCCCTGCTCGCAGATCTTGCCCTGGTAGAAGAAGCAGACGCGATCGGAAAACTCCTTGGCGAAGCCCATCTGGTGGGTGACCATGAGCATCGTCAGATCATGCTCGCGGCCGATCTGCCTTATCACCTGCAGCACTTCGCCGACAAGTTCCGGGTCGAGCGCCGACGTCACCTCGTCGAACAGCATGATCTTGGGCCGCATCGCCAGCGCCCTGGCGATGGCGACGCGCTGCTGCTGGCCGCCGGAGAGCTGGGAGGGATAGTGATCCTTCTTCTGCGACAGCCCGACCATGTCGAGAAGCTCGGCCGCGCGCGCCTCGGCATCCGCGCGCTTCATGCCGAGCACGGTGATCGGCGCCTCGATGCAATTGGCCATGGCGGTCATGTGCGGGAACAGGTTGAAGGACTGGAACACCATGCCGATCTTCGCCCGGATGCGCCGGATGTGCGCGAGGTTGGCGGGCACCAGTTTTCCATTCTGCTGCATATGCGTCAGCGGCTCGCCTTCGACCCAGATGACGCCGTCATTGATCGTTTCCAGCGTCATCAGCATGCGCAGGACCGTGGTCTTGCCGGAGCCGGACGGACCGATGACGGACACCTTCTCGCCGCGCGCGATATCGAGGTTCAGGCCGTCGAGAACGGTCAGCGCGCCGTAGCGTTTGGAAACGTTGTCGAAGCGGACCATCGGTTGCTCGGTCATCGTACGGTCCTTCTGTTGAGCAGGCGTTCGAGGGCACGGATGAGCGCGGCCGATACGAGGCTCATCGCCAGAAAGAACAGGCCGACCAGCGTGATCGGCTCGGTGTAGCGGAACGTCTCGGAGCCGATGATCTTGGCGGTCTGCATGAGCTCCAGCACCGCGATCGCCGAAAGCAGCGGCGTTTCCTTGAACAGCGCGACGAGATAGTTGCCGAGCGCCGGCACGATCGGCGGGATCGCCTGCGGGATGATGATGTCGCGAAAGGTCGTCCAGGACGAGAGATTGAGCGCGATCGAAGCTTCCCACTGGCCGCGATGGATGTTGTCGAAGCCCGCGCGATAGACCTCCGAGCAATAGGCTGCGTAGTGGATGCCGATGGCGATGACGCCGGCGGTGAAAGCGTCGAGCACGAGGCCGAATTTCGGAAAGACGAAATAGATGAAGAAGATCTGGATGAGCAGCGGCGTCGAGCGGATCAGCTCGATCAGCACGGAGATCGTCCAGGCCGTCCACGGCACGGCGATGCGGATCACGGCCAGGACCAGGCCGAGCGTCGCTGCGATGACGAAGCCGAGAAGCGTCGCCTCGATCGACACGACGGCCGCCTGCGCCAGCACGGGCAGGATCTGGAAGGTAAAATCCCAATCCCAGATCATGCCGCCCTCCCCCGCGCCAGGCCGAGCGAGGCCCGCCTTTCGAGGAGCCGCATACCGATGGAAATGACCAGCGACATGGCGAGGTACATCAAAAGCACGAGCGTGAAGATCGGAATGGTCTTGAACGTGTTCTGGTTCATCTGCTGCGCCTTGAAGGCAAGATCGGTGAGCGTGATCAGCGAGACCAGCGCGGTCGATTTCAGAAGCTCGATGAACAGATTGCCCCAGGGCGGGATCATGGCGATGAAAGCTTGCGGCAGGATGATCCGGCGCAGCATCTGCGAGCGGCTCATGTTGAGCGCGGTTCCGGCTTCCCACTGGCCGCGCGGCACCGACTGGATGGCGCCGCGCACGCATTCGGAACCATACGCGCCGACATTCAGCCCGAGCGCCAGCACGGCGACCAGGAATGCGTCGAGCGTCACGCCGAATTGCGGCAGCACGAAAAACAGCCAGAACAGCTGCACCAGCGCCGAGGTGCCGCGGAAGATCTCGACATAGACCGTCGCCAGCCATCTGAGCGGCGCCGGGCCGTACATGCGCGCAAGCGCGGCAAGCACGCCCATGACGATCGCGAGCAGGCTGCCAAGCACGGCTATCTCGACGGTCAGCCGCGCGCCCTGCAGCAGCCCCGGCAGGAAAAGGCGGTACGAGGCTTGCGTCGCCAGCACGCCGATCACGGCGAGCGCGACAACCAGCATGGCGACTAGTGTGCGAATTCCCATCTGCGAATCCCCATCTGCGCTCCTGAAAAAGAGGGCGGCGCTTTCGCGCCGCCAGCAGTTGGGAAGCTTATTCGCCCTTGCAGAGCTGCGCCGTGGTCTTGTTCGGCAGATAGTCCTTGCCGAAGCCGAGCGGCTCGACCAGGGCGATGTGCTCGGGCGACCCGATGAACTTCTTCAGCTCGGCGTTGAACGCTTCCTGCAGATCGGTGTCTTCCTTGCGGAAGCCGAAGCCGCCATGGCCCTTCACCGACTTGCCGGCGACCTCGCCGAACGGCTTGGTCGATTCGACGCCGTCGGCCTTCTTGGCCATGTCGGCGATCGACAGCGCGGTGAGCGCGGCCGCATCGGCGCGGCCCGACTGGACGGCCGCGACCAGGCTGGACTGATCGGGCAAGGTGACGAGCTGCCCTTCGGCAACGCCCGCATCCTTGGCGAAGCCGCCCTCGACGGCACCGGCCATCACCGCGAGCTTGAGATTCGGATTGTCCTTGAAGCTGGAAAAGTCCTTCACGCCCTTGGGATTGCCCTTCGTCACCAGCATGGCCTCGCCGATGCCGTAGGACGGCTCCGAGAAATTGATCTCGGCGCAGCGCTTCGGAGTGATGAACATGCCGGCCGCGATGATGTCGAAACGGCCGGCCTTGAGGCCCGGAATGAGCGAGCCGAACTCGGTCAGCACGCCGTCCACCTGCGAGATGCCCATCTTGGCGAGCACCGCCTTGGCGACCTCGGGCGCTTCGCCGGTCAGCTTGCCGTCGGGCGTCGCGAAACCGAACGGCGCCTCGTTGGCAAAGCCGACGCGGATGTAGCCGTCCTTCTTGGCGCGCTCGAGGGTCGTCTCCGCCTTGGCCGGCAGTGACGTGAATGCGGTCGCGGCGAGCGCAAGGCAAGCGGCGGCCTTCACGACCGCGCGGCGGGATATCTGTGACATGAACATGCGTTCCCCTTTGCTTTCAATGATTGTTTGGCTCGAAACGACGTTTCTCCACCATCGCCGCAAGCACACAAGACGTATACAACTGATCTGGACATATCGCAAGATGCGCTGTACGAATCTTGAAAAATAGCCGTTTACCTCTCAGTATACGGCTGAAACATTCAACAGTTGTGCACAATTAAGGCGATTTTCCCGGGATTTCGGCGGCAAGCCGCGTCCCGTGCGGGATCCGGAGGAAAGACGGTTTTGAGCGGGTCGGGCGGGTTCACCAAGGCGGAGTACGAGCGGCGCCTGGCCGACGTGAAGCGGCGCATGGACGAGGCCGGCTTCGATCTCATCATCTGCCAGGATCCCGCCAACATGTGCTGGCTGACCGGCTATGACGGCTGGTCCTTCTACGTGCCGCAATGCGTGCTCGTGCATCTGGAGGAGGACCGCCCGATCTGGTTCGGCAGGGCGCAGGACGCCAAGAGCGCCCGCATGACCACCGGCCTGCCAGAACGAAACATCGTGCCGTTCTCGGAGCGGCTGGTGCAGCATCCCGCCGAGCATCCCTATGACGAGCTCGCCGGGCTGATCAGGGCGCGCGGCTGGGACCGGGCGCGCATCGGCGTCGAGATGGATGCGCATTACTACACAGCGCGCTGCCATGCCCATCTCGTCGGCGGCCTGCCGGAGGCGCGGTTCGCCAACAATCGCGACCTCGTCAACTGGGCGCGGCTGGTGAAATCGGCAGCCGAGCTGGGGCTGATCCGTGAGGCAGGCGCGATCTGCAGCAATGCCATGAACCGCGCCATCGAAAAGATGCGGCCCGGCGTGCCGCAGAACCATGTCATCGCCGAGATCTATCACGCGCAGATCATGGGCGTGGCCGGCGCCGGCGGCGACTATACCGCCATCTGTCCCCTGATGCCGGTCGGCGAAGGCACCAGCACGCCGCATCTGACCTGGTCGGACGCGCCGCTCCCCGACAGCGGGCTTGCCATCGTCGAGATCGCCGGCGTCAGGCGGCGCTACCACGCAGCGCTGACCCGAACGGTGCATTTCGGCAAGCCGCCGGCCGCGCTTTCCGATATGGCCAAGGTGATCGTCGAGGGCGTCGACGCCGGCCTCGCAATGGCGCGGCCCGGTAACACCGCGGAACAGGTCGAAGCCGCCTGGCAGGCGGTGCTGCGCCGGAACGGGCTGAAGAAGGAAAGCCGGGTCGGCTACCCGGTCGGCCTCGCCTACCCGCCGGACTGGGGCGAGCGCACCGTGAGCCTGAGGCCCGGCGACAAGACCGAGCTTCAGCCTGGCATGTGCTTCCACTTCATGGCCGGCGTCTGGCTCGACGATTTCGGCGTCGCCATTTCGGAGTCCTTCGTCGTCGCCGAAGGCGGCGGCGAGCGGCTCTGCGACGTGACGCGCGATCTCATCGTCATCGACTGACCACTAAAGCTCCACAACAGGTATTTCGAGGACACACAATGGACCGCAATCCCTTTTCGGAAGCCGAGATCGCCGGCCGCCTGTCGAAGGTGCGCAAGGCGCTGGCCGAGCGCGGGCTCGATGCCGCCGTCTTCGCCTCGCCGGAGAACATCTTCTATCTCACGGGCCTCGACCATTGGGGCTATTTCGCACCGCATCTTCTCATCGTCCCGCTCGACCGGCAGCCGGTGCTGGTCACCCGGTCGATGGAGAAGGTGACGATCGAGAACCAGGTGAAGGCGGCCGAGTTTCGCGGCCATTCCGACAGCGAGACGGCCGCCGATCTCGCCGCGCGCGTCCTTTCCGAACTCGGCCTGACGGGCAAGCGCATCGGCCTCGAACACTGGACGTCGGGCCTCAGCCATGGCCTCGCCCTGAAGCTCGAGGCGCAGGCCGATGCCAAATGGAGCGACGTCTCCGGGCTGGTCGACGGGATGCGGCGGGTGAAGAGCGCGGAGGAACAGGCGCTGATGCGCCGCGCTGCCAAGGTCACCGATGCGGCCGCCGGAGCCGCGATCGCGGCGATCGGCGATGGCGCCGCCGAGCAGGAAGTCGCAGCCCAATGCGTGGCGGCGATGGCGCGCGCCGGCGGCCATGCGCCCGGCTTCGGCCCGTTCATCCGCCCCGCCGCCCGGCTCGGCGAGGAACACACGACATGGGGCGACGGCATCTATCGCCGCGGCGAGCCGGTCTTCGTCGAACTGTCCGGCTGCGTCTCGCGCTACCACGCGCCGCTCGGCCGGCTGATCCGGATCGGCACGATCAAGGACGAGGACGCCGCCATGGCCGAGGTGACGGCCAAGGCGTTCAATGCCGTCGTCAAGGCGCTCAGGCCCGGCGCCAAGGCGCGTGAGGTCTACGCCGCCTGGCAGGGCGTCGCCGACGAAGCAGGCCTGTCGCATTATCGCCGCCACCATTGCGGCTATCTTGTCGGCATCGGCCAGCCGCCGTCCTGGACCGGCGGCAATTCGGTGACGGGCTTGCGGCACGATTCCGATCTCGAGATCGAGACCGGCATGAGCTTCCACATCCTGTCCTGGCTGATGGGCACCGGCCGCGGCGACGACTTCATCTCCAACACCGTGCTTCTGACCGAGACGGGCGCCGAGGTGCTGACGCGCACGCCGACCGGCCCGATCGTTCGCTAGACCATGACCATGCGCTACTCGGCGTTTTCGATTTTCCGCAACGGCCTGTCCGGCCAGAAGAACTGGCAGCGCGCCTGGCGCGCCGCCGAGCCGAAACCAGCCTATGACGTGATCATCGTCGGCGGCGGCGGGCATGGCCTTTCCACGGCATTCTACCTGGCCGAGAACCACGGCATCCGCAATGTCGCGGTGCTGGAGAAAGGCTATATCGGCGGCGGCAATGTCGGCCGCAACACCACCGTCATCCGCTCCAACTACCTGCTCGACGGCAACACCCAGTTCTACGAATTCTCGGTCAAGCTGTGGGAAGGTCTGTCGCAGGCGCTGAACTTCAACGTGATGTTCTCGCAGCGCGGCCAGATCGTCACCGCCCATTCGGCCGATCAGCTCGACACCTTCAGCCATCGCGCCAACATCATGCGGCTGAACGGCATCGACGCCGACATCCTCGACCGCGACGAGGTGCGGCGGCTCGTGCCCTATCTCGATTTCTCCGATACGGCGCGATTTCCGATCCATGGCGCGATCCTGCAGGGCCGCGCCGGCACCGCTCGCCACGACGCCGTCGCCTGGGGCTACGCGCGCGCCGCCGACGGTCGTGGCGTCGACATCATCCAGAACTGCGAGGTGACCGGCTTTGTCCGCGACGGCGAAAGGATCGTCGGCGTCGAGACGAACAAGGGCCGCATCGGCGCCGGCAAGGTCGGCCTCGCGGTCGCCGGCCACACCTCGGTGCTCGGCCAAAAGGCCGGACTGGAACTGCCGATCGAAAGCCACGTGCTGCAGGCCTTCGTCACCGAGCCGCTGAAGCCGCTGGTCGACCATGTCGTGGCCTATGGCGCCGATCATTTCTACGTCAGCCAATCCGACAAGGGCGGGCTGGTCTTCGGCGGCAATCTCGACGGCTACAATTCCTATGCCCAGCGCGGCAATCTCGGCGTCGTGCGCGAAGTGGCGGAAGCGGCCATCGCGCTGATGCCCTGCATCTCGCGCGTCCGGCTGCTGCGCCATTGGGGCGGCGTCATGGACATGACGCCCGACGCAAGCCCGATCATCTGCCCGACGCCGATCGACGGGCTCTATCTCAACGGCGGCTGGTGCTATGGCGGCTTCAAGGCGACGCCCGCCTCGGGGTGGTGCTTCGCGCACACCCTGGCGACCGGCACGCCGCATCCCTTGATCGCCGCCTATGGCCTCGACCGTTTCCGCACCGGCCGGACGCTCGACGAGGCCGGCGTCGGCCCTTCGGCCTGGCTGCAATAGAGGGCAAGAGAAAATGCTTCGCATCGAATGCCCGTGCTGCGGCCCGCGCGACCATGACGAGTTCCGCTATGGCGGCGACGCTTCGGTAGCGCGTCCGGCTCATGACGATCCCGATCCGGAAGCCTGGTACCGCTATGTCTATGTGCGCGACAATCCGGCCGGACCGCACCGCGAGTTCTGGCAGCACGTGTCCGGCTGCCGGCAATGGCTGATCGTCGAGCGCGACACCAGAAACCACATCATCGCATCGGTCGGCTTTGCCCGGAAAATGGCCAGGAAAATGCCCGCATGAACAGGATCGGAAATCGCCTCGCCACCGGCGCCCGCGTCGACCGCGCGCGGCCGCTGGGCTTCGTCTTCGATGGCCGCGAGCTGGCCGGCTATCAGGGCGACACGCTCGCTTCCGCACTGCTGGCCAACGGCATCGCGCTCACCGGCCGCAGCTTCAAATATCACCGGCCCCGCGGCATAGTTTCGGCCGGCCCGGAAGAGCCAAACGCGCTGGTCACGCTCGGAACCGGCGGGCGGCGCGAGCCGAACCTGCCGGCGACGACGCTCGAACTGGCGGACGGCATGACCGCCGAAAGCCAGAATCGCTGGCCCTCGCTCGCCTTCGACATGCAGAGCATCAACGGGCTGTTTGCGCCCTTCCTTTCGGCCGGCTTCTACTACAAGACGTTCATGGGGCCGACGCGGCGCGCCTGGATGTTCTATGAGCATTTCATCCGCAAGGCGGCGGGCCTGGGTCGCGCGGGCACCGAGCCGGATCCCGGCCGCTACGAGGCACGGCATGCATTCGCCGACGTCGCCGTCGTCGGAGGCGGCCCCGCCGGCCTGTCGGCGGCGCGCGCCGCCGCGGCCGCCGGCGCAAGCGTCGCTCTCATCGAGCAGGATTTCCTGCTTGGCGGCCAGCTTTTGTCCGAGCGTCCGGACGGAGAAGCGGCCGCCTGGCTGAACACAATCGAGACTGAACTGGCGGGCTTCGGCAACGTCACCCTGATGCGCAGGACGATGGCGTTCGGGACCTTCGATGGCAACACGCTGGGGCTGATCGAGCGATGCGACGATCCGGCGGCGGAAAGCGCCGCGCGCCAAGTCTTCACCATGCTTCGCGCCCGCGCAATCGTCTTTGCCACCGGGGCCATCGAGCGGCCGCTGGTCTTTTCCAACAACGACCGGCCGGGCGTCATGCTGGCGTCCGCGGCGCGCACCTATCTCAACCGTTTCGCTGTCCTACCGGGCAAGAAGATCGTCGTCGCCACCACGAATGACGGCGCCTACCGCGCCGCCTTCGACCTCGCCGCCGCCGGCGCCGAGGTAGTGGTCGCGGATCAGCGCGGCGCCCCGCCCGTTAGCCTGGCTGCGGATGCGGGCCGCCTGAACGTGGCGATCCGACCCGGCACCTTGATCACCGACCTGCGCGGCGGCCATGCGGTGAAGGCCGCGCGGCTGGCCGGGCCGGACGGCAAGCTGGAAGTTGCCTGCGATCTCGTCTGCTTTTCCGGCGGCTGGTCGCCGAGCGTGCATCTTGCCTCGCATCTCGGCGTCAAACCGGTCTATCGCGGCGAGATCGACGGCTTCGCTCCGGGCAGCTTTCCGGCAGGCCAGTTCGGCGCCGGCGCGATGATGGGACGCTTCTCGACTGTCACCGCCATCGAGGACGGCCACCGCGCCGGCGCGGAAGCCGCATCGTCCTGCGGAAAATCAAAAGCCGTGCCGGCGCCGCTCAAGCTCGATCTCGGCGAAGCGGCATCCGGTCCGTTCCGCGCGATCCCGTCCGTCGGACGCGGCAAGGCCTTCGTCGACTTCCAGATGGACGTGACCACGAAGGACATCGAGCTCGCCCATCGCGAGGGCTATGAATCGGTCGAGCACCTGAAGCGCTACACCACGCTCGGCATGGGCACCGACCAGGGCAAGACCAGCAATTTCGCGGCGCTGTCGGCCATGGCGGCGCTGCGCCAGGCGACGATCCAGCAAACCGGGACCACGACCTTTCGCCCGCCCTACGCGCCCGTCGCGATCGGCGCGCTCGCCGGACGCGCCGTCGGCCACCATTTCAAGCCGATCCGCCGCACGCCGATGCATGACCGGCACCTGGCTGACGGCGCCGAAATGCTCGAGGTTGGGCTCTGGATGCGGCCCTATTTCTACCGCGGCGCCGGGCGGGACGTGAACGAAGCCTATGTTGCCGAGATGCGCATGGTGCGTGAAGCCGCCGGGCTGATGGACATCTCCACCCTCGGCAAGATCGATGTGCAAGGACCCGACGCCGCCACCTTCCTCGACCGTGTCTATGCCAACGGCTTCGCCAAGCTGCCGGTCGGGCGTGCCCGCTACGGCGTCATGCTGCGCGACGACGGCATCGTCTTCGACGACGGCACGACCACGCGGCTTTCCGAAACCCAGTTCTTCATGACCACCTCGACCGCCAAGGCGGCCGATGTGCAGTCACGGCTAGAATTCCTGCTCGACACCGCGTGGCCGGAGCTGCGTGTCGCGGTCACCTCGGTCAGCGACGAATGGGCGGCGATGTCGATCGCCGGCCCGAAAAGCCGCGACATCCTTGCCGCCGCATTCCCGAAGCTCGACGTCTCGAACGAGGCGCTGCCCCATATGGGTTTCATCGAGGCCGAATTCGACGGACGGGCGCTGCGCATCATCCGCCTCAGCTATTCCGGCGAGCGCGCCTACGAGATCTATGTCGGCGCCAGCCGCGGCGAACAGCTCTGGAGCCGCCTGCTGGAAGTGGGCGCGCCATCTGGCTTGAAACCATACGGGGTCGAAGCGCTCGGCGCACTGCGCGTCGAGAAAGGCCATGTCGCAGGGCCGGAGATCGATGGCCGCACGACGCTCGACGATCTCGGCCTTGGCCGCATGGCCGGCAAGCGCACCGGCTTCGTCGGCGAGGTCCTGCGGCATCGCCCGGCATTCCTTTCGCCCGACCGACAGCGACTGGTTGGATTGGAATGCATCGAGGAGGGCAAGCGACTGCGCGGCGGGGCGATATTGTTCCTGCCCGGCGATGCCGTGGCCGGCCATGGGCGCGGCCGCATCACCTCCGTCACCTTCAGCCCCGAGCTCGGCCGCTATGTCGGACTGGCGCTGCTCGCCGGCGATGCCGCGGCGGAGGGCAGCGAGGTCGTCGCCGCGTATCCGATGCGGGCCGAGAGCGTTCGCGCCCGCATCGTGTCGCCCGTTTTCCTCGATCCCAAGGGAGAGCGCCTGCATGGCTGAGATTCTGTCGTCGAAGGATTTCAACCTCTCGGCCGCCTATTGTCCGATCGTCCAGATCGAAGGCTGGGACGGGACGCTGGCACGATTCGAAGCAAGCGTCTCGCAGGCATTGGGCGCGCCCCTGCCCGCAGCGGTCGGCGAGACGGTCCGCCACGCCGATGTCCTGATCGTCCGCGTTGCTCCGCGCCGATTCTGGTTGATTTCCGAGGCCGGCACAAAGCCGTCGCCCCCGACCATCGATCGCGAACTGGGCTGTTCGGTTTTGCTCGGCGAAGGCCGGATGCGCCTAAGGATGGAGGGGATGCGCCTGCCGGAAATCCTTTCCAAATGCGTCGCCGTCGACTGGTCGTCGCCCGCCGCAGCCCCAGGCCGCGCCTGGCACGCGGCTTTTCACCACATACCGGTGCTTCTGTTGCGCACAGCCGAAACCGCCTGCGACCTTATCGTGCCGCGAAGTTTCATGCGCAGCCTGACCGACTGGATCGCCGACAGCGCGGCAGGGTGAGGCGCCGAGCACCTCTCCGGCCAAGACTTTCGAATTGTGTCATGAAAGGTTGCAGCCCGCTTCCGGTGACGGCGAATGCCGCATCCGCCGGTTTTGTACGGCTTTCAGTCGTCGGATTAACGAATCGTAGACCGCGCTGTCCTATTCTGGGACAGCGCGGATCCACTACCCATCGGCCGCGCAGGCGGCTCCGACCTTCAGGCAACCCTACCCCTAGTCGGAGCCGCCACCTTCTATATACCAGTAACGGTTGAATCAACCCTTACCAAGCATCCTTACTGGTGCATTCTGCCGATCGTTAGATTTTGAAATATCGGCGACACTATTCGTGGCACCGGAGACATCGTCATCGATCTCGGTTGCACGCGTTCTGCTATGATTTGCTTCCGCCACGCCCAGTAGCATCCGCGAACTTTCCTAAAGGCCTCGCTAAACATATTAGCGATCAACAATATATTAACGGCTATGGCGCAACCTTTCCGCGCCGGGGACGAGAACCGCCCCCTGATCGACGATCCGGCGCTTGTGCGCCGAGACGTTCGACCGATGCGGAGCAAAACGCATGAGTGTCGAAACTGCGTTGGCGCAGCTGTTGCGCATGCTTCACCGTCGAGCCTTGAATTTGGCAACCTTGCCGGACGACGAAAGAGACCCACACTACGACCGCATCCGCCGCTCATGCTGCGGAGCAGCCGAACATATCGGCCAGAGCCCCGACAATGCCGCCATCACGGCCAACAGCATGGTCGAATTTACACGCGCCATGGTCGGGATCATCGAGGCAAGGCACGAGTAGGGCGGCGGGAGAAGAAGAGGCGATCGGCCGCCGAACGACCGTCCGCAGTGCGGCGGCCGGATCTAGCTGGTTCCTCGACACAGGGATTTTGAAAGGTTGCAAGCTTGTCGGCGGGCAAGAATTTCACCGCGCGTTTCCGTGAAATCAGCGCAAGCGCTGGGGACTAGCTGAAGCTCCCCAGCCTCGTCATTCCAGGGCAGAGCAGCCGCGAAGCGGCGTCGCGGAGACCCTGGAATCCATTCCGTGACCCTGATCAAAGAGCGCAGCGGAGCAGAATTCTGCACCGCAACAGCGCTCATGCGTCACGGAATGATCCTTGGGTCTACGCGGTACGCTTCGCTCCCCGCTCCGCCCAAGGATGACGACGGGTTGGGCGTTTCGGCCAATCGCCAAGGCATGCAACCTGCCAACATCTCGCCCATCGCGCCATAACAGCAATTTCTCCCAAGACCTGGAACCCGCAACGCTGCGACGATCGGGGCGGCAATGTTGCAGCGCCTTGTCGCTGCGCGTCTATCCATCGGAGAAAAGATCATGACGAGCACAATTTCCCCATTTCTCGCGGCTCTCGGATCTGAAGGTCCCCCAGCAGACCGAGCGAAGGACATGGACCTCTATGGATGGTTGATCGGGAGCTGGGAGATGGACACTGTCCACCACCTCGACGACGGCACGATCCGGAAATGGGATGGAGAATGCCATTTCGGCTGGGTGCTCGAAGGCCGCGCGATTCAGGACATCTGGATCAGGCCCAAGCGCCCGGCGCCGTCCACCATGTACGGCACGACCTTACGTGTCTTCGATCCCGGGATCGGTGGCTGGCACATCATCTGGAGCGATCCGCTCAACCAGGATTACTCGCGCCAGATCGGGCGGGCCGAAGGCAAGGACATCGTCCAGATCGGCGATGACTCGCGCGGCCTGCAAACGCGATGGCGCTTCACCGAGATCACTGCCGACAGCTTTCACTGGATCGGCGAGGAAAGATCTGTCGAGAGCGACCCGTGGCGGGTGACATATGAACATTTCGCGCGGCGGATGAATTCGTGAGCGGGTCGCCCCGAGTCCGTAGGGCGGCTCAAAATTCAAGGGCACGGCCGAAACCGAGCCCTCGCCAAATCGTATTGCGGCCGACGCCAACCGTCAGCGAACGCGTGAAGCCTACTCCGCCGCCTCGTATCCCGCGATGCCCTTGATCTCGAGGAAATCCTCCAGGCCGTATTCGGCGTATTCGCGGCCGTTGCCGGACTGTTTGTAGCCGCCGAAGGGGAGGCCGGCATCCCAGGTCGGGTAGTTGATGTAGACGTTGCCGGAGCGCATGCGGGCCGCCGCCTGGCGCGCCTTCTCGATGTCCTTGGCTTGGATGTAGGAGGCAAGGCCGAAGACGGTGTCGTTGGCTTGCTCGATCGCCTGCTCGACCGTGTCGTAAGGCATGATCGACAGCACCGGCCCGAAGATCTCTTCCTTGGCGATGCGCATGTCGTGCGTGACGTTGGCGAAAACCGTCGGGCGGACATAGTAGCCGCGGTTGAGCTCGGCCGGGCGGCCGGGGCCGCCGGAGACCAGGGTCGCGCCCTCCTCAATGCCGCTCTGGATCAACCCTTGAATCTTGTCGAACTGCAGTTGGCTGACCACTGGACCCAGCTTTGTTCCTGGCGCATCGGCCGGGCCGACGGTGAATTTCTCCGCGGCCGTCCTGGCGTAGCCGGCCGCCTCGTCATGGCGCTCGCGCGGCACGAACATGCGGGTCGGCGCGTTGCAGGACTGGCCGCTGTTGCCGAAGCAGCCGGCGACGCCTTTGGCGACGGCCTTCGCGAGGTCCACGTCCGGGAACAGGATGTTGGCCGACTTGCCGCCGAGCTCCTGATGCACGCGCTTGACCGTGTCGGCGGCGGCCTTGGCGACCAGGATGCCGGCCCGCGTCGAGCCGGTGAAGGACATCATGTCGACGTCCGGGTGGCTGGCCAGGGCCTGGCCGACGGTCGGGCCGTCGCCGTTGACGAGATTGAAGACGCCCTTCGGCACGCCGGCCTCGTCGATGATCTCGGCAAAGATGATGGCGTCGAGCGGCGCGATCTCCGACGGCTTCAGCACCATGGCGCAGCCGGCGGCGAGAGCCGGGCCGACCTTGCAGGTGATCTGGTTGAGCGGCCAGTTCCACGGCGTGATCATGCCGACGACGCCGATCGGCTCCTTGACGATCAGCGACGAGCCTTTGACGTGGCGGAACTGGAAAGTCTTCAGCACCTCGGCCATCTTCTCCAGATGCGCCTGGCCGACACCGACCTGGCTATCCAGCGCCATCTGGCGCGGCGCCCCCATCTCGCGCGAGACGGCGAGCGCAAGGTCCTTGCTGCGCTTCTTGTAGACCTCGATGACGCGGTTGAGGATGTCGAGCCGCTCCTCGACCGAAGTAAAACCGAAAGTGGCGAAGGCACGCTTGGCGGCCGCGACCGCCTTGTCGACATCGGCTTTGGTGCCCAGCGAGATCTGCGCGAAGACGTCCTCGTTCGACGGATCGATGACATCGAAATTGTTCGGCACCACAGGATCGACCCAGGCGCCGTCGATATAGAACTGCAGATTGTGTGACATGCTTCGCTCCCTAGGGCCGGCGGGCTGCAATCGTGGCGAGGTGATCGTCGTATATCGTCGGAGATAACGATGCGGCGATCGTCCTGTCAAACGCAAGCGGAGGCGATTGAGCCAGTGCGCTGAATTCCCGATGCATACCGCCTCAAAATGCGCTGCGGTTTCGGGAAAACGACATCGACGAAGCGCGTCGCCTGAATCCGATCAGGTGGCGCGCCTTACGTCGTCAGCCTCTTGCTCATATAGACGGTCGTCCCGTTCATGAACGGCTCTTCGCGGTCGATCGCGTAGCCATGCTTGCGGTAAAGCAGCACATTGGCTTCGAAGGCGCCGTTGGTCAGCAGGCGAAGCTCCGGACGACCTGCCTCGATCGCCTGCCGCTCGGCGCTGTCGAGAAGCAGCCGTCCGATTCCCCTGCCCTGCGCATCGGGCGCCACGGCAATGTTCTCGATCCAGATGTGATCGTCATGCGCCATGGTTTCGATGAGCCCGACGATGCGGCTGTTCTCGACGGCGAGGTCGAATTGATGCTCTTGCAGCGCCTTGTCGTAGTCGGCGCGCATCGGCAAAGGCTCGCGGCCGATCACCGGTACCCATTTGGCATAGGCCGCCCGCACGATGGCCTTGATGACGGCGGCATCCGTCGGCACGGCCGGACGAAACTCGATGGAAGAAACGACAGTCATTCAGATACTCCAAAATGCAAAAAACCCGCCGATCGTTTCGATGGGCGGGGCTGGTGACGGACGAACCGGTTTTGCTTGCTAGCCGGCCTTTGTCTCAACGCAATCAGCTTGCCGCTCCCGTGAACGGCGGCGTCGCTGCGGATTTGCGAAAAAGGCGGTCATGGCGCGAAGCTGGATCGGGAGCCGGGAGGTTGTCAAGCCCGCCGTTGCCCCGATCGGCGGGACATCAGTCTTCAAAAGAACTCGCCGCGACATAAATCGCCGCCAGCTTCTCTATGCCGGCCTGGTCGTCCTTATCGAAGCGGCCGGGCAGCGGGCTGTCGAGGTCGAGCACGCCGAAGACGCCGTCGGCGTCGCGCAAAAGCACGACCAGTTCAGAGCGCGAGTCGGCATCGCAGGCGATGTGGCCGGGAAAATCGTGCACGTCCTTGATCAGCATCGACATGCCGAGATCGACCGCCGTGCCGCAGACGCCTTTGCCGACAGCGATGCGCACGCAAGCGGGCTTGCCCTGGAAGGGGCCAAGCACCAGCTCTTCGTCGGACTGTAGGAAATAGAAGCCCGCCCAGTTGAGGTCAGGCACCATCTGATAGATCAGCGCCGAGGTGTTGGCGGCATTGGCGATGGAATCGCCCTCGCCTTCCAGCAGCGCTTTCAATTGCGTGGCCAGCTCGTCGTAGAAGGCCGGCTTGTTGCTGGTGTCGATGTTGGTTGCCGCAAACATCCTGGTCGTTTCTCCGTTGCCGTTGGCAGCCCGGCTTCCCGATTGCTATCGCTTCGTCAGATCCTGAACGGTTTTGATCGGCAGGAACAGTCGAAGTTCATTCGACGGCAACGCGGTAAAGCCATGATCGGTATAGAGCTTCTTCCTGCGCGCTATCTTGGCTGGATCGCCGCAATCCAGCACGTCCAGCATGACGACGGCAATTCCAATCTGCTCTGCAATCCTGGCTATGCGCAGAAGCGCGTCAAGCAAAAGGTCGCCGCCATATCCATTGCCCGCGAAGCGCAGGTCGACTCCCATCATCGACAAATAGGCTGCGGGGATGCTTCCGTGTCCCGGCCGGGTTCTCGCATATTTGTGCGGCAGCTCGCTATAATCCACGGAGTGCGAATTGATGGCATAAAAGCCGATCAGGTCGCCGGTTGGACTGAGCATCACGAACACACGAATATTGTCGGCCTTGGAAAGCTTGTTGGCCGTCCTTTTGAAGAAATTGTCGACCTGATCCACGCCACAGGAAAAAGCCGTTCGATCGTGCTTTTCAGGATCGAACGGCTCTATGACGTTGAGGGCTTCGGCCTGCCGCGTCACTTGGAAGCGACGGTCTTGGCATGGCGGGCGAACGACGCCCGTAGCCGATCCGTCGGCCGCGGGGGATTGTCAATGGCCGCAAAGAAAGCGGCATGATCGATGGGCCGTAGAGTGGTGCGCTCATGAGCCTCTATCGTTTCCATGGCGGCTCTGTAGGCGGCATTCATCGTGAAAACCGAGTCATCGACACCGGCAAGAGCTGCAGCTTGTTGAATGGCCTTCTTGATGCGCGGTTTGGTGCGGAAGTTCATCCGCTCGCTGCTGCGCTCGTCGATCTCGCGAATTTCATCATGGAAAGTTTCCATGTTTTCTGCTCTCCTTCACGCGCATATGTACGTCGCAGTGGCGTACATGTCAAGGAAGCTGCACCGCGTGCGCATTGCGGCCGTTGCCGCGAACATCCTGGTCGTTTCTCCGTTGCAAGGGCGCTGACGCGCCCGCTACAGTTCCGCCCTCTCTGCCACCAAAGCCGCCACCGGGGAACAGCTTATCGTGACTTCCAGCCATGCCAAGACCGCCTTGGCCAGAACGATTCGGATCGCCGCCGCCGTGATACGGGACGACAGCGGCAAGCTGCTTCTGGTGCGCAAGCGCGGCACCAGCACCTTCATGCAGGCCGGCGGCAAGATCGAGCCGGGCGAGGCGCCTGCCGCCGCTCTTGCGCGCGAACTGCGGGAGGAACTGGGCATCGTCGTCGACCCGGCCGCGGCTTCGCATCTGGGCTCCTTCTCGGCGCCCGCCGCCAACGAACCGGATGCCCGCGTCGAGGCCGAACTCTTCGAGCTGGCGATCGCCGGCGAGCCGATCCCGGCGGCCGAGATCGAGGAGATGATCTGGCTGAGCCCGGAGTTGGCAAGCGGCATGGAGTTGGCGCCGCTCACCGCCGACATAGTGCTGCCGCGCTACGGCCGCCAGCCATGAGCGAGGCAAAGCCATCGTCGGGCGAAGCTCCCCTCACCTTCGCGGTGCTGGTGTTTCCCGGTTTTCCGATGATGGCGTTTTCCTCGGTCATCGAGCCGCTGCGCGCCGCCAACATTCTTGCCAAGCGCGACTGCTATCGATGGGTGATCGTCGGCGCCGATGAAGGCACGGTCGAAGCTTCGAACGGCGTCGTCATCCAGCCCGGCTTCTCGGCCGCCGATGCGCCGAAGGTCGACCGCATCGTGGTGTGCTCCGGCGGCGATGCCGACCATGTCGTGGCCGACGAGGCGATGGGCTGGATCCGGAAGAGCCTGCGCGGCGGCGCACATATCGGCGCGGTGGCGGATGCGGCATTCTTCCTCGCCCGTGCCGGCCTGCTCGACGGGCACGCCTGCACGTTGCACTGGACCAGCCAGGCCGCCTTCACCGAGGCTTTCCCGGATATCGATCTCAGGCGCGACCTCTTCGTCATTGACCGCAAGCGCTTCACCTCGGCCGGCGGCGTCGGCAGCCTCGACATGATGCTGGAGATCATCACGCGCGACTACGGCGCCGAGCTTGCGGCGGGCGTGGCGGAATGGTTCGTGCACTCGCCTTTGCGATCGAGCGTCGACCGCAAGCTGATGCCGCTGCGCCTGCGCACGGGCGTGCAGAACGAGCTGGTGCTGTCGGCCATCGCCATCATGGAGGACGCGGTCGAGGAACGGCTTGGCATGGCCGATCTTGCCGAGCGGCTCGGCGTGTCGCCGGACAAGCTTGAGCGCAATTTCCGCGCCGAGCTGGGTATTTCGCCCAATGGCTACTACCGGCGGCTCAGGCTGAAGCGCGCCGCAGATCTCTTGGCACATTCGACGCTGATGGTGCGCGATGTGGCGCTGGCGTGCGGTTTTGCTTCGATGTCGAGCTTTGCGCGGGCGTTTCGGGAGGAGCATGGGCATGCGCCTAAGGCGATGAGGAGGCATTAGCCAGCGCCGGGCGCAGCCGCCTGCTTCGTCATCCTAGGGCGAAGCGACGCGCAGCGGAGCGAAGACCCTGGGATCCATGCCGTGACCTTCGAGCGCCACAGCGATGCAGAATTGGGAGCACAGCGGATAGCAGGATTTCTGCACACCGCTGCATTCTCTGGCCGACGTAACGGCATGGCAACTGTGTTCACGCGAATGCGGTTTTGTCGCGAATGATGGCGTTGAGGAC
>SUGL01000066.1 GCA_004963905.1 Mesorhizobium sp.
ATCGGGGGAGAGGTGGCTCGGCGAAGCCGAGACGGAGTGGGGGTCGACCAGCGCTGCAGACAAGGCGCCCGCGCTTCGGCTAAAGTTCTGCCGGGCGCAAAAATCATCGAAGGGGAGCATAGCGATGAACGAAGTCAGGCCGCTTTCGGAGATCGCCAGCTACCACGCCCATATCTACTATGACGGACCGGCCGAGCGCCGGCAGGCCGAATGGCTGCGCCTGCGCATCGGCGAGCGTTTCCGCGTGCGCCTGGGCAACTGGCGCGACGAGCCGGTCGGCCCGCATCAGCAGGCCATGTACCAGGTCTCCTTCGCGACCGAAATTTTCGCAACGCTGGTGCCATGGCTGATGCTCAACCATGGCGGCTTGAGCATTCTCATCCACCCCAACACCACCAACCCCAAGCGCGACCACCTGATCGACCCGATCTGGATCGGCCGGGCGCTGCCGGTAAAGGGCGATGTGCTTCCGGATGATGACGAGGCGGAAGAGGTGCTGGAGGTGAATACGGAGCCGACGGTGGGGGTGTGAGGGGGCAGGCAAATGCAGCGGTGCGCCTTCAGTTCTGCATCACCTGACATCACCGTGGTGAATGAGGTCGCTCATTCTAGCGAATCCAAGGGCGGTGGCGGCGGTTCGAAGCGCTGGATAGTGGTTATGATCGAATGACCGTAGCGACGCCGCAGCACGTCGAGGAACTGCGGTTCGACACTGTTCACGAAACCGAGCATGCCCTTCAATTCGGCGATCTGGTCACTGTCGAGCAGGTCTTTGGCGGCGCTGTGGACTTGGGCATGGAGGATCCGCTTGCGCTCGTGGCCTATTGAGACACGGCCATCATTGGTGAGCGTCAGACCAGTGACTCGCCGACCATACTTCCTAGTGATGCGAGTAGTTTTTTGAGTATTGATCAGCAGTTTAGGGTATTCCAGTCTTGCGACTTCGCCGGTGATACGCTTGTCGAACTCGTAAAGCAGAGCGTTTGATACGAATGGTGATGAGGGGGCGCCAATGGCTAGGCGCAAGACCCTGCTGCCCTTTGGGCGCTGGAACAGCAGAAGGGTGGTTAGCCGCACGTCGGCCAGGTCGGTCAAGGCGCCAGTTTCTTTGCAATACTGTGCCCAATCATGCGGTTTGATCGAAGGAAAGAAGTCCTTGAAATCCATCTTGAGGATCGGACCATCTCCTACATGTCGCAAGGCGTTGTCCTTAATAGATATTCCCGGTCGATACGCCGTAGCCGCTTCGTGTACGGGCAAACGGCGGAGTAGTACTTCACTCAGCGCCCGCTGCAGCACTTTTACTTCGCGCGCCGGTTGAGAGATCGTTCTAAAGCCACCAGAGCGCTTTGGGATTTGGTATGTTTTGTACCGGATAGGAGCATTACGGATGATCCGCTCGACAAGTGCCGTCTCCAGTCCTGATTCGAAGGATAGGATGTCGACAATGCTCATCTGCCAGCACCCTTCAATGCAGCCTGAATCACGCTAAAGCGTGCGTCGTCATGCGCCTTCCAGTATTCGCTTATCTGTGCTCGCCACCGATCTCGCGGCTCGACCGAAGCGGCTTTCTTCAGCTTGTATTCGATCGCGTTGCCCTTATTGGGCACGGCACAGTAGTAGTCGACAAAGCCTCTTCGATCTTTTTTGATCCATTCCGCGTTTATTGCGCAGAGGAGATAGTCATCCAGCTTTCCAGGTTTCAGGTTGACTTGGAACGGTCCTACGAGCGTCTCGATTTCGGGAAACGTCAGCGCGGAGTAGTGTTGGATGAGGCCAACAACGAGTTTAATGACGTGGCCCGGCCTTTCGGGGTCGAAAGTGCTCGGCTCCTTTACCTCGCTCTTTCGAGTATTGATTGCCGTGACAATTCGGTTTTCGAACACTCCGAGGTTAAGGTCACTTACATCCCGGATGCTTCTGATGTTGATGTCGCTGCGGTTGACCACGCAGATTGACGACTGACCGATATTGTTTTGGAGGAAAAGGACTGGGCCAAGCCGGATAAATGAGTCGGCGTTGTAGCTCTCGTCGTCGATCACTACGAGCAAACGCTCGGCGATCTCCTTGATCATCGCGAAAGCGCCGAGTTCGGTAAAGCTCCCGTTGCTCTCTGAGAAGAGGATGACCAAGTCCACGATCTCGGCGAACTCGGTCTCGAAACTTAAGATGTCCTTGTATTGCCCGTGGGGAGGAAAGATTCTGAAATCCTCTGGCATAATGGTATGGTACGGTCGCAGGTCCGGTGCAGTATAGATACGCGTAAAGGCTTCACGCAGGGAAACGGGCTTGGGCTGAGTGACGTCCGTTTTTCCGCCGCACAAAAAAATCAGCGAACTCGGCGCTTTGACGTGGATCGTACCAAGGTCGATCCTGTCGACTAAGTCGACTATATTACCTCCGGCTATCACTTACCCTTGGAGGTGTGGAAGAACGAGGGGTTTTACCGAGCGGAGCGGCCTGACAAGGCGGTTAAACACCTCGTTGTTCCACACCGGATAAAACCTAGCAATCAATTGAGGTCTGACGGAACGTCGGACCAAGCACGAACAGTGCTTCTCGCGTAAGCTGCGCATGTGCTCCCACCACCCGATGATTCTGTCAAGAAATTTGCACACGGACGCTTATGTTCGCAACACTTGCGAGCCATCTTGCTTGCCACTATGCACATTCTTCAATCGATGAGAGGCAGGGCTGCCTTAAGCCACACCGTGGTCTCAGCATCGATATGCCCTTCGGAATATACTACGGCCTGAGTTATGGCCTTCTTGGGGACTTGGAATGTGATGTGGACGCCAAGCGTGTAATGGTAAGGCCCTTCGGCGGTCATGCCTTCCAACTTCCACACATCGTCACCGTCGTCGGTCTTCGGATGTCGTTTTGCTTCGACTACTAGCAGATTGTCTTCCTTGGCGCCGATTCGGTGAACGATAATGTCTGGAATTATATCAGCTTCCTTAAGGTGGCCATTCTTCATATAGCTCAGCCGCTTTCGAATGTTTTCGCGCCGGTCGTAAAGATGGTTTACCCGAAGGCCAGGATAGAGACCGCACATGTGGTGAAACAACTCACTTGTCAAAACCGGTTCACCTGGATTGGTTTCGATGAAATCCTCGTCCTCTAAAAGAAGAATCACAGCCTTGATCAACGGTGCCAAGATTGCCTGCTTCTCTTCGAACGTGGCCACTGGTCCCTCCATTTGCTATGTCTGCGGGATTTTACTAGTCAGATCTCAACGTCAGGTGAGCCGAGCAGGCTGGCGTCGGAACCAGGGTAGGATGGAAGCGCAACGTGCGTTTCGACTACGATGCGTCTCGGCGGCTAAACTTATCCCGCCGGGATTACGGGTGCGGCTGGGTCGTGCGGGCCTGGTACATGGCCGGCAGGAACCACTGCTGCCGCTCCGAGTACATGCTTTTCCTGGTCGTCGAAGAAGATGTGAGCACCTATTGCCTTTAGAATGGGCGCCTTTTCACGGTTGCCGACGAAGTGCGCCTCATCGGCAGGCGTCCCCCAAGCCCTCAGGGTCCGAATGACCCGCTCGTGTGCGGGCACGTTCCTGGCAGTAACAAGCGCAATTCGAACTTTGCTGACGTTTCCGTCATTAAGAAATATTCGGCGTAGCGCCGAGAGCTTGCGGAGAAAATTGCCGAACGGGCCGCGCGTCATCGGATTGCTCGCATTTGCCGTTTCATGAGCTAGGAACGCCTCCAATCCCTTCTTTTTGTAAATTTCGTCGGACTCGGGACCAAATACGACAGCGTCGCCATCGAACGCGATCCTGACCTCGCCAGGGGGCGTTTCCGCGCGGTCTCTGGGGGCAACGCCAAGTCTCGCGGCGGCCGCGCCACCGATCACAGCTCCTTTGACGTCCGCGTCCGCGTTTGAGAGAAACAGGTCAATGCCCCACGCTGGCACAAAGGGGGCCAGTGGCCTCCCGCTGGTAAAGCTACCGGTCTTTACGACGAGACCATGGTGATCGATCGACTTGAATGCACGCAGTGAAAGGTCGGGCGAATTTTGAGACAGGAGTATCACCTCAACATAGGGAGGGGCGTCGGGATCATTCAACGCGAGCAACCGCTCAACGACCTCGAAGCCGGTGCCCTTCCCAAGGATTATATTCTCTCTCTCTAGCTGCAGCGCAGCATATGCTTTAACCCCACGCTCTTCGAACACGCGATGTTCCTCCTCCAAGTCGAAGAGCGCGCGAGTGGAAATTCCTATGCGTAGCGGACTCGCCCTTAGAGCCGCCGCTGGGTCGCCATTTCCCTTGGCATTTTCGGCATCAGGGGGCAGATTCTGAAACTCCATGCGTTCCCAATTCCCTCCAGCCATTCGGTAAGCATCGCGAAAGTATCATCCAGACCGATGTAGAAACAAGGCTAAGTGCTATCTCGGAACTGAGATACCGTGCTTTCATTCAAAGCAACTAAACACTATACACAGGTTCTTGTACATACACGAGCCCATCTTTTTGCATAAGGCTTGACTCAACAAGCCGAAGAGATGAATTTGCCTGTGCCTTGAGAAGAAGCGGCACCGGGCACTGAGGACAGCCGCACGATAACCGACAGTGGGTTGGCCCCTTACGTCGACGATAAGAAGAAACCAGCGCCAGCTTACGGCTGGCTATGCTGCCGAACACTCCTCGAAAGAAACCAGCGGTCGCTCTGCAACGGGCGTCCGCGAATTGTGGAGAAAGTTATGCGGTTTGCATTGGTGAATGACGAACGAAGTGAGGCTGCTCCTAAACTGTCAGGCTACTGCCCAGGCTGCTTACAGCCCATGATCGCAAAGTGCGGAACGCAACGCGCTCGGCATTGGGCACATCGCGGCAATAGGAGTTGCGATCCTTGGTGGGAGCCGGAAACTCTCTGGCACCGGGACTGGAAATATCGGTTTCCTCCGGAGTGGCAGGAAGTCGTCCGACACGATGAGAAAGGTGAAAAGCACATCGCGGATGTGATGACCGAAAATGGTTTGGTTATTGAATTCCAGCATTCGCACCTGCCTTTGCAAGAGAAGGTGGCGCGCGAAGGTTTTTACCAGAGCATGGTTTGGGTCGTGGATTGCACGCGCCTAAAAGGGGACCATCCCCGGTTTCTTGACGGTCGTCGGCGGTTCAGGCCCACACACCTGAACGGTGTCTTCACCATCGCTGATCCGAAGGGTTGCTTCCCGCTCGCGTGGCTCACTTGCAGCATGCCCGTCTTCTTTGACTTTGGCGTATCCGCCGATACATCGACAGCGAAGGCCGAGGTGCTCTGGTGCCTTTTGCCGGGACGCGTTGAAGGATACGCTGTCGTCGTTGCGGTTTCGTCAGTCACCTTTGTGAATGCCGCGCGGAAGTGGGCCTGGATCATCCCAGTTCGGGCCGTGATGGAAACGGTTGCTGCCGCGTTGAGGCTCCAGCGGGAAATTGCCGAACGTGAGGCTTGGTCCTCGATTTATGATCGCCCTCAATATCGTAAACGGAGATCTAGATTGTTCCGTAGCTTTCGGCGGCGGTCACGTTACTAGCCGCTGGGCGGGTAGAGATTGGCAAGCCGACGCTATGAGGGTGAGGGCGGCGCTCTCCTCCACTGGCGAACGTGGCTTCGTTGATGCACATTCAAACGCATGTGCAATCTCTACAACATCACCACCAGCCAGGACGCCATTCGCGAGTGGACCCGCGCCATGCGGGACATCATGGGCAACCTTGAACCATCCATTGACATCTATCCCAACATGCCCGGTCCGGTGGTCCGCAATGCCGCCGATGGCCAACGCGAGCTTGCCAATCTCCTGTGGGGAATGCCGTCGCCATCCGAGCGCGTGAAGGGCAAGGCGGATTACGGGACCACCAACATTCGCAAGACCAACTACTTCCATTGGCAGCAGTATCTCGGGGTCGAGCACCGTTGCGTTGTGCCGGTGACGAGCTTCGCGGAGCCCAGCCCGGTTGACGTGAAAGACCCCGAGACAGGCATCAAGAAGAACTATTGGTTCGCCCTGAGCGAGGACCGCCCGTTGTTCTTTTTTGCCGGGCTCTGGACGGCTTGGCACGGCATGCGAAAAGCGAAGGCTGATCCGGCCGACCACGAAGTCTACGGATTTCTGACGACCGAACCCAATGCCCTCATAGCGCCGATCCATGAGAAGGCCATGCCGGTGATCCTCACCACGCGGGAAGAGGTGGAGGCTTGGCTCACCGCGCCGTGGTCGGAAGCGCGGCACATGCAGCGGCCAGCCCCGGACGATGCTCTGGTGATTGTCGAGAAGCCGGCCACACAGATCAAGTTTCCGCAACAACCTCCGACCCAAGGATCGCTTTTCTAGAAAAAAGGTTCTCATACCTATGAATGCGGGCACTGCTTACAAAGTGGCGATTGCTTTTGTCTTCGAAGCAATTTCAATAGCCATGATAGTAGTTGGCGTGATAGTATCATTATGCGTTATTGCCAACAATATATTCGACATTGGGTGGGGATACCCGTGGTGGAGCTTATTATTTTGCATTGTGTATGTAGGCGTGGCCATCGCGATTAACAGATGGGCACGTTATGTCCGTCGCATGCGCGGCTAGTCATCCCGCCAGACAGGGCTTTTCCGAACCCGTATCTCGACCAGTCGACGCACGGTCATCCGCTCGCGCTCGGCTGCGACAGGCAGTATGACATCGCATTCGATGTTGTCGTTTCGACCGCACCGCTCGCATTTCATCGCACGGCTGAGGCGGTTCACGTCGACATCGCCAAAGAGCTTGATGAGGTCGCCGGGATCGTAATAGCGCCGGCCGCAGCGGTCGTGGCAGTAGCCACAATCAACCCATACCAACTGCCCGTGCTGGACGGCGGAACTGAGGAACCAGATGGTTGTTCGGCGCTTAGGCGGCTGGTCGGGCATGAGAGATGAAATAGGAACCCATTCCTCGCCGAGTCAATTCGTCCTTGACAATTTTGTTCCTCTTTTGTTCACTGTGAGCTTCCAACATCAGGAGTGTAGGAAATGGACCACATCGTCAGGCTCGACAGCCGCCAAGAGGCCGCGCTTCAGGCCACGGCCGACAAGTTCATTGCCCTTCACAAGGGAGATACCGTGAAGGCGCTCAAGGAAATGATCGTTCTCAACGGGCATCTGCAGCAGCGGCTCGACGCGCTGTCGGGATCGAGACAGAAACCATTGGAAAGACTGGTGAATTCCGGCTTTGGATAAGCCATGGGTTAAGGCCGGGGATAAGCCCCATAATCCATAAGCCAGAATCCAGTATCCAAATTCCAGAGAGAAAGCTGCCGCTTTCTCTTTGAACAAACCGGGGAAGCGCGAAGGCAAAAAGCAGCGCGAGGACACGTCATACAGCGAGGCGGAAAGAGCCAGCCGGTTCAGTCGTCGTGGTCACCGCCGAACAGGCGGGGCGGTCCCGCCTATCCCCCCGCCAGCCGCGGCAGCAGAAAAATCTCCGCCCCCGGCGGCAGCTCCTTACTCCACGTATCCCGATAGATCGTCCCGTCGATCGCAACCGCTATGCCGCGATCGATCAGGGGCTCGAAGGCGGGATACTGTTCCGCGAGCTTGCGGAACAGCTCCCTGATGTCCTTGGCCTCGATGTCGAGCTTGCTCCGGCCTCCGGCGGCGGCGCCAAGCGAGCCCCAGAGCGTGACTTCGACCATTAGCGCCTCATTGGACGTGAGCCGAAAACCGCTTCGCGCTTTTCGGCATCAGCCTTCCCGTTCGGCCTCGAGCGCCGCCAGGATGCGTGGCGGCGACATCGGGATGTGGGTCATGCGCACGCCCACCGCGTTCGACACCGCATTGGCGATCGCCGCCAGCGGCGGCACGATCGAGGTCTCGCCGACGCCGCGCACCCCGTAGGGGTGGTTGGGGTTGGGGATTTCCAGGATCTGCGTGTCGATCATCGGCAGGTCGGAGCACACCGGGATGCGGTAGTCGAGGAAGCCGGGGTTCTGCAGCCGCCCGTCCTTGCCGTAGATATACTCCTCGTTGAGCGCCCAGCCGATGCCTTGCGCGGCGCCGCCCTGGTACTGGCCCTCGACATAGGTCGGGTGCACCGCCTTGCCGGCGTCCTGCACCACCGTGTAGCGGATCACCCTGGTCGAGCCGGTGTCGGGGTCGACCTCGACGTCGCAGATATGGGTGGCGAAGGACACGCCCGCGCCGTCGGCGACGAGCTCGCTGTGGCCGGCGATCGGCCCGCCGGTCTTGCCGGACTGCGCCGCGATCTCCTTCAGCGACAGCTTGCCGAGATTGCCGTGCTTCTCGCCCTTGGCGACGGCGTGGCCGGCTTCCCAGGCGACGTCGTCGACCGAAATGTCCCACATCTGCGCCGCGCGCTCGCGCAGCACCTTGATCGCGTTGCGGGCGGCCGAGATGGTCGCCATCGAGGAGGAGAAGGTGCCGCGGCTGCCGTCGGTCATGTCGTTGTAACCGAGGGAAGACGTGTCGGCGACGACCGCCTTGACATGGGCATAGTCGATGCCGAGTTCCTCCGCCGCCACCAGTGACAGCGAGGCGCGCGAGCCGCCGACATCCACCGTGCCGACGGCGAGCGAGACCGAGCCGTCCATGCCGATGTTCAAGTCGGTGCAGGTCTGGCCGCCGAAGTTGAACCAGAAGCCGCAGGCCATGCCGCGCCCCTGGTTCGCTTTCAGCGGCGCCTTCATGTGCGGGTGATTCTTCACCGCCTCCAGCGTCGGGCCGATGCCGATCGGGCCGTAGACCGGGCCGTAGGAGGCGCGCGTGCCTTCCTGCGCGGCGTTCTTGATGCGGAACTCGACCGGGTCCATGCCGATCTCCTTGGCGAGCTCGTCGACCGCGCTTTCCACGGCGAACGCCGCCATCGGTGCCGACGGCGCGCGATAGGCCGCGGTCTTCGGCCGGTTGACCAGCACCTCGTAGCCGACGGTCTTGACGTTCTCGAGCTTGTAGCAGGCGAAGGCCGTCATGGCGCCGATCTCGGCCCACATGCCGGCATAGGGGCCGCAAGAGTAGCGCAGCGTCGCTTCCGCCGCGGTGATCGTGCCGTCCTTCTTGGCGCCGATCTTGACGTCGATCGAGGTCGCGCTGGTTGGCCCTGAGGCGCGGAACACCTCGTCGCGGGTCATCACCAGCTTCACCGGCCGGCCGGCTTTGCGGGACAGCGCGAGCGCCACCGGCTCGGCCCAGACATGGGTCTTGCCGCCGAAGCCGCCGCCGATCTCGGAAGAGGTGACGCGCAGCTTCGAGGCCTCCAGCCCGAGCAGCTGGGCGCAATGCTGGCGGTAGACGAAATGGCCTTGCGTGCAGACCCACAGCTCCGCCGTGCCGTCCGGGTTGACGCTCGCCACGCAGGCATGCGGCTCGATATAGCCCTGATGCGTCTGCTCGGTCTTGAAGGAGCGTTCGACGACGAAATCCGCCTGGGCGAAGCCCTGGTGCACGTCGCCATGGCCGTATTGCGTGCGCTTGGAGACGTTGGAGGGCTTGACCGGCTTTTCCTCCAGCCCCTCGGTGAAGATGGCGTCGTTGATCAGGGGTGCCGAGTGCTTCATCGCCTCGTCGACGTCGGTCACATGCGGCAGCACCTCGTAGTCGACCTCGATCAGCTTCAGCGCCTGCCTGGCGGTGCGGGCGTCGATCGCGGCAACCGCGGCCACGGCATGGCCGTCATAGAGCGCCTTGGTGCGCGCCATCGAGTTGTCGAGGATGTCGTACATGGCGGCATCGCCGTCGGTGAGATCGGGCAGGTCCTTCGCCGTGATCACCGCCTTCACGCCGACGAGCTTTTCCGCCTTCGAGGTGTCGATCTTCCTGATCACCGCATGGGCGTGCGGGCTGCGCAGGATTCGCCCGACGAGCTGCCCGGCCATGTTGAAGTCGGCGCCGTAGCGGGCGCGCCCGGTCACCTTGTCGACGCCGTCGGGGCGGATCGGGCGCGTGCCGACGGAAGAGAAGCTGCGTCCCGAATAACGCGGATCGAAGTTCATCTCAGGCTCCCTTCATAACGGCGGCGGCGTCCTGGACGGCGCGTACGATCTTGTCATAGCCGGTGCAGCGGCACAGGTTCCCGGCCAGCCCGAAGCGGATTTCCTCCTCGGTCGGGGAGGGGTTTTTGGCCAGCAGATCCTTCGCCGCGATCAGGAAACCTGGCGTGCAGATGCCGCATTGCAATGCCGCATGCTCCAGGAATTTCTGCTGCAGCGGATGCAGCTGGTCGCCATGCGCCATGCCTTCGATGGTCTCGATCTGCCTGCCTTCGGCTTCCGCGCCCAGCACCAGGCACGAGCACACCAGCCGGTCGTCGACGATGACGCTGCAGGCGCCGCAGTCGCCGGTGCCGCAGCCTTCCTTGGCGCCGGTCAGCCCCAGCCGGTCGCGCAGCACTTCCAGCAGCGTCTCGTCGGGCTGGCACAGATATTCGACGTGATCGCCGTTGATTGTCGTTGAAACCGCTACACCGGCCATCACTTGCCTCCTGCACGCTTGTAGGCGAGCTCTGCGACCCGTTTGGCCAGCACGCCCGCGACTTTCCGTCTGAATTCGATGGTGCCGCGCTTGTCGTCGATGGGACGGCAGGCGCCGGAGCACACCTTGGCGAGCCGCTCCAGCGTCGCCTCGTCCGGCCTCCTGCCGATGAGGACTTCCGCGGCCTCCTCGACCAGCAGCACCGTCGGCGCGGCGGCGCCCAGCGCCACGCGGGCCGATTTGATAACGCCTTGCTCATCTATGGTCAGGTTCACGCCGGCGCTCACCACCGCGATGTCCATCTCGGTGCGCGGAATGAAGCGCTGGTAGGCGTCGCCGGAATGCGGGCCGCGCTTGTCGAGCAGGATCGCCTCGACGATCTCGCCCTTGGCAAGAGAGGTACGCCCAGGCCCGGTCGGCACGTTCTCGACGGCAATAGTGCGCTTGCCCGACGGCCCGGCCACCACCGCCTTCGCGCCGGCCGCCACCAGCGCCGGCACGCTGTCGGCGGCGGGCGAGGCGTTGCAGAGATTGCCGACGATGGTGCAGCGTCCCTGCACCTGCTTGGAGCCGATCAGCTTGGCCGCCTCGACGACGCCGGGCCACGCCTTCCTCAGCGCCGCGTTCTCGCCCAGCACCGCGCAGGGCACCGCGGCGCCGATCCTGAAACCGTCGGCCGTTTCGGTGATGTCGCTCAAGCCGGCGATCGCCTTGATGTCGACGATCAGCTCCGGCTCGACAAAGCCGCCCTTCATCCTGACCAGCAGGTCGCTGCCTCCGGCAAGGACCGCGGCCGGGCCGGCCGCGCCGGCCAAAAGGCCCACGGCATCTTCCATTGATTGCGGACGTATGTAGCGCATCGTCTCCCCTTGGTGGTCATGATCAGATCGACCGTTATAAAGGCTCTCCTTATAATGACCATCCGCTTCCTGCGTTGCACCATCGAAGTCAGGCGGGTTGGCCCTAAGCCGTGCTCCTGATTTTGGTCCAGCTCGCCAGAGCAATTCCAGGAAAAGGGCGATACGGCTGCGCCTCGCCGGCTCGAAGCCGAGTTCTACGCCGCCGCTTGCATGCGCGCCCGCACCAGCGTCGCGGCGGCATGACCGGCGGCGGTGATATAGTCGGGATCGTGGTGGATCAGCATGCTGGAAAAGGCGCCGTCCATCAGAAGCACGATCTCGCGCGCCAGCATCTTCGGCTCGCGCACGCCATGGCTCGAAAGCTCGCCCGCCAGCCATCTCTCGAAATTGCTCTTGTGGCGGGAGCCGGCCTTCACCGCCGGGTGACCGGGCATCGCGGCGAGCTCGGCGGCCGTGCGCAGGAAGCCGCAGCCCTTCCATTTGACGTGCCGCGCCACACGCGCCAGGTGAGTGAAGATCGCCGTGACCTTCTTGTCCGCGCCGCCTTCCGCGGCCTCGAACCAGCCGGCCATCTGCTTGAGGTTGGGCTGGTCGCGGCTGTCGAGATAGGCCGTGATCAGCTCGTCCTTGCTCTTGAAATGGTAGTAGAGCGTGCGCTTGGTCAGCCCCGCCTTTTCCGCCACGGCGTCGACGCTGACGCGGCCGATGCCTTCGGCATAGAAGAGTTTCGCCGCCGCGTCGACGAGGCGCTTTCTGGTCGGATTGGCCTTTTCGCTCATCTGCGAAGTATACTGACTAGTGAATATACAAACAAGGAGAAACCTGATCCCTTTGCGGCCATCCCGCACCGGAAAGGAGAAGACGATGACCGAGCCCGTGCTTTGCGAAATCCGCGACCGCGTCGCGGTGCTGACGCTCAACCGCCCCGAAAAGCTCAACGCCCTGAACTACGCCTTGATCGACCGTCTGCTGGCGATCCTCGACGCGATTGAGACCGACGATGCCATCCGCGCCGTGATCCTCACCGGGGCAGGGGAGCACGCCTTCTCGGCCGGCGCCGACATCCACGAATTCTCGGTGAGCGTGGCCGAAGGCGCGGATGCGGCGCTGCGCGATTTCGTCATGCGCGGCCAACGGCTGACGGCAAGGCTCGAAGCTTTCCGCAAGCCGGTCATCGCCGCCGTCAACGGCCTTGCCTTCGGCGGCGGCTGCGAGATCACCGAAGCGGTACCGCTGGCCATCGCCAGCGAGCAGGCTCTGTTCGCCAAGCCGGAAATAAGACTCGCCATGCCGCCGACCTTCGGCGGCACGCAGCGCCTGCCGCGGCTTGCCGGGCGCAAGCGAGCGCTGGAGCTGCTTCTGACCGGCGAGCCTTTTTCGCCCGCGCGGGCGCTGGAACTCGGGCTGATCAACAAAGTCGTGCCGCATGAGGAGCTGATGCCGGCAGCGCTCGATCTCGCGGGCCGCATCGTCCGCCATTCGCAGGCGGCGGTGGCGAGCATCCTCACCGCCGTGGCGCGCGGCATCAACCAAAGCATCGCCGAGGGCCTGCTGGTCGAGGCCGAGCAGTTCGCCCGCCTGGCCCCGACCGCCGATCTCAACGAAGGGCTCGGCGCCTGGATCGAGCGCCGCCAGCCTGTCTATGACGGCTCGTGGACGCATGTCACCCGGCCGGCCGAGGCGCGGCGCGCCGCGCAGCAACTCGACCGGGCAGCGGATCAGGGCGAAACCTCCAGGTGACCCTTCATGTTGGGGTGGAAGCGGCAGAAATAGTCGACCGCTCCCGCCGCCTTCAGCGTGATCCTGCCCTTCGACTTCGGCGGGATCATAACCTCCCAGCCGCCTGTCACCGTCGCGGTGTGCGCAATCACGTCCTTGTTCGTCCACTCGATCGTGTCGCCGACCTTGGCGTTGACGCTCGCCGGCGAGAAGACCAGCTTGTCGATCGTCACCTCGATCGTGGCGGCGAGCGCCGGCGAAGCGACGAGCGCCAGCGTCAGCGCAAGGAGCAGCGTCTTCATTTCAGCGCGCCGGCGACATGTTCGGCGTGCTGCTCATGCCCTTGGAAGATCTTGAGCCCGGTTTCGAGCAGGCTCTTCAACTCGGCATTGCCGGCCGAGGGGATGAGCAGTGTTTCGAGCGCGCTGTCGACCTGCTTGTGATAGGCCACCTCGTTCTCGATATAGGCCTTGTCGAAGGCCGCGCCCTTGAGCTTGGCGAGCTTCGCGCGCTCTTCCTTCGCCGCCTTCACCAGCGCCTGGCTGGTGGCGTTGTCTTGCGGTGTGACCTTCAGCTTCTTCACGAGATCGAGCGCCTGTTTGTTCACCGCCTCATGGTCGCGCTCCATGTCCTTGGCGAAGTCGACGACCTCCTTGGTCCGCGACTTCTTGATCGCCTGTTTTGCGGCCTCGATGTCGATCGTGCCGGCCGTGTAGGCGATGTGGGCGATTTGCGGGTCGGTCGGCTTCTCGGCGGCCTGCGCATAAGGCGCGGCGCTTACGAGGAGGAAGGCGGCGAGGGCTGCGGTCGGTCGGATAAACATGGCATCTCCTTCGCCCGGCAGCGCAAGGCCTCGGGCTCGTTTTGGGTTTACGGCCATTGGATGCGGGAAGGGGCGAAACGTTCCCGGGAAAAGGCGGCGGTGCAAAACCAATCGCCGTCGAGTTCCTTCGCGCCCCCCTCTGTCCTGCCGGACATCTCCCCCACGAGGGGGGAGATTGGCAGCTTGAGCGCCCGGCTCCTCCTGCAACGTGGGAAATTGGCGAAAGCCGGCGCGACATCTGATCTCCCCCCTTGTGGGGGAGATGGCCGGCAGGCCAGAGGGGGGCGCTGTCCCGCCAGCGTCGAACAGTCAGCCCGGACGAAGCGCCTCAGCCCTCGAAGCCCAAGCGCCGCATCACCGCTGCCGTCAGCCGCTCGCAGCGCCGGCCGGCGAAGGGGAAGGCGTCGAGCAGCACCGGGCCGATCTCGTCGTCCAGCGCCTTGCGCACCAGCGCGCGCGCCCGGTGCAGCCTGGTCTTCACCGTCTCCGGCCGGATGCCGAGCAACTCGGCGGTCTCCTCGATGCTCAAGCCTTCGATGACGCGCGCGACGAAGACGGTGCGATAGACGTCGGGAAGGCTGTCGGTCGCCCGTTCGACGAGCCCGAGGATCTGTCGCTGCGCCATCGTCCGCTCCGGATCGTCACTTGGGTTCAAACCACTTTGATTCAGGGGAAACCGGATGATCTGCGCCTCCGCAGGCATCGTCACGACACGCTTTCGCTTGCGCAACCGGCCGAGCGCCTCGTTGATGACGATGCGCGACAGCCAGGTGGCCAGGGAGGCATCGCCGCGAAACGTATCGAGGCCGGCGAAGGCGCGCATATAGGCTTCCTGCACGATGTCCTCGGCCTCGGCGTCGTTGCGCACCACGCCGCGTGCGATGCGGTAGAGCCGCTGGTTGTGCGTCTTGATGATTGCGCGGAAGGCTCCCGCCTCGCGCGCAAGCGCCCGGCGCACCAGCGCCATGTCGCTGGCGATAGCGTCGGCCGCCGAAATCGCGGCGGCCTGCAGTGCGGACTTTTTCATCGCGCCCCGATCTCCCGACAGGCGTTGCATCCGACAATTGGACGCGGCTGCCGGCAAAAGGTTCCCGGGCTTTTCCGGACCCGGCAGGCGCTATGCTACAGCTTTCAGCGGCGGCCTGTCTGCAGCCTGCACGCGCGCGGCGGCGGCCAGCAGGTCGGTCTGCGTGATCAGGCCGAGAATATGCCGCCCCGTATCGACGATCACCACCGCATGGCTGTGCCCGTCCGTCAGCACCGGCAGCAGGCTCATCGCCGGCGCCTCGGGCGAGGCGGTGCCGGCCTTCGACATCACGCCCTTTACCGTGTCGGTCGCTCTCGCCAGCTCGCGCAGGCCGACGGCGCCGACGAGCTTCGCCTCGGCGTCGACCACCGGCAAGGTGCGGATGTTGTGGTCGAGAAGCTGCTTTCGCGCCTCGTCGGCGGTGGCGCTCTCCGGCACCGAGATCACGTCGCGGGACATGATGTCCTTGCAGAGCAGCGTGCGGTGCGAACGCACCATCGCCTGCAGCTCGACCTGGCGCAGCAGCCTTTCGATGTCGTCGCGGTCGATGTCGAAGGTCTCGTCGAGCGCCGCAAGGGCGGCATCGACATCCTCGGGTCGGAAGCCGACGCGCTCCGCCGGCGGCCGGTCGGCGGTGCCGTGGCTGTTGGCCACTGGCACGTGCACATGCGGATAGTTGCGCCGCGACAGCTTGTGGAACAGGAAGCCCAGCGTCACCAGTATGATCGAGTTCAGCGCCACCGGCACGAAGGGAAACAGGAAGCCGGCGGCGGCCACGGCAGGCCCGCCGAGCACGCCGGTGAGCGCGGCGGCGCCGCCCGGCGGATGCAGCGAGCGCGTAAACGACATGGCGGCAATGGCGAGCGCCACGGCGAGGCCGGAGGCGATCACCGGGTTGTGCACGAAATGCGCCACGGTCACGCCGACCAGCGCCGAGATCGTGTTGCCGCCGATGATCGACCATGGCTGCGCCAGCGGGCTCGACGGCACGGCAAACAGAAGCACGGCGGATGCGCCCATCGGCGCCACCAGCATCGCCACATGCGGGCCGCTGCCCATGGCGAGCCCGCTGATCGCACCGGTCAACGCGATGCCGATGGTGGCGCCGATGCAGGCGGTGAGCCGTTCGCGCAGCGTCGCGCCGGCAAGGATCGGAACGAAGAGGCGGAACGCCATGGCAGGTCCTGGGAAGAGTGGTGCTTTTTGCGGTCGCCCGCAATGCCGCCGAAGCCACGGATTTGGAAGCCAAACCAATCCGCGAATTCGCGACCGAGGAAAATATTATTGCGCGGCGAGGCGCGTGCGGCATGCCGCCAGCGGCCACCGCTTTCTCAATTGCGCCAAGGTGTTAGGGGCGTTTGCGGAATCGGATTGGCAAGCGCTCGACCCCATCGCTCAGGCTTCGGCCGCCGCCTTGAGCCCGCGCTGGATATCGGCCTTGAGGTCCTCGACATCTTCCAGCCCGATCTGCAGCCGGATCAGCGGCCCGGCATAGGAGCCCTTGGCGATGGTGCGGTCGCCGAGGAAGACCGGCACGGCGAGGCTTTCATAGCCGCCCCAGGAATAGCCGAGGCCGAAGATCTTCAGCGCGTCGAGGAAGGCGTGCTGCTGTTTTTGTCCGCCGCCGTTCAGAACGATCGAGAAGACGCCGCTCGAGCCGCAGAAGTCACGCTTCCAGAGTGTGTGGTCGGGGTGGCTCGGCAGCGCCGGATGCAGCACCTCTGCCACGCCCGGCTGCTCTTCCAGCCAGCGCGCGATATCGAGCGCGCTCTTCTGGTGATGCTCGAGCCTCACCCCCATGGTGCGCAGGCCGCGCAGCACCTGGTAGACATCGTCCGGGCCTGAGCAGCAGCCCAGCGTGCAGAAGCCTTCATAGAGCTTCTTCCAGCAGGCCTCGTTGGCCGACACCGTGCCGAGCAGCACATCCGAATGGCCGGCCGGATATTTGGTCGCCGCCTGGATGGAGATGTCGACGCCATGATCGAGCGGCTTGAAATAGAGCGGCGTCGCCCAGGTGTTGTCCATCATGACGATCGCGCCGGCGGCGTGCGCCGCCTTGGCGATCGCCGGAATGTCCTGCACCTCATAGGTGTTCGATCCCGGCGATTCCGTGAACACGACCGTCGTGTTGGGCTTGATCAGCCGGGCGATGCCGGCGCCGATGCGCGGATCGTAATATTCGACCTCGACGCCGAGGCGCTTCAGCATGGTGTCGGCGAAATTCCGCGTCGGATGATAGACCGAATCGACGATCAGCAGATGGTCGCCGGCCGAGACGAAGGTGAGCAGGGGGACAGTCACCGCCGCGAGGCCTGACGGCACCGCGATCGTGCCGGCCGACCCTTCGAGCGCATCGACCGCGAGCGTGAGGGCATCCATGGTAGGCGTGCCGCGCGTGCCATAAGTGTATTTCTGGCTGCGCGAGGCCATCGCGGCGGCGTCGGGGTAGAGCACCGTCGAGGCGTGCACGACCGGCGGATTGACGAAGCCGAAATAGTCGCGCGGATTGTTGCCGGAATGGGCAAGCCGCGTATTGATGCCGATCTTGCTGTCGTCTGTCGCCATGGTTCGTCGCCTGTCGTGGTGTGTCAGGAGGCCAGCCATAGAGCGGCGGAACTGGCGGCGCAACCGCTCCGCATCCGCCAACCGACGGTGTTTGGATGGGCCAAATGAAGATCGCCGGCTGATCGTTTGCGCCCGTTGCGCGCTTCGCGTGCGCCCTCTGCCGAAGGCGGCCCGGCGCGCCACCCTCCAGCCATGAATCAGGCCAGTCCTTCCTTTCGGGGCGACAGTAGTAACCGGCCGGAATTCAGGTAACGTCCAAATTTTCATGAGGCCTGATTTGCCGGTTCCGGTTGCAGCTCTTGACCAACTCGTGGGCGCTTTTGGCTGCAATTCGGGCATTCGCGGCAATCGGTTTCCAAACGTGTCGCAATTCGGTCATTTCCCTTGACCTCACAGGAATAATCGCCTTCGATGCGTTTCGTGAATGGGAGGCAGTGTATCGGCAACGATGCGGGTCCGGGAGTGGGCCGAAGTGGGAGCTGCATTCACGCATGAAAAAAGATCAGGGCTGCCTGGGAAGCAGGGGCGCCTGTAAGCAGAAAAGGGTCTGAGGGTCATGAAACACATTGCAATCGGCATTCTCGGCGCCGCCGCGCTCGGGTTCACGGCATCGGCAGCTTCGGCCGGCACGCTGGATACCGTGAAGCAGAAGGGCTTCATCCAGTGCGGCGTCTCGACCGGCCTGGCCGGCTTCTCCGCGCCGGACGACAAGGGGGAATGGCAGGGTATCGACGCCGACTTCTGCCGCGCCGTCGCGGCCGCCGTGTTCGGCGATGGCACCAAGGTCAAGTTCACCCCGCTCAGCGCCAAGGAACGCTTCACCGCGCTGCAGTCGGGCGAGGTCGACATCCTGTCGCGCAACACCACCTGGACGATCAATCGCGACACCGCGCTCGGCCTGAATTTCGTCGGCGTCACCTATTACGACGGCCAGGGCTTCATGATCAACGCCAAGAAGCTGCCGGGCGTGAACTCGGCGCTGCAGCTTTCGGGCGCCGCCGTCTGCGTGCAGAGCGGCACCACGACCGAGCTCAACCTTGCCGACTACTTCAAGTCGAACAAGATGGAGTACAACCCCGTCGTGTTCGAGAAGCTGGAAGAGGTCAACGCCGCCTACGATGCCGGGCGCTGCGACGTCTACACCACCGACCAGTCAGGCCTCTACGGCATCCGCCTGACGCTGGGCGCGCCGGCCGACCATGTCGTGCTGCCCGAGATCATCTCCAAGGAGCCGCTCGGACCGGCCGTGCGCCAGGGCGACGATCAGTGGTACCACATCGTCAAGTGGACGCTCTTTGCGCTGATCAACGCCGAGGAGTACGGCATCACCAAGGCCAATGTCGACGAGATGAAGAACTCGGACAATCCCGAGATCAAGCGCATCCTCGGCCAGGAAGCCGACACCAAGATCGGCACCGATCTCGGCGTCTCCAACGATTGGGTCGTCAATATCGTCAAGGCCGTGGGCAACTACGGCGAGATGTTCGACCGCAACGTCGGCTCCGGCAGCCCGCTCAAGATCGCGCGCGGCATCAACGCTCTGTGGACCAAGGGCGGCCTGCAATACGCTCCGCCGATCCGCTGATCGAAATGTGATCCGGGGGGCAGGTCGTCTGCCTCCCGGTTTCTCTTTTCAGGGGATGGTCGCATGGCATCGCAGGAAATCCTTCGCGAGGGGCCGAGCAGCGGCTCCTTGATCAATGACCCGAAAATACGCAGCCTCTTCTTCCAGACGCTGGTCATCGTCCTTGTCTTCGGCTCGATCTGGTGGATCGTCCAAAACGTCATCGACAATCTGCACCGATTGCACATTGCGTCCGGCTTCGGCTTCCTCAAGGGCAGGGCCGGGTTCGACATCTCGGACACGCCGATCGCCTATACGTCCGATTCGACCTACGGTCGCGCCATCCTTGTCGGCCTCGTCAACACGATCATCGTCGCCATCGCCGGCATCATTACCGCGACCGTCATCGGTTTCATCATCGGCATCGGCCGCTTGTCGCAGAATTGGCTGATCCGCAAGATCTGCACGGTCTATGTCGAGATATTCCGCAACATCCCGCCGCTGCTGGTCATCTTCTTCTGGTACTCGGGCGTGCTGGCCGTGCTGCCGCCGCCTCGCGAGAGCATCCATCTGCCGTTCAGCTCCTTCCTCAACCAGCGCGGCTTCTATTTCCCGCGCGCCCTATGGGGCGACGGCTCCTGGCTGATCTTCGTCGCCTTCCTGGTCGCGCTCGCCATGGCCTGGTTCGTCGCCCGCAAGGCGCGCCAGCGGCAGATGGCGACCGGCCAGCAGTTCCCCGTGTTCTGGACTTCGGTCGCGCTGATCGTCGGCCTGCCGGTGCTCGCCTTCCTGCTTGCCGGGATGCCGCTCACCTTCGACCTCCCGAAGCAGTCGACCTTCAATCTCACCGGCGGCTTCCAGGTCAAACCCGAATTCCTGTCGCTCTATCTGGCGCTGTCCTGCTATACGGCGGCCTTCATCGCCGAGATCGTGCGCGCCGGCATCAGGGGCGTCAGCAGGGGCCAGAGCGAGGCGGCGGGCGCGCTTGGCCTGCGCTCCGGGCCGATCCTGCGCCTGGTCGTGGTGCCGCAGGCGATGCGCATCGTCATCCCGCCACTCACCAGCCAGTATCTCAACCTGACCAAGAATTCGTCGCTGGCGATCGCCATCGGCTATCCCGATCTCACCGCCACCGCCGGAACGGTGCTCAACCAGACGGGGCAGGCGGTCGAGGGCGTTTTCATCATGATGATCGCCTATCTGGTGCTGAGCCTCGTCACCTCGGCGGTGATGAACGTGGTCAACGCCAGAATGGCGCTGGTGGAGAGGTAGAGCCATGCAGGAACACGATATGTCCTGGGTGCGCACCGAGATGGCGCTGGCTCAGCCGGCGCCACCCACCGAGCGCGGCGCCTATGCCTGGGTGCGCAAGAACCTGATCGGTTCGGTCGGCGACACGATCCTCACCATCCTCGGTATCGCCATCGTCGCCTGGATCCTGCCGCAGGTCATCAACTGGGCCTTCATCAACGCCCAGTGGACCGGGCCTAACCGCAGCGTCTGCGCCACCGTCTCGCAAGGCGGCGTGCAGCCCGACGGCTGGACCGGCGCCTGCTGGGCCTTCGTCAACGCCAAGTTCGGCCAGTTCATGTTCGGCACCTATCCGATCGAAGAGCGCTGGCGGCCGATCCTGGTCGCCATCCTGTTCGTGGCGCTGCTGGTGCCGATGCTGATCCCGCGCGTGCCGCGCAAGGGACTGAACGCCATCCTGCTGTTCCTGGTGCTGCCGATCGTCGCCTTCTTCCTGCTGAGCGGCGGCGTGTTCGGCCTGCCGCCGGTCGAGACCGCGCGGTGGGGCGGGCTCCTCGTCACGCTCAGCCTGTCCTTCGTCGGCATCGCCGTGTCGCTGCCTTTGGGCATCGTGCTGGCGCTCGGCCGCCGTTCAAAAATGCCGATCATCAAGTGGTTGTGCGTCGTCTTCATCGAGACGGTGCGCGGCATTCCGCTGATCACCGTGCTGTTCTTCGCCAGCGTCATGCTGCCGCTGTTCCTCCCCGCCGGCGTCAGCTTCGACAAGTTCCTGCGGGCGCTGATCGGCGTGTCGCTGTTTGCCGCCGCCTATATGGCGGAGGTGGTGCGCGGCGGCCTGCAGGCGATTCCCAAGGGTCAGTATGAGGGCGCCGATTCGCTCGGCCTCGGCTATTGGCAGAAGATGGGCCTGATCGTGCTGCCGCAGGCGTTGAAGCTGGTCATTCCCGGCATCGTCAACACCTTCATCGGCATGTTCAAGGACACCAGCCTGGTCCTCATCATCTCGATGTTCGACCTGCTCGGCGTGGTCAAGCAGAACTTCTCCGACGCCAACTGGGCGACGCCGCAGACCGCCAAGTCCGGCCTGATCTTCGCCGCCTTCGTGTTCTGGCTGTTCTGCTTCGGCATGTCGCGCTATTCAATGTACACCGAACGCCGGCTCGACACCGGCTACAAACGCTGATGCATGTCGCCCAAAAGCGTGTAGAGCGGTTTTGGGACAACACATGCATCAAATCGAACGATAAAAAGGGGAATTGGCCATGGCCACCGAAAACGCCGTCAGCGCCGAAGACATCAAGGTCGACGCCAAGAAGATGCATATCTCGACCACCGATGTCGCCATCGACATCATCGGCATGCACAAATGGTATGGCGAGTTCCATGTGCTGAAGGACATCAACCTCAAGGTGATGCGCGGCGAGCGCATCGTCATCTGTGGTCCGTCCGGCTCCGGCAAGTCGACCATGATCCGCTGCATCAACCGGCTGGAAGAGCACCAGAAGGGCAAGATCATCGTCGACGGCAAGGAACTCACCAACGACCTGAAGAAGATCGACGAGGTGCGCCGCGAGGTCGGCATGGTGTTCCAGCACTTCAACCTGTTCCCGCACCTCACCATCCTGGAGAACTGCACGCTGGCCCCGATCTGGGTGCGCAAGACGCCGAAGAAGCAGGCCGAGGAAATCGCCATGCATTTCCTGAAGCGCGTCAAGATCCCGGAGCAGGCCAACAAATACCCCGGCCAGCTGTCCGGCGGCCAGCAGCAGCGCGTGGCGATCGCCCGCTCGCTCTGCATGAACCCGCGCATCATGCTGTTCGACGAGCCGACCTCGGCGCTCGACCCCGAAATGATCAAGGAAGTGCTGGAGACGATGGTGGGGCTGGCCGAGGAAGGCATGACCATGCTTTGCGTCACCCACGAGATGGGCTTTGCCCGCAAGGTCGCCAACCGCGTCATCTTCATGGATCAGGGACAGATCGTCGAGCAGAACACCCCGGCCGAGTTCTTCGACCATCCGCGTCATGAGCGCACGAAACTGTTCCTGTCGCAGATCCTGCACTGAGCGATCGCAGAGCGATTTTGAGAAGCCCGGCCGCAAGGTCGGGCTTTCTTGCTTTTGGGCGATCGACTGGTGGAACCGCTGCCGGTGTCGCTGAGGGTGGTTGTTGAGGCCATATGATGAGCGGTCGTGCGGGAAACTGCTACGAACGCCTCATTCCTTCGCGCCCCCCTCTGTCCTGCCGGACATCTCCCCCACAAGGGGGGAGA
>SUGL01000067.1 GCA_004963905.1 Mesorhizobium sp.
CGATCGTGCCAATGTTCACATGCGGCTTGGTGCGCTCGAATTTACCTTTTGCCATGTGATGTCTCCATTCCTGCTTGCCCGTGCGGGGCTCAAATTAAGGTCTCGTGCAACCCGCTCGAGTTACGCGTATTTCTTCTGGACTTCCTGGGCGACCGCGGTCGGAACCGGTTCGTAGTGGTCGAACTGCATCGTGTACTGGGCGCGGCCCTGCGACATCGAACGCAGATTGTCGACGTACTTGAACATGTTGGCCAAAGGCACCATGGCGTTGATGACGACAGCCACGCCACGCGCTTCCTGGCCCTGGATCTGGCCACGGCGGCCGTTGAGGTCGCCGATGACGCCGCCGACATAGTCTTCGGGCGTCACGACCTCGACCTTCATGATCGGCTCGAGCAGCTGAACGCCGAGCCTGGGCGCTGCTTCCTTGAAGCAGGCGCGGGACGCGATTTCGAACGCCAGCACCGAGGAGTCGACGTCGTGGAAGGCGCCGTCGATCAGCGTCGCCTTGACGCCGATCATCGGGAAGCCAGCGAACGGGCCGGAGCCCATGACGCTCTGAATGCCCTTCTCGACGCCCGGAATGTATTCCTTCGGAACCGCGCCGCCGACGATCTTGGACTCGAACACGAACTCTTCGCTCTCGGTGTTCGGCTCGAACAGGATCTTGACGCGCGCGAACTGGCCGGTACCGCCGGTCTGCTTCTTGTGCGTGTAGTCCTGCTCGTGGGTGCGGGTGATCGTCTCGCGATAGGCCACCTGCGGAGCGCCGACATTCGCCTCCACCTTGAACTCGCGGCGCATGCGGTCGACGATGATGTCGAGATGCAGCTCGCCCATGCCGGCGATGATGGTCTGGCCGCTTTCCTCGTCGGTCTTGACGCGGAAGGACGGATCCTCGGCCGCCAGGCGATGCAGCGCGAGGCCCATCTTCTCCTGGTCGTTCTTGGTCTTCGGCTCGATGGCGATCTGGATGACCGGATCGGGGAATTCCATGCGCTCGAGGATGACCGGGTGCAGCGGGTCGCACAGCGTGTCGCCGGTGGTCGTGTCCTTGAGGCCGGCCAGCGCCACGATGTCGCCGGCATAGGCTTCCTCGATGTCGGCGCGTGAGTTCGCATGCATCTGCAGCATGCGGCCGATGCGCTCCTTCTTGCCCTTCACGGTGTTGTCGAGCGAGGTGCCCTTGGTGAGCTTGCCCGAATAGATGCGGGCAAAGGTCAGCGAGCCGACGAACGGGTCGTTCATGATCTTGAACGCCAGCATCGACAGCGGCTCGTTGTCGTCGGCATGACGCTCGATCTCGGCGTCGGTCTTGGCGTCGACGCCCTTGATGGCCGGCACGTCGATCGGCGACGGCAGGTATTCCACCACGGCGTCGAGCAGCGGCTGCACGCCCTTGTTCTTGAAGGCCGAGCCGCAGAACATCGGAAAGAACTTGACCGCGATGGTGCCCTTGCGGATCAGCGCGCGGATCTCGTCGTTCGACGGCATGTTGCCTTCGAGGTAGTTCTCGAGCGCCGTCTCGTCCATCTCGACGGCGGCCTCGATCATCTTCTCGCGATACTGCGCGGCCTTGTCCTTAAGGTCGGCCGGAATCTCGACGACGTCCCAGGCGGCGCCCAGGGTCTCGTCGCGCCAGACGAGCGCGTTCATCTCGACGAGGTCGACAACGCCTTTGAACTCGGTCTCGGCGCCGATCGGCAGCTGCATGACGACGGCCTGCGCGCCGAGGCGCGAGCCGATCATGTCCACCGAGCGGTAGAAGTCGGCGCCGATCTTGTCCATCTTGTTGCAGAAGATCATGCGCGGCACGTGGTACTTGTCGGCCTGGCGCCACACGGTCTCGGTCTGCGGCTCGACGCCGGCGTTGGCATCGAGCAGCGCGATAGCGCCGTCGAGCACACGCAACGAACGCTCGACCTCGATGGTGAAGTCGACGTGTCCGGGAGTGTCGATGATGTTGAAGCGGCGCATCTTGCCGTCACGGCCCTTCCAGAAGGTCGTGGTCGCGGCCGAAGTGATGGTGATGCCGCGTTCCTGCTCCTGCTCCATCCAGTCCATGGTGGCAGCGCCGTCATGGACTTCGCCGATCTTGTGCGACTTGCCCGTGTAGTACAGGACGCGCTCGGTCGTCGTCGTCTTGCCGGCGTCGATATGCGCCATGATACCGAAATTGCGGTAGTCTTCGATTTTGTATTCGCGGGCCATGGGAAGTGCCTCTCAGTCTCGTTCGCGCTTTACCAGCGGTAGTGCGCGAAGGCGCGGTTGGCTTCCGCCATCTTGTGGGTGTCTTCACGCTTCTTGACGGCCGTGCCGCGGTTGTTGGCCGCGTCCATCAGCTCGCCCGAGAGGCGGTCGATCATGGTGGTCTCGTTGCGGTTGCGGGCCGCGGCGATCAGCCAGCGGATCGCCAGCGCCTGACGGCGCTCGGGGCGCACGTCGACCGGAACCTGGTAGGTGGCGCCACCGACGCGACGCGAGCGCACTTCCACATGCGGCGCGACGTTGTCGAGCGCCTGGTGGAAGACAGTGACCGGCTCCTGCTTGGTCTTGGCCTGGACCTGGTCCAGCGCGCCGTAGACGATGGTCTCGGCAACCGACTTCTTGCCGTCATACATGACGGCGTTCATGAACTTGGTGACGATCAGGTCGCCGAACTTGGGGTCCGGGTTGATCTCACGCTTTTCTGCACTGTGACGACGGGACATGGCTTTTGTCTCTCATTCTCGTGGCACGGCGCAGTCAAAAAAAGCGCCGAAGCCGGAAACCCTTACTTCGGACGCTTCGCACCGTATTTCGAACGGCGCTGCTTGCGGTTCTTCACACCCTGCGTGTCGAGCACGCCGCGGATGATGTGGTAGCGGACGCCCGGCAGATCCTTGACGCGGCCGCCGCGGATCATGACCACCGAGTGCTCCTGAAGGTTATGGCCTTCGCCCGGGATGTAGCCGATCACTTCGAAACCATTGGTCAGGCGGATCTTGGCCACCTTGCGCAGCGCCGAGTTCGGCTTCTTCGGCGTCGTGGTGTAGACGCGCGTGCAGACGCCCCGCTTCTGCGGGTTCTGCTGCATGGCCGGGACCTTGTTGCGCTTCACCGGCGCCAGGCGCGGCTTGCGGATCAGCTGGTTGACGGTAGGCATTAAACCCTCTTGTCTCTCAATTCCGTGTCTTGCCCTGTCAGGGCCGCTCAAAGCGTCATTTCCATACGCAAATTCGGGCAACACACCGCGTCTCGCGGTCCTGCCCGAACAAATTGCAGAGGAAGCGGAAGCCGCTTCATGCGCGCCGGAAATGTCTTTTCGCTCGTAAAACGAACCCTGTTTGAGGCAAACTCCAAGGCGCGTCGCCTCGGAAAGGCAAGTCTCACATCGGTTCTGACGTGGCGGCTTCTACTCGCAAGGCCGATATCCGTCAACCCCGGAACGGCAAATATTGCGCCCGATCCGGAGCTTGGCAGCCATGCGGAAAACGCATGTAATTTTCTTGCGTCTTTTTTCAAGAGCGGGGAAGAAAGTGACCGGGTTTCGGCTGTCATCTCGGCCGGCTTCGTGCAAGAAGGCGGCATGAATGGCAAAAACCCTCTCTTCCGGAGGAATCAGCCCGTGAACGACAATGAAGAGCGCCCGGTCACCATCATCACCGGCCGGGTCTGGCGGCGCAAGGGCGGCAAGCCGGAAGGCGTGCATGTGATGCTGGTCGCGCCCGACGATGATTCTGCCGTGCGCCGCGCGCTCGAATCGCTCGCGGCCGAAGGATTCGCCGAAGCCGAACTGGACCAGATCGGCGACATGGAAGGCGTACCCGACGAGGAGCCGCATCTGTCGGCCTATCAGGGGGCGCTGGAAGGTGAAGTGTCGATCGTCACCTTCGACGAACCGATCTGATCCGCCAAGGCGGCTGGGACGCCTCCTTTTCGCCCTGGCTTGCCGGGCGCCTTTGTCCTGCCTAGAACATCTCTCCCAAAATCTCTCGGAGTTCCCATGACCAGCAATCCCATCAGGCTCGGCATCGTCGGCGTGGGCAAGATCGTCCGCGATCAGCATCTTCCCGCCCTTGCGAAGGATGCCAACTACCAGCTTGCGGCTGCGGCCAGCCGCCACGGCAAGGTGGACGGCATTGCGAACTATCCGACGATCGAGGCGATGCTCGAAGCCGAGCCAAGTCTGCAAGCCGTCTCGCTCTGCATGCCGCCGCAGTTCCGCTACGACGCGGCGCGAGCCGCGCTCGAGGCCGGGAAGCATGTCTTCATGGAGAAGCCGCCGGGCGCCACCGTCAGCGAGGTCGAAGACCTGAAGGCTATCGCCGCGAAGAAAGGCGTTTCGCTTTTCGCCAGTTGGCATTCGCGCTACGCACCGGCGGTCGAGGCCGCGCGCGCCTTCCTCGCCTCGGCCACGATCAGCTCGGCCGCCATCAACTGGAAGGAGGATGTACGCCGCTGGCACCCCAACCAGGAATGGATCTGGGCGCCGGGCGGTTTCGGCGTGTTCGATCCCGGCATCAATGCGCTGTCGATCGCGACGCACATCCTGCCGCCGATGTTCATCACCTCGGCCATTCTCAACTTCCCCGAGAATCGCGCCGCGCCGGTCGCGGCGCATGTCGTCTTCCGCACCTCGACCGGGCTGCCGGTGACGATGGAGCTCGACTGGCTGCAGACCGGACCGCAGAGCTGGGACATCCTGGCCGAGACCGACAAGGGCAAGATGGTGCTTTCGGGCGGCGGCGCCAAGCTCGCCGTCGACGGCAAAATCATTCATGACGAGCCGGAAGCCGAATATCCGATGCTCTATAAGCGTTTCGCCGAAATCGTGCGGGCCGGCGTCTCCGACGTCGACCTGGCACCGCTGCAGCACGTCGCCGACGCCTTCATGCTCGGCAAGCGCAACGTGGTGGAGGCGTTCTTCGATTGAGTTGGTACCGCGGACCTGGCTGTAATGCACGCTCGTGCCAGGTCGACCCCCCACTCCGTCTCGGCTACGCCGAGCCACCTCTCCCCCGATCGACGGGGGAGAGGAAGGGCGCGAAGCTTTTTGCCGTCAACGCTCGTCCAGCAAGGCTCCCTTCCTTTCCCTCCGGAGGGGGAAAGGTGGCGCTGCGAAGCAGCGACGGATTGGGCGAATCCGGTCGTCAAACGAGCCGCCGATGACAAGTGAGCAAGACTGCGTTGGTCTGATATCACCGTCATTCGCGATATCATGTCACTCGACGACCGCAATGGTAAACCCGTCATAGCCCTTGGCGCCGACGGTCTGGATGGCCGTGCCGTCCAGCCGCTTCTCGCCACCGATGAATGAGAATGCCCCGCGGGCGCCGACGACATTTTCGTCGCGGCCATCATCCTTCAGCACAGCGCCGTCGCGGATGACGTTGTCGCAGACGATCACCGTCCCCGAGCGCGCAAGCCGCATGGCCCAGGAGAGATAATTCGGGTTGTTCGGCTTGTCGGCATCGATGAAGATCAGATCGAACGGACCGGCGTTTTCGCCGACCAACGTCGCCAGCGACTGAAGCGCCGGGCCGAGGCGCAGATCCACCTTGTCGGAGACCCCTGCCCGCTCGAAGTTCGAGCGCGCGACCTCGGCGTGGTGCGGGTCGAGTTCCAGCGTCACGACCTTGCCATCGGCAGGCAGACCCCTTGCCATCCAGATGGTCGAGTAGCCGCCGAGCGTGCCGATCTCGAGCACCTTTTTCGCACCGCCAATCCGCACCAGCAGTGAAAGCAATTTGCCCTGCGCCGGCGAGACGTCGATCGCCGGCAGACCCTGCTCGCGGTTGGCCGCGAGCACGGCGTCAAGTGCGGGACCCGCATCGAAGAGAGAGGCGACGATATAGTCGTCGACAGCCTTCCAGGTCCTGGCGCTCATGGTTCATCCATTCTTAGCAGGAATGCAAAAAAGGGGCGTGGCCGGAATGCAAAAAAGGGGCCACGCGGGCCCCTTTTTCTTTCTCTTGTTCCATCCGCGCTTACTGCGCGGCGTTGACCATGTTGGTCAGCATCGGCTCGGCGACCTCGACACCAGACGCCTTGCGGCGCTCGTCGATGATCAGCTCGTCGCGCGAGGTGGCGATGCGCCGGATCTGGCTCATCGTACCACCGGTGCCCGCCGGGATCAGACGGCCGACGATGACGTTTTCCTTCAGGCCCTGCAGCATGTCGGTCTTGCCGGCAACCGCGGCCTCGGTCAGCACCCTGGTCGTCTCCTGGAAGGAGGCGGCCGAGATGAAGGACGGCGTCTGCAGCGAGGCCTTGGTGATGCCGAGCAGCACCGGCTGACCTTCGGCCGGCTTCTTGCCGTCCTCGATCAGGCGCTCGTTGACCTCTTCCAGCTCGATCACGTCGACGTGGTCGCCCGGAATGTAAGTCGAGTCGCCCTGCGTGGTGATCTCGACCTTCTGCAGCATCTGGCGAACGATCACCTCGATGTGCTTGTCGTTGATCGACACGCCCTGCAGGCGGTAGACCTCCTGGATCTCGTTGACGAGGTAGGACGCGAGCGCCTCCACGCCCTTGATCGCCAGGATGTCGTGCGGCGCCGGGTTGCCGTCGAGGATGTAGTCGCCCTTCTCGATGACGTCGCCGTCCTGGAGATGGAACGGCTTGCCCTTCGGGATCAGGTACTCGACCGGCTCCAGCGTCGAGTCATGCGGCTCGATGATGATGCGACGCTTGTTCTTGTAGTCGCGGCCGAAGCGGATCGTGCCATCGATCTCGGCGATGATGGCGTGATCCTTCGGACGGCGAGCCTCGAACAGTTCGGCAACGCGCGGCAGACCACCGGTGATGTCCTTGGTCTTGGCGCTTTCCATCGGGATACGCGCCAGCACGTCGCCCGGACGGACATGCGCGCCCGGCTCGACCGAGAGGATGGCCTCGACCGAGAGCAGGAAGCGCGCATCGCCGCCCTTCGACAGCTTGCCGACCTTGCCCTTGGCGTCCTGAACGATGATCGCCGGCTTCAGGTCGCTGCCACGCGGCGTCGAGCGCCAGTCGATGACCTCGCGCTTGGTGATACCGGTCGATTCGTCGGCCGTCTCCTGAACGGAAATGCCGTCGACCAGATCCTCGAACGCCACCTTGCCCTCGATTTCGGTGAGGATCGGGCGGGTATAAGGATCCCACTCGGCGATGCGCTGGCCGCGCTTCACCTTGTCGCCATCGTCCACGAAGATGCGCGAGCCATAGGCGACGCGATGCGTGGCGCGCTCCTTGCCGGCCTCGTCGAGGATCAGGACCGCCATATTGCGGCCCATGACCATCTGCTGGCCGTCGGAGTTGCGCACCACGTTGCGGTTGCGGATCTCGACCTTGCCCTCATAGGAGGCTTCAAGGAACGAAGAGTCCACCACCTGGGCGGTGCCGCCCATGTGGAAGGTGCGCATGGTGAGCTGGGTGCCCGGCTCGCCGATCGACTGCGCCGCGATGACGCCAACAGCCTCGCCCTGATTGACGGGCGTGCCGCGGGCAAGATCGCGACCGTAGCAGACGGCGCAGACGCCGGTCCTGACCTCGCAGGTCAGTGCCGAGCGGATGCGCACCGACTGGACGCCGGCCTTCTCGATCTGCTCCACGTCGCGCTCGTCCATCAGCTTGCCGGCCTTGACCAGCACTTCGCCGGTGACCGGGTGGTTGATGTCGTCGAGCGCCGTGCGGCCCAGCACGCGCTGACCGACCGAGGCGACGATCTGGCCGGCATCGACGATCGGCTGCATGGTGAGGCCCTTGTCGGTACCGCAATCCAGCGAATTGACGATGCAGTCCTGCGCCACGTCGACCAGACGGCGGGTCAGGTAACCCGAGTTCGCCGTCTTCAACGCGGTGTCGGCCAGACCCTTGCGGGCGCCGTGGGTCGAGTTGAAGTACTCGAGCACGGTGAGGCCTTCCTTGAAGTTCGAGATGATCGGCGTCTCGATGATCTCGCCCGACGGCTTGGCCATCAGGCCGCGCATGCCGGCGAGCTGGCGCATCTGGGTGGGCGAACCGCGCGCACCCGAATGCGACATCATGTAGATCGAGTTCATCGGCTTCTGACGGCCGTTTTCCTCGAACTCGACCGCCTTGATGCGGGCCATCATCTCGTCGGCGACCTTTTCCGAGCACTTGGCCCAGGCGTCGACCACCTTGTTGTACTTCTCGCCCTGGGTGATCAGGCCGTCATTGTACTGCTGCTCGTACTCCTTGGCCAAAGCCTCGGTGTCGGAGACCAGCTTCAGCTTGGTGTCCGGGATCACCATGTCGTCCTTGCCGAACGAAATGCCGGCGCGGCAGGCATGGGCGAAGCCGAGGGCCATGATGCGATCGCAGAAGATGACCGTCTCCTTCTGGCCGCAGTGGCGGTAGACGGTGTCGATCATCTTGGAGATGTTCTTCTTGGTCATCTCCTGGTTGGCGGTCTCATAAGGCACGTTGACGTTCTTCGGCAGAAGCTCGCCGATGATCATGCGGCCAGGAGTGGTGTCGTAGATCTTCGACACGACCTTGCCTTCGGCATCGACCGTGCGGAAGCGGCCCTTGATCTTGGCGTGCAGCGTGACGGCCTTGGTCTCCAGCGCATGCTGGAGTTCGCCCATGTCGGCGAACACCATGCCTTCGCCCGGCTCGTTCTGGTTGACGATCGACAGATAGTAGAGACCGAGAACCATGTCCTGCGACGGCACGATGATCGGCGCGCCGGAGGCCGGGTGCAGGATGTTGTTGGTCGACATCATCAGCACGCGGGCTTCGAGCTGCGCTTCCAGCGACAGCGGCACGTGGACCGCCATCTGGTCACCGTCGAAGTCGGCGTTGAAGGCCGTGCAGACCAGCGGATGCAGCTGGATCGCCTTGCCTTCGATCAGGATCGGCTCGAACGCCTGGATGCCGAGGCGGTGCAGCGTCGGCGCGCGGTTCAACAGCACCGGATGCTCGCGGATGACCTCATCGAGGATATCCCAGACCTCCGGACGCTCCTTCTCGACCAGCTTCTTCGCCTGCTTGACGGTCGAGGAGAAACCCTTGGCGTCGAGGCGGGCGTAGATGAAGGGCTTGAAGAGTTCGAGCGCCATCTTCTTCGGCAGGCCGCACTGATGCAGCTTGAGCTCCGGACCGGTCACGATGACCGAGCGGCCGGAATAGTCGACGCGCTTGCCAAGCAGGTTCTGGCGGAACCGGCCCTGCTTGCCCTTCAGCATGTCGGACAGCGACTTCAGCGGACGCTTGTTGGCGCCAGTGATGACGCGGCCACGGCGGCCGTTGTCGAAGAGCGCGTCGACGGCCTCCTGCAGCATGCGCTTTTCGTTGCGCACGATGATGCCCGGCGCGCGCAGCTCGATCAGCCGCTTCAGGCGGTTGTTGCGGTTGATGACGCGGCGATAGAGGTCGTTGAGGTCGGACGTCGCGAAGCGGCCGCCGTCCAGCGGGACGAGCGGGCGAAGATCCGGCGGGATCACCGGAACCACCTTCATGATCATCCATTCCGGACGGTTGCCGGATTCCATGAAGTTCTCGACGACCTTGAGCCGCTTCAAGAGCTTCTTCTGCTTGAGCTCGGACGAGGTCGAAGCCAGCTCGGAGCGCAGGTCGCCGGCGATCTTCTCCAGGTCCATGCCGGCAAGCAGGTCATGGATGGCCTCGGCGCCGATCATAGCGGTGAAGGAATCCTCGCCATACTCGTCGACGGCCAGCATGTACTCTTCCTCGCTGAGCAGCTGATGCTCCTTCAGCGCGGTGAGGCCCGGCTCGGTGACGATGTAGTTCTCGAAGTAGAGGACGCGCTCGATATCCTTCAGCGTCATGTCGAGCAGCGTGCCGATGCGCGAAGGCAGCGACTTCAGGAACCAGATGTGGGCGACGGGCGCGGCGAGCTCGATATGGCCCATGCGCTCGCGGCGGACGCGCGACAGCGTGACTTCGACGCCGCACTTCTCGCAGATGACGCCCTTGTACTTCATGCGCTTGTACTTGCCGCACAGGCACTCGTAGTCCTTGATCGGGCCAAAAATGCGCGCGCAGAACAGACCGTCACGCTCCGGCTTGAAGGTGCGGTAGTTGATGGTCTCCGGCTTCTTGATCTCGCCGAACGACCAGGACAGAATCTTCTCGGGGCTGGCAAGCGAGATCCGGATGGAATCGAACACCTGCGCAGGCGCCTGGGGGTTGAAGAGATTCATGACCTCTTGGTTCATGCCGTTCTCCTTTTCGGGGTCCTCGAAAACCCCTTGCATCGATCGCGGGCCGAATGCCCGCAGACTGGCCGGCCTGACCGGCCGAAGAATACTTCTTGGTTGAGCATGATCCTGTCCGAAAACCGGTTTTCGGGATCATGCTCGGGGCGCGCCGCGTCTTGGGTAGCGGCGCGCCATTGCCTACTCGGCTGCGCCCCTATTCGGCAGCATCCGGCAGCCGGACAGGAGCGTCCTCGAACTTGGTGTTCTCCAGTTCGACGTTGAGGCCCAGCGAGCGCATTTCCTTGACGAGAACGTTGAAGCTCTCAGGGATGCCCGCCTCAAACGTGTCGTCGCCTCTGACGATCGCCTCGTAGACCTTGGTGCGGCCGGCAACATCGTCCGACTTCACCGTCAGCATTTCCTGCAGCGTGTAGGCGGCGCCGTAAGCTTCGAGCGCCCAGACCTCCATTTCGCCGAAGCGCTGGCCGCCGAACTGCGCCTTGCCGCCCAGCGGCTGCTGGGTGACGAGCGAGTACGGACCGATCGAGCGCGCGTGGATCTTGTCGTCCACCAGATGGTGAAGCTTGAGCATATAGATGTAGCCCATCGTCACCTTGCGATCGAACGGCTCGCCGGTGCGGCCGTCATAGAGCTGCGACTGACCGCTGGTGTGCAGGCCTGCCTGCTCCAGCATGGTGTTGATGTCGGCCTCGTGCGCGCCGTCGAACACCGGGGTCGCGATGGAGACGCCGCGGCGCATCTGCTCGCTCAGGCGAATGATGCTCTCGTCGTCATAGTCGCGGATCGGCTCGTTGCGATCGTTGGAGGGCATGAAGCTCTCCAGCGTCTTGCGCAGCGGCTTGATGTCGCCGCCCGACTTGTAGGCGTCGATCAGCTCGCCGATCTTCCTGCCCATGCCGGCGCAGGCCCAGCCCAGATGCGTCTCCAGGATCTGGCCGACATTCATGCGGCTCGGCACACCCAGGGGGTTGAGCACGATATCGGCATGCGTGCCGTCCTCGAGGAAAGGCATGTCCTCGACCGGAACGATGCGCGACACGACACCCTTGTTGCCGTGACGGCCGGCCATCTTGTCGCCCGGCTGCATCTTGCGCTTCACCGCCACGAAGACCTTGACCATCTTCATAACGCCCGGAGGCATCTCGTCGCCGCGCTGCACCTTCTCGACCTTGTCCATGAAGCGCTGCTCGAGCGCCTTCTTGGAGTCGTCGTACTGGCCGCGCAGGGCTTCCAGCTCGCTCTGGAGCTTCTCGTTCTCCACGGCGAACTGCCACCATTGCGAGCGCGGATACTCGTCGAGCGTGTCCTTCGATAGCTTCGAGCCCTTCTTGAAGCCCTTCGGTCCGGCGATCGCATCCTTGCCGACCAGCATGTCGGAAAGGCGCGAGTAGACGTTGCGGTCGAGGATCGCCTGCTCGTCGTCGCGGTCCTTGGCCAGGCGCTCGATCTCCTCACGCTCGATCGCCATGGCGCGCTCGTCCTTCTCCACGCCGTGGCGGTTGAAGACGCGCACTTCGACGACGGTGCCGAAGGTGCCCGGAGGCATGCGCATGGAGGTGTCGCGAACGTCCGAGGCCTTTTCGCCGAAGATGGCGCGCAGCAGCTTCTCTTCCGGCGTCATCGGGCTTTCGCCCTTCGGCGTGATCTTGCCGACCAGGATGTCGCCCGGCTGCACTTCCGCGCCGATGTAGACGATGCCGGCCTCGTCGAGGTTCTTCAGCGCTTCTTCCGAGACGTTCGGAATGTCGCGCGTGATCTCCTCCGGTCCGAGCTTGGTGTCGCGGGCCATGACCTCGAACTCCTCGATATGGATCGAGGTGAAGACGTCGTCGGCCACGATGCGCTCGGAGAGCAGGATCGAGTCCTCGTAGTTGTAGCCGTTCCACGGCATGAACGCGACCAGCACGTTGCGGCCGAGCGCCAGATCGCCGAGCTCGGTCGACGGACCGTCGGCAATGATGTCGCCCTTGTTCACCCGGTCGCCCACACGCACCAGCGGACGCTGGTTGATGCAGGTGTTCTGGTTCGAACGCTGGAACTTCATCAGCCGGTAGATGTCGACGCCGGACTTGCCCGGGTCGAGATCTTCCGTCGCGCGGATGACGATACGGGTGGCGTCCACCTGGTCGACCACGCCGCCGCGGCGGGCGCCGATGGCGGCACCCGAGTCACGGGCGACGACCGGCTCCATGCCGGTGCCGACGAACGGCGCCTCGGCGCGCACCAGCGGCACGGCCTGACGCTGCATGTTCGAGCCCATCAGCGCGCGGTTGGCGTCGTCGTTCTCGAGGAACGGGATGAGGGCCGCCGCCACCGAGACCATCTGCTTCGGCGACACGTCCATCAGGTCGACGTTCTCGCGCGGCGCCATCATCACCTCGCCGGCGTTGCGGCAGATGACGAATTCGTCGACGAAGCTGCCGTTCTTGTCGAGCTCGGCGTTGGCCTGCGCGACATGGTGCTTGGCCTCTTCCATCGCCGACAGATAGACGACTTCATTGGTCAGCTTGCCGTTGACGATCTTGCGGTACGGGCTCTCGATGAAGCCGTACTTGTTGACGCGCGCGAAAGTGGCGAGCGAGTTGATCAGACCGATATTCGGGCCTTCCGGCGTCTCGATCGGGCAGATGCGGCCGTAATGCGTCGGGTGCACGTCGCGCACCTCGAAACCGGCGCGCTCGCGGGTCAGACCGCCCGGTCCGAGCGCCGACAGGCGGCGCTTGTGGGTGATCTCCGACAGCGGGTTGGTCTGGTCCATGAACTGCGACAGCTGCGAGGAGCCGAAGAACTCGCGCACGGCGGCGGCCGCCGGCTTGGCGTTGATCAGGTCCTGCGGCATGACCGTGTCGATCTCGATCGAGGACATGCGCTCCTTGATCGCGCGCTCCATGCGCAGCAGGCCGACGCGGTACTGGTTCTCCATCAGCTCGCCGACCGAGCGCACGCGGCGGTTGCCGAGATTGTCGATGTCGTCGATCTCGCCCTTGCCGTCGCGCAGCTCCACCAGCGTCTTGACCACGGCCAGGATGTCTTCCTTGCGCAGCACGCGCACGGTGTCCTCGGCCTTGAGTTCGAGGCGCATGTTCATCTTGACGCGGCCGACGGCCGACAGGTCATAGCGCTCGCTGTCGAAGAACAGCGAGTTGAACATGGCTTCGGCGGTCTCGAGCGTCGGCGGCTCGCCCGGGCGCATGACGCGGTAGATGTCGAACAGCGCGTCCTGGCGGCTCTCGTTCTTGTCGACAGCCAGCGTGTTGCGGATGTAGGCGCCGACATTGACATGGTCGATGTCGAGGATCTGGATCTCGTCCTCGCCGGTGCCGAGCAGCACCTTCAGCGTCTTGTCGTCGATCTCGTCGCCGGCCTCGAGGAAGATCTCGCCGGTGGCGTAGTTGACGATGTCCTCGGCCAGGTAGTTGCCGAGCAGGTCCTCGTCGGTCGCCTTGATCGCCTTGAGGCCCTTCTCGCCGAGCTGGCGGGCCTGGCGGGCGGTGATCTTCTTGCCGGCCTCGACGACGATCTCGCCCGTGTCCGCGTCGACCAGGTCGCCGACGGCCTTGAGGCCGCGGAAACGCTCTACGTTGAACGGGATGCGCCAGTGGTCGCCGGCGCGCTTGTAGGTGATCTTGTTATAGAAAGTCGACAGGATCTCCTCGCCGTCCATGCCGAGCGCCATCAGCAGCGACGTCACCGGAATCTTGCGACGGCGGTCGATGCGGGCGTGCACGACGTCCTTGGAGTCGAACTCGATGTCGAGCCAGGAACCGCGATAGGGAATGACGCGCGCGGCAAACAGCAGCTTGCCCGACGAGTGCGACTTGCCCTTGTCATGGTCGAAGAAGACGCCCGGCGAGCGGTGCATCTGCGAGACGATGACGCGCTCGGTGCCGTTGACGATGAAGGTGCCGTTCGACGTCATGAGCGGCATGTCGCCCATGTAGACGTCCTGCTCCTTGATGTCCTTGATCGACTTGGCGCCGGTATCCTCGTCGATATCGAACACGATGAGGCGCAGCGTCACCTTCAGCGGCGCGGCATAGGTCAGGTCGCGCTGACGGCATTCGTCAACGTCGAATTTCGGTCCTTCGAACTCATACTTCACGAATTCCAGCATCGAGGAGCCGGAAAAATCGGAGATCGGGAAGACCGACTTGAAAACGGCCTGCAGTCCCTCGTCCGGACGCCCGCCCTTGGGCTCGTCCACCATCAGGAACTGGTCATAGGATGCCTTCTGAACCTCGATCAGGTTCGGCATCTCCGCAACTTCCGGGATCTTTCCGAAGAACTTGCGTACGCGTCTGCGGCCATTGAAAGTCTGGGTCTGGGCCATCGTCGCTCCTTAGCTCAAAACTCGGGACGAACCTCGCCGCGGTTCGCCTTGCACCAACGGGCCGCCTCGCCGGCTGCCCCTGTCTGTTTTTTCCGGCCGCTTTCCAATTGCTTGGCGGCTGCCGGCTAAAACGGGAGAAAACCCGTTTCCTGAAGGCCGCTTCCGGCCCTCAGGAAAGAGGTTTTCAAACGTCTCGCGCAACGAAGCCTCCCTCAGTCCAAGGGAGGGGGCGGACGGCGCGAGCCGCCCGCCCTCGGCCATAAGGCTTACTTCAGCTCGACCTTGGCGCCAGCTGCTTCCAGCTGAGCCTTGAACTTGTCGGCGTCGGCCTTGGAAACGCCTTCCTTGACCGGCTTCGGAGCCGCTTCGACCAGGTCCTTGGCTTCCTTGAGGCCAAGGCCGGTGATGGCGCGGACTTCCTTGATGACGTTGATCTTCTGGGCGCCGGCGTCGGCGAGAACGACGTCGAATTCCGTCTTCTCTTCGGCCGGAGCAGCGGCGGCGGCAGCGCCACCGGCAGCAGCGGCAACCGCCACCGGAGCGGCGGCCGAAACGCCCCACTTCTCTTCCAGGAGCTTCGACAGCTCGGCCGCCTCGAGGACGGTCAGCTTCGAAAGGTCGTCTACGATCTTCGCGAGATCAGCCATTTGTGTATTCCTTTACTTGGTTCGAACGTGTGTTGTTGACAGCGAGGAACGGCCTCATGCCGCCTCGTCCTTCCGGGCGTAAGCGCCGATGACGCGCGCGACCGAAGCCGCGGGCGCATTGACGATCTGGGCGATCCGAGTTGCCGGCGTGGCGATCATGCCAACCAGCTTGGCGCGCAGCTCGTCGAGCGACGGCATCGTGGCGAGTGCCTTGACACCGTCGGCGTTGAGCGAGGTCGAGCCCATCGCGCCACCGAGAATGATCAGCTTGTCATTCCCCTTGGCGAACTCGGACGCGATCTTCGGCGCCGCAACCGGATCCTCCGAATAAGCGATCAGCGTCTGTCCCTTGAACAGATCGACGATCGATGCGGAGTCCGTGCCCTGAAGAGCGATCTTGGCGAGACGGTTCTTCGCGACTTTGACGGTGCCACCGGCGGCGCGCATCTTCGACCTCAGGTCGTTCATTTGCGCCACGGTGATACCGGCGTAGTGGGCCACGACGACTGAACCCGCGTTCGAGAACGCTTCGTTCAGGCCCGTGACGAGTTCGCGCTTTTCCGCTCTGTCCACTGCCTATCTCCAGTTGACCCCTGCCTCATTCTCGAGGTCAGAGGTCGGGTTGCCTTTTGCCGGCCGGGCCATCCAAAAACGGATCTCCCGAACGGCGCTCGAGGATCCTGCCCCCTTTCGCCACACCGACGGCCAGGCCGGCGATGTGCTGACAAAAGGCAAACACGGTTCGAACCTTTCATTGGAGCTTTTCGCTCCTTTGTCGGGTCTTCACCCGTCTCATGCAGGCCCATGCGAATTAAGGCTTTTGGGCCGCCTGCAATCTCGGACAGGATATCCGGAAGCCTTTCGACTTCCGGGTTACCGGACCGCCGACGGATCGGCGGTCCGGAATTCTTCTTTGTTGGAGCATGATCTTTTCCGAAAACCGGTTCCCACTTTCGGGATCATGCTCTAACGACCGGCCTGAAGCCGATCAGGGCGACACTTACGACGCGGCGAGCGTCGCGATGTCGAGCTTGAGGCCAGGCCCCATCGTCGAGGTGACCGACACCTTCTTGACGTAGTTGCCCTTGGCGCCGGCGGGCTTTGCCTTGTTCACCGCATCGGCGAAGGCCCGCACATTCTCTTCCAGCGCCTTGACGTCGAACGAGACCTTGCCGACGCCGGCCTGGACGATGCCGGCCTTCTCGACGCGGAACTCGACGGCGCCGCCCTTCGAAGCCTTGACGGCGGCAGCCACGTCGGTGGTCACGGTGCCGACCTTCGGGTTCGGCATCATGCCGCGCGGGCCGAGCACCTTACCCAGGCGGCCGACCAGCGGCATCATGTCCGGGGTGGCGATGCAGCGATCGAAATCGATCGTGCCCTTCTGGACGATCTCGACCAGGTCCTCGGCGCCAACGATATCGGCGCCGGCGGCCTTGGCTTCCTCGGCCTTGTCGCCGCGCGCGAACACGGCGACGCGAACCGAGCGGCCGGTGCCGTTCGGCAGGTTGACCACGCCGCGGACCATCTGGTCGGCATGGCGGGGATCTACGCCGAGGTTCATCGAAATCTCGACGGTCTCGTCGAACTTCACCGTGGACCGGTCCTTGAGCAGCTGAAGCGCCTCATTGAGGGCGTAGGCCTTGTTCGGATCGATGCCTTCGCGGCTCTTGGCAACACGCTTTGCAATCTTTGCCATGATCTTAGCCCACCACTTCCAGGCCCATCGAGCGGGCGGAGCCCTCGACCATGCGCATGGCCGCCTCGACGTCGTTTGCGTTCAGGTCCTTCATCTTCTGCTCGGCGATCTGGCGCACCTTGTCGCGCGAGATCGTGCCGGCCTTGACCTTGCCCGGCTCCTTCGAGCCCGACTTCAGGTTGGCGGCCTTCTTCAGGAAGTAGCTCACCGGCGGCGTCTTCATGACGAAGGTGAACGACTTGTCCTGGTAATAGGTGATCACGACCGGGATGGGCGAGCCCTTCTCCAGCTCCTGGGTCTGCGCGTTGAACGCCTTGCAGAACTCCATGATGTTGATGCCGCGCTGACCAAGCGCCGGGCCGATCGGGGGCGACGGCGTGGCCGAGCCCGCGGCAACCTGGAGCTTGAGCTGGCCTGCAACTTTCTTAGCCATCTCTATTCCTGCCTTTTCTCATGCCGGCCCGATTATCCGGGAACGCCGGCGGTTGCAGTCTGGTGGTGCGGTTCCAGCGGCCGGCTAAACCGCTTTCGCCTCCCACCCGTTCATGGCAGCGCGCTTTCTCGCGCCGCCGACCCCTCATCGCCTGTCGGCTTAAGGGTCTTCGGATCAGCCCTTTTCGACCTGTCCGAATTCGAGATCGACCGGCACGGCGCGCCCGAAGATCGAAACTTCCACCTTGAGGCGCGCGCGCTCCTCGTCCACTTCCTGGACGAAGCCGTTGAAGGATGCGAACGGACCGTCCGAAACGCGGATCGCCTCGCCGATCTCGAAGGTGACCGACGGCTTCGGCCGCTCGACGCCCTCCTGAACCTGGTTCAGGATGCGCTGCGCCTCGGTCTCGGTGATCGGCACCGGCTTGGAGTCGCCGAGGAAGCCGGTGACCTTCGGCGTGTTCTTGACCAGCGAGAACACGGCATCCGTCAGATTGGCCTTCAAGAGCACATAGCCCGGGAAGAACTTGCGCTCGGCGTCGACCTTGCGGCCGCGACGGATCTCGACGACCTTCTCGGTCGGCACCACGATCTGCTCGATCTCGCCGGACAGGCCCTTCTGCTTGGCCTTGTTCTCGATATCCTCGGCGACCTTCTTCTCGAAGTTCGAATAGGCGTGGACGATGTACCACCGCGCAGTCATTTCACGACGTCTCCGTAATCGCCGAACTTAGTGTCCGAGGCCCAATATCCACTCGATCGCATAGCCCATGGCTATGTCGGCGGCGAAGAAGAAGATCATCGCGATGACCGCGAACACCAGGACCATCACCGTCGAGATCATGGTCTCGCGGCGCGATGGCCATGTCACCTTGGCCGTCTCCGCGCGAACCTGCTGGAGAAAGGTGAAAGGGTTAGTGGTTTTCGAAGCCATGTGCCGCCTGTCTTCAAGGCCCGTTGGCCGGGCCTCCTGGATGATCCCGCTGGCCGGGACGTGCCGCCTAGGCTTCGTGCCGGTGCCGAATCAGCGCCGCCATTTCGCCCACGCAAATCAGACGCGTAAAGCCGGCTTCCCAGCTCCACGCGTCGCGTGTCTGTTCAGTCTACATAAAACCGATTCTTGGTCCACGCAAGTGGCAAGTGTTCCGCTTTATGTTCTAGCGCCGCCTCGGAACCATCCAGTCGTTCCGTCCCGGCTATGCGGGCCTTATGCCCCAGATTTCCCTATATGGCAAGCCACCCGCCGGTTTTCAACGGCGGAACGCCCTGATCTCGAGTTCGCCACTTGGGAGAGATGGCACGGGCAGCAGGGCTCGAACCTACGACCTGCGGTTTTGGAGACCGCCGCTCTACCAACTGAGCTATGCCCGTACACGCGCTTCAGCGCAGGCGCTTCCTAAAAGCTTCCACGCGCTCTGTAAAGAGCAGTCAGCTGCAGTTTCATATGCTTTGCCAGAAATCCGGATTTTCCCGTGTCGCCGGCAAAAGGATCGGACTGACAGTCCGGTCCGCCCCGCTCACGATTTCGCGGCCGGCGGCTTGTACGGTCCGCCCGGCACGCCCCAGCCCCAGGCGGGCATCGGCTCGGTCTCCGGATCGCAGGTTTCGCCGAGATTGGAATTCATCTTGGCCAGCCGCGATCCCCATTCGACATAGCCCATGAAGGCGGAGCGGAATTCGGGGTCGTCGGGCAGGCCGACCTCGTCGGCCGCGTCGGCCAGCAGGTTGATCCAGCGCCGCCGCTGCTCCTCGGTCAGATGCTTGCCGAGATGATGCATGACCATTTCGCGGTGGCCGCCATGCTTTTCGCTGTATGTCTTCGGTCCGCCAAAAACCTCGCCGATGAAGGCGGCGACATGCGCCGGATGATCGGGCGACATATGCTTGAAGACCGGGCCGACGATCGGGTCCAGGGCCACCTTGTCGTAGAAGGTGCGCGTCAGCCGGTTGAGCGCCTCGCTGCCGCCGGCCCATTCGAACAAGGTCGGGATGTCTTCGCCCATTGTCGGTTCTCCTGAGCCGATTCTCCCTAACCTATCCTTGTAACCTATCCTTTTTGAAGGACTGTCCCGCGGCAGGGCGCAGAGGATAACGCAAGCCCTCCCCGGCTCAACCTGCCCCCATGGCCAGTGCTGGAGATGGCGCTAAAGCTTCGCCGGCGTCTCCGCCTCGGCATTGGCGGAGGGCAGAACCCGGCAGTTGTCGGGCTTCGGCGATGATTGGCAAATCGTGGCGCCCGTCAGCGCGTCCACCGATTGGCTCCCGGTCGTCAGTCCGAACTCGGCCAATTCGTCCTGACTGAGCTCCCTGTGCTTGGCATATTGGGCCGACTGCATCGCGACGAACAAGCCGGAGCCGATCGCCATCTCCTCGAGATACGCCCTGACCTTGTCTTCCATGCCCATGGAGTGCACGAGGAAATGCACATCGGCACCGACGAAACGCCTTGTGCCACCAGCGATCATGACCGCGCAGGCCGCGTCGCATTCGGCGCCGGCATCGACGGTGAGGCCGGTATGGAGGTCCTTGGCGCCGCACCCCACAGCGCCAGGATCGCAATCGAGGAAATCCGTCCGGGCGACCGCGACATCCAACCCGCGCTCACGGATGAGCCTGCCGGCGGCGAGCGCGCCCTGCACGTCGCCGCCCGGCGAGTTGACCACGAGAGGCAGCCTGCGCCCTCCGACCGTGTCGAGCAGCTCGCGCAGCCTGTCGGGCGTGCCGGCTGCAATTACCCCTTCCGCCGAAATCCATTCCGGACAATCGGGATTGCATAGCGGACTGCTGCCGCGAACCAGCACGAAGCGCATGTCCTGTTCCGGTCTGGACGATGATGCAGCCCCTGTCGATGCAGCTTCTGTCGGCTGAGGGCCTGCCGAATTGATCTCGACGCTCGCAACCGCCACCGGCTTGCCGTTCGTCGGTATTTGGCGGCAGTTCGCCGGCACGGGATTGCGTCGACAGATGGTCTTCTCGGTCAGAAGATCCAGCGAATCGAGGCTGGTGACGAGCTTCATCTCCAGCATGTCGTCGGGCTCGATCTGCCTTATGTCGCTCGCCGGCGTCGCCTTCATCACGTCCAGCACGCCTTGTTCGATACCCATTTCCTTGAGATAACCCGACAGCCGCTTCTCGACCGCCTTGCTCATCTCGTAGGTCTTGTAGCTGCCGGCATTCTTGCGGCTGACGATCTTGGTGCTGAGGACCTTCTTCTTGCCGTTCACGATCTTATAGGTCGTGCGGTACAGCAGCTTTTCTCGCCGGTAAGTGGTGGTGATCTGGTGCACCCCGAGATAGGCCCATTCGCCCACGACGCGGCGGACGCCACCGGCAAACATCAGCGGACAGGCCGAGTTGCACATGGCGCCGCTGTCATAGGCGATACCCAAATAGGAGGCGATACCCAAATAGGGGGCGGCCTTGCCGTCATCGTCCCGGCAATTCTTCATCTGCGGCGAGCAGCCGGAAAACTCCGTCGTGCCCACGGCGATGTCGAGCTTGGCCTTGCGGATCGTGCGGCCGAGCTGGAGCGCCGCGTCGACATTGCCGCCAGGAGAATTGACGACGATCGGCAGTTGCCGGCCGCCGAGCGTCTTCAAGAGGCGCTTGAACAGCGCCGGCGTGCCGACCTCGATGGTGCCTTCCGCCGAAATCCACTCCGGACAATTGGGCTCGCAGCCAGGCGCGCTGCTGCGCACGACGGCAAAGCGCATCGTCGGACCGAGATCGGGCGCCTCATCCTTGGCCTTCGCGACGAAGCCGGCCAGGCCGATCGCGGCGGCCAACCCAAGGCGGAAGAGCCCGCGCCACCACCGAATGCTGTCTGAACGGCTTTCCCGAACCACGCTTGCAAAGCCCCCACGGGTACAACCCATACTAGTTGCGGCGATGCCGCTTGCAAACAGCTTTGAAAGGCGTGGCGCAACACTTCGCCTTCGGAGCGCCGGAAACGAAAAAGGGCGGCCCAAAGACCGCCCTTTCCTTGTCGAACCGGCAAATGCCGGATCGATTATTCCTTGATGGTGACGACGATGCCGGCACCGACGGTGCGGCCGCCTTCACGGATGGCGA
>SUGL01000068.1 GCA_004963905.1 Mesorhizobium sp.
TCCAGGGTCTCCGCGACGCCGCTTCGCGGCTGCTCCGCCCTGGAATGACGAGGTTGGGAGAGTTCAGCCAATCCCCAGCGTTTGAAGCGATTTCACGGAAAAGGAACGGGGAACACCGTGCTCGTCGACAAACGGCAACCTTTCAAAATCCTGCGATGAACCTTCTAGTTATGCCTTGTCCGGCTCGGCCTTGAGCCTCGCCAATTGCTCGCTCTGCAGGTCGAGCGCGGCGTTGATGAAGCGCAGCACGGCAGCCAGCTCGGCGTCGCTGAAGCTCGCCACCACCTTTTCGCCCTCCCGCGCTATGGCGCCATAGTAGCGCTCCGACAGCTCTCTGGTCAGCTCGGTCGCCTCGATCACCACCTTGCGCCTGTCCTCCAGGCTGCGGGTTCGGGTGACAAGCCCGCGCGCCTCCAGCCGATCGATCAATGCGGTGACGGCCGCCGGCGTGAGTCCCGTTGCCGCGGCTACGGCGCCCGCCGACTGCGGGCCGCCATAGAGCAGGCCCAGGCAATGCCGCTCGGCCGCGATCAGCCCGAGCCGCGCGCCTACCGCCTCGTCATAGGCCTGCGTCGCATCCTGCCAGCGCATGACGGCGAGGCTGACGGCCTTTGTCATTTCCGCGCGATTCGTGCTTGACGAATTTGTTTCGATCATCTAACTATTAATCTGCCTAACATTAAGACCATCGTATCAATATGCGACGTCACCCTTTGCAAGGCAAGGGCAAAGTCGCCACCAAGGAGTGAACAATGAGCCTGATTCAACAGCGCACCCCTCTCTCGAACGAGGAGGAATACAGATACGCCAAGCTGGCGATGGAATGGTACGGCTGGGGCTCGCCCATCGGGCTTGGCATCCTGCTGGTAGCACTTGCCGCCGCGGCCGTGCTGGTGCGCGTCGCCGTATACGGGCTATAGCGAGCTCACAACCTCCCCGCCATGGCGGCGCCGGCTGCCGTTCGAGGTCCCGGCGCCGCTCCTGATCACCTTGCCAAGGTGGTCGCCCAGCCGGCAGGCGAGCGCGGTGATGGTGGTCGTCGGGTTGCATTGTCCGGAGGTGCAGAACACCGAGGAGCCGCCGACATAGAGGTTGTCCATGCCATGTACCTTGCAATTGGCGTCGACGACACTCTTCGAGACATCGGTGCCCATGCGGGTGCCGCCCATATGGTGGTGCCCCGCCGTCTCCTCATCCGTCGGGTAGTCGCCGCCATTGCCGATCCAGTCGGCGATGCGCACGCGGCCGAGATTCTTCTGCGCCAAGGTCGCGCCGAAAAGCCTCAGACCTTCGAGCAGCGTGCGGCGCTCGAGCGGCGACTTCTTCCAGCGCAGTTCGAGGCGCGGCACGCCGGCGTGGTCGACATCGGTCTTCGACAGCTCGATCCGGTTCGAGGCGAGCGGCGCCTGTTCCCAGGCAACGTAGAGCTGGGCGGCACAACGTAGGCGCTGGCCGAGTTGGTCGGACATCCACTCCGCCATATTGGGCGCGGTGCAGGCGAGGTCGGCGATCAGCCGCTTGACGTTGGGATAAGGCGACTCGATCAGGCGGATGCCGAAATTCAGGATCTGCAGCCGCTCCATCGCGGCGAGCGTCGGCGAAAAGAAAGCTTCGTTCGAGGCGTCGACCTCGAACTCGTCGTAGTTGGCGAGGATGGCGTTGCCGCCCTGGAAGGTCGGATGCTCCATCCAGTAGCGGCCGAGCGCGGCGGCGTTCGGCACGACGCCGCCATTCGAGCGCTGGTTCGACCACAGAAGCAGCCTGGAGTTCTCCAGTCCGCCGGTGCAAATGATGAAGTAGTCCGCCGCGAAGGCGCCGGCGTCCCGGCCGTTCGACCACAATCTGGCGCCGGTGACGCGCCTGCCGTCGCCGGAGAGCTCGGTTGCGTAGGTATTGAGCACGACGGCGATGTTCTTGCTCAGGTCGAGCTCGTCGGCGAATTTTTCGCCGAAGCGCACGGCCGGGCTCTTGATCAGCTGCACCCAGCGGATGTCGTCCGAAATCGGCACATCCGGCCGGAAGTCGGGCAATTCGAGAATGTCGTGGACTTCCCGCAGATAGGGCTCAATATCGGCGCGGCCGATCGGCCAGCCGGTGTCCGGCGCCCAGGCCTTGGGCTCGAAATCCTGTTTGTCGAGCACACGGCACCAGCCGGCCCAATGGTTGGACGAGCCGCCCATGAAGCGCAGACGGGTGATGTCGAGATCGAAATAGTGGTCGCCGACCGTGGTGCCGCGATAGAAATCCTGGGATTCATCGCCGAACTCGCGCGAGCCGGCCTCCAGGACGGTGACCGGAATGCCGGCGGCGCCCAGTTTCCTGGCGATCGTGGTGCCGGCTGGGCCGGAGCCGAGGATGCAGGCCCTGGGCTTGAAGCCCGCCTGCTTATAGGCCTCGTAGCTGTCGAAGATCATGCGAGGTCGCTCCGCCTCAGGATCCAGCCATTGATCTCTATGATTTCGTCGGGGATGATTTCGTTGGGGACGATCTCGTCAGGGCCGGCGGCAGGCTGGTTGCGGAACAGCGACAGCGCGGGCAACGCGATCAGCGCCTGCACGATCGCGCGGCGCGACATCTTTCTCATGAAATGGCTCATGACACGTCTTTCGATGGGGCTCGATACACGCACGCCGTCCTCGGACGGCACACATGCGGCCGCAGAGGCTAATTCCGTGCCAGGTCCAGGTGAAAACCCGGTTACAACCACGCGATCGCCGCGGTTGAATCCGGAAAGGGTTAGGACTTCGCTAACGCCTCTTTGCTCCGCTCGGCGCGCGCGGAACCGCTTCATGCGGCTTCCGAAATGTCGCGATCGAGAATGGACAGGTTGCGGCCGCGATGCTTGGCCTCGTAGAGCCTTCGGTCGGCGGCGCGCATCAGCTCCGACACGGTGGCGCTCTCGCCGCAGGTGATGCCGCCGATCGAGACGGTCAGCGGCACGGTCCGCTCATCGACCGGACGGAAACGGATCAGCTCGACCTCGCGGCGGATGCGCTCGGCCACGCGCCTCGCTTCCGGCTCGGTGGCGCCGACCAGGAAGGCGGCGAATTCCTCGCCGCCGATGCGGCCGAGCACATCGCCGCCGCGCACGCCACGCTCGATGGCGCTGGCAATCAAAAGCAGCGCGTCGTCGCCGGTCAGGTGGCCGTAATTGTCGTTGATGGTCTTGAAGTGATCGGCGTCGATGATCAGCAGCGCGCCGCGATCGGCCTTGCGGCGGGAACCGTCGAGCGCGGCGAAGAAGGTCTCGCGGTTGAGCATGCCGGTCATGTCGTCGCGGCTTGCCTTCTCGGACAGGCGCCTGTGGGCGGCGGCGAGCTGCGCATGCGCGCGGGCAAGCTCGCGATGCGCGTTCTTCAGACGGTCGCTTTGCCAGAAGGTGCCGGCGCTGGCGATCCAGGCGAGCATCAAAGGGCAGACCGTGGCCGTCAGCCAGACGGTGCGGCTGACCGGAAAGCCCATGGCCGGGACCACAACCAGCGTCAGCAAGAGCGAGACGGCGACCGAGGCGAAGGCGACGACTGCGGACTTCAAAATTATACGACTCATCGCTGACTCCCGACGGAATGCCTCTGTGCCAGCGAGCGCTGAAGGCGACCTTTCCGGGACGGTTAAAATTTGAAGCGAGGCGCCATTTTCACGACGCAAGACGCGCGGAAGTTGTGGATAAAGTCCGCGCCAGCATGCCATAAGGAAGGCATGACGACGACACCCGACCCCTCGCGATTTGCCCATGTCACGGATTGGGTGTTCGACCTCGACAACACGCTCTACCCGCATCATTCGAATCTGTTCGCGCAGATCGACGTGAAGATGACCGCTTATGTCAGCGAGCTGCTGACGCTGTCGCGCGAGGACGCGCGCAAGCTGCAGAAAGAACTCTACCAGGAATATGGCACGACGCTGAACGGGCTGATGGCGCGCCACGGCATCGACCCGGACGACTTCCTCGAGAAGGTGCACGACATCGACTATTCCTGGCTGGTGCCCGATCCGGTGCTGGGCGCCGCGGTTCGCCAGCTTCCCGGCCGCAAATTCATCTTCACCAATGGCGACCGCCGGCATGCCGAGCGCGCTGCGCGCCAGCTCGGCGTATTGGACCATTTCGACGACATCTTCGACATCGTCGCGGCCGGTCTCAATCCCAAGCCGGCGCGCCAGACGTACGAACGGTTCGCGGCGCTGCATTCCGTCACCGGCCACAACGCGGTGATGTTCGAGGATCTGGCGCGCAACCTGTCGGTGCCGAAATCGCTCGGCATGACGACGGTGCTGGTCGTGCCGCGCAATTTCGAGCCGACCTTCTCGGAGATCTGGGAGCGCGATCCGGCAAATGAGGACGACGTGGATTTCGTCACCGACGACCTCGCCGGCTTCCTGACGGCGATCGTCGACGTCACCGCCTGAACCAACCCCAGATTGCCGATGCACCGTCAGAGGGGCAGCCGCCCTCCGCGGCAGGCGTGACCAGCAATTCGTAGTTTTTTCCGTTCGGAATTGCGTCAATCACGAGATCAACAGATAGGGCGGTTCGCCGCTGCCGTGAAACGGTGAAACGCCCTAGTCGAAGTCGGGGATCGTACCGGGCGGCAGCCCTAGTTGGCCGTTCAGGTTTTTCAGGAACCGGCACCAGTCGGGTACGGCCTGGCGCTTCCCGTTGCCGTTGCCGTCGGACGAAAACCCGTTGCCGAAGCCGCTGCCGCAATTGGCGTTGCCGTTGAAGCTGCCTGTGTTGCCATTGCCGTTGTAACTGCCGGCATTTCCGTTGCCGTTGAAATTGCCTGCATTGCCATTGCCGTTGAAGCTGCCGCGATTGCCGTTGCCGTTGAAGTTTCCGGTGTTCCAGTTGCCGTTTGAGCCATCGGCGTTACCCAGGCCTGCAATCGCAACATCGCCGCGGCCGATGGGAAGATCGGCGATCCTGACCACCGTCGAGGCGTCGGCAACCACGATCGCGGCAAGCAGCATGCAAACCGCGATGCCGTTCCCATCGAACAGCCTCGCGGTCGCCTGGCGAGTGCCGCGCCGGACCGAAGCGGGTGGCCCGGGCCTGGCCATCAGCGGTTTCCCCGGCCGTTGAAATTGCCGTTGAAGGCGCCGACGTTGCTGTTTCCGTTGAAGGAGCCGCCGTTGAAGTTGCCGTTGAAGGCGCCGACATTGGCGTTGCCGTCGTATTCGCCGGTGTTGCCGTTGCCGTTGAAGGCTCCGATATTGTGGTTTCCGCTGGTCGAGGAGGTGTTGTTGTTGCCGTTGAACGCGCCGACATTGCCGGTCCCGCTGTTGAAGGCGCCGATATTGCCGCTGCCGGTGTTGTTGTAGCCGGCATTGCCGCCCAGGCTGCCGAGCGGGTCCATGCTCCTGACATCTGAGCCGATGTAGTGGCCATACTGACCGGCGGTTTGCGCGATCCGGGATGTGCTGAAGGCCTGACTGCCGGTGTCGGCGGCCTTCGCGGCGGTCGCGCTCAGAAGGCCAAGGCACAGTGCTGATATGACGCTCGGTTTCATGAGCGAATTCCTTCCATGGCTCTGCTTTTGAAAAAGGCTTGCTGCTTGAAAAAGAACTGGGACCGCCGGCGATAGCCTGGCGTGGGGGACGGGCGCGAGGCTCGGCGGTCCCAGAAGCGTCAGCGTCTTTCGATGCTGACGGTTTGCGACGCTACTGGTTGGCGTTGCCGTTGCCGTTGCCGTTGCCCATGCCCCAGTTGCCGTTACCGTTGGCATTGCCGTTGCCGAAGCCGAAGTTGGCGTTGCCGTTCAGGTTGCCGTTGCCAAGGCCGAAGTTGCCGTTGCCGTTGCCGTTGCCGTTGGCGACGCCGGCATTGAGGTTACCGTTGAAGTTGCCGTTGAAGGCGCCGAGGTTGGCATTGCCGTTTCCGTTGCCGTTGCCGATGCCGAAATTGCCGTTGCCGTTGAAGTTGCCGTTGAAGGCGCCGGTGTTGGCATTGCCGTTTCCGTTGCCGTTGCCGACCCCGACGTTGCCGTTGCCGTTGCCATTGCCGCTGCCGATCGACAGTGCGGATGCCGAAACTGTCAGAGCCGACAGGATAGCCGCGGCCAGGATGATGCTTTTCATGACGTTCTCCTTGGTTGTGGTGTTGAAGATCTCGACCAGCACGAAGATGACCGAGACGACACAACAAGGATGCCGGCAGAAAAGACGCCGAAACATTGGGGCTGATCGGCATGGGTTGTCGGTTTTTCAGCCGATGCCCTTGTCGGGAAAAGTCGAAGACATCGGGAAAAAACTGACAAGCATAAAGGCATATGGCGGGTGTATATTGCTCGGATATTCATGCCTTTTCTCGCCGACCCGTGGACGGCTTGCGACCCACACGACGGCAAAGAGAAGAGAAGGTTGATGCGGGCGGGTATCGCTACAGGCAAGGACGACAAGGCCCGGGACGACAGGGCCCGGCGCCGGAAATTGGCGCGGCACCTGGTTGCCGTGCAGGAAGAACAGCGCCTGCGCCTGTCGCGCGAGCTGCACGACGATCTCGGCCAGATGCTGGCAAGCGTGGCGCTGGAACTGCACAACATACGCGCGGACTCCGCGGAACTCGATGCCCGCCTCGCGCGCGCGGCCCAGCTAATCGACCAGCTGGGCGCCAGGGTGCACGATGCCGCCTGGAGCCTGCGGCCCGCTGATCTCGAACGCCTGGGGCTTCGCGCCTCGATCGAGGATCTGGCCGGCATGCTGTGCGCCCAGCTCGGCATCCCTTGCGACGTGGATCTCGAAGCCCTGTCGAAGCCGCTCGCGCCCGAAGTCGCCCTGACGCTCTATCGTATCGCGCAGGAGGCCCTCACCAACATCGGCAAGCACGCCCGGCCGGGCCGGGTCAGCGTGACGGCCCACATTCGGGGCAACAAGCTGCGGCTGGCCGTCGAGGACAATGGGCGTGGATTCGATGGCGATGTCGCGCCTGGCTCTCACCATTTGGGACTTGCCGGGATGAAAGAGCGCCTTGCCTTGATCGGGGGCGAGCTGACGGTCGAAACCGCCAAGGGCAAGGGGACCGCAATCTATGCCGATGTGCTTTTGACCGGCTGAGCACTCGAGCGAATCGGCTGCACACCAGCGCCTCCCCTCTTGCATATCGTGCGACAAGAATGCCGGCTTTACCCCCCGCGGCGCGTTGGACAGGCCAGCGTTTTACCGAGTCGCCGAACCCGGTCTAACCATTTGTTTTTACATAATTCCGGACGGGACGAGGGAACCACGATTTTCCTGGCATTGCACTACGTGAAGCGTTCCACATCCGAAAGTGTCGGCTGCGGCTTACAATCCTGCTCATGGGGTTAGGCGGGGGATGGCTTTACCCGTTGCGGCCGTTCAGGCCTGCTGAGACAGACGGGCGTCCCGCGCCAGGCGGGGCAGTTGCCTAGACCATCAAGGACAAAGAGGACCTGTCCACGTGACGGGATCTTTGACAGACCGATGGAGGTTAAAGGTGTGCTGCAGGCGCATATTCGTGGTCGATGACCATCCGATCATCCTGTCCGGTGTCGGCGCGATGATCAACAGCCAGGACGATCTGACGATCGTCGGACTGGCGTCGAATGCCGACGAGGCCCTCGAAGGCATCGGCAGAGCCCTTCCCGACGTCGCGGTGGTCGACATCTCGCTCCCCGGCGTCAACGGGGTCACGTTGATCGGGCGGCTCGTCGAGCGGTTTCCCGAGATCGGCTGCATTGCGCTGACCGCGCATGAGGACCCCGGCTGCCTGCGCCAGGTGCTGGCGGCAGGGGGGCGCGGTTTCGTCGTCAAACGGTCGACCGCCACGGATCTGCTGCAAGCCATCCGCTGCGTGCTGGCCGGCGGCAATTATGTCGATCCGGCACTTGCCGCGCGCATCCTGAGCCCCCGCCATGGTACCCAATGCGATCCGGGGAACCTCAGCGAGCGGGAGCGATCGGTGATCCAGCTGGTAGCTCTCGGCTACAGCAACAAGGAAATATCCTCGCGACTCAACCTCAGCATAAAGACCATCGAAACCTACCGGACCCGGGCAACCGACAAGCTGGAACTCCACTCCCGCGCCGCCATCGTGCGCTTCGCGCATTCGAACGGCTGGCTGGCCGAGCTGCAATAACGAGCAGCGCCCTTAAAGCGCGTCGCGATCTTTCAGATTCGCTCAATGCGCTTTAGGGTTTGATTTTGCGCATGTCTTTATCCCGAAACCGGTTCCCACTTTCGGGAGACATGCTTTAGAGACTGTAGAAGCGACGGACGATGTCCCAGGCTTCGTCGGCGGTGTCGACGAAATCGATGATGTCCTGGTCGCCGGGCGAGATGGTGCCCTGCTCGGCAAGGAAATCGAGGTCGATCGCCCGTTGCCAGAACGCCTTGCCGAACAGGATCACCGGCACGCGCTCCATGCGGCCGGTCTGGATCAGCGTCAGCGTCTCGAAGAATTCGTCCATCGTGCCGAAGCCGCCCGGAAACACGGCGACCGCCTTGGCGCGCATGACGAAGTGCATCTTGCGGATGGCGAAATAGTGGAAGTTGAAGCAGAGCTCCGGCGTCACATAGGCGTTCGGCGCCTGCTCGTGCGGCAACACGATGTTGAGGCCGATCGACGGCGCGCCGACATCGTCGGCGCCGCGGTTTCCGGCTTCCATGACGCCGGGTCCGCCGCCGGTGACGACGACGAACTCGCGATAGTAGGACGTGGCCGACTGCTGCGAGCAGAGCCGGGCGAACTTGCGCGCCTCTTCGTAGTATTTGCTGTTCAGCTCGAGGTTCTTCTTCTGCGTCTCGTTCTTCGCCGCCCAGGCGACGCCGCCCGGCTCCGGCAGCCTCGCCCCGCCGAACAGGATGACCGTGGAACGGATGCCGCGCTCGGCAAGGATCATCTCGGGCTTCAGCAGCTCGAGCTGCAGGCGCACCGGGCGCAACTCGCGCCGCGTCATGAAGTCGGGATCGTTCCAGGCCAGACGATAGGTTTCGGCCCGCGTCTGCGGCGTGTCCGGCACGCTCTTCGACCGCTCCAGATCCTCGTCCGAATGCGGCAGCGGCGTCCAGCCCGCCTTTTCCATGGGTGTCATTGAGTCCACCGTTCCAAATCCTTTACTTGCGCCGTCCCGTGACGCAGCCGCGATTGACCCTCATCCAGGCTTCACATAGGGTCCGCGCGATTTCAAAACAGGTTAAGGCGCAGCCCTTAACAGCTTTGTAATGGAGCAAATTCATGTCCACGCCCGATCTGGCGAGCCTCGAAAAGACCATCGAAAAGGCCTTCGAGGAGCGCGACACGATTTCGACCGCGACACGCGGCGAAACGCGCGACGCCATCCAGTCGGCGCTCGACCTGCTCGACCGCGGCGTGGCCCGTGTCGCCGAGCGGCAGGACGACGGCAAGTGGCTCGTCAACCAGTGGCTGAAGAAAGCGGTGCTGCTCTCCTTCCGGCTGAACCCGATGGAGATCATCAAGGGCGGCCCGGGCCAGGCGGTGTGGTGGGACAAGGTGCCGTCCAAGTTCGACGGCTGGAGCGCCGTAGACTTCGAGAAGGCCGGCTTCCGCGCCGTGCCCTCCTCGGTCGTGCGCCGCTCGGCCTACGTCGCGCCGGGCGCGGTGCTGATGCCGTCCTTCGTCAATGTCGGCGCCTATGTCGACTCGGGCACCATGGTCGACACGTGGGCCTCGGTCGGCTCCTGCGCCCAGATCGGCAAGAACGTGCATCTTTCCGGCGGCGTCGGCATCGGCGGCGTGCTGGAGCCGATGCAGGCCGGTCCGACCATCATCGAGGACAATTGCTTCATCGGCGCGCGCTCCGAAGTGGTCGAAGGCTGCATCGTGCGCGAAGGCTCGGTGCTCGGCATGGGCGTGTTCATCGGCCAGTCGACCAAGATCGTCGACCGCGCCACCGGCGAGGTCTTCTACGGCGAGGTGCCGGCGAATTCGGTGGTGGTCGCCGGATCGCTGCCGGGCAAGCCGCTGCCCAACGGCGAGCCGGGGCCCAGCCTCTACTGCGCCGTCATCGTCAAGCGCGTCGACGCCAAGACCCGTTCCAAGACCTCGATCAACGAATTGCTCCGCGATTGATCTTTTCGGGAAACGGACGCACCTTCCGCCGGCGCGACATTCCGTCGCGCTGGTTCAACACGGAGGGGCGTCATGGACTGGAAGTATCTGCTGACGAGTTTCGACGGTCGCATCAACCGCGCCAAGTTCTGGGCCGGCATCGGCATATTCATCGTTCTTGCCATCGTCGCTTTCATTCTCGATTCGATCCTCGGCACGCGTTTCACCACGGCCAGCGGCGATCAGATCGGCGTCGTCGGCATCCTCGTCATGCTGGCGTCGATCTATTTCGCGATTGCCCTCTATGCCAAACGCTGGCACGACCGTAACAAGTCGGGCTGGTGGACGCTGATCGGCCTCATACCCATCATCGGCGGCATCTGGCTGCTGGTCGAGCTCGGCATCCTGGAAGGCACCAGAGGCGCCAATCAATATGGACCGGACCCGCTTGCCTGAACAATCGGACTTCATCTGGCTTTTCTTCAAAACCTCGGGCCGCGTCAGCCGCGCGGCCTATTTTCTCGGCGGATTGCTGGTTGCCCTGATCCAGGCTTTCCCGCTCTACCGCTTCACGCTGGTGCCGGAAGGCTCGGCCGAGAGCAATCTGTGGTCGTTCGTCTTCTTCCTGGCCTTCCTCGGCTCGCTGTGGTCGAACATCGTGCTGGCGGTGAAGCGGCTGCACGACCTCGACAAGCCCGGCATCGCGGCGCTGGTTCTGTTCGTTCCCGTCGTGTCGATCGTCGCCTTCCTGGTGCTCTGCCTGTTTCCGGGACAACCCGGGTCCAATCGCTACGGCAGCCGCACCAACGCGCCGGCCGACCGCTAAAGCGAGGCAGCCGCCATGCGCTACCGCACACTCGATCCGACGCTGATCATCGAGACCGCCGAAAGGCTCGAGGAGCGTGTCGCCGAGCGTTTCCCGGAAGCGGGCCTGCGCGGCGTCGCCGGCGAGCTGGTCGCCCTGTCGCGCGACCTGGCGAAAACCGCCAAGGACCTCGAAGCGCCGATCTGGTGGCTGCGCGGCGTCATCGTCGCCGCTGTCGTCGCCGGCGCTCTGGTCTTCTTTTTCGTCGGCACCATCCTGCCGCTCGGCCGCTTTTCCGGACCCAATGACGCCGTTCAGTCGGTGCAGGGCATCGAATCCTCCCTCAATGTGCTCATCCTCGCCGTCGTCGGCTTCCTGGCGCTGATGCGGGCCGAGGAGCGCATCAAGCGCAAGAAGGTGTTCCGCGAGCTGCATGGCCTTCGATCGCTGATCCATGTCATCGACATGCACCAGCTGACCAAGGACCCGGCGGCGCTGTCGGCAGGTTTCACGCCGACGGCGCATTCGCCGGCCCGCATCACCAATGCCGCCGACCTCGCGCGCTACCTGGACTATTGCTCGGAGATGCTGTCGATCGCCGGCAAGATCGCCGCGCTGTTTGCCCAGTCGGTCAATGACGCCGTGGTTGTCGACGGCGTCAACGACATCGAGAACCTGGCCTCCAACCTGTCGAGAAAAATCTGGCAGAAGATCACGCTGATCGAGGACCGCCACTGACCGCATCCGGGCTGAAGCCCGGCGAGCCGCGCCCGTCCGCTTCCGCCTGACGGATCAGCGCCGTGACGCGCTTCGTCAAAGGCACCGGCACACCGGACTTTTGCGCCAAACGCAGGATCGCGCCCTGCAATTCGTCGATCTCGGTCGGCCGGCCGCGCTGGAGATCGTCCCACATCGAGGCCCGCGCCTTGGGGTCGATCGCCAGCAGCCGCCGCGCCAGGAGGCCGAACAGCCAGTCCGGCAGTCTGAGCACTTTCGGCAGCAGCCATGGCGGCGGGCCGGCGATACGCGCCGGCGCGATGCCCGAGGCCTTCATGGCGGCCAATGCCTCTTCGATCTGGTCCGCCAGGATGACCCGCCAGCCGCGGTCGGCCAGCTCGGCCGCCAGCGGCAGGTTGGAGAGCGCAACCAGCGCATTGTTGAGGTTCATCAAGAGTTTGCTCCACTGCACGGCCTTCATGTCGGCGTGGGTTTCAACCTCAAGCCCTTCGACATCGAGCAGTGCTGCAAGGCCAGGCACGGTATTCTCGATGATCACCATGCCGTCACTGGCGCGGCGGACACCGAACGGCGTCTCGGAGTCCGGCGATTGCACGACGTTGAACGCAACCATACCGGCAAGCACGCGACGCGCTGGAAGCCCGACGCGCAGTTTGTCCGCGTTGTCGACGCCATTCTGCAGGCTGACCACGATGGCGTCGGGCCGGGCATGGGCTGCGACGAGCGCCGCCATCTCCTCGGTCGCGCCGCTCTTGACCGTGACGAGAACGATATCCGCATTGCGCAGCGCCAACGCCGGATCGTCGGTGACCGCGAGCGCCTCAGGATCGATGCGCCGATCGCGACCGTCGAGATCGCTGACCCGAAGCCCGTCCTTGCGCATGGTCTCGACGATGCGGCCACGGCCCAGGAAATTAACCTTCCGCCCGGCAAGCGCCAGGCAGCCGCCGACATAGCAGCCGATGCTGCCGGCGCCGGCAACCGCGATCGTTCTTCCGTCATTGGCCATGCGATCATCCCGTGCTGGCTCGCGCGACTATACGACATGACAACCATATTGTCGGCGGCATGATCGGCGATCATCTGCCACCGTGACAGAGTTACTGCTTTCGACTATCGCTTTGCCTATGAAATTGCCGACCGACCCCGCCCAGAATCTTGCCGCCCTGATCCGCTGTCCTTCCGTGACGCCCGCCGAAGGCGGTGCGCTGCGGACGCTGGAGGACATGCTGAAGCCGCTCGGCTTCTCGGTCGAGCGGCCGCTGTTCTCGGAAAGCGGCACGCCGGACATCGAAAACCTCTATGCGCGCCGCTCCGGCAATGGCCCGCATCTGATGTTTGCCGGCCATACCGACGTCGTGCCGGTCGGCGACGAGGCGGCCTGGACGCATCCACCCTTCGCCGCCGAGATCGTCAATGGCGAGATGTATGGCCGCGGCGCCGTCGACATGAAGGGCGGCATCGCCTGCTTCATCGCCGCCGTGGCGCGCCACATCGACAAGAATGGCGGACCGAAAGGCTCTGTTTCGCTGCTGATAACGGGCGACGAAGAAGGGCCTGCCATCAACGGCACGACGAAGCTGCTCGACTGGGCGGCCGCCAAGGGCGAGAAATGGGACGCCTCGATCGTCGGCGAGCCGACCAATCCGGATGCGCTCGGCGACATGATCAAGATCGGCCGGCGCGGCTCGCTGTCCGGCAGCGTCATCGTCAACGGCCGCCAGGGCCACGCCGCCTATCCGCAGCTTGCCGACAACCCGGTGCGCGGTCTCATCAGCCTGGTCGACGCGCTGCTGCATCCGGTGTTCGACAAGGGAACCAGGGATTTCCAGCCGACCAATCTCGAGGTGACGTCGATCGACGTCGGCAACCCGGCGACCAATGTCATCCCGGCCAAGGCGACCGCCACGTTCAACATCCGCTTCAACGACACTTGGGACGCCGAAACGATCCAGGCCGAGATCCACAACCGGCTCGATCAGGCGGCCGGGCGCAAGAAATACCGGCCGGGCAAGAAGACGCCGGTCGACTACGAGCTTATCTGGCGCGACCGGCCGAGCCATGTCTTCCTCACCCGCGACGACAAGCTGATCGACACGCTGAGCGCGTCGGTTGCCGCCGTGGTCGGCAGGACACCGGCGCTCTCCACCTCCGGCGGCACGTCGGACGCACGCTTCATCAAGGATTATTGCCCGGTGGTCGAGTTCGGGCTGGTCGGCAAGACGATGCACATGGTGGACGAGCGCGTGGCGGTCGCCGACCTGGAGACGCTGACGCAAATCTACGAACGTTTCATCGAAGACTGGTTCGGACAGGGCCTCGCGTGACCATGCTCTCGGCAGACGAAACCTATGCTTCGCTGGCCGGCGCCTGGCGGCTGATGCTCGGCAAGGCCGACGGCCTGCGCATGCTCGACCTTACGGCGGACGGTTTCTGGAATTCCTTCTTCGCCATCGTCGTGGCGGCGCCGGCGCTGATCGTCGGCTGGGTCGGCATCGCCAACGAGATCGGCGATCCGAACGCTTTTGCCGGTCGCCTCGGCATGCTGCTCAAGCTGGCGACGGTCGACATCGGCTCCTGGGTGCTGCCGCTGGTGGCGCTTGCGCTGGTCGCGCCGCGCGCCGGCATCGGCGGCCGCTTCGTCCACTATGTCGTCGCCTCCAACTGGGCCTCCGCGATCATCGCCTGGCTGATGCTGCCGTCGGCGCTGCTGAGGCTGTTCCTGCCTTCGACCGACGAGATCAGCGGGCTGGTCTCGCTGCTTCTGTTCGCGCTGTCGATGGTGCTGACCTGGCGTATGACCAACGCGACGATCGGCAAGGGCGCAGCCATCGGCACGGCAGTGTTTGCCGGCATGTTCGTGGCCTCCCTGCTCGTCCTGTTCGGGCTGCAGGCGCTGCTCGGCATCGACATACCGAACGGTGGGAGGGGCTGATCTTTCGGACCGAAGGTGGTCTTCCAATTTGCTGACGGTCTGGTATGATAATTTCATACCGACTCTCCTGGGAGAGAGCACATGTCCGCCACGGAAAAACGCACTTTTAGCCTGCCGTCGGAGCAAGCCGCCTTTATCGACCAGCTTGTTCAGTCGGGCGCCTACGCCACCAGCAGCGAGGTCATCCGCGCCGGGCTTCGCGCGCTGCAGGAGCGCGATGCCGCGGTGGAGCGCTGGCTGCGCGAGGAGGTCGCTCCGACCTATGACGCCTGGAAAGGCAATCCCGGCAAAGGCATATCGCCGGAGGAAATGGCCGAACAGGCGCGCAAGCGCCATGCGACGCATTCTCAGAAGAAGCCGTGAAGCGTCGAGTGTGCGCTTGCAGTTAGGCTGATTGGCGGTAATTCGCTTCAGATTTGAGTTCCGCCCTCGTCCTTACCCGTCCAACGTTTGGCGCCGCCCCTCACCTGCCTGCCGGCATCCTCTCCCCGTATAGTGACGGGGAGAGGGGCGCCCTCATCGCCGCTTTCGCCAACCACCAGCGCTGCAGGAAAAGGCGCCGAGGCCGCGGCCAGCCACTTCTCCCCGTCACTATACGGGGAGAAGTGCCCGGCAGGGCGATGAGGGGCAGCGCCGACGCCAACAGTTGGTCGTCTCCGGCATAAATCAAAAGCTCAAACGATTGCCCGCGCTGTCGGCAGCATGAATTGATCAAGGCTCCGAGGCAGACCTTCACCCAGCCGTGTCTGCCGCAGGATAGTCCACCCCGACCAGAAACAGCCCATCCGGCGGCGCCACCTGGCCGCAGGCGGCGCGGTCGCGCGCTTCGAGCGCCGCCTTGAGATCGGCGGCGCTCCAGGAGCCGTCGCCGACGCGCCGCAAGGAGCCGACCATCGAGCGCACCTGGTTGTGCAGGAAGGAGCGCGCCGAGGTCCGCACCTCGATGAGATCGCCGGTGCGGCTGACATCGAGACGCGCAAGCGTGCGCACCGGGCTCTCGGCCTGGCACTGGGTGGAGCGGAAGGTGGTGAAATCGTGCCGCCCGAGCAGCACCTTTGCCGCCTCGTGCATGGCTTCGGCATCAAGCCGTTTCGGCACCCACCAGACCTTGCCCTTTTCCAGCGCCGACGGCGCGCGGCGGTTGAGGATGCGGTAGAGATAGTGGCGGCGGGTGGCGGAAAAGCGCGCGTCGAAACCGTCGGCGACGACCGCCGCCTTGAGGATGGCGATGCGCGCACCGGCAGCCTGAAGATGGGCGTTGACGGCATCGCGCACCTTGTCGCCCGTCCAGGCCTTGGCGAGATCGACATGCGCCACCTGCGCGGTGGCGTGCACGCCGGCATCGGTGCGACCGGCGGCACGTATTCTCACCTGTTCGCCGCAGAACTTTTCGATCGCCTGCTCGATCGCCTGCTGCACCGAAAGCTGGTCCGCCTGATGCTGCCAGCCGGCGAATTGGCTGCCGTCATATTCGATATCGAGCCGAAAACGCGGCATGTTCTGCGGCTTGCGCCCGCCTAAGCGGCGAGCGCGGTGAAGGCCGAAGCGTAGACCAGCTTGCCGGCCTCGGGCGCTTCGCCCCAGGCCAGCGCCTGCAGCGCCTCGCCTTGGTATTCGCTCTCGAACTTCTCGGCGCGGGCATGGCTGTAGCCGAAGCGGCCGTAATAGGCCGGGTCACCCAGCACCACGGCCAGCGTCTCGCCGGCTTCCTTGAGGCGGACATGCGCCTCGCGGATCAGCGCGCCGCCGATGCCGGTGCCGTGGAAGGACGGCTCGACCGCCAGCGGCGCCAGCGCCACGGCAGCGAAGCGCTTGCCGCCCGTCTGCACCAAGAGCCTGGAAAACAGGATGTGGCCGACGACCTGGCCATCCTCTTCCGCCACCAGCTCGACGACGGCATCGCCGCCGGTCACCAGCGCGTCGACCAGGCCGGCCTCGGTCCGCTGGCCGAACGCATGCTCTTCGACAAGGCGGATCGCCTCGCGATCCCGCGGCGTCGCCGCGCGTATCGACATCATGCTCATTTGAGTTTCGTTCCTTTTTCGATCTTGGCTCCGCGCAAGAACTCCTGCGCGGCGGCGGGCCTTCCGCCCGCCCGTTGAACTTCGACCAGCCGCACCGCGCCTGACCCGCAGGCGACCGTCAGCCGGTCATCGAGAATACCTCCCGACTCGCCGACGCCTTCGGAAAGCGTCGAGCGAAGCAGTTTCAGCCGCTCCACGCGGCCACCAATTTCGACCTCGCACCACGCGCCCGGAAAGGGCGAGAGGCCGCGAATGTGATTGTGGACTTCGCCGGCAGGCCGCGTCCAGTCTACGCGCGTCTCCGATTTATCGATCTTTCGGGCGTAGGTCACCCCTTCCGTCGCCTGCGGGGTAAATGTCAGACAATTTATCCCCAGCCGCGTCAGTGCTTCAACCATCAGCGAAGCGCCTTGAGCCATCAGGCGGTCATGCAATTCGCCGGCGGTCATATCGGGTCCGATGGCGCATTTTTCAACCAATGCCACCGGGCCGGTGTCCAGACCCTCTTCCATGCGCATCACCATCATGCCGGTTTCGGCATCGCCGGCCATGATGGCGCGCTGGATGGGCGCGGCACCGCGCCAGCGCGGCAAAAGCGAGGCATGGCCGTTGAGGCAGCCGAGCCTGGTCGCCTCCAGAACGGGTTTCGGCAGGAGCAGGCCGTAGGCGACGACCACGGCGACGTCGGCCCGCAACTCGGCAAAGGCCCGCTGCTCGGCCTCGCCCTTGAGCGATGTCGGCGTTCGCACCTGGAGGCCAAGCCGCTCCGCCTCGCGCTGCACAGGCGACGGCGTCAGTTCCAGTCCGCGCCGGCCGGCCGCGCGCGGCGGCTGCGTATAGACGGCGGCGATATCATGGCCGGCCTCGGCAATGGCGCTGAGCGTCGGCACGGAAAAATCCGGCGTGCCCATGAAGATGACGCGAAGGGGCATGCCCCCTAGCCCACCATCTTGCCCGGCGCCTTGTCCTTGGCGAGCTTCTTGAATTTCCTGACCACCATGTCGCGCTTCAATTTCGAGATGTGGTCGATGAACAGCACGCCGTTGAGATGGTCGATCTCGTGCTGCAGGCAGGTCGCCATCAGTCCTTCGGCCTGCATCTCCTGCAGCTTGCCGTCGCGATCGAGATACTTCACCCGAACCGCGGCGGGACGCTCGACCTCGGCATAGTAGTCGGGGATCGACAGGCAGCCTTCCTCATAGACCGAGCGCTCGTCGGAGCTTTCGAGAATTTCCGGATTGATGAAGACATGCGGCGCGGGCGGCTCGCCCTCCTTGGCGAGGTCGATGACCAGCAAGCGCCGCGGCTCGCCGACCTGGATCGCCGCCAGCCCGATGCCTGGCGCGTCGTACATGGTCTCCAGCATATCGTCGGCGAGCTTGCGCAAATCGCCGTCGACGCGCTCGACCGGTTTGGAAACCTGACGCAGGATCGGATCGGGAAGGATGATGAGCGGCTTGATCGACATGGCGTCTCACCTAAGACGTCGTTGGAAAAGCGTCAACGGGGGCGCCTGCGACCTGTTCACGTTTTGATCTGTTTCGGCGAGCCGAATCGGCTATGCTGCCCGCATGAACGACATGACCTCGATCCTTTCGCAACCGATCGCGCGGCTCGGCGCCACCACGATCACGCTCGGCGAGGCGCTCGGTTTCGGCGCGGCGCTGCTGCTGGCTTTGTTCCTGGCGCTCGCCATCGCCTTGTGGCGCGCGGGCAAGGCGCGCGCGATTGCCGCGGCCGAAGCCGCCGATCATGCGCGTGATACCGAGGCGCGGATGGCGGACATCCTGCAGGCGCAGGCCGAGATGCAGGGGCGCATGGGCGCGATCGCCGAAGTGTTCGGCGCCAGGCAGGCCGAGCTCACCCAATCGCTAGGACAGCGGCTCGACGCCATGACCGGCCGCCTCGGCCAGACCATGGCCGAGCAAACCAGGTCGACGCATGAGAGCCTGGCCAAGCTGCAGGAGCGGCTGGCGGTGATCGACACGGCGCAGGGCAACATCCAGTCTCTCGCCGGCCAGGTCGTGCAGTTGCAGGCGATCCTTTCCAACAAGCAGACGCGCGGCGCCTTCGGCCAGTCGCGCATGGAAGCGATCATCGCCGACGGCCTGCCGCACGGCGCCTACGAGTTCCAGGCGAGCCTCTCCAACGGCAGCCGGCCGGACTGCCTGGTGCGGATGCCCAACGGCGCGCCGATGCTTGCCATCGACGCCAAGTTCCCGCTGGAAGCGTGGAACGCCATCCGCGCCGCGGAGGGCGCCGAGTTGCAGAAGGTGGCGGCGCAGGCGTTCAGGCGAGACATCGAGGTGCATGTCCGCGATATCGCCGAAAAATACCTGATCCAGGGCGAGACGCAGGACACCGCCTTCATGTTCGTGCCGTCGGAATCGGTGTTCGCCGAGATCCACGAGAATTTCGAGGCGGTGGTGCAGAAGGCGCACCGCGCCCGCGTCGTCATCGTCTCGCCGTCGCTGCTTATGCTGTCGATCCAGGTCATCCAGGCGATCCTGAAGGATGCGCGCATGCGCGAGCAGGCGCATCTCATCCAGGGCGAGGTCATCCGCCTGATGGAGGACGTGGCACGCGTCGACGAGCGCGTGCGCCGGCTGCAGACGCATTTCGGCCAGGCGGCCAAAGATATCGACGACATCCTCGTCTCGACGTCGAAAGTCACCAAGCGCGGCCAGAAGATCGAGGCGCTGGAATTCGGCGAGACGGAAGCCGAGCCGCCGCGGAGCGGTCCGGCGAAGGCCGAGGCAGGCGCGCGCGTGGCCGATTCCAAGACGGGCCAATTGCGGCTGAGGGTCGTCGAAGACAGCGAGTAATGCGCCATCTCAGATTAGCGAAAACGCCTATCACATCGTCATCCTAGGGCGGAGCAAGGAGCGAAGCGACGCGCGCAGACCCTAGGATCCATGCCGTGACATCAAGGCGTTGCGGCGGTGCAGAATTCTGGTCCGTCGCGTTCCTCGACGAGGGTCACGGCATGGATCCTCGGGTCAAGCCCGAGGATGACGAAGGCGTGGAACATTCGGCCAATCGCCAAGGTCTGCGCCAACCCGCGAATGCGATGACCGCTACTGCTCCTCGACGACCCTCGTGCCCTCGAACTCCGGCAGCCAGTGCAGCGCCGAGCGATGCCAGTATTGCGTCCTCGGCACCAGCTGGTCGCGCTGGCGCGCCGTGCCGGTCCTGACGCCGTAGACCTTCGGCCCGTCGCCGACGGAGGTGGCGTAAAGATGCGAGCCGCACTCGCCGCAAAAGCCCTGCGCCCGCTTGGCGCCGCTCGACCCGGTCTTGATGTAGACCTTGGGCTCGCCCTTGGTGATGCGGTAGTCCTCCTCAGGCACGCGCACGGTAACGCGGAACGCGGTGCCCGTGAGTTGCTGGCAATCCGTGCAGTGGCAGATCGAGGTCTTTTCGGGATCGACCTCCGCTTCGTAGGTGATGGCGCCGCAATGGCACCCGCCGTCGATCTTCATCAGCTTTCCTCCTTGAGAGTTCACTCGGTCCAATCCTCGCCGGAGGCCCCGGCGACGGTCTTTCGCCGCAGCTCCCATGTGCCGGCGGCCTGCGGCTTGACGAACAGCCTGGCGATCTCGGGCATCTCCTCGTTCAGCCGCGCCTCCAGGCGCTCGATGCACGCCTCGATCTCGGGCGCCGTAAGATGATCCTCGAATTCGATGCTCAAGCCGGCGACGATTTCCTCAGGGCCGATATGGACGCTCAATATGCCGTTCGCCCGCTGCACCGCCGGATCATCATCGGCGATCGCCAGGACCTTGCGCTGCACCTCAGGGGAGGCGGGCTCGCCCATGAGCAGCCCCTTGCTCTCGCGTGCCAGAAAGGCCGCGGTCGCCCCAAGGATGATGGCGATGCCGATCGAGCCGGCGCCATCGAGTTCGGGAATCTCTAGCAGTTCGGACGCAAGGATGCACGCGAACGCGACGATCAGGCCAAGCAGTGCGGCGCTGTCCTCGAACAGCACGGTGTAGACACTGGGATCCTTGCTTGTCCGCACCGCCTGGAACCAGCCCAGCTTTCCCTTCCGGTCCCGGAACTCCTTCAACGCCACCAGCCAGGAACTGCCTTCGAACAGGAAGGAGAGGCCGAGCACGATGTAGTTGACCTTGGCGTTGACGACCGGCTCGGGCGCCATGATGTGGACGACGCCTTCATAGAAGGAAACGCCGGCGCCCAGCGCGAAAACCAGCAGCGCGACGATAAAGCTCCAGAAATAGAGTTCGCGTCCATGACCGAGCGGATGCGTACGGTCGGCCGGGCGGGCGGCGCGATGCATGCCGTAGAGCAGAAGCGCGCCATTGCCGGTGTCGACCAGCGAGTGGACGCCTTCCGACAGCATGGCGGAAGAACCGGTGAAGAATGCCGCAGCGAATTTGGTCAACGCGATCGCGAGATTGCCGGCGAGCGCGGCGTAGATCACCCGTTTCGAACCGCTATGCCCTGCCATCCGTTTCCGATCCTGCCACAAGCACCGAGCTTAATGCATGTCGCCCAAAAGTGCGCAGCGGTTTTGGGAGAACGACATGCATC
>SUGL01000069.1 GCA_004963905.1 Mesorhizobium sp.
TGATCCCGAAGGAGTTCGTGCACTACGATCTTCACGCCTGGCTGTTCAGCGACAATCCGAACGGCATGTTCAGCCCGACGAACCCGAAGGTGAAATGCAACAAGGCCGAATTTCCGATGCTGGAGAAGCCGACCAAGATGATGCCCGGGCCGATGTAAGCCGCGGCGGGTAATTGCACAAAGGTGCGTACCTTCAAGCGAAGCGCAACAAGGAAACGGCCCCGTTCGGGGCCGTTTCCTTGTTTTCACTGATGCAAGCGCGAGGTCAGACCTTGGCGACGATTCGCATGAAGGCCGGCACGTCGTCGCCGAAGCCGACGGTCGCATCGTCCTCCTCCTGGCGATGGCGGCCGGGGCGGTCGCGCTGCGGACGGGCATCGCCGCGCTGTTCGTTGCGGTTGGCCGAGCCCTTGCGGTCGTTCTCGGAGCGGATCGCATCCTTGCGGGCGCGCCGCTCGGCGATGTCGGCGACCTCGGCGGAGGGCTGCTCCTCGCGTGCGGCGTCGGGCGTCTCGTCATGCCTGGCGTGACGGTCCTTCTTGCGCTCGCCGCGATCCTTGCGATCCTCGTCCTTGCGGCCGGCGCGGCGCGGGGCGCCGCGGCCACGGCGGGGCGCGTCCTCGCTCTCGCTCTCGGTCACGGTCGACAGGTCGCCGTCGTGCCATTCGATCTTGGTGCCGATCAGCTTCTCGATGGCGTCGACATATTTGGTGTCGGACCGCGTCGCGATGGTGAAGGATTTGCCGGAGCGGCCGGCACGTCCGGTGCGGCCGATGCGGTGGACATAGTCCTCGGCATGGATCGGCACGTCGTAGTTGAAGACGTGGCTGACGTCTGGAATGTCGAGGCCGCGCGCGGCGACGTCCGAGGCGACGAGGTAGCGCAGCTTGCCGTCGCGGAAATTGGCGAGCATCTGCATGCGCGCGCGCTGGTCCATGTCGCCATGCAGCGCGCCGGCATCGAAATCATGCTTGAGCAGCGAGCGGAAAAGCTCCGACACCTCGACCTTGCGGTTGCAGAAGATGATGGCGTTCTTCAGCCCGTCGCTCTCTGCCTTCATCAGGTTGCGCAGCGTCTCGCGCTTCTCCCAGGGCTTCGAGCCTGACTTCACGAGGCGCTGCGTGATGCTGGTCGCGGTGGACGCGGCCCTGGAGACCTCGACGCGCACCGGCGCGTGCAGGAATTTTTCGGTGAGCTTGGTGATTTCCGGCGGCATGGTCGCCGAGAAGAACAGCGTCTGGCGCGTGAACGGGATCATCTCGCAGATGCGCTCGATATCGGGGATGAAGCCCATGTCGAGCATGCGGTCGGCTTCGTCGATGACGAGGATCTCGACGCCGTTGAGCAGGAGCTTGCCGCGCTCGCGGTGGTCGAGCAGGCGGCCGGGCGTCGCGATCAGCACGTCGGCGCCGCGCTCCAGCTTCTTGTCCTGCTCCTCGAAGGAGACGCCGCCGATCAGCAGCGCGATGTTGAGTTTATGGTTCTTGCCGTATTTGATGAAGTTCTCCTCGACCTGCGCCGCCAGTTCGCGCGTCGGCTCGAGGATCAGCGTGCGCGGCATGCGAGCCCGCGCCCGGCCTTTTTCCAGCCTGGTGAGCATCGGCAGAACGAAGGACGCGGTCTTGCCGGTGCCGGTCTGGGCGATGCCCAGCACGTCCTTGCCGAGCAGCGCATGCGGGATGGCGCCGGCCTGGATCGGGGTCGGCTTGGTATAGCCGGCATCGGTGACTGCGGAGAGGACCTTCGGCGATAGGCCGAGGTCCGTGAATGTCAACGCTTCTTGAGCGGTCGTGGTGTCTGAGGACAAGTGTTTGTTGTCTTTGGCTGGTTCAGGAAAATCGCAACACGTGTTGCGGCAGGCGCCGCGCGCCTGCAAGATCGCGGTTGCAGTTAGGCGCAAGCCCGCGATTTGTCAACAGAAACGGCCAGAAATCCGGCGATCGTGAAGACGTAGGCTTAATCGCTTAATCGAAACAGTATCTTTGCGCCGGCTCAATAGCGGAATTGCTCGGCAAGGATGCGTTCGTTCCACGAATGGTTGGGGTCGAACAGCAGCGTCGCGGTCGCGGTGGGCGATTCCCGCACCGTGACCGAGGCAATCGCCTTGACCTCCGTGTGGTCGGCGGCGGCGTTCACCGGGCGCTTTTCCGACTCCAGTATGTCGAAGCGCACGATCGCCTTGTTGGAGAGAAGCGCGCCGCGCCAGCGCCGGGGCCGGAACGGGCTCACCGGCGTCAGCGCCAGGAGCGGCGCGTCGAGCGGCAGGATCGGACCGTGCGCCGAGAGATTGTAGGCTGTCGAGCCGGCGGGCGTCGCGATCATCACGCCGTCGCAGTTGAGTTCCTCCAGCCGCACCTGCTCGTCGACGGTGATGCGGATTTTCGCCGTCTGGTAGGACTGGCGCCAAAGCGCCACCTCGTTGATCGCCAGCGCGGAGACCGTTTCGCCCTCGTGGGTCACCGCCTGCATCTCCAGCGGGCGGATCGTCTCGGACACCGCCCTCGAGATGCGCTCCTCGAGTCCGCCGGCGCGGTATTCGTTCATCAGGAAGCCGATGGTGCCACGGTTCATGCCGTAGACCTTCTTGCCCGTGCTCATCGTGTCGCGCAGCGTCTGCAGCAGGAACCCGTCGCCGCCGAGCGCAACAATGATGTCAGCCTCGGCGACCGGTATCTGCCCGTAGCGCGCCGACAGGCTTTGCAGCGCCGCGCGGGCGTCGTCGGTGTCGGAAGAGACGAAGGCAAAACGGCTGGTTTCTTTGCTCATGGGTCCCGAACGGCGACCGTTACGGCTTGCCAGGTCGCGCCGGCGACGGCGTAGCATGCGCTGCCCGCGTCTGCAAAGGGCGGCACGCCATGCGATGCGGACAGGGCCTGCGCTCGCGCTTCATGACAGGCGTGCAACGAATGTGATGGCCGTAATGGTTAAGACGGGGCTTAAACACTCGTAAAGCCGGAGCGCTCATGTTAGCCGACAGTGGATGGGTTGGCGGGGGCTGGCCAGTCGAGAGACCTGTCTATTGCCGGTAACGCGCTTGATCATAGTCTTCCTGATGATGGGAAGTTTCGCGCTTATGTTCGCCGAACTGGTGCGTCATTCGGAAGAGATGAGCATGAGGCCGCAGCAGCCTGCCGCCTCCCGCTGCGGTGACGCCGCCGGAATGCCCTGCCCGCAAAGGGCGCTTTAACCCACAATCACATTGACCTGAGATGGCTCAACGACTCTGATTCAGGTGGCAGCCGGCCTTGCGCTTTTGCGCCAGGTACTCGTCGATGAGCTGGCGGTAGCGCACCTTGCCGAAGCTCGGAAAATGGCCGCCATGCACGACCGAGACGTCGATCTCGCGCATGGAAAGCAGCGTCGCGACATAGTCCTCCACGTCGGAGTGGTAGACGTCGTCGATCAGCGGCCCGTCATAGACGATGTCGCCGGACAGGAGGATGGCCGTCTTCCTCTCGTAGAGTGCGATGCCGCCAGGTGAGTGACCGGGCGTGTGGATGACCTCGAAGGCACGATCGCCGAGGTCGATCACGTCGCCATGCTCGAGTAGGCGGCCGGCTGGGGCAGGCGGGATTTGGTAGCGTGCCGTGTCCCAGCCTTCCGGCGCGCCGTCGAACATTTCTTCATTGGCGTAGCGGTCCGCTACCGTCCATTCGTTGCGCGGATCGGCGAGGATTTCGGCCTCGGCGGAATGGACGCAGCGATCGGGAAATTCGTGGTGGCAGCCGATATGGTCGAAATGCGTGTGGCTGGCGACGCAGACGAGCTTGCGCTCGGTCACCAGGGGCACGTGTCGCCTGAGGCTGAAATGGCCAAGGCCGGTATCGAAGAGAAGGTCACGGTCGCGCCCGCGCACATGCCAGATGTTGCAGCGGAAGAACGGTTTTATCCATGGCTCGTGGATGAGCGTGACGTCGTCGCCCACGCGGATGGTTTCGTACCAGTCCGGAGCCTCGATGACCGGGAGCGTGCCCATTGTTCAGTCCGCCAGCAGGATGATGTCCTGAGCGTTGCACGAAACCGCTGTTGTGTCGCCTGCCTTGAGGGTGGCCGACGCGGGCGCCTTGGCGATGAACTGCAACGCCGGATTCTGGAGCGAATTGGCCAGCACGCGCTTGAAGCTGCCCTGAAAGACGACATCGCTGACCTTGGCCGAACCTAGCGCGACATCGCCCTTCGCTTCGCCGAGGACCAGGTGCTCGGGCCGGATGGCAAGAGCGACGTTGGCGCCGGCGGGCGATGTGCCGGGCAGCGAGATCGGGCCGAGCCGGGTCGCGACCGTGACGCGCCCGTCCCGGCCATCGCCGGCCTTGCCGGCAAGGATGGTGCTCTCGCCCATGAAGGTGGCCGAGAAGCGCGTCTTCGGTCGCGCATAGACGCGCTCCGGCGCGCCTTCATCCTCGATGCGCCCGTCATTCATCACCACGCAGTGGTCGGCGAGCGCCATCGCTTCTTCCTGGTCGTGCGTGACATGGACGAAGGCGGTGCCGACGCGTTTTTGGATCGCCTTCAGCTCGTCCTGCATCTGGCGGCGCAATTTGAGGTCGAGCGCGCCGAGCGGCTCGTCGAGCAACAGCACTGCCGGTTCGATGACCAGCGCGCGCGCCAGCGCCACGCGCTGCCGCTGGCCGCCGGAGAGCTGATGCGGCTTCTTGTCGAAGGCGGCCGCCAGTCCGACGAGCGCCAGCGCCTCGCGCGCCTTCGCCGCTCGCGTCGCGCTGTCGACGCCCTGCATGCGCAGCCCGAAGCCGACATTGCTGCCGACGCTCATATGCGGAAACAGCGCGTAATCCTGGAAGACGGTGGTCGTCGGGCGCTTGGCCGGCGGCACTGAGGTGCAATCCTCGCCGCGGATGAACACTTTGCCTTCGCTCGGCGTGACGAAGCCGCCGAGGATGGAAAGCAGCGTCGTCTTGCCCGAGCCGGACGGCCCGAGCAGGATCGTGTAGCTGCCGGGCTCGATCGCCAGCGAGACGTTCTTCAGCACCGGGTGCTGGCCGAAGCGATGCGAGACGTTGCGGATGTCGACCAAAGGCGCGCTCATGCCGGCTTCCTCCGCAGCAGGGTCAGTTCGAAAAACACCACCAGCACGATGGAGACGGCAAAGACCAGCGAGCCGACGGCATTGGTCTTGGGATTGAGGCCGGAGCGCAAGAGGTTCCAGATCTCCACCGGCAGCGTCGTCTCGAAGCGGGTGAGCAGGAAGGAGATGACGAACTCGTCCCACGAAAAAGTCATCGACAGGAAGAAGCCGGCGAAGATCGCCGGCGCCATCACCGGCACGGTGATCATCAGCAGCACCTTCCATTCAGGCGCGCCGAGGTCGCGCGCGGCGCGTTCGATGTTGATCTGATGGTCGCCCATCTGGCTGTAGATGATGGCGAAGCAGAGCGGCAGGTTGATCACGACATGGCCGATGCCGGCGGCGAGCAGCGACTTCGGCACGCCGGCCCAGTTGAACAGCACCAGCAGGCCCATACCGATGATGAGATAGCTGACGGTGAGCGGCAGCGTGATCAGCCCACGCAGCAGGGCCGAACCCGGCAGCACGAAGCGCGCGAAACCCCAGGCGGAGAGGAAGCCGAGCGTGACGGATGCGAACGAGGACAGAACCGCCACCAGCAGCGAATTGACCAGCGCCGAGGTGAGCCGCGTATCGGACAGCACCGCCTGGTACCAGCGCAGCGACGGGCCGGTGAAGGGCGGGATGGGGAAGGAGGTCGCCTGCAGCGAAAACAGCACCAGGACGACCACCGGCAGGAAGATGAAGCCGTAGATGGCGATTGCATAGAGCCAGGCGGCGATGCGGACGGCGGCGCGCATCGTCAGGCCCGCTCGATCTTCAGCCAGCGCGCGCAGGCGAGGTAGGCGACGGTGACGACCGCCATCAGGATGATCGACAGCGCCGAAGCCAGCGGGAAATCGCCGCGCCGGCCGATCTGCATCATCACCAGCTGCGGCATGACCAGCTCGTTGTTGCCGCCGAGGATCTGCGGCGTGATGTAGTCGCCGATGCAGAGCACGAAGGTAAGGAAGGCACCGACCATGATGCCGGGCAGGGTGAGCGGCAACACGACATGCAGGAAGGTGCGCACCGGCCCGGCTCCGAGATCGGCGGCGGCCTTGCGGTAGCTCGGGCTGAGCTGCTTGAGATTGGCGAAGATCGTCAGCGTCAACAGCATGACGAAGAAATGCACGAAGCCGGTGACGGTGGCGAAACGCGTGTTGGCGAGCTGCAGCGGCTCGGTGGTGAGACCGATGCCGGTCAGCGCCCGGTTGATGACGCCGTTCTGCGCCAGCACCAGCAGCCAGGAATAGGAGCGCACGACATAGGACGTCCAGAATGGCAGCACGGCCAGCATCAGCGCCAACCGCTGCCAGCGCTCCGGCACTTGTTCCGCCAGGATCCAGGCGAAGGGATAGGCGAGCAGGATCGAGATGACGGTGACGATCGCCGTCACCTCCAGCGAGTTCACCATCGCCCGCCAGTAGGACGGGTCGGTGAAAAACTGGCTGTAATTGGCTAAAGTGAAGCCGCCGCGCTCGTGCGCCGTCAGGCTCGACAGCCCCATGGCGATGAAGGGCAGCACGAAGAAGAGAAGCGTCCACGCCAGCGCCGGCGTGACCAGCGCCCAGGGCAGGGCACGCGAGTTGCTTCCGGAAGCGCTCATCGGCCGATTACTGCGCCTGCAGCATTTCGGTCCACATGTCCTGCATCTTCTTGTCGAGGTCGGCGTTCGGCGCCGGATAGGCCTGGGCGCGGGCGAGGAAGCCTGGCTGCTCGTCGAAGCGCAGGATCTTCTTCTGCTCATCGGTCAGCGCCGCCTTCTTGTTCGCCGGCATGCCCCAGTAGCAGGCGGAGGTGGCAAGGCGCGCCTGGCCTTCCGGGCTCAGAATGTACTGGATGAACTTCAGCGCCATGTCCTTGTTCTTGGAATCCTTGAACATGGCGAGCGACTGCGACCACAGTACAGCACCCTCCTTCGGGATCGAGAAGTCGAGCGCCGGGTTTTCCTTGGCGAGGCCCGCCGTCACCCACTCGCCGCCGCCGACGAGGATGTCCACCTCGCCGGTGGCTAGAGCCGTCTGGCTGGCGGTGACTTCGCCGACCAGCTTGGCGTTGGCCTTCATCTTGAGCAGCTCCGCCTTCAGCGCCGGCAGGTCGGCCTCGGTGAGGTCCGCGGTCTTCTTGCCGATGGCCAGAGCCGCCATGCCGATCACCGGCAGGTAGTAGTCGTAGATCGCGATCTTGCCCTTGTATTTGTCGCTGGTGAGCGAGGCCAGCGATTGCATGTCGGCCGGATCGACCTTGGTCTTGTTGAAGCCGATCGTGTTGTAGCCGAATTTTTCGGTGATGCCGTAGCGCTTGCCGTCGACGATGGTCGACTTGTCCATCTTCACTTCCGGGAAGAGGTCGGCGAAGGGCAGCTTGTCCTCGGGCAGCGGCTCGAACAACCCTTTCTCGACGCCGCGCGGCACGTCGATGGAATCGATCACCATCACGTCCCAGTCGCCGGGCTGCGACTGGTCGACGATTGCCAAGCCGGCGCCGGTGCCCTCGAATTCCTTGACGTTGACCTTGACGTTGTTGGCTTCCTCGAAGGGCTGCAGCAGCGCCGGATCGGAATGGTCGCACCAGATCAGCGCATTGAGATCGGCGGCCTCGGCGCCGCCCGCCGCGACGAGCAGCGCAGCGGCCGCGCAGGCGGCTCCGAGACGGGACTTCAGGGTGGAAAGCGGATTCCGGGCGTTGACTGTCATCGAGTGTTCTCCCTGCCTTGCTGGCTTGTTGGGAGAAAAGTTGAACCAATTCTAAAATTGAGTCAATTATGATTTTGTGGCAGAGAGGCCGATATGAGCGGATTGCGCGAACGACAGAAAGCGGACCGGCACCGCCGCATCATCGATGCGGCCACTTTGCTATTTCGCGAGGCCGGCTATGAAGGCGCCAAGATCGAGGCGATCGCAGCACAAGCCGAGGTCTCGATCGGCACGATCTACAACTACTACCAGAACAAGGGCGACATCCTCGGCGCCATCGTGTCGATGGAGGTCAACGAGGTGCTGAATGCTGGGCGAGGGGTGGTCGCTAATCCGCCCGCCAATGTCGGCGATGCGCTGGACACGCTGATCGGCATCTATATCGAGCATTCGCTGAATTATCTCAGCAAGGAGATGTGGCGGCAGGCGATGGCGATCTCGACCCAGCTGCCAGACAGCCCTTTCGGCCTTGCCTATACCGCGCTCGACGGGGAACTGACCAAGCAGATCAGCGCGCTGATCGTCCGCCTGCAGGAGGTCGGTCTCGTGCGTGCCGACATCGACGGCCCAGCGGTGGGCGAGCTCATCTTCAACAACATGAACATGATGTTCATCGAGTTCGTGAAGCGCGACGAGGCGAAGATACCGGAGCTGCGCGCGGCAATACGAAGGCAGAATAGGATAGTGGTGGCGGCGATTGGGTGTGAAGCGAAATCGCTACCGCCGAAGCGCCCCTAACGGTTGATCAGCCACAGGATCGCCGAGACCACGATGCTGACCAGTATTCCCGTAGTGATGGGAACGTAGAGCCTGAAGTTCTCGCGCTCGATCACGATATCACCAGGCAACCTGCCAAGGCCTATCCGCGTCACCCATGGCCACAGCAGGCCCACGGCAACTATGCAGAGACCAATGACGATCAGTATGCGCGACATGGCGGCATCCCTGCAGGAGGCAGCATCTTGCCGGAGATATAGTACGACGGGTCTTGCAGGCACGCGAAGCCGCGCGCGCAAGCGTTTCCATCTGGACAGATTTGCGCGGTGCATAGGGGGATATATCGTTTTACACAATTCCCAATAGGTGGACTCTTGCGCCGTATCAGCGGTTAACTTCGTCATCGTGATCAAAGGGAGAGGGACGCACATCGAATCAGGAGGAAACGATGTCGTCTGCATCGAAGGAAGATTATCGAACTAACAAAGCCGACTATGTGATTGCCGCGATGCGAGGCCGGGCAAGCGTCAATGACGATCGCGGCGAGACACAAAAGAAGTCCCTATGGCTGAGAGATTCTCGGCTGGCCAAGCTGGCCGCAAATCCGTGTGAAAGCCTGCCAGGACCGAGGCGGCCAAGCCGCCCGTTCAGGTAGCGGAGCGAGCGCTGGCGATAGCGAACGGCGCCACCGACGAGGAACTGATAGCGATCTTCGGTTGGACGGCGAAGTCGCAGACCGACCGTCTGCACTCGCTGGAAAGCAGCCACAAGCTGATCTCGGCGACCGCGCTTTTCCGCGAGGCCGGCTATGAGGGAGCCAGGATCGAGGCGATGGCAGCACAAGCCGAGGTCTCGATCGACACCATCTACAATTACTACCAGAACAAGGGGACATCCTCGGCGTCCCGCTACCCGAGAAGGCCTCTTGAGTTGAAGCTGAAATCTGTTACAACCCAGAGGGGCATTCTAAGGGAGGGGTTGGATGCAATTTTCCATCTGGCATTGGGCAATCGTGCTGCTGCTGGTCGGCGTGCCTGTTTTCTTTGCCGTCCGCTCGGCGGCCAAGCCGTCGCAGAATTCAGGCGACTTGGTGGGATTTGGAGGATGGCTGATGCTGCTGGCAATTGGCCAGACCTTGGCGCCGTTCCGCACACTGGCCGAGCTGTTTTCCTCGAGTGAGGGTTATCAGCAGCTCATGACGCTGCCCAATGGTCCTTTGGCCGTCTGTGGCGAAATCGTACTGTTGCTGGCGTTTACACTGCTGCAATTGGTTGTTCTTGTCGCAATGCTGCGGCGGAGCCCTCGTTTCAAACAGCTATTCCTGTGCCAATGGATCGCGATCCCATTTGTGTTCGCGCTCGACGCTGTTTGGACCTCGACGATTCTAGGCGCGCCAATCAGTCAGGTTCTCGCGGGAGATGCGCTGGTCGCACCTATCGCCGGATTTGTTCTGACCGGGATTTGGGTTGCCTACGTGTTCAAGTCGGTGAGGGTAAGGAACACGTTCGGTGGAACAGCCGCCGGCGAAGTTGCAACGGCCTCGTAGGCTGTGCTGACCTGTTCGCATGTCACCCAATTGTCTTGCAGCGCTGAATTGAACCGTCCGCTTCCGCCAAGGCTTCAGGCGGACACACGTTCGTCTAACGACCTTCGGATGGCCCGCCATCCGAAGCTCGAAGAGCGAAGGATGGTGCCCCCGGCAGGGATCGAACCCGCGACCTTCGGTTTACAAAACCGCTGCTCTACCAGCTGAGCTACAAGGGCACGGCGCTCCGGTAGCACATTTCGTGCGCCAGTAAAGCCAAAACTCCGTTTTGGGTTGCTAATGGATCGCGTGGCTTAGCCGGCATGCTGAAAAGCGTTGAGGGGCTTCCTACATCTCCGTGCAGGTGCAATTGCATCGAACGGGGTGCCGCATGATCAGATTCGTCATCATCCTGCCGCTCATCGTCGTGACCTGGCTTCTCCTGGTGAAGGCCGTCAGCGATCTGAAGAAAGCCAATATCGACTGGACCGGCGTCGCCACCTTTGTCGGCTTCATCGTGCTCGCCTTCTGGCTGCGGCACGTCACGGGAATGGGGTGAGGGAGAGCGAATAGGGAATAGCGAGTAGCGAATAGGGGCACCGATCGCGAACTGCCCTACTCGCTATTCGCTATTCCCTATTCGCAAAAAAATTTCGAACCTTTTTCCGAGCCGCCGCGACAGACAGTCAAGAGGCGGATGGATCGCCTCGGTCACGAAACCAAGGAGATCGTCATGTTCAAGCGCACACTCGTTTCCACCCTTATCGCCACCTCCGTCGCCGCCGGCTCGCTCGTCGGCACCGTCCAGCCTTCGGCCGCCCATAGCCACCACCACAACCGCGAAATCGGTATCGGCATCGCCGCCGGCGTCGGCGGTTTCGTCCTCGGCAGCCTGCTCTCCCAGCAGCAGCCGCAGCCGGTCTATGTCGACGAATATGGCGGCGGTTCCTGGCATGTCCGCCGCTGCCTGGCCCGCTACGCCAGCTACGATCCGGGCTCGGACACCTATATCGGCTACGACGGCTATCCGCACTATTGCAGGCTCTAATGAGGAGCCGAAACACAAAAGAGGGGCTGCACGCAGCCCCTTTTTCTTTCGTTGAAGCGCACGTTTAGCGCTAAGTCTTCGTGCTGGAGTCTAGGATCGGCAGGCCGGCCGTCCGGCAGGCTTCGCCGACGACAGGCCGCGCGTTCGGCGAATCGTCACCCTTCGCGACGAGTTCGAAGCTGCTTCCGGCGTCCGGGTAGATCTTGGCCACGAAAGGCTCGCTGGCGCCATTGCCGCCGGACGGGCGCATGGCGTTGACATAGCCGCAGACCACGATCTCCCGACGGCCGCCCAGTGTCCGCTCGCCGGCCAGCATCGTCCCGAATTTGGCGGCCGATGGATCCTGCAGGCGCTGGCGGACGCCGGTGGTGATGATTTCCTCCAGGGCAAGGGAGATCGGAATGGGCGAGACCGGAACGGAATTGACGCGTTGGCCGCCGGCATCCGGTCGAGGTGCCGCCGCCACGCATCCGCAAAGTGAAGCGGCAGATAAAAGTTGAACCGTTTTCCGCATCCATGCCCATTCGCATGCATTCGGATGCCGCGGCAAGCGGCCAAAGGTGTACAGCAATTTTGCGAATGTTTAAGCTGGCGATGAACGGCCAAGGGCGGGGAGGGAACTGTTGGAAGAGCGGGATCCGAAAGAAGACCTGATCGAGCCGGTTTTTCGCAACGGCACGGTCACCACCGTCGGCATTCTGCTGGCTTTCTCGCTGGGCTTCATCACCCATTGGGCAGCGAACCCGATCCCTTGGCAAACTTATCATCTGGTCGCCGTGGTCCCGATCCTGATCGGCATTGCCTTGCAGATGCGGGCGCTGGCCATGCTGCTCGATACGAAGTCGCTGCAGCGGTCGATCTATGCGCGCGCCAACCGCATCTTCATCACCGGCCTCGTCCTGACCGCTTGCGGCGTCGGGCTGGCGATCCTGCTCGATTTCTTCGAGATAGCCGCCAAAAGCGCCTTGCCGGGCGCATGACCCCGAAAGGATCATGCACAAACAAGAATTTTCATACTCAGTAGGCTTTTACGCCGCCGATCATCTTCGTCACCTCGGCCGCGGCGTCGCGCACCAGCGGGCCGATCTCGGCCACGCGCTCGGGCGTCACCCGCACCGTCGGGCCGGAGACGGAAACGCCGCCGATCGGCTCGCCGAACTCGTTGAAGATGGCTGCGGCCACGCAGCGCATGCCGGGATGGCGTTCCTCGTCGTCGACCGACCAGCCGCGATGCTTGATGGTCGCTAGATCATGCGCCAGCGCCGAGATGTCGGAGAGCGTCTTGTCGGTGTAGCGCTGCAGGCCGGCCTTGCGCAGGATGGCCGCGACGCGCTCCGGCTCGAGATGCGCCAGCACCGCCTTGCCGATGCCGGAAGCATGGAAGGAGCTGCGCGTGCCTGGCCGGAAGAAGGCGCGGATCGCCTGATGCGTCTCGACCTGGCTGACAAAGACCACGCAATCGTCCTCGGCGACGCCGAGATTGGCCGTCTCGCCGGTCTTTTCCATCAATTCCTGCATGACGATGCGAGCGCGGTCGACGAGTTTTCTGCGGCGCAGGAAGGCCGCACCCATGCGGTAGGTCTCGACGCCGATCGACCAGAGCTGGTCGGTCGTATCGAACTCGACCATGCCGTGGTTTTCCAGCGTCGTCAGCATGCGGTAGGCGGTGGAGGCGGCGATACCGCTGCGCGCCGCGATCTCGCTCAACGAGAGGCCGCTGGCGTCGGCGACGATCGCCAGGATGCGCAGCGCCCGGTCGAGCGACTGCACCGAGGCCGCCTCCGACGGGCCGTTGAAGGCGCGCGGCCGGCCGCGCTGGCGTTTTTCCATGGTTTCCATGCGCGCATTCTCGCCGATTTCGCGTGAGGCGCAATGAAAAAGTTTTTCACTCACTCCCAGAAGCGACTTTTTGGAAAACGAAAAGCGAAGCAAAATCAGTTTATAAGCGGCGTTTTCTAGAAATGAAAAAATATTCTGAAAAAATTGAAAAATCGGGAACGCACTGGCATTCTCAAGCCAACCAATGAAATGGAGGCTTGCTATGGCCAGGATGCGCGCTGTCGACGCTGCGGTTCTCGTTCTCGAAAAGGAAGGCATCACCAATGCCTTCGGCGTGCCGGGCGCGGCGATCAACCCGCTCTATTCGGCGCTGAAGGCGCGCGGCACCATCCGCCACGTGCTTGCCCGCCATGTCGAGGGCGCCTCGCACATGGCCGAAGGCTTTACCCGGGCCAAGGCCGGCAATATCGGCCTCTGCATCGGCACCTCCGGTCCGGCCGGCACCGACATGATCACCGGCCTCTATTCGGCCTCGGCGGACTCCATTCCGATCCTCTGCATCACCGGCCAAGCTCCTCGCGCGCGCCTCAACAAGGAGGATTTCCAGGCGGTCGACATCGCAGCGATCGCAGCACCCGTCGCCAAATGGGCGGTCACCGTCATGGAGCCCTATCTGGTGCCGATGGCGCTGCAGAAGGCGTTCCACCTGATGCGCTCCTCGCGACCGGGACCCGTGCTGATCGACCTGCCGCTCGACGTGCAGCTTGCCGAGATCGAGTTCGACATCGACGCCTATGAGCCGCTTGCCGTCTTCAAGCCGGCGATGACGCGCGCCCAGGCCGAGAAGGCGCTTTCGATGCTCAACCAGGCGGAAAAGCCGCTGATCGTCGCCGGCGGCGGCATCATCAATGCCGATGCTTCCGACTTGCTGATCGAATTCGCCGAGGTCACCGGCGTGCCGGTCATCCCGACGCTGATGGGCTGGGGTTCGATCCCCGACGATCACCGGCTGATGGCCGGCATGTGCGGCCTGCAGACCTCGCATCGCTACGGCAATGCGACGATGCTGGCGGCGGACTTCGTCTTCGGCATCGGCAACCGCTGGGCCAACCGCCACACCGGTTCGGTCGACGTCTATACCAAGGGGAAAAAATTCATCCATGTCGACATCGAGCCCACGCAGATCGGCCGCGTCTTCGCGCCGGACCTCGGCATCGTCTCCGATGCCGGCGCGGCGCTGAAGATTTTGCTCGACGTCGCCACCGAGTGGCGCACGGCCAGCAAGCTGCGCGACTGGTCGGGCTGGGCGAAGGAATGCCAGCAGCGCAAGAAGACCATGAAGCGCAAGACGCATTTCGAGCAGGTGCCGTTGAAGCCGCAGCGCGTCTATGAGGAGATGAACAAGGCTTTCGCCCGCGACACCACCTATGTCACCACCATCGGCCTGTCGCAGATCGCCGGCGCGCAGTTCCTGCATGTCTACAAGCCGCGCAACTGGATCAATTGCGGCCAGGCCGGCCCGCTCGGCTGGACGCTGCCGGCCGCGCTCGGCGTGCGCGCCGCCGATCCGGATCGGAATATCGTTGCGCTCTCCGGCGACTACGACTTCCAGTTCATGATCGAGGAGTTGGCGGTCGGCGCGCAGCATAAGCTGCCTTACATCCATGTCGTCGTGAACAACGCCTATCTCGGCCTGATCCGGCAGTCGCAGCGCGGCTTCTCGATGGACTACGAGGTGAGCCTCGCCTTCGAGAACGTCAACCGCGCCGACGATCCCGATGCCGGCTACGGCGTCGACCACGTCGCGGTCGCCGAGGCGATGGGCTGCAAGGCGGTCCGCGTGCGCAAGCCGGAAGAGTTTGCCGGCGCCTTCAAGGAGGCGCAGCGGCTGATGAAGGAGCATCAGGTTCCGGTCGTTCTCGAATTCATCCTCGAGCGCGTCACCAACATTTCCATGGGCACGGAAATCGACAAGATCACCGAATTCGAGGAGCTTGCCGAACGCAATGAGGACGCTCCGACGGCCATCATGATGTTGGATTGAGTTCGGCGGGACAGAAGGAGAAAAAGAATGCCGCGTTTTTCAGCCAATCTATCGATGCTCTTCGGCGAGCATGAGTTTCTCGACCGCTTCGATGCCGCCGCCCGCGCTGGCTTCAAGGGCGTCGAATATATCGGCCCCTACGACCATGCGCCGGATGTCGTGGCCGCGCGGCTGAAGAAGAACGGCCTGACGCAGGTTCTTTTCAACCTGCCCGTCGGCGACTGGGCGAAGGGCGAGCGCGGCATCGCCGTGCTGCCTGAGCGCGTGCCGGAATTCCGGCAGGGCGTCGCCAAGGCGATCTCTTATGCCCATGCGCTGGGCTGCGAGCAGATCAACTGCCTGGCCGGCATCGCGCCGCAGGGCGCCGATCGCGCGGTGCTGGAGAATGTCTTTGCCGAAAACCTCGCCTTCGCGGCCGAGAAGCTGGAGCAGGCCGGCATCAAATTGCTGATCGAGCCGATCAACACCCGCGACATCCCCGGCTTCTTCCTGAACCACACCGCCCAGGCGTTGGCGCTGATCGACCGCATCGGCTCGAAGAACCTGTTCCTGCAATACGACATCTATCACATGCAGATCATGGAGGGGGATCTCGCCCGTACCATCGAGGCAAACCTCGGCCGCATCGCGCATATCCAGCTTGCGGACAATCCTGGCCGTCACGAGCCGGGGACGGGCGAGATCAACTATCCCTTCCTCTACGACCACATCGACCGCCTCGGCTATTCCGGCTGGATCGGCGCCGAATACAAGCCGAAGGCCGGCACTGAAGCCGGGCTCGGCTGGTTCCGGCAGTTCGCTGGGCAGGGCAGCGCCGCGGCCTAAGGGCCAAGGCCGAAGCTGCCAATCTCCCCACCTGTGGGGGAGATGGCCGGCAGGCCAGAGGGGGGCGCGAAGGAACGCGGCCCTGACAAAAAAGACGGAGAACATCAATGGAAACCATCGGCTTCATCGGACTGGGCATCATGGGCGCGCCGATGGCGGGGCATCTGCTCGACGCCGGCTATCCGGTCGTCGCCAGCGACCATCGCTCGAAGCCGCCGGCCGATCTCGTCGCCAAGGGGCTGAAGACCGTCTCCGGCCACAATGCCGTGGCCAAGGCCGCCGACATCGTCATTAGCATGGTGCCCGACACGCCGCAGGTGGCCGATGTGCTGTTCGGCGAAAACGGCGTCGCTTCAGGTTTGTCGAAGGGTAAGCTCGTCATCGACATGAGCTCGATCTCGCCGATCGCCACCAAGGATTTTGCCAGGCAGATCAACGATCTCGGCTGCGACTATCTCGACGCGCCGGTGTCGGGCGGCGAGGTCGGCGCCAAGGCGGCCTCGCTCACGATCATGGTCGGCGGCGAGGAAGAGGCCTTCGAGCGCGCCAAGCCCATGTTCGAGAAGATGGGCAAGAACATCACACTGGTCGGACCGAACGGCGTCGGCCAGACCACCAAGGTCGCCAACCAGATCGTCGTGGCGCTCACCATCGAGGCGGTCGGCGAGGCCCTTGTCTTCGCCTCGAAAGCTGGCGCAGATCCGGCCAAGGTTCGCCAGGCGCTGATGGGCGGTCTCGCCGCCTCACGCATCCTCGAAGTGCATGGCGAGCGCATGATCAAGCGCACCTTCGCGCCGGGTTTCCGCATCGAACTGCACCAGAAAGACCTCAATTTGGCGCTGGAAGGCGCCAAGGCGCTCGGTGTTGCGCTGCCCAACACCTCGACGACACAGCAACTGTTCAACTCCTGCGCCGCCAATGGCGGGGCCAAGGAGGATCACTCGGCGCTGGTCAGGGCGCTGGAGCGGATGGCGGGCCACGACGTGGCCTAGCGAATAGGGAGTAGCGAATAGCGGATTGCAGGCCGGCAGCCCGCAGTGTTCCGGCTATTCGCTATTCGCTAAGAATCTCCTCGCCGCATAAAGGCTCACCGCCGCCGCGTTCGACACATTGAGCGAGCGTATGGCACCCGGCATGTCGAGGCGGGCGAGCGTCGTCACCGTCTCGCGCGTCTTCTGGCGCAGGCCCTTGCCTTCCGCCCCCAGCACAAGCGCGATTTTTTCTCCCGCGAAGCTCTTTTCGAGCTCGGCCGGCCCCTCGGAATCGAGCCCGATCGTCTGGAAGCCGGCCTCGTGCAGCTGGCCGAGCGCGTCGGCCAGGTTCTTCACCTCGATCTGGTCGATATGTTCCAGCGCGCCCGAAGCCGATTTCGCCAGCACGCCCGATTCCTGCGGGCTGTGGCGGGCCGTGGTGATCAGCGCACCGGCGCCGAAGGCGACCGCCGAACGCAGGATCGCGCCGACATTGTGCGGGTCGGTGACCTGGTCGAGCACCAGCACCAGCCTCGTATCGCCAAGTGCGTCAAGGCGCTTGGGCTTCAGCGGCTCAGCCTCGATCATCACGCCCTGATGCACTGCGTCCGAGCCGGTGATCCTGTCGATATCCTTCGGCTCGACCAGCTCGGCCGTGAAGGGCAGGGCGGCAAGATCGCCGATCGAAAGCCGTTCGGCGGCGTTGCGCGTCACCAGCATCTTTCTGATCTTGCGCCGCGGATTGTCGAGCGCTGCCCGCACCGTGTGCAGGCCGTAAAGCCGCACCAGTCCGTCGGCGGGGCCTTCGCCCGGCGGCACCGGCTGGCGCGGGCGGAACGCCGGCGCGCCGCCGGCCTTCTGGTCGCGATGCGCGCGCCTCAGTTTGGCGTAGTGGGTATCCTTGCGCGTGCCCGGCTTGTTGCTTTTGTCGTCGCTCATGCCGGCCTCTATATCCGTCCCGTCCGGCTAAGGATATGGGCTGCCACGACGAATACCGAACATCCTCGAAAAACCCTGGCCGCGCCGGTTGACACCCACCGGCCTTGCCGCCATAAGGCGCATCGCTGATTTCGGAGAAGATATTTACTCGGGCTCCGGATCGGCGCGAATGCCTCGTTGCATGGCTCCGGCGGCAGACTGGAGAGGTGCCCGAGTGGTTAAAGGGGACGGACTGTAAATCCGTTGGCTTAGCCTACGTTGGTTCGAATCCAACCCTCTCCACCACTGCCGGCCCGGAAGCCCTGAAACGAAAAAGTCTCGGACCGAAAATGCATGGCGCTTTTCGGGTGAATCCGGTACTTCAGTGTAAGGCGCGGGTATAGCTCAGTGGTAGAGCAGCAGCCTTCCAAGCTGAATATGCGGGTTCGATTCCCGCTACCCGCTCCAGATTTCCATCCCGCATGAACGAAGATGCCGCGCGCCCATCGCGCGCAGCACGTCTCGTTTTGGTCTAGCCGCTAGCTGTTGAAGGCCGAGGCGACCTGGTGGTTCTGCGGGATCTGGCCGTTCGGCGTCAGCTTGTCGACGATGCCCGGCAGCGCCACCGACAATTGCTGCAGCAGCTCCTGCTCGTTCAGGCCCGCCCGCTGCGCGATCTCGCGGATCACAGCTGGGCCCAGCGCCGAGCCGAGATCGTTGGCGTTGATCGGCTGGTTTTGGCCGGTGCCGACCCAGGAATCGGCGACGTTGCCGTGGCCGGCATCCTTCAGCTTGTCGAGCAGGCCGCCGAGACCGCCGAGCAGGCCGCCATCGGCGGGAGCATCGGTTCCCGCCGGCGTCGGCGCGGGGGCTTGCGGAGCGGCCGGCTGTTCCTCGCTCCTGCCGCTCAGCATCTTGCCGACCAGCAGCGCGCCGAGCGCGATCATCAGGGGTTTGGTGATGTTGCCGCCGGGGACGGCGTTGTCGAAAAGGCCCATCGTGGATCTCCTATCAAGTCCGCCCCGGCGCCAGAATGGCGCAACCGGGGGGAATTTCAAGCTGTCTTGAGCTTTTGACAATCCTATGAAAATGATTGGCGCGGCGGGGATTGGAGGGAAGAGATGGGCATCATCAGCTGGATCATTCTCGGCGTCATCGCCGGCTTCATCGGCAGCAAGATCGTCAACAAGACCGGCCAGGGCATGATAATGGACATCGTGCTCGGCATCGTCGGCGCCATCGTCGGCGGGGTGATCTTCAGCGCCTTTGGCGCGACGGGCGTCACCGGCCTCAACATCTGGAGCCTGATCGTCGCCGTCATCGGGTCCGTCGTCGTGCTCTGGGCCTATCACCAGATCAGCGGCAAGCGCACGCTGTAGGCGGATAGGCTGATAGGCCCTTCTGATTGCGACGATCGTCATGTCTTGGCCGGTCGCCGCGTGCGATCGCCTGGCGGCGCATTGGCCAGCGATCCTGCCCGGCGCCCGCCTGAAAGTTGGTAGGGCGGCCGGATCGGGCAGCCTCAGGCGACCACCGCCAGCCGCCGCCGCCTTTCGTCGAGCGAGACGATGGCAAGGCCGCTGCCGATCACCAGGAGGATGCCGCAGACGGCGAGCGCATTCGGGAACTGCCCGAACACCAGCAAGCCGGAAATCACCGCCCAGACGGTGAAGCAATAATAGAAGGGCGCGACCGCGCTCGTCGGCCCGACGCGATAGGCCATGAAGATGAAGAAGTGGCCGAAGATAAGGAACAGGCCGGCGCCTGCGATGAGCAGGAGGTGGCGGCCCTCCGGCACCACCCACTGCTCGGAGACGAGATGCGCGATGCCTGAGCCGACCAGCACGACCACGACGGCGGAGATGGCGACGATCATGCCGGGCACCTCGGCGCCCACCTTGCGTCCGGCGAGGTCGCGCGCCGCGGCCATGGCCGCGTTGCCGAGCGCCAGCAAGGCGTAGATGGAAATGCCTTGCATCGTCGGCTGCGCCACCATGACGGCGCCGACGAAGCCGAGGCCGATCAGAGCCATGCGCGCGGCGCCGATCTTCTCGCCGAACAGCAGCGAGGAACCGACCAGCACGAGGAGCGGCGTGATCTGCCCGAGCGCCGTCGAATCGGCGATCTGCATGTTGGCCAGAGCCACGACGTAGCAAAGGATCGCTGCCAGCTCGCAAATGTTCCGGCGCAGCACCTTGCGCTCGAAAAGCAGCGGAATCTGCCTGCCATAACCCAACATGAACAGCAGCGGCATGCCCCAGAGCGTAGCGGCCGCGCCGCGCAGGAAAAGCACCTCGTAAGGCGGCAGTCCGGTGGTCGCAAGCTTCATCATCGTGTCGTTGACGAGGTAGGATCCCGTCGAGACGATCATGAACAGCGGGCCGCGGATATTTGCCGGAATGAACTGCATTTGCCGAAGAAATCAGAGGCACGTCGCTGCGGCAATGGGCCAGCTCCGGCCGATCGGGCGTCTGTTCGCGCGACGCTGTCGATGCAGCAAGCGGCGTCGATTTGAATTCCCCTGTCGCGATCCTATATCCGCGCTACATCCCTGCAATCGGATCGTTGGTTCGGGTCGGGTGCGACAGCGCTCAGCCACAAGGCACTTGTGTTTTGCGGCCGTTGTCGCTAATCGCCCCGCATTCGACTGAACTGAAGGTCAAAGGCCGCCCAAGGAAAGAGACTATGGCAAAAGGTAAATTCGAGCGCACCAAGCCGCATGTGAACATTGGCACGATCGGTCACGTCGATCATGGCAAGACGTCGCTGACGGCGGCGATCACGAAGTATTTTGGCGAATACAAGCGCTATGACCAGATCGACGCGGCGCCGGAAGAGAAGGCGCGCGGCATCACCATCTCGACGGCGCACGTCGAGTACGAGACGGCCAACCGTCACTATGCCCACGTCGACTGCCCCGGCCACGCCGACTATGTGAAGAACATGATCACCGGTGCCGCCCAGATGGACGGCGCGATCCTGGTGGTTTCGGCCGCCGACGGCCCGATGCCGCAGACGCGCGAGCACATCCTGCTTGCCCGCCAGGTCGGCGTGCCCTCGATCGTGGTGTTTTTGAACAAGGTCGACCAGGTCGACGAC
>SUGL01000006.1 GCA_004963905.1 Mesorhizobium sp.
CCCGCACCAACGGCAACTGCGGCTCGCGTTTTCATGAGGCATTCCTCCCAAGGCAATCTTCAAAGTTTTGAGCTTTATGGCAGGCAACCCAGCCGGCCTGGCGAGGCGACTACAGCCCGCCGTTTATCATGCGCCTATCACCACCTTATCGGGTTCGAAGATGGCGGCCAACGTCTCTTGCGACGTTTTTCGGCGCGGTTTCCGCAATCGGTATCGGGCGCCGAGGCCAGGGGCTGCAGACACTTGAGGCGCGCCGGAATTGTCCATAGAACTGGGCGGCTTTGCCGGAGGGACGACATCCGAATGTTCAAGAAGATCCTGATCGCCAATCGCGGCGAGATCGCCTGTCGCGTGGTCAAGACGGTGCGCAAGATGGGGATTGCCACGGTCGCGGTCTATTCGGACGCCGATCGCGATGCCGTGCATGTCGACATGGCCGACGAGGCGTTGCATATCGGGCCGTCGCCAGCCGTGCAGAGCTATCTCCTGCCCGAGAAGATCATCGCCGCCTGCAAGGAGACCGGCGCCGAAGCGGTGCACCCCGGCTATGGCTTCCTGTCGGAGCGAGCCTCCTTCTGCGAGGCGCTGGAGAGGGAAGGCATCGTCTTCATCGGCCCGAAGCCCAAAGCGATCCGCGCGATGGGCGACAAGATCGAATCGAAGAAATTCGCCAGTCAAGCCAAGGTCTCGACCGTGCCGGGCTGGCTGGGTGTCATCGAAAATGCCGACCATGCCGAACGGATCGCCGGCGAGATCGGCTACCCGGTCATGATCAAGGCCTCGGCCGGCGGCGGCGGCAAGGGCATGCGCATCGCCTGGAGCGAGGCGGAAGTGCGCGACGGCTTCGAGCGCGCACGCTCGGAAGCGAAAAGCTCTTTCGGCGACGACCGGGTCTTCATCGAAAAATTCGTCGTCGACCCGCGCCACATCGAGATCCAGGTGCTGGCCGACGCGTATGGCAACGCGCTCTATCTCGGCGAGCGCGAATGCTCGATCCAGCGCCGCAACCAGAAGGTGGTCGAGGAGGCGCCGTCGCCATTCCTGGACGCCAAGACGCGCAAGGCCATGGGTGAGCAGGCCGTGGCGCTGGCCAAGGCCGTCGACTACCAGAGCGCCGGCACGGTCGAGTTCATCGTCGACAAGGACAAGAACTTCTATTTCCTTGAAATGAATACGAGATTGCAGGTCGAGCACCCGGTGACCGAACTCGTCACCGGGATCGATCTGGTCGAGCAGATGATCCGCATCGCCGCAGGCGAAAAGCTCGGCATCAAACAGAGCGACGTGAAGCTCAACGGCTGGGCGGTGGAAAGCCGTCTTTACGCCGAGGACCCTTTCCGCAACTTCCTGCCCTCGATCGGCCGGCTGACGCGCTACCGGCCGCCGCAAGAGGGCACGTCCGGCGACGTCGTGATCCGCAACGACACTGGCGTCACCGAAGGCTCCGAGATATCGATGTTCTACGACCCGATGGTGGCGAAGCTCTGCATCTGGGCGCCGACGAGGCTGGCGGCGATAGATGCGATGTCCGAGGCGTTGGACAGCTTCGTCGTCGACGGCATCGAGCACAACATCCCGTTCCTGGCGGCGCTGATGCAGCATCCGCGCTGGCGCGAGGGGCGGCTGTCGACCGGCTTCATCGCCGAGGAATATCCGGACGGCTTCGCGCCGGTCGAGCCGGACAGCGAGGAAAGGGCGGTGTTCGCCGCCATCGCCACCGCTATCGAGCTGCTGCGCCGTGACCGGCTCGACCGCCTCGGCGGCCGGCTGGCGCCGCATTCCGGCCATCTCAAGCGCGATTGGGTGGTGAAGATCGGCACGGACTATCTTTTCGCCAGCATAGTCGACGGCATGGTTTCGATCCCGATGGAGGTCGACCTCTCGATCGATGGCGGCAAGCCGTTGACGGTCGCCTCCGTCTGGCGACCGGGCGACGCGATCTGGCATGGCACGGTCAACGGCAACCGGATCGCGGCGCAGGTCCGGCCGGTGCTGAACGGTCTTCGCATCGCCTGGAAAGGCATGTCGGTGACGGCGCGCGCCATGCTGCCGCGGACGGCGGAGCTGGAAAGGCTGATGCCGGAAAAGCTGGCGCCGGACACCTCGAAAATGCTGCTCTGCCCGATGCCTGGCCTCGTCGTGTCGATCGCCGTCGCCGAAGGCCAAGAGGTCAAGGCCGGCGAGACGCTGGCCGTGGTCGAGGCGATGAAGATGGAAAACGTGCTGCGGGCCGAGCGCGACCTCACCGTGGCGAAGCTCAATGCCAAGCCGGGCGACAGCCTGGCGGTCGATGCGGTGATCATGGAATTTGCCTGACGGGCTTTGCTGTGCACAGGCGAAGGCTGGACTCGCGTCGCGCGCTTGCGGACAATACATCTCACCCGAATGTTGAGTCCTTTCGAGCGACACGAGCCCCATGGCGGATGAACGACTTCCACGCGACCCGTTGCAGCGCGAGGCAGCGGTAAAGGCCGCTCAACCGGAAGCGCAGGCGCGGACCTTCATCCATCTGCGCGTGCATTCGGCTTATTCGCTGCTCGAGGGCGCCTTGCAGCTCGGCGCCATCGTCGGACATGCAGTCAAGGACGATGCGCCGGCGATCGCGGTGACCGACACCAACAATCTGTTCGGCGCGCTCGAATTCGCCCAGAAGGCGGTCAAGGACGGCATCCAGCCGATCATCGGCTGCCAGATCGATCTCGCTTTTTCCGGCGAAGCGACCGATGCCCAGCGCGACCGCCGCCGGCATGGCCCCGAGATGTCGCCTGTCGTGCTGATCGCCGCCAGCGAGGCCGGCTATGCCAATCTGGTCCTGCTGATCAGCAAGGTTTATCTGGAGACGCCGCCCGGCGAGCCGGTGCATCTGACCAGCGCGATGCTGGAAGGCCATTGCGACGGCTTGATCTGCCTGACCGGCGGTCCGCGCGGCCCGATAGGCAGCGCGCTCAAGGCGGACCGCCGCGACCTTGCCGAGCAGCGGCTGCTCTTCCTCAAGGGCCTGTTCGGCGACAGGCTCTATGTCGAGCTGGAACGGGTCGCCGGCTATGACCGCATGGTCGAGAAGTCGACGGTCGACCTTGCCTACACCCACGAATTGCCGCTGGTCGCGACCAACGAGGCCTTTTTCTCCAAGCGCGAAGACTATGAGGCGCATGACGCGCTGATCGCCATCGCCGAAGGCTCGGTGGTGGCCGCCGACAACCGCAGGCGGCTTTCGCCGGACAATTTCCTGCGCAGCCAGGCCGAAATGGCGCGGCTGTTCTCGGACCTTCCGGAAGCGATCGACAATACGGTCGAGATCGCCATGCGCTGCGCCTACTATCCGAAGAACCGCAGCCCGATCCTGCCGCGCTTCACCGGCGCCGACGCCGCCGACAAGGACGCGGCCGAGAAGGCGGAAGCGGCGGAACTCGCGCGCCAGGCACGCGAAGGTCTGGAGGCGCGGCTTGCCAAGCACGGGCCGACGCCCGGCTATACGGTGGAGCAATATCGCGAGCGGCTCGAATTCGAGCTCGGCATCATCGAGAAGATGAAGTTCCCCGGCTACTTCCTGATCGTTGCCGACTTCATCAAATGGGCCAAATCGCAAGGGATTCCGGTAGGGCCGGGGCGCGGTTCGGGCGCCGGCTCGCTGGTCGCCTATTCCACCACCATCACCGACATCGACCCGCTGCGCTTCTCGCTGCTGTTCGAGCGCTTCCTCAATCCGGACCGCGTGTCGATGCCTGACTTCGACATCGACTTCTGCCAGGACCGGCGCGAGGAGGTCATCCGCTACGTCCAGCAGAAATACGGCCGCGACCAGGTCGGGCAGATCATAACCTTCGGAACGCTGCAGGCGCGCGCGGTGCTGCGCGACGTTGGCCGCGTGCTGCAGATGCCTTACGGCCAGGTCGACAAGCTCTCCAAGATGGTGCCGCAGAACCCGGCCAATCCGGTCAAGCTGGCGGACGCCATCGCCAACGAGCCACGTTTCGCCGAGGAGGCGGAAAAGGAGCCGATCGTCCAGACGCTGCTCGACACCGCGCAGAAGCTGGAGGGCCTCTACCGCCATGCCTCGACGCATGCCGCCGGCATCGTCATCGGCGACCGGCCGCTGTCGGAGCTGGTGCCGATGTATCGCGATCCGCGGTCGGACATGCCGGTCACCCAGTTCAACATGAAATATGTCGAGCAGGCCGGGCTGGTGAAATTCGACTTCCTCGGCCTGAAGACGCTGACGGTGCTGGAAACGGCGGTGAAGCTCATCCGGCGGCGCGGCGTCGACATCGACCTCGCCCGCATTCCGCTCGACGACAAGGACACCTACGCCATGCTGTCGCGCGGCGAGGTGGTCGGCGTGTTCCAGGTTGAAAGCGCCGGCATGCGCAAGGCGCTGATCGGCATGCGCCCGGACTGCATCGAGGACATCATCGCGCTGGTGGCGCTTTACCGCCCCGGCCCGATGGAGAACATCCCGACCTACAACGCCAGAAAGCATGGCGAGGAGGAGATGGCCTCGATCCATCCCAAGATCGACCATCTGGTGAAGGAGACGCAAGGCGTCATCGTCTACCAGGAACAGGTGATGCAGATCGCGCAGGAGCTTTCCGGCTATTCGCTCGGCGAAGCCGATCTGCTGCGCCGCGCCATGGGCAAGAAGATCCGCGCCGAAATGGACAAGCAGCGCGAGCGCTTCGTCTCCGGCGCGGTGGAGCGCGGCGTTGCCAAGCCGCAGGCCGACTTCATCTTCGACCTCTTGGCCAAATTCGCCGACTACGGCTTCAACAAGTCGCACGCCGCCGCATACGCCGTCGTTTCCTACCAGACCGCCTATCTCAAGGCGCATTACCCGGTCGAGTTCCTGGCAGCGTCGATGACGCTCGACATGAGCAACACCGACAAGCTGGCCGATTTCCGGCAGGACGCGCTGCGCCTCGGCATCGAGGTGGTGGCGCCGTCGGTGATGACCAGCTTTCGCCCCTTCGAGGTCGGCGAAAACAAGATCTTCTACTCGCTGGCGGCACTCAAAGGTGTCGGCGACGCGGCGGTCGAGCACATCGTGGCCGTGCGCGGCGAAAAACCGTTCAAGAGCCTTGCCGATTTCTGCGAGCGCGTCGATCCGAAGATCGTCGGCAAGCGCGTCTTCGAGAGCCTGATCATGGCCGGCGCGCTGGATTGCTTCGGGCATGATCGCGCCGTGATGATGGCCGGCGTCGAGCGGATGATGGGGCTGGCATCGCTGGCGCAGCAGAACGCCATCTCCGGCCAGGCCGACATCTTCGGCGCCTCGCTTGGGAGCCAGTCGCAGGCGCTCAACCTGCCGGCAGCCGAGCCGTGGCTGGCCGCCGATCGCCTGCACCGGGAATTCCAGGTGGTCGGCTTCTATCTCTCGGCGCATCCGCTCGACGAGTACAAGGCGGCGCTCCAGAAGATGCGCGTCCAGAACTGGGCGGAATTCTCGGCCGCGGTGAAGCGCGGCGCCGCAGCCGGCCGGCTCGCCGGCACCGTTACCACCAAGCAGGAGCGCAAGACCCGCACCGGCAACAAGATGGGCGTCGTGCAGTTTTCCGACACGACCGGCCAGTACGAGGCCGTGCTTTTCTCCGAAGGCCTGGCGCAGTATCGCGACATGCTCGAGCCCGGCCGTTCCGTGGTGATCACGGTTTCGGCTGAAGACCGGCCGGAGGGCATCAATCTGCGCATCCAGACGGTGCAGTCGCTGGAGGACGAGGCGAGCCGCATCCAGAAGGCGCTGCGCATCTTCGTGCGCGACGCCCAGCCGATCAACATCCTCGCCAACCAGCTTGCCGTGAAGGGTGAGGGGCAGGTGAGCTTCGTGCTGATCAAGGAAGCCGGCCAGGGCGAGGTCGAGATCGAACTGCCCAACCGCTACCGCATCTCGCCGCAGGTCGCGTCGGCCATGCGCGCGGTTCCGGGAGTGGTGGAAGTGGAACTGGTGTAGAAGCCTGGCGCGATGCGTCGCGGCTAGACTAATTCAAGCCCCACCACCCTGCCAGGCAACTCCGCTCGAAAATATCTCCGAACTGTCGAAAGCCGCCGAGGTTTGCCAAGGCTTGAGCAACCGGCTGGATGGACTTTCTGAGGCAACGTCAAATTCGCAGTGCGACGTCGGCAACTGGCCTTGTCGGCATATCCGGATGTGCCGCTCTTGTGACGAGAGCACAAAAATCCCGCCAAGTACTCGCCAAACCATGTCATTCGCTCAACGGTGAATGCTTCTGTATATCATTGACTAACTTGTTCTTGCTAAGGTTGCAGGTAGGCTGCGGAAATGTTGGGGCGTATGTCTGCTTGTCAGTGAGGCTGGCGATTGGGCGGGAGCGGGGCACGATGGTAGACAAGTCGAATTTCGCGACGGTCCAGACCGATCTGGACTCTCTGCGCAGTGATGATGCGGCTGCACCTCTCGTATCGGCCATTATCCCTTGCCTGAACGAAGAGCGCACGCTCGGCATCTGCATCCGCAAGGCGCTTGACGTTTTTGCAAAGCGAGGCCTCATCGGTGAGGTCGTCGTCGGAGACAACGGGTCGAGCGACCGATCGGTTGAGATTGCCGAGTCCCTCGGCGCGCGTGTCGTGCACCAGCGGGTCAAGGGATACGGCGCGGCGATCAGCGCGGCGGCTGAAGCTGCACGAGGCAAGTACCTCATCATGGCGGATGCGGACGACTCCTACGACTGGAGCAGCCTCGGCGACTTCATCGACGCGTTGGAGGGTGGCGCCGAACTGGTCATGGGGGATCGCTTCGCCGGCGGTATCGAGCCCGGCGCCATGCCCCCGCTGCATCGTTATCTCGGCAATCCGGTGCTTTCGACAATTGCCCGCTGGCTTCACCATTCTCCGATACACGATTTTCATTGCGGCATGCGGGGGTTCACCCGCGATGCGTTTCGCAGGATGGGCGCACGTTCGCCCGGCATGGAATTCGCCTCGGAGATGGTCATCAACGCGCATCGCGCGGGCCTCGTGATCCGCGAGGTGCCGATCAAGCTCTATCCGGACAAGCGTGGCCGCCCACCTCATCTGCGTTCGTTCCGCGACGGTTGGCGACATTTGCGGCTGATCGTGGCCCATGCGCCCAACACCATGTATCTCATACCCGGAGCGACCTTGCTGATGGCTGGCACTGTTGGCCTTGCGGTCCTCGCCGCGGGACCCGTCCGGATCGGCGGGTGGTATTTTGGAATTCACTTCGTCGCGCTCTCGGCAATGGCTACGCTGATTGGCCTTTCGGCGATCCTTTTCGGCATGTTGGCCAAGGTGGCGATCGCTATCTATCACCCGGGCCACGGAGGTCGGATCGTGCCCTGGCTGATGCGCGGCCGCCCGCTCGAATGGCTGGTCTTTTCCGGTGGCATGCTCGCGGCGATGGGCTTTGTCGCGGACGTGTTGCTAGCGCTGCACTGGATTTTTGTCGGTGGTCCGATGGAGCAGTCGGTGCACCTGACCTTTGTGATCACCACCGCCTGCGTGGCCGGCATGTCCATGGTGCTGGCCGGCTTTGTGCTCAAGCTGCTGCTTGACAATCTGGATGACAGGCGTGCGTTCTGACCGCCCGACTGGCTTCCAAGCAGAAACTCGAGCAGGTAGCTGTGTGGACGAGAAACCATTTCTATCCGTCGTCATGCCGGTCCACGAAGGGGCTGCATGGATTGAAACGACACTTGACTCGCTGGTTGCCGAGCCGACCGGCGATCTGGAGATAATCGTCATCGACAGCAGTCCGACGAGCGCTACCGCAGCCATCGTCGAGCGATTTGCCCACCGATTACCGCTCCGGCTGCTTCAGCGAAGGGACCTCACGCCCTGGCAGACGAAGACCAACTTGGGCGTCGAGCTAGCGGCCGCCGATCACATCTGCATCCTCCCCCAAGACGATCTGTGGCTGCCCGGGCGCGTCGAGGCCGCCCGCCGCTGGCTCGGTGGCTCGCCCGAAGCCGCACTTCATTTGGCCCCGACCGTTATCGTTGACCGCTCCGGCCGGAGAATGGGGCGCTGGAACTGTCCCTTGCCGGCTGATGAGATGCTCGAAGCCGAATTCCTGCTGGAACGGCTGCTCGTGCAAAATTTTGTCTCGGTGCCCGCTCCAATATTCCGCCGAAGTGCATGGCTGGCGTGCGGAGGGGTGGATGAAAAACTCTGGTATACGGCGGATTGGGACATATGGGCGAAGCTCGCCAGTACCGGTCCAGTCGTTTATCACGACGAGATCACGACGGCCTTTCGGGTTCACGGCAGTTCGCTGACCGTCACCGGATCCCGTGACGTCGGTGAGTTCCGGTCGCAAATGCAAATTGTCATGGAGCGCCATCTTCCCCGGCTTCCGGCGAGCAGCCGACGCAGGGTCGAACCTGCCGCCCAGGCATCGATCAGCGTTAATGCATCGCTGGCCGCCGCGTCGGGAGGCGACTTGAAGGCACTGGTTCGCGCCGCGCGTGTCGTACTCTCGCTCGGACCAAGCGGCATGAGGCGCTACTTGCGTGACTCGCGGTTGCGGGAGCGTGTCATATGCCGGCTTCGCGCGAAACTGACAGGGGCTTTCTGACGCCGATGCCTGGTCCAGCTATGCCCACGGATGACCAGATGGAGCAGACGCCTTATACGGGCGCCCACAAAAGACCGCTTGTCGAACGAGGGTGGCGCTACACGCTGGTGGGAGCGGTCTGCGCAACGGCGCACAATGCGATTATGATTATGGCCGACCAGGTGGGGGTGCACTACCTGCTGGGCACCGTGATTTCGTTCTTGGCTGTGACGCCACTCGGATACGCGCTACACAGCCGGTTCACCTTTGCCGAACCGCTTCGCTTCAAGGCATTCGTGCGTTTCTTAGGAGGTGTGGCCTTGGCCTATCCAATTTCGGTAGCCATGATGATCGTCCTATGTTCCGGACTCGGTCTTGGTGTTGCGATTGCGACTCCGATTGCTACCGTCGCCCTGTTCGTCTGGAACTTTATCGCTGCGCACTGGGCCATACTGCCGCGGCTCTACCTGCGGCCCGCCCCTGCGCCGACGACACCCTCCTGCCCAGGTAACAGCACTCAATAGCAAACGGGGAATAAGAATGTCAGCACCAGGTCAGGTCGCGCGTAGGGTCCTCGGCCGCCATTTCAAGCCGGTCGGCGATGCTTATCGCCGTGTGTTCGTCAACCTCAACAAAATATCGGACTTTCTCGACGGTGAATTGCCGAACGGCGCAAAGGTCCTGGACATCGGCGGCGGTGACGGCGCCCTTGTCGAGCGGCTTTTAAGTCGACGCCCCGATCTTGCGGTTACGATGTGCGATCCAGCTCCCTCGATCGGCACATTCCTGAGCGATGCAAATCGAGCGAAGGTTAAACTTCTGCCCGCGACTTATCTCACCGACGTGACCGGGCTCTATGACGCCGTCATGATTTGCGACGTCATCCATCATGTGCCGGTCGATCAGCGCGACGGGTTCTTCAGATCGCTGGCCGAAGGCTGCGAGCGCTGGGCCTGTCGCAAGATCATCCTGAAGGACGTTGAGCCGGGAGGAGTACGCGCCATGCTGTCGCTTCTTTCAGACTGGCACATTACTGGAGACAAGCATGTCGTGCTGTTTTCACGCTCGGACTTCGCGACCATGGTGGGACGGTATTTCCCGAAGGCGCAGAGAGCATCGGCTGTACCGGACTGGCCGAACTATTGCGAAGTGTTGAGTTGGTAGGCCCTGAACGGGAATGCCGGCATGGACCTCTTCCTGGAAGCCGGCGTCCTCAAATTCGCTGTTTGCGGGCGGGGCGGTAGCGATCGGGGGCGCAGCCGGCGGTACGCGGGTGGCTCTGTCTGAGCCAGGGGTCGGGGGTATCTTGGACACGCAAGCACTTGTACACAGATCAAGCCTGCTATTCGGTCTCGGGCAGCGCCAGGCAATGATTTTTCTGAGCGTCCTGATTTCGCTCAAGATCATTTTGCTCTTCACCTTGGCTTGGAACGCTCGCTTTGTCATGGACGAATTCGTCCAACTCGGATGGGCCAAGTATTTCTCCAATGGCCTGTTCGGCACGATTTGGCATGCCAAGGCGGTCGGCTATGCGGTCTTCTACGAGATCGCCCACCTGATCGGCTGGGATGCCACGTCGATCCTGCTTGCCGGTCGTATGCAGACTGCGCTGCTGGCGTGCGGGACGATCGCTTTCGTTTATGCATGCGCCCGCGCCCTTGGCGAAGATCGCGTGCGTGCTCTGATCATCGTCCTTCTCCTCCTGTGCTTCTCGAATTTCATGGAGCGCGTCTTTCGCACCATCGCCGAACCGCTGGCGTTGTTCTTCGCCGTGGCGGCGCTGCTGGTTATCCTGCGAGCACGTGAATTGAAGGGACGGCAGTTTGTCGCTGCCGGTCTCCTGAGCGGCCTGTCGTTTCTCGCGACGCAGAAGTCAATTTACTTCAACGTAGCGCTCGGGCTCGGCTTGGTCGCCGACGCAGCTTTGATGAGGCGCTACACAACAGGTGCCGTCCGCGGCGCATGGCTCGTGCTGGGGTGGACCGTTCCCATAGTTGCCTATTGCTTCATCTTCGGCGGCACCGATCCTGTTCCGATTGCCAGGAACCTCATATTCGGCCCTCTTGAAATCGCGGCACGCGGGGGCGGTGACTACGGGGGGCTGAGGCGCTTCGTGGTTCAAACGCTGGCGCGGAACTATGTTTTTTACGTCTTCTGTTTCGCCGGCATGGCTTTGTCCCTGACGCAGATCATGAAGATCGATGAGCGGAGGCGGATTGCGCTGATCTTCTCCGTCGTCATCACGATGCTGGTTTTCGCGCACGACCAGCCGTGGCCTTACGTGTTCATCATGGCGTTGCCGTTCATGTCGCTATGGTCGTTGACGATGCTCGACGGTATCGCAACCCATACGCGTTACCTGCGCCTTGCGTGGATAGCTCTGGCCACAGCGATGGCCATAAGCTTCGTTGCCAATTTATTCTACCTTCGCTTCGACAATACGGCCCAACTTGAACTGGTGGCGCGTGCCGAGGCATTGCTCGCACCGGATGAGCGCTATTTCGACGGCGTCGGGATGCTGCCCAACCGGATGGAGCCGACGACCTTGTGGCTCGACAAACACTATGTGCTCAAGACCTTGCGGGAAAGCGGGCGCTCCGAGGCGTACAGCGTCCTGAGCAAATCTCCGCCGAAGTTGATCCTGTGGTCCTATCGGATGGACTATATCTATCCGGTGGTCGCGCCCCTGATCTTGAACAGCTACGTCCGTGTCGCGCCAAATCTCAGGATCGCCGGTGCTCGCCTTCATCCCGGTGAGCGCAGGATCTTTGAGGTTCCGATCGCTGGAAGCTACGCGCTGTACGGCGCCGATGGAATACCGTTGCCGGGCCAGGTCGAAATCGACGGCGCCGTGCTTGATCCGCCATTTCACCTTACGACCGGACCGAAGACTATAGTGTTGCGCAACGGCGCAGGCGAAGCCTTGCTGCTGCCGACAGGCTCGTATGCCGGACATTTCAAACCCGGCGGTGACAACGAATTTCTATTTGATGGCGTCTACGACTGAGCGCTGCGGTGGACGCGACGGCTGAACCAGGCGACCGACCAGTGAATGGCTTGTAGCTAGGAGGTGGCGACTTCGGCCGTCTGCGGCGCCTTCTTCTGCAGGTTGAGCAGGTTGCCGGCCAGGATCAGCGCGGCGCCGCCGGCGGTGAAGACGTCGATCTGTTCGTGATAGAGCAGCCAGCCGATCAGCGCCGACAGCGGCACGCGCAGGAAATCCATTGGCGAAATGACGGTGGCATCGGCGTGGCTGAGCGCGCGGGCCATGCAGAAATGCGAGGACATGCCGGTAAAGGCGACCACGAATATCGACGGCCAGAGTTCGATCGCCGGGTTGCGCCAGACATAAAGCGCCGGAACGAGGCCGACCGCGGACTGGATGATCAGCATCCAGAAGATGATGCGCACGACGCTGTCGGTGCGCGTCAGCGACTTGACCATGACCACCGAGACGCCGAAGCACATCGCGGCGCCAAGCACGACGAGGTGGCCGGGATCGATGGAGCCGACGCCGGGACGCACGATGATCACCACCCCGATCAATCCAAGCACGATCGCCGTCAGCCTAGGTCGTGACAGCCTTTCGCCGAGAAAGCTCACCGCCAGGATCGCGGTCCAGATCGGGGTCGTGAACTCGATCGAGATCAGCACGGCCAGCGGAATCAAGGTCAGCGCATAGAGCCAGGCGGCCTGGCCGGCATAATGAACGACGTTGCGCGCGAGGTGGGCGAGCGGCCGCGCGGTGCGCATCGCCTTGAAGCCGCCTCCCGTCATCACCAGCGGCAGCAGGATGAAGAAGCCGATCACCGAACGCAGCTCCAGCACCTGGAAGACATTTAGCACGGCCGTCGCCGTGCGGCCGGCGACCGACATCGCCAGGAACGAGGCGATCGACAGCGCCATCCAGAGCGCGGCCTTGGTGATCGAGGGAGCGGGTGCCATGGCGTTATTTCGCAAGCCGGACCTTCGATCGCAACCGCTAGTCGACGCATTCGACTGGGCCAGCTTCGGCGGCGTTGGGGGCGCGCAAAAAAACAGTCACGATGAAGGCGGAACCTGCGGCCGTCGCAGGCGTTCGAGACGTCATATTCGCAGCCTTTCGATGCTGGGGGAGAGTCCGATGAAATCGATGATGTCGTGTCTGCTCGTCGGCTGCCTGACGGCAGCGGTGGATGCCCGCGCCGACGATGCCGATTTCCTGCGCTCGTTCCAGGGCAGCTTCGCCGGCAGCGGCACCCTCAAGGTCAGCGCCAATGCGCCGACGGTGAATATCTCGTGCACCTTCAAATCCGGCGCCACTTCGACCTCGCTGTCGCTCGACGGCAAATGCCGGGGTCTCATCCTGATGACGCGCGAGATCAGCGCGGATCTGAAGGCGACCGGCGGGGGCTATAGCGGCGTCTATATCGGCTCGCGGACCGGGCCGGCACAATTGAACGGCAGCCGCTCGGGCAACGCGCTCAATCTCGGCATCCGTTGGGCAAAGGAGGTCAATGGCGACCGCAAGGCGCAATTGACCGTGGCAAAGACCGGCAGCGACGGCATGCGGCTGACGGTGACCGATACAGATCCGAAAACCGGCAAGACCATGGTAACGAGCCGGATCGACCTGAAGCGCACCTGACCACCGCCGCACTGCCGGCCGGTCTAGTCCTCGATCGGCTCTGGCGGATTGGCGCCGCGGCCCTTGCCGAACGTATAGCCGGTCTCGACGGCCTTTCTGCCGAACTTGTCGCGCAGCTCGTCGATGGCCGTTTCGGCCAGCGCGCGCTTGCGCGACTGGAGGTCGACCAGATCCGGCGGATCGGCCTTTTCGTCGTCGGACAGATCGCTGACGCCGATGCCGAGCAGGCGGAATTTCGTGCCGTCGGCCTCGCGGCGCAACAGGTCGAGCCCGGTCTGGAAGATGCGGTCGGCCAGCCGGGTCGGATCGCCAAGCTGGCGGTTGCGGGTGCGGGTCTTGAAATCCTGTGTCTTCAGCTTCAGCACCACGGTGCGTCCGGCAATGCCGGATTTCTTCAGCCGTGCCGAGACTTTCTCCGACAAGCCGCGCAACACCGGCGCCAGTTCGGCGAGCGAGGCGATGTCGTTGTCGAAGGTGGTTTCGGCCGACACGCTCTTGGCGTCGCCGTCTGGGTCGACGCGGCGGTCGTCCTCGCCGCGCGAAAGCCGGTAGAGCCGGTCGCCCATCACGCCGTAGCGGCGCATCAGCTCGCCGCGCTCCATGCGCTGCAACTGGGCGATGGTGCGTATGCCGTCGCGCTCCAGCGTCGCGGCCAGCGCCTTGCCGACGCCCCAGATCAGCGTCACCGGCTGCGCCGCGAGGAAGCTTGGCGCCTCCGCTTCGCCGATGACCGAAAAGCCGCGCGGCTTGCGGAAGTCCGACGCGATCTTGGCCAGGAATTTGCAGTAGGAGAGGCCGGCCGAAACGGTGATGCCGAGTTCGCTTTCGACGGTCTGCGCGAAGCGGGCCAGCACAAGCGCCGGCAGCATGCCGTGCAGCCGCTCGGTGCCGGCGAGGTCGAGAAACGCTTCGTCGATCGACAGCGGCTCGACCAGCGGCGTCAGCGCCTGCATCAGCGCGCGCACCTGGCGGCCGACGCCGACATATTTTTCCATGTTGGGCGGAATGACCACGGCGTCGGGGCAGGCCTCGAGCGCCTTGAACATCGGCATCGCCGAGCGCACGCCCTGGATGCGGGCGATGTAGCAGGCGGTGGAGACGACGCCGCGCCTGCCGCCGCCGACGATCACCGGCTTGTCCTTCAGCGCCGGATTGTCGCGCTTTTCAATCGCTGCGTAAAAGGCGTCGCAGTCGATATGGGCAATGTGCAGCCGGTAGAGCTCGGGATGGCGCATGAGCCGCGGACTGCCGCAGCGCTCGCAGCGGCGCGTCTCGGCGCGCTGCAATGCCAGGCAGTCGCGGCAAAAACCGTGTTCGGGATTATTGACAGGAGCCGCCATCGCTGCGAACATAAAGAGAACAAACGCAATGGTACGACAGCGCAGGGCCGGCAACAAGCTTGGCCTGGGGAGAATGCATGAGCACGACCATAGCACCGCTGACGCCTGAGCGCTGGGTCGACTTCGAGGACCTCTTCGGCAAGCAGGGCGCCTGTTACGGCTGCTGGTGCACGCATTTCCGGCTGACGCCGGCGGAGCGCCGCGCCAGCGACCGCGAACGCAACAAGGATCACATCAAGGCGCGCATCGAAGCCGGTCCGCCGCCGGGACTTCTGGCTTTCGAGGACGGCAGGGCGGTCGGCTGGATGCAGATCGGCCCGCGCGCCGACGTGCCCGAATGGAACAATCAGGGCAGGGGCTCGGCGCCGGTCGATCCGGCGGATGCCGATGATGAGAGCGTGTGGGCGATCTCCTGCTTCTTCATCCGCGTCAAGGCGCGGGGCAGGGGCATCACGCACCGCCTCGTCGACGGCGGCATCGCCTTCGCGCGCGAAAATGGCGCCAGGCTGCTGGAGGCCTGCCCGATCGATCTGTCGCGCGATTCGCGCTCGATCGGGCTGTTCGTCGGCTCGTCGCGGGTGTTCGAGAAGGCCGGGTTCGAGAGGCTTCTGGAGCGCAAGCCCGGCAGGCCGCTGATGCGGCTGGTGCTTTAGCGGCATCGGCTTTTGGCTTACAGTCACCGTCTTGCGGCTGTAACGCTTCTTTCCTACCAGAAGCACGAAACGATTTTCGCCTTCCGAGAACGGAGAACCGACGTGAAGCGTATTTTGCCAGTTGTTGCAGCTCTTGCGTTCAGCGTGCCTGCCGTGGCCCAGACGGTCGACGGCCAGGGCGCCAAGCAGCTTGCCGACAATCTGGCGCGCTATTTCGGCAAGCAGGCGTTCGACAAGGGCGTGCTCAAGGTCTCGGTCGAAGGCGGCGCCTACAAGATCGCGCTCGACATCAAGGCGCTGGTCGATGCCATGCCGAAGGAGAAGCCGCTGAAATTCGATCTCGCGCCCTATGCCTTGATGGTCAAGCCGCGCGCCGACGGATCCTGGGACGTGGCCTCGGATTTTTCGCAAAGCATGTCTTTCGAATTCAACGGGCCGGAAGGCCCGCAAAGCATGCAACTGGCGGTCAAGGACGGCAAGGGCACCGCCGTCTACGATCCGAACCTCGCTGCATTCACCAGCGGCGCCAGCTCCATGGCCGGCATGACGATGACATCGCGGGAAGCCAAGCAGCAGGCGGACGTCACCGCCGGCGCCGGCACAGCGACCATTGCCGCCACCAAATCGGCCAATGGCGGCGTCGACTTCACGGCGACGCAGAAGATCTCGAGCTTCGTCGAGACGATCAAAATCGACGATCCCGACAATGGAATGAGTTTTCCGCTGACGCTGAGAACGCCGGAGCTGTCGGTGGACGCGAAGGGCAGAGGCGTCAGGACAAAGCCGCTGCTCGATCTGCTTGCCTTTGCCGTGGCCAATGAGGACGAAGCCAAGCTCAAGGCCAACCAGGCGGAGCTCAAGACGCTGCTACAGGCAGCGCTACCCGTGTGGGAAAGGATCGACGGCAACTACGGCTTCAAGGATTTCGAGGTGGAGAGCCCCGTCGGCAAATTCGGGGCGAAGCAGTTCAGCACCACGGTCGGCATGGACGGCGTCTCCCAGAACGGCAAAGTCGACTACGCCATCAAGGCCTCCGGCCTGACGATCCCGCAGCAGACACTGCCCGACTGGACCGCCCCTTTGCTGCCGACGGATATCGACCTCCATTTCGGCGGCGCCGATATCGATCTCGACACTATGGCGAAGAAGGCGATCGAAGCCTTTGATCTCAATAAGAATCCACCGCTGTCGGATGAGTTCGGCGACGCCCTGGTCGCCGATTTCCTTGCCAAGACGCCGAAATTCGTCCTCGGGCACAGCACGGTGAAGAACGGCGCCATCGAGGTGGCGATGGAAGGCGAGATGACGTTTCCGGGCAAGAAGCCGGATGCGACCGTCACCGTCGACGTCGCGGGCTACGACAAGATCGTCGATGCCCTGAAGGAAGCTGCCAAGAGCGATGAGCAGATGGCGCAGGCCTTCCCGTTTGCGCTTGCCGTCAAGGGTTTTGGCAAGACACTGCCGGATGGCCGCCTGGAGTGGGTCATCGACACGAAAGCCGACGGCTCGGTCAAAGTCAACGGCGCCATGCTGAAAGGACCGGATGCCGCTCAGGACGGCAGCGTGGGTCAGGATGACAACTCAGGCGATGACGGCGCGAAGGGAACGGATGATTCCGCCGGAGGCGACGATTCGGAGGGCGGCGACAATGGCGGGGCAGGGGCGAAACTGCAGCCCTGAGCGCGTGCGCTAAAGCCTGAGTGCGGCCGCGATCTTCGGGGCCGCATCTCGCCAGTTGTCGACGGCGGTGATGTCCTCCGGCGTCGGCGGCAGGAAGGCGCGCAGCGCATTGTCGGCCATCAGGTGGAAGAGGTGCGCGTCGGCGACCGAGTCGCGCGCCGACATCAGATTGGAGGGCTGGTCGTCGACGAAGGCGACGGGCCTTCCCTTGGCGCCGCGCAGCCTGGCGATGGCCGGTCCTTTCGCCATTTCCGTGGTCAGCAGCGGGTAGTTGAGGCCGAGCGCGTCGAGATGCGCGCGGCGCACGGCACGATGCTTGTGCGGCATGGCGGTCAGGAGCACGATCTCGGCGCGCCGCCCGAGCGACGCCAGCGCTTCCGCCGCACCGTCGGTGATGCTTTGCCAATCGGCCTGGGCGTCGAAGAAATCGCCGAGAAGGGCCGTCACTTCAGCCTGCTCGATCAGCCGGCCGGACGCCGTCTCGGCGATGTTGCCGGTGAGGCGAAAGGAGGCGAGCGTCAGCCGGAAGCCGCGTGTCTTCAGGAAATGCGGAAAGGGCCGGACGAATTCGAGCACGACGTCATCCACGTCCAGCACCAGTAGCGGCCGGTCGTCGGCGGCAAGCTCCTCGATCTGGCGCGCGGTCTCGGGATCGTCGCTCATGTCGAACGCTCGTGGTCGTCATTGCCGAGCGGCAGCGCCCGCAAGGCCTTGCCGACGGCGGCCGGCGGCGTGCCGGTTTCCTCGGCGAAGCGCAGGAGCGTCGGCTCGTGGGCGAGGATGAACTGCAGCACGCCGGCAAGAAAGCCCGGCTCCTCAGCCGCCTTGCGGATCGAGTTTGCCTCGATCCCGGTGATCGCCAGGAAGCGGGGCAACAGCTCCGGATCGCCGGCAATGAAGCCCAGCGCCCTGACGGCAAGGGTTTCCGCCTCCTCGCGCATTGACGCTGCGTTCGCCATCGCTACCTTTGCTGATGTGGATTTTGAGTCTTCCATCCGAAGTAATGGCAAGCGTCGCCTGCGGCAAGCCTCAGCCGCTTCAGCCCCAGCACCCGCAAGCGGAATCGGTGTGCTTTTCCAACGGCCGATTTGCGTTTCGTCAATGATATTGACGTAAGGTACGTGCGGGTTGGGTGCGATCCGGCAAGGACGCATGACGGCGGTCTTCGGTTCCGGGGACGGTCGGGACGGGAAATTGATGGCTAAGAAGGTCATGATCGTCGAGGACAATGAGCTCAACATGAAGCTCTTTCGGGACCTCATCGAAGCCAGCGGTTACGAGACGGTTCGCACACGCAATGGCCTGGAAGCGCTTGATCTTGCGCGCCAGCATCGGCCGGACCTGATCCTCATGGACATCCAGTTGCCCGAGGTTTCGGGCCTGGAGGTGACCAAATGGCTGAAGGAAGACGACGAATTGCATTCTATCCCGGTCATCGCCGTCACCGCCTTCGCGATGAAGGGCGATGAGGAGCGCATCCGCCAGGGCGGCTGCGAGGCCTATATCTCCAAGCCGATCTCGGTGCCGCGCTTCATCGAGACGATCAAATCCTATCTGGGCGATGCCTGATGCCGAGCCGGAGCCTTTGAAATGACCGCGCGGATCCTCGTCGTCGATGACATCCCCGCCAATGTGCGGCTGCTGGAGGTCCGGCTGCTCGCCGAATATTTCGAGGTGCTGACGGCCGGCAACGGCCCGGACGCGATCGAAACCTGCGAAAACGGCAAGGTCGACGTCGTGCTGCTCGACGTGATGATGCCGGGCATGGACGGGTTCGAGGTGTGCAAGCGGCTGAAGAGCGACCCGGCGACCTCGCATATTCCGGTGGTCATGATCACCGCGCTCGACCAGGTGTCGGACCGAGTGCGCGGCCTCGAGGCCGGCGCCGACGATTTCCTCACCAAACCGGTCAACGACCTGCAGCTGATGACGCGAGTGAAGAGCCTGGTCAGGCTGAAGTCGCTGACCGACGAATTGCGGCTGCGCGCCTCGACCACGCGCAACATCGGCATCGAGGAGCTTCTGAGCCGCAACTTCGCCACGGAAGACACCAGGCCAAAAGTGCTTCTCATCGATGAGCGCAAGTCATCGATCGAGCGCATCCGCAAGATGCTGCGCGGCAGCGCCGAGCTCGACGTCGCCACCGATCCGAATGCCGGTTTCTTCCAGGCCGCCGAAACACCTTACGAGTGCGTGCTGATCTCGACGGCCTTCGCCGACTTCGATGCGCTCAGGCTCTGCTCGCAACTGCGCTCGCTCGACCGCACCCGCTTCCTGCCGATCATCCTTTTGGCTGATGAAGGCGAGGAGGGGCGCATCATCCGCGGCCTCGAGCTCGGCATCAACGACTATCTGACGCGGCCGATCGACCAGCACGAGCTGACGGCGCGCCTGCGTACGCAGGTGCGGCGCAAGCGCTACAACGACCAACTGCGCGCCAGCGTCACCCAGACCATCGAGATGGCGGTGACCGACGGGCTGACCGGACTGCACAACCGCCGCTACCTCGACAGTCATCTGCAGACGCTGTTCGACCGCGCCGTAGCGCGGCGGCGGCCGCTGTCTGTGATGATCACCGATCTCGACCGCTTCAAATCCATCAACGACGCCCATGGCCATGACGGCGGCGACGACGTGCTGCGCGAGTTCGCGAGGCGGTTGCGCAAGAACGTGCGCGGCATCGACCTCGCCTGCCGGTTCGGCGGCGAGGAGTTCGTCGTGGTCATGCCCGACACCGATGGGCTCGTCGCCGAGAAGGTGGCCGAGCGAATCCGCGCCGAGATCGCACAGGTGCCCTTCACAGTCGGGACTGACGGCAAGGCGATCGACGTGACGGTCAGCGTCGGCGTGTCGTCGGTGCTGAAGGGAGCCGATACGGTCGCGGCGCTGATGAAGCGTGCCGACCTTGCACTCTACGAAGCCAAGAGCGGCGGCCGCAACCGGGTTGTCGCCAAGGCTGCCTAAGCGCGTCGCGCTGAACGGATTGGGCGACGCGATTTAGGTCTTTTGATCTATGCATGCCGTTTTCTCAAAACCGCCACATACTTTTGAGCGACATGCATTGGTGGAAGCGGCGAATATCGGATCATCCAGCAAGGTTAGGAATTTACCTTAACCCAAGCGATTCGCCAGCCGTGGTTAAGAAATGGTTGATTTTCATACGTTCTTGCGCAAATCTGCATCGTATAGACCGAAGACGAAGCCGGCACGAGGGTAGACTGCCCGGCTCGATCCGAAAAATACCCCATGATGCTCAGGTCCGCCGCATCTCCTGGGTCCGTGGGGTCGGCCGGCCGGCGCTGGCACATAGTGGCCTCCTCGTACCGCTGCCAACCGCCGACCGGCCCCCATTTCCCCGCAAATATGTTCAACCTCGCGCACGAAACGGGCTGGAACCATTTTCTCCCTGGGCTCTCGGCCATGGGCAGGAAACGGCCCATAGATCCGTTGGCCAGTTCCGTTCGCGGCGGCTTAACGACCGGCGGCGGCGCCGATCGCTTCGTCATCCCAGGGCGGAGCAGCCGCGAAGCGGCGTCGCGAAGACCCTGGGATCCATGCCGTTACCTCGGTCGAGAAGTGCTACGGAGCAGAATTCTGCACCGTTGCGACGCGTTGACGTTACGGCATGGATCCTAGGGTCTGCGCCGCGTCGCTTCGCTCCTTGCTTCGCCCTAGGATGACGACATTGGGACGCTTCGCTAGTCGCCAACGCTGATGCCTCGTTGAAACGAACGCTGAATCTTGGCCGCCAGACCAAACAAAAACGCCGCCCACTGGGCGGCGTTTTGGCATTTCAGGATGACCAGATTACTTGATCTTGGTTTCCTTGAACTCGACGTGCTTCTTGGCGACCGGGTCGTACTTGCGGAACGACAGCTTGTCCGTCTTGGTGCGGCTGTTCTTGCTGGTCACGTAGAAGAAACCGGTGTCGGCGGTCGACAGAAGCTTGATCTTGATGTTTGCGGCTTTAGCCATGATGTTCGTCCGTTAATGTTCGTGGAGTTTTGGCCGCTGGAGCACGGGGAAACACCCGGACGCGGGAAACTTGGCGCGACACATAAAGAACGCGTCCGGAAAGTCAAGCCCGCGAGGCTTCGGGGATCGTCTCGGGCTCCGGCGGCGAGCCATGGCTCATGTGAGGATGGAGGGCTGGTCGATCACCCAAAGCCAAGTCCCGTCGCCCTGCCGGTGGGCGATTTCCACGGTCACGGTGCCATCGGGAAGGCGCGTGGAGGTGAGCGCCAGATCTCCGTTGACGATAGCCGGGCGCTGATCTCCAAGCTCAAACTTTGGCCCTGCCGCCACCAGTTTGGTGTAGAAACCGCGAATGGCGTCCCTGCCGCGCGCCAGTTGCCCACCGCCGATATCGAGGACTGCATCGGGCACGTAGAGCGCGGCCATGCCTTCCGCGTCTCCCGCCCGCTGGCGGGAGACCAGCAGCCGCGCCAGATCCTGAGGGTCGTGCGCAGGCTCTGGGGTTGCCTCGTCACTCATGGCGCGACTTCATTCGTCGGGCGACTTCCCAGTTCCGGCGTCACTCCGCCGCGACCTTCCAGTCGCCGGTCGTGTTCCACCAGCGGTTCGGATTGGCTCGATCGTCGATGCCCTTGGAACGGCTGGTCAGCAGCGGCTGGATGCGGATCACCGGCTCCTCGTAGGAGTGTGCCTGGAATATGGCCTCGGCGACGCGCGCGGCAAGCGCCTGGTCGTCCGGCAGTTCGAACGAGACCTCGACCGTGCCTGGCCGCCGGCGCAGCTCGATCTCGGCGCCCGCGGCAGCGCCTTCGAGCGTCCGGTAGCGCTCGATGCCTTGCGCCGACTGGTAGGCGTTACCGTCATACTTGCCCATGCGCAGCGGCGTGATCGCCACGACAGCCTCCATGATGCGCTCGACATCCGCAGCCGGCGCCTGGAAGCTGACAAGCAGAAGCAGTTCCATCCTGAGGGATTTGGTTTCAAAGCCGCTGTCGATCATTGCTCTATCCTCGCTCGTCTTGCGTAGAAGGGAGGTATAGCAGGGGCCCTGCTGACACGGTGATGTCAGGATAGCCCAGGCCGCGGCGATATTCAGCGCTATAGAATTTTCCGCACCAGCCGGACGCAGACCAGGAGCATGTAAGCGGCAAAGAACAAGGCCAGCGACCAGCCGAAGCCCGAGGGGCCGAAGGCGTCCATGCCGATGCCGATCGCCTGCGGGCCGATCACCATGCCGACGCCGTAGCAGAGCACGAACGCGGCGTTGGCGGAGGCGAGCTCATGACCGGAGAGCTGCGAGCCGAGATGCGCGAGGCCGATCGTGTACATGGCGGCGACCACGCCGCCCCAGACGAACAGCAACGCCGCCATCAGATGCCAGTTCTGGGCGAAGAAGGGCATGAAGGCGGTGCCCACGAGACCGACCGTGGCACAGGCCAGAAGCAGGTAGCGGCGGTCGGAGACGCGGTCGCTGATCATGCCGATCGGGATCTGCAGGAGCACGTTGCCGAGGCCGATCATGGTGAGCAACAGCGCGGCGTCGGCCTCCGAATAGCCGATGCGGTTGCCATAGACCGGGAACAGCGAGAAGCCGCCGGTCTCGACGGCGCCAAACACCAGCACGGCGAAGGTCGCGGTCGGCACCATCCAGATATAGCGCAGGAAATGGCTGGTCTCGCCGTCGGCGACGATCGCCGGGCTCTCGTTGCGGGCCGCCAGAACCGGAATGGCCGCGAGCGTCACCAGCGCTATGGTGACGCCGAACGGCAGGAAGCCGCTCGAGCCGAGATGCGCGAACAGCCAGGGGCCGGCGGCGAAGCCCAGCGACAGCACCGTGGCGTAGATGCCGAGCACGAGGCCGCGGCGATGCGGCGGCGCCGAGGTGCTGATCCAGAATTCCGACAGGATGAAGAGCACCGTCAGCGAGATATGCAGCACGACGCGGAGCGGAAACCACATCCAGAAGTCCGGCGCGAAATGGAAGCCGACGAAGGCAAGCGCGCCGGCGGCAATCATCAACAGCATGGTCCAGGCGACGCCGAGCCGCGTGGCAAGCGGCGTGGCGAGCGGGGCTCCGGCGATCGAGGCGAGGCCGGCGACCGCCGTGTTGAGGCCGATCATCGAGGCCGAGTGGCCGCGCGTTTCGAGGATGACGCTGAGCAGCGGCATGCCGAGGCCGATGGCGATGCCGACCACGCTGATCGAGGAGATCGCCGCGATCATCGGCAGCCAGTGTACGCGTTCGTCGCCCTTTTGCTGGGTATCGACCGTCATGGGATATGGATGCTCTGCTTCTAAAGGACTTCGCGGACGAAGCGGTTTCGAATGAGCCGGAAGAACGGCACAGCACCGCCAGGGCGCAGCAAGGGATCGTGGGCGAGCCGCTTTTCCAGTTCTTCCAGGATCATGCGGGTGATGTCGGGAATGTCGGCCTTGCGCGCCTCGGCGAGCGGCAGCCAGACGAGCTCTTCCAGCTCGTTGGTCGGACCGCCATCCGGCAACTCCACGGCGACGTCCTCGCGCCAGGCGCTGAAGAAGCGCGTGTCGAAGCGACGCACGCGGTTGGGCGGGGTTATGGCGCGCGCGATGAAACGCAGGGCGTCCAGCGACGGCGTCACGCCGTGTTCGACGAAACCCTGCCAGTCGCGCTTCGCGGTCGCGAACGGGCCCTTGCGGCCGATGAGCAGGCCGGCCTCCTCATAAGTCTCACGGATCGCCGACAAGGCGATGGCGCGCGCCCGCGCAGCGCTCGCGCGGCCTGGACCGCTGGCAAGCCTTGCCTCTTCCTCACGGTGTAACGGGGCGGCGACGGGAATACGGCTGTCGGCAGGATCGGTGCGGCCGCCGGGGAAGACGAATTTCCCTGGCATGAAGGCATGACGGTCATGGCGTCGGCCCATCAAAACCACAACGTCCTTGCCGCTCCGGTCGAGCAGGATCAAGGTTGCGGCGTCGCGCGGACGAAGTGGCCGGCCGCCGTGCACGGCCAAGCCTTTATCGAGCTTGTCGACATCCGCCTTGGTCATTCCTTCCATGCGCCCGACCTAGCGGAAACTTCCTGAATGCGAAAGTGGCTTACGTGTTCGGGTCTTTGCACCAGCCCCGGACGAAAAGTCGCTGCCGGAAGAACGCCGGAAAAAACGCGCACGGCGGTTTCCCATCCGAAATTATATAAAAACAAATGCTTAGCGATGGTCGTTGTTTCTATCAAAGGCGGAACCGCTACAGGTTAGGGGTGCGGTTCAAGCTCGTCCTTCTCGCCGCCGAAGCCGTGCATATAGAGCGCCCATTGCAGGCCGATGACGGCGCCTTTGACCGGCTGCAACAGCGCGACGGCCAGACCAAAGGTCAGGGGCACCCAGATCAGCGCGTGCTGCCACAGCGTGAGCGTCGAGGTCGCCTCCACTGCCATGAAGGCGCCAACCACGATATGGCCGACGATGACGATCACCAGATAGGCGGGCAGGTCGTCGGCGCGGTGGTGATGAAGCTCTTCGCCGCAAACGCTGCATTTGTCGACGGACTTGGTGAAGGCATAGAACAGCTTGCCTTCGCCGCAATGCGGGCAGCGGCCAAACAGGCCGCGCCTGATCGCCGTCCACAACGGACGCGCGACGCGGCCCGAATGATGCTCGCCACCGAAAACCTGTTCTTCCATTACCTTCTCCTGCCGCGAGGCCCGAAACGCGACTGCGATGCGCGGGCGCGGCCCTTGGCCTTGTGGAACGACCGTCGCGAGCCTGGCAGCGGCTTCGGATCGCTCAGCATCTCGAAACGCATCGCGCCGGCCATCGGCGCGACCTCGAGCAACCGAACCTCGACGCGGTCGGCAAGCTGATAGCCCTTGCCGGTGCGTTCTCCGAACAGGGATCGAGCGGTTTCGTCGTAGATATAGTAGTCGCCGCTCAAACTTGACACCGGGATGAAACCATCCGCGCCATATTGCGGCAATTGGACAAAGAGTCCCGCCTTGGTGACGCCGGAGATGCGTGCGTCGAAGGTGTCGTTGATGCGCTCGGCGAGATAGGCGGCGATCAGCCGGTCGACCGTGTCGCGTTCGGCGGCCATGGCACGGCGTTCCGTGGCAGAGATCAGCGCTGCGACCTCCTCCAGCCGATCGGCCTCCTGCTGAGCCAGGCCGCCGGGGCCGAGGCCCAGCGCGGCAATCAGTCCGCGATGCACGATGAGGTCGGCGTAGCGGCGGATCGGCGAGGTGAAATGCGCGTAGCGCCTGAGATTGAGGCCGAAATGGCCGATGTTCTTCGGCGAATATTCGGCCTGGCTCTGCGAGCGCAGCACGACCTCGTTGACCAGCGCCTCGTTGTCGGCGCCGCGCACGCGCTCCAGAATACCGTTGAACTGTCCCGGCCGCATCTGCGCGCCACGGGCCAGCGACAGGCCAAGCGTATGCAGGAATTCCCGCAGCGATTCCTGCTTGGCCAGAGAAGGCGCGTCGTGGATGCGAAAAACGAGAGGCTCCTTCTTGCCTTCAAGCGTCTCGGCGGCCGCGACATTGGCCTGGATCATGAACTCTTCGATGAGCTTGTGGGCGTCGAGGCGCTCCGGCACGACGACGCGGTCGACGGTGCCGTCGCCCTTGAGGAGGATCTTGCGTTCCGGCAGGTCGAGCTCCAGCGGCTGGCGGGCGTCGCGGCCGCGCTTCAGCACGGCATAGGCATCCCAGAGCGGCTTCAGAACGCTATCGAGGATCGGCCCGGTCTTGTCGTCCGGCGCGCCGTCGATCGCCGCCTGCGCCTGCGGGTAGGCGAGCTTCGCAGCCGATTTCATCATGATGCGATGGAACGAATGCCTGAGCTTGCGGCCTTCCGCGGAAAAGGTCATGCGCACGGCGATGGCCGGCCGATCCTCGCCTTCGCGCAGCGAGCAAAGGTCGTTGGAGATGCGCTCCGGCAGCATCGGCACGACGCGGTCCGGGAAATAGACCGAGTTGCCGCGCTTCAGCGCCTCGCGATCGAGCGGCGTGCCGTAGCGGACATAGGCCGCGACGTCGGCGATCGCCACGGTGGCGATGATGCCGCCGGGGTTCTTCTCGTCGGTATCGGGCGTGGCGAAGACGGCATCGTCATGATCCTTGGCGTCGGCCGGATCGATGGTGACCAGCGGCAGGTCGCGCCAGTCCTCGCGGCCGGCAAGCATTGCCGGTTTCATCGCATCGGCTTCGGCAATCACATCGGTCGGAAAGACGTGTGGAATGTCGTGGGCGTGGATGGCGATCATCGAGACCGCCTTCTCGCTGGTCAGCGAGCCCAGCACCGCCAGCACCTTGGCGCGCGGCAGGCCGTAGCGCGAGGCGCGGGCCGGCTCGACCTCGACCAGGTCGCCGTTTTTGGCGCCGTTCTGGAATTCCTTGTCGACGATGAGCTCGGGCTGGCGCCGCTCCACTGGCTCGATCCGAAAGCTGCCGTCCTTCAGCACGCGGAAGACGCCGAGCACCGCTTCGCTGCGCTTCTCGAAGATCTTCATCACCCGTCCGGTATAGGCAGGGCCAGCGGGGTCGTCGGTCGGGAAGGTCTTGGCGAGCACGCGGTCGCCGACGCCGGGGACGGGGCCGCTGGCGCCGCGCGAAATGCGGATGGCAATGACGGGCGGCGAGCCGGGACCGGTATATTCGCTCGGATTGGCCAGCAGCACGCCGTCGGCGTCGCGACCGACAATGTCGAGCACGGCGACATGCGGCACGGCGCCGGCACGGGTGTGGCGTTTGCGGTCCTTCGTCAGCAGGCCCTCGTCCCGCAAGTCGCGCAGCAGGTCCTTCAGCCAGATGCGGTCCTCGCCACGCAACGCGAAAGCCTTGGCGATCTCGCGCTTTCCGGAGCGATCGGGATTCTCGGCGATATAGCGCAGGATTTCGTCACGCGAGGGCCGGTAGTCGTCCTTGACACTGGCCCTGGTGTCGGCGCTGCGCGGATCGCCGTGGCTTCTTCCGGAGATCCTGCGCGCCACGTCCTGCTATCCTTTCTTGGCCGCCCTGCGGAACGGCTTCTTGCCGCCTCCGCCCTTGGCTTCCTTTTCGGCGATCAAAGCGAGCGCCTCTTCCATCGTCACCGACTGCGGGTCCTTGCCCTTGGGCAGCGTCGCATTGACCTTGCCGTAATTGACGTAAGGCCCATAGCGTCCGTCGCGGACGACGATCTTGCCGCCGCCGTCGGGATGGTCGCCCAGTTCCTTCAACGCCGCCGGCGTGGCGCCGTTGCGGCCGGCCTTGCCCTTCTGCTGCTTCTCGGCGATCACCGAGACGGCGCGGTTCAGGCCGATCGAGAAGACGTCCTCGATGCTTTCCAGATTGGCATAGGTACCGTCGTGCAGCACGAAGGGCCCGTAGCGCCCAAGGCCGGCGGAGATCATCTTGCCGGTCTCCGGATGCTTGCCGACATCGCGGGGCAGGGCCAGCAGGGCCAGCGCCTTTTCGTGATCGATCGACTCGGCGGTCCAGCCCTTGGGAAGGCTCGAGCGCTTGGCATCCTTGCCTTCGCCGCGCTGGATATAGGGGCCGAAGCGGCCGCTGCGCAAAGTGATCTCCTCGGCCGTGTAAGGATCCTTGCCGAGCAGCTTGACGCCGTCCTCGCCATTGCCGTTCTCGCCATTGGGATTGGCGGCGTCGCCCAGCTGGCGGGTGTAGGAACATTCCGGATAGTTCGAGCAGCCGACGAAGGCGCCGAACTTGCCGAGCTTCAGCGACAGATTGCCTGAGCCGCATTTCGGGCAGATGCGCGGGTTCGAGCCGTCCTCGCGCGCCGGGAAGACCAGCGGCGCCAGTTCGTCGTTGAGCGCGTCGAGCACGTCGGTGACGCGCAGTTCCTTGATGTCGTCGACCGCGCCGGAAAAATCCTTCCAGAAGTCGCGCAGCACGTCCTTCCAGGCGAGCTTGCCATCGGAAATCTCGTCGAGTTTTTCCTCGAGCGATGCGGTGAAGTCATATTCGACATAGCGCTCGAAAAAGCTTTCGAGGAAAGCCGAAAGCAGCCGGCCCTTGGCCTGCGGCACCAGCTTGCGCCGGTCGATGGCGACATAGTCGCGATCCTCCAGCGTCTTCAGAATCGCCGTATAGGTCGACGGCCGGCCGATGCCGAGCTCTTCCAGCTTCTTGATCAGCGACGCCTCGGAGTAGCGCGGCGGCGGTTCGGTCGTGTGCTGGGTGGCGTTGATCGCCTCGCGGGCAAGCTGCTCATTGGCTCGGATCTCGGGCAGGCGGCGGCTTTCCTCGTCCTCGGCGTCCTCGTCCTTCTGGTCGGTGTAGGCGGCGATGAAGCCGTCGAAGCGGATGACGGAGCCGACCGCGCGGAGCTCTGCCATGCGGGCGCCGTTGACGGCCTCGATCTCGACCGTGGTGCGCTCGATCTCGGCCGGCTGCATCTGGCTGGCGATGGCGCGCTTCCAGATCAGCTCGTAGAGCCGCGCCTGGTCGGCATCGAGATATTGCCGGACCGATGCCGGCGTGCGCTTGAAATCGGTCGGGCGGATCGCCTCATGCGCTTCCTGGGCATTCTTGGCCTTGACCGAATAGTAGCGCGGCTTTTCGGGCAGGTATTTTGCGCCGAACTCGTTCACGATGGCATCGCGCGCGGCATCGATCGCCTCCGGCGCCATCTGCACGCCGTCGGTTCGCATATAGGTGATGAGGCCTGCTGTCTCGCCGCCGATGTCCATGCCTTCGTAGAGCTTCTGCGCCACCTGCATGGTGCGGTTGGCCGAGAAGCCGAGCCGCGAGGAGGCGGCCTGCTGCAGCGTCGAAGTGGTGAAGGGCGGTCCGGGGTTGCGCTTGGTGGGCTTGGCTTCGACCGACAAGGCCTTGAAGGTCGCGCCTTCCAGCATCGCCTTGATGTCGTCGGCCTGCGCCTTGTTGGCGATGTCGAGCTTCTGCAGCTTCTTGCCGGCATAGGCGGTCAGCCGCGCCTCGAAGCTGTCGTTGCGCGGCGTGTTGAGGATAGCGGCGATCTGCCAGTATTCCTCGCGGATGAAGCGCTCGATCTCGGATTCGCGGTCGCAGACCAGCCGCAGCGCCACCGATTGAACGCGCCCAGCGGAACGGGCGCCGGGGAGCTTGCGCCAGAGCACCGGCGAGAGCGTGAAGCCGACCAGATAGTCGAGCGCGCGGCGAGCGAGATAGGCGTCGACCAGCGGCGCATCGATCTGGCGGGGATTGGCCATGGCTTCGAGCACGGAAGACTTGGTGATGGCGTTGAAGACGACGCGGCTGACCGGCTTGTCCTTCAGCGCGCGCTTCTGCCGCAGCACTTCCAGCACATGCCAGGAAATCGCCTCACCCTCGCGATCCGGGTCGGTGGCGAGGATCAGCCCGTCGGCGTCCTTGACCGCCTTGGCGATGTCGGCGAGACGCTTGCCGGAGGCGGTGTCGACCGACCAGGACATGGCGAAGTCCTCGTCCGGGCGCACCGAACCGTCCTTGGCCGGCAGATCGCGGACATGGCCGAACGAGGCCAGGACCTTATAGTTCTTGCCCAGATATTTGTTGATTGTCTTCGCCTTGGCCGGCGATTCGACGACGACGACGTCCATGAGGTCTCTTATCAGCTGTGAGGCGGCGGAAGAACTCCGCGGCGCACGACGAAATCCCACTCTTTTCGTCGCTCACATGGCCGCGCTTTTGCAATCGGTCAAGGGGAAGGACCGAATTTGCGGACCAGCCGGGAGCGATACACTCTTAGAGTGTATGGCGAAGATCACATTTTTGGGGAGGAAGGTTCGTATCCGAGAGCACGGAAGAATCGGGTCACCGACGCATGTCGACACAACACACAAGCGATATCTACGCAGGCGCGCCATCAGCGACGCGACCAGGCGGGCTGTCGAAAGGTATCCGGCAGCCCGCCCGGGAAAAATCAGTCGGCCGCGGCAACGTGCCATGCGCCGGCGACGCCTTCGCCGGTCATGTCGCCGGCCTTCTTGTCCTTGACGAAGGTGTAGACCGGCTTGCCGTCATAGGCCCACATCTTGGTGCCGTCGGTGCGCTCCACGATCGTCCATTCGTCGTCCGCCTTGGCACCGGCCTCGGCCTTCAACGGCGGCCAGTTGGCGGCGCATTTGTCGTAGCAGTTGGATTTGCCCTTCTCGTCCTTGTCATAGGTGTAAAGCGTCATGCCCATGGCATCGGTATAGATCTTCTTGCCGCCGACTTCGGCCTCTTTCCACGCCTCGGCGGCGTGGGACGCGACGGTGCCGAGCAAGAGGGCCGCGAGCCCGAGTGCAATCGATTTCATGGCAATCTCTCCCTGAGAACAAGCACGCGGCAACCGCGCGCTGCCCAATCAACGCACGGGGAAGGCCATTTCTTCCTCGGCCGGGCGACCGCGTGCCACACAATGGTGATTGGCATGGAGGCCTGCGCATCGCTATATCGGCGCCAGCACAATCGGGGCCTGATGAAATGGCATTGGACATCGGCTATGTCAGCGCGGTCGGGGCAGGGGCGATCTCGTTCCTGTCGCCTTGCGTGCTGCCGCTGGTGCCGCCCTATCTCTGCTACATGGCGGGCGTGTCCGTCGACGATTTCCGCGGCAATCGGGGCATAACGGCACGGGAAGGCGCACGCGGCGCGCTGCTCTATGCCTCTTTTGCCTTCGTGCTCGGCTTCTCGACCGTCTTCGTCGCGCTCGGCGCGGGCGCCTCGACCATTGGCCGTCTGCTGCGCGTCTGGCAGGAGCCGCTGGCGATGGTGGCGGGCGCGCTGATCATCGTCATGGGGCTGAACTTCCTCGGCATCTTGCGCATTCCGCTTTTGTCGCGCGAGGCGCGCTTCCAGTCGCAGGGCAAGCCCGCAAACATGCTCGCCGCCTATGTCATGGGACTGGCCTTCGCCTTCGGCTGGACGCCTTGCATCGGCCCGGTGCTCGGGCCGATCCTGACGCTGGCCGGCGGCCGCGAGACGGTGGGCGAGGGCGCGTTGCTGCTCGCCGCCTATTCGCTCGGCCTCGGTATTCCTTTCCTGATCGCGGCGCTGTTTTCCGGCGCCTTCATGCGCTTCCTCGGCAAATTCCGCGTCCATCTCGGCCGCGTCGAGCAGGCGATCGGCGCGCTGCTGGTCGTCGCCGGCGTGTTCTTCCTGACCGGCGGCGTGCAAAGCGCGTCCTATTGGCTGCTGGAGAATTTTCCGATGCTGGGGAGGTTGGGGTAAGCTTGGTCGCCAGGATCGAACTGTACGCGCTGATCAAGGGGCGAGGCAGGGCGGACGAAGCGGCTCGTTCGAAGCGGTGAAGTGGCAATCCTATTTGGTGCGACAGGCGCTCGGCCTGCCGACGGCGGACGACTAAGCTGGAGCGTTGGCGACAGCCTCAAAAACGGCCGATAAACCCATCGGGCAAAAGTGGGTATGCTCGGACAGAACATGCTCGATCATTGCCTTCACGAGTTCGCCTCTGCCTCTGCTTTTCCATTTGTTGAGGGTCGGAAACTTTTCGGCAAGGGCAGCTTCAAGCGTGTGATCGTCGGCCTCGAGATAGGCGCGAAGGACATAGCATTTTGCACCTCCCGTATATTCCACCTCCACGCGCTCAAGCGCTTCGGGGAATAGAGGAATTTGAATGGCGTCGATCAAACGCTGAAGGTCAAGAAGGGCGAGGCTTTGAGCGCCTGTAAACCGATCTATGTCGTGGAGGCCGTCCGGTAGCCGCCGTTCCTTCATCAAGAGCAGGGCAACGAGAAGGGGATCAAGCAGTACGTTTTCGATTCCGTTACGTTCGCCGCCCGCCACCACTTTGATCCGATCTGTCGATACCGCTCCGCCATCCCAATCAATAATGCCGAAAATGGAAGAATTGCCCAACTCGGCCAATCGCTCGACGGTGGCCTTAACGATCGTGCTGCCCGAGTTGATTTCACCGTTATCCTTGTCACGCAGTCCAGTAGAAAGGAAGTTTAGCTCGCGTTCGCAGCGAATGTGCGATTTGATGAGCGCATAGACGCTCTCATAGATGGCCGCATCGGTGTCGCTTTCCGCGAAAACCTGCCGGCGGCCAGAGTAGTCGATCGACAGAGTAGGAACGCCGAACGTCAATTTGTTCAAAGCCGCCTGCTTTGAAATACTCGCCAAACCACTTCGTCCATCGACCATTTCGAACAAGGATTGTTCGGGCGCGAGTGCCACTGTCGTTGGCGAGTGCGTCGTTATAATGCAATACATCCCCTGCTTCTCGACTAAGCTATGCTGGATCGCAGCGAGCCAGCGATGCACCATTTCGGGATGAAGAGATGCGTCCATCTCATCGAGAAGCAACACTTTCGGTCGGCGAACTGTCAGAAAAAACTCGTCGGGTTGGAAAGTTGATAGAGCAAGTTGAAATAGAACCTTCTCTCCTGACGAGAGATTGTCAAAGCTAACGAAGTCTCCTGTGGGAGTTTTCCTTAACTGAAACATAACAGGACCCCGGTCGGAAAGGTCCGGCGCCACAACTTCATAGGGAAGCGAGAATTCATTAAGGGTCTTGTTGATTTCCATCCAAGGTGGCCGCCCGAATTGTCTGGCAAACTCCTCGTCATCAAGGCTTGCAGCCGCAGCATCCCGACCGGCCAAGGCCAACAGTTTGTTTCGCGACCAAGCGTCTCGATAGTTTCCGAACACGAGGGGCAGGTTGAAAGAAAACTGATCCGCCTCACCCCACCGATTGAAGAGGCGTAGGTGTTCCGGTTGGATTTCAAGCATGGAACGTCCTAACCGCTCCGCTACGGTGACGGCAGACGCAAAGACCATTTGCTCGCTGGGATAGATGCCGCCAAGCCGTCCCGGCGGGGTGGGGCGGGGTTGTCGCATCTGGTGCTCCGCTTCAGCGAACACCGCTTCGATATCCGCCATGCTGCATGAGTTCGGAACTCTTCGATGTAGTTCAGACGCTCCGATCCGCCAGAGATCTTCGCCCTGAGCAAGGGCTGCCGCGATGGACCCGGAGCAAAGCTCGTCCAGTCTTTCGCGAAATGGTCGCAGGACATTCGCACGGGCTTGCTCGTACGTGGACGCGGGGTCCATGGGATTCGGCTGACTTCCACTAGGGTTATATGGGGTTCCAAATGAAGGGTGTGTCGCTCCGTGCGCTATTAAGCGGACGGGAGAGCTATTGGGCAGTGTGGGCTCTTGAATACTGATAGGTTCAACGGAGTTCGCAATCGAGCCATTGGCTATGGCCTGAAGAAGATGACTCTTCCCGCTTCCGTTTAGCCCGACGATGATTGAAAGAGTGGGAACCTCAATGGTTGGGAATGCTGCGATGGAAAGGTGTCGTTGCCGAAATTCTAGCTGCATCCCCGATTCCCCCTTTAGACAAAGCCTACCCAATCTAACGCCAACGCCAAAGATTTTCTCGGCACGCCCGCTTCGACTAGGTGTGCCGTGAGCCTGGAGCCATAGCGGAGGCCAGGGGTTTGTCAGCGACGATCTCGAAGCACTTTGCGGGCCATACGTTGAAGGGCGAAGAGATACCAGAATAGTGCGACGAGCTGCGGCGAGTACTGACAAGGACCAGCCGCCGCCTCTACCATCCCACCGGAATTTAAACCGTGTTGGTGCAGCATCACGCCGCTGTTAGCATGCATTGATTTGAACCCTTCATATCATTGTCTTTTCATGAGATCCTGCCAGTCCATCGTCCTCGCCGCCGACGAAGGCACGTGTATGAAAAGTGCGATGGCCAAGATGGCGCTGCTATTGCCGGACTACTGGTGCTGGCTCACGTGGGCTAACCCGCCGGGTTCGGGAAGGCGCGAGCGTTCGCGTTGATGAAACCGAATCCGCGGACTTTTTCGCAAAGGAGCGATGCGGGCGAGATGATATCCAGGGCGGACGCCGAGACGTTCTTCAAGACGTATGCGAAGGTCTTCAACGACGCAATTGCCGGCGACGTCGGTCTGGACCACGTTGCCGCAATCTACTCAACCGGCTTTGTCTCGGTGACGCCGGCAGGTGTCATGGTCGGCGAGAATGGCCAGCGGTTGAAGGAGGTCATGAAGAAGGGCTTCGAGGCCTATCGGGCGATCGGCACGAAGAAAATGACCTGCGTTGGCGTTACGGTGATGCCCATCGATCAGGACCACTGCGTGGCCAAAGTGCAATGGTCAGGCGACTACGAGCGCAAGAACAAAGATCGCCTTACTATCGACTTCGAGGTCAGCTATCTCGTCGAGAGGCGCGATGGCGATCTGAAGGTCTTTGGCTGGATTGCAGGTGACGAACAGGCTGAATTCAGGAAGCACGGCCTTTTGTAGTCCCCGCCGGGGGCCTGCCAATTAAGCGTGAGCTGCTCTTTCGTCTCACCGGAATTTAACCGCATTGGTGCAGCATCACGCATGCATTGATTCAGCTTTCATATGGTTGCCCTTTCATGAGCCAGAGATCCTGCCTGTCCGTCATCCTCGCCGCCGGCGAAGGCACGCGCATGAAAAGCGCCATGCCCAAGGTGCTGCATGCCATTGCCGGCTTGCCGATGGTAGCCCATGTCGTGAAGGCTGCCGAGGCCGCCGGCGCGACGGGTCTGGCGCTGGTGATCGGCCATGGCGCGGAGGAGATGCGCAAGGCGGCGCAGAAATTCGCGCCGAAAGCCGAGATCTTCGTGCAGGAGAAGCGGCTCGGCACCGCGCATGCCGTGCTCGCCGCGCGCGAAGCGATATCAAAAGGTTACGACGACATCCTCGTCATGTTCGGCGATACGCCGCTGATCGATGCGGGGGCGCTCGCCGCCGCGCGGCAGAAGCTGGCGGAGGGTGCTGCCGTCGCGGTGATCGGCTTTCGCCCGCCCAATCCGACCGGCTACGGCCGGCTGATCGAAAAGGGCGGCCGGTTGGTCGCCATCCGCGAGGAAAAGGACTGCTCTGAAGACGAGAAGAAGATCGGCTTCTGTAACGCCGGGATGATGGCGGTCGCCGGCAAGCATGCGCTTCGCCTGCTCGACAAGGTCGGCAACGACAACGCCAAGGGCGAGTTCTATCTCACCGACATCGTCGAGATTGCCGGCGCGGAGGGCTTCGACGTGGTGGCCACCGAGGCGGGGTTCGAAAATGCGCTCGGCATCAACAACCGGGCCGAGCTCGCCGAGGCGGAAGGCATCTGGCAGGCACGCCGGCGGCGCGAGGCGATGCTTGCGGGCGTGACACTGATTGCGCCGGAAACCGTCTATTTCTCGCACGACACCGAAATCGGCGCCGATACGATCGTCGAGCCGAATGTCTGGTTCGGGCCGGGCGTCAAGATTTCCACCGGCGCCACGATCCATGCCTTCAGCCATCTCACGGGCGCCACTATCGGGGAAAACAGCGAGGTCGGGCCGTTCGCGCGACTGCGTCCCGGTGCCGATCTCAGGAAAAAGGCCAAGGTCGGCAATTTCTGCGAGGTCAAGCAATCGACGGTCGAGGAAGGCGCCAAGGTCAACCACCTGACCTATATCGGCGACGCGCGCGTCGGTGCCGGGGCGAATATCGGCGCCGGCACCATCACCTGCAACTATGACGGCTATTCGAAATTCTTCACCGACATCGGCGAGGGCGCCTTTATCGGCTCGAATTCCTCGCTGGTGGCGCCGGTCTCGATCGGCAAGGGTGGCTACATCGCCTCGGGCAGCGTGATCACCGAGAGCGTGCCCGACGATGCGCTTGCCTTCGGCCGCGCCCGCCAGAAGACCCTGCCCGGCAAGGGCAAGGAATTGCGGGAACGTTTTGCTTCGGTTGCAGCGGCAAGGAAGAAGGCTGCGGAATAGTCAAACGGCACTTTCGGCGGTTTCGCCGAAAGCTGCCGTCACCTCGATTTTGCCAACGATCGCCTTGTTGAAAGCGGGCAGGTCCTCGGCGGGTATCCAGTATTCTAAGTGAGCCCTGCTGCCGGCATGTTCGACCCTGTAGCCATCGAGAAAACTCTTCAGGACGTCAAACCGGGTAACGTAACCAGAGCCGTTCGCCGGCACGTTCCAGTCCCGGGCGATCTGGGTTGCGTAGGCTTCGGAAAGGACCGGATAAAAAATCGGCTGATCGGGCAGTCGCGGCGGAAACTCCCGCATCCCCGATGCCTGGATCAACTTCAACTCCGCAGGCCCGACGGGTCGCCAAAGGGTTGTGACTTGCGCGGTTCGGCTCATGTCTGCCACCCTAATCAAACCTTTGCGGACCAACAACGAACGATTGAAAACCCGAGCGAAGTTGGTAACCGGATTGCAAGCGCGGCCTGACATGGTGCATCAGGCGCAAAACCGTTCCGGCTGACACGGAACGAAACGCAAAGTGACTTTCGCGGCAGTCCGGCAATCCTTAGATAACGCCGGTTCCGCAGGAAATCGGGGGCTGGGCATGTGCGGTATCGTTGGAATTGTCGGCCATTCGCAGGTGGCGCCGCTGATCGTCGACGCGCTGAAGCGGCTCGAATATCGCGGCTATGACTCGGCCGGCGTCGCCACCATCGAGAGGGGCGAGCTCGGCCGGCGCCGCGCCGAAGGCAAGCTGATCAACCTCGAACGCCGTCTGAAGGAAGACCCGCTCGACGGCACGATCGGCATCGGCCATACGCGCTGGGCGACCCACGGCGTGCCGAACGAGACCAACGCGCACCCGCATTTTTCCGACGGCGTCGCCATCGTCCACAACGGCATCATCGAAAACTTCGCCGAGTTGCGCGACGAGCTGTCGCGCGATGGCTACAAATTCTCCTCGCAGACCGACACCGAAGTCGTCGCGCATCTCGTGGCGCGGGAACTCGCCAAGGGGCTGAAGCCGGTCCAGGCCGCGCATCAGGCACTGAAGCGGCTCTCGGGCGCTTTCGCGCTGGCAATCATGTTCAAGGGCGACGAGGACTTGATCGTCGGCGCCCGCAACGGCCCGCCGCTCGCCGTCGGCCATGGCGAGGGCGAGATGTTCTTGGGCTCGGATGCCATCGCGCTGGCGCCTTTCACCAACGCGGTCACCTATCTGGAAGACGGCGACTGGGCCGAAGTGCGCCGCAACAGCGTCACCATCTATGACATCGACGGCAACAAGGTCGACCGCAGGCGCCAGCAGTCGCTGTCCACCAGCTTCATGGTCGACAAGGGTAACCGCCGGCATTTCATGGAAAAGGAAATCCATGAACAGCCGGAGGTGATCTCGCACACTCTGGCCCATTACGTGGATTTCGTCGCCGGCGTCTCGAAGCCGCTTGAGCTTCCCTTCGACTTCGCCAAGATCGGCCGGCTGGCGCTTTCGGCCTGCGGCACGGCCTATCTGGCTGGACTGATCTCGAAATACTGGTTCGAACGCTACGCGCGGCTGCCGGTCGACATCGACGTCGCCTCGGAATTCCGCTACCGCGAAATGCCATTGTCGGCCGATGACGCGGCCTTCTTCATCTCGCAGTCGGGCGAGACCGCCGACACGCTGGCCTCGCTGCGCTATTGCCGCAAGGCCGGCATGAAGATCGGCGCGGTCGTCAATGTGCGGGAATCGACGATGGCGCGCGAATCCGACGTCGTGCTGCCGACGCTCGCCGGCCCGGAGATCGGCGTCGCCTCGACCAAGGCCTTCACCTGCCAATTGTCGGTGCTGGCTTCGCTTGCCGTGCGGGCGGGCGTGGCGCGCGGCACGATCTCGCGCGATGAGGAAAAGCAGCTGGTGCGCGAGCTTTCCGAGGCGCCGCGCTTCGCCACCCAGGTGCTGAAGCTCGACGAGCAGATCGAACGCATCTCCCGCGAGCTCTCCCGCTACAAGGACGTGCTCTATCTCGGCCGCGACACCAATTTCCCTTTGGCCATGGAAGGCGCGCTGAAGCTCAAGGAAATCTCCTACATCCACGCCGAAGGCTATGCCGGCGGCGAGCTGAAGCATGGGCCGATCGCGCTGATCGACGAGAACATGCCGGTGATCGTGATCGCGCCGCATGACCGCATCTTCGAAAAGACGGTGTCGAACATGCAGGAAGTGGCGGCGCGCGGCGGCAAGATCATCCTCATCACAGATGCCAAAGGTGCTGCCCAGGCGGGCATCAAGACGATGGAGACGATCATCCTGCCCGATGTGCCGGAGATCATCTCGCCGATCATCTATGCGCTGCCGATCCAGATGCTCGCCTATTTCACCGCCGTGTTCATGGGCACGGACGTCGACCAGCCGCGCAATCTGGCGAAATCGGTGACGGTGGAATAATACCGTCACTTCTTGCTTCGCGCACAGTAGTCCGAAGTTCGGCTGCCGATGATCCCTTCTTTCGTCATCCACGGGCGGAGCAGGAGCGGAGCTCCTGCGCAGACCCGCGGATCCATTCCGTGACGTTTGAGCGGATCAAAGCGTGCAGAATTAGGCGCTACCACCCTGTGCCGCGGAAAAGCTCGAACCACTCTGGATTGGCCTTCTCGATCAATTCGATCCTCCATTGGCGCGGCCAGCGTTTCAGCGACTTCGCGCGCTGGATGGCATCACGGACGTCAAAATATTCTCCGTACCAGACCAAGCGTTGCACGCCGTAGCGCCCGGTAAACCGCGAGCCCTCGCCGGACCTGTGCTCCGGCATCCGACGGCCGAGATCGTTTGTGACACCGATGTAGATGGTGCCGCGCTTCTTGCTCGCAGTCATGTAAGACATAGCCTGTCATGCGTGAACGATAACGAATTGACGATATGGCGACTATCTTGACAGGTTGCATATGGATCCTCGGGTCTGCGCAGGAGCTTCGCTCCTGCTCCGCCCGTGGATGACGAAGGGAAGGATGTTTTAGTTTGTATCATAGCATGATACATGTCGTGGGAAGGGCACTTGCCCTAACCCTTTGAGGATACTGAGTTATGGTCAAGTTCGCTCGCCCCATCCACCCCGGGGAATTTCTGCGCGAAGAGTATCTTGTTCCTCTTGGCATGAGCGCCGGCGCATTGGCTCGGAAGCTCAACCTGCCGCGTACTCGTATTGAGCGTATTGTAAAGGAGGAGGTCGGCCTTACTCCTGATACAACCCTTCGCCTTGCCAGATTCTTCAATACCACACCCGAGTTCTGGATGAACTTCCAGAAGGCCTACGAGCTTGAGACCGAGGCAAGAAAGATAGCGGCGGAGCTCGAAAAGATCGTACCGCTAGACGCAGCGGCATGACCAAAGTTCTTTAAAAACTTCGCAGTTCCAAACCGGCTCGCGGTTCACTAATCTCGGCGCTGCAACCTGCGCCGCGGTGAACCTATGTCCGATGCTCTGAAGACCTCTGGCATGACCCGGCTCAGGAACTATTTCCTGACCGGCTTCATCGTCTGCGCGCCGCTGGCGATCACCGCCTATATCGCCTGGTCCCTGATCGGCTGGGTCGATTCCTGGGTGAAGCCTTACATCCCCGCCCGCTACAATCCCGACACCTATCTGCCATTCCCGGTGCCCGGCTTCGGGCTGATCGTGGCGCTGGTGCTGATCACGCTGATCGGCTTCCTGACGGCGAACATCGTCGGCCGCGCCATCGTCAATTTCGGCGAGCGGCTGCTCGGTCGCATGCCGCTGGTGCGCGGCATCTATGGCTCGCTGAAGCAGATCTTCGAGACCGTGCTGTCGAACAAGGGCGATATGTTCCGCCAGGTCGGCCTGGTCGAATATCCGCGTAAAGGGGTCTGGTCGCTGGTCTTCGTGGCCAGCGAGAAGGAAACCGAGATCAACCAGAAGCTCGACCAGGAAGGCGATCCGCTGATCGCGGTGTTCATGCCCTGCACGCCGAACCCGACCACCGGCTTCCTGATGTATGTGCACAAATCCGAGATCGTGCTGCTCGACATGACGATCGAGGATGGCGCCAAGCTGATCGTTTCCGCCGGCATGGTGGCGCCGGAGGTCAAGGCCAAGCTGGTGACGCTGAATGGCGAACCTGTCGAGGGGGCGCTCGCCAACCCGGCGCTGGGTGCCGCTCAGCCGGCGCGCAGAAGCCGCACGGCCTCGTCGCGTCCGAACAGATAAAGCAGCAGCCGGAGCGCCTGGCCGCGTTCGGACTGCAGTTCCGGATCGCGCGACAGGATCAGCCGCGCGTCGTCGCGCGCGGCCTCGAGCAGATCGGCATGGAACTCGATGCGCGCCACCTGGAAGCCTGGGGTGCCGGACTGGCGGGTGCCCAGCAGCTCGCCTTCGCCGCGCAGCTTCAGATCTTCCTCAGCGATGCGGAAGCCGTCCTCGGTCTCGCGCATCACCGACAGCCGGCGCTTCGCCGTCTCGCCGAGCGGATCCTTGTAAAGCAGCACGCAAGAAGAGGGCCGGTCGCCGCGCCCGACCCGGCCGCGCAGCTGGTGCAACTGCGCAAGCCCGAAGCGTTCGGCATGCTCGATGACCATGATCGTCGCGTCCGGCACGTCGACGCCGACCTCGATGACGGTGGTGGCGATCAGGATGCGCGTCTCGCCCTCTTTGAAAGCGCGCATCGCCTCGTCCTTCTCCGCTCCCTTCATTCGGCCATGCACCAGGCCGATCCGGTCGCCAAACAGCGGTTTCAGAGACGCAAAACGGTCCTCCGCCGACATCAGCTTGATCTCTTCGGATTCCTCGACCAGAGGGCAGATCCAGTAGATTTTCTGACCTTCGGCGACGGCGTCCTGCATGCGACCCACCAGTTCGTCCAGCCGCTCCATCGGCAAGGTGACGGTGCGGATCGGCTGCCGGCCGGCCGGCTTCTCGGTGAGCTTCGAGACGTCCATGTCGCCAAAGGCGGTCAGCACCAGCGTGCGCGGAATGGGGGTCGCGGTCATCACCAGCATATCGGGCGCGTCACCCTTGGCGGTGATGGCCAGCCGCTGGTGGACGCCGAACCGGTGCTGCTCGTCGACGACGGCCAGGACGAGGTCGTGGAACGTCACCGTCTCCTGGAACAGCGCATGCGTGCCGACGACGATGTCGACCGCGCCACTGGCAAGGCCTTCGAGCGTTTCAGCGCGCTCGCGGCCTTTTTCGCGGCCGGTGAGGATGGCGACGCTGAGGCCGGCTTTTTCCGCGAGCGGCGCGATCGTCGCCAGATGCTGGCGCGCCAGGATTTCGGTCGGCGCCATCAGCGCCGCCTGGCCGCCGGCCTCGACCGCGCGCCCCATGGCGAGCAGCGCGACCACCGTCTTGCCCGACCCGACATCGCCCTGCAGCAGGCGTAGCATGCGTTCGGGATCGGCAAGATCGGCGTTGATCTCGCCGAGCGCGAATTCCTGGCTGGGCGTGAGCTTGTAGGGCAGGGCGGCCCGCAGTTTCTCGACGACGCGGCCGTCGCCGGTCAGCGGCCGGCCCGAAAGGCGCCGGATTCTGGCCCGTACCAGCGCCAGCGACACCTGGCCGGCCAGGAACTCGTCGTAGGCAAGGCGGCGCCAGGCCGAACCCTCGACGGCGACGTCGATCGGGTCCTTTGGATAATGGATGCGGGTGAGCGCATCGCCGAAGGCGGGAAAGGTATGCCGGCGCATGAAGGCGTCGTCCTGCCATTCCGGCAGTTCCGGCAGGCGGCCGAGCGCCTGGCCGATGGCACGGCGCAGCACTTTTGCCGACAGGCCGGCGGTGAGCGGATAGACGGGCTCGACCAGCGGCAGGCCCTCTGCCTCATCGATCGGCGCGATATGGTCGGGATGGACCATGGTCGGGCGGCCGTTGAACCATTCCATGCGGCCGGAGATCACGACACGTTCGCCCTCGGGAAGCATTTTCTGCAGATAGGCGGCATGCGCATGGAAGAAAGTCAGCGCGACCTCGCCGGTGTCGTCATGGGCGTAGACGCGGTAAGGCACGGACCTGTTGCCGCGCGGCGGCGGCTGATGGCGGTCGACCCGCACCTCGAGCGTGACGATCTGGCCTTCGGCCGAGAGCGCGATGCCCGGCCGGTTGCGGCGGTCGATCACCGTGTTAGGCAGCACGAACAGAAGGTCGCCGGCGCGCGCGGCGCGATCGCCGAGATCGGCCGGCACGACCCGCTCGATCATGGTCGCGACTTTCGGGCCGATGCCGGCGAGCGAGGTGATCGGGACGAACAGGGGATCGAGGATGGAAGGACGCATGGTGTCAGCTTATGTCGCGACGGCCGCAGCGCAAAGGCTGACACCGCCTTCTATCCACGCTATATGCGCCGCTTCGAACAGGGATGCGGCGCGATGACCGGAACACAGCGATCAAGCGAGGGGTTGGATGCCCGCCGCCGCAAGCTCCTGTTCCGCTCCTGGCATCGCGGCATGCGCGAGATGGACCTCATCCTCGGCTCCTTCGCCGATGCCGAGATCGGCGCCTTGACCGGCGACGAAATCGACCAATATGAAATGCTCCTCGAAATCCCCGATACTGAATTCCTGCCGATGATCACCGGCGAACGCCCGGTTCCGCCCGATATCGATTGCGCGGTGCTGCAAAAGATCCTGGCGTCGCGCCGGACCGTGACATTTTGAAAAACGCATAACCCATGAGCCTCATTCCTTCCATCGGCCTGCCCAAGGGCCGCGCCGGTCAATTCATCGTCGACGGCGTCGCCGACGGCTACGAAGCCTTCGCGCTGGTGCGGACGGCGCAGGAGATTGCGCCCGACAAGCCGGTGCTGTTCGTCGCGCGCGACGGCCAGCGGCTGCCGGCGATCATCGATGCGCTGGCTTTCGCTGCACCAGGCCTGCCGGTGCTGGAACTGCCTGCGTGGGATTGCCTGCCCTATGACCGTGTCTCGCCGGGCGCCGATGCCGCCGCGCGGCGGCTCGACGCGCTTTCCGCCCTCATTGCGCTCGCCAAGAAGCCGCATCGCGCCGTGATTCTCACCACCGCCAACGCGCTGCTGCAACGCATTCCGCCGGCCGGGCTGATCGAAGCGCAGACTTTCCATGCCAAGCCCGGCAATCAGATCGACATGAACGTGCTGATCGCGCGGCTGGAGACCTCCGGTTTCGAGCGCGTGCCGACCGTGCGCGACGTCGGCGAGTTCGCGGTGCGCGGCGGCATCCTGGACCTCTTCGCGCCCGGCTGGAGCGAGGCGCTGAGACTGGACTTTTTCGGCGATACGCTGGAATCGATCCGTGTCTTCGACGTGGCGACCCAGCGCACCACGGGGCAGCGCAAGTCGATGGCGCTGCAGGCGATGAGCGAGGTGGCGCTGACGCCGGAGACGATCAGCCGCTTCCGCCGCGCCTATATCGAGGCCTTCGGCGCGCCGTCGCGCGACGATGCGCTCTACGCTGCCGTCAGCGAGGGGCGGCGCTTCGCCGGCATGGAGCACTGGCTGCCGTTCTTCTACGAGCGGCTGGAGACGGTGTTCGACTATCTGCCGGATGCGCCTGTCATCTTCGACCATCTGGCGCATGAGGCCCTGGCCGAGCGTCACACGCTGATCCTCGACCACTACGAGGCGCGCCGGAAGCAGGCCGACGGCGCGCTGAAGGATGCGGTGCCCTACAAGCCGGTGGCGCCGGACCTGCTCTATCTCTCGCCGGAGAACCTCCGCGCTTCGCTCGGCCCGCGCGAAGACATCGACTTCACCGTCTTCGATGCGCCCGATGTCGGCGGCAAAAAAGTCTTCCACGCCGGTTCGCGGCAAGGCCGCAGCTTCGCCGAGGAGCGCGCCGACCCCAACATCAACGTCTTCGATGTCGTGGTGAAGCACATTGCCGATGAACGCGCCGCGCGCCGCCGCGTCATCGTCGCGGGCTGGACGGAAGGCTCGCTCGACCGGCTCGGCCAGATTCTGGCCGAACACCATCTCGGCAATCTGAAGCCGGTCGCGACGCTTGCCGAGGTTGAAAGGCTCGAGCCCGGGCAAGCAGGGCTCGCCGTGCTGCCGCTCGAATCCGGCTTCGAGACCGATGCCATGGTCGTCGTCGCCGAGCAGGACATTCTCGGCGACAGGCTGATCCGGCGATCGAAGCGAAAGAAGAAGGCTTCCGATTTCATCGCCGAGGCTTCGTCGCTGTCTTCCGGCGACATTGTCGTCCATGCCGATCACGGCATCGGCCGCTTCGTTGGCCTGCGCACCATCGAGGCGGTCGGTGCGCCGCATGACTGTCTCGAGATCCATTATGCCGGCGACGACCGGCTGTTCCTGCCGGTGGAAAACATCGAGCTTTTGTCGCGCTACGGCTCGGATTCGGCGGAGGCCGCGCTCGACAAGCTCGGTGGCGGCGCCTGGCAAGCGCGCAAGGCAAGGCTGAAGCGGCGCCTGCTCGACATGGCCGGACAGCTGATCCGCATCGCCGCCGAGCGGCAGATGCGTGCCGCGCCCACGATGATCCCGGCCGAAGGCCTCTATGGCGAGTTCGCCGCGCGCTTCCCTTATGAGGAAACCGACGACCAGCAGACGGCGATCGATTCCATCATGGGCGACCTCGGCGCCGGCAAGCCGATGGACCGGCTGGTTTGCGGCGACGTCGGCTTCGGCAAGACCGAGGTGGCGCTGCGTGCCGCTTTCATCGCGGCGATGGAAGGCTTCCAGGTCGCGGTCGTGGTGCCGACGACGTTGTTGTCGCGCCAGCATTTCAAGACCTTCTCGCAGCGCTTCTCCGGCCTGCCGATCCGCATCGCTCAAGCCTCGCGCCTGGTGGGTGCCAAGGAACTGGCCGAGACCAAGAAGGGGATCGCCGACGGCACGGTCGATATCGTGGTCGGCACGCATGCGCTGCTCGGCAGCTCGATCTCGTTCAAGAATCTCGGCCTCTTGATCATCGACGAGGAGCAGCATTTCGGCGTCAAGCATAAGGAACGGCTGAAGGAGCTCAAGAACGACGTGCACGTGCTGACGCTGTCGGCGACGCCGATCCCGCGCACGCTGCAGCTGGCGCTGACCGGCGTGCGCGAGCTGTCGCTGATCGCCACGCCGCCGGTCGACCGCATGGCGGTGCGCACCTTCATCTCGCCCTTCGATCCGCTGGTCATCCGCGAGACGCTGTTGCGCGAACGCTATCGCGGCGGCCATTCCTTCTATGTCGTGCCGCGCATCAGCGATCTTTCGGAAATCCATGATTTCCTGAATGAATCCGTGCCGGAGCTGAAAGTGGCGGTCGCCCACGGGCAGATGCCGGCCGGCGAACTCGACGACATCATGAACGCCTTCTACGACGGCCAGTACGACGTGTTGCTGTCGACCACCATCGTCGAATCCGGCCTCGACATTCCGACCGCCAACACGCTGATCATCCACCGCGCCGACATGTTCGGGCTGGCGCAGCTCTATCAGCTGCGCGGCCGCGTCGGCCGCTCGAAGGTGCGCGCCTACGCACTGTTCACGCTGCCGGCCAACCGCAAGCTCACCGACACGGCCGAGCGCCGGCTGAAGGTGCTGCAGTCGCTCGACACGCTCGGCGCCGGCTTCCAGCTCGCCAGCCACGACCTCGACATCAGGGGCGCCGGCAATCTGCTCGGCGAGGAACAATCCGGCCACATCAAGGAGGTCGGCTTCGAGCTCTACCAGCAGATGCTGGAGGAGGCGGTGGCCGAAGTGAAGGATTCGGGCGAAGTGCAGGACGGCGGCTGGTCGCCGCAGATCGCGGTCGGCACGGCCGTGATGATCCCGGAGAGCTATGTGCCGGACCTGCAGCTCAGGATGGCGCTCTATCGCCGTCTCGGCGACCTCGAAACCACCGAGGAGATCGACGGTTTCGGCGCCGAGCTGATCGACCGGTTCGGGCCGCTGCCGGAGGAAGTCACGCATCTGTTGAAGATCGTCTTCATCAAGGCGCTGTGTCGCAAAGCCAATGTCGAGAAGCTCGATGCCGGCCCCAAGGGCGTCGTCATCCATTTCCGCAAGCGCGAGTTTCCCAACCCGGTCGGGCTGGTCAAGTTCATCGGCGAACAGGGTTCGCTGGCCAAGATCAGGGCCGACCACAGCGTCGTCTTCATCCGCGACTGGCCGAATGCCGAGAAGCGCCTGGCGGGTTCGGCCGTCGTCATGACTCAACTGGCACGGCTGGCCGACAAAGCCGCCTAAGGTAGGTCGAGATTCAGGTGAGGCCGGCCTGCAAATGGCGGTTTCCTGCGCTGCCGGTGCTCACGTACGTTAAGTACGCTCCGCTTCGGTTCTCGGAAATCGCCATTTTCGGCTCGGCCTGACCTGAATCTCGGCCTACCTGGCAGGCGAAGACATTCGCCACTGCCGAAAATCCCGGCTAGAATAGGAAACCGGCTTCGTGTAAGGAGCCGCCACCTCATATCGGGGCTGAAATGGCGAGCGAGGGCGTTCGCCGGTTTGTTTGACGCAATTCCGGACGGTGGCTACGGCGAAGTCGCCGAGCCTAACCGCTTCGCATTTCCGGGAATTGCTCTGAAAGGGCGTTTGGGTGCAGCGATGACGAAATGGTCGCCGAATTCGTGGAGAGCAAAGCCGATCAAGCAGGTCCCGGCCTATCCGGACCTTGCGGCGCTGCAGGCCACGGAGGCGCGGCTCGCCACCTACCCGCCGCTGGTCTTTGCCGGCGAGGCGCGCAAGCTGAAGAAGCAGCTGGCGGCGGTCGCTGCCGGCGAAGCGTTCCTGCTCCAGGGCGGCGACTGCGCCGAGAGTTTTGCCGAGCATGGCGCGGACAACATTCGCGACTTCTTCCGCGTCTTCCTGCAGATGTCGGTGGTGCTTACCTTCGCCGGCGCGCAGCCGGTGGTGAAGGTCGGCCGCGTCGCGGGCCAATTCGCCAAGCCGCGTTCTTCCGACAACGAGACCAAGGGCGGCGTGACGCTGCCGAGCTACCGCGGCGACATCATCAACGGCATCGAATTCGACGCCTCCTCGCGCATCCCGGATCCCGCTCGGCAGGAGATGGCGTATCGCCAGTCGGCGGCCACCCTCAATCTGCTGCGCGCCTTCGCGCAGGGCGGCTATGCCAGCCTGGAGAACGTGCATCGCTGGATGCTGGGCTTCGTCGCCGACAGCCCGCAGGGCGAGAAATACGAGTCGCTCGCCAACCGCATAACCGAGACGATGGATTTCATGCGCGCGGTGGGCATTACCTCCGAGACGAATTTCGCGCTGCGCGAGACCGATTTCTACACCAGCCACGAGGCGCTGCTGCTCGGCTACGAGGAGGCGCTGACGCGCGTCGACTCGACCTCCGGCGACTGGTACGCGACCTCCGGCCACATGATCTGGGTCGGCGATCGCACCCGCCAGCCCGACCATGCGCATGTCGAATATTGCCGCGGCATCAAGAACCCGCTTGGCCTGAAATGCGGTCCGTCGCTGACGCCGGACGGCCTGCTCGAACTGATCGACCTGCTCAATCCCGAGAACGAGCCCGGCCGGCTGACGCTGATCGCGCGCTTCGGGTCCGACAAGGTCGCCGAGCATCTGCCGAAGCTGGTGCGGGCGGTGAAGAAGGAAGGCCGCAACGTGGTGTGGTCGTCCGACCCGATGCACGGCAACACGATCGAAGCGGCCGGCTACAAGACGCGGCCGTTCGACCGCATCCTCAAGGAAGTGCAGACCTTCTTCGAGGTGCATCGCGCCGAGGGCACGCACCCGGGCGGCATCCATGTCGAGATGACAGGCAAAAACGTGACCGAATGCACGGGCGGCGCCCGTGCCATCACCGCGGAAGACCTGCAGGACCGCTACCACACGCATTGCGATCCGCGCCTCAACGCCGACCAGGCGATCGAACTGGCCTTCCTGGTCTCGGATTTGCTCAAGAAAAGCCATCCGGTCCAGCACAAGCAGGCCGCCAACGCCTAAGCCCCTTGGCGGCGATCGGACCAGGGCGCCGGAGGAATCCGGCGCTCGTTTCGTTTTGGGGCCTGGTCGGCGAGGCACCGTCCGCCAAACCTTACGAAAATTTATAGTTCCGCGACCATCGCGAGACCAAGATTGAGGTGGAGGTGTCGCCGCCGCGGCCGAGAAGCCGCGCACACGGCACAGGTTCCACCATGCGGCACGAGCACGCCATCATCCATCACCGCGCGATCGACTTCTGGTCGGCGCGGGCGGCGGTGCTTGTCGTCATCTGCCTGCAGCTTCTCGTCATCAATGACTTGTCGTTCGGTCCGCGCTGGCTCGCGCCCGCGATCGAGGCGGCGCTGCTGGTGCCTTTGTCGATTGCAACGGCCTGGACGCAAATGGCGACGCACAAGGCCGTCGACCACGAGCATTGGTACGCGATCGGCCGGTTCCGCGTGTTCATCCGCCGCACCGCCTTGGTCATGACCGGCGTCATCAGCATCATGAATTGCGGCTCGCTGGTCTTTCTGGTCCAGAAGCTGCTCGAAGGCCATGCCGGCGCCGGCACGACGCTGCTTGTCGATGCGCTCAACATCTGGGTCACCAACGTCATCGTCTTCGCGCTGTGGTTCTGGAGTACTGATCGCGGCGGCCCGCCGACCTGCGGCCTGGTCAAGCGCGCGCATGCCGATTTCCTGTTCCCGCAGATGACGCTGCCCGATCGCGAAACCCGCGACTGGCTGCCGGGCTTTGTCGATTACGCCTTCCTGGCGTTCACCAACGCGACGGCGTTCTCGCCGACCGACACCTTGCCGCTCAGCCAGCGCGCCAAGCTGTTGATGATGGCCGAAGCGATGATCTCGCTGCTGACGATCGCGCTAGTTGCGGCGCGCGCCGTGAATATCTTGGCATGAGCCTTAACGTCCGCGCTCCCAGCGCATGTTCGCCAGCCTGGGATCGGCAAAGGCCGTCCTTGAGAATTCGAGCCGCTTGTCCGGGAATTCGCAGATCGCCTGGACGCCGCGCGAGCCGATGCGGATGCGCCAGGTGTGAGGTTCCAGCGGCTTGGCCTTGGCAAAGCCCCTGCACGTCAGAAGCGCGATGTTGGCGCCCTTCGGGTCGCGCGCCGAGCGGTAGCGGATCGCCTGCATCTCGGCCTCGCGCGCGACATCGGCGATGGCCTGGCAGGCGGCATAGTCGGTCGGATGCGTCCATGCCTTCTCGTCGCGGTCGAGCGGCGGCCTGGTGAGGTCGATGGCCTTCTCGCATTTGATCGAAGCGGCAAAGGCGGTGTATTCGGCGGCGTCGTTCGGCCATTGCGTCTGCGGCGATTCGGCAAAGAACAGCAGGCGATAGAAGGACATCTCCGCCACCGCCGTCAGCACCGTCTCGGCGGCATAGTAGACGCCCTTCGTTTTGCCCGCGCGGCGGAAGCGCGAGCCGTACGGATAGATCGAGCCGTAGCGGAAGGGCGTCGCCAGAAGATAGTGGAGATGACGGCATTCGAGTGGAATCTGCGGCTTGGTCTCCTCGACGAGATCCTCGATCAGGCCCTGCTCGTCGAGCGTGTCGACGAGTTTGAGCGTCGAGACGCGGTGCTGTGCCTCGACCATGCGCCAATACTTGCCTTCGAGCCTGACGGCCTCAGACGAGAGCGCGTCGGGAGTCCAGGTAGGCGATGACATCGACAAGTCCGGCAATGGTCAGGATTTTTTCGAGCGGCGTGCCGTCGAGCGCCGTGTTCGGGTTCTTCAGCCATGCCCGGGCGACGGCCTCGTCGCCGCCGACGATGGCGTCGAGCGAGCGGAACAGCCGGACGAACAGGACCGCAAGCTCGAACGGCTTGGTGCCGCGCTCGAGCAGGAATTCCTGCTTGCGCATGCGCGAGACGGTCGCTTCCGAGACGCCGATGACCAGCGCCAGCGTTCTCGCGGTAATGTCGAGCAGGTCGGCCGCGCGCAGCGTGGCCTTGGTGATGACGGCATTTTCCGCCGCCGTCGCGGCGGCGACTGGACGTTGCATTTAGCGCACCCTTTCATTTCTGTGGAAAATATAGTCCACAAAAATTCATTTGGAAAGGGATCGCGCCGAATGCGTCTGCCGAAATATCAGTCTTTCTTGTAGAGCAGCCAGCCCTTGCCGGCGCGGCCGGCCATGGTGGAATGCCTGGTCACGCGGTTGCGGCCGCTGACCTTGGAGCGATAAAGCGCGCGGTCGGCCTTGGTGTAGAGGTCTTCCGGGCTGTCGGCCTCGGAAGCCATGCAGATGCCCATCGAGACCGTCACCGTGCCGTAGTTCATGCCGGTCTGGCTGCTGGTGAAGGGCGTCTGTTCGATCAGCACGCGGATGCGCTCGGCAATCTGGTAAGTGGCGTCCTCGCTGGCACCTTCGACGATGAGCGCGAACTCCTCGCCGCCGGTACGGGCCACGAACATGTCGGCGCGAATGCTGCTTTGAAAGATCTCGGCGACGATCTGGATGATCTTGTCGCCGACCGGGTGACCGTAGCGGTCGTTGATGTCCTTGAAGCGATCGATATCGGCAAGGATCAGCGCATTGAACAGGATGCCGCGGTTGCTGTTGTAGATGCGCGTGATTTCCTTGTCGAAGGCGCGGCGATTCCAGATCTGCGTCAGCGGATCGGTATCGGCGAGCCGCTTGTATTCCTCTAGCTTCGATTTGACGCTCTCGAGCTCGGCGGTCTTTTCGCTGAGCGTGCTGGAGATCTGGCGGTTGTGATCCAGCGTCGAACTGGTGGCGGCCGACATAGCGCCGGCGATCTTCTGCAGCAGTTCTTGCGAAAGCAGGCTGCGATTGCTCAGGCCGCTCGACGTCTCGTCGAGGATGCGGCCGTACTTCTCGATGTGCGAGCGCTCGCTGCGCAACAGCGCGGCGATGTCCTCGAGCTCCTTGGCGACCATCTCGCGGGCATGCTCGACGATGGCGGGCCCGTGGTGCTGCGGGAAGAAGGTGCGCCCGATGCCGTCGAGCTCCTCTTGCGTCGGCCGGTTGCTCAACGAGACGACGGCGAGGCTGAGCTCGTGGTTGCTGCCGCTCAGCGCCTCGTAGAAGATCTCGTAGTTGCGCGGCAGGCCGAGCACGCCGAGCTGGCGCATGGTCGCCACAACGGTGCTGGCGATGTCGCCATTTCTGTCGGTCAGGACGGCTGCCGGTTGCATAGTCTTTCACTACCCTTCAGTGCGACCGGAGACTGCCACCGCCGGGAGTCGCCTGTGCGGGGATTTGAATGAGAATTGCGAATGCGACGGCGCGTCCCCAACACGACCTTCGCTTGCAGGAATCATAGATGCAGTTGCGCTAATGTTTCCTTAATGGCAGGCACTTCCTCATCGTCTCTGCTACCACAGGCTGTAGTTCGGCGCGGGCATGGCTTTCGAAAGGCGCCTTTTCGGTGTCGCATTTGCCTGCGCCCGGCAGCCGCAAAACTGGAATCTTGTCCGGCACGATCGAGGCGAACGACGTCGAAGGAGTCCGGGATGGACGAAAATCACAGTGGATCATGCCTGTGCGGGGCGGTGCGCTTCAGGACGAGGGGCCCGTTGCGCGCAGTGGTCTATTGCCATTGCTCGCAATGTCGCAAGCAAACCGGCCATTTCGTTGCCGCGACGTCCTCGAGAGACGCCGACATCGACATAGAGGGGGCCGACACGCTCGCCTGGTACGGCGCTTCGGACGTTGCGAAACGCGGCTTCTGCCGCAGCTGTGGCTCGGTGCTGTTCTGGAAGCATAACGAACTGGACACCATCTCGATCATGGCCGGCTCGTTCGACAAGCCGACAGGCCTCTCGGCCGAAAGCCACATCTTCGTCGGCGACAAGGGAGATTACTACGCGATCGACGACGGACTGCCGCAATTCGAGAAGTCGACACCGTCGATCAAGGTCGCGGACGAATGACTTTTGGAGTGACTGCCTTATTCCCTTGATCCGGCCGTTGCGATAATCCCCTGACGGTGATTCGAAACGGGGCTGGGCATGCAGCGGCTTATCGATGCGTTCATCAATTCGGTGCGGGCCTTCCGCAAGCTGGCCGCCCACGAAGCGGCATTCCAGCAGGAACTGCTGCTGCTTGCTCTTGCCCTGCCTGCCGGCTGGTTCATTTCGGTGTCATGGCGCGGCTATGCTTTGCTGATCGGCGCGGTCCTGCTGATGATCATGGTCGAGGTCATCAACACGGGCATCGAAGCCGCGTGCGACGCTATTTCCCGCGAATTCCACATCGAGATTCAGCTTGCCAAGGACTGCGGCTCGCTGGCCGTGCTGATTTCGATCGTGATTGCCGCCGGTGTCTGGGGTATCGCCCTGATCGAACGCATCGTCGGGGCGCCGATCTGAGCTTGCCGGCTTAGGCTTAAGACAGGCGATCCAGCTGATCGCCTTCCGCGTCCTTGGCACGTTCCTTTCCGGCAACGCGGTGCGCGACCAGCCACGCAAGGATCGCGACGCCGAGGCCGACCGCAAGCGCAACGAGCAGGCGCTCGTGGCGAATGAGCGCCTGGCCGACCAAATGCTCCGCGCTGAGGCCGAAGACATAGCCAAGGGTGCCGAACAGCGCGGCCCAGACTGCCGACGAGACGGCGTTCAGGATGACGAAGCGTGGCAGCGACACGGTCGACAATCCTGCGGCAATGCCGCCGACAAGGCGCATGCCATAGATATAGCGGTTGGTCAGCACGTAAATGTTGGGATGGGTGTTGAGCAGCCGGTAGGCGCGGCGGAAGCCTGGCCGCCGGCGCATCCTGCGTACGTAGGGATGATCGGCGAAGCTGCGGCCGAGGATGAAGAAGAAGGTGTCGCCGGCGAAGGCGCCGAGAAAGGCGGCGGCGAAAGCCTGCCAGAGCACGAAGACTTGCTGGTGCGCGAAGAAACCGCCGAGGATGGCGGCGCTTTCGCCCTCGGCGACACAGCCCAGGAAGACCGCGACAAGTCCATACTGCTCGATGAGACGGTGGATGGTCTCGGTCATCAGCTTGCCGACCGTGCCGAGAGCTTCTCGTCGATCCGCCTGATCTGTTCGGCCATGCGCAGGATCTCGTCGCGCATGCCGATGATCTCGCTGTGGCGCAGCTCATCGAGCTTCTCATGCAGTGCCATGATCTCGATCTCCGCCTTCAGGTTGACCTCGTAGTCGTGCGCGGCGTCGATGCGGTCGCGCTCGGTCTGGCGGTTCTGCGACATCATGATCACCGGCGCCTGCAGCGCGGCGACCATGGAGAGCACGAGGTTCAGGAAGATGAAAGGATACGGGTCGAAGGCGTCGCGGGTCAGCAGCCAGGCGTTGCCGAAGGTCCACAGGATCAGAAAGGCGATGAAGCCGAGGATGAAGGACCATGAGCCGCCGATACGGGCGATCGTGTCGGCAACGCGATCGCCATAGGTGGAATGGAAAGCGACGGCCTTGTTGGTGTCCCTGGTGATGGTGGTGCGGTCGAGTGCGCTTTGCAACACTCGGCTCTCAAGGGCGGTGAGGCCATCGGGCTTTCGCTTCAGCCAGCGGTTTGCCAGATCTTCGACCGTCTTGTTCATGCTCCGCTCCATCCGCCAGGCCTGTATTCCGTTTCTACGCAATTCCAGGCGGAAAAGCGCAGCCCACTTTTCCCGGAATTGCCCATAGAGGTAGAGTCTACCGACCCGAACGGGAAGTGATAGATTGATCGTGACAGACGAGGGTGGAGATGGCCGACTTCCAGAAAATTCGTGCCCGGGCGGCAAAGCGTAAGGGCGGTGAAGAAGCGCTGGCGTCGTTGCTTGGACCGATGCCCGACAACGCGGCCGTGGCGAAAGTTCCCGATGACCGCATCCTCTCCACCATGGCCGAACGCATCTTTGCCGCCGGCTTCGTCTGGCGCGTGATCGAGCAGAAATGGCCAGGTTTCGAGGAGGCGTTCCTTGGCTTCGAGCCGAAGCGGCTCCTGTTCCAGCCGGACGATTTCTGGCACGAGCTGGCGTCCGACAAGCGCATCGTGCGAAACCCGCAAAAGATCAAATCGGTTCGCGACAATGCGGCCTTCGTCGACCGCGTCTCCAAGGAGCACGGCGGCTTCGGCAAGTTCCTCGCCGAATGGCCGGCCGACGATCAGGTCGGGCTGACCGCCTATCTCGGCAAGCATGGCAGCCGTCTGGGCGGCAACACCGGCCAGTACTTCCTGCGCTGGCTGGAGTGGGACACCTTCATCGTTTCCGCCGACATGGCGGCGGCGTTGCGCGATGCCGGCCTCGACATTGCCGAAAGCCCGACCTCGAAGCGGGACCTCGACAAGATCCAGGCGCAGCTCAACCAATGGTCGGCCGAAACGGGGCTGCCGCGGCGGCACATCTCGCGCATCCTGGCAATGTCGATCGGCGAAAACCATTCGCCGGAGACACTGCGCGAATACATGGGCGAGCAGGCCTGACCGGCTGCGACCGTAGCCCGGAAATCGTCGGCGCTTGCCGATCACGTACGAGGTGGCACAAGCAAACGTCATTGCCCGGCGAATTCCGCCACGCTAAATCCACGTCATGACCCAAGCCGCCCCAGACATCCTGCGCATTGCCGTCGCCCAGCTCAACCCTACCGTCGGCGACGTGGCCGGCAACCTCGCCAAGGCGCGTGAGGCGAGGGCGGATGCGGCACGTCAGGGCGCCGACCTCGTGCTCTACACCGAGCTCTTCCTCGCCGGTTATCCGCCGGAAGACCTGGTGCTGAAGCCGGCCTTCCTGAAGGCCTGCGAAAAGGCGGCGCAAGATTTCGCCAAGGACACCGCCGATGGCGGGCCGGGCGTCATCATCGGCACGCCGCTGAAGCGCCGGACCGGCACGCATAATTCGATCGTCTTCGCCGACGGCGGCAAGATCATCGCCGAGCGCTACAAGCTCGACCTGCCGAATTATGGCGAGTTCGACGAGAAGCGCGTCTTCCAGGCCGGGCCGGAGCTGCAGGGGCCGGTGAATTTCCGGGGCGTGCGGCTGGGCATTCCGATCTGCGAGGACATCTGGGGCGACATCGCCGTCTGCGAGACGCTGGCCGAAAGCGGCGCGGAAATCCTGCTGGTGCCGAACGGATCGCCCTACTATCGCGCCAAGATCGACGTCCGCCACCAGGTCGTCATCCGCCAAGTCATCGAAACCGGCTTGCCGATGATCTACGCCAACCAGCTCGGTGGCCAGGACGAGCTTATCTTCGACGGCGCGTCCTTTGCCATCGGCGCGGACAAGACGCTTGCCTTCCAGATGAGCCAGTTCGAGGAAGCGGTCGCCGTCACCACCTGGAAGAGAAGCCGCCTCGCCACAGGCGCGCAAAATGCAAATAATTCCGACCATTGGGTCTGCTCGGAAGGCCCGATGTCGAAGATCCCCGAGCGGGAGGAGGCGGATTATCGCGCCTGCATGCTCGGGTTGCGCGACTACGTCAACAAGAACGGCTTCAAGAACGTGGTGCTCGGCCTCTCCGGCGGCATCGACTCCGCAATTTGCGCCGCACTCGCGGTCGACGCGCTCGGCGAGGAGCGGCTGCGCACCGTCATGATGCCCTATCGCTACACGTCCAAGGACTCGCTGAAGGACGCCGAGGACTGCGCCCGGGCGCTCGGCTGCCGCTACGACATCGTGCCGATCTCCGAGCCGGTCGAAGGCTTCAAGCATGCGCTGACCCAGCTTTTCGAGGGCACTCAGGAGGGCATCACCGAGGAAAACCTGCAAAGCCGCGCGCGCGGCACGATCCTGATGGCGATCTCGAACAAGTTCGGTTCGATGGTGGTAACCACCGGCAACAAGAGCGAGATGTCGGTCGGCTACGCCACGCTTTACGGCGACATGAATGGCGGCTTCAACCCGATCAAGGACCTCTACAAGATGCAGGTCTACGCGCTCTCGCGCTGGCGCAACGCGCATGTGCCGCCGGGCGCGCTCGGCCCATCGGGCGAGGTGATCCCGAAGAACATCATCGACAAGGCGCCGTCGGCGGAACTGCGCGAGAACCAGACCGATCAGGACTCGCTGCCGCCCTATCCGGTGCTGGACGACATTCTCGAATGCCTGGTCGAGAACGAGATGGGCGTCGACGATATCGTCGCGCGCGGCCATGACCGGGCGACGGTGACGCGCGTCGAGCACCTGCTCTACATCGCCGAATACAAGCGCCGGCAGGCGGCGCCGGGCGTGAAGATCACCAGGAAGAATTTCGGCCGCGACCGCCGCTACCCGATCACCAACCGGTTCCGCGACCGCGGCTAGCCTATTTCACGACAGACCAGCAACCATGCCTGACGTTGAAATCAGCTTCGACCTGTCGCGGATCGATTTCCGGGCGACCTCGGACCAGTTGATGGCGAGCTATTGGGGCAGCGCGCGCAACGACGAGATGCATCATCGAGCCTTCGCCCACTCGCTATGCGTCGGCGCCTATGTCGACGGCAAGCAAGTCGGCTTCGCCCGAGCGATCACCGATTACACGGTCTTCGCCTATCTTGCCGACATCATCATCTGGCCTGAGCATCGCGGGCGTGGCATCGGCAAACGGCTCGTGCAGGCCCTCCTCGACCATCCCGAGGTGAAGACCGTGTCCCATTGGAGCCTCACGACCAGCGACGCCCACAGCCTCTACCAGAAGTTCGGGTTCGAGACCGACGGGCGCTACATGCGACTGGAGCGCAACCCCGTAGCCTGATGGCTCGGATCGGGCACAACCGGCCGTTGTTGCAAATTCATCGCAGTGCTTGGGCCAAATGTCGTTTTGGCGACAGCCTGCCTTGGCGAGGTGGTGAGCCGCCTCTATAAGAGCCTCTCCGCGATTCCCTTTCGGGAGGACCGTATGGCAGGATTTTACATCGTTATGCGAGGCCGCGAAGCCTAGGTCTGCACTGGCTGCCCGAAATCCCTTCGGAAAGCCGGACGCAGAAAAGGTATTTGCCGCTGCCGGTCGCCGCCTCCGGGCGGGCGCTAGCCCATACTGAACCTCCCGCTTTAGAGGGCGCCGTCGGCGCCGACGCGGGTTTTCCAATTTGACTTTACCGGGACCGGGCCTGTCTGCGCCCGGATGACATCATGGCTCGTTTCAAGATCGACCTGCGCGCAAGCGCCTTTCGCAGCGTGCTCGGCTTCACGTTCGACCACTGGCGCCGCCAGCCGTGGCGGCTGTCGCTCATCATGGGCGCATTCCTCTTGGCGACGCTCGCCGACGTGCTGACGCCGCTCTACTCCGGGCGGCTGGTCGACGCGGTCGCCAGCAGCGCCGGCGCCGACGAGGTGGCTTGGCACGCCGCGATGACGGCGTTCTCCATCCTGGTAGCGCTGGCGTTGGCCGGTGTCGTGCTGCGCAACGCCGCCTTCATGTGGATCGTCGAATTGACGTTGAAGATGATGTCGGACATCGCCGCCGACGCCTTCCACCGCGTGCAGCGCTTCTCGACGGACTGGCACGCCAACAGCTTCGCCGGATCGACGGTGCGCAAGATCACGCGCGGCATGTGGGCGCTCGACCTGCTCAACGACACGATCCTGATCGCACTGCTGCCTTCGGTCGTCATGCTCGTCGGATCGACGCTGCTGCTCGGCTGGTTCTGGCCGATGATGGGATTGGTGGTCGCCGTCGGCTCGGTGCTGTTCATCGCCGTCACCGCAATGCTGTCGCTCGGCTATGTCGCGCCGGCGGCACGCCTTGCCAACAGCTGGGACACGCGCCTCGGCGGCGCGCTGGCCGACGCGGTGAGCTGCAACGCGGTGGTCAAGGGCTTTGGCGCCGAGACCCGCGAGGAGGCGCGCCTTGCCAGGGTCGTGGCCAAATGGCGCCTGCGCACGGGCCGCACCTGGATGCGCGGCACGCTCAACGGCACCACACAAGGCGCGATGCTGCTCCTGATGCGGGCCGCGGTGATCGGGCTGGCGCTGGTGCTTTGGACGTGGGGCGAGGCAACCGCCGGCGACGTCGCCTTCGTGCTGACCTCGTTCTTCGTCCTGCAGGGCTATCTGCGCGACATCGGCACGCATATCCGCAACCTGCAGCGCTCGATCAACGACATGGAGGAACTGGTCGATTTCCAATCGGAGCCGCTCGGCATCGAGGACTGGCCAGGCGCTCGGCCGATCCGGATCACCGAAGGCCGCATCACGTTCGACAAGGTGACGTTCCACTATGGCAATCACCGGTTGCCGCTCTACCGCGACTTCTCGGTCGACATAGCGGCCGGCGAACGCATCGGACTGGTCGGGCATTCGGGATCCGGCAAGACGACCTTCGTCAAGCTGATCCAGCGCCTCTATGACGTCAATGCGGGCAGGATCCTGATCGACGGCCAGGACATCTCGAAGGTCGCGCAGGCATCGCTGCGCGGCCAGATCGCCATCGTGCAGCAGGAGCCGATCCTGTTCCACCGGTCGCTGGCCGAGAACATCGCCTATGCCAGGCCGGGCGCCACGCAGGCAGAGATCGAACATGCGGCAAAACTCGCCAGCGCGCATGACTTCATCGCCAACCTGCCCAAGGGCTACGGCACCCTGGTCGGCGAGCGCGGCGTGAAGCTGTCGGGCGGCGAGCGCCAGCGCGTGGCGATCGCGCGCGCCTTCCTGGCCGATGCGCGCATCCTGATCCTCGACGAGGCGACATCGAGCCTCGATTCAGAATCGGAGGTGCTCATCCAGAAGGCGATGGAGCGACTGATGGTCGGGCGCACGACATTGGTCATCGCGCACCGGCTGTCGACCGTGCGGGCGCTCGACCGGCTGCTGGTCTTCGACCGCGGCCGCATCGTCGAGGAAGGCTCGCATGACGAGCTGATCAGGCTGAATGGCGGCATCTACCGGCGGCTGTTCGAGCGACAGGCGCTCGAGCTGACCAAGGGGCTCGTCGCGTGAAACAACGGCATCCGGCTTCGGCCGGGTGCCTTCGCGGCTATAGCGCGTCGCGATCTTTCGGATTCGCTCCCTGCGCTTTAGTCTCTTGATTTTACGGCATCTTTGTCCCGAAACCGGTTCCCACTTTCGGGAGACATGCATTAGCAGGCGGATCCGTCAGCCGTAATGCAGCCTGGGCTTGGGCTCGGTGCCGGTGAACTTGACACCGACGCGGTCGTTGCGGCGCCAGCGGACTTCCGCCCGATAGGCTACCCCATCGACCGGAACATAGAGCAGGAAATGATCGGGGACCCTCGATTCCGGCGCGACTTTCAGCTCGGCACCGCCGGGATTCTGATTGCGCAGCGTACAACTGACCTCGGAATTCTGTATGCCCGTGATGATCGTCCCGCCCTTGAGCACGCGCTGGCGATGCTCGCGCCGGTGTTCGCCGGAGGTCTCTTCGAGTGGTTGCGCGGGGTTCATCATTGATCGACGCCATTAGCCGAATCGGCACTTGCAGCGGCAACAAAGCACCGATGCCCGTGCACCGCAACGCGCGGCATGCTCGTCGCACTGCATATGTGGTTATGTGATCGATGATTTAGGCGAATCTATGCGGATCGGCGCAGAAATAGGCGATGATCTGGCAAAGGTCGGGCTCGTTGACCATGCTGACGGCCTCGGCGGAGCCGACCCATTTGCGGGTGCGGGCGCGCTTTTCCTTCCAGCGGTCGGCGACACGGTCGACCTTGAGCGGGAAGACCAGGACCTCGCAAGGCACTTCCTCGCCAGAGGCCAGAACCTTGCCGTAGAAGTAGCGCCCGGCTTCGAGATGCGAGACGGCGCCGCGCAATCCCGCCTCTTCGCTCGCTTCGCGGGCGGCAGCCTCGCAAAGCGGCTCCCTTGCCTCCGGCCAACCTTTGGGCAGAACCCAGCGTCCGGTGTCGCGGCTGGTGATCAGCATGATCTCGACGCCGCTTTCACCTTTGCGCCAGGGCAGGGCGGCAACCTGCAGGCGGCACGGCGCCGTGCCGAAGAGTCGCCGGACTCTTTCGGCCATCTGGTTGTGCGTCGTCGGCCTCGTCAACATTGGAGAAGCTGCCCCCAGCCTCCGGAATCGTTTGCCATCTCACGAATCTTACGGCGAATTATGAGCCTTAAAAGTAAAAAACTTCACTCGTTCGGGAAAATCCCCCCAGAAAAAGTCGATCTCACAAAGTAATTAGGCCCGTGAGGCGCAAATCTTGGGCCCGCGCGCCCTTCGCGGCCGGATTCCTGGAAGATATGGCGGCTACTCAACCGGCGTGATCGTCGGCGATCGGCTTCTGATAGGTGAAACCCATGTCCCAGGGGAAGTAGATCCAGGTGTCCTGGCTGACCTCGGTGACGAATGTGTCGACCAGCGGCCGGCCCTTCGGCTTGGCATACACGGTGGCGAAATGCGCCTTCGGCATCATCGCGCGCACGATGCCCGCCGTTTTGCCGGTATCCGTGAGGTCGTCGATGATCAGCACACCGGCGCCATCGTCGGCAAGGAGCGAGGGCGAAATCTCCTTCAGCACCTGCAACTGACCCTGGCTGGTGTAGTCGTGATAGGAGGCGACGCAAACCGTCTCGATGACTCGGATCCCGAGCTCGCGGGCGATGATGGCCGCGGGCACCAGGCCACCGCGTGTGATGCACACGATCGCCTTCCATTGTCCCTTGCTGGCGCCGGAGAGCCGCCAGGAAAGCGCGCGGGCATCGCGGTGGAACTGGTCCCAGGAGACCGGGAAAGCTTTTTCGGGAAGGGACATGGTTCGCGCACTCCTGAAGCGCGCGCCGTGGCGCGCAGATACTATGGAATGCAGGCGGAATTAGCCGGAAAGCGCCAGGCTTGGCAAGGTGGCAGCCAGCGATGGCTGTGGACTTGAAGCGCGTCGCGCTGAGACACGTTCGAGCGACGCGCTTCAGGTCTTTGTTTTGATGCATGTCGTTTTCCCAAAACCGCTGCGCATTTTTGGGCGACATGCATTGAGTTCTTGTTCGATGCAGGTCTTTGTCCCGAAACCGTCCCGCTTTCGCGAGACGTGCTTATCTCGAAAGGAAGGCCGCTACGTTTGCCGTGCGCAGCACGGTGCGGGTGACGCCGCCGAACAGGAGCTGGCGCAGCCAAGAGTGGCTGTAGGCGCCGAGCACCAGCAGATCGGCGCCGGATTCGGCGATCCTTTCCTGAATGATGTCGTCGACGGAGGCTCCGTTCGATTTCTGCACCGAAACGCTGACATTGGCGCCGTGGCGGGACAGCGCGGCCGCGATCTCGGCGCCGGCCGCCTCGGGAGCTTCGTCGAGCGTTTCCGGCGGATCGATGACGAGAATGTCTGTCTTGTCGGCTTCGCTGATGAAAGGCAGGGCATCGAAGGCGGCGCGCGCCGCCTCCTTGCTGCCATTCCAGGCAAGCAGCACGCGCCTGAAGGTGGTAACCAGCGGCCCGGCATGCGGAACGACCAGCACCGGCCGGCCGGCGTCATAGACCAGCGTGTCGACATCGGCGCCCGGATCGCCACCGGACTCGCGCTGCGCGGCGACGATCAGATCCGCCGCCCGCACGCTCGATATGCCGGTCAGCGCGCTGTCGCCGGAGAAGCTCTCCAGGCTGCGCCATTCGAAGGACAGACCGGAATCCTCGATGCGTCTGAGGAAGACCGCCTGTAGCTTGTCGGCGCGCTCCTTGTTCATCTCGGACGAGACCTGCAGGAATTCCGTGTCGGGGAAACCGGTGGCCGACGTATAGGGGACCGGCAGCGCTTCCGCATGGATGCCGACGAGGTGGCTCTCGAAGCGCTCGGCGAGGGGGATGGCGCAGTCGAGCACGCGCTCGGCGTCCTGTTCGTTCTGCAGAATGGCGACGATCGTCTTGAAGCGCATGACGTCCCCCTCAATGGCCGGCACGAGAATGCCGTGTCAGAAACGCCAGTGCAGCCTTTCTGGTTCCGGGGATCAGCTTGCGACCGACAAGCCCGCCACCATGGCCTCGACGTCCTTGCGCGCGGCCTCGAGGGCCTCTTCGCTGCGGGCGCGTACCACAAGCTCGGTCCAGAACTTGCCGTCGCCATATTTCGGGTAGGAGCCGATGATGGTGTCGGGATGCGCCTTCTGGATGTCGGCCAGCGGCCCGCCGATCAGGCCTTCGCCGAACGGGCAATGCACTGTGGCCGACAGCATCTTGGTGCCGGTCTTCAGCGTCGGCACGACATTGTCGAGCATCGCCTGGAAGATCGACGGCACGCCGGCCATCACGTGAACATTGCCGATGCGGAAGCCGGGCGCGATCGATACCGGATTGTCGATGTGGTCGGCGCCGCGCGGCATGCGCGCCATGCGTTTGCGCGCTTCGGTGAACTCGATGCCGCGCTCGGCATAACTTGCCTCCAGCATGGCATAGGCCTTTGCGTCGTATTCGCAAGGCACGCCGAAGGCCTTGGCAACCGAATCGGCCGTAATGTCGTCATGCGTGGGACCGATGCCGCCAGTGGTGAAGAGGTAGGTGTAGCGGGCGCGCAGCGCGTTCACGGCGGCGACGATCTCGTCCTCCTCGTCGGGAACGATGCGCACTTCCTTAAGATCGATGCCGACCGCCGTCATGATGTCGGCGAGATGGCCGATGTTCTTGTCCTTGGTCCTGCCGGAAAGGATCTCGTCGCCGATGACGAGCATGGCGGCGGTGACGATTTCAGGCATGGCTCACTCCGGCTGCAGGTCGCCTGAAATAACGCGGCGGGCAGCCGGCCGCAATGTGCAAGCTGGGTAGGCTCTTGTGGCAGAGACAGTTGCGGCTAAGGTGCGCCGGTCCGGCTCGGGTGGAAGATGCTGATATCGGTTTTGTCCTGGCTGATCGGCGGCCTTTTCGTTGCGGCGGCTGCCGTCGTGCTCAGCTTTGTGCTTGCAACATGGTGGATCGCGGCCAAGGCCGAAAGGCTGGTGCCGGCTTGCGGCAAGTTCGTCGAGATCGATGGGAACCGCATCCAGTATGTCGAAGAAGGCGAGGGCAGGCCGATCGTCTTCCTGCACGGCCTCGGCGCGCAGCTTCACCATTTCCGGCACACGCTGTTCGGGCGTTTCGGTGCCGGCTACCGGCTGATCGCGCTCGACCGGCCAGGTTCGGGATATTCGGTGCGGGCGGGTGGAGCGAGCGGCCGTCTGCCTGAACAGGCGGAAGTGGTGCGGCGCTTCATCGAGGAACTTGGGCTGGAAAGGCCCTTGGTCGTCGGCCATTCGCTGGGCGGCGCCATCGCACTTGCACTCGCGATCGAGCATCCGAAAGCGATTTCCGGCATCGCCCTGCTCGCGCCGTTGACGCACCTGGAGGCAAGGGTGCGCCAGAAATTCGACCTGCTCTACGTTCCCTCGCGTCTGTGGCGGCGGGCCCTGGCCCACACGGTGGCGATTCCGCTCAGCCTGAAATATGCGGAGCCCACGATGAAATTCATCTTCGCGCCGCAAGCCGTGCCTGAGGACTACATGATCGCAGGGGGCGGTTGGCTTGGGCTGCGGCCGGGCCATTTCCATGCGACCTCGACCGACTTTGTGGCGGTGGAAGAAGACCTCGGCCGCCTTGAGTGGCGCTATGGCGAGATCGCGATGCCGGCCGGCATTCTGTTCGGCGCGGAGGACCGCGTCATCGGCATCGCGGCCCATGGCGATCCGATGCCGGGCAAGATCGAGGAACTCGACTTCGAGCGGGTCGAAGGGCTCGGACACATGCCGCAATTCGTGGAGCCGGAACGCGTCGTCGCCTTCATCCAGCGCATCGCCGCACGTGCGTTTGCCGGCGTGACCTGAATTCGACGGCAATTGCGCCAGCCGCCGGCTGCTCACGGCCTCGTCACACAAACGTGTCGCGCATCCCGCTCCACGCCGATTTTCTCTTGGAACTTTTGCATCCAACCCAGGGTTTCATTGGCGTCGCCGTCACACCTCGGCGACCAACCAAATGGAGTATCCAATGCTTACGAAAATTCTTGCAGCCTCCGCGCTCATGCTGGGTATGGCAACGTCGGCTATGGCGCAGTCCTCGGACATGTGGTCGTGGTGGCACCATGATCGTCCGGTTTCGAACGAACGGACGGTGCCGGTCGATCCTTACGCCACCGGCAGTATCTCTTCGAGCAGCGAAGCCACCGGCCTAAACAGCCTCGGCAATCCAGGCCCCATCGGCCCATGCGCCTCGAATACGCCCGGACCCGACGCCAATGCCGGGCAGAACGTCAACGATCAGTACTGCGGCAAATAACAACTGACGCGTCCGCCAGCGGCCGGCATGAAGGCAAGGGCATGGTCGGTCGCGGCGCGGGCATAAAAACTAGTCGGAGACTTCGGTTTGCGGCCGGTCGCGGCCGTCGGCCAGTTCGTCATGCCAGACGCCCTCGGAGTCCTCATACTGGATGCCGTCGGTGTTGCCGGCGACCTGCTGCTCGGCCGAAGCAATTTCGGCGGCGCGCAGCGCGTCCTGGTGCGTGGGAAACGTTTCTGAAAAAGTCGAGCCGACCTTGTAGGCCCAACCGCCGTCATGCTCGACGATCTTGTAAGTCAGTTTCGCCATGGAAATCCTCCGGTAGAGAAACCCCTTAATGCTCAATGCAGCTTTTCGTCGGGCAACCTGTCTTCAGGAACCAGCACTTCAGATTCCTCGGCTGCCTCGATCAATGCGCGGCGTGCGTCCGCAGTCGAACGATAGCCCTCCAGCGCCTTGAGGCAAGTGTCTAGAGCATCACGATGCCGCTGGCCGCGATTGAGCGGCCAGACCGTCATCAGGCACTCGGCGGCTTCGCGGGTGCTGCGGATCTGGCGATATTTGCCGACATGGCCGAGTTCGACCACCACCGGCTTTTCAAATGGCTTGTTGTCTGTCATGGCGCGCCAACGCAAAACGGCCAATTTGGTTGCAATCGTGGCGAGACCCCTGCGCCCAAAGGTCTCAGCCCTTGCGTCACCTGTGGAAGAGGTTCAACCGGCCGCCTTCATCCAGTGCTGCATCGTCGTCACCGAGCGCGCCAGCTGTGGCGCCGGACGGATTTCCTCGCCGAACATCGCCGCCGCGCGCCAGCCCCAGCGCGGATCGGCGAGGAAGGCGCGCGCCAGCGCCACCATGTCGGCGCGGCCATCGGCGACGATCGCCTCGGCCTGCTTCGGATCGTCGATCAGCCCCACCGCGCGTGTCGGAATGCCGGCGCCCTTGCGCACGGCTTCCGCCAGATGCACCTGGTAGCCGGGACCGCTGGGCAGCTTCTGCAGAGGCGAATTGCCGCCACTGGAGCAGCAGAGATAGGCGATGCCTTCGGCCTTCAGCGCCCTGGCGACTTCGATCGCCTCTTCGACGTCGAAACCGCCCTCGACCCATTCCTTCACCGAGAGGCGTGCGCCGAGCATCAGGTTCGGAACGGCCTTCTTGACCGCCCTGGCGATCTCGACGGCGAAGCGCATGCGGTTTTCCAGCGAGCCGCCCCAACGGTCGGTGCGCCGGTTGGAAAGCGGCGACAGGAACTGGAAGATCAGATAGCCGTGCGCGGCGTGCAATTCGATGAAGTCGAAGCCGGCACGCTCTGCCCGCTTGGCCGCCTCGGCGAAACGCTGGATGACTTGCTGGATCTCGTCTTCCTCCAGTGCGTGCGGCACATTCCATCCTGTGTCATAGGCGATGGCCGAAGCCGAAACCGTCTGCCAGGGATCCTCGCCCGGCTGCAAGGGACCGCCACCTTCCCAGGGTCTCCGGTTGGAGGCCTTGCGCCCGGCATGGGCGAGCTGGACGCCGAATTTGGTTCCGGGGGCGGCGACGCGCCTGGCGGCATCGAGCGTGCGCTTGGCCGCCGCTTCGTTGTCCTCGGAGTAAAGGCCAAGGCAGCCGTGCGAGATGCGGCCGCGCCGCTCGACGTCGGTCATCTCGACGGTCACCATGCCGGCGCCGGATATGGCGAGGTTCATCCAGTGGTGGAGATGCCAGTCGCTGGCGGAGCCGTCCTCGGCCGAATACTGGCACATCGGCGCCACCGCGATGCGGTTGGGGAAGGTGAGGTTGCCAAGGGTGATCGGCTGGAAGAGAGATGGCGTCATGAAACGGGCTCCTGGGAGAGATATCGCTATCTAAGGAGCCGCGGCGCTTCGCGCCAGACGCGAGCCGGTGAAAGTCTTGCTGGACCAGCCGGTTTCCAGGATTGCGCAGGCGCCCGTTCGCCGCTAACCCTTGCCGCGGCAGCACGGAGCCCACCATGGAAGATCGCGTCCGCATCCGCTCTGAAAAAGTCCTGTCCGACGACTGGGCGGTGCTGAAGAAGACGGTGCTCGACTATCGCCGCCGCGACGGGCGCTGGGAGACGCAGACCCGCCAAACCTATGACCGCGGCGACGGCGCTGTGATCCTGCCCTTCGATCCGGAGCGCTCCACGGTGCTCCTGGTGCGGCAGTTCCGCTATCCGGCCTATGCCACCGGCCACCGCGAGCCGCTGATCGAGGCCTGCGCCGGCCTGCTCGACGAAAACGATCCGGAAACATGCATCCGCAAGGAGGCGGAAGAGGAGCTCGGCTACCGGCTGAAGGACGTCGAGCGGCTGTTCGCGCCCTTCATGAGCCCCGGCAGCGTGACGGAACGGCTCTGGTTCTTCACCGCGCGCTATTCGCCGGCCGATCGCATCTCCGACGGCGGCGGAGCCCCGGAGGAGGGTGAGGACATCGAGGTTCTGGAGATACCGCTCGACGAGGCGCTGGCCGGCATCGCCGCTGGCCGTATCGTCGACGCCAAGACGATCATCCTGATCCAGCATCTGAAATTGAACCCGATCACGCCCTGACGGGCGTCACCGCGTACGGCTCATCGGCTCGCGACAGGGCATTGGCCGGACGGACCGCCTGCCGCTGGATATCGATAGATGCGCAGCGGGCCGGCAACGGTACACTCCGCCAGCCAGTCTGGAGGCTTTCCTGTGGCCAACCGGCTGGCCAACGGAAACTGCGCTTCGACCGGCTCGAGGGTTTCTTCCTCCACGCGGCAGACCGCGACATGAGTGGCCTTGGTTTCATCAAGCAGCCGCGCCGGATCGGGCGTAGCCGGATCGAAAAATCGCAGGACGCGCTCGATGCCCTTGGCCGATGTGTGAAAAGGGACGGCCACGACCTCGAGCCCGACGGGAGATCCCAAAGCGGCGGCCCCGATATTGGGAGGCGCGAACAGCCGCGCGCCGTCCGGCCAAACGAAACCGGCGCCGGCTTTCTCGCAGGCCCTGGCGATATCGATGCCGAGAGGCCGCATTTCCGCGGGGGGCCAAACCATTTGGACTAGAAAGAGGGCGGCGATGATCGCCACGCCCGGAGCGGCTAGAAGCGAAACGCCCGGCAACCCGTCGTCGGATATTGCGCCGAAGCAGCGCCGCAGCGACAGCCGGGCAGGAAGGCCTTGGTGGATAAGCAGGGCGACCCCTGGGCCGACGAAGAGCGGGAAAAAGCGGAGATATCGCAGATAGAGCAGTCCCAGCAGGAGACCGACCGTCGAGAAGGCTGCAAGAACGATCCAGGCTCGCCTTGTTGTCTTGCCGGAAATGGCCAAAACGCATGTCGCCGCGGTGCCCAGTATGGCGAGGAAAAACCTGGCGAAACGATCGGAGCTCAGAAAGTCCGGGCTGAGGAAAGCGCTGTGCTCCTGTTTGATGCGCGAAAGCCAATTGTCGCGTACGTAGTCGCTCACCCCGACGAGCGGACCGCCGGCGCACTGGGGAAAAAAGAAGACAAGCAGCGCGGCGGTCGCGCCGGCGCCGGCGAGGAGGCACAACGCCCGTATCCGCCAGCTTCCAGCTCTCTCCGCCGCAGAGACGCCCGTAAGCACGACGCCGGTGACCGCAAGCGCGGTGAGGTGCAAAAGCGAATAACGGTCGCAGGCGGCGCTTGTGTAGGCGTGGGGGCCCACCACAACAAAGAACGCGGCCGTGCCGGTTGCCGCCAGCACGAGACCGTATGCCCGAAGATCTTTGCCAGCGTCTTTCTTCCCGGCGACGAACGCCAATGCGTAGAAGCCGGCCGGCAGAGCAAGGAAGGGCGCCATTTCGGCGCTGATGGCCGTAGACAGAGCCATCAAGGCGCCGTTCAGCCCGGCGGCAAGGCGTCCGCCTCGGATCGTCAGCAGTGCTGCCCCCAGGAGAATGAGCATCTGCAGATTGTGGTAGTCGATACGCCAGGGTTGAAATTCCGCGAATGACGGCAATCCGGCGAAGGCGGCGACGGCCAATACCGCGCCGGGGTGTTCGAATTCGAACTCCCTGATCACCAGGAAAAGCAGGGTTATCGCGACCAGGAGCAGCAGCGGCGGCACGATGAACGCGGCGGTGGAGACTGCAGCTTCCGTCCCGACGAAATGCGCAAGCGCGACAGCCAGCAGCGCATAGGGCGCGTCGACGATCCACGGCCAGTGCGAGACCATGGGTTCGGGCTGAGCGATACCGGTCAGCGTCCTGTCGAACGGATTGCCCGTTTGTAGAAGATGCTTGATTTCATGCAGTTTCAGCAGGTCGTCGACGTCGCCGTTGGGCATCTTGCCTTGCAACAGCAGCAGGCTCAGAACGGCGCTGAGCGCCAGCCAGACGATTGCGACCGACGGATGGGTACGGCGGTAAATCGCCCCGATTGTCGACATCCCAAGCCCTTCCCATGCGCGCCAGCGATTGATGCATGGAAAAGCTTTCGATCGGGTAACCTGCCGCCCGAGGCTCCTCCTTCGCCAAGGCTTCGGAGGACTCGCGGAAGAGCGAAGGGTGGTGCGGACGACGGGAATCGAACCCGTACGATCAGAGATCGAGGGATTTTAAGTCCCTTGCGTCTACCAATTCCGCCACGTCCGCAGGCGAGCCCTTTTCAGATGCCAGCCCAAGGCCGTCAAGCCATGTTTACGGGCGTGAGGACCTTCCGCCAAGCACGGCGGCGCAAAAACGGCACTGTGGCGGCACTATATTAGTGATGTTTAAAATGCGAGATTGCCCGCACCGATATCGTTAGCGTTTCCTTGCCAACATTCCAGCCTGCATTGACGGCATATGCGTGTGACAATGCGCGGGGCAGGGTGGATCAAGGGATTGCGGGAAGCCGAGGCGCGGGAGCTGCGGCGCCAGATCACCCAGCTCGAGCTCGATTTGATCGAGGCCGCGAACTCGGGGGGCAAGGGGAAGCTTCACGACATTGCGCACAGCTTGCGATGGCAAAAGGCGCGCCTGGAGCGGCTGGAGGAGTGCCTGGCCGCCATGCCGGCCGGCAAGACCATCCGGCCTGATCCTGGATAGTGGCGTGATCGCGCAATTACGCCTTCCGAGGCGTTCGCTACGGTCACCGTCGTGGTGGATTTGATCCGCCGCGGCCGGCGTCTTTCAGGAACCCTACCCATTCCCCCGCCCCCTGCGGGCGCCGGCCACCTTCGTTCCGTTACTGCTCCGCAATTCAGAACTTGTAGCTGAAATTCACGCCTAGCGTGTGCAGCTTCACGTCCTGGTCGCGATCGGAGAAGTCGTCCGGGACGTCGAAATGCTCCTTGCCGAAATCGTAATAGCGGTACTGCGCGCCGACGACGATATTGTTGCTCAGCGCATAGTCGACCCCGGCGCCAATCGTCCAGCCGGTGCCGGCGCGGGTCTTGGCGAAGCCGGTAGCAGCGGCATCCTGCGAGGTTTCGATACCGGCGAAGGCGACGCCGCCGACGCCGTAGACCAGCCAGCGATCGGCCGCCAGGCCAGCCTCGGCATTGACCGAACCGAGCCATTTAATGTCCGTGCCGACAGAATTTCCGGGACCAAGGAGGGCCGAGCCGTCGATCGAGGCATAGTTGAGCTCGGCCCGCGCGCCGATCACCGCCTGGTTGAACTGCCAGAGGCCGGCGACATGGCCGCCGACAAAGCCGCCATCGAGATCGGGCGAAGCGGCGAACGGCTCGCCTTCAGTACCGGAGATGTCGGAGGAGCCCCAGCCATAGCCGGCCTGCAGGCCCGCATAGTAGCCCGTCCAGTCGAAGCCTGGCGCGGTCATGGGCAGGTCGGCGCCTGCGTCCGCAGCCAAGGTCGGCCCGGACAGCAGCGCAAGAAAGCCGGCACTGGCGAGCGTCAAACGACGCATCGAGCTCCCCGAAATGGCGGTTTCGAAAGCATCTTTTGCCGCAGCCTAACCTCATTTGTCGCCGAACGGAATTGCATGGCTGCAACAGTGGTTTACGTCGGTGGATTGCGGACGCGGTCTTCCAGGTCGCGCTGCTTCTCCTCGGGCGAGGCCAACCGGCCGAAAGCGTATTCGGCGAGCAGCGAGCCGGCAACGGAGAGAGCGATCGGCGCCGCCCAGGCCCAGAACGAATGCAAGGTGAAGAAGGCCAGGCCGGCCAAGGCTGCCGACAGCACGAAAATTGCGAACCGCGTCGCGTGTGCCATCTCTTTCGCGCCCCGAGCGGTCACCAGAGCGTCCAGTCTAGGCGATTTCGCCCTGCCGGAGGAGATATCCGCCTTAAAAACAAACCAGTTTTGCCAACTGGTCAAAACCGCGCCCGCTTGGCACAGTCGGGCAAACAGGAGTCCGTCATGGCGAGCCGCACCAATCCGACAAAACCCAAGCCCTGGACCGAGGTGGCGACGCATCTGGTCGACGTCGCGATGGGGCGCAAGCCCGCCGATCTGGTCATCCGCAACGGGCGCTGGGTGAATGTCCATTCCGGCGAGATCATTCCCGGCACCGACATTGCGATTGCCGCCGGGCGCTTTGCCTATTGCGGGCCGAATGCCGGCCACGCCATCGGGCAGGGGACCAAGGTGGTCGATGCCGGCGGACGCTATCTGGTGCCCGGGCTGTGCGACGCGCACATGCATGTCGAGAGCGGCATGGTGACGGTGACGGAGTTCTGCCGCGCCGTGGTCCCGCACGGCACGACCTCGATGTTCATCGATCCGCACGAGATCGCCAATGTGCTGGGTCTGCCGGGTGTCCGCCTGATGCATGACGAGGCCGTCGCGATGCCGATCAACGTGCATGTGCAGATGCCGTCCTGCGTGCCTTCGGCCCCGGGACTGGAGCATGCAGGCGCGGAGCTTACCGTCGCCGATGTCGCGGAGGCGATGACCTGGGAAAACATCATCGGACTTGGCGAGGTGATGAATTTTCCCGGCGTCGCCGCCAACGATCCGGTGATGTCGGGCGAGATCGCCGAGACGGTCAAGGCCGGCAAGACGGTCGGCGGCCATTATGCCTCGCGCGATCTCGGCCTGCCTTTCCATGGTTATGTCGCTGGCGGCGCCGAGGACGATCATGAAGGCACGCGGGCCGAGGACGCGATCGCGCGCGTGCGCCAGGGCATGAAGGCGATGCTGAGGCTGGGTTCCGCCTGGTACGACGTCGCGGCGCAAATCAAGGCGGTCACCGAGGGCGGCATCGACCCGCGCAACTTCATCCTGTGCACCGACGACAGCCATTCCGGCACGCTGGTTCATGAAGGCCATATGGACCGCGTGGTGCGGCACGCCATCGGCCAGGGCCTGAAGCCGGTGACGGCGATCCAGATGGCGACGCTCAACACCGCCCAGCATTTCAGGCTGGAGCGCGAGATCGGCTCGATCGCGCCGGGTCGGCTCGCCGACCTTTTGATCGTCTCCGATCTCGCCCAGATGACCATCGATGAGGTCTATGCCCGCGGCGTCCGGCTGGCGAAGGCGGGCAAGCTCGAGATCGACATTCCCGCCTACGACTATCCGCGGACGGCGAAGAACACGGTCAAGCTCGGCAAGAAGCTCGCGGCAACGGATTTCGATATCGCGGCGCCTCAAGGCGCCAACGAGGTGCGGGCGCGGGTGATCGGGGTAATCGAGAACCAGGCACCGACGCGGGCGCTGGAGGCGGACCTGCCGGTGGAGGACGGGCTGGTTGCCATGGATCGCCGCAACGACATCTGCCAGATCGCCCTGGTGGAGCGCCACAGGGGCACGGGCGGCGTCACCAACGCCTTCGTCTCCGGATTCGGCTACATGGAAGATTGCGCGATGGCCTCGAGCGTGGCGCATGACGCGCACCACATCATCGTCGTCGGCACCAACAAGGAGGACATGGCGTTGGCCGTCAACCGGCTGAGCGAGGTCGGCGGCGGCGTCGTGCTTTATTCCAAGGGCAAGGAACTGGCGCTGGTCGAAATGCCGATCGCCGGGCTGATGTCGGACGAGCGCGCCGAGATCGTCGCCGCCAAGGCCGAGCAGCTGACGCAGGCGATGCGCAAGGTCGGCTGCTCGCTCAACAACGCCTATATGCAGCACTCGCTGCTGGCGCTGGTGGTCATTCCGGAGCTCAGGATTTCGGACGTCGGCCTGGTCGACGTGACGACGTTCCAGAAAGTCGATCTCTTTGTGTGAGCGGGCTGCCGCCGGCGCTCAGCCGCCGGTGGCGATGGTCAGAACCTTGAACGGCGTGGTGATGACCACTTCGGCGACCGATCCCACGGCCTTGCCGATACCTTGGCCGATATTTTCCAAGCCCGCCCCTTGCGGTTCGTCCGCCCGCAGGGCTGCCGGCGTGCGCAGCCGGTCGCCCAGCAATTGCACCAGAACCGGGTTGTCGGCGAACTTGGCATGGTTCAAACGGTCGCCGCCTTTGGTGTTGGTCAGATCCGCAACGACCACGCCGTAGCTTGCGAGATCGGCAGCGTTGCCATAGTCGCCGACGCGCGGCTTGTCGCCTGAAATGAAGCTGGACAGCTTGAGCGCGCGGTCGTCGCCCGAAAGCAGAATGGCGAACGGCTTGTCCGGCTTGCCGTACCGGATCATCTGCTTCTTGAAGACATCGACGTCGATGTCGGGCGAGGCGAGGATGACATAGCCGAGCTTGCCATTGAGGTCGCGGTCGCCGGTGATGGCGAGCTGGCGCAGCGCTTCCATCGTCAGCCAGGTGCCCATCGAATGGGCGATGATGTCGATGCTCTTGGCTTTGGTCTTGGCGAGCATCCTCAGCGTCGCCTCGAGGTCGTCGCGCGCGGCTGTGGAGCTGTCCTTGTCATAGATATAGCCGGTCGTCTTGCCGCTCGACGCCCAGGAGAACAACACTGGCGTCCCCGGATATTTGGTGTCGTGAGCGATCTGGGTCAGCCTGTAGACGCCGTCGTCGAACCCGTTGTTGAAGCCGTGCACGAACACCAGAGCGCGGTCGCCACTTATGGCGATGTCGGCGCCGACCGCCTTGGCAAATTGCGAGGCGTCGGCATAGTGGACGACATCGGTGGCGGTGAACTGCTTGGCCGGGTTGCTGTCGGCCGATCCTTTGGCGCGCTCGATCGCGCCGACCTCATGGATCTTTGGAACCGTGACATCGACACGGGCGTAGCTGGTGGTCAGCGACCGGTCGCCGTCGAAGACCTGCCGCGGCTCCTTGGTCGCCTGCTGACGGGTGGTGGCGACGAAGATCTCGTGCTTGGCCGCAATGTCGGAGGCGGGCACCGCAACGGCCTTACGGTTGAGCAGGTCATGCGCGCTCTGCCCGGCGCAGCCGGTAACGGCGAGCGCGAACGCAAGGCCAAGGACAATCTTCACACGCACGGTCACCCGGGGTCCCCCAAGGACGGCCAGCCTCCCGCTATTTCGATAGAGCCTGAGGCCGGCCCGGTCCAGTTCAAAGTCGATGCAGAGGCAACAACCGCGCAAACGCGGTTACTGGGTGGCGAGCTGGCTGATGCGGTCGGTGACGTCGCGGTCGCTGGCAAAGCCGTCATCCTCGCGCAGCCGTTGGCCGATCATCTTCACCAGCACAGGGTTGTCGGCGAATTTGGTGTGGTTGAAGCTGTCGCTGCCCTTCTCATTGGAGAGGTCGACCACCGTGACGCCATAGGAAGCGAGATCGGCGGCGTCCCTGTAGTCGCCGACGCGCGGGCGTGAACCGGCAATCAGGCCGGAGAGCCGGAGCGCGCGGTCATCGTCCGACAGGAGCAGGATGAAAGGCTTGTCGGGCTTGCCGTAGCGGCGCATCTGGCTCTTGAAGACATCGACGTCGATGTCGGGCGAAGCCAGAACGACGTCACCGAGCTTGCCGTTGAGATCGCGGTCGCCGGTGATGGCGAGCTGGCGAAGCGTCTCCATCGTCACCCAGGTCCCCATCGAATGCGCGACGATGTCGATGCGCCGCGCGCCCGTCTGCGCGAGCATCCTCAGCGTCACTTCCAGCTGGTCGCGGGCGGCGGCGGCACTTTCCTTGTCATAGACGTAGTCGGTTGTCTTGGCGCCCGAAGCCCAGGAGAACAGCACCGGCGTGCCGGGATAGCCGGAATCGTGGACGATCTGGGTCAGCCGGTAAACGGCGTCGTCGAAGCCGGTGTTGTAACCGTGAACGAAGACCATGACGCGGCCGCCGCGGGCGTCGATGTCGGCATTGAGCGCGCTGGCGAATTTCGGCTGCGTGTCGTAGCCGACGACCTCGGAAGCCATGAAATATTTGGTCGGGTCGTTCGACGTGCCGCGCGAGCGCCGCTCGATCTGGCCTGTCTGGTGGACGGGCGGCACCGTGACGCTGACGCGCGCATAGTTCAGCGTCGCCGAACGCTCGCCGTCGAAGACCTTGTTCGGGTCGTCGGAGCGCTTGCGCGTGGTGGCGATGAAGATCGAGTGGTTGCCGGCGATCTCGGTCGCGGTCGTCGGCACGACGACGCTGCCCAGAATTTCCTGCGTCTGCGTTCCCGCGCAGCCTGCCGTCAGCAGTGCCAGGGCAATGATCAAAAGCGTCTTCACATGCACGTCGAACAAATCCACTGCGGCCGCAATTGGCCATCCTCCTCCGCGAAATCTCCCGGACAGGCGAAGTGCGGCAGAAGTAAGTCGTGTCCAGCGGAAATTTGCTCGGCGGTTGGCGACGGCCGCGACACTGTTGCGCGAAAGCCAAATAGGCTGTGCCGCTGCATCGGTGGCCGCAAGCGTCGATTTGTGCGATAGCCAGCGTTTCGCGCCATGCAATCCGAGAGCGATCGCCTCATGAACAGCTTCTCTTCTCGCGTCGCCGCTGCCGCTGAGGCGATCCGCGGGATATTTCCGGAAACGCCGCTGCAGGAGAACGACTATCTGTCGAAGAAGACCGGCGGCCGCATCCTTCTGAAGCGCGAGGACCTGACGCCGGTCCGCTCCTACAAGATCCGGGGCGCCTTCAATTTCTTTCGCAAGGCGCTCGCCGCCGGCAACAATGCCGAGCTGTTCGTCTGCGCTTCGGCCGGCAATCACGCCCAGGGCTTCGCTTTCGTCTGCCGGCATTTCGGCAAAAAAGGCGTGGTGTTCATGCCGGTCACGACGCCGCAGCAGAAGATCGACAAGACGCGGCTGTTCGGCGGCGATTTCGTCGAGATCAGGCTGGTCGGCGATTTCTTCGACGATTGCTATCGCGCCGCCTTCGAATTCACCGAAGCCGCCGGCGCGCATATGGTGCCGCCCTTCGACCACAAGGACATCATCGAGGGCCAGGCGACGGTCGCCTATGAGATCGCGGCCCAGATGCCAGGCGGGCGCATGCCCGACATCGTCATGCTGCCGGTTGGCGGCGGCGGCCTGGCCGCCGGCATCACCCACTATTTCTCCGACCGCCATCGCGACACGCGCTTCATGTTCTGCGAGCCGGCGGGCGCGCCGAGCCTCAGCGAGAGCCTTTCCAGCGGCAAGCGGATCAAGCTCGCCAAGGTCGACAATTTCGTCGACGGCGCAGCGGTCGCCGAGATCGGCCGCGAGCCGTTGCGCCATCTCAAGGAGTTCACCGCCGACTCTGTGCGCCTCGTCCCGGAGAACCGGCTCTGCGCGACGATGATCGAGATGCTCAATGTCGAGGGCGTGGTGCTGGAGCCGGCCGGCGCCTTGGCGATCGACGCGCTCAAGGATTTTTCGCGCAAGGAGATCAGGGGCAAGACCGTCGTTGCGGTCGTCTCCGGGGGCAATTTCGACTTCGAGCGTCTGCCCGACGTGAAGGAGCGGGCGCTGCGCTTCGAGGGGCTGAAGAAGTATTTCGTCATCCGCTTCCCGCAGCGGCCGGGCGCCCTGCGCGACTTCCTCGAGATGCTCGGCCCGGACGACGACATCACGCGCTTCGAATATCTCAAGAAATCGGCACGCAATTTCGGCTCGGTGCTGATCGGCATCGAAACCAAGGACCGGCGCAACTTCGATCTGCTGAAAGCCAATTTCGACGCCGAGGGCGTGCAGTATCAGGACATCACCGACAACGAGACGCTGGCGGGGCTCATCATATGAGCGGACCAAAAATGAGCGACAAAGGGACGGTTTTCGTGGCGCTGTTTTCCGGCATCAATGTCGGCGGCAACCGCATCGTCAAGATGGCGGAACTGAAGTCGTTCTTCGAAGGCCTCGGCTTCAGCGACGTCGCGAACTATGTGCAAAGCGGCAACGTGGTGTTTCGCGCGAAGAAGGGCGAAGCGGCAGCGCTGGCAAAGCAGCTCGAAGCGGCCTTCGAGAAGAAATGGGGCTTCAATTCGCGCATCATGGTGCGCGACGCCGGCTGGTTCGAACGGCTGGTCGAAGGCAATCCGTATCCCGAGGTCGCCGGCGAGCCGACGAAGCTGCACGCCTACGTGCTGGAACGCGAGCCGACCGCAGAAGAGGCCAAGCGACTCGCGGAAAAATGCACCGGCCCGGAGCGTTTCGAGATCAAGGGCGACGTGCTCTACCTGCATGCACCCGACGGGATCGGCAAATCGGTGTTCGCCAACCTCATCCCGCGCACGCTGAAGGTGCCGGGCACGGCGCGCAACTGGCGCAGCGTGCTCGCCCTGCTCGAAATGGCGGGCAAGGCCGGCGGCTGACTATTGATTCTGTTTTTATGCATGTCGTTTTCGCAAAACCGCTGCACACTTTTGCGCGACATGCATTAGGCAATTCCGGACGCAAAACCGCGAGGCACTTTTCCTGGATTGCGCTGGGTTCAGGCGGCCTTTTGCCAGTCGAAGGTCAGCTCCTCGCGGAAGGCGAAGCGCTTGATGTGGTCGGCGACGACCGTCTCCAACCGCTCAAGCGAGGTGGGATCATCAGCGGCAACCGCGATGTGAAGGGCCTTGTCGTCGGCATCCATGACGGTGCGGCCGAGCGAGAGCTGTATGGCGCCGTGGTGCGGGTCGAACTCGACCGGGAACTTGTGCGCCCAATGCTTGCAGAGCTGCTGCAGATAGCGGCTGGCGTGTTCGGTAGCGACGTCGGCGCGGCTGGTCGGCATGGAATTCTCCTAACGGCTCAAGGAAAGCGCCAGCCCGATCGGGCTGGCGCTGCAAGCGGGTACATAGGCACCATTCGGCGGAACACCATGGACCGGCCGGTCAAATCCTCGGGATGGGCCGACGCCTACCAGCTTCCGGTGTTCGGCATCGAGGCCCACGGTTCGGCCTTCGCCTTAGCCGGGCCTTTCTGCAAGAGCTCGATCGAGATGCCGTCGGGCGAGCGGATGAAGGCCATGTTGCCGTCGCGCGGCGGCCGGTTGATGGTCACGCCACTGTCCATCAGCTTCTGGCAGGTGGCGTAGATGTCGTCGACCTCATAGGCGAGGTGGCCGAAATTGCGGCCGCCCTTATACTCTTCCGGGTCCCAATTGTAGGTCAGCTCGACCAGCGGCGCCTTTTCGCTGATGCCGCTTTGCTCGTCCTCGGACGCGGCGAGGAAGATCAGCGTGTAGCGTCCCTGCTCGTTCTCGTAGCGACGCACTTCCTTGAGGCCGAGCTTGTTGCAGTAGAAATCGAGCGATCGATCGATATCGGCGATGCGGACCATTGTATGGAGATAGCGCATATCGGTTTCCTCGGAGCGTTGCGTTGCGGCGCACCATAGGAGCCGCTCCGTCAAAGGGCAATCGTCGGACAAACCGAGGGGAGCAGTCGATTTCGGGCCGTGCTATTGCGTGCCGACCGGCGCCGGCAAACAACTATTAAGGCTTTCCCGTGCGCAACGGTGAAAAAAGGCACGTCAGGTCTTGCACACCCCGGAAGCCGCAGTGTTAATCTCATGGCAAGAATCAGTCGTTGTTGCAGTTGGAAAAGGGGGCATTCTTATGGGGGAAAAAGCCTCTTTCATGGGGCGGGACGGAAGCCTTGACGACGCCTTGAAGCGGGACAGCGGCGGCGATGCCGAGCTTGTCGAGATCGCCGGGGCAATCAAATGGTTCGACGTGGCCAAGGGCTACGGCTTCATTCTCCCGGACGATGGCGTCTCGGGTGACGTTCTCCTCCATGTGACATGTCTTCGAAGGGACGGCTTCCAGACCGCACTGGAAGGCGCGCGCGTGGTCTGCCTCGTCAAGCAGGGCGAGCGTGGCCTGCAGGCGTTCCGCGTTCTTTCCATGGATGCTTCGACTGCGGTGCATCCGGCGGAGCAGGAGCAGCGCACGCACGTCACCGTGACGGCGGAGAGCGGGCTCGAACGGGCGCTGGTGAAGTGGTTCAACCGCACCAAGGGCTTCGGCTTCCTGACCCGGGGTGAGGGCACCGAGGACATCTTCGTCCACATGGAGACGCTGCGCCGCTACGGCATCACCGAGCTGAGGCCCGGTCAGGTCGTGCTGGTTCGCTTCGGGCGCGGCGACAAAGGCCTTATGGCCGCCGAAATTCACCCCGATGTGGGCACCTTGCCGGTCTCGCACTAAAGGCGCGTCGGAACGGATTCCGGCGGCGTTCTCTCAAACTGCTACGCATTTTCTGCCAACATGCATCAGGGTTTCCCGGCACGATCGGGACGGCCCTGTCGCATGACAAGGCAAGGCCTTGCACGTGCAAGTCCGATCTTGTCCGAAAACCGGTTCCACTTGGCTGGATCATGGTCTAGGACAAGGCCTTGACGAGGTATCATATGACTCACCGCAACTGGCTGACCGTGGGCGCGCTTTGCGCCGCCATCGTTTTGGCCGTCTATTTCAGTGCCCTGAAACCGAGTGCGGCGGACGGCCAGGCCATGATGCTGCCGGTCGATCCGACGCCGCTGGTCGCGATGACCGGCTCCGGCAAGCACTCCTTCTCCATCGAGATCGCCGATACCTCCGAAGAGCGTGAGGCCGGGCTGATGTTTCGCAAGGACATGGCCGACGATCACGGCATGTTGTTCGTGTTCGAGAAGCCCGGCGAGGTGAATTTCTGGATGAAGAACACGCCGATGCCGCTCGATCTGGTCTTTGTCGGCCAGGACGGCAAGATTAAGGCCATCAAGCGCGGCGAACCGGAATCCGAGGCGATCATTTCTCCGGGGCAGCCCGTAAGCTTCGTGCTCGAGCTCAAGGCGGGAACGGCCGCCAAGGACGGTCTCAGGGACGGCGATCTCTTGCGCCATCCGGCGATCGCCAAGGCGTCGGGCGCCGGTTCCAACTGACTGCGGCAACACCAATGCAATTTTTTTCCCATGACGGCTTCGAACTCGCCTATCTCGACCGCCAGCCGGGGTCCGGGCAGGGCGACCCGGTGCTGATGATCCATGGCTTCGCCTCGAGCCACTACGTCAATTGGGTCTCGCCCGGCTGGTTCAAGACGCTGAACGACGCCGGCTACCGCGCCATCGCCTTCGACCATCGCGGCCACGGCTCCTCGTCGAAGAGCTACGACGAGGCCGACTACACGCCGGACAAGATGGCCTCGGACGCGGCCGCGCTGCTCGATCGCCTCGGCATCGAACGCGCCCATGTCATGGGCTATTCGATGGGCGCGCGGGTATCCGCATTCATGGCGTTGTCCAATCCGGACAAGGTTGCGACGCTGGTGTTGGGTGGCCTCGGCATCGGTCTCGTCGACGGGGTCGGCGATTGGGATCCGATCGCCGATGCGCTTCTGGCCGAGGATCCCGCCACGATCAGCCATGCGCGCGGCCGCTCGTTTCGCGCCTTCGCCGACCAGACGCGCAGCGACCGCCGGGCGCTTGCCGTTTGCATCGTCGGCTCGCGCGCGTCCATGAGCGAGGAGGATGTGGCGCGCATCGCGCAGCCGACCTTGATCGCCGTCGGCACGAAGGACGACATCGCCGGTTCGCCCGACGAGCTCGCCGCGCTGATGCCGAACGCGAAGGCCTTTCACATCGAGGGACGCGACCATATGCTTGCCGTCGGCGATAAAAGCTTCAAGCAGCGGGTGCTGGAGTTCTACGCCGAGAATCCGCTCTGAACGGCATTATCCGGCCTCGAGCGCGGCCAGTGACCGTTGCACGTTCTTTCGGGCCTGCGCCTCGAACCGCCGCTGGAACTCGGCGGTATGGAAAATATGCGGGCGGGCCAGAAAACTCTTCAGCACCGCGGCGCGGCCGGCGCGCCACATCGGCTCCTCGACCCAGCCATATTCGCGCCGGACGGCCTTTTCATAGGCATCGAAGGCGCCCGGCTCGGCGCCAAGGATTGCCAGGTCCATGTCGAGGAACAGGGCTGCGTCGCTTGTCGCCTTCTCGTCGTCGAGCTGCGGCAACTGATGCGTGGCGGTGGCGTCGATCATCGCCACAATGCGGCTGAGACGCTCCGAGCTGACGCGGCCGGAAAGCTTTTGCTCCGCCAAGGCCGCGCTTTTGGCCTCGTTGTCCTTGGCGCGGCTGTCATAGATCGCGTCGTGGAACCAGATCGCCGCTTCGACGGCGTCGGGATCATGGAGCAGGCGTCGGCATTCTCCGGCCAAGGCCAGCATGGCCTCGACATGAGAGAGGTCGTGGTAATGCCTGTCCCCGGCCCCATAGAGCGCGGTAAGCTCGCGTTTCAGCGCTTCGTCGATCAAGGGTTCGTTTTCCATTGCGGCTTGAATTTCCGTGAACCAAGTCCATTTGACAAAGCACTAAGGAAAATTGAGTTCAACCGTGCTACGATCTGGCCTATATGTGCCGCCGGATGAACGAGCAGGCCGGAGACCGTCGATGAACAGCGTTACGATAGCCCGCCCCAGCATCATGGTGCAGCCGGTCGATCCGATCTGGCGCGCGATCCGCGACGAGGCGATGGAGGCGGTGAACCGCGACCCGCTGCTTGCCGCTTTCCTCTATTCGACCATCCTCAATCAGGAAAGCCTGGAAGAAGCGGTCATTCATCGGCTGGCCGAGCGCCTGGCACACCAGGACATCGGCTCCGACCTCATCCGGCAGACCTTCAAGGCGATGCTTGCCGACGATCCCGAGTGGAGCGGGACAGTTCGCGTCGACATCCAGGCCTATTACGACCGCGACCCGGCCTGCGACCGCTTCATCATGCCTGTGCTCTATTTCAAGGGCTTCCATGCCATCCAGACGCACCGGCTGGCGCATTGGCTGTGGAACCAGGGCCGCAGGGACTTCGCGCTCTACCTGCAGAGCCGCTCGTCCTCGGTGTTCCAGACCGACATCAATCCGGCCGCCCGCATCGGCAAGGGCATTTTCCTCGACCACGCCACCGGCCTGGTGGTCGGCCAGACGGCCGTCATCGAGGACGATGTCTCGATCCTGCACGGCGTGACGCTCGGCGGCACCGGCAAGGCCAGCGGCGACCGCCATCCGAAGATCCGCCGCGGCGTGCTGATCGGCGCCGGCGCCAAGATCCTCGGCAATATCGAGATCGGCCACTGCTCGAAGATCGCGGCCGGCTCGGTGGTGCTGTCGCCAGTGCCGCACAACAAGACGGTCGCCGGCGTGCCGGCGCGCGTCGTCGGCGAGACCGGCTGCGACCAGCCTTCGCGGCAGATGGACCAGCTCCTGCCCTCGCAGACGATGGACCACGTCGTCAGCTTCGACATCTGAATGCGGCAGGCATCGGCCGCGGCCGGAATCCGGCCGCCATTTCAGGTGCCGGTTGTCCCGTGTTATGCTGCCGGCTTGCCTTTACATCGCCATCGTCGGCGTGTCAGAAGCGCGTTCCAACGAACAGCCGCATTCGGAGAAGACTTTTGAAGCCGGACGAAATCAGAAAGCTGGACGCCTATTTCAAGCGCGTCTTCCAGAATCCCAAGCTGCAGGTGAAGGCGCGTCCGCGCAAGGAAGACTCGGCCGAGGTCTATGTCGGCGACGAGTTCCTCGGCATCGTCTTCAAGGACGAGGACGACGGCGACTACAATTTCTCGATGGCGATCCTCGACGTCGATCTGGCCTGAGCCGGAATTTTCGACCGGGACGGGAAGACGCCCGGTCGGACCTGCCCGGAGCAATTTGCTCCTAATCCACGCAGTGCCGCGGGATATGCACCCGCCGCCAGCTGGTCGAGCCTTCCCGCACCACCACCCGACGCGCCACCGTCCGGTATGAAGGCGGGATTTCGGTGATGCGCCGCTCTTCCGGGCGCACCAGCACCTCGCGGGCAACGCCTTCATATTCGGCCGGAAGGACGACGCGCCGGACCCGCTCCGGCACGACGATGATGGTTTCGGCGACCCGCGCGTAGCGCGCCTTGCGCCATACCTTGCACAGCACCTTGCGGCCGTGGATGACGCGCCATTCCCAGGCATAGCCGCCATCATCCACCTTGACCGTGTGATAGACGGTGCGGGTGACGGCGGGCACCACTTCATAGCTGACGCGAGGCGGGGCGATCTGCTCCAGGCCTTCGCTAGTGCCGTAGATCGGCGGGTCATAGTCGACGAGCTGGCCGCCGGGGCTTACCATGACGTCTTCATAAACTGTGTCGTAGAGTGCCGGCCTATGCACCGGCTCGTAGCATTCGAGCGCCCGGCCGCTGGCCGCAGTTTGCGAAACGGTGGCGAGCATTGCGAGGCTGGCCGAGGCGAGCGATGCGGAACGCTTGTAAGACATGACATTCCCCCCGTTGAAAAAGGACGCCGGTTCAACGCAGGAGTGTATCGGAAGGTCCGCCCCCGGACAGGGATTTCGGGGCTTGTCGTTAAGCCGTGCGGTTAAGAAATTGCTACCGTGGCGGCCGGCTGTCGCCTAAGCACTTTGGATAGGGGCAGCGCTGGGCGCAACCGACAGCATTTCATCGGCTCGAGGCGCTTGATTCGACTTAACCAGATGGCTAGGAGGGGCGGCCTTGCGCTAGGGTGAGGCGGCATCCTATTTAGGATTTAACGATCCAGAACCGATTCCGCCCAATTGCTCGTGCTTTCGCTGCGCCGGAATCCATCCAACAAGGGTAGTCCATGAAGAACCCCGTCGAAACCTACATGAACCTCGTTCCGATGGTGGTCGAACAGACCAATCGCGGCGAGCGCGCCTACGACATTTTCTCGCGCCTCTTGAAGGAACGCATCATATTCATCACCGGCCCGGTCGAAGACGGCATGGCGACGCTGGTTTGTGCACAGCTTTTGTTCCTCGAGGCGGAAAACCCCAAGAAGGAAATCAACCTCTACATCAACTCGCCGGGCGGTGTCGTCACCTCGGGCATGGCGATCTACGACACCATGCAGTTCATCAAGCCGGCGGTGTCGACGCTTTGCATCGGCCAGGCGGCCTCGATGGGCTCGCTGCTGCTTTGCGCCGGCCACAAGGACATGCGCTTTGCCACGCCGAACGCCCGCATCATGGTCCACCAGCCGTCAGGCGGGTTCCAGGGGCAGGCGTCGGACATCGAACGTCATGCACAGGACATCATCAAGCTGAAGCGCCGCTTGAACGAGGTCTATGTCAAGCATACCGGCAAGAGCTATGACGAGATCGAACGGACACTCGACCGCGACCATTTCATGTCCGCCGACGAGGCCAAGGACTTTGGTCTGATAGACAAGGTCATCACGACGCGTGAGCTGGGCGAAACGGCCACCGCATAGGCCCTGATTGGCAGCTGAATGGCGGGATAACGCGCTTTTGGCGCGGCTTGCGGCATTTCGGCCACAATTGCCTGTTCCCTCGAAGGCTGGGATTGCCTACGTTAAGGCTATGTTGATTTTCGACGGCTTAGCTTTGCATGGGGTTGCTGCGAATCATTGTCGCGTTTTCTGATTTGTGTTTCGTACGGAATGCGCTGTGTGAGCCGGGACACTGGCGGTGGCGGATTGCCGCGATAGATTGGTGAGACGCCAATGCGGCCAGACCATCGGCGGGCAGGCGGTGAAAGGACAGAAAAATGAGCAAGGTAAGCAACAACGGCGGTGATTCAAAGAACACGCTCTATTGCTCGTTTTGCGGCAAAAGCCAGCACGAAGTGCGCAAGCTGATCGCCGGTCCGACCGTCTTCATCTGCGATGAGTGCGTCGAACTCTGCATGGACATCATCCGCGAGGAGAACAAGACCTCGATGGTGAAGTCGCGCGAGGGCGTGCCGACCCCGCAGGAGATCCTCAAGGTCCTCGACGACTATGTCATCGGCCAGCCCTACGCCAAGCGGGTGCTGTCGGTTGCCGTGCATAACCACTACAAGCGCCTTGCGCATGCCGGCAAGAACAACGACGTCGAGCTGGCGAAGTCGAACATCCTGCTGATCGGCCCGACCGGCTGCGGCAAGACGCTGCTGGCGCAGACGCTGGCTCGCATCATCGACGTGCCCTTCACCATGGCCGACGCCACGACGCTGACCGAGGCTGGTTATGTCGGCGAGGACGTCGAGAACATCATCCTGAAGCTGTTGCAGTCGGCCGACTACAATGTCGAGCGCGCCCAGCGCGGCATCGTCTATATCGACGAGATCGACAAGATCTCGCGCAAGTCGGACAATCCCTCGATCACCCGCGACGTGTCGGGCGAAGGCGTGCAGCAGGCGCTTCTGAAGATCATGGAAGGCACGGTCGCTTCCGTGCCGCCACAGGGCGGCCGCAAGCACCCGCAGCAGGAATTCCTGCAGGTCGACACCGCCAACATCCTGTTCATCTGCGGCGGCGCATTCGCAGGTCTCGACAAGATCATCTCGGATCGCGGCCGCAAGACCTCGATCGGGTTCGGCGCCACCGTGGCTTCGCCCGAGGATCGGCGCACCGGCGACCTGTTCCGCCAGGTCGAGCCCGAGGATCTGCTGAAATTCGGCCTAATTCCGGAATTCGTCGGCCGCCTGCCGGTTCTGGCGACGCTGGAAGATCTCGACGAGCCGGCGCTGATCCAGATCCTGACCGAGCCGAAGAACGCGCTGGTCAAGCAGTATCAGCGGCTGTTCGAAATGGAAAACGTCGACCTGACCTTCCACGAGAACGCGCTGTCGGCGATCGCCAAGCGCGCCATCGAGCGCAAGACCGGCGCCCGCGGCCTGCGTTCCATCATGGAAGCAATCCTGCTCGACACGATGTTCGAGCTTCCTGCGCTGGAAGGCGTGCGCGAAGTCGTGATCTCGGAAGAGGTGGTCTCCGGCAACGCCCGGCCGCTCTATATCTATTCCGAGCAGAAGGAAAAGAAGGGCAACGTCAGCGCCTAAGATGACAGCTGATCGGCAATTTTTTCATGGAACGGCGCCCGTGCGGCGCCGTTTTGCTGTGAGGGATGTGCCGCCTGGTGATGGAGCGAGTGAGCGGACCATGTTAACCCTTGATCTTTGCTCCGCCCGCATCCACCTAACAGCGGAAGGCCGAAGCGCCGAATTCTGTGCTGTAAAACTCCCGTCACAAACGGTGGTAGGCGGAACGACACTCGGTCGTTAATATGAGATTCGCGGTTGGCTCAATTAGCGGCCGCGACATGAAAGGTTGGACAATGGCCAAGATATCCAAGTCTTCCGGCGACGGCGTTTTCGCGGTCCTCCCACTGCGCGATATCGTCGTGTTCCCGCACATGATCGTTCCGCTCTTCGTGGGCCGTGAAAAGTCGATCAAGGCGCTGGAAGAAGTGATGGGGCAGGAAAAGCAGATCCTGCTTGCCACCCAGATGAACGCAGCCGACGACGATCCCGAGCCCGATGCCATTTTCGACATCGGCACGCTCGCCAATGTGCTGCAGCTCCTGAAGCTGCCCGACGGCACCGTGAAGGTGCTGGTCGAGGGTGCCTCGCGCGCCAAGATCGTCTCGTTCACCGACCGTGCCGATTTCCACGAGGCCCGCGCCACGGCGCTGGTCGAGCCGGAGGAGGAAGAGGTCGAGATCGAGGCGCTTGCCCGCTCGGTCGTCACCGACTTCGAAAATTACGTCAAGCTGAACAAGAAGATCTCGCCTGAAGTGGTGGGTGCCGCCAGCCAGATCGACGACTATTCCAAGCTCGCCGACACGGTTGCCTCGCATCTCGCCATCAAGATCCCCGAGAAGCAGGAGATGCTCGCCACGCTCTCCGTCAAGGAGCGCCTCGAGAAGGCGATGGGCTTCATGGAGGCCGAGATCTCGGTGCTCCAGGTGGAAAAGCGCATCCGCTCGCGCGTGAAGCGCCAGATGGAGAAGACGCAGCGCGAGTACTACCTCAACGAGCAGATGAAGGCGATCCAGAAGGAGCTCGGCGAGGGCGAGGACGGCCGCGACGAGGCCGCCGAGATCGAGGCGCGCATCAAGAAGACCAAGCTTTCCAAGGAGGCCCGCGAGAAGGCGGAAGCCGAATTGAAGAAGCTGCGGTCGATGTCGCCGATGTCGGCTGAATCCACGGTCGTGCGCAATTATCTCGACTGGCTGCTGTCGATCCCGTGGGGCAAGAACTCCAAGGTCAAGCATGACCTCGCCTTCGCGCAGGATGTGCTCGACGCGGATCACTTCGGCCTCGACAAGGTCAAGGAGCGCATCGTCGAGTATCTCGCCGTGCAGAGCCGGCAGAAGAAGCTGAAGGGACCGATCCTGTGCCTCGTCGGCCCGCCCGGCGTCGGCAAGACCTCGCTCGGCAAGTCTATCGCCAAGGCGACCGGCCGCGAGTTCATCCGCATGGCGCTCGGCGGCGTGCGCGACGAGGCGGAGATCCGTGGCCACCGGCGGACCTATATCGGCTCGATGCCCGGCAAGGTCATCCAGTCGATGAAGAAGGCCAAGAAGTCCAACCCGCTCTTCCTGCTCGACGAGATCGACAAGATGGGCCAGGACTTCCGCGGCGATCCGTCGTCGGCCCTGCTCGAGGTGCTCGATCCGGAGCAGAACTCGACGTTCATGGACCATTACCTCGAGGTCGAGTACGACCTGTCGAGCGTGATGTTCGTGACGACGGCGAACACGTTGAACATCCCTGCGCCTTTGATGGACCGCATGGAGATCATCCGTATCGCTGGTTATACCGAGGACGAGAAGATCGAGATCGCCAAGCGTCACCTGATGCCCAAGGTGATCCGCGATCACGCGCTGCAGCCGAACGAGTTCTCGGTCGGTGAGGACGCGATCCGCGGCATCATCCAGACCTACACAAGGGAAGCCGGCGTGCGCAGCCTGGAGCGCGAGCTGATGAAGCTCGGGCGCAAGGCGGTGACCGAGATCCTGAGGACGAAGAAGAAGGCGGTGAAGATCACGGCGGACAACCTTGCCGATTATCTCGGCGTTCCGCGCTTCCGCTTCGGTCAGGTCGAGGCCGACGATCAGGTCGGTGTCGTCACCGGTCTGGCCTGGACGGAAGTCGGCGGCGAGCTGCTGACGGTCGAAGGCGTCATGATGCCCGGCAAGGGCCGCATGACGGTGACCGGCAACCTGCGCGACGTGATGAAGGAATCGATCTCGGCGGCGGCTTCTTACGTTCGCTCGCGGGCCATCGATTTCGGCATCGAGCCGCCGCTGTTCGACAAGCGCGACATCCACGTCCACGTGCCGGAGGGCGCGACGCCCAAGGACGGCCCGTCGGCGGGTGTGGCGATGGTGACGGCGATCGTGTCGGTGCTCACCGGCATTCCGGTCCGCGCCGATGTGGCGATGACCGGCGAGGTGACGCTGCGCGGCAGGGTGCTGCCGATCGGCGGCCTGAAGGAGAAGCTGCTTGCCGCGCTGCGCGGCGGCATCAAGAAGGTGCTGATCCCGGAAGACAACGCCAAAGACCTGGCGGAGATTCCGGACAATGTGAAGAACAACATGGAGATCATTCCGGTCTCGCGGGTCGGCGAGGTGCTGAGGCACGCGCTGGTCAAGATGCCGGAGCCGATCGAATGGGTCGAGCCGGTGAATCCGCCGGCCGGCGTGGATGCTGGCGACGACGCCGGCAAGTCGCTTGCACATTAGCATTTTCTAACATTGCGACGCACAAAGAGAGAGCCGGGCTTCCAGCCCGGCTTTTTCATGTGAAAAATCTCCGAAAAAGTGGAAAAAAGCCCGGAATTCCGCGGTTTTCGGCTTGGGTTCCGGAACGCTTCTTTCTAAAGTCCGTTTCCTGCCGGATGAGTCGTACGTTCCGGTTTTCTCATGGAAGGGAATTTTGATGAACAAGAACGAACTGGTGTCCGCTGTCGCCGACTCCGCAAGCATTTCGAAGGCTGATGCGCAGTCTGCCGTCGATGCGGTGTTCTCCGTGATCACTGGCGAACTGAAGAAGGGCGGCGATGTCCGGCTTGTCGGCTTCGGAAATTTCACCGTGTCAAAACGCGCTGCTTCGACCGGCCGCAACCCGCAGACCGGCGCGGAAGTGAAGATTCCGGCGCGCACCGTGCCGAAGTTCTCGGCTGGCAAGGGCCTCAAGGACGCGGTCAACTAAGACCTTTTTCTTTAAGCGCAGAAGAGCCGGGCTTGCCCGGCTCTTCTTTTTTGTGCCCCGCGTCCGCAGGGCGTGCGTTCAGCCGGTCGGCGCGTCGGCGCGCATCAGTCCTTCCTGCTTGAGATCCGCCCACAAGGCCGCCGGAATCTTGACGTCGAGCAGCGCGCGGTTGCTTTCGACCTCTGCCGGCCTTTGGCCGCCAGGGATCACCGACATCACGCTAGGATGCTGCAGCGGGAATTGCAGTGCCGCCTCGATCAGCCGCACGTCATGGCGCTGGCAGACCGCCTCGATGAGCGCCACGCGGTCGAGTATGGCTTGCGGCGCCTCGGTGTAGTTGTAGAAGGCACCTGGTTTCGGCCCCGTCGCCAGGATACCGGAATTGTAAGGACCGCCGAGAACGATGCCGATGCCGCGCTTCTCGCAGAGCGGCAGGAAGGTGGCCAACGCTTCCTGCTCGAGCAGCGTGTAACGGCCGGCGAGCAGGAAGAGGTCGAAATCGCCGCGCTCGGCGAGCGTCTGGCAGACCTGCCATTCGTTGATGCCGCCGCCGAAGGCCTTGATCACACCCTGGTCGCGCAGCGAAAGCAGTGCGTAATAGCCCGAGGACATGAACTCCTCGATGCGCCGGTCTGACGCCTCCTTGCTGCCGTGGGTGAAGATGTCGACATCGTGCACATAGAGGATGTCGATGCGGTCGACGCCGAGACGCTCCAGCGATGCCTCGAAGGAACGCATCACGCCGTCATAGCTGTAGTCGTAGACTTCCCGGCGCGAGGGCGTGTCGAAGAACTTGCCGATGCCGGTGCGCTGGTCGGGCGCAGAGACGTGCATGAGGCGGCCGACCTTGCTCGACAGCACATAGTCGTCACGCTTCTTGCCGCGCAGGAACGGGTTGAGCCGGGTTTCCGAGAGGCCGAGGCCGTAGAGCGGAGCGGTGTCGAAGTAGCGGCAGCCGGTCTTCCATGCCGCCTCCAGCGTGGCATTGGCATCCTCATCGGAGACGGCGCGGTAGAGATTGCCGAGCGGCGCGGTGCCGAAGCCAAGCTCGGTGAAGGTGATGCCGCCATTGCCGATGCGGTCGAAATGCCGTGTCTTCATAGCCTCAATGTCCCGGATCGATTTGTCTGACATGACACTATCACGCCGCTGGCACAGCAAAAGCACCGAGGCTCGTTGGACAGCAATTTTCGCGGTGATAGCATGAACAAAAACAAGTGTTTCGTACGAAAAGCGATCGCAACGCCGCAAGCCTAGTCAAGCCTCGGCAGAATGGGATGAGCCGTCATGACGCAAGCTGGACCGGACATGTTTGCGACCGCGCTGGACGAGCTTGCCGCCGTGGTGCGGCGTATCGATGACGACCGGGTCGACGCCGCCTGTGCAATGCTGGCCGATGCCGGCAAGATCGTCGTCTATGGCTGCGGCCGGGAAGCACTTCAGGTCAAGGGCTTCGCCATGCGGCTCTATCATCTAGGCCTTCCGGTTTCGGTTGTCGGCGATATGACCACGCCGCCGCTGGGCAAAGGCGACGTCTTCCTCGCGAGTTCCGGACCGGGCGAAACCACCACCGTGCTCACCTTGATGCGTGTTGCCCACGAGGCCGGCGCCAAGGTGCTGCTGCTGACGGCCGAGCCGGCGGGCAGCGCTGCGAAGCTTGCCGACTTCACGCTGCTCGTTCCGGCCCAGACCATGGCCAGCGACCAGGGCGTCGCCAGAACCTCGGTACTGCCGATGGGCTCGCTGTTCGAGGGCGCGCTTTTCCTGCTGTTCGAGGTGATGGTTCTGAAGCTCAAGCTGCTGACCGGCGCGACGCCTGAGGCGATGCGCGCCCGGCACACCAACATGGAGTAGGGGCATGCGCTACGAACTGATGCTGCCGCACCAGATCCGCAAGGCGATCGAAGAAAACTGGCCGGTCGTGCTGCCGCTCGGCGTGCTCGAATACCATGGCGAGCACATGGCGGTCGGCATGGACACGCTCGCCGTCGTCAAGACGCTCGAACTCCTCGAGAAGGAGAGGGACATCGTCACCCTGCCGCCCTTCTACTATGGCGCGGCGAGCTATGCCGTGGCGCCGCCGGAAGGCAGCGGCTCGGTGCAGGTCGGCGGTCCGGTGCTGGCTCCCTTTGCGGAAGAGCTGTTCTACGGCCTGCTGCGCATCGGCTTCCGTAACATCCACGCCATCATCCATCACCAGACGGAGAATTTTGTCGCCGGCATGCCGACCGACCTCGCCTTCAAGACCGCCGGTCGGCAGGCGATCTTCCGCTTCCTGGAAAAAGAGCGGGGCGAGGGCTGGTGGGGCTCCGACAAGATGGCCGACTATTATGCCGGCCACGCCCATGGCGAGAACGTCTTCAACTGGGTGCAGGTGCATCCGCTGATGCCGGCCGCGATGACCGGCAAATACCCGTTCGACCATGCTGGCATCGGCGAGACATCGCTGATGCTGGCGCTATGCCCCGAGGCGGTGGATGCCGGCCATTTCGCCGATAACAAGGGCTGGTACACGAAGAGCGCGCCGGAGGCTTCGGCCGAGCTGGGGCAAAAGGGTGTCGCGATGATCCTCGATCACCTGCGGGCGACACTCAGGGGCTAGCTGGTCCCTGATGTTCCGGTTCGAAAGGAGGGAATGCTTCCCTCTATATATTAGCAAATGCGAATAATATATAATCACCCGAACGATGCCGTAGTCCTTGAGACGTTCGGTGCACGCGGTCGGAAAACGATGCATGGCAAGCTTGGCAGGCGTGATCGCCACGGCTGCAGGACTTCAGAATGTTTCTGCGTTTGCGCACAGCGCCAGTAGCGGCTGGAGCTATCCGCCAGCCTGCTGTCACGGCGATTTGATGACAGGCGAATGCAGCAGCATCCCGGGTACAACTGTTACGCCGACGACGGATGGCTACGTGATCATCTTGCGGCCGGGAGATCATCGGAAGGTCACCCACCAAAACCGCTATTTTGTCCCCTACGACAGTGTCATTCCGTCCGGCGACGATAATTTTCACATTTGCCTGCATCCGAGCGAGGAGCACGAAAACTGCTTCTTCGCGCCGGCGGAGACGATGTAGTGAGAGACTTGGGGCAAGCGACGCGGACGTTGCGTGCGAACCAGTGCTTGCTGCCCGGAGTTATTTCACCGAACCGGCGGTCATGCCCATGATGAGGTAGCGTTCGAGCGCGATGCCGATGATCGCCAGCGGCGCGATGGCTGCCGTGGCAAGCGCTGCCATCGACCACCAGTTGATGCCTTGCGAGCCGGTCTGGCTCGCCACCATGACCGGGATGGTCTTGGCATCCGTCGAAGTGAGCAGGGCGGCGAAGAAATATTCGTTCCAGCACAGCACCATCGCCAGGATGAAGGCCGCGACCATGCCGGGCAGAGCGATCGGCATGACGATGCGGAAGAAGGCGCCCCAGATGGTCAGGCCGTCGACGAGGGCTGCCTCCTCGAGCTCGACGGGAATGGAGTTGAACTGGTCGCGCATGATCCAGATCACGATCGGCAAGACCATCAGCGTGTAGAGGAGCACGAGCCCGACGCGCGTGTCGAGCAGGGCCACCTCGCGGTATAGCACCAGGAAGGGCAGCGCCAGCACGACCGGCGGCAGGATGAGCTGCGACAGGAAGAAGAAGGAGATGTCCTCGTTCTTGAACCAGGCAAACTTGTAGCGATAGCGGGTCAGGCCGTAAGCGGCGAGGCTGCCGATGACGATGGCGAGGCTCGACGCGCCGACCGAGGTGATGACCGAATTCATGAAGCGCTTGAGGAACTCGTCGCGCACGGTCGAGGTCTGGAAGATCGAATCCGGCGACAGGCCAAGCGAGCGCCAGCCCTTCCAGTCAGGCTGGAAGTCGACGAAGGGGATGAGGTGGCCTTGCGTGACATCGACAGCCGATTTGAACGAGGTTGTGATCGTCCAGTAGATCGGGAACAGGCAGACGAAGGACCAGAACACTAGCGCGCCATAGATGAAGACGCGGCTGGTGATGAAGGCGGCCGGCGAGCGGATCTCGGAAACGGTGTATTCGGTGGTCTGGACGCTCATGATGCCGCTCAGTTGACGTTGCGGACGAAACGGCCGGCGATCTTCAGCAGCCAGGTGACGAACACGACGATGATGATCAGGTAGACCATCGCGAGCATGGTGCCGTAGCCGACATTCGAGCGGTCGCGATACTCGCGGTAGATGAAGCTCGAAACCGAATCCGTGGCGCCGCCGGGGCCGCCGGACGTCACCGTGATGATGATGTCGGCAAGCTTGAGCTTGAAGATGATGCGCAGGATCACCGCCGTCAGCGACACCGGCAGCATCAGCGGAAAGGTGACCTGCCAGAAGGTCTGCCAGGCGTTCGCGCCGTCGACGCGCGCCGCCTCGATCACCTCGCGCGACATGGCCTGCAGGCCGGCGAGCAGCATGATCATCATGAACGGGATGAAGGTCCAGGCGTCGAGCACCATGATCGAGATGCGCGCGATGATGGGATCGGAGAAGAAGGCTGGATTGTTCCAGCCGAGATGGCGCGCCAGTGTCGATGCCGGTCCGAACCGGTATTCCATCAGCGATTTGCCGACCATCCAGGAGACGGCGACCGGCGACAGCATCAGCGGCAGCAGGAAGACCACGCGGAAGAATTTTCTGGCGCGGATCTGCGCGTTGAGCAGCAGCGCAAGCCCGAATGCGATGACATATTCGACCAGCACCGCCAGCACATAGAGCACCATGTTGAACAGCGCGTTGCGATAATAGGGGTCGCCCAGCATCTGCCAGAAATTGTCGAGCCCGTTGAACCTGCGGCCGGAAAACGAGCTGAGGTTCCAGTCGGTCAGCGCGATGTAGAAGCCGAACAGCGTCGGGAAGATCACCATGGCGATGGTGAAGAGCAGCGCCGGCAGCAGGAACAGCGCGCGCTGGCCGTCCTCGCCGCGCGTCAGCACCTGCCAGGCGCCGAGCGCCACACCCCACAGCACGTAGGCGTAGACCACGGGACGCCAGGTGTAGAAGCCGACCGTGTCGACCTCGGTCTTGTAGAGGATCTGCATCACGATCGTCGCCAGCAGCGCGAGCGTCGCGGCAATCATCAGGGCCCAGCCGAGGCGTTTGCGGCCGGGAGGGATCAGATCGGTCGCTGTGGGATTTGCCGGCCACGCATTGGCGGTCGAAGTCTGCTCAGCCACGCCTCTACCTTTTGTTTGGACGCAATTCCGAACGGAATTGCCCGATGCCCAAATGACCGGCCATTGCCGGTCAACATGCGGCCCGGCGACGAGGTGTCGCCGGGCCGCGACTTCTCACGAGACAGCCTACATGCCGAGCGAGGCTTTGTAGAGCTTGATCTGGTTCTCGCGCCCGATCTGGTCGGTCAGCTTCTCCCAGGCGGCGGCGATGGCATCTGCGCCTTCCTGCGCCTTCATCTTGCCGGCGAAGGTGTTGGCCAGGATGTCCTCGGCGGCGCTGTAATACTGGAAGATGCCGGGGATGCGCGGCTCGATCGCGGCGTTCGGGTGGTTGTAGGAGTCGCCCTCCGACTTCAGATACGAGGTGATGAAGGCCTCGTCATAGCCGGCCGCCACCCATTCCGGAATGTTGAAGTGGGAGTTGCGGTAGGGCTGGAAGCCGGAAGGATAGGCCGCGCACCACAGCGACAGATCCTTGCCGCCAAGATGGGCCGCCGCCGACCAGGCCGCCTTCTTCTTCTTCTCGTTGCTGTCGACGCGGGCCATGACATAGACGCCCCAGCCGAGATAGGCGCAGTTCGGCGCATAGTTCGGGCCGCTGGCGAGCTTGTCCCACTTGCCGGTCTTGGAATTGTAGACATCGTCCGAGCCCGGCAGGATCGAGAAGCCGGTGACGTCGCCGATGACCGAGGAGTCGTTGGTCTTGACGTTGGAGCCGATATCGCCCCACCACGGGATCATCGAGCCGGTGCCGGCCAGGAATTGCTGGAAGCCGGTGGTGTTCGGATCGGCGTTGATCTGGTCCGGCGGCTCCGAGGGCAGGGCGTCGATCACGTCCTGGATGGCCCGCACCCAGGCCGGATTGTTGATGCGCGGCTTCATCGTGTCGGCATCGAACAGCCAGGCCTTGTCGTCGGGGTGCTTGGCATAGGCTGAGGCGCGGCTGCCGAGGAAGTAGAAGCCGAAGCCGCCCCAGGGCTTGGGCGCGTCGAGGTAGCCATAGACGTCCTGGCCCTTGAACTGCTTGCCCTTGAGGAACTTGGTGACGGCCTGCACCTGCTGCCAAGTCTTCGGCACGCCCCATTCGGCCAGGCCTGCCTTGTCGCCGCCGTCGGCTTTCCAGGCTGCCGCCAGCTCGGAGTCGGAGAACACGTCGGTGCGGTAGTTGAAGTTGTGCGTGTCGCCGTCAATGGTCACGCGGTATTGCTTGCCGTCCCAGGTGCCGACCGGCGGCTTCAGGTAGTTGACGAGATCGTCCATGTCGATCTGCTTCTTGACCCAGTCGGGCATCTCTGAGGTGAGGCCCTTGCCGCAGACGTCGCCTTCGAATGGCGCACCCATCTCGATGATGTCGAAATCGACGGTCTTGGTTGCGATCGACTGCTGCAGGCGGGCGTTGTAATCGGCCTGGGCAAGGTCGATCCAGCTGATCTTGGCACCCGTATAGGCCTCCCACGGCTTCAGGAAACCACGGAACAGCACGTTGTGCAGGTTCTGGTTGTTGAGGCCCATGAAGGTGAGCTCGACGCCGGCGAATTCACCTTCCTTGACGTTGGCCTTGGTCGCTTCCAGGCAAAGCTCGCCGACTTTCTGGAAGTCGGCGTCCGTCGGCTGGCCTTTGCCGACGCCCGGGATCTGCAGGATTTTCGCGCGCAGATCATCCGCGGCGGCGGCCGGTTTGGTCAGCGCGCCAAGCCCGGCGCCGGACGCCGCGGCAAGTGCCGCCATGCTGGCCGCGCCTTTCAGCAAATCGCGGCGGGTCGCCCCGGCTCGCACCAGTTTTTCGTAAAGATCGACTCTCATCTCAAGGTTCCTCCCAGAACTTCAGTCGCGAATTGATTTTGCCAATCTCTCGGACGCCGAAACGTCTGCGGTTCTCCTATACCATAGGGGGACGTGGGACCCCACCCTGCGTCGCCTGGAGATCCGATTTCCGAGACAAGGACCGGCTGTCGGATTGGCACTCGCCACTATTCGCGTAATCGATTACCTTGTCAACAAGAATGGCTTTTTATCTATAAGATACCGACTTGCCCTTGCCGTTGGCAATGGCTAGCTTCACCGAAAAAGATAGGGGAGACGATGGCTCAAGTCGCAATCACCAATGTGGCCAAGGCATTCGGAACCGTCAAGGTTCTGCATGAGGTTAGCGTCGATATCGCCGACGGCCAGTTCGTCGTGCTGGTTGGCCCTTCGGGATGCGGCAAGTCCACGCTGCTCAGGATGGTGGCGGGACTGGAAACGGTCTCCGGCGGAACGATCTCGATCGGCGACCGGGTCGTCAACCACTTGCCGCCTGCCAAGCGCGACATCGCCATGGTGTTCCAGAACTACGCGCTCTATCCGCACAAGACGGTGGAGCAGAACATGGCTTTCGCATTGAAGCTGCGCGGCACCGATCCGGCCGTCGTCGCGGAGCGGGTGAAGCGCGCAGCCGATATCCTCGACCTCAATCCCTATCTCAAGCGCTATCCGCGCCAGCTTTCCGGCGGCCAGCGCCAGCGCGTCGCCATGGGCCGTGCCATCGTGCGCAACCCGCAGGTGTTCCTGTTCGACGAGCCGCTCAGCAATCTCGACGCCAAGCTGCGCGTGCAGATGCGCACCGAGATCAAGGAACTGCACCAACGGCTGAAGACCACCACCATCTATGTCACCCACGACCAGATCGAGGCCATGACCATGGCCGACAAGATCGTGGTGATGCGCGACGGCCGTATCGAGCAGGTGGGCGCGCCACTGGAACTGTTCGACCGGCCGGCCAACCTCTTCGTCGCCGGCTTCATCGGCTCGCCGGCGATGAACCTGCTCAAGGGCACGGTGAAGAAGGGTGAAAAGCCCGTCGTCGACATAGCGGGCTCGGCCTTTCCGACGCCAGCCGGCGTCGCGACCGAGGACGGACAGGCCGTCGTCTACGGCGTGCGCCCGGAACATCTGGAAATCCATCCCGACGGCGTCGCATCCACGATTTCGGTGGTCGAGCCGACAGGCTCGGAGACCTTGGTGTTCGTGCGCTTCGGCGAGGGCGAGATGGTGGCGCTGTTCCGCGAGCGCCACGACTTCAAACCGGGCGATACGTTGAAACTCAGGCCGCGGCTCGACCACGTCCATCTCTTCGATGCAGGGACCGGCAAGCGTCTTTAGAGCTTTACGCAATTCCGGACGGAAAACCGCTCACACTTTCCCGGGAATTGCCCCAGACCGCAAACAGACTTCCAAGAGGAAACCATGCTCAAAGGGATCAATCCGCTGCTCAATGCCGATGTGCTCCAGGCGTTGCGGGCCATGGGGCACGGCGACGACCTGATCATCGCCGACACCAATTTTCCATCCGACTCCGTCGCGAAGCAGACCGTGCTCGGCAAGCTGCTGCGCATCGATGCGTCGGCGGCCGAGGTGGTGAAGGCGGTGTTGTCGCTCTACCCGCTGGACAGCTTCGTCAACGATGCGGCCGCTCGCATGGAAATCGTCGGCAAGCCGAACGAGATCCCGCCGGTACAGAAGGAGGTGCAGAAGGAGATCGACGCTGCCGAGGGCAAGTCCTGGCCGATGATCTCGATCGAGCGCTACGCCTTCTACGAGCGCGCCAAGAAGGCCTACTGCGTCATCCAGACCGGCGAGCGCCGCTTCTACGGCTGTTTCGCCTTCCGCAAGGGCGTCATTCCGCCGGACGCGGAGTAGGAAGATGGCCGCCGGCAAGCCAGTCGTCATGAAGCCTGTTGTGATCTTGGGTGTATTCGTCGCCGACACCGCCTATCGCGCCAACCGCCAGCCGCGCATGGGCGAGACGATCCTCGGCAATTCGTTCAAGCTCGGTCCTGGCGGCAAGGGCTCGAACCAGGCGGTCGCCGCCGGCAAGCTCGGCGCCGACATCACCTTTCTGACGAGGCTCGGCGTCGATGCCTTCGCCGACATGGCCAAGCAGACCTGGAAGGCGGCGGGCGTGAAAAGCGCCGTGATCGACACGCCGGACAGCTATACGGGCGCCGCCTACATTTTTGTGGAAGAGGGTACCGGCAACAACGCCATCATCGTCAGTCCAGGTGCTGCGATGCTGATCTCGCCAGCCGACATCGAGGCCCATGCCGATCTGATCCGCTCGGCCGGCGTCTTCGTCACCCAGCTCGAGCAGCCGATCGCGGCGGCGCTGAAGGCGCTCGAGATCGCGCGCGGGGCAGGGGTGACGACCATCCTCAATCCGGCGCCGGCCGCCAGCCTGCCGGACAGCATCTACGCGCTCTGCGACTATGTCACGCCGAACGAATCCGAGGCCGAAGGGCTGACCGGCATCACCGTCGCCTCGGTCGACGATGCCCGCCGCGCCGCCAACAGTCTGCTGGCTAAGGGTGTCGGCGCCGTCATCGTGACGCTCGGCGAGAAGGGCGCGCTGCTCCACGCCAAGGATCGTTCCGACCATGTCGGCGCCGTCAACGCCGGCCCGGTGGTCGAAACCACCGGCGCGGGCGACGCCTTCAATGGCGGCTTGGCGGCGGCGCTTGCCAAGGGCGTCGAGCCCTTGGAGGCGGTCCGCTTCGCCTGCGCCGTCGCCGGCATTTCGGTGACCCGTCCGGGCACGGCTCCGTCCATGCCGACGCTGCAGGAGGTCGAGGCGCTGCTGGCGAGGGCTTGAGACTGGGCTGTTCCGACTGGTTCTGCGCCTGAAACTTCTAGAGCGTTTCAGCGTTTCACGGAAACGCCGAACCGCTCTATCTCTTTGTTTTTACGCAATTCCGGGCGGAAGGCTACGGCGAAGTCGCCGAGCCCGACCGTTACACACTTTTCCTGGAATCGCTCTATCCGTCGGAACGCAACCGGAGCGAAGGCGTTCACTGTCCTGACTGATACAAGGCAGCGCCGGTTCCGGTACGGTGAGATGAAAAAGCCCTATGAAAAACCGACGCTTGTAAAGCGCCAGAAGCTCACCGCGCGAACCGCCCAGATTGTCGCCTCCGGCGTGATATTGGGCGAGTGAACCAGCGGAACCAAGCCCGGGCTAAAGAATTTTGCTGGTCAGTTCCAGCATCGTCGTCGCGCCTTGCTCGCTGCCGGGTATGTGCACGACGCGCAGAACGCGAAGGTCCATGTTTGTCCCCTCCACCGGCATGGACACGCTTTCGCCCACCCGCGGCAATTCCTGGAAAGCGAGCTCGTCCACATCCCTGGCGCTGTCAATCGAAACGCGACATCTCACAGCCATCTGTCTCTCCCGTCTTCGGCCCCTGGGCGGAACGAGACAATGGCGGAATGGTTCCGGGAATAGCCCGGCCTGCCTTGGCGGATAAGATCGGCACATAGCAGCAAGCCGGGCTGTGCACCGGCGTTGGGCGGGGGCGGGGTAGCCGGTGCAAGGGGGAAGGTGTTCGTTTGCCGACGATTCGCCAATTGCAACAGAGGTCCGATTCGATACGCAATGGTCCTAGTGCGGGACGGACGAATATCTTGGTTATTGCGGTCGACCGTACCGCACGCACCGCTTCCGCCGCGCGTCCAACGGGAACTCGATTACTTCTCCCCGAGGGCACGCATATTCCTTGGCGGCAACCGCTGCGATCAGGTGGTCCAAGTCATCCGAGTTTCCAGGCTCGTTTCGGGCATCCGCGGGCCGAGTTTATTCAATTTTTTGATCGAAGCCCGTGCCGCGCAACGCCGCCAGCAAGAGCGCAGCAATTCCCATATAGTCCGTCGTGGCTCGCTGCGGCATCGGCATTTCAGCCCAGGCGGCAAGGGCGTCGATATGTTCCGACATGGCCGTGTCGTTGACGGTGACGCATTTGATTTCGCCGCATTTCATCGCGGCAGCGATGGCACTTCCGAGCTCGCCATAGGCGATCACCGCGATTCGTTCGACGCTGACGTCGCCGAAAACCCGAACGTCGAATAGGAGGATGCCGCCCGTTCTTGCCGCAGCGTTCGAAATCCGATCGGAAAACGGAGGTTGAAGACCGACAACGGGGGCGAACGTGTCCTCCAGCAACGCCAGTTCCAGGTGCTCTGCTACCATGCGGTGAGAGTGCGGTGATCGGTTCAATCCGCAACGGGGACGAAAGTCATAATTCACAGCAAAAAAGTGCCCAGAGCGCCGGCGCCCCTCGCTGTGCGCGATGCTCTATAGGGCAGGGCCTGGCCGAATCGCGCTGCCGTCGAAAAAACGCGACAGGCGGAAGCGGGTGAGGTCGTGCCCGATCTCGTTTCCCTGGATCATGTCGGAGACGACCCGGCCGATTCCCGGCCCGATGCCGAAGCCGTGACCGCTCATGCCCGTTGCGACGACGAGGCCGACGATCGCCTGCACGCGATCCACTATGGGGACGACGTCCGGCATCGCGTCAATCATACCTGCCCAGCTCGCCTTCAGGCGGACCGGCCCGAGCTGCGGGAACAGGCGCCTGAAATTGCGTTCGATCGAACGGAGACCGGAACGTTCGGGAGCCGGATTGAGCACCCGCATTCTTTCGAAAGGACTTTGGGAATCCGGCGCCCATTGACGCCGCGTCGACCAGCCGTCCGGGTAACCCGCCGGCGCGGCCGGCGAATAGCGCGAGCCGAAAGGATTGGCGATCAGGGCGGGAAGGTATTTCGTTGCGTGCCGGAATGCGTCGGGCCCCAGGTAGAGCAGATGGCTGCCTCCCGGAGCGAGCGTGTATCCGCCATCCTGCCTGCGTCTGAACGCGATATGCTCTCCTGCGGCGGCACCTGCATGGATTTCAGGCAGCGGCTCCGTTGCCGCGGCGGTCGACCTGACACTGAGCTGGGGAATGGAAACGCCATGCCTTCTCAGGAACAGGGAGGACCACGCACCGCCCGCGAGCAGAACGCTGGACGTCTCGATGTGACCCGCCTCGGTCCAGACACCGCTGACCTTGCCGGCCGAGATTTCCAGGGTTCGCGCCGCGCAGTTCTCCACGATCTTGACGCCTTTGCGGGCCGCAAGCCGAGCGAGAGCGGGCACGGCCATCCAAGGCTCCGCCCGCATGTCGGAAGGTGTCGTCATCGCGCCCTTGAAACTGCGTGACATGCCTTTGATGAGGCCAGCGGTTTCCTGCGCATTCAGAAGGCGAGTGTCGAGCTTGTGGACGGCGGCGATCTTCATGAATTCCTCGAAGCCGGCCATTTTGTCTTCCGAGCTTGCCAGGTAGGTCACGCCTGTCTGCTTCAGGCCGATGTCTTCGCCGCATTCTTCAGCCAGCTGCCGCCAGTGACGGGATGCCTCGATCACGATCGGCAGCTCATCCGCATCGCGTCCCTGCTTGCGGATCCATCCCCAATTGCGGGAGGACTGCTCGGCTGCAATCCGGCCCTTTTCCACCAGCGCCACCGAGATGTTGCGCCCCGCAAGAAAAAGCGCCGTCGTCACGCCGATGACGCCGCCGCCGATGATCACCACGTCCGACCTTTTCGGCGGAGGACCGGGATATTGAATTGGGTTTGCTTCGGAGAACGGGAAAGCAGGCAAGCGGCGCATCCTGAAAAAGACGACGAAAGCTATGGCGCACTGGGCATCATCTTTTCTTGAGGCAGTTCAAGGGAAGTTGAAGTACAGGCTACCTCACGAGCGCCCGGTATTCGCCCAAAACAGACGGGTAGCCGGCGTATGCGTGGCCACAATTCAACGCTCGATCACATCGGATAACGTTCGCGTTCCACCTCCGTTTCAACGCCGAGGCGGCCTCTATATCTCGTCCCTGGGCCGAGAACCGCCGGCGGTGAGTGGCTGCATCGCGACACGACGCGACCAGACGGCCCATTTCGGAGAAGCGGTAGAACCGCTTCCTCCATCATAGGGAGAAGGCATCATGCGCTCTTTCGTGCCAAAAATCGTTGCGGCCGCATCGGTCTTCGCGGCCATACCGCTTTCGAGCGCCTATGCGGTGCAGCGTCACCACAAGGTCGACACCATGACCACGGCTTCGGTGCCGGCGGATCCGAAAGCGAAAGCGGCGTTGGATCAGTTGCTGAACGTGAGGCAGGGCATCCGTCAGGCCAGGGAGGCCGGTAAGATTACGCAGGACCAGGCTCGTGACCTGATGCGGCAGGCCGATTCCATCCAGCGTGCCGCGCTGACTTCCGGAAACCGTTCGGCGCTGGGGCAGGTCAATGCGCTGGATCAGCGGCTTCAAAATGCCACCGGCCAAGGCACCTATATGGGTGACGGCGCCGACGGCGGCTATTATCCGAACGGCTGACGAAGATACGCGCTTCATAAATGGCCGCCGGCGTGGGCAGCGGCTCCTCTCAGGGCCGTCGGAGAGAAAGGAGCTTGACGATCAAGCCTTTCCCAACCTCACGCCGGCGCCACCGCCATTCTCAGGGATGAGCTTGACGCCGGCCATTGCAAGGGCGCGGCAGACAAACATCCATGTTGTTCGCCTGCCTCGTCGGGCTGCCAAGATGCGGACTCGAGAAATCGAATGATTTTCCCTGCCAGAACAGCAGGACAATAAATACAATGATTTCCGAGAAGAAATGGGATTTCCGAGAGGGAATGGCGCGAGTGACGGGGCTCGAACCCGCGACCTCCGGCGTGACAGGCCGGCACTCTAACCGACTGAGCTACACCCGCGCACTGACGAGCACGTGTCAGGCGTGTTCGTCGTTGGGGCGCTGGATAAGGGGTTCGTTTGCGGGTGTCAAGCGCGGTATGTGAGCATAACAGCAATCAGCGGAAGGTTTTTTGACAAGTGAGCCGGCGTCGGGGAAATCCGCGGGATACCGGGTGCGCCGGCCGTTCATTGGGCCTTGCGAATGGAGCCCTAACTGCTTAAAGGTCCGGCCCGGAGCGGGCGATTAGCTCAGTTGGTAGAGCGCTTCGTTTACACCGAAGATGTCGGCGGTTCGAGCCCGTCATCGCCCACCAGTTTCCCAACACAATCAAAGAATCATGGCGGCGTCAGGCGGAAATCCTGGCCTTCGGGCAGGAGCTGGCCGCCGTCGACGACGATCGTCGTGCCGGTGATGTAGCTGGCGTCGTCGGAAGCCAGGAACAGGAAGGCGTTGGCGACGTCGCGCGGCGTGCCGAGGCGCCCGAGCGGCACGGCGTCCTCCATGCTCTTGATGAAGGCGGTGTCGCGGTGCAGCTTCATGCCTTCGGTCAGGATGTTGCCGGGCTCGACGCCGTTGACGGTGATGCCGTAGCCGGAAAATTCGAGCGCCGCGGCGCGGATGAAGCCGTTGATGCCGGCCTTGCTCGCCGAATAATGGCCGTGACCCGGGCTGCTCACCTGCGGGCCGGTGATCGAAGAGGTGAAGAGCATGCGGCCGCTGCGCTGCGCCTTCATCGGCGGGAGCGCGGCGCGCGCGGCGTTGAAGCTGCCGCGCAGATTGACCGCCATGACACGGTCCCAGTCTTCCGGACTGGTGTTCTCGATGAGCTGCCAGGGATAGATGCCGGCGTTCTGGATCATGATGTCGAGGCGGCCGTGGCGCTGCAGCGCCAATGTCACCACCGCTTCCGCATCGGCCATCTTCGAGATGTCGGTGTGAATGAAGGCGGCGCCCAGCTCGTCGGCGCTCGCCTTGCCGGCTTCGGCTTCGCTGTCGGCAAGGACCAGTTTCGCGCCTTCCTCGGCGAAGCGCTGGGCTATGCCCTTGCCAATGCCGCGCGCGGCGCCGACGATCGCCGCCACCTTGCCTTCGATACGTCCAGTCATGCGAGCCGTCCTGTCATGCGAGTCTTTGGCGAATGGTCTGCTTGAAAGCGTCGAGCAGCACGGCCGCCAGCACGAGCAAGCCGTGGATGACCTGGGTGAAGTTGGCCGGCAGGCCCATGAGGTTGATGGCGGTGTTGATGGCCGACAAAAGCAGCACGCCGGCATAGACGCCTGGCAGGGTGCCGACGCCGCCCTTCAGGCTGACGCCGCCGATGACGACGGCGGCGAAGGCGTTGAAGAGCAGGCCGACGCCGAGATTGGCGGTGGCGCCGGAGGTGCGGATGGCGAGCAGCCAGCCGGCGAGGCCGGCAATGGCGCCGGCAAGCACGAAGGCGATGATCAGGTTGCGGTTGACGCGGATGCCGGCGCGGAACGTCGCCGTCTCGTTGCCGCCGATCATCACCAGGTGCCGTCCGAACGGCGTCTTGGCCAGGATCAGCGAGAAGACGACGAAGCAGCCAACGGCGATCCAGGCGGTGAGCGGCAGTCCGGCGAGCCGCTGGATGCCGAACCAGCGGATGGCCGGCGCCAGGTCCTGTGCCGATCGCCCGCCCGAGACCACCAGCACGAGGCCGCGCACCCAGATGTAGGAGGCAAGCGTGATGATGAAGGCGCTCATCTTCAGCCTGACGATGAGGAAGCCGTTGACGACGCCGATGATGGCGCCGACGGCGAGCGCGATGGCGAGCGACACCGGCACCATCAGCCACTCCGGATGCAGCTGCAGGCCAAGGCCGATGCCGGACGAGCAGAACATGATGCCGACCGCCATGGCGCTGAGGGCCGCCACCGATTCGACCGAAAGGTCCATGTGACCGGCGATGATGACCAGCGCCAGGCCGATCGACATGACGCCGAGCACGCTCGAAGCCTCGATGATGTTGGCGAAGATGCCGAGCTGGAAGAAGTTGGGAATGAAGATCGAGAACACCGCCAGCACGAAGACCAGCATGAACCAGACGAGATTGTCGAGCACGAGCTCGAGGATATGGCGGGTGCGTGGGCTCATCATGTGATCCGGGTAGGGCCGATCCGGTTGACGTCAGGACTGGATGCGCGGCCGCTGCCTGCGGACGCGCCGGGAGGCTCCGGGCCATCAGGCCCGGAGCTCGATGCGGCAAAGCCTATTCGACGGACTTTACCGTATCCGTCGGCGGCTTCTGGTTGCCCCAGAAGGCGGGGTTGTCGACGTTCGCCTTGGTGATCGCCGCGCCCGGGATCTTGATGTTCGGGCCCCAGGCTTCCTTGGTCACGACCGACTTCAAGCCGAGCACGTCATAGTCGCCGGGCTTGATCTCCTGCTTGTTGGCGACCTTGTCCATGAACATGGCGACCGCGGCGGCTTGCGCGTAGAGCGGCTGCTCGACCTCGACGTTCAGCCAGCCCTTGCGGATCAGGTCGAGGCCGACCGGCGCGCCGTTCGAGCTCATCAGCATCACGTCGCCGGGCTTCTTGCCGGCGGCCTCCAGCGAAGCGACGGCGGCGACCGAGAGATGGGCGGCGTGACTGAAGATCAGGTCGATGTCGGGATTGGCCAGCATCTGGTCGGCGACGATGGTGCCGGCGTTGCTCGCCTCCCACTGCATGGCAGGAAGCGAGATGATCTTGACGTCCGGAAACGCCTTCATCTTCTCCTCGAAACCCTTCTGGATGTCGAGCGTATACGGGTCGCCGGGGTCACCGAGAACCTGCAGGACCTTGCCCTTGACCGAGCCGTTCTTGGCCTTCAGCAGCGCTTCGGCCTGTTCGGCGGCGATGTGGCCGATCTCGACCGTGCCGGCAACCGAGGTGAAGTCGGATGGCGTCGCGGTGATCTGGCGGTCGAACTCGACCACCGGGATGCCGGCCGCGCGGGCAGCTTCAACGGATGGTTTCAGCGCGTTGAAATCGACCGCGGCGAGGATGATCGCCTTGGGCTTCAGCGCGATGACATCGTTCATCTGCGATTGCTGGGCGTCGGTCTTGTTGTCGGCGTTCAGCGTCTTCATCTCGTAGCCGACCTGCTTCAGGAACAATTCCAGCGCGCTCACCGAGCCGGTCTGGAATTCGTCGAGCAATGTCGGGACCAGGTAGTAGACGGTACCCTTGGACTGGGCGAATGCCGGCGTGAGCGTGGCAAATGCCAGGGCCAGGATACCGAAGACAGAAAGTAGCAGTCGCTTCATGTCGTTGGCTCCTCTTTTCGCCGGACCCCTCATTTGTCCCTCAGCCCGCCGGTCCGGCACCGGCGAGCGTCTCCCCGGTGATCATGTTGATCACCGCATCGGGACTTGTCCTGTTGCGGGCAACGTCGCCGGCCACGACGCCCTGGCGGATCACCACGATCCGGTCGGCGACCTGGAAGGCCTGCTGCATGATGTGGGTGATGATGACGACGCCGATGCCCTGGCTCGCCACCTGGCGGATCATGTCGAGGCCGCGGCGCGTCTGCTCGACGCCGAGCGCGGCGAAGGGTTCGTCGAGCAGCACCAGCTTGCCGCCCCAATGGACGAAACGGTTGAGTTCGATCGCCTGCCGCTGGCCGCCCGAGAGGTGCTCGACCTTGGTGCGCAGCGAGGGAATGCGCGTGCCGGCATTGGCCAAGGCCTTCGCCACCACGGCTTCCATGGCGCGCTCGTCGAGCACCGGAACGCCCAGCACCTTGCGGGTGATCTCGCGGCCCATGAAGAAGTTGGCCACCACGTCGACATTGGTGCAGAGCGAGAGGTCCTGATAGACCGTCTCGATGCCTGCGGCCTTGGCCTCCGCGGGCGATTTGGCAAGGAACTCCTTGCCCTCGAACAGCATGCGGCCGGAGGTCGGCTCGAGCCCGCCGGCGATGATCTTGACCAGCGTCGACTTTCCCGCACCGTTGTCGCCAAGCAGCGCCACCACCTCGCCGCGTCCGATCGAAAAGCTGATGCCGCGCAGCGCCTGGATGGCGCCGTAGTTCTTGGTGACGTTGTCGAGGACCAGCAGGGGTTCGCTCATGCCGCGATGTCTCCGCCTTTCAGAAGGTCGCCCTCGCGCTGCCGCTTGGCGGTGAAGATCTGGCCGAAGCGCGGGGAAAGCACGCCGGAAACGGCAAGTGCCGCCGCACCCCGCAACACTGCATGCTGACCGCCCCGGGCGACGAGGATGCGCGGCGCCGTGCGATCCCTGCGGGCCGAGACCGAATTGTGCAGCGGTTCGGCCGACGCCGCCAGCCGTTCGAGCAGGGCAGGGGAGGCCAGCCCGCCGAGGACGATCGTTTCGGGGTCGAAGAGGTTTTCAATGATGGTGATGGCGTTGCGGAAGACCGGCGCGACCTCGGCAACCCAGTCGGCATCATCGCCGCTCCAGCGGCCTCGCGCTTCCAGCGAGATGTAGCGTTCGAGGCAGCCGCGGTTGCCGCAGGGACAGGGCTCGCCGCCCGGAACGACTGGAATGTGGCCGATCTCGCCGGCATTGCCCCAGGCGCCGCGCAAGACGCTGCCGTCATGCAGCATGGTGCCGCCAAGGCCGACGCCGAAGTAGAGATAGTAATATTCGGAATGTTTCGTGCCGAGGCCGTAGAAGCGTTCGCCCATCGCGGCTGCTGCCATGTCGTTCTCGAAAAAGGCCGGCAGGCCGGTGACGGCGGTCAGCCGCTCGCGCAGCGGAACTTCCTGCCAGCCGGCCATGGTGGTCGGGCCGACGAAGCTCATCGGCTCGACGCCGAACGGTCCCGGCAGCGCCATGCCGATGCCGATGACGCGGCCGCCCGAGCGGCGGCCGGTCAATTCGGCGACCATGGCGCCGATTGCATCGAATGCATCGTCGGGAGCGGCGTTGGGCGCTTCGCGATGCGCGCTCTCGATCACGTCGCCGCTGAGGTTGATCAGCGCCGCGTCGATACCGAGCGGGGTCAGGTGGATGCCGACGGCATAACCGCCTTCCGGATTGACGCGCAGCGTTGCCGGCGGCAGGCCGCGGCCCTTCGGCTCCTCGCGAACCGACAGGATGTAACCCTGCTCTTCCAGTTCGCGCACGATGGTCGACACCGTCTGTACGGTGAGGCCGACATGCCGGGCGATCTCGCCGCGGGCGATCGGGCCGAAGCGACGGATGGATTCGAGCACGATGCGCCGGTTGTACGGCCGTCCGAACTCCTGATTGGTCCCCCGCAACGCCATCGCCTGCGCTCCCAGTTGACGCTAGGTTCGCAGAGAAGATTTATTCAGTCAAATGGAATTCAAAAATAATTCGGCGATGAAATCACTGAAATCCGGGAACGACAGGACCGGTTTAGGACCTGTCGACGCGGCGGTCTTGGCCGATTGCCCCCTGCCGAAGCCTCCTCGATGGTGATGGTGAGTGAACCAGCGTTGATGCAACACGCATGGAGCAGAGATGATCGAATTGCCGTTTGCCCGCGACGAATACGAGCAGCGGCTTCGCAAGATCCGCAGCGAAATGTCGAAGCGTGGCCTCGAACTCCTGATCGTCAACGACGTCGCCAACCAGCACTACATCACCGGCTATGACGGCTGGTCGTTCTACACGCCGCAGGTGGTGCTGGTTCCGACCGAGGATGCCGAACCGGTCTGGATCGGCCGCGCCATGGATGCGGCAGGCGGTCTTCTGACGGCATGGATGAAGCCTGAGAATGTGGTCGGTTTCCCGGAAGACCATGTTCAACGGGCCGACCGCCACCCGATGGACTGGATCGCGGGCTGGATCGTCGCCAAAGGCTGGGGAAACAGGCATATCGGCATCGAACTCGAAGCCTATTATTTCTCCCCGAAAGGGCATGCCCGGCTTGTCGCCGGGCTTCCCAACGCAAAATGGCACGATGCCGATCTCCTGGTGAACTGGATCCGCGCGGTCAAATCCGCGCCCGAGATCGCCTATCTGCGCAAGGCCTCGACGCTCGCCGAAGCCGCCGTCGCGCGGGCCTTCGAAGTCATTGCGCCGGGCGTGCGCGAATGCGACGCCATTGCCTCGATCCAGGCGGCGCAGATCGCCGGCAGCCCGGACTTTGCAGGCGATATCACCGCCCTTCCGCCAACGATCCTGGGCGGCGAGAATGCTTCGGCCCCCCACATCATGTGGAGCGACAGGCGGTTCGGAGACAACGAGACGATTGCGCTGGAACTCGCCGGCGTCTGCCGGCGCTACGCGGCCGGGCTGGCGAGAACGATGCAGCTAGGGAAAACGCCGACGCGTGTCTCGGACACCGCGAAGGCGGTGATCGAGGGCATGGATGCGGTGCTCGACGCGATCAGGCCGGGAACATCGGCCGAAGCGGTCGAGGCTGCATGGCGCAAGGTCATCCAACGCCATGGGCTGAAGAAGGAATCGCGCATCGGCTATTCCATCGGCGTTGCCTATCCGCCGGATTGGGGCGAACACACGATCAGCCTCAGGCCGGGCGACAAGACCCTGCTTGCGCCCGGCAACGTCGTTCATTCCATCCTCGGCATGTGGATGGATGGCTGGGGCATCGAGATCAGCGAGACCATCCTGGTGACCGAAACCGGCTGTGAGACCCTGACCAAGTTTCCGCGAGAGATCCATGTCAAATCCTGAGGGCGAGGCGATGGCAGGCCCTGCCGGCAGCGCCGCTGCGGCCAATATCGACGCCTGCATTCTGGACAAGGCGAACACCGGCTCGATCACCGTTCTGCACGGACCGGCCGGTATCTGACGGCCTAGTCAATTCGCGGCGTCTGTGGCAGCCGTGCTGCGAATAGTTCCGAAGGGGCGCGGTGACAGGACGTGCGCTAAAGATACTGCGCGACCTTCTTGCCGACGGCGAGGAAGCGCAGCGGGTCGACCGCCTCGCCGTTGTGGCGCACTTCGTAGTGGAGATGCGGGCCGGTCGAGCGGCCGCTGCTGCCGGTCTTGCCGATCACGTCGCCGGCCGCGAGCTTCTGACCGACGGTGACGTCGATTTCGCTGAGATGGCCATAGCGGGTGGAGAAACCGTTGCCGTGGTCGACCTCGATCATGCGGCCGTAGCCGCCGTTCCAGCCGGCCTTGGTGACGACGCCGGCGGCCGTGACCTTGGCCGGCATGCCGATCGGCGCCCTGAAATCCATTCCCGTATGCAAGGCGGCCGTGCCGAGGATCGGGTCGGTGCGCACGCCGAACGGACTGGTGACGGCGCGACCTGGGGCGGGATTGGTCAGCGGCAGCTTGCGCGCCTCTTTCTTGACTTGATCAAGCGCATCAAGAGCTTCGTCCAACTCCTTGACCTTGCTGTCGAAGATCATCGAGGAATCGAGCGGCACCAGCGGCCCGCCGACATCGTTCTTGTCGAGCTCGGCGTCGACCGGCAGGCCTGCCGCTTGCAATGCCTGCGAGATCGCATCCGCGTTCCTGTAGGCATTGTCGGCGAGCGTGGTGATGCGGGTAAGCTGCTGGCTCTCGATGGCCTTGAGCGACGCGTTGATCGACACGAACAGCTTGTCGGCTCTATCCGCGGCGGTTTCGTTGTCGAGCGGATCGGAGCGTGTCGACCACAGCGAGAAGGGCCTGGTGTCGCCGGCGCTCAGGCTAGCGACGGAGTAGGTCGGGGCCTGCGAAAGGCTGCCGGTGATTTCGGCATCGGGCTTCGCCGGCGCATCGCTTGCGGCGGGCACGTCGCCGACCTCGTTTTCGGCACGTTCGAGAATCGGTCCCAACCGGCCATGGCGCTGGCTGAGCTGGGTTTGCCTGGCCAGCAGCTCGCTGACCTTGGTTTCCATGAGTTGCTGGTCGAGAAGCTGGCGGCTGGTGATGCGGTCGACCTGAGCGCGAAGTGCCGAGATGCGGTCCTCATAGGCCTGCTGCATCCGCGCCTGCCTGGCGGTCGTGGCGCCGATCAGGTCGTCGCGCAGCACCAGATAGGAGGTTGCGAGCAGGTAGCCGATGGCGATCGCCGCAAGCGCCGATCCGATGAACGCGGCGAGCCAGGGGCGGATGGTGAAATGCCTGATCTCGTTGCCCCGGGCGATGATGACCGTGTGGGGCTCCTTGCGCCTGCCGAAGACCGTTGACTGACCGTTTGGTTTCACGGGACCGAGCTCTCATTACGACTCCAACGACAGCCCGGGATTACACATTATTAGGGTTAACAAAGCTTTGCTGGCGGCAATGCGCCCGTAACCAATTCCCGCATTGCGGGTGATGGATTGCGGCAGGGAAGGCCAGCAAAAATCGGGGAAGCTGTGGTCTCCCGCTTCAGAGCGCGCGCACTGCCGCCAGCACCTCTTCGGCATGGCCCTTGACCCGCACCTGCCGCCAGATGCGGACGATCCGTCCGTCCTTGCCGATCAGAAAGGTCGCGCGCTCGACGCCCATGTATTTGCGGCCATACATCGTCTTCTCGACCCACAGATGATAGGCCTCGATCACCTTGCGCTCCTCGTCGGCGACGAGATCGACGGTGAGATCGTATTTTGCCTTGAATTTGTCGTGTTTTTTTACGCTATCGGGAGACAGTCCGATCACCACGGCGCCGGCCTTCTCGAATTCCGGCTTCAGCTGCGAGAAGCCGATCGCCTCATTGGTGCAACTTGTGGTGTCGTCCTGCGGATAGAAGTAGAGTACGACGGGCTTTCCCCGGAATGCGGCGAGGCTGAGGGAGCCGCCGCCGTCGCGTGGAAGATCGAACTGCGGCGCGACGTCGCCCACTTCGAGATCAGCCATATCGATGCCCTTGTCCGAGGTTACGCGCGGATCGGGCATCGATATAACGTGAAGCGGGGATTCGTCCACGACGAGTTCGTTTACAACGGAATATTGCTTGGATCAGGAGCAACCGCAGCACGAGAAGATCAGGTTCAGGCGTGACGAGATCACCGACCTGGGGATGTTTCCGTCCGCGTGCAGCGTGCCGCCGCTCGGTCGCGCCCTGGTGCACCGCCGTTTCCGCATCATCGGCCGGGTGTTTGCGGGGCTCTGTGCTCTGGTGCTTCTGGCGGCGGCCGGTGTCTATGTGCTTGGCACGTCAGGCATCGGCACGGAGCGGCTTCGCGCCGAAGCCGAGACGGCCATCGAGAAGCTCGCGGGCGTCGATGTCAACGTCACCGTCGGACCGGCGCGGCTGACGCTCGACGGGTCGAGCTTCATCGCCCTGCAGGTCAGCGACGTCAGCCTGAAGACGGCCGACGGCAAGCCGATGGCCGATGTCGGGCGCGTGCGCTTCGGCATGCGCCTGCTGCCGCTATTGTCCGGCGAGGTCCGGCTGACCAGCGCCCGGTTTTCCGATGCCCGCATCATGGTCGCTGCGATGCCTTCCGGCGGCGGCGACTGGACGGCGGCGTTGCGCAATGAGGACGGTCTCGTCGATCCGGAGAAAGTGTCGGCGGCGGTGTTTTCCGGCGTCAACGAAGCCCTGGACGCGGTGCGTGAGGATTCGATGCGCCAGATCGACCTCCGCAATGTCGAATTCGAATTGCCGGCGGGCGGATCGGTCAAGCGCGTGACCGTCGCCGAGGCCACGGTCGCGCAGACCGGTACCGGCAGCATGGAACTCTCATCCGATGCCGACGTCGACGGCAGGCATGTCAGCCTGACGGCTTCCGCCGCACGTCATCCGAGCGCCAGGCGGATCGCATCGTTGGACGCCAGCCTCGAGGTGGTGGACGCCAGCGGAACCCCGGTCGGGGGAAGCTCGAGCGGCGGAAACTCCGCCGCGCCCCCTGACAAGCCCCAGGGCGGCAAGCTTGGTTCGATTGCGCTGAAGCTTTCGGGCGCCGAAGCGTCCGGCGAAACGCCATCGCGGCTGGCGGCCTCGCTATCGCTCGGCGGCTCGGTGCTCGATCTCGGCTCGCGCGGGCTGCTGCCGGCCGACGTCGATGCCAATGCCACGCTTGTAGCGGGGTCGAACAAGATCTCGATCGACAGGCTGCTGCTCAAGACCGGCCGCTCGACATTCGATTTCTCCGGCTCGATCGGGCCGAAGCCGGCTGTCGCGGGCGAGGAACCGTCCTACCGCTACGACCTTGTCAGCGACGGCTCGACGCTCGCGCCGTCGGAATCGCCGGAGCCTGCGCTTCAGTTCCTCGCCCGCATCGCCGGCGTCTACCAGACCAAGAGCCGCAAGCTCGTCGCCGAGCAGATCGGCGTCCGCTCCGGAGGCTCAAGCGAGGTGCTGGGCACCGCTTCGCTTGCCTTCATCGACAATGGTCCGCCGGGTGTGTCGCTGTCGCTCAACGTCCACGACATGCCGGTCTCGCATGTGAAGCAGCTGTGGCCCTGGTTCTCCGCCCGCAACGCGCGGCTTTGGGTGCTGGACAATTTGTTCGGCGGCCGCGTGGTCGACGCCAATTTGCAGTTCCAGGTCGTGCCGGGGCGGCTCGGCAACGGCGTTCCGCTTTCCGGCGACGAGGTGTTCGGCCGCTTCCAGGTAGAGGGCTCGCGCTTCGACACGGCGGGCCGCATCCCGCCGATCCGCGACGCGGTCGGCGTCGTCGCCTTCCACGGCAACGACGTCGATATCAGCCTGTCTTCCGGCAGCGTCTACATGCCGAGCGGCCGCACCGTGGCGGCAAGCGGCGGCACGCTGACGGTGAAGCAGGCGAATGTCTCGCCGGTCATCGGCGCGCTCGACATCGACGTCGCCGGCGAAGCGCCGGCAATCGCCGAGCTCGCCTCTTACGAGCCGATCAACGCCATGCGCCATGTCGGCCTCGTGCCGGAGGATTTGAGCGGTACCGTCACCGGGCATGTGCGGGCCGATATTCCGCTGACTTCCGGCATCGACACATCGAGACTCGACTGGTTGGTCGCGCTGGACTACCAGGACCTTTCTTTAGCCAAGCCGTTCGAGGACCAGACTGTCACCGAGGCCGACGGCTCGATCACCGTCGGCCCCGACCGTGCGGTGATATCGGCCAAGGCGAAGCTGAACGGCATTCCGGCTGAACTCGATCTGGTCGAGCCGCTCGAGGACAAGGGGCCGCCGCGCAGCCGCAAGGTCGCGCTGGTGCTCGACGACAAAACCCGCGACGCAACGATGCCCGGCCTGTCGCCGCTGCTTTCAGGCACCGTCAAAGTGGCGATCGACAAGAGCGGCGAGGGCAGCCAGAGCGTCGAGGCCGACCTGACCAGCGCCAAGCTCGACATTCCCTGGGTCGGTTGGAGCAAGGGGGCAGGCATTCCGGCCAAGGCCACCTTCACGATGGCAAAGTCCGGCAACACCACCACGCTGTCGGATTTCGCGCTCGACGGAAAGAGCTTTTCGGTCGACGGCGATGTGACGCTGGTCAATGGGGCGCTGTCCTCGGCTCGCTTCAGCAAGGTCGCGCTCAACCGGGGCGACGACGTCGCAGTCTCGGTGAAGCGATCGGGCAAGAGCTACGCCGTCGATGTCAGCGGCGAGTCCCTCGATGCCCGTTCGCTGATCAAGCAGTTCACCTCCGATGTCGACACGGCCACGAAAGGCGCCGGCGCCGACGCGATTTCGGTCAGCGCCGACGTGAAATCGCTGACCGGCTTCCACGACGAGGTGCTGTCGAACCTGAAACTGGACTACAGCGGCGCCGGCTCCCGGGTGAACGGTCTCGATGTCAGCGCGACGGCGAGTTCTGGTGCGGCGATCACCGTCAGGAACACCACCGGCGACGGCGGCCGGTCGCTGAGGATGAAGTCGGCCGATGCCGGTGCGATCCTGCGGTTCCTCAACATCTACGAGCATATGGAGGGTGGGGCGATCACGCTGTCGCTCGCGGGCGCCGCCGACGGGCCGATGAAGGGGCAGGTCGATGCCAGCAATTTCTACGTCGTCAACGAACCGAAGCTCGCTTCGATCGTGTCGACGAAGCCTGCTGGCGATACGCGGAGCCTCAACCAGGCGGTGAAGGCCGACATCGACACATCAAGGGTGCAGTTCGAGCGCGGCTTTGCCGAGATCGACAAGGGCTCGGGTTATCTGAGGCTCGCAAACGGCCTGCTGCGCGGCCCGCGTATCGGCACGACTTTCCAAGGCACGCTCTACGACCAGGACAACAACATGGACATGACCGGCACCTTCATGCCGGTCTACGGGCTGAACCGCATCTTCGGCGAATTGCCGCTGTTCGGCCCGCTGCTCGGCAATGGCCGCGACCGCGGCCTGATCGGCGTCACCTACCGGCTGCGCGGCAACGCCAACAAGCCGACCCTCAACATCAATCCGCTGTCCGTGGTGGCTCCCGGAATATTCCGCTCGATCTTCGAGTACCGGTAGCCGGCGCTTATGCCGCTCGCACCAGGACGTGCTTCTTCCTGCCGAGCGAGAGCTTTGCGACACCCTCGGCACCCAGATCCTGAAGCGTCACCATGCGCCGGTCGTCGGTCACCGGCTGGTCGTTGAGGCGCACGGCGCCGCCCTGGATGTGTCGCCGCGCCTCGCCATTGGAAGCAGCGAGCCCTGCGGTCACGAATAGCGACAAGATGCCGATACCGGCCTCGAGATCGGCCTCGGCCACCTCGACGCTGGGCAGCGTGTCGGCGAGCGCGCCTTCCTCGAAAGTCTTGCGCGCGGTTTCGCTCGCCGTCTCGGCCGCCTCGCGGCCATGCAGCATGGCGGTGATCTCGGTGGCGAGGATCTTCTTCGCCTCGTTGATCTCCGAGCCGCCGAGCTTTTCGAGCCGCGCCACCTCGTCGAGCGGCAGCGTCGTGTAGAGCTTCAGGAAGCGGCCGACATCCGCGTCCTCGGTGTTGCGCCAGTACTGCCAGAACTCGTAAGGGCTCAGCATATCCGCATCGAGCCAGACGGCGCCCGAGGCCGACTTGCCCATCTTGGCGCCGGACGAGGTGGTAAGCAGCGGCGTGGTCATCGCAAACAGCTGCACGCCTTCCATGCGATGTCCAAGATCGATGCCGTTGACGATGTTGCCCCACTGGTCGGAGCCGCCCATCTGCAGCCTGCAGCCGACGCGCTTGTAGAGCTCGACGAAGTCGTAAGCCTGCAGGATCATGTAGTTAAATTCCAGGAAGGACAGCGACTGCTCGCGGTCGAGCCTGAGCTTCACGGAATCGAAGGCGAGCATGCGGTTGACGGAGAAATGCCGGCCGACATCGCGCAGGAAATTGACGTAGTTGATCTCCATCAGCCAGTCGGCGTTGTTGACCATGACCGCGTCGCCGGCGCCGCTGCCGAATTTGAGGTAAGGCGCGAAATTGCGGCGGATGCCGACGAGATTGTCCTCGATGTCCTGCGGCGTCAGCAGCTTGCGCGCCTCGTCCTTGAAGGAAGGGTCGCCGATCATCGAGGTGCCGCCGCCCATCAGCGCGATCGGCCGATGGCCGGTCTGCTGCAGCCAGTGCAGCATCATGATCTGGATCAGCGATCCGGCGTGCAGGCTCTTCGCCGTCGCGTCGAAGCCGATATAGGCGCTCACCGTTTCCTGGGCGAAAAGCTGGTCGAGGCCGGTTTCATCCGAAATCTGGTGGATGAAGCCGCGCTCGCTCATGATGCGCAGGAAATCGGACTTGAAGGCGGACATGTTTTCTTCCCGAAGATCGCCCGGCAACCGGCCGAGCCTGACGTGAAGGGGCGCGTTTAGCATCAGCGGGCGATCAGCAAAAGTGGTTTCCGGTTTTGTGCTCGATCGCCCGCCACTGAAATTGCGCGATCAGAAAAGTGGTTTCCGGTTTTGCGCTCGATCGCCCGCAATGCCGCGCGTCCTTGCTTCGCCCGGCTTGCTGGCGTAATGAGGCGCCCGCGCAAGGGCAGCACGGCCCGACGCGCCGCGACGGGGCCATCCCGCAATCTCAGATCGGACAGCTCCCGCGATGAACAGGAACTATCTCATCCTCTTTCTGTTCAGCATCCTCATGACCGTCAGCGGGCTGGCAAGCCTGCCGCCGGTCGACCGCGACGAATCCCGCTTCGTCCAGTCGACCAAGCAGATGGTCGAGACAGGCGACTATATCGACATCCGCCTGCAGGACGTCTCCCGCTACAAGAAGCCGATCGGCATCTACTGGCTGCAATCGGCGGCGGTGGCGCTGAGCGGCGAGGGGGCGCAAGCGCCGATCTGGGTCTACCGCCTCGTCTCCATGCTCGGCATCGCGCTCGCCGTCGTCGGCATCGGCTGGACGGGCACCAAACTCTTCGGCGCCGATGCCGGCCTTGCCGCCGGCCTGATGATGGCGGCGATTTTCGCCACCGCCTTCGAGGGACGCGACGCCAAGACCGACGCCATGCTGCTCGCCTGCTGCGTGGCCGCGCAAGGCGCGCTGGCGCAGGTCTATCTGGCGGCGCGCCGCAAAGAGCCGGTGGCCGGCCATCTGCCCTGGATCTTCTGGATCGCGCAGGGTCTGGGCATCCTGATCAAAGGACCGGTGACCCCGCTCTTGTCGCTGCTGACGGCCGCCGCGCTGTTCGCCTTCGAGCGCGACTGGCGCTGGCTCTTGAAGCTGAAGCTGGTGCGCGGCGTCGCCATCGTGCTGGTCATCGTGCTGCCTTGGCTCGTCCTCATCAGTTGGAAGAGCGGCGGCGCCTTCTTCCAGGAAGCGGTCGGCAAGGACATGCTGAACAAGGTGGCGCAAGGCGAGGAATCGCATGGCCTGCCGCCAGGCTTCTACATGCTCACGTATTCGCTGTTCATGTGGCCTTTCGGCCTGATTGCGGTCGGCGCCGGGTTGCAAGCCATCAACCGCTTCTGGGACGACCCGCGTCTGCGCTTCTGCCTTGCCTGGTACATCCCGTTCTGGCTGGTGTTCGAGGCGATCCCGACCAAGCTGCCGCACTACGTGATGCCCGCCTATCCCGGCATGGCGCTGCTGATCGGCTGGCTGCTCACCTTGCCGGCCGATCAGGCCAACGCGCCGCTGAAACGCTGGCAGAATTGGCTGTGGTGGTCGACGGCCTTCGGCGTGGTCGTCGTGTCGATTGGGCTGGCCGCGGTGTGCATCGGGACGCCGATCTATTTCGCCAGGACCTTTTCCTGGTGGAGCATTCCGGCGGCGATCGCCGCGCTCGCCACCGGTTATCTTGCCTTTCCACGCCAATTGCAGGTGCCGCTCGGACGCATCGCGGCGATCGCCGTCGGCGCCGGCATCACCTTCAGCCTGCTGTTCGGCGTGATTGCGCCGTCCTTGAAGCCGATCTGGCTGAGCCCCGCCATCAAGGCAGCGGTCGATGCAAATCGCCTTTGCGATACTACCGTGCTCGCCTCGTCTCCCTATCACGAGCCGAGCCTGGTGTTCCTGGTCGGCACCAACACGGTGCTGACCAACGTCGACGGCGTCGCGAAACACTTGGCTGCCGATCCGGGCTGCGCGCTGGGCCTCGCTCCGGTCAAGGACGAGCAGAAGCTCAACGAACTGCTTGCCGGGCAGGGCAAGTCGGCGAAGCGTCTTACCGAGATCGACGGGCTCAACTATTCGTCAGGAGACAAGCTGGCGCTCGGGCTTTATCGGGTGGCCCCGTGAGGGATAATGTCGGGCCTCGAATGCCCCTATAGGCTTTGCGCAATCATGTCCGCCGCCGCCCTTTACCGCCGCTCGCTCGGCAACTTCCTCGACACGATTGCAATCGTGAAGCGGCGCTTTGCCGTGCGACCGGCGCGCTACCCCGAGATTCCCTGGCTCGTCTGGGTCGCTGCATGGCTTCTGCTTGCCGTAGCGGTCGGCCTCAGCCTGGACAGCGCCGCCGGCAGGATGCGCGGAGAATGGACGCCCGCCTTTGTCCATTTCACCGATTTCTTCACGGATTTCGGCCTGGGCGGCTGGTATCTCATCCCCGCGGCTCTCTGCCTCGTCGCCGCCAACCTGACGGACTGGCGCAGCCTTTCACGGCAGGCGCGGATGATGGTCTACAACTGGACGTGCTTCGCTTTCCTGGTGCTCTGCGCGGTCGGTCTTTCCGGTCTTGCGGTCAATCTCTTGAAATACGGCATCGGCCGCGCCCGGCCGCTCTATTTCGACAGTTTTGGCGTCCTGTCGCTGCATCCCTTCGCCTTGGATGCGCGCTTCGCCGGCTTTCCGTCCGGCCATGCCACGACGATGGGCGCGGTGTTCGGGATACTGCTGCTGCTCTTCCCCAGGCGCTGGTATATCGCGCTGGCGGTCACCGCCTGCGTCGCCTCGACGCGCGTCTTCGTCGGCGCGCATTATCCGAGCGACACGGTGGCCGGCTTCGGGCTCGGGCTTGCCTTCGCTATCGTTTCGGGGATGGTCTTCGCGCGGCTCGGTTTCATCTTCCGGCGGCCGTCCTCGACCAGACCGGTGCCGAAGCGCACGTTCCGGCTGCTGTCTTCCGGCGGGACGACGAATAGAGCATCGCCGGCAAGGCGGAGCCGCGGCCAACTGTCGGCTGACCGCCCATAGATAACGTCTGAGAGCGTAAGAAGGTCTATCTCAGCCGCTTCGGCCGCGGATCGGCGAGCTCGCCAGCCAGCCGCCGGTCGAGATAGTCGGCGCATTCCTCGATCAGCAGTTCGGCGTGGTTGGCGAAGAAATGGTTCGCGCCGGGGATCGTCTTCTGCGTGATGGTGATGCCCTTTTGCGTATGCAGCTTGTCGACCAGCGTCTGCACGTCCTTGGGCGGCGCCACCTTGTCGGCGTCGCCATGGATGATGAGGCCGGACGACGGGCAGGGCGCCAGGAACGAGAAGTCGTAGGTGTTGGGCTGCGGGGCGACCGAGATGAAACCCTCGATCTCCGGCCGGCGCATCAGGAGCTGCATGCCGATCCAGGAGCCGAAGGAATAGCCGGCAACCCAGCAGCTCTTGGAATCCGGGTGCAGCGATTGCACCCAGTCGAGCGCGGCGGCCGCGTCCGACAGCTCGCCGGTGCCGTGATCGAACTCGCCCTGGCTGCGGCCGATGCCGCGGAAATTGAAGCGAAGCGTGGTGAAATCGCGCTTCTGGAACATGTAGAAGAGGTCGTAGACGATCTTGTTGTTCATCGTGCCGCCGAATTGCGGGTGGGGATGCAGCACAATGGCGATCGGCGCGCTCTTTTCTTTCGAGGGCTGATAGCGTCCCTCCAGGCGACCAGCCGGACCGGCGAAAATGACCTCAGGCATAAAATACTCCACGTGGCATACGAAGGCGCTTGCCCGGAAAGTCCTTTGGCCCGGACCTCGTCTGCGGCCCCAAGTTTTCTGTGGCCTTGACGCCGGGCAAGCGTCTTCCTAGAAGCTAGTTTAGAATTGTTCAAAACTGGGTGGCCGAAACGTATAAGTTCGGCCGCCCGCGCCGCAAGCCGGGTAAATAGGACGGCTTGCCTTGCAATTTCAAGGAAATAACGCGCTATCCTCGCGGAATGGCTGCTGACGGGATCGACTGAAGGAAAATGGCCGCAACTCGCGCCTATCTCGACTACAACGCCAGCGCACCTCTCATTGCAGAGGCGCGGTCGGCAATGGTCGCTGCGCTCGATGCCGCCAATCCGTCGTCGGTCCACACCGAGGGCCGCGTAGCGCGGCGGCTGATCGAGGATGCGAGGCGCGACGTGGCGAGGCTGGTCAATGCCAGGCCCGAGCATGTCGTGTTCACCTCCGGCGCGACCGAGGCGGCCTCGACGCTGCTTACCCCAGATTGGCAGATGGGGCGCGGCGCCATCCGCATGAGCCGCCTCTATGTTTCGGAGGCTGACCATCCTTGCGTGCTCGGCGGCGGGCGCTTTCCGGCAGCTCAGGTGACGCGTATCGGTGTCGATCACAACGGCATTGCCGATATCGAGGCGCTGACCACGGCGCTCACCGCGCATGACCAGGCCGATGGCCTGCCGCTGGTCGCGATCCATGCGGCCAACAACGAGACGGGCGTGGTTCAGCCGATCGGCCGCATCGCCGAAATCGTCAAGGCGGCGGGCGGTGTGCTGATCGTCGATGCTGTGCAGGCGGCCGGGCGGATTCCGATCGACATGTCAGCCGGTTATGCCGATTATCTGATCCTGTCCTCGCACAAGATCGGTGGTCCGAAGGGTGCCGGCGCCATCGTCGCTCAAGCCGACCTGATGATGCCGAAGCCGCTGATCAATGGCGGTGGCCAGGAGAAGGGCCATCGCGCCGGCACCGAGAATCTTCCCGGCATTGCCGGTTTCGGCGCCGCAGCGCGGGCAGCGCTCGCCGGTCTGGACGACATCGACGCGGTCGCGCGTCGGCGCGACGAGGTCGAGGCGATCGTGCGGGAACTCGTCCCGGATGCGGAAATCTTCGGAGCGGCGGCACCAAGGCTTGCCAATACGACATTCTTCGCTATTCCGGGCATCAAGGCCGAGACGGCGCAGATCGCCTTCGATCTTGCAGGCGTGGCGCTGTCGGCCGGCTCCGCCTGCTCGTCGGGGAAAGTCGGGCCAAGCCACGTGCTGAAGGCGATGGGTCGTGGCGACAGTCTTGGTGCATTGCGCATCTCGATCGGTCGCGCCACCGGTGCCGAGGAGATCGGGGCATTTCGGACGGCGCTGGCGGGCGTCGTCGCCCGGCGGGCCGGCAAGGAAAAAGCCGCCTGAGGGCGGCGAAGGGATTCAGGCCGTAGGCCTGGTAGAGTGGTGTGCTTCAAATTGGCCGGGTGAATTCCCGGCGGAAACACACTATATGCAGACTACGCCGCCTGGGTTGCCACGTGCAGCCCTTTCGCGGTGCCATAGTTTGAAAACTGCCGGGCCTTGACCCCGGCGAGGATGGAGAACGCTTATGCCTGCTGTGCAGGAGACGATCGATCGAGTCCGAAAGATCGACGTCGACCAGTATAAATTCGGATTCCAGACAGAGATCGAGACGGACAAGGCCCCCAAGGGCCTGAACGAAGACATCATTCGCTTGATCTCCGCGAAGAAGCGCGAGCCGGACTGGATGCTGGAATGGCGTCTGGGGGCCTTTAGGCGCTGGTTGACGCTGGAAGAGCCGACCTGGGCGCGCGTCAAATATCCGAAGATCGACTTCCAGGACATTCACTACTATGCCGCGCCGAAGAGCACGTCGGGGCCGAAGTCGCTTGATGAGGTCGATCCCGAATTGCTTAAGGTCTATGAGAAGCTCGGCATTCCGCTCAAGGAGCAGGAAATCCTTGCCGGCGTTCAGAAGACCGAAGGCTCGGAGCTGGAGGAGGCCAACGACAACGTCTACAAGTCGGGCCGCGTCGCGGTCGACGCCGTGTTCGATTCCGTCTCGGTCGTCACCACCTTCAAGAAGGAGCTGGCCCAGGCCGGCGTCATCTTCTGCTCGATCTCGGAGGCGATCCGCGAGCATCCGGAACTGGTGCAGAAATATCTGGGCTCGGTCGTGCCGACCTCGGACAATTTCTACGCCACGCTGAATTCGGCCGTGTTCACCGACGGCTCCTTCGTCTTCGTGCCGAAGGGGGTGCGCTGCCCGATGGAGCTGTCGACCTATTTCCGCATCAACGAGAAGAACACCGGCCAGTTCGAACGCACGCTGATCATCGCCGAGGAAGGGGCCTATGTCTCCTATCTCGAGGGCTGCACGGCGCCGCAGCGCGACGAGAACCAACTGCATGCGGCGGTCGTCGAGCTGATCGCGCTCGACGATGCCGAGATCAAATATTCGACGGTGCAGAACTGGTATCCGGGCGATGCCGAGGGCAAGGGCGGCGTCTACAACTTCGTCACCAAGCGCGGCGATTGTCGCGGCGACCGCTCGAAGATCTCGTGGACGCAGGTCGAGACCGGCTCGGCCATCACCTGGAAATATCCGAGCTGCATCCTGCGCGGCGACGATTCCAGCGGCGAGTTCTATTCGATTGCCGTGTCGAACGGCTACCAGCAGGTCGATAGCGGCACCAAGATGATCCATCTCGGCAAGAACACGTCGAGCCGCATCATCTCCAAGGGCATCGCCGCCGGCTTCTCGCAGAACACCTATCGCGGCCAGGTCTCGGCGCACCGCAAGGCGGCCAACGCGCGCAACTTCACCAACTGCGACTCGCTTTTGATCGGCGACCAGTGCGGCGCGCATACCGTGCCTTACATGGAGGCCAAGAACGCGACGGCGAAGTTCGAGCACGAGGCGACGACGTCGAAGATCTCCGAGGACCAGAAGTTCTACGTCATGCAGCGCGGCATTCCCGAAGAAGAAGCGATCGCGCTGATCGTCAACGGCTTCGTCAAGGACGTCATCCAGCAGCTGCCGATGGAGTTCGCCGTCGAGGCGCAGAAGCTGATCGGCATCAGCCTAGAGGGCTCGGTCGGCTGACCGCAAAAAGATATTCAGGAAGAAATTATGCTTGAGATCAAGAATTTGCATGCCCGCATCGTCGATGACGGTACCGAGATCATCCGCGGGCTGGACCTCTCGGTGAAAGCCGGCGAGGTCGCCGCCATCATGGGCCCGAACGGTTCGGGCAAGTCGACGCTGTCCTACATCCTCGCCGGCCGCGAGGACTATGAGGTCACCGAAGGCGACATCCTCTACAACGGCCAGTCGATCCTCGAAATGGATCCGGCCGAGCGCGCAAGTTCCGGCATCTTCCTCGCCTTCCAATATCCGATGGAGATACCGGGCGTTGCGACCATGGAGTTCCTCAAGGTGGCGATGAACGAGCAGCGCAAGGCGCGCGGCGAGGAGCCGCTGAAGGTCCCGGAATTCCTGAAGCGTGTGAAGGACGCCGCCGCCTCGCTCAACATGGACATGAACATGCTGAAGCGGCCGCTCAATGTCGGCTTCTCGGGCGGCGAGAAGAAGCGCGCCGAGATCCTGCAGATGAAGCTGCTCGAGCCGAAGCTCTGCGTGCTCGACGAGACCGATTCCGGCCTCGATATCGACGCGCTCAAGATCGTCGCCGATGGCGTCAACGCGCTGCGCTCGCCGGAGCGGGCGATCGTCGTCATCACCCACTACCAGCGCCTGCTCGAGCACATCGTGCCGGACAGCGTGCACGTGCTCTACAAGGGCCAGGTCATCAAGTCGGGCGACAAGTCGCTGGCGCTCGATCTCGAAACCAACGGCTATGCCGGCGTGATCGGGCAAGCCGCGTGAGATGGGGCCGAGTGAGGCGAGAGCAATGAACATGCACGCACAGCCCCAGCGGACACTGGCCGAGACGGCGCTGATCGATGCCTTCGGCGAGCGGCTTTCGTTGCTGCCCGGCGACGGCGCGGTGATGACGAAGCGCGACGACGCGATCGAAGCCATCAAGCACGGCCTGCCGACGAGGCGCATCGAATCCTGGCACTATACGGACCTGCGCCGGCTGCTGACCTCGGTGCCGGTTTTCGAGGCCGAGACGGTCGCGAAAGCACTCGAGCCGGTTCTCGACGGCGCCGCGGTGCTGTCGGTGCTCAACGGCGTCTCCACCGGCAAGCTGCCCGAGATCGAGGGCGTCACGGTACAGCGCCTGTCGGAAAAACTCACCGACGGCAGCGTCGCGCCTGGGCTCGATCCCTATGGCGCCGATGACGCGATCGGCGCGCTGAACACCGCCTTCGTCGCCGACGGCTATTTCGTCGACATCGCCGACGGCACGGTGCTGGAAAAGCCGATCGAGCTGCAGAACCTGCAGTCCGGCGGCCAGGCGCATGTGCGACTGCTGACGCGCGTCGGTGCCGGCGCCAAGGCGATCATTGTCGAGCGCCAGGCGGGCGAGGTGGACGAAAACGGCGGGGCGCTCATCAGCTCGGTCAGCCAGCTCGTGGTCGGTGATGGCTCCGAAGTGACCTGGCTGATCGTGCAGGAGCAGCCGGATACGGCCACGCATCTCGCCCAGTTCAAGGCGCATATCGGCAAGGACGCGAAGCTGACGCTGTTCGTCATGAACGCGGGCGGCAAGTTGGTGCGGCAGGAGGTCGTGGTCAGGACCACGGGTGAAGGCGCCGACTTCAAGCTGCGCGGCATCAACCTTCTGGCCGGCGACACGCATACCGACACCACGATGGTGCTCGACCATGCCGTGCCGCACACGACGTCGACGGAAGTGATGCGCAACGTGGTGACCGGCAAGGCGCGCGGCGTCTTCCAGGGTCGCATCAACGTGCACCAATATGCGCAGAAGACCAACGCCAAGATGGCCTGCAACACGCTGCTTCTGTCGGACGACGGCGAGTTCTCGACCAAGCCGGAGCTGGAAATCTTCGCCGACGACGTCGTTTGCGGCCACGGCGCGACCGTCACCGAGATCGACCATAACCATCTGTTCTATCTGATGGCGCGCGGTATCGACGAGAAGACGGCACGGGGCCTGCTGGTGAAGGCTTTCGTGGCCGAAGTGATCGAGGAACTGGATGACGAGGCGCTGGTCGACGCGTTGGAAGCGCGGCTCGACGGCTGGTTCTTCACGCACGGGTAGCCGCTTTCCCTTCTCCCCTTGTGGGAGAAGGTGGATTGGCGCGGAGCGCCAAGACGGATGAGGGGTGCTGGACGGAGTGAGGCGAAGCCTCGAAAGAGCTGTGATGGACCAGAAGATCGAAACCGCTCCCTACGACGTCGAGGCGATCCGCCGCGATTTCCCGATCCTGTCGCGCCAGGTCTATGGCAAGCCGCTGGTCTATCTCGACAATGGCGCCTCGGCGCAGAAGCCGCAGGTGGTGCTCGACACCATCCAGCATGCCTATTCCCAGGAATACGCCAACGTTCATCGTGGCCTGCATTTCCTGTCGAACGCCGCGACCGACGCCTATGAGAAGGCGAGGGAGACGGTGCGCCGCTTCCTCAACGCGCCGAGCACCGACACAATAGTCTTCACCTCCAACACGACGTCGGCGATCAACACGGTCGCCTACGGCTGGGGCATGCCCAGGATCGGCGAGGGCGACGAGATCGTCATCTCGATCATGGAGCACCATTCGAATATCGTGCCCTGGCATTTCATCCGCGAGCGGCAGGGCGCCAAGCTCGTCTGGGTGCCGGTCGACGATCTCGGCGCCTTCCACATCGAGGAATTCGAGAAGCGGCTGACCGACCGCACCAAGCTCGTCGCCATCACGCAGATGTCCAACGCGCTGGGCACGGTGACGCCGATCAAGGAGATCGTGCGCATCGCGCATGCGCGTGGAATCCCCGTTCTCGTCGACGGCAGCCAGAGCGCCGTGCACATGGCCGTAGACGTGCAGGATCTCGACTGCGACTTCTTCGTCTTCACCGGCCACAAGGTCTACGGCCCTTCGGGCATCGGCGTGCTCTACGGCAAGAAGCATAGGCTGGAAGAGATGCGGCCCTTCATGGGCGGCGGCGAGATGATCGAGGAAGTGACGCAGGACATCGTCACCTATAACGAGCCGCCGCACCGTTTCGAGGCCGGCACGCCGCCGATCGTGCAAGCGATCGGCCTGGGCGCGGCGCTGGAATACATGGAGAAGGTCGGCCGCGAGCGCATCGCAGCACACGAGACGGACCTCAAGAATTACGCACATGAGCGGCTGCGGGCGATCAACTCGCTGCGCATCTTCGGCGACGCGCCCGGCAAGGGCGCCATCATCTCGTTCGAACTGCAGGGCATCCATGCCCATGACGTGTCGATGGTGATCGACCGGCAGGGCGTCGCGGTCCGCGCCGGCACCCATTGCGCCCAGCCGCTGTTGAAACGCTTCGGCGTGACCTCCACATGCAGGGCATCGTTCGGCATGTACAACACCAGGGCCGAAGTCGACGCTTTGGCCGATGCGCTGGAAAAGGCGCGGAAATTCTTCGGGTGACGATCATGGACGATGTAAGGACCACCGCAGAGACCGTATCGGCTGGGAACGGCGTCGTGTCGAACTCGGCGATCCCCGCCGATGAGCTGGCGCGGCTGACCGACGACATCGTGTCGGCGCTGAAGACCGTCTACGACCCGGAAATCCCGGCCGATATCTACGAGCTCGGCCTCATCTACAGGATCGACATCGAGGACGACCGCTCGGTCAAGATCGACATGACGCTGACCGCACCGGGCTGCCCGGTCGCCGGCGAAATGCCGGGCTGGGTCGAGAACGCCGTCGGCGCCGTCGAGGGCGTTTCGGGCGTCGAGGTCAACATGGTTTTCGACCCGCCATGGACGCCCGACCGCATGTCGGAAGAGGCGCAGGTCGCGGTGGGATGGTATTGACCAACGGCCCGACAGAGATTGGTTGGCTTGCAGCAAAGGTGAAACTTCACCATCTTAAGGGCAGACTCATTCCGTGGGCCTTGAACCCGCGCGAAAGTGGAGAATGACATGGGACGCTTCGCCGTCATCACGATGACCGAAAAGGCCGCCGACCGCGTGCGCGAGATCGTCGCCACGCGCGACAACGCGCATGGCATCCGCCTCGGTATCCGCAAAGGCGGCTGCGCCGGCATGGAATACACGATCGATCTCGTGGCCGAGCCGAACCCCAAGGACGACCATGTCGAGCGCGACGGCGCGCATGTCTATGTCGCGCCGGAAGCCGCGCTCTTCCTGCTCGGCACCGAGATGGATTTCGAGCAGACGACGCTGCGCACCGGCTTCACCTTCAAGAACCCGAACCAGAGCTCGGCCTGCGGCTGCGGCGAATCCGTCGAGTTGAAGCCGGCCGACCTCAAGGCGCTGGCCGAGGCGCGCGCTTCGGCCTGAGTTTCCTTCGCCCCGATTACGGGGAGAAGAAAGCTACTCCACCCACATCCCAGTCCGCTTGTGCCAGTCGGCGATCGATTCCTCGGGATAGACGTCGAACACCTTGTCTTGTCTGCCGATCACCGGCTCGACCCAGTTGGCCTTGTATTTCAGCATCAGATGCACCTTTTCCGGCGGCTTCGGCAGGTCGCTGTCGACCGCCGAGGCGAAGGGGTGGACGAGGTCCGGCCAGGTCGGGTCGTAGAGCCAGAGCGCGGCTCCGCATTTCCTGCAGAAATTGCGCTCGCCGGTGGAGACCTCGCAATGCGGATGCTCGTCGTCCTCGATCTCGGCGCGGTAGACGCCGAGGCTGCGCTTGCCCCTGATCTTCATCGTCTCGTAGTCGGCGCCGAGATTGATCGCAAAACCGCCGCCGCCCTGCTGCTTGCGGCAGATCGAGCAATAGCAGAGCATGAACGGCACGGGCGTGTGGCTTTCCACCTCGAAGCTGACGGCGCCGCAGCGGCAGGAGCCTTTGAGCAGGACAGGCATGGCGGGAACTCCATTTCCAGGTCTCAACCTGTCAGCATGCCTTTGGTTGCGGCGATGACAAGGCCCATTCCGGATGCGATGATCGCGGCATGGACGATGAGCGCCTTCGGGAATTGTTCGAAAGCCTTGGCCCGATCAGCATCCGCAAGCTGTTCGGCGGCAAGGGCATCTATTGCGACGGCATTATCGTCGCAGTCGTCGTGCGCGGCGAGCTGATGCTGAAGGCCGACGAGGAGAGCATTCCCGATTTCGAAGCCGCGGGCTGCAGCCAATGGACCTATACCGGCTCGCGCCACGGCAAGGAGGTGGCGATGCCCTATTGGAGCGTGCCCGACAGCGCCTTCGACGATCCCGATGAAATGGCGGTGTGGGCGCGGCGCGCTTATGAGGCGGGGCGGCGGGCGGGGAAGTAGTAACCCCAGAGTTGAAACTTAATCAGCAGTTGGAGCGCCAATCGTCGGCGGAAGCGGTCATTGGTGACCTTGCTTAGAGAGTGGTAGTTTGAAGGGCTGTATCGTCGCGGCGAGAGTTTTGAGCCGCGCTCAAGAACCAGACCCGCGCTTGGAGCCTATCTTTGTGGCAATGATCATCAGACCAGAGCGACCCGGCGACGAGCAGACCATTCACGACCTGACCATCGCCGCTTTCGAGCCCATGTCGTTTAGCAATGGTTCGGAGGCTCCGATCATTACCGAGTTAAGGAATGATGGCGACCTGACGGTTTCGCTTGTTGCCGTCAGCGGCGGAGGCATCGTGGGACATGTAGCCTTCTCGCCAGTTACGATTGGGGTTGAAAGCGACGGCTGGTACGGGCTTGGTCCGGTATCTGTGTGGCCGGATAAGCAGCGGCAAGGCATCGGAACTGCATTGATTAACGAAGGGCTTGCGATTCTCAAGGCGAACGCAGCAAAAGGCTGCGTGTTGATCGGTGATCCGGCCTATTACGGGCGCTTCGGCTTCAGGAGCGATGGCAATTTGAGCTATCAAGAACTGCCCGCGCGGTATGTGCAATCACTGCCTTTCCAGAGCGAACCCGCTATCGGACAGCTGAAGTTCAGCCCTGCATTTAACCGGTAGAACAGATTCAAAGCCGAGTGGGGTTGTCTTACAGCGCCTTGGCGATCTCCGCCGCCAGCCGCGCATTGTTCTCGACCAGCGCGATGTTGGTCTTGAGGCTGCGGCCGCCGGTCAGTTCCAAAATCTTCGACAGCAGGAAGGGCGTCACCGCCTTGCCGGTGATGCTCTGCGCCTCGGCCGCCTTCTGCGCGGCCTGGATGTAGCCGTCCATCTCGGCTGCCGCGATCTCGTCGTTCTGCGGCACCGGATTGGCGACCAGAACGCCGCCGCTCAAGCCCAGCGCCTGGCGCGTATGGTAGAAATGCGCGATGTCCTCAGGCGCGTGCAACGTCAGCGGCGCGCGGAACGGCGACTGCCTCGACCAGAAGGCGGGCATGGTTTCGCAGCCATGGCCGATGACCGGCACGCCGCGCGTCTCCAGCACTTCCAGCGTCTTCTCGATGTCGAGGATGGCCTTGGCGCCGGCCGAGACGACGATGACCGGCGTGCGCGCCAACTCGTCGAGGTCGGCCGAGATGTCAAAGCTCTTTTCTGCGCCCTTGTGGACGCCGCCAATGCCGCCGGTGGCGAAGACCTTTATGCCGGCCATGTGCGCGGCGATCATCGTTGCGGCCACCGTGGTGCCGCCCGTGCGCTTTTGAGCGACGGCAAAGCCGAGATCGGCGCGCGACAGCTTCATGGCGTCGCCGGTCATGGCGAGCGACTCGCGTTCGCCGTCGGACAGGCCGATCTTGATGCGGCCGTCGACCACGGCGATCGTCGCCGGCACCGCGCCGCCATCGACGATGATCTGCTCGACCTTGGCGGCCATCGCGCCATTGTCGGGATAGGGCATGCCATGGGTGATGATGGTGCTTTCCAGCGCCACCACCGGCCGCCCGGCGGCAAGCGCCGCCGCCACCGGCGGGTGGATGTCGATGAAGGGGCGGGCGGTTTCGGGTGTCATGTCTGTTCTCCGATCGAAGCGCCAAACGCTTCGCAAGATGATCTGGGCAAGATGATCCGGTGGCCCTATGCCACCTCCCGTGCCTCCGGCACAAGGGCAAGCGCTTGGCCGAAACCGGCGGTCGTGAAGGACGGCACCGCCTCGGCGCTCTCGATGGCCAGAATTGCCGCGGCAACGCCTTCGCGCAGCGCTGCCCGCAAAGGCAGACCGCGCAGCAGCGCGGCAACGGTGGCGCCGGTCAGGGCGTCGCCGGCACCGGTCACGTCGGCGACCTGCCGCGGCGCGGGCGGGTCGATGGCAAAGGCACCGGACTCGTCGAAGCCAAGCACCGGGGCGCCGCCGGCCGTGACCACGCCGGCAGTCAGTCCTAGGTGCCTCAGCTCGGCGACAAGATCCAGGCTGGACATGTCGGCGCCGCAAAGCGCCGCCGCCTCGCGGCGGTTCATGAACAGCAGCGACAGATCGCCGAGCAGCGGCGCCAGCCGCACGACCTTGGCCGGCGAGATGGCGATGGCGAACACCGGCCGGTCTCCGGCCTGCGCGACGAGACGTTCGAGCGCGGCTGTCGGCAGGTTTGCGTCGCAGAGGATCGCGTCGGCCTCGGCGATCGCCTCGCGCACCTTGGCGCGGCGGATCTGCTTCGGGAAGGCGAGATCGTAGAGGCCCATATCGGCAAAGCCGACGATCAGCTCGCCCTCGCTGTCGATCAGCGCCGTGTAGCTCGGCGTCGTGCGGTCGAGGAACACCACCGAAAGGTCGGCGATGCCGGCGCCGGCGATCGCCGCTGCGACCGTCTCGGCCGCGGCGTCGCCGCCGCGCACCGAAAGCAGCGAGGCCGACACGCCGCGCTTCACCACGCTGCGCAGCGCGTTGAAGACGCCGCCGCCGACATCCTCGCGCATGATGCCGGGGTTGGAGGCGGCGGGCACGTAAATGCCCGACACCTGGCCGCGCCTGTCGATATGGGCGCCGCCAAGCGCCAGAATTTTCGGGGATGTCGGCATGCCGCGGCGGTGACCTTCGTTGATTGTTCGCGTGCGCACACTAGGTTTCCGCGCATCGCCCCGCAATCGGTGACGCGATTCGGGCCGGCCGGATGTCGAAGTGTCTTTGGGTCAGCAGCGCTGGCGCGCCCTAGCTCTAGTGAGACAAAAAAAGAACAAATCCAGATATCGATTGTTTTTCAGTTATTTGCTGCCCCTTGCCAAATGAGAACAAAAAAGGTACAAAACAGCAGGGATCACGGATTGTCCGGCCTTCATTGACGACCAAGGGGTGATGTATCATGGCTCAGAATACTTTGCGGCTTGTAGAGGATAAGGCAGTGGACAAATCAAAGGCTCTGGATGCGGCGTTGTCGCAAATCGAGCGCGCTTTCGGCAAGGGCTCGATCATGCGGCTCGGCGCCAACGAGCAGGTCGTCGAGATCGAAACCGTGCCGACGGGATCGCTCGGCCTCGACATCGCGCTCGGCGTCGGCGGCCTGCCGCGCGGCCGCATCATCGAAATCTACGGGCCGGAAAGCTCGGGCAAGACGACGCTGGCGCTGCATACCGTTGCGGAGGCTCAGAAGAAGGGCGGCATCTGCGCCTTCGTCGATGCCGAGCACGCGCTCGATCCGGTCTATGCCCGCAAGCTCGGCGTCGATCTCGAAAACCTCCTGATCTCGCAGCCCGACACCGGCGAGCAGGCGCTGGAAATCTGCGACACGCTGGTGCGTTCCGGCGCCATCGACGTGCTGGTGGTCGATTCGGTCGCGGCACTGACGCCGCGCGCCGAAATCGAAGGCGAGATGGGTGACGCGCTACCCGGCCTGCAGGCCCGCTTGATGAGCCAGGCGCTGCGCAAGCTGACCGCCTCGATCTCGCGTTCCAACACCATGGTCATCTTCATCAACCAGATCCGCATGAAGATCGGCGTCATGTTCGGCTCGCCGGAAACCACCACCGGCGGCAACGCGCTGAAGTTCTACGCTTCGGTGCGCCTCGACATCCGCCGCATCGGCTCGGTTAAGGACCGCGACGAGGTGGTCGGCAACCAGACCCGCGTCAAGGTGGTGAAGAACAAGCTGGCCCCGCCCTTCAAGGTGGTCGAGTTCGACATCATGTATGGCGAGGGCGTCTCGAAGACCGGCGAGCTGATCGATCTCGGGGTCAAGGCCGGCGTGGTCGAGAAGTCGGGCGCCTGGTTCTCTTACAATTCACAGCGTCTCGGCCAAGGCCGTGAGAACGCCAAGCTGTTCCTGCGCGACAATCCGGACACGGCGCGCGAGATCGAACTGGCGCTGAGGCAGAATGCCGGGCTTATCGCCGAGAAGTTCCTCGAGAATGGCGGCTCCGAAGGCGGCGATGACGGTTTCGAGGACGAAGCCGGCGCCATGTAGGTGCCACAATCGAAATGTATTAAGTTGTGCTTATGTAATTGAGTTCTTTGGTATAGCGTCCCGAACCGCCGGCCTTGCGCCGGCGGTTTGCGTTTCAGAGCCGGTTTGCATGCACGGACAGCTCGTGAATTTGCCCAGTTTCGTGTTTCTGGACAGGCTCAAGAGCTACGGCTAAAAGGCCAATCTATCTTCTGAAACACGAAAGCCCATCTGCCGCCGGCCATGCCGGCGGTTCCTACGAAAAGGCAGCATCCATGAGTGGCGTGAACGACATCCGGTCGACATTCCTCGACTACTTCCGCAAGGAGGGTCACGAGATCGTCGCCTCTAGCCCGCTGGTGCCGCGCAACGATCCGACGCTGATGTTCACCAATGCCGGCATGGTGCAGTTCAAGAACGTCTTCACGGGCCTGGAGAAGCGGCCTTACTCGCGCGCCTCGACGGCGCAGAAGAGCGTGCGCGCCGGCGGCAAGCACAACGACCTCGACAATGTCGGCTACACCGCGCGCCATCTCACCTTCTTCGAGATGCTGGGCAATTTCTCGTTCGGCGATTACTTCAAGGAGCGCGCGATCGAGCTCGCCTGGAATCTGATCACCAAGGAGTTCGGTCTGCCGAAGGACAAGCTCCTGGTCACCGTCTATCACACCGATGACGAGGCGGCCGGCTACTGGAAGAAGATCGCCGGCTTCTCGGACGATTGCATCATCCGCATCCCAACCTCGGACAATTTCTGGGCGATGGGCGACACCGGACCCTGCGGCCCGTGCTCGGAAATCTTCATCGACCGCGGCGAGCATATCTGGGGCGGTCCGCCCGGCAGTCCGGAAGAGGATGGCGACCGGTTCCTGGAATTCTGGAACCTGGTGTTCATGCAGTATGAGCAGGTGACGAAGGACCAGCGCATCGACCTGCCGCGCCCGTCGATCGACACCGGCATGGGGCTGGAGCGCATGGCATCCATCCTGCAAGGGGTGGAGAGCGTCTTCGAGACCGACCTGTTCAAGCATCTGATCGACGCGGCATCGTCGGCGCTCGGCCACGGGCCGAGCGAGGAAAACGTCGCATCGTACCGCGTGATCGCGGACCACCTGCGCTCGACCTCCTTCCTGGTGGCCGACGGCGTACTGCCGTCCAACGAAGGCCGCGGCTATGTGCTGCGCCGCATCATGCGCCGCGCCATGCGCCATGCGCAGCTGCTTGGCGCCAAGGAACCGTTGATGTGGCAACTGGTGCCGGCACTGGTGCGCGAGATGGGCCAGGCCTATCCCGAGCTCGGCCGCGGCGAGGCGCTGATCACAGAGACGCTGAAGCTCGAGGAGACCAGGTTTCGCAAGACGCTGGTGCGTGGGCTCGGCCTGCTCGCGGATGCGACGGAGACACTCGGCGCCGGCGACATGCTGGACGGCGAGACCGCCTTCAAGCTTTACGACACCTACGGCTTCCCGCTCGACCTGACGCAGGATGCGCTGCGTCAGCGCAACATCTCCGTCGATCTGGCCGGCTTCACCGATGCGATGGAGCGCCAGAGGGCGGAGGCGCGCGCGCATTGGGCGGGTTCCGGCGAAGCGGCGACCGAGACGGTCTGGTTTCCCGTGCGTGAAAAGAACGGCGCGACCGAATTCCTCGGCTACGAGACCGAGCAAGCGGAAGGCCTCGTCCAGGCGCTGGTCAAGGACGGCGAGACCGTCGACAGCGCAAGCAAAGGCGACGCGATTGCCGTGGTCGTCAACCAGACGCCGTTCTATGGCGAATCCGGCGGCCAGATGGGCGATACCGGCGTGATCTCAGGCGACGGCTTCTCGATCGAGATCTCCGACACGCAGAAGAAGGCAGACGGGCTATTCGTGCATTTCGGCAAGGTGGCGAGCGGCACGGTCAAGACAGGTGCCGCCGTGGAACTCAAGGTCGACCATGCGCGGCGTTCGAAGCTGCGCGCCAACCATTCCGCGACGCATCTCATCCACGAGGCGCTGCGCGAGGTGTTGGGCACCCATGTGGCGCAGAAGGGTTCGCTGGTCGCGCCGGATCGGCTGCGTTTCGACATCTCCCACAACAAGCCGATCTCGTCGGACGAGCTCGAGGACGTCGAGCGCATGGCGAACGAGATCGTCGTGCAGAACAGCCCGGTGACGACGCGCCTGATGTCGGTCGACGATGCGATCGCCGAGGGCGCCATGGCGCTGTTCGGCGAGAAATACGGCGATGAGGTGCGTGTCGTGTCGATGGGCACGGGCCTGCATGGCGCCAAGGCCAACCGTCCCTACTCGGTCGAGCTCTGCGGCGGCACGCATGTCAGGTCGACCGGCGATATCGGGCTGGTGCGCATCCTGTCGGACAGCGCGGTGGCGGCCGGCGTGCGCCGCATCGAGGCGCTGACCGGCGAGGCGGCGCGCAAGCATCTCGACGAGCAGGACAGGCGCCTGAAGGCCGCCGCGGCGACCCTGAAGATTTCGCCGGCCGATGTACCGGCGCGCGTCGAGACGTTGCTCGAGGAGCGCAAGAAGCTCGAGAAGGATCTCTCCGAGGCGCGCAAGAAGCTGGCGCTTGGTGCCGGCGCGGCCGTGTCCGATGCCCCGCCCGCCAACGAAACCGTTGGTGGTGTCGGCTTCCTCGGCAAGGCGGTCAGCGGCGTGACGCCGAAGGACCTGAAGCCGCTCGCGGATGCCGGCAAGAAGACGCTTGGCTCCGGCGTCGTCGTCTTCGTCGGCGCCGGCGAGGACAACAAGGCGAGCGTCGTGGTCGGCGTCACCGAAGACTTGACTGGCCGCTTCAGCGCCATCGACCTGGTGCGCGTCGCTTCCGCAGCGCTCGGCGGGCAGGGCGGCGGCGGACGTCCCGACATGGCGCAAGCCGGCGGTCCCGACGCCTCCAAGGCCGACGACGCGATCGCGGCGGTGAGAGCGGCCCTCGAAGCCGCCTGAGCCAGCGGATGAAGGTCCTCGTCCTTGGCGGCTATGGACTTATCGGAGAAGCCGTCCTTGGACGTTTGATCGAGGACGGCCACGACCTTGTCGGGCTTGGTCGCGACGTCCGCGATGCGCGGCGGCGCAAGCCGGACGTGGAGTGGACCGCGGCGGACATGTCGCGACTGCTCGCGGCGGCGGACTGGGCACCCCTTCTCGCCGGCGTCGAGGCGGTCGTGAATGCCGCCGGCGCCTTGCAGGACGGCCCACGCGATCATCTGGACGCCATCCACCGGCGGTCGGTCGCTGCCCTCGTCACTGCTTGCGAACAGGCCGGTGTGGGTCGACTGGTGCAGATTTCGGCGATCGGCGCCGACCTTGATTCCGGCAACGCGTTCTTTCGCACCAAGGCCGAAGGTGACCGCGCCGTCGCGTCATCCTCCCTGGATTGGACGATCCTGCGGCCCGGCCTGGTCATCGCGCCGGGCGCTTATGGCGGAACGGCTTTGCTGCGCGCGCTGGCCGCGTTTCCATGGTTCGTGCCGGCCGTGCTTGCGGACCGACCGATCCAAACGGTATCGGTCGCGGAGGTCGCCGAAGCGGTATCGCGCGCCGTCGGCGGGTGTCTGGCGCGCGGGCAGATCATCGATCTCGTCGAGGAACGGGCCAGGCCTCTCGGCGCCGTCCTGCTCGAATTCCGGGCCTGGCTCGGCTTATCCAAGGCGCCGGTCGTGGCGGTGCCGGCGATTGTCGGCCGGCTCGCCGGCATGGTCGCGGATGGGCTCGGCCGTCTCGGTTGGCGATCTCCCTTGCGTAGTGCTGCGCTCGTCGCGCTCGAGAAGGGCGTTACCGGCAACCCGAAACCATGGACCCAGATCGCCGGTCGTCCGCCGCAACCTTTGGAAGCGACGCTGGCGGCCATGCCGACGCATGTCCAGGAGCGGTGGTTCGCGCGCCTTTGGCTGCTGAAGCCCGTCGTGTTTGCCATCTTGTCGATGTTTTGGCTGGTTTCCAGTGTTGTCGGGTTCGTGCGGCACGATGCGGCTGCGGACATTCTCGTCTCGCGTGGCCTGTCGCCAGCCTTTGCGCTCGGGATGGTCCTCGCCGGAAGCGCCGTGGACATCGTTGTCGGCGTCGCAGTTCTGGTACGGTACCTCGCACGGACCGCGCTGCTGGCGATGGTCGCCATCACCTTGCTCTACCTTGCTGCCGCGGGTCTGCTCGCTCCCGATCTGTGGCTTGATCCGCTCGGGGCGATGGTCAAGGCGGTGCCAACGCTTTGTCTCGCCTTGGTGGCCCTTGCAATCCTGGAAGAGCGATGAGCATCTGGGCCGACATATTGCGCTGGCTGCACATAATCGGCGCCACCGTGCTGTTCGGCACCGGTGCCGGCATAGCGTTCTTCATGCTGATGGCGCAGCGGACCGGCAAGCCCGAGATCGTCGCTCACGTCGCCGGCACGGTCGTGATTGCCGACGCCATCTTCACGGCAACCGCTGTCGTGGTGCAGCCAATCACCGGCGCCTTGCTGGCGCGCGAGATGGGATGGCCGCTCGGTCAAGGCTGGATCGTGCTTTCGCTGCTGCTCTATGCCGTTGCCGGCGCCTTCTGGCTGCCGGTGGTCTGGATCCAACTGCGCATGCGCGATCTGGCGCGGCAAGCCGTGTTGAAAAATGCCCCTCTGCCCGAGGAGGAGAGGCGCCTCTTTCGCATCTGGTTCGCCTTCGGCTTTCCGGCCTTCGGCGCTGTGCTTGCGATCCTCTGGCTGATGGTGACTCGGCCGGAGATAGGATTCTAGTCGGCAGTTCGAAGCGGCACTACCGCCGCAAGCCGACAGCCGGCTGCTTCAGCCGGTCTTCTCGGTCCCGGCAAAGCTCGGGCGCGCGGCGATACGCGAATACCAGCTCTCGATGTCCGCGAAACGCGCCAGCAGGTCGCGTCCTTCGGCAACCTTGAGGAAATAGGCGATGACCGGTGCCGTGTGCAGGTCGGCCAGCGTCAACTGGTCGCCAAGCAGCCAGGGGCCTTTTGCCTTCAGCGACGTGAGAACCTTCAGCACAGTCTCTGCCTGGCGGAGGCCGGCGGCAATCAGGTTCTCGTCGGCGGGCGCCTTCTCGAGCCGCTCCACGGCGACGTCCCAGACCATGGCGCGGTAGCCATAGGCATCGAGCATGCCGGCGATCTGGCCCATTCTCGCACGACCGCGCGGATCCACCGGTTGCAGTGCAGGCCCGGCGAAGGCTTCGTCGACATAGCGCGCGATGGCACCGGTCTCGAACAGCCGAAAACCGTCATGCTCGAAGGCCGGGATGCGGCCGAACGGGTGATGTTCGAGATACCAGGCGGGAACGCCTTCGGGGGCGAAGATGTCGAGCGGGACGAGCTCGTAATCAACGCCCTTTTCCTCCAGCGTCATGCGCGCGATGCGGACATAGACGCTGTAGTCGGCGCCGTAGAGGATCGGCTTGGTCATTGGGCCCGGCCCTCCGCTATGGCTGCGGGCGTTCGTCGCTTGAAAAGCCCATTTCGGGCTTTTCAAGCGCTTCGCGCACCGCTCCTCACCCCATCGCCTTCTGCAGGTTCTCGTCGATCTTGTCGAGGAAGCCGGTGGTCGAGAGCCAAGGCTGGTCCGGGCCGATCAGCAGCGACAGGTCCTTGGTCATGAAGCCAGCCTCGACGGTCTGGATGCAGACCTTTTCCAGCGTCTCGGCGAAGCGCTTCAATTCGGCATTGTCGTCGAGCTTGGCGCGGTGGGCGAGGCCGCGCGTCCAGGCGAAGATCGAGGCGATCGAATTGGTCGAGGTTTCCTCGCCCTTCTGATACTGACGGTAGTGGCGCGTGACGGTGCCGTGCGCGGCTTCCGCCTCCACCGTCTTGCCGTCCGGCGTCATCAGCACCGAGGTCATCAGGCCGAGCGAGCCGAACCCTTGAGCCACCGTGTCGGACTGAACGTCGCCATCATAGTTCTTGCAGGCCCAGACATAGCCGCCCGACCATTTCAGGCTGGACGCCACCATGTCGTCGATCAGGCGATGCTCGTACCAGAGTTTTCTCGCCTTGAACTCGGCCTCGAATTCCTTCTCGTAGACCTCCTGGAAGATATCCTTGAAGCGGCCGTCATAGGCCTTGAGGATGGTGTTCTTGGTCGACAGATAGACCGGGAAGTTGCGCAGCAGGCCGTAGTTCAGCGAGGCGCGGGCGAATTCGCGGATCGATTCGTCGAGATTGTACATGGCCATCGCGACACCGGCGCCAGGCGCGTCGTAAACCTCATGCTCGATCACCTGACCGTCCTCGCCGACGAACTTGATCGTCAGCTTGCCCTTGCCGGGATAGCGGAAGTCGGTGGCGCGGTACTGGTCGCCGAAGGCGTGACGGCCGACGACGATCGGCTTGGTCCAGCCCGGCACCAGGCGCGGCACGTTCTTCATGATGATCGGCTCGCGGAAGATGGTGCCGCCGAGGATGTTGCGGATGGTGCCGTTGGGCGACTTCCACATCTTCTTCAGCTTGAATTCCTCGACGCGGGCCTCGTCGGGCGTGATCGTCGCGCATTTCACGCCGACGCCGTATTTCTTGATCGCGTTAGCCGAGTCGATCGTCACCTGGTCGTTGGTGGCGTCGCGGTTCTCGATGCTGAGGTCGAAATAGTCCAGCTTGAGGTCGAGATAGGGGTGGATCAGCTTGTCCTTGATGAACTGCCAGATGATGCGGGTCATCTCGTCGCCGTCGAGCTCGACGACCGGGTTCGCCACCTTGATCTTCGCCATGGAAAGAATGCCTCGTTGCTGGGGGATATGAACGGCCTTGCCCGCATGGCTTCGGCCGGGGTTGCGGAGCGTATATCAAAGCCTTTTTGAGCGCGCAAACCGCGATCCATACCACTATGGACGAGTGCCGCCGTCGTGAATGCTTCATTTTCCGGACCGGATGTGGCAGGGGACGCCGAAACGCCGCAAACACTGGTTACGGAGAGCCATGCCAGCCGCAAACGTCCACGCCAAGACCGCCGGACCGGCGATCATCCTCGTCGAGCCGCAGCTTGGCGAGAATATCGGCATGGTCGCGCGCGCCATGGCGAATTTCGGCCTTTCGGAGCTGCGCCTGGTCAATCCGCGCGACGGCTGGCCGAGCGAGAAGGCGCGCGCGGCCGCCAGCCGCGCCGACCATGTCATCGATGCCACGAAAGTCTTCGACGATCTGGCCTCGGCGGTCGCCGACCTCAACTTCGTCTTCGCCACCACGGCGCGCGAGCGCGACGGCTTCAAGCCGGTGCGCGGTCCGGTGGAAGCGGGCAGGGCGCTTCGGGCGCGCGAGCAGGCCGGACTGCGCACCGGTATCTTGTTCGGCCGCGAACGCTTCGGCCTCTACAATGACGAGGTCGGCCTCGCCGACGAGATCGTCACCTTTCCGGTCGATCCGGGCTTCTCATCGCTCAACATCGCGCAAGCCGTGCTGCTGATATCCTATGAGTGGATGAAGTCGGGCCTTGCCGAGGAAACCGCGACCAACTTCTCAGGGCCGGAGCTGGTGCCGGCGACCAAGGAGCAGTTGCATAGCCTGTTCACCTATCTTGAAGGCGCGCTCGAGGCGCGCGGCTACTTCCGTCCGGAAGAGAAGAAGCCGAAGATGGTCGACAATCTGCGCGCCGTGCTGACACGGGCGGGGTTCGCCGAACCGGAGTTGAAGGTGCTGCGCGGCATCATCTCGTCGCTCGACAGGTTTTCTCCTGCAATGCCGCGTGGCGACGGCTCGCCGGGCGACGATCCGAGGCGGATGCCGGCAGCACGAAAGCGTGCAACGGACAAAGAAAGTTAAAATCCGTAAGCTCCAGGCGTTCGAAGTAACCGAATATTATTCGGTTTCGACCCATCGTTATTGAAACGATGGGGGTAGCAATGTTCACGTCCAATATTGGTCGGCTGCGCTTCTTCTTCTATTCGCTCGGCTTGTTCATGGCGGAAGCGGTGGCGATCGCTCTTTGCATTGCCGCAACGGTCGGCTTTGCGGGGCTGATCAATTCGATGCCTGGGTCGTCGCGGCAAGGCCTGGCCGGCGCCGCGCTTGTCGTGTCGCTCATCTTCGTTGCATTGCGCGGCAATATCGCCTGGCGCCGCAGCCGCGATGCCGATGCTTCGGGCTGGATCCTGTGGTCCTATATCGTCTTTTCCGGCATATATGCCTTCCTGCAGGCGGGCACGCTGCTGGTCATCGATTTCGGCAATCCCGAGAGCGCGCCTCGTGGCCTGAACCTGCTCGGCCTTGCCATATTCGGCCTCTGGTGCGCGATCCTGTGGGCGAAACCCGTCGCCGGCAGCAATATCAACGAGTTGACCGAGGTTTTCGACTTCGAAGGCTCGTTGCCGGAACCGGTGCGCGCCGAGAGGACGGCGGCAAGCGTTGCTCCGGCCGCACCGCGCGCGCAAACCACGCGTGTAGCGCCGGCGCCCCAACCATTCGGCCGGCCGCGGCCCGCCGGTTTTGGCAAGCGCGGGCTCTGAGCACTGCGCAAAAGCTGCTGGCATTTGCCACTTCAAGACCATGAACGTTCAGGATAGAAGCGGCGTTGGCCAAATAAGCGGCCAGCCTCTTCCTGTGGTCGGATGACAATGAGCGATCGATCAAGCCACCGCCCGATCCTGATGTTCGATTCCGGCATCGGCGGGCTGACCGTGCTGCGCGAGGCGCGGGTCCTGATGCCGGATCGTCGCTTCGTCTATGTCGCCGACGACGCGGCATTCCCCTACGGCGCGTGGGAGGAGCCGGCGCTCAAGGAACACATCCTTGCTCTGTTCGGCAAATTGCTCGACCGCCTGCAGCCGGCGATTTCGGTGATCGCTTGCAACACCGCCTCGACCCTGGTGATCGATGCGCTGCGCGAAAAGTTCCCCGGCCATCCCTTTGTCGGCACCGTGCCGGCGATCAAGCCGGCGGCCGAACGCACGCGTTCCGGCCTGGTGTCGGTGCTGGCGACGCCGGGCACGGTGAAGCGCCAATACACGCGCGACCTGATCAGCAAATGGGCGCAGAAATGCCATGTCCGCCTGGTCGGCAGCGACAGGCTGGCCGGACTGGCCGAGATCTATATGCGCGAGGGCTTTGTCGACGAGGAGGCCGTGCGCGCCGAGATCGCGCCCTGTTTCATCGAGCGCGAGGGCAATCGCACCGACATCGTCGTGCTGGCCTGCACGCATTACCCGTTCCTCGCCAACCGTATGCGCAAGACAGCGCCTTGGCCCGTCGACTGGATCGATCCGGCGGAGGCCATCGCGCGGCGGGCCATGTCGCTGCTCGAACCCATCGGCGAGGCTTCGGGCGAGAGCGAGCCGGATGTAGCCGTCTTCACGTCGGGCAAGGTGGATTTCGCCACGAAACGGCTCATCCAGGGTTTTGGACTGGCCGCCCGCTAGGGTGGAACTGCGGTCCGTGGTGCGGCGTTTTCTCCTCACAACAAAGGAGGAACCGTCATGCCTGCCACATCGCAAGCTCAGCAAAAGGCCGCCGGCGCGGCACTTGCGGCCAAGCGCGGCGAGATCAAGAAGAGCGAGCTCAAGGGCGCTTCGCGCGACATGTATGAATCGATGAGCGAAGAGCAGCTCGAGGAGTTCGCCGAAACCAAGCGCAAGGGCCTGCCCAACAAGAAGTCGTGAGGGCTTATCTCGGGCTGCTTTCTCGGCGACCACGGGAGTGGTGCCGGCGTCTGCACGCGCCGCAGGCTATCCTGGCACGAAAAAGCCCGCGGGACGAACCGCGGGCTTCGTTTGGATTGGATTAGGTCAGCAATTACCAGCGCCACCAGCAACGCCGCACCTTGTAGCGGACGACGTGACGGTGGCCGTGCCGCCACACGACCCTTTTCTGCACCACGACGCGGCAGACCTGCCTATGGCCGTGCCAGTGCCTTGCCATCGCCGGCTCCGGCGTCATGACCGCCATCGACCCGGCCAGCACCGCAGCCCCGGTCAAGGTAAGGAAGAACTTCTTCATGGGAATTCGGACTCCTCTGCTCCAGTCCCTTCATCAAAGTGTCAGGGCGAGCTATGTCCAAAACGATCGCACGCCGCCCTGATGCCGTCCGCCGGCACCGCATGCAACGCTGAATTGTTATAGGGCTGCCGATCGTCACGCCAGTCACAAGCTTGACAGCAGTTAAATCTCTGTTTAACAGGCCCACCAACACCGGGTGGCGACGCCCGGTGGTTTCTTTTGCATGGACAATACCGCCGGCATGCTGGCGGTATTGTTGAAACTGACGTGTCCCGTGGGTTTTCCGTCGCGTTGCGTGGAAAACCCTGTCAGGTCTCGAAAACGGAGGCCAGAGGAGGGCGCGTTTCCTTCGCCCGGAGCCATGGGGTTCCGGGTATATTGTTTTGAAAGGGAATGCGATGAGCAAGCGCGAATCCGCGAAATACAAGATCGATCGCCGTCTTGGCGAAAACATCTGGGGCCGCCCGAAGTCCCCGGTCAACAAGCGTGAATACGGCCCCGGCCAGCACGGTCAGCGCCGCAAGGGCAAGCTTTCCGACTTCGGCCTGCAGCTGCGCGCCAAGCAGAAGCTCAAGGGCTACTATGGCGACGTTTCGGAAAAGCAGTTCCGCAAGGTCTATGAGGAGGCCAACCGCCGCAAGGGCGACACTTCCGAGAACCTGATCGGCCTGCTGGAGTCACGCCTCGACGCGATCGTCTATCGCGCCAAGTTCGTGCCGACCATCTTCGCCGCACGTCAGTTCGTCAACCACGGCCACGTCAACGTCAACGGCAAGCGCGTCAACATCGGCTCGTACCGCTGCAAGCCGGGCGACGTCATCGAGGTGCGCGAGAAGTCGAAGCAGCTCGTCATCGTGCTGGAATCGGTCGGTCTGGCCGAGCGCGACGTGCCGGACTATATCGAGGCCGACCACAACAAGATGACCGCGACCTACGGCCGCGTTCCCGGTCTCTCGGACGTGCCGTTCGCCGTCCAGATGGAACCGAACCTGGTCGTCGAATTTTATTCGCGCTGACCGGAATTCTATCGCCAGGCAATCGAAGGCCGCCCTCGAGGCGGCCTTTTCTTTGCCCGCCAGGTCCGCTAATCCGGGCGACAAGAAAGAACGTGGGGCATACGCGCCATGAATATGCTGCCAGATGCCAAATCACTTGGCGTCAAATCGCTCGAACCGATCGCCGACGAGGAAGAGGGCGGCTTTCATCCGCTGTTTCGCGACGTGCCGACCTCGGTCGAGTTCAACAAGCTGCGCAAGCGGCTCTTGCGGCTCACCCGCCAGGCGATTGAGGATTTCGCCATGGTGAAGCCCGGCGAGCGCTGGCTGGTGGCGCTCTCGGGCGGCAAGGATTCGTATGGCCTGCTTGCCCTGCTGCTTGACCTCAAATGGCGCGGCCTGCTGCCGGTCGAGCTGCTCGCCTGCAATCTCGACCAGGGCCAGCCGAATTTTCCAAAACACATCCTGCCGGATTATCTCAGCGCCAACGGCATCGCGCACCGCATCGAGTACCAGGACACCTATTCGGTGGTCACCGACAAGCTGCCCGAGGGCAGCACCTATTGCTCGCTCTGCTCGCGGCTGAGGCGCGGTCATCTCTACCGCATCGCGCGCGAGGAGGGGTGCGCCGCCCTGGTGCTCGGCCACCACCGCGAGGACATCCTCGAGACCTTCTTCATGAATCTGTTCCATGGCGGTCGTCTCGCCGCCATGCCGCCCAAGCTGATCAACGACGGGGGCGACGTGATGGTGCTGCGCCCGCTCGCCTATTGTGCCGAGGTCGATCTCGAGAAATTCGCCGGCGCGATGAAATTCCCGATCATCCCTTGCGACCTCTGCGGCAGCCAGGAAGGGCTGCAGCGCAACGCCATGAAGGCGATGCTCGACGACATCGAGAAACGCATGCCCGGCCGCAAGGACACGATGATCCGCGCCATGACCAATGTGCGGCCCTCGCACCTGCTCGACCGAAAACTGTTCGACTTCGCCGCGCTCGATCAGCGCCTCACCACAGGGCAAGACGTTTCCGATGACATTTGACGACCGCGCGATCGACTGGCTGGCCGACCTTCTCGCCGACGCAGCCACGGCCGAAATCATGCCGCGCTTCCGCCGGCTGGGCGAGGGCGATGTCCGCCAGAAGACCTCGGCCGTCGATCTGGTGACCGAGGCGGACGTCAATGCCGAAAGGCTGATCACCGCCAGGCTGCGCGAGCGCTATCCCTCGGCGATGATCGTCGGCGAGGAGGCCTGCTCCGACGATCCGACCCTGCTCGCCGGTCTCGGCGACGCCGCGCTTGGCTTCGTCATCGATCCGGTCGACGGCACCTTCAATTTCGCCTCGGGCGTGCCGCTGTTCGGCGTCATGCTGGGCGTCGTCGTCAAAGGCGAGACGGTTGCCGGCATTATCCACGATCCGGTCGGCAAGGACTGGCTGATCGGCGCCAGGGGCGCGGGCAGCCATATCCGCCACGCGCATGGCGCGCTGGAGAAGGTGCGGGTCGCCGAGCCGGCGCCGATCTCTGAAATGACGGGTGCCGTGTCCTGGCAGTATCTCAAGGAGCCGGACAGGTCGCGGCTTGCGCGTAACCATACCAAGGCGCTGTCGCAGTTCGGCTACCGCTGCGCCGCGCACGAATACCGGCTGCTGGCGAGCGGCCACGCGCATTTCGTCGTCTACAACAAGCTGATGCCGTGGGATCACCTTGCGGGCGTGTTGATCCATCAGGAGGCCGGCGGCTATGCCGCGCGCATCGACGGCGATCCTTACCTGCCGTCGCATATCGATGGCGGGCTGCTCGTCGCGCCGGACAAGAACTGCTGGCAGGAGCTACGCCGCGAGCTCTGGGCCGACTAAGGTGGCCACCTTAAAGCGCGTCGCGATCTTTCAGATTCGCTCGGTGCGCTTTAGGGTTTTGATTTTGCGCATGTCTTTATCCCGAAACCGGTTCCCACTTTCGGGAGACATGCTTTAGGCTGAATCACACCGGCGGATTGTGGGGCTGGAACAGCCGTCCGCGCTCGGCGACCAGGATCATCAGCAGAGCCGCGACGGAGACGCTGCAGAAGCCGGCCGCCAGGGGCGTGACCGTGCCGTTATAGGCCTGGCCGATCAGCGTACCGAGGAGGCCGCCGAGAAAGGTCTGCATGAAGCCGAGGATGGACGACGCCGTGCCGGCGAGCTCGCCGAGCGGCTCCATCGCGAGCGCGTTGAAATTCGCGCCGAGGCAGCCGAACGGCACCATCGCGCCGGCGAAGAAGGCGATGAACAGCCAGAGCGGCATCTGCATTTCGAGCGAGACGACGAGCCAGATCAGGCTGATGGCGAGGAAGAGCAGCAGCGCGCTTTGCGACAGTCTGCGCATGCCGATCCTGCCGACGAGGCGCGCGTTGAGGAAGTTCGAGAAGGCGAGCACGCCGGCAACGCCGGCGAAGATCAGCGGGAACAGCTCGCCGACATGGAAGACGTCGAGATAGATCTGCTGCGCCGAATTGATGAAGCCGAACATGGCGCCGAAGATGAAGGTGCTGGCGAAGGCATAGCAAAGCGCGATGCGGTTGGTGAGCACGATGCGGAAGCCGCCGACAACCGCATTGACCGTCAGCGGACGGCGGTATTCAGGATGCAGCGTCTCCGGCAGGCGCAGCAGCGACCACGCCGATACGATCAGCGCGCCGACGGCCATGGTGACGAAGATCCAGTGCCATGTGGCGAAGAGCATGATGAACTGGCCGATGCCGGGCGCGACGACCGGGATCGCCATGAACACCATGAAGATCAGCGACATCACCTCGGCCATGCGCCGGCCTTCGAAGGTGTCGCGCACGATCGAAACGGCGATGACGCGCGTCGCCGCGGCGCCGAGGCCCTGCACGACACGGCAGGCGAGCAGGATGGCGAAGGTTGGAGCAACAGCGGCAGCGGCCACCGCCGCGACATAGATGATCAGGCCGGCGACCAGAGGCGCGCGGCGGCCGAACCGGTCGGAGATCGGTCCGAAGAAGAGCTGCCCGGTGCCGAAGCCGAGGATGTAGGCAGTGATGACGTATTGGCGGTGGTTTTCGTTCTCGACGCCGAGCGAGGCGCCGATCTGCTGCAACGCCGGCAGCATGATGTCGATGGCCAGAGAGTTGAGCGCCATCAGCGCCGCGCAAAGCGCAATGAATTCCCAGCGCGGAATGGGCAAGCTGCTTGCCGATTGCTGCGCCACTACCTGCTTGTCCACGGCAAAATCCGATCATTCAAACGAATGTGCGCCGGTTGACCGGCGCATCGGTTCGTCCTGTTCCCGTGCTCGGGAACTACAATGCCGAGGTGGGGGCGGCCCCGGAAGTCTTGTTCAACGCAATCCCGGACGCAAAATGCTGCGCACTTTTCCTGGAATTGCTTGGCCGGCTGGGCAGCCGGCCGCCGTTCAATCAGGCGGCGCCTTTGACGCTGACGCCCTTCTCGACCAGGAAATCCTGCAATTCGCCGGCCTGGAACATCTCGCGCACGATGTCGCAACCGCCGACGAACTCGCCCTTGACGTAAAGCTGAGGAATGGTTGGCCAGTTGGAATAATCCTTGATGCCCTGGCGCAGCTCGGCGGAGGTCAGCACGTTCACGCCTTTGTAGTCGACCCCGACATAGTCGAGGATCTGCACCACCTGGCCGGAAAAGCCGCACTGCGGGAAGCCTGGCGTGCCCTTCATGAAGAGCACCACGTCATTGCTCTTCACTTCGCTGTCGATGTAGTCGTTGATGCCACTCATGGGGAATCCTTTCACGCCTGTGGGAGTCAGGCTCGAAGCATGTCCATCAAATAAACCCATAGGTTGGCTGAAACAAGACGTTAGCCGCGACGCCAGCGGAATGGCGCAAGGGATAACGCGATTTTGGGCCAAACCTGAGTGGCGCGCTCAATCCGGAACGCTGGTCTGCAGGGCAAGCGCATGCAGCACGCCGCCCATATTGCCCTTCAGCGCGTCATAGACCATCTGGTGCTGCTGCACCCGGCTTTTGCCGCGGAAGCTTTCGGCCACCACCTCGGCCGCGTAGTGGTCGCCGTCGCCGGCCAGATCGCGAATCGTCACCTTGGCGTCCGGAATGCCTTCCTTGATCAGCCGTTCGATGTCGCGCGCGTCCATTGCCATGACAAAAGATCCTGTTTTCGAGCGGGGGAGCGGTGCAGCCCGTACGATGAGAGTCGGGATAAGCGTAGAGCCTTTCTGGTCCGGATTGAAGCCGTTCCGTCCATGGCGAGGACTCATGGAACGATCTGATCCGGGAGGGTGGCATCGCCGGCGGGCACGTCCTCACGCGTCGAATAGGCGCGACCGAGACTGAAGGTCAGCACATAAAGCGGAATGTTGATCGCGATATTGATAACGGGCAAGTAACTCGTCCACTGCCAGACCGGAGAGAAAAACGGCTGGCCGTAGCCGTCGCACATGAGCGAGGAGCCATACGCCCAAAGCGCTCCGACGACGATCGTAACGGCGAACAGCTTGACGCAGGTCGCGATATGCCTGGCTCGAGCCGGCTCCGGCAAAAGCCGTTCCCAGAGGACCAAGCACAGTATCGGAACCGCGTAGACGAGACCCTGAACGGCCAGCATCGGGAGGGTGGCGTTGGCCGCAGCAAGAAACTCCGCTCGCGTTTCGAGCCGCGGACAGACCTCGCTCGAGGTCGTCGACAGCAGCAGAAAGACGAACGGGCCGAGAAACCAGAAAAAGAACAGGGACGGCCAGAAGACGACTGCAAGCAGCGCCCGGGCCGCCAGCCTGGTCAAATGGCCTGATCCATGAAGCGCGGGAACCAGCCCTCGTGGGCGGCGGTCAACTCACTGACCGGTACGGCCCGCGCCTCGCCGAGTTTCAATTCACGACCGCCGGTCGTGCCGATCCAAGGCGCGAAGATGCCGAGCTTGCCCTGCTCCTCGCAAATCCTGTCCCATTCGCCGCTTTGCGGGTCGATCGACAGCGTCAGCAGGTAACGGCCTTGGTCCTCGCCGAACCAGACCGGGATCGGGTCGGTGCCGGTAAGGCCGGGAACGGTAGCGCCGATGCCCGACGCCATCGCCATTTCAGCCAGTGCTATCGCCAGGCCACCGTCCGAGACGTCATGCGCGGCGGTGACGATGCCGGAGGCGATCAGCGAACGCACATGGTCGCCGACGCGTTTTTCATGCGCGAGGTCGACGGGCGGCGGCGGCCCGTCGGCGCGGCCGTGGATATCGCGCATATAGATGGACTGGCCGAGATGGCTGCCCCATGTCGGCGGCGCGCCGACCAGCACGATCATCTGGCCCTCGGCGGCAAAGCCGATACGGGCCATCTTCGACCAATCGGCGATCAGTCCGACGCCGCCGATGGTCGGCGTCGGCAGGATGCCGCGGCCGTTGGTCTCGTTGTAGAGCGAGACGTTGCCGGAAACGATCGGGAAGCCGAGCGCGCGGCAGGCGTCGCCGATGCCCTTAATTGCCCCGACGAACTGCCCCATGATCTCCGGCCGCTCCGGATTGCCGAAATTGAGGTTGTCGGTGGCGGCAAGCGGCAAGGCACCGGTGGCGGTCAGGTTGCGCCAGCATTCGGCGACGGCCTGCTTCCCGCCTTCATACGGATCGGCCTCGCAATAGCGCGGCGTGACGTCGGAGGAGAAGGCGAGCGCCTTGGTCGGATGGCCGTCGACGCGCACCACACCGGCGTCGCCGCCGGGACGCTGCAGCGAATTGCCCTGGATCAGCGTGTCATATTGCTCCCACACCCAGCGGCGCGATGAGAGGTCCGGTCCGCCAAGCATTTTCAGCAACGCGTCCGCAACATCGGCTTTCGGCGTATCGCCGGCCGCGAGCGGCGTGGGCTTCGTGGCTTCGACCCACGGGCGGTCATATTCCGGCGCCTGGTCGCCCAGTTCCTTGATCGGCAGGTTGGCGACCTCGTCGCCTTGGTGCAGCACGCGGAAGCGCAGGTCGTCGGTGGTCTTGCCGACGATGGCGAAGTCGAGCCCCCATTTGCGGAAGATCGCCTCGGCTTCCTCCTCCTTCTCGGGGCGCAGCACCATCAGCATGCGCTCCTGGCTCTCCGACAGCATCATCTCGTAAGCGCTCATGCGCTCCTCGCGCACCGGCACCTTGTCGAGATCGAGCTCGATGCCGAGATCGCCCTTGGCGCCCATCTCGACTGCCGAGCAGGTGAGGCCTGCCGCACCCATGTCCTGGATGGCGATGACGGCGCCCGAGGCCATCAGCTCGAGGCAGGCCTCCAGCAGGCATTTTTCCGTGAACGGGTCGCCGACCTGCACCGTGGGGCGCTTTTCCTCGATCTTGTCGTCGAACTCGGCCGAGGCCATGGTTGCGCCGCCGACGCCGTCGCGCCCGGTCTTGGCGCCGAGATAGACGACCGGCAGGCCGACGCCCTTGGCCTGGGACAGGAAGATGGCGTTGGTCTTGGCGAGGCCGGCTGCGAACGCGTTGACCAGGATGTTGCCGTTATAGCGGGCGTCGAAATTCACCTCGCCGCCGACGGTCGGCACGCCGAAGGAATTGCCGTAGCCGCCGACGCCCGAAACGACGCCGGCGACGAGATGCCGGGTCTTGGGATGATCGGGCGCGCCGAAGCGCAGCGCGTTCATCGCCGCAACCGGCCGCGCGCCCATGGTGAAGACGTCGCGCAGGATGCCGCCGACACCGGTCGCGGCTCCCTGATAGGGTTCGATGTAGGATGGGTGGTTGTGGCTCTCCATCTTGAAGACGACGCAGTCGCCGTCGCCGATGTCGACCACGCCGGCATTCTCGCCCGGTCCCTGGATGACCTGCGGGCCGCTGGTGGGCAGCGTACGCAGCCATTTCTTGGATGATTTGTAGGAGCAGTGCTCGTTCCACATCGCCGAGAAGATGCCGAGCTCGGTGAAGCTCGGCTCGCGCCCGACCAGGTCGAGGATGCGCTGGTATTCGTCAGGCTTCAGCCCATGCGCTGCGACGAGCTCGGGGGTGATCGGCACGGAATTGGAAATGGTCATGGGCGGCGATTGGTATCCGTGGTGAGGGGATTTTCTGAGTCTCCTCTTATCGCAAGCTTTCGCGCGATACACCCCACCGGATGACGAAAAACGCCGGAAAACCGCAGCCTCGCGCCGGCGCGTCCGGGCAGTGCCGGGCGGGTCAGGAAAAACTGTCGTAGCCGGCGCGGCCTTCGTCGAGCAAGCGGCGGATGACTGAGACGCCGCGGGCGACATCCCCGCTCCGCCGCGGCTGCGACACGCCGAAGCGGACGCTGTGGAAGACCTGCTCGGAACGGCCGGCCTTGAATTCGTCCTCGTCGTCGATGAGCACACCTTGCGCCAGGCAGGCATTCTTGAAGGTGCCCGACAGCCAGGGGTCCGGCAAAGTCAGCCAGACAAAGGGCACATTGTCTCGTGCCTTGAAGTCGAATCCCGCCAGCGTCTCGCGCACGACATGGAGACGCGCCTGGATCTCGGCAATGCAGCGCTTGCGGATCTCGCTGGCCTGGCCGGACATCACCAGCCTCGTTCCAACCTCCGCCAGCAGGAAAGGCAGGCCGCCGGTCATCATCTTGTGCGCGACGCGGATGCGGTGGCGGTAGGCGGGCGGACAGGAAAGCCAGCCGCCGCGCACGCCGGCCGCGACCGATTTCGACAGGCCGCCGGCGACAATCGTGCGCTCCGGGGCATATTCGGCAAGCAGCGGCGTCGGATCGTCGGTCAACTCGCCATAGAGGTCATCCTCGATCAGGACGACATTGTACTCATGCGCAATACGCGCGATCGCTTGGCGCCGCTCCGCCGACAGCGTCACCAGCGTCGGGTTCTTCGCCGTCGGCATCACGAACATCATCTTCGGATGTTTCTGCGCGCAGACGCGTTCGAAATCGTCGGGGTCGACGCCTCCATCATCCGCCGACACCAGCGCCGTGCGGCGTCCGATCAGCCCGGCGCTGCGCGAGATCTGCGAATAGGTTAGGTGCTCGAAGACGATAGTGTCGCCGGGCGTGGTGAGCGCGGCGATCGCCGCCATCACGGCGGCATGGGTGCCGAGTGTCGGAACAATCGAATCGGGCGAGGGGCGGAAGGCGTTGCGCGACAACCATCGACTGCCGGCCTCGTACCAGCGTTCGGGAAAATCCCTGGTGTAGCTCGCTATGTCGTGCGGATGTTCCTGCGCGGTGCGCGCCAGCAAGTCCGCGATCACGGCGCCCTGGCCGACATCGGGTGCCGCGGTGCTGTCGAAGCGCAGCTTGCCCGTCGGCGCATCGATGGCGCGCGTGCCTTGGACGGCGGGCTCGATATCCGCTTTCGGGATCTCCGTGCGCTGCGCAAGCACATAGGTGCCACGCCCGACCTCGCCGCTCACCAGGCCGCGCTCGCGCAGCAGCTGATAGGCCCGGCCGATAGTGCCGACCGTCGTGCCGATGTCATAGGCGAGGTCGCGCTGCGGCGGCAGTTTTGCACCGGCATCGATGACGCCCTTGTCGATATCTGACTCAATGCTGTCAGCAAGGCGCTGATACAGAGGGCCGGGGCCGGAAGACAGGTCTGGGAGCCAATTTGTCATGGTGACAATTTTCTATATTGCACCTCGCGATGAGTCAATCGATATGAAGTCGCGAGCGGTTGGGGTACAATCGATAAGCTTGGCGGATCGAAAGATGAATACAATTGATACATTCCGTTATAGCGGTGCCGAATTGCATGGCCGCCCGTCGGGCCGCCGCAGATTCATCGACCGCGTCGTGTTTGTGCTCGCTTCACTGGCAAGGCAGATCGGCCGGATGCTGGAGCGGCGTCGCGGACGCCTTGCACTGCTCGAGATGACCGACGAGCAGCTCAAGGATATCGGCGTCTCGCGTTGCGACGCCCATCGCGAAGGCATCAGGCCGTTCTGGGACTGAGGCGCGTCGCGCGGAAACGGGTTCGGGCGATCTGCATGTCGGGTTCGACAGGCAGGCCGGCGGGCTACTTCCGCAGGCGGCCGATGCCGTGGTCGGCAAGCACGGCGAGTAAGCTGAGGCCGAGAAACAGTGCGGTGACGGTCAGCGCCGAGACGGCGACGCTAACCGCGCCGTTCTTCGCCACGTCGAGGAACGGGTAGGGCACCTCGCCGGCGAACGGCGCCCGTATCAGCGCATAGGCAAGATAAGCGAGCGGATAGATCATCCACCAGGAAATATCGCGCCAGCGCGTGCTGCCGTCGGCGCCGGCGATCAGCCACCACAAGACGAAGATCAGCGGCGCCACATAGTGCAAAAGAACGTCGCAGAGGAAGAACAGCCCTTCCGGCGCCCAAAGGCGGGCGAGCACCGTTGTGTAGACGATGAAAACCAGCGTTACGGCGACCGCGACGCCCGTCCGGATGCGCCTGCTGGCGAAGGCCGGAAACCAGGCATAGCCGGTTGGCGACAGCAGTGACGCATGCACCATCACCGCGGCGATGTTGGTCAGGATGGTGAAGAAGCTGAAATAGAAGACGATCGAGCCGAGCAGGCCGCGGCCCGCCGCCATCGACGCCGGGATGGTGATCGCGAACTGCAGGATGAGCGCTATCAGCCCGACAACCAGTCCCGCTATCTGCAGGAACCGGCCCATGGCAAGCTCACGCCGCAGCAGTGCAGGACGGATTACCGGCCTGCCAGCGGGCGATGTCGGAGCCGATGCGCGCGCCGAGCGGCTCGGCCATCAGCGGCCCGAAGACGTCGACCTTGCTGGAATTGCCCTGCGCCTGCACGACCAGCAGCGGCTTGCCGCCATAGTGCTTGGCAGGCACCAGCAGGAAGCGCGGTGTGCCGCTGTAGGAATTCAGCTCATTGGCCATCTGGTAGGCTTTGAAAGCCGGGTCCTTGCTGGCGATCCAGCATTTATGCGCGGCGATCGCGACCTGCTCCATGGCACGCAGCGAGGCGCTCTTGCCTGAAGGCGTCGGCGCGGTCTTGGAGCCGGACTGGCAGGATGCCAGCAGGAATCCGGCGGCGGCCAGGAGAGCAAGGCGAGCAAGCGTCAGTCTCATGGTCAGGCCGCCCCGTTTTTCTGAAAGGATCGTTCTGAAGGAATTGTCTGAAACGGATCAAGCGGCGATGCCAAGCGCGCCTTCGAACAGCGCCCGGCCGTCGCTGCCGCCATGTGCCGCCTCGATCAGGTTCTCCGGATGCGGCATCAGGCCGAGGACATTGCCCCTGTCGTTGACGATGCCGGCGATGTCGTTGATCGAGCCGTTCGGGTTGGTGCCTTCGGCATAGCGGAAAACCACCTGGCCTTCGCCTTCGAGACGCGCCAGCGTCTCGGCGTCGGCGAAATAGTTGCCGTCGTGATGCGCGACCGGCGAGCGGATGATCTCACCCGGCTTGTAGCGGCGGGTAAACATGGTGTTGGCGTTGGCAACCTCAAGCTTCACCTGGCGACAGACAAACTTGAGCGAGGCGTTGCGCATCAGGGCGCCGGGCAGCAGCCCGGCCTCGACCAGGATCTGGAAGCCGTTGCAGACGCCGATGACCATGACGCCCTTGGCGGCCTTTTCCGCCACCGCCCGCATGACGGGCATGCGCGCCGCGATCGCGCCGCAGCGCAGATAGTCGCCAAAGGAGAAGCCGCCGGGAATGGCGATCAGGTCGACATCTGGGATTTCGGTATCGGTCTGCCAGACGGTCGCCGGCGCCTGCCCCGAAATCTTGGTCAACGCCGCGATCATGTCGCGGTCGCGGTTGAGGCCAGGCAAGAGGACGACGGCTGATTTCATGTGGATCAAGGCCTCTGGGCTACAGCTATTGGTTCAGGTCAAGGCGTTGTTCTATGCGCTCAAGGCTCGCATCCTGGCGATTCAGCACACCACAGATATTCTTCAAATCGTCCCCGGTGGCAATGATGTGCCCGCCGATCGAGGCAAGTTCGGATTTGACCTCTGAAAAGTCTCGGGAAAGCTCACCGATTTGCCGATTTACACGCTTCAAAAGCTTGTAAATCAGCTTATTCGTGACTTCCGCCATCCGCCTCTCCGGCACAACCTCAGGTTATGGCCACACTATAGTTCTCAATCACCGTGTTCGCCAGAAGCTTGTCGCACATGGCCTTGAGGTCGGCCTCGGCCTTGGCCTTGTCGGTTCCGGTAAGCTCGATGTCGAACACCTTGCCCTGGCGCACCTGGCCGACGCCGTCGAAGCCCAGACCCGAGAGCGCATGCTCGATCGCCTTGCCCTGCGGGTCGAGAACGCCATTCTTGAGGGTCACGGTGATGCGGGCTTTCATCGATACTCCTGAAATGATCGGTCGTGCTGGCGGCGGGCCTGCCGTCGCCGGCAGGCCGCTTGATGGTCAGTGCTTCATGCCTTTGGGCGGTCCGGAGGAGGCGACGAGCACCGGACCCGTCGGGCGCGGCGGCTCGTTCTCGTTCATGATGCCGAGACGGCGGGCGACTTCCTGGTAGGCCTCCACCAAGCCGCCCATGTCGCGGCGGAAACGGTCCTTGTCGAGCTTGTCCTGGGTCGCGACGTCCCACAGCCGGCAGGAATCCGGCGAGATCTCGTCGGCGACGACGATGCGCATCATGTCGCCCTCGAACAGGCGGCCGCACTCGATCTTGAAGTCGACGAGCTGGATGCCGACGCCCAGGAACAGGCCGGAGAGGAAGTCGTTGACGCGGATGGCCAAGGCCATGATGTCATCGATCTCCTGCGGGCTTGCCCAGCCAAAGGCGGTGATGTGCTCTTCCGACACCATCGGGTCGTCCAGCGCATCGGCCTTGTAGTAGAACTCGATGATCGAGCGTGGCAGCACCGTGCCTTCCTCGATGCCGAGGCGTTTTGCCAGCGAGCCCGCGGCGACATTGCGCACGACCACTTCGAGCGGGATGATCTCGACTTCCTTGATCAGCTGCTCGCGCATGTTGAGCCGGCGGATGAAATGGGTCGGGATACCCATGCGATTGAGGTGGTTGAAGATGTGCTCGGAAATACGGTTGTTGAGCACACCTTTGCCGTCGACCACCTCGTGTTTCTTCTTGTTGAAGGCGGTGGCGTCGTCCTTGAAGAATTGGATCAGCGTTCCAGGCTCAGGTCCTTCATAGAGGATCTTGGCCTTGCCTTCGTAAATGCGGCGGCGATTTTTCATCTGATTTTTTCTCTGGATTGGCGGGCAGGCGGCAAGCGACCAGTTCCTGTCCGTCTGCCTAAATTAGTTGTGGCGACGGTGGCGTTCAATGCCGGTGTCTATAGCAATCGCAATGTTTGCTCAATCGGCAAATCCTGCCGATCAACCGGTTTCGGGACCGAAATGCCGCAGTGCAGCATGCGATCAAGGATATTGACCGGCCCGCGGCCTTTTGGTTTGTGCTGGCTGAGCGCACATATTCACCGCCAAGCGAATCGATTTGACCGGAGGGACGTCATGAGCAGCATGAAAGACCGCGAAGAAGGCTTCGAGCGCAAATTCGTCATCGACGAGGAGCTTCGCTTCAAGGCCGCGGCGCGTCGCAACAGGGCACTCGGCCTCTGGGCCGCCGAAAAGCTCGGCAAAACCGGCGCCGATGCCGAGGCCTACGCCAAGGAAGTGGTGGTCTCCGACATCGAGGAAGCCGGCGATCACGATGTCTTCCGCAAGATCCGCAAGGATTTTGACGCGGCCGGCGTCAACCAGTCGGACCATCAGATCCGCCGCACGATGGACGAGCTGATGGCGCAGGCGATCGAGCAGATCAAGAACACCTAAAAATCATTGGACCAATCGACCGCCCGGCTCAGCCGGGCGGTTTTTCTTTGCCTTGCCGCCGTTTCCGGCTGAAACTGCATCAGAGCGATGTGCGTCCTTCCAGACGCACATCGCTCTGACATTTGAGTTTTCGCATCGTGCTTTACGGAAATCGTTCCGATTTGCCGGCCGATGCGTTGTTAACAGGGAAAGTTCCGATGTCGCTCAAGTCCCGCCTGGCCGCCGACGAAACGCTGTTCACCGCCTGGTCCGGCGTACCGGACGCGCTGACGGTCGAAATCATTGCCAAGCAGGGTTTTGATGCCGTTACCCTCGACATGCAGCATGGCGGCCACCATGAGGACAGCGTGCTGCGCGGCCTCGTACCGGTGCTGGCCGCCAATAAGCCGGCGCTGGTGCGTATACCCGTCGGCCGGTTCGATATGGCGAGCCGCGCGCTCGATTTCGGCGCCGAAGCGGTCATCGCGCCGATGGTGAATTCCGTGGAGGACGCCAGGCAGTTCGCCGCCGCGATGAAATATCCGCCGATGGGCGAGCGTTCCTGGGGCCCGACCTATGCTTTCCCGCGCCATGGCAAGGGCGACCACGCCGAGTGGCTGCGCGACTCGAACCAGCGCACCATGGCCTTCGCCATGGTCGAGACGCGCGCGGCGTTCCAGGCGCTCGACGGCATCCTCGATACGCCCGGCATCGACGGCATCTTCGTCGGTCCGTCGGATTTCTCGATCGCCTGGTCGAACGGCACCACCGTCAATTCGACGCTGGAAAGCATGATGGAGACAGTCGCCTCGATCGCCGAGCGGACGCGCAAGGCGGGCAAGCACGCGGCGATCTACGTCATCGAGCCGGCCGTCGCCGGTCGCGTGGTGTCGATGGGTTACCGGCTGCTCGCCATGGGCTCGGACCACACGCTTATTTCGCTCGGCGCGAAAACTCTTTTGAAGAGCATGCGGGATTCGATCGGCGCCTGAGCCGCCGAGCTAGCCGGTTAGGGTTCTTTCAGCTCCGTCAGGAACTTGGCGAAGGTCATCGAGCCTTCCGGCCAGGGGCCGAACCCGGCGTCGGCATTGAGATGGCCGGCCTCGCCGGCGTCGATGAACAGCGATCCCCAGGCGGCGGCGATGTCCTCGGCGACCGCGAAGGCGCAGAAGGGATCGTTGCGGCTGGCGATCACGATCGACGGAAAGGGCAGCGGATCGCGCGAATAGGGGCCGAAGGTCATCAGATGCCTCGGCCTGATCTCCGGGTTGGCGACATCGGGCGGCGCGACGAAGAAGGCGCCTGCGATCGGCTTCTGGAATTGCGGGACAGCTTGTACCGCCGCCGCCACACCCAGCGAATGCGCGACGATCACCACCGGCCGCTCGGCCTCGTTGACGGCATTGGCTACGTTTGCCGTCCAGTCTTCGCGCACCGGCTTCGACCACTCCGCCTGCTCGACCCGGCGCGCCGTCGACAGTTTCGACTGCCAGCGGGTCTGCCAGTGCTCGGGGCCGGAATTGGTGTAGCCCGGCACGATGAGAATATCTGCGTCCTTGACCTTCATGGCGCGGATGTAGCGAGCGGCCTTGTCTCATGCAACCATGCCGGTGGTCACGTCACATCACATTTGTGAACAACGTGTTCGATTCTTTCCAGCTTGTGTGAACGATCACAATGGACGATCTGAAAAGCGAAAACAGGAACGACTAATAAAAGCCGGCGCGGCTGCCTTTGCGAGGTCGGCGTCCGAACGGAGAGTTTGATGAGCGAACTGCCTTTTGCCGCGACCACCCCGGTCAGCGTCTCGCGTGTCGGCCTGAAGGCGCGGGATGCCGAAAACCTTGCCGCCTATTACCGCGCGGTCGTCGGCCTGCAGGAGCTGAGCCGTGCAGATGGCGCGATCACGCTTGGCGCCGCGAACCGTCCGCTGTTGGTGCTGGAGCAGGATGCCTCGGCAAAACCTGACGATCCGCGCAGCGCCGGCCTTTTCCATACAGCCTTCCTGCTGCCGTCGCGCGCCGATCTCGGCCGCTGGATCAACCATGCCGTCGCCAGCCGGATCGGCATCGAGGGCGCGTCGGACCATCTGGTAAGCGAGGCGCTTTACCTTACCGACCCCGAGGGCAACGGCATCGAGATCTACTCAGACCGCCGCCCGCAGGACTGGAAGTGGAACGGCGACAGAATAGCCATGGCGACCGAGCGGCTGAACCTGCCGGCGGTCGTGGCCAGCGTTCCGGCGGGCGATGCCGGCTGGCAGGGCGCCCCTGAGAACACCATCGTCGGCCATGTGCATCTGCGCGTCGGCCGCCCGGAAGACGCCGAGGCCTGGTGGCATGACGAGTTCGGCTTCGACACGGTGGCCAAATATGGCGGCCAGGCGGTGTTCCTGTCCTCCGGCCACTACCACCACCACATCGGCGCCAATGCCTGGCATAGCGCCGGCGCCGGCCGCCGCGATCCGGCCCGTTCGGGCCTCGCCTGGGTCGAGATGCGCTCGGACAATGCGAAGACCGAGACGACGCGTGAGGATCCTTGGGGCACGGTGATCAGGACGGTGCCCGGGAAGGCGTGATCGAAGGTTGCGCCAAGCTGGAGCACCCCTCATCCGTCTCGGCGCTATCGCGCCGATCCACCTTCTCCCACAAGGGGAGAAGGGAAGGCGGCGCTGGCACCACCGCTAATCGCAAGCGTTGGTGATTTGCAGAGACGTAAGCGCCAATTCCTCCTTCTCCCCTTGTGGGAGAAGGTGGCTTGTCGCGAAGCGACAAGACGGATGAGGGGTGTTCCAGCTTGGCGCGATCGGGCGCCTTTCCCCTCGGCCTCAAGCCTTTCCAAACACCCGCTTGAAGATCGTGTCGACGTGCTTGGTGTGGTAGCCGAGGTCGAATTTTTCGCGGATCTCGGCTTCCGGCAAGGCTGCGGTCACATCCTTGTCGGCAAGCAGTTCTTCAAGGAAATCAGCGCCTTGTTCCCATACCTTCATGGCGTTGCGCTGCACCAGCCGGTAGGCATCCTCGCGTGACACGCCGGCCTGCGTCAGCGCCAGCAGCACGCGCTGCGAATGCACCAGGCCGCGGAACTTGTTGAGGTTCTTCAGCATGTTCTCAGGGTAGACCAGCAGCTTGTCGACGACGCCGGTGAGCCGCGCCAGCGCGAAGTCGAGCGTCACCGTCGCGTCCGGCCCGATCATGCGCTCGACCGAGGAGTGCGAAATGTCGCGTTCGTGCCAGAGCGCCACATCCTCCATGGCCGGCATGGCGTAGGAGCGCACCATGCGGGCAAGGCCGGTGAGGTTCTCGGTCAGCACCGGGTTGCGCTTGTGCGGCATTGCCGACGAGCCCTTCTGCCCCGGCGAGAAATATTCCTCCGCTTCCAGGACTTCGGTGCGCTGCAAATGACGAATCTCGACGGCCAGCCGCTCGACCGACGAGGCGATCACGCCGAGGGTGGCGAAGAACATGGCATGGCGGTCGCGCGGGATCACCTGTGTCGACACCGGCTCCGGCTTCAGGCCGAGCTTCTTCGCCACATGCTCTTCGACATAAGGATCGATGTTGGCGAAGGTGCCGACCGCGCCCGAGATCGCACACGTTGCCACATCCTCCCGCGCGTGCAGCAGCCGCTCGCGGCAGCGCGAGAATTCGGCATAGGCCAGCGCCAGCTTGACGCCGAAGGTGGTCGGCTCGGCATGAATGCCGTGGCTGCGGCCGATGGTGACGGTGTCCTTATGCTCGAAAGCGCGGCGCTTCAGCGCCGCGAGCAGGGCGTCGATGTCGGCAAGCAGGATGTCGCTGGCGCGCGTCAATTGCACCGCAAGGCAGGTGTCGAGAACGTCCGACGAGGTCATGCCCTGGTGGATGAAGCGGGCGTCCGGCCCGACGAACTCGGCGAGATGGGTCAAGAAGGCGATGACGTCGTGCTTGGTGACACGCTCGATCTCGTCGATTTTCTCGACATCGAATTCGGCCGCGCCACCCTTTTCCCAGATGGTCTTGGCCGCTTCCTTCGGGATGACGCCGAGTTCGGCCAGCGCATCGCAGGCATGCGCCTCAATCTCGAACCAGATGCGGAACCGGGTTTCGGGCGACCAGATGGCGACCATTTCCGGCCGGGAATAGCGAGGGATCATCGTTTCTGAGTCCTGCTGGGAAAAGCTTCGGCCGCGTCCTAACAGAGGCCGGCCCAATGCTCAACGCCGCTGCCGCGCAAACCAGACGGTGGCGGCGGCAAGTGCCGCGAAGCCGAGCGGAAAATAGAGCCGCACACCCAGGACGACGAACTGGTAGAGCGCCGTCAGCACGGTGAAGGCGAATTCGAATGCCCAGGTGAGCGTGAAGGCCGGCGCGTGCCACTCGGCGTAATAGGAACGGTATTGCAGCGCGAACAGGCCGCCGGTGAAGGCGAGCGTGGCGCTGAGCAAGCACACGAAGGCGGCGGCGGGCGCGGTTTCCCAGTGGCGGCCGCGCGACACCAATCTGGCGAACGTCAGCCCGACCGGAAAGGCAAGCGCGCCGCCGGTGAAATACAAAAGCACGACGAAGCGGACCCTGTCCGATGTCTCCCATTCGTAGAGCCGGAGGTTGAGGAACGCGCTGGCACCCATCGCCATACCCCAGAGCAAGGCGCCAATGACCGCCGCGCCTGTCGAGGGCAGGGCATCGCGGAGGCGGTTTCCCAGGCGCAGGCGCAAGGAGGTCGGCTGCAGCGGCGTCACGGGCAGCCGACCACGTCGCACGGCGAATAGCCGTTCGGATAGCGCGTCATTGGCGATGGGTCCGTGTCATCGGCCTCATGCCTATCACGCCATGGTGAATGAGACGTGCCGCTCGATGCATCCAATCCGACGTTCGTTTGTTATTGTGGACCGTCCCACGGGGACGCGCGGCCACCATCCAACGGAGGACCAGCATGACCACCGACACCAGCAAGATACGCGAGCATATGGAAGTGATCGGCGCCGATGGCGTGCATATCGGCACCGTCGACAAGGTCGACGGTCAGCGCATCAAGCTGACCAAGGCCGACAGCGGCATGGGCACGCACAAGGGCCATCACCACTACATTCCGCTCAGCCTCGTCGCGGAAATCGACGGGGAAAAAGTCTGGCTGTCGGCGAATTCCGATGTCGCGGTGACCTTTGAGGAAGAGAAGTCCGACCCGACCTGACCGGAAAACTCAGCGCGACGACCAGACGGGGAACAAGTCGCCCTCTGCGGGCGTCGCCGCATGGACGCCGCGGCTGATGGCGCGCGCCATGGTCGCGCCGGCGGCGGCGTAAAGATCGATTGCCGCATCGGCGCCGAGTTCGATGCCGCTCCTGCCGGTCGCCAGCGCGAAGATGAGGTCGCCGTCGGCCGGCGTGTGCGTCGGCCAGATTGCGCGTGCGAAGCCGTCATGCGCCGAAATCGCCAACCGCTTGGCGGCGGCCTTGGTCAGAACCGCGTCGGTGGCGATGACGGCTATCGTCGTGTTTCCGTCTTGCGCTCCGATCTGCCGGTCGCGGTATTTCAGCAAGATTCTTCTTGCATCTTCCGGCATCGGATCGGGATAGCCCAGGCCGCCGAATTCGTCGCCGATCTCGAAGGGGGCCGCCCAGAAGTGATGGCTGCGGCCGACCGTCACCGAACCGGTCGGGTTGACGGCAGCGAGTGCGCCGATGGTGACGCCGCTGTCGAGCACCGTCGAGGCGGAGCCCAGCCCGCCCTTCAGCCCGGAGGTGAGCGCGCCTGTGCCGGCGCCGACCGTGCCGATCGGAAAGTCGGCCGTTGCCGCCTGCACAGCCTCGTAGCCGAGTTCGCGATAAGGCGGATAGCGGCCCCAGTCCTTGCCGCCGCCATTGGGCAGGTCGAAGAGGATCGCCGCCGGCACGATCGGCACGCGGAAGCCGCCAACCTCATAGCCGATGTTCTTCTCCCGCAGCGCGGCCTGCACGCCGGAAGCGGCATCGAGGCCGAAGGCCGAGCCACCGGACAGCACGACGGCATGGATCGCGGCGATGGAGTTTTGCGGCTCGAGCAGATCGGTCTCACGCGTGCCCGGCGCGCCGCCCAGCACCTGGACGCCGGCCACCGCAGGCTCCTCGCACAGCACCACCGTGACCCCGGACTTGAGCCTGGCGTCGGCGGCATTGCCGACTCTCAAGCCGGCGACGTCGGTGATCAGGTTACGCGGCCCGGTGCGGAACATCACTTTTCCTCCAGCGGCACGAAATGGGTGCCGTCGAAGCGGAAGGCGCGGAAGGGGTTTCGGCTGAGGTCGCCTTTTTCGTCGAAGCGGATGGTGCCGATCGCAGTCGCGAAGTCATGCCCGGTCAGCGCCTCGGCGAGCGGTTTGCCGGAGCTTTCCGCATCGGCTGCCGTCGCCTTCGCGATCTGCACCGCGGCATAGGCCGGCAAGGTATAGCCGTCCGTCACGATCTTCCTTTCGCCAAAGGCCTGCACGACCTTGGGGTCCGCGGCTTCCGCCCATTCCGGCAATGCGATCATCAGCGTGCCTACCGCATAAGGAACATCGCCGGGCTGCGTACGCAGCGTTTCGCCGCCGGCGAAGGTGATGCCGGCATTGAGCTGAGCGGCGTCACGCCCCATGATGGCGATGTCGTCGCCGTCACCGCCGGCGAACACCTTGGTCGCGCCCGCCTTCTTCAACCGGCCGATAAGCCCGATCTGGTTGTCGAGCTGCGGCCGGAACGTGTCGACGAAGACCGGCTTGAGCGCCGCCTGCTCGGCAGCCGCGCGAAAAGTCTCGGCGATCTCGCGACCATAAATGGTGCCGTCATCGACAATGGCGAACAATTCGTTCTGCCAAAGGCGGGTGAGGATCGCGGCCACCGCATTGCGTTCGTCGTCGCCGCGCGGCCCGAGCCGGTAGACCGGCCAGCCGGTCTTGGCACGCCTGTCGGTCAAGCTCTCGGTGCGCACGCCGACAGTGATGACCGGAATATTGGCGTCCTTCAGGATCGGCAGCGCTGCCTCGATCGCCTCGGTGCAGAGAAAACCCACCACGATATTGACCTTGGCGTCCACGAATTGCCTGGCGGCCGCGGCCCCGCCATCGGCGGTGCAGGCATCGTCCGCCGTCTTGAGCGTGAGGCCATTCGCTTCCGCCGCCTGTTGGGCGCCATTCTCGATCTGCTGGCCGAGGATCGCCGATGGACCGGAGAGCGGCGCGGCGACGCCGACCAGGACATCGGCATTGGCGCTCGCGGCCAGCGCCAGCCAGAACAGCGCGGCCAATGTCGTCGTGATGTGGCGCATTCGGGCGAAGAGGTCCCCATGCCAGAGTTGCAATCCGGCACTATTCCAGCAAAGACCTAAAGGCTGGCTAATCCTGGCGCAACACGCGAATTTCAGGATTGCGGTCAAGCACTTCGCTTGTGGCATGCAATATGTAGCCATATATAACGGGCTGGTTTTCTGACAGGTGAATCATCAGGTGCTGAAGATCAACGATATCGGGCCTCAACACTATCGCGATGCAATGGCGCATTTTGCCGGCCATGTGCATGTGGTGACCACCGACGGCCCCGCCGGCAAAAGAGGTGCCACGGTGATCGCCGCCTGCTCGGTTTCGGACACGCCGCCGACCGTGCTTGTCTGCCTCAACCGCGAGAATCCGAAGAACGAAGCCTTCATCAAGAACGGCAACTTTGCGCTGAATACGCTAGCCTCGGACCAGGAGGCGCTTTCGGCAGGCTTTTCCGGCATGACCGGCCTGCCGTCGGAAGAGCGCTTCGCGCTCGGCGAATGGGACGTGATCTCGACCGGCGCCCCCACGCTGAAAGGCGCGCTCGCCGTCTTCGATTGTCAGATCATCGATGCCAAGGATCTCGCCACCCATCGTGTGCTTTTTGGCAAGGTGACAGGCCTGCGTATCGGCGATAATTTGCGGCCGCTAATCTACCACAACCGCGGCTACCACGTTCTGTGAAACTGGCGAGCGGATCCACGGAGACAAGATGACAGGGCCTGCGCCGCGCCCCGCGCCGAAGTCGATCGACGAGACGCTCGATCTCCTGACCGGCGCGGACTATGTAGCGGATCGCTCGCTGGCAACCGTGCTGTTCCTGTCGCTGCGCATGAAGCGGCCGCTGCTCCTCGAAGGCGAGGCGGGCGTCGGCAAGACCGAGATCGCCAAGGTGCTGGCCGATGCGCTGGGCCGCCGGCTGATCCGCCTGCAATGTTATGAAGGGCTCGACGTATCCTCCGCCGTCTACGAGTGGAACTACGCCGCGCAGATGATCGAGATCCGCATGGAGGAGGCGGCCGGCAAGGTCGTGCGCTCCGACATGGAACGCAACGTCTTTTCCGAAAAATACCTGATCCGCCGTCCCGTGCTCGACGCGCTGACCGGCAAGGCGGGCGCGGCGCCGGTCTTCCTGATCGACGAGCTCGACCGCACCGACGAGGCGTTCGAGGCCTTCCTGCTCGAGATCCTGTCGGACTTCCAGGTGACGGTTCCGGAACTCGGCACGATCAAGGCCGAAGAGCCGCCGATCGTCATCATCACCACCAACCGCACGCGTGAGATCCACGACGCGCTGAAGCGGCGCTGCCTCTATCACTGGGTCGATTATCCGAACGCCGAGCGCGAGCTGGAAATCGTGCGCCGCAAGGTGCCGCAGGCCAACCGCCGGCTGTCGGCCGAGGTCGTCTCCTTCATCCAGAAGCTGCGCCAGATCGAGCTGTTCAAGGCGCCGGGCGTTGCTGAAACCATCGACTGGGCCGGTGCGCTCACCGAACTCGACAAGATCGCGCTCGATCCGGAGACGGTGTCTGATACGATCGGCGTGCTTCTAAAGTACCAGGACGACATTGCCCGCATCGAACAGGGCGAAGGCCGGCGTATCCTCAATGAGGTCAAGGCCGAGCTTTCGGCCGCGGAGTAGGCGCCATGCCATCGCCGCGCCCGGAACCCAGAGAGGCGCTTGCCGACGGGCATATCGCCGACAACATCGTCTATTTCGCGCGGGCGCTTCGCAAAGCCGGCATGCGCGTCGGTCCGGCCTCGGTCAAGGACGCCATCGAGGCGGTGCTGGCCGCCGGCATCGGCTCGCGCGACGATTTCTACTGGACGCTGCATGCGGTGCTGGTCTCGCGGCACGAGGATCATCCCGTCTTCGACGAGGCCTTCCGCCTGTTCTGGAAGTCGCGAGAGCTGATCGAGAAGCTGCTGGCGATGTTTTCGCCGGTCGCGCCGGACGATCGCGAAAAGCAAAAGCCGCGCGCGGCCGAGAACCGCGTCAGCCAGGCGATGTTCGAGGGCCATCACAAGAACCAGCCGGCGCGGGAAGTGCCGGAGATCGAGGTCGACGCGCGTTTCACCTTCTCCGGCAACGAGGTGCTGAGGGCCAAGGATTTTGCGCAAATGGACGCGGCCGAACTGGCCGAGGCCAAAATGGCGATCGCGGCCTTGCGGCTGCCCTTCGATCTGGTGCGCACGCGGCGCTTCAAGCCTGACGCGCAGGGACGCCGGATCGATCCGCGCGCCATGATGCGTTCGGCCGCGCGGACCGGTGGCGCGCTGATCCTGCCGAAATTCCGATCGCCGCGCGAAGTGCACCCGCCGCTGGTCGTGCTTGCAGATATTTCCGGCTCGATGAGCCAGTACACACGCATCTTTCTCCACTTCCTGCACGCGCTGACGGAAAAGCGCCGGCGCGTGCACGCCTTCGTATTCGGCACGCGGCTGACGAACCTGACCCGCCAGATGCGCCATCGCGATCCCGACGAGGCACTGGCCGAATGCTCGACAGCCGTGAAGGACTGGTCCGGCGGCACCCGCATCGGCGACGCGCTCGCCGAGTTCAATCGGCTGTGGTCGCGCCGCGTGCTCGGGCAGGGCGCCGTGGTGCTTTTGATCACCGATGGGCTGGAACGCGACGACGTCACCGGCCTGTCGGAGGAGATGGAGCGGCTGCACAAATCCTGCCGGCGGCTGATCTGGCTCAATCCGCTTTTGCGCTTCGACGGGTTCGAGGCGCGCGCCCGCGGCGTGAAGGCGATGCTGCCGCATGTCGACGAGTTCCGCACGGTGCACAATCTGGACGCGCTGGCCGATCTTTGCGCCTCGCTCGACCGGCGGCCGGCGGCTTCGGTCGATCCGCGCCGCTGGCTGCAGACTGGCGGGAGGCGCGCGGCTTAGCCATATGTTGGTGGGGAGCATGCGTTCCTCGGGAAAAACAGACTTTGTGAGAAGCGACGATGGACGAGAGCATCTATCTCGATGAGGCCCGCGATCCCCTGATCATCGCGGAAAGCTGGATGAAGGACGGCAAGGATGTCGCCATCGCGACCGTGGTCGAGACCTGGGGTTCGGCGCCGCGCCCGGTTGGCAGCCATCTGGTCATCGACGCCGAAGGAAACTTCCACGGCTCCGTCTCCGGCGGCTGTGTCGAGGGCGCAGTGGTGACCGAGGCGATCGACGTCATCGGCTCAGGCAAGGCCAGGATGCTGGAGTTCGGCGTTGCCGACGAAACCGCCTGGCAGGTCGGGCTCTCCTGCGGTGGCCGCATCAAGGTCTATGTCGAGCGGTTGGGTTGACTGCGGATGGATCCGTATGTTCTCAAAACGTTGAATGAGGAGCGCCGCGCCCGGCGCGCCGCAGTGCTGGTCACCGATCTCGGCGACGGTCGCGACCGCATCGTGCGAGAGGGCGACCCCGTCGCTGGCGAGCTCGGGGCGGCGATCGCCGGTGCGTTCCGCACCGGCAATTCGAGGTCGGTGGAGGCGGAAGGGCGGACCTTCTTTCTCAATGCGCATCTGCCGCGCCCACGCCTGGTGGTGATCGGCGCCGTGCATATCAGCCAGGCGCTGGCGCCGATGGCCAGGATCGCCGGTTATCCGGTCGAGATCGTCGATCCGCGCACGGCGTTCGCCACACCCGAACGCTTTCCCGACGTGGCGCTGCATGCGGAATGGCCCGAGGACGTGCTGAAGCGCCAGCCGCTCGACAGCTACACCGCGCTGGCAGCCGTCACCCACGATCCGAAGATCGACGATTTCGCGCTGAAGGCGGCGCTCGACGCCAAATGCTTCTATGTCGGGGCGCTGGGCAGCACGAAGACCCATGCCAAGCGGATCGAGCGCCTGCTGGCGCTCGGCGCCAGCGCCGACCAGATCGCCCGCATCCACGCGCCGATCGGTCTCGACATCGGCGCGGCGAGCCCGGCCGAGATCGCCGTCGCGGTGCTGGCACAGACCATCCACGCCTTCCGCTCGCGTGGGCTCGAAAGCAAAGGCGCCGTAGCGTGAAGTTCGGTCCGGTTCCGATCGAGCAGGCCGAAGGCGCGGTGCTGGCGCATGCGACGGCGGCCGGCGAACGCCGGTTCCGCAAGGCGCATCGGCTGAGCGGCGAGGATGTCGCGGCGCTGAAGGCGGCGGGTATTAAGGAGGTCGTCGCGGCTGTTCTATCACCCGACGATCTTGGCGAGGACGCCGCGGCTGAAAAGATCGCCCTGAGCATGACTCATCGCAATATCGAGACGAAGCCCGCCGCAACGGGACGTGTCAACCTGCATGCGGAAACCGCGGGCGTCTTCACCGTCGATGTCAAAATGATCGACGCCATCAACGCCGTCGATCCGGCGATCACGATTGCCACACTGGCGCAGCACGCTCCGGTCGAGAAGGACCAGATGGTGGCGACCGTGAAGATCATTCCCTTCGCCGTCGCCGCAAAGCTGGTCGATGCGGTGATCGAGATTTGCGCCGGCGGCGAGATCTTTGCCGTCAACGCCTATCGTCCGATCAATGTCGGAGTCGTCCAGACGACGCTGCCTGGCGTGAAGCCGAGCGTGCTCGACAAGACGCTGCGCGTTACCGAGGCGCGGCTGGCGCGCTCCGGCGGCCGGCTGACGGCGGAGCGGCGCACGCCGCATGAGATCGCGCCCGTAGCGGAGGCAGCAGCCGCGCTGGCGCGCGACAACGACATGGTGGTGATTTTCGGTGCTTCGGCGATGAGCGATTTTGCCGACGTCGTGCCGGCGGCGATCGAACGTGCGGGAGGTAGCGTGATCCGCGCGGGCATGCCGGTCGATCCCGGCAATCTGCTGGTGCTCGGAACGCTGGGCGGCAAGCGCGTCATCGGCGCGCCCGGCTGCGCACGCAGCCCCAAGGAGAACGGCTTCGACTGGGTGCTGGACCGGCTGATCGCCGGACTGGATGTCACGGCCCGCGACATTGCCGGCATGGGCGTCGGCGGCCTGCTGATGGAAATCCCGACCAGGCCGCAGCCGCGCGAGCCGTTGCCGGCCCCGCAGTCGGCAAGCGCGGAGCCCAAAGTCGACATAGTGCTTCTCGCCGCCGGCCGATCGAGCCGCATGGGCGGGCCGAACAAGCTTCTGGCGCTGTTCGACGGCAAGCCGCTGGTGCGCCGCACCGCGGAGCGGGCGCTGGGGTCGAAAGCCGCCAGCACCGTCGTGGTCACCGGACATCAGCGCGAGCGCGTGCGCTCGGCGCTCTTGGGTCTCAAGGTCACGCTGGCCGACAATCCGGACTTTGCCGAGGGTCTCGCTTCGTCGTTGAAGGCTGGTATTGCACGGGTCGCGTCCGACGCCGCCGGCGCCATGATCGTGCTCGGCGACATGCCGGGCGTCTCGTCGAAGGACCTCGACAGCCTGATCGACGCGTTCCGCCGCTCGGGCGGCCGCGCCGTGGTGCGCGCGGCGCATCAGGGCAAACGCGGCAATCCGGTGCTTTTGCCGCGCTCGCTGTTCGCCGCCGTCGCGCATCTCGAAGGCGATACGGGCGCGCGCCATCTGGTCGAGGCCGAGGGTCTGGACGTCATCGATGTCGAGATCGGGCAGGGTGCTGCGATCGACGTCGACACGCGCGAGGCGCTGGAAGGGGCAGGCGGCGTCCTGCAGGATTGACAAACCGAAGCCGAAGCACGCATGGCTCGGCTTATGGCTCTCCATTTGACTTCTCGTCGGCGCTCACCCCCCTCTGGCCTGCCGGCCATCTCCCCCTCAAGGGGGGAGATTGGCAGCTTCGATGGCGGCGTCCATTCTGCGGGTCTGGAGATTGGCGAAAGGCGGCGTGACGTCCGATCTCCCCCCTTGAGGGGGAGATGGCCGGCAGGCCAGAGGGGGGCGTGCCGCGCGGTTCTCGCAGGAATGCTTTTCTTGTTTTCTTCAGCCGCCAACGCCGACGCGCTTTCGCTGAAACCCTTCAAGGACGACCTCTTTGCCTATCCGACGACGCTGTCGAGCGGCGACAACGGCGCCTACACGGTGCTCGACTATCGCGAGATGCGCGATATCAACCAGCGCGACGAGGTGCCGGAAAGGCGCGTGCATGCGCAATATACCGATCCCAGCGTGCGCAAGGTGCAGCAGGACCTGATGCTGAAGACCGATGCCGGCGATGTCAGGCATGTCGCGGTCGGCAAGACGGAAGGGGCGGCCGTCATCGTGCTCTACCTGCACGGGCAGGGCGGCAGCCGCAAACAGGGCGTCGACGACTTCACCTTCGGCGGCAATTTCAACCGCATCAAGAATCTGATGGCCGACAATGGCGGCCTCTACCTCTCGCCGGATTTTCCCGATTTCGGCGACAAGGGCGCCGCGCAAGTGGCGGCACTGATCGATCACTATGCCGAGACATCGCCGGGCGCGAAGATTTTCGTGGCCTGCGGCTCGATGGGCGGCATGCTCTGCTGGAAGCTGGCCGCGAGCAAGGAAATGGGCGGGCGCATCAACGGCCTGTTACTGCTCGGTTCACTCTGGGACGAAAGCTTTTTGACCAGCCCCGCCTTCAAGCGCCGGGTGCCGGTGTTCTTCGGCCAGGGCAGCCATGACGTGGTGTTCGACGTGGCGAAGCAGGAAGCATTCTTCCGCTCGATCCTGGCCAAGTCGAAGACCTATCCGACCCGTTTCGTGCGTTTCGAAACCGGCACGCACGGGACGCCGATCCGCATGGTCGACTGGCGCGAAACGCTCAACTGGATGCTGACGAAAGCGCCCTGATCGCCCTGTTCAAGGCGGCGTGTTGTAGTCCAGGACGGTCTCGGGGTTGATCTCGCCGTCATAAGAGGCGTCGACATCATATTGCACCAGCGAGAAATTGCCGTTGCGGAACAGATAGGTACCGGTCGACGAGGCGTCGCCGACGCCGCGCCATTTGTTCATCGAGGTGATCGTCTTGGTCTTGTCGTCGTAGTCGGAATTGACAAGCTGATCGTCGGTCTGGAAGCCGATGATGTGGATCCCCTCGACCTTGCCTTCACTGTTGTTGTTCTCATAGCGGATGTCGAGTTCCGGCGAGGCGAACTGCAACTGCCGGACACCGGAAACGTCGTCATAGATGTAATAGACAGCGCTTTCATTGTAGGCCGCCATCGAGCAGAAAAAACGGAAGAGCCGCGTCTCGCGCTCCGGCTCGTCGGCTCCGGCGTCCTTGTCCTTGTAGTGGATGGAGTAGGCGTCCGGCTCGCCGACTGGTTTGCCTTCCGGAGTCTCCTTGTCACACTGTTCGCCGTAGGCGGCGAGGAACGCCTTCCTGGCTTGTTCCAGTGCTTCATCCTTCTTCGGAGGTGGCGGGCCGTTGCCGCAACCGGCTGGCACGGCATCCTGGAAATCTTGCGTTGACGGCTTCAATGCGCCCTTGTCAATGAAGATCGGCTGGAAAGGCGGTTCCTGGATCTGCGCATTGACTTGGCGAAGCGTGTAGCAGCCGGCAAAGACCTTGGCCTCGCCCTTCTTGTCGGTCGCCTGGATGGCGACGGGCACGCTGTAATAGATGCTGCCTGCCGCACCCTCGTTGGATACGGCGCCGGTCTTCACCTCGACCGTGTCGGTGTTGTCGTAGCCCTTGACGAAAGCGTTGAAATCTTTTGCCGGCTTTGTATCGCCGAAATAACCCCAGGCGCGAGCAAATTCATGCCGGCCGATGGCGCTGTAGAGCGAGCGGACGACCGCCTCTGCGCTGGATCTGTCGTCGATATAGGGCGCTTCGGCGGCGAGTGCCGACTGGCCGATGCCGGCAAGGGAGAACAAGGCAGTCGCTGCGAGAAGGACACGTCTCATCGGGAATCTCCGCTCGATAACGAAAATACTACCACGGCGATTGCGGCGAGGCGGTGACGCGGGGGCAGGGCTGCTTGAAGAATCCAGCCAGGAAGCGCTAGCTCACGGCCCGCGGCGCTGAGGCCGCCTGGGGAGATTACTAACGTGACCATATCCATGTACGATTTTTCCGTGCCTGTCTTTTCGGCCCGGCTGAAGGCGCTGGCCAGCGTGCTCTCGCTGGCCGAGCAGAACGCGGCCGACCGCAAGATCGACCCGCAAGTGTTCCTGACCGCCAGGCTGGCGCCCGACATGTTCGCGCTGACCCGGCAGGTGCAGATCGCAACCGACCACGCCAAGGGCGCGCCGTCGCGGCTCGCCGGCCGCGAAGTGCCGAAATACGAGGACAATGAGTCAAGCTTCGAAGAGCTGCACGCCCGAATCGCCAAGACGCTCGATCATCTGGCGACATTCTCGGCCGCTGATCTGGACGGGTCGGAGGAGCGGACGATCGAACTCAGGCTTGCCGGCCGCGAGGTGTCGTTGAGCGGGCTGCAATATCTGCTGCACGCCGCCATGCCGAACTTCTACTTCCACGTCACCACGGCCTACGACATCCTGCGGCACAATGGCGTGCCGCTTGGTAAGTCGATTTTCCTGGGACGCTAGCTCTTAAAGCTCGTCGCGCTGAAACGGATTCAGGCGACGCGCTTTAAGTCTTTGTTTTGATGCATGTCGTTCTCCCAAGACCGCTGCGCACTTTTGGGCGACATGCATTAAGGTTTTCCGGCGCGGCCGGGGAACCTTCCTTATTTTGATTTCGCAACCCGGACGGAAAAGCCCGGCGGCTTTTCCGGATTGATCCGGCGCCGGATCAGCGTATCGACATTTCGCGGGCGATACGCGGAAAATCGGCCGGCTTGATGCCGATATCGGCGCGGTCGGCATTGCTCATCGCGTTCAGAAGCGCGAGCGCCGAGCGATAGCGCTGCTGTTCCTGCGGCCGCGGCCGCGCGAACATTTCGGTGAAGAACCCCATATCCCAGGCCCCTAGTTTGCCCTCCACACTGGCAGAATATAGGTGATTTGTTAAAATTGTGCAGTGCAGCAATTGCATGGCAGCCATGCCTGGCGAGCTTTTTTCGCCACAAATCGATTTTTTTTGAAACTTTTGTCGAAGCTCGATCGTACGCCCCGTGCTGGCACATGGCCGGCTTTTTCCTCGCCACTCCTGGCGATCTTGCCGGGCTGCACGAATAATGCAGTCCGGCCTTTTGCTGGCGGCCGACGTTTGGAGAGGAATGCCCGCAATTGTTAACACCGTCGGCATTCATTTTTAACGACAGCGATCTAAGGTCGGCAGCGACAGTGAATACTGTCGCGACAGAGGGAGGCCGAGATCGGCACCGGGAACAAGCTCGATTTCGCTTCGTTGCTCGACGACCTCATCACCGCTTCCGAGAAGGGCGAAGATGGGGGCGCCCGGCCGTCCATTCCGTTCGACTATCTGTCGGTAGCGGACGAGCTTCACTCCGGCCGCATCAAGGTCGCCGGCGAAAGCGTCGCCGCCGAATATCGTGAAGCCGGTGCCGATCTCGCCGCCGAGTTTGCCGCGCTTCTCGATCAGGCGAAGCTGGCGCTCGCCGGCGAGGAGCATCGGCCGGAGGAGAAGCTGCCGCCGATCGACCCCGAATCGATCGCCGGCGAGCTCGGCCTCGACCGCCCTGGCAAGAATGCCGATTTCGGCCGCATGCGCCGCAACTTTGCCTTCGCCAACCATCCGGACCGTGTCGCCCCGCATCTGCGCCAGCGCGCCATGATCCGCATGCAGGTGGCCAACATGCTAATCGACGAGGCCAAGCGGCGCGCGCTGGCCGGCGCCAGGCGGTAGTTCCTTCCACCAAGATTTCTGCTACTTCGGTGAACCATCGCAAGCGTTCGAAATTGGCTCGAGCCTCCCCCAATGGTCGTCATCCTTGGGCGTAGCGACGCGAAGCGGGGCGAAGACCCAGGGATCCATGCCGTAACCTCAGCCGAAGGATGCAGCGGAGCAGAATTCTGTACCGTTGCAACGCCTTAACGTCACGGCATGGATCCTGGGGTCTGCGCGCGTCGCTTCGCTCCTTGCTCCGCCCCAGGATGACGAACTGAATGGCGCTTTGGCCAATCTCAACACTGTGCACTTTGCCAAACGCAAGCGTCTTGCTCTATGCTTGAACTTCCTCCCCGCGCAGCCCGCGCAACACCTCCCGCCGGAGACATTTCCATGCACAAACGCCGCCTCGGTCGGACCGACCTCCTTGTTTCGCAAATCTGCCTGGGCTCGATGACCTGGGGCCAACAGAACACCGAGGCCGAAGGCCATGCGCAGATGGACCTGGCTTTCTCGTACGGCGTGAATTTCATCGACACCGCCGAGCTTTATCCGATCCCGCCCAAGGCGGAGACGCAAGGGCGGACCGAGAGGATCATCGGCAGCTGGATGAAGGCGAAGGGAAACCGCGACAAGGTCATCCTTGCCTCGAAAGTGGTCGGCCGCACCGCCAATGCCTGGTTCCGCGGCGACCGTCCGTCGAAGCTGGTGCGCGCCGACATTTTCGACGCGATCGAGAAGTCGTTGGCCAAACTCGGCACCGATTATATCGACCTCTACCAGATTCACTGGCCGGACCGAGATATTCCGTGGGGCTCGAACCCGACACGCGTCGGCGCGGTTGCACGGCGGGCCGACGCTGCCGGCGCGCCGGCGGGCGAGACGCCGATTGCCGAAACGCTCGCCGTCTTCGAGGAATTGATGAAGGCCGGCAAGATCCGCCATCTAGGCCTGTCGAACGAGAGTTCCTGGGGCGTCATGCGCTTCCTCGCTGAGTCCGACAAGGGCATCGGCCCGCGCGTCGCCTCGCTGCAGAACGCCTATAATCTCGTCAACCGCACCTTCGAGGTGAACCTGGCCGAGGTCTGCGAGCGCGAGCAGGTGTCTTTGCTTGCCTATTCGCCGCTCGCGCAGGGCTACCTCACCGGCAAATACGACCACGGCGCGCGCCCGCTCGGCTCGCGTTCGCAACTCTTCAACCGCGGACAGCGCTACGAGACGCCGAATGCCGCGGAAGTGCTGCTCGAATACAATGAGCTGGCGCGCTCCTTCGGCATGGAGCCGGCGCTCTTCGCCAATGCCTATGTGTCGAGCCGGCCGTTCGTGACCGCGAACATCGTCGGCGCAACAACCGTCGCGCAGCTCGACACGGCGCTGTCCTCCGCCGAGGTCAGGTGGACGGAGGAGATGCAGAAGGCGGTCGACGCCATCCACCAGCGCGTCGGCAATCCCTGCCCGTGACCGGGGATCAACGCTAAAAAACAAAGGGATGGAGACGATGGCGAATTTTCCGATCGGGGCCGTGCGTGAACGATTTCCGGCACTTTCGCTGACCGACAGAGGCCGCCGCCGTATCTATCTCGACAATCCGGCCGGCACGCAGGTGCCGCAGGCAGTGGCGGACGCGGTGTCGCGTTGCCTGCTGACGACCAACGCCAATCTCGGCGGGTTCTTCGAAACGACGGTCGCGGCGCAGCAAGTGGTCGACGACGCGCATGCGGCGATGGCCGATTTCCTCGGTGCGGCAAGCGTTGAGGAAATCGTCATCGGCGCCAACATGACGACGCTGACCTATCACATGTCGCGCACGCTCGGCCGCATGATGAAGCCGGGCGACGAGATCATCCTCACCCGCATGGATCATGAGGGCAATGTCTCGCCCTGGCTGCAGCTTGCCGAGGACCTTGGTCTCGTCGTGCGATTCCTGCCGTTCGACGAACAGAGCTGGCAGGTCGAGGAAGCGGCCCTGCAGGCGCTGCTTTCAGACAAGACGCGGCTGGTGGCGCTCAACTATGCCTCGAACCTCACCGGCTCGATCAACCGGGTGAAGGCGCTGACGGCGACCGCGAAGCAGGCCGGCGCATTGGTCTATGTCGATGCCGTCCAGTTCGCACCGCACGGGCTGATCGACGTGCAGGCGCTCGGCTGCGATTTCCTGGTCTGCTCGGCCTACAAGTTCTTCGGGCCGCATATGGGCATATTGTGGGGCCGCCGCGCCGTCATCGATACGCTGAAGCCTTACAAATGCCGCTGCTCGTCCAACGGCCTGCCGGAGCGGTTCGAGCTCGGCACGCCGCAGATCGAGCTGATGGCCGGGTTGACCGCGGCCGTCGATTACTTCGCCGATCTCGGTGCCGCGGCGGGCGAGAGCGGCTCGCGGCGGCAGCGGATCGCGAGAGCCTTCGAGATGTCGGTCGCCTACGAGAATGCGCTCGCCCGGCAGTTGATCGAAGGCCTGTCCGACATCGATGGCCTGACCATCCGCGGCATCACCGATCCCGAACGCTTCAGCGAACGCGTGCCGACAGTCTCTTTCACGGTCGACGGTATCGCGCCGGAGACGATCGTGCGGCAGATGAATGCCGAAAACATCTTCCTGTGGTCCGGCCACAATTATGCTTGGGAGATCGTCCACCAGCTTGGCATTCCGCCGGAACAGGGCGTCGTGCGCATCGGCATCGCGCACTACAACATGGCTGTCGAGATCGATGAGACGCTGGACAGCGTGCACCGCATGATCGCGATGCTGAGGCACCAGCGATAGAGTGGTTCGCCGTTTCACGGAAACGGCGAACCACTCTATCTCTTGTTTTGACGCAATTCCGGACGGAAAACCGCTCACACTTTTCCTGGAATTGCTCCAGGGAACTATCCCTTCTTGCCGCCGAAGCCGGTCAGGAAAGCGGTGAGGTTGTCGCCGAGCGCATCGCAGAGATAGCCGCCTTCCTGGACAATGACCGTCGGCAGGCCGAGCCGGGCGATCGCCTCGCCGATGCGCGCGAAACCGGGCGTCGTTACCGAGAGGCCGCCGAACGGGTCACCTTCGAAGGCGTCGAGGCCGAGCGCCACGACCAATGCCTCCGGGGCGAAGGCGCGGATACGCCTGAAAGCCGTGGCAAGCGCTTCGAGGAAAGCCGCGTCGCCGGATTTGCGCGGCAGCGGCAGGTTGAGATTGCAGCCGAGGCCGGCGCCTTCGCCGCGCTCGTCGGCATGACCCCAGAAGAAGGGGTAAAAGCGCACCGGATCGGCATGCAGCGAGACGGTCAGCACATCGGCCCTGGCGTAGAAGATACCTTGCGTGCCGTTGCCGTGATGCAGGTCGACATCGAGGATGGCGACGCGCGCCGCTTGCCTGCGCAGCACCTGCGCCGCCACCGCCGAATTGTTGATGAAGCAGAAACCGCCGGCGACATCGGCGAAGGCATGGTGACCCGGCGGGCGGCAGAGCGCATAGGCCGACGTCGCGCCGGCCATGACGGCTTCGGCCGCCTCCACCGCGCTCCAGGCGCTCCACAACGCGCTGTTCCAGGTCTCGGCCGAAATCGGGCAGGCGGTATCGGCCATATGATAGCCGGCCTGACCGACCGCCGAGGCCGGGTAGGAACCGTTGCGGGCGATCGGATGGATGTTGGGGATGACTTCGGCGGAAGCGCCTTCGATGCGCTGCCAGCGGGTGAAAATGTGCTCGAGGAAGTCGAGATATTCCGGCGTGTGCACCGCAGCGATCGGGCCGAGGCCGTATTCTTTCGGTCGCTCGATCGTCAAACCGGCCGATCTTGCGCCGGCCAGCAATCTTTCGACCCGTTCCGGCTTTTCCGGATTGGGCTGGGGAGCGCCGCTGGAAAGGAAGGCCTTCGGGTCGTGGCGCTTCTGCTCGTCGGCATGGAAGGCTTTCATCGTTCTTCCTCCGGCGCGTCGGCAAAGGCGAAGAAGGCCTCACCGACGATCTTCTGCACCTGCTCGTAGCTCGACCAGCCAATGCCTAGTCTTTCATAAAAGGCCTTGGCGGTCTCGTTGTCGGTATCGACGGAAAGCCTGAGATAGACGCCGCCGGCGGCGCGGCATTCTTTTGCCACGCGCCGCAGCAATTTCTCGCCGATGCGTCGGCCGCGAAAGCGGTCCTCGACGTAGAGGTCCTGGATGTAGACCCCTGGGCGGCCCATCCAGGTCGAAAAGATCGGGAAATGCAGGCAAAGCCCGGCGAACTCGCCGTCGACCTCGGCGATCAGGGTCGAGAAGGCGGGGTTTTGACCGAAGCCGTAGCGGCGGAGGTCTTCGGCGGTGGATTTGATCTCCTGGTGGGCGCCGATGTGCGTGCTGAGACGGAGCAAGGCGGCGTAGATCACTTCGACGTCGTCGATCCGGCCGGGGCGGAGGGTGATGGCTCGCGGGCTTTTGCTCATTGGGAGCGTAGCGTCCAGGCGCCCCCCTCTGTCCTGCCGGACATCTCCCCCACTTGGGGGGAGATCAGCGGCTTCTGCGCTGCCGCCCATTCTGCAACGTTTGAAATTTGCGAAGGCTGTCGCGACGGCCAATCTCCCCCCTTGCGGGGGAGATGTCCGGCGGGACAGAGGGGGGCGCGAAGGAACGCAAGCATCTCAGATTGGCTTACCTCAAACGCCACCAAGCCTCACCCATCCACCGGCAGGTCGAGCTCCGCGGCCAGCGCCTTCAGCGAGTCGCCGATAATGGCGATGATCTCGCCGATCTGCTCGCGGGTGACGATCATCGGCGGCGCCACCATGAAATTGTCGCCGTCGACGCCGCCCTTGACCTTGCGGCCATAGATGATCAGGCCGCGCGCATAGGCGTGGTCGAGCAGGCGCTGCGTCGCCTTTTTCGCCGGCGCGATCGGCGTCAGTGTTTCCGGATCGGCGACCATCTCGGCGCCGAGCAGTAGGCCCTTGCCGCGCACGTCGGCGATGAAGGGGAAGCGCTTTTGCAGCGCCTTCAATTCGCCGATCAGCACGTCGCCCATGGCGGCGGCGTTGGCGATCAGGTCGAGCCGGTCCATCTCGCCGAGCACGGCGAGGCCGGCGGCACAAGCCAGCGGATTGCCGGCATAGGTATGGCCGTGCTGGAAGCCGCCGGAGGCGAGCAGCGGCTCGACCAGTCGCATGGGCGCGGCAAGAGCGCCGAGCGGCGCATAGCCTGAGCCCAGACCTTTGGACAGAGCGACGATGTCGGGCTTGCAGTCCCAATGATCGCCGCCCAAAAATTTGCCGGTGCGGCCGGCGCCGCTCATCACCTCGTCGTGGATCAGAAGAATGCCATAGCGGTCGCAGATTTCGCGGATGCGCGGATAGTAGCTGTCGGGCGCGACAAGGGCTGCCGTCGCGGCGCCACCGACAGGCTCCATGATAAAAGCGAGCACGCTTTCGGGACCCTCGGCAAGGATCTTTTCCTCCAGCATGTCGGCATAACGGATGCCGCGCTGTTCCATCGACAGGTTGTCACGGTCGCGCCAGGCAGCCGGCGCCGGCACCGTCGGCATCACACGCATCATCGGCGTAAAGGTCTCTGCCAGCGCGTCGTCACCGGTGACGGCAAGCGAGCCGAGGGTGCCGCCGTGATAGGAGGGGAAGCGGGCGATCACCTTCCAGCGCTTCGGCTGACCGGTGGCCACCGCCCACTGCCGGGCGAGCTTGATGCAGGATTCGGTTGCTTCCGAACCGCCGGAGACGAAGAAGATGCGGTCCATGCCCTCGGGAAGCTTTCCCGCCAGTGCTCGCGCCAGTTCTTCCGCCGGCTCGTTCTCGAAATGCAGGCGGTAGGCAAAGGTGGTCTTGTCCATCTGCCGCTTCATGGCGTCGAGCACGTTGCGGTTGGAGTGGCCGATATTGGCGACCATCGGCCCGCTCGAGCCGTCGATGAAGCGCCGGCCATCCTTTGTCCAGAAATAGATGCCCTCGGCGCGGTCGACCAGCGGCCGGCGCAGGCTGGAGAGATAGAACAGATGCGACGGCGGCCGGACTTCGGCATCGGGCGAGGGCTGCACTTCCGGTTTCGGCATGTCAGGACTTTCCAAGATAGCGATCGAGAACATTCTTCGTCACGCGTTCGACCATCGCGTCCCGCCTTAGCAGACCGGCGACCCATTCGCAGCTTCCGGCGTGGAACACCTCGCCCTTGCCGCGCGGGAAATTGACGATCATGCCGTTGCCGCGCTTGACCTTGTCGAGATTGGCGTCGCTCGCCTCGCCGAACAAAGTCTCGGCGGTGAAGCGACCGTCCTCGTCGGTGAGGAACTGGTCCTCGATCGGGATGTCGGCGCTTTCCTCGACCTGGCTCGCCATGCCGACGGCCAGCACCTGCAAGCCGTCCGGCGCGCCGCTATCCGCAGTCGGATAGGGCAGGCCGCCGCGGATCTCGAAATCGAGCCCGTCGACCTCATAACCATAGACGTGGCTGTCGGCGCCGAGCAGGTCGCCATAATAGATGCCGGTGCCGGCGAAGGCCCAGTGCTCCGGCCGATAGACCGGGAAGCCGCGCACGCCGCGCGGCGCGCAGCCGCCCCAGCCGGCATAGACGCCGCGCGTTGCGTTGAGGCCGAAGGTGGCGCTGCCCGGACGGCCAATCTCCGGCGCTTCCCAGGAGTTGGTGGCGCGGGTGACATCGCCGCCGCGATAGGCGGGATCCTCGGCGCGGGCGCGATACTTGTAGCAGACTTGCCGGCGGCCTTCGTCCTCCAGCCTGGTCTGCCACATGAAATTGCCGGCGAAACGGGCGGCACGACCGCCTCGCTCGATGTAGTTGTCGACCGCGTCGCGCATCTCCCAGGTCCAGTATTCGTCGTGGCCGACGAAGGCGACGCAGTCATAGCCGTCGAGGATCTCCGGCGAGAAATGCAGCTCGTGCTGGCTGGCGAGATCGACCGCATAGCCGGCGCGCTCGGCGAAGCGGAAGAAATGGCTGTCATAGCTCGCCCAGCCGGAAGAGGCGTATTTCTTCGAATGTCCTGTGGCGAAGGCCCATTCCATATGCGGATAGCGCGGCACGGTTCTCGGCGGCACCGCGACCTCCAGCGGCACGCGCGGCGCTTCCTTGGGCAACACCACGAAGCCGCGGCACCAGGGGCGCTGCGTGGAGACCATCGTGGCATACTGGTCGCGGTTCGGGCCGGTGATGCCCTGATAATGGTTGGAGCCGCCCCAGGTGTTGTAGGCGGTCCAGGTGCCGGTCGCCGCGACCTGCAGCAGGCGGCCGGGCTTGCGACCGGGCAGGGGCGCGACGATGAAGAGGTGGTGGCCGTGGATCGGCTTGCCGTCACGGCCGTCCGCCGAGAGCGTCACGCGATAGGCACCTGACGGCCAGTCGTCGCCGATGCTGAACTCGAACGAAGCCTCCCAGCTGCAGCCTTCGACCGAGCACTGGTCGGGCGTATCCTGCCAGCGCGCCGACAGGCCCGTTCCCTCAAACACCTTGGTCTCGTCTCCGCCGTCGCGGACGATAACGATGTCGAACCGCGGCGACGTGGAGCTGACGAACAGCGCTACCGTGTCGCCCGGCCGGTAGGAAAAGCGGTCGCTGTAGCCCCAGATCTCGCCGCTCGGGCCATCCATTCCCGGCCGCTCGTAATAGTGGCCGCGCACGGCCTCGCGGCGCTGCTCGGGTGTCAGCCCGAAATCGGGAAATTCGGCGGGCAACTGCGTCAAGAAACACCTGAAACCAAGAGGCCGCCATTGAGACCATTGGCCGGGCAAGCGTCAAATGGAAACGATCGGGCCAGCAAACGCTTGCGCTTGGCGATATCCGGCAAACGAACTAATTTCATTCTCAGGCGATGTTTCCAACGCCGGGAGCCGACATGCTGCGCGTGCAAAGGGTCAAGGTCGACGACATCTACGTGCCGACGGCGCGTCGCAAGACGCTGCATCCCGAGACCGTGCGCCATCTCGCCGAGGACATCCTCGAAAACGGCATGAAGATGCCGATCCAGGTGCGCCACGACGGCAAGCGCCATGTCCTGGTCGAAGGGCTGCATCGGCTGGAAGCCGCCAAATGGCTCGGCGAAACCGAGATCGACGCCTATCTCGTCCAGGCCCGGCGCCACTAGTTCCATCCTATTTTTTGCTGCCGCGTCGCCCCCTGCATCACCGCAAGCGATCACGTCCCATCAACGCTTTTTGATTGACGCTGCGATGCTCGCCGCTACCGTGCCGCTATTTCCACGAAGCGAGTGTCGATGATGACGAAATACCAGGGCGGATGCCTGTGCGGCGCGGTGCGCTATCGGGCCGAGGCCGAACCGATCAACGAGCGCGTCTGCCACTGCCGGATCTGCCAGAAGGCGATCGGCGCGGCCTTCAACGCGCGGCTCCTGTTCCGCATCGACGACGTGACCGTCGAAGGGCCTTTGGCAACGGTCAATTCCTCGCCGGACCTCAAGCGCGGCTTCTGTTCTTCCTGCGGCACGACGCTGTTTTCGCGGCGCGATTCCAGAGGTATTCTCGGCGTTACCTCCGGGTCACTCGACGATCCGTCACTATTCAAGCCGGACATGCATTTCTGGACCGCTTCCATGCAACCCTGGCTACGACTCGACGACGGCTTGCCGCAATATGAGGGTGCCCCGCCAGCGTAGAGTTTTACCTTCTCCCCTTGTGGGAGAAGGTGGCCGAGCGAAGCTCGGTCGGATGAGGGGTG
>SUGL01000070.1 GCA_004963905.1 Mesorhizobium sp.
TGCGAAGCAGCGACGGATTGGGGGAACCACGTGGCAATCAAGCCGCGGCCTTATCGGTCACGCCAGGGAACGGCCAGCCCGGCTCACTTCTTGGCGGCGCCGAGGCCGGTCCTGGGCATCTCACCCCAGCCCTGGTTGCCGCGCAAAAATTGCCACCAGCCCTTCACGCGCCAGAAATTGTTGAGCTGGCGGTAGCCGAAATTCTCGACCACGGCGACCGCCGTCAGCACGGCCAGATCTCTCGCGCGGGGAAAGCGCTGCAGCTCGGCCTCTTCAAGGATCAGCGAGCAGACGCTGACGCAGACGCCATAGGTGAAGATCAGCGAGGTGAAGGCCAGAAGATATTCGGCCGACAGGATGCCGAGCAGCCAGAAGGCCGGGATCAGGATATAGCCCAGCACCTCCGCCACCGGCCCCAGCACGTCGACGATGAAGATGTGGCCGAAGCCGAGGAAGCCGATGCGGCCATAGCGCGGATTGAACAGCATGGCGCGGTAGCGGAAGAAGCATTCGAGCGCGCCGCGCTGCCAGCGCGTGCGCTGCCTTGCCAGCACGCCCAGCGTTTCCGGCGCCTCGGTCCAGCACACCGGCTCGGGAATGAACTGGATGCTGTATTTGCGCTTCCTGTCGCGCATATAGCGGTGCAGCTTGATGACGAGGTCGAGGTCCTCGCCCATCGAGCCCTTGGTGAAGCCGCCCGCCGCCACCACCTCGGCGCGGCGGAACATGCCGAAGGCGCCGGAGACCAGCATCAGCGTGTTGATGCGGCTCCAGGCGAGCCTCGCCATCAGGAAGGCGCGCAGATATTCCACCACCTGGAACAGCGGCAGCAGGCGGCGCGGCAGATGGATCTCGCGCACCCTGCCCGCCTCGATCCTGGAGCCGTTGGCGATGCGGATGGTGCCGCCGACGGCGATGGTGCGCTCGGGGTCGTCGATGAAGGGCTGGGCGGCGCGCATCAGCGCATCGGGCTCGAGGATGGAGTCGCCGTCGATCACGCAGAACAGCGGCGCGCGGCAGACATTGATGCCGGCGTTCTGGGCGTCGGCCTTGCCGCCATTCTCCTTGTCGACCACGAACAGCCGCTCGGTCATCGGCGAGGAATAGAGGCCGCGGATCGGCATGTGCGCCAGCGCCTCCTCATAGGGCCGGTGGAACTTCACCAGCCTGAAGGCCTCGATCAGCCGCTGCAAGGTCTCGTCCTTCGAGCCGTCATTGATGACGATCACCTCGAAATTCGGATATTCGAGCGCCAGCATCGAATGGACGCTCTCGACCACGTTCAACGCCTCGTTATAGGCGGGCACCAGAAGCGCGATCGGCGGCGCGACATCGCCGTAGCGCTGCCACAGCAGCGCCGAGCGGGCCACCGGCGGGCGCTTGGAAAGCGCGTAGCCGGCGACGACGAGCTGCAGGAGATAGATCGTCGTCTGCGCCAGCCCGGCAGCGATGATGAACCAGGACAGGATGGTGGCGGCCAGAACGACCTCGTGGCTCCAGTCGGCGATCATGCGGCCGGCCCCTCGGCAAGAATGAGCGAGGCGGTGCGCTGGCTGCGCGAGACCTCGCTGCCGGCGATCTGGCGCAGCAGCTTCTCTCCCGGCCGGCCGAAGGAGCGCAGCGCGTTGGCGGCGGCATAGCGCACGGTCCACACCTCGTCGTCCATCAGCCTGGACAGCGGCGCGGCGAGTTCGGAGAGACCGAGGCGCCCAGCGGAATCGGCGGCGGCGGCGCGCACCTCCCAGTCGCCGTTCGCCATGGCGCTCGCCAGGATCGCGACAGCGTCGGCGTGGCCCGTCAGGCCGAGAGCGCGCAGCGCCGCGGCGGCAACCTCGGACGAGGCATCGCCGGCCAGGCCGGCGAAGAAGTCGGCGAAGCGGAAGCCGCCGGCGCGGGCGAGCGCGTCGATCGCGGCCGCGCGGATGAACGGCACGGCGTCCGTGCGCGCGGCATGGCCCGCGAGCTCGTCGAGGCGCGCCGGCGGGAAGCGCCTGAACAGCTCGATCAGGCGCCGCGAGCGCTGCCCCTCGACGCCGATCTTGCGCAGCGCGATGCCGAGCGGCGGCAGGCTATCCAGGTCGCAGAGCGCGATCGCCGCTGCGATCCTGACCTCGCGCGAACGGTCGCGGTCGAGCGCCGAGAGCAGGCTTGCCACCGCGCCTTCCGAACGCAGCGCCGCCAGCATCTCGGCGGCGTGGATACGTTCGGCGCCGTTGCCCTTTTCCAACTGCCTGCCGACAAGGGTCGGCAGGCCGCATTCGTTGAAGGCGGCAAGCACGTCGTCATGCTCCTCGCCGCGCAGCAGCGAAATGAACTCGAAGCCGGCATCGATCGCCACGCCCGCCGGCACCGAAAGGACGGCCGCTTTCAACGCCTCGCGATCGCGATTTTCGGTGAAGGCGATCAGCGCCGTCAGAAGCCGGCGCCGCTGGTCGGTCGCGGCCTCGCTGCGGCGCTCCTGCAGCACGCGGCGCGCGATCAGGAACAGCATGATCACCAGGGAAAGGGCACTGAGCAATATGGACAGGTTCCAGATCACCCACATGGTCAGAACCGCGCGGTCAGCCCGAGCCCGAATATGCTTCGGTCGAATGTCGGGCGTTGTTCATGCGCGATGCTGGCGCGCAGCGTCAGCGGATCGCTGACGTCAAAGGAGACGCCGCCGAAGATGGTGCGCGTCGGCACCAGCGCGCCGTCGTCGATCTCGGGGGCGTCGGCATAGCCGCCGAACACGTTGAAGCGCGGCGTCACCGCAAGGTCGGCGCGCAGCACATAGCCATCCGCGCGCGTGCCGATGTCGTCCTCGGCATGCACCCAGCGGGCGGAAAGCCCCAGGCGGCCGTCGAGGACATAGGCCTGCACCCAGGGCTGGATGCTGGTGACGTCGGTGTCGGCGAAACTGTCGTAGCGGGCGTCGACGTTGAGCGAAAGCGGGCCGAACGCCTTTGCCGGCGCCACGACCTGCCACGAAGCGCCGGCGCCGATCGAATAGCGCGCCAGGAAATCGGCGTCCGGCGTCGCCGCGGCCAGCGCATAGGCGGAGAAGGCCGGCGAGAAGGCCTGATCGACGCGGCCCTCGATCTGCAGGTCGGTGTGGCCGAAGCGGGTGGCGAGCCGCGTGCGGCCGGAAATCGTCGTGCGCGGTGACAGCTTATAGGCAAGGCCGGCCGAGCTGTCGGTCCAGTCGCCCAGCCCGTCGGTGAGATCGCTCACTTCCGTGCCGAGGTCGAGCCGCCATTTGCGCGGCGGCGGCACGGCCAGCCTCTGCGCGATGTCGGCGGAGCCCGGCTCGATGGCGAGCGCTTCCCTGTAGGCCTGCCGCGCGGCGTCGTCGTCGCCCTGGGCGCGGCGCACGTCGCCGAGCCCGACCAGCGCCTCGGCATTGCGCGGATCGAGCGCGAGCACGCGCTGGAACGACTGCCCGGCCCGCGCGTGGTCGGCTTCGAGCAAGGCAACCCTGGCATCGATGTCGAGCGCCTCGACATTGTTCGGCGCCGAGGCCAGAACGTCGTCAATCAAGGCTCGGGCGCGCGGCGCGTCGCCCTGCCAGATCGCCAGCCGCACCTTGCCCAACCGCGCGTCGAGAAGGCCGGGCCTGATCACGAGCGCCCGGTCGAAGAAATGCTCCGCTTCATCGAAGCGCTGGCTGGAGCCCACGACGAGGCCGAGGGCGACCAGGACGTCGGTATTTTTCGGCGCCAGCTTCAGCGCGCGGCGATAGGCCTTCTCCGCCTCGGGCAGCTTTCCCGCCGCCCGCAGCCGCCTGCCCTCACCCAACTGCACGGCGACGGGATCGGGCCGCCGGCTGGCCTGCTTCCTCGCCGGCGCCGCGGCCGGCGGAGCCGGCTTCGCCTGGCCGGCGTGCCTCGCCTTGCGGATGTTCTCGACAAGTGCGGCAGCATCAGCATTGCCGGGGTCGGCCTCAGCGACCTTCTCGGCAAGCGGCAGCGCGGCATCCAGATTGCCGGAGCGGAACTCAACCTCGGCCATGCCGAAGCTGGCGTCGCGATAGGTCGGGGCAAGGGAAAGCGCCTTGGAGAAGGCGTCGCGCGCCGCCGGCAGACCGTTGCGGCCGAGCTCGGCGAAGCCGAGCTGAACGAGAGCGTCGGCATTGTCGGCTTCAAGCGCCAGCGCGCGCCGGAAAAGATCCGCCGCCTCGTCGAAATGCTGTGCCTGCCTGGCCTTGACGCCGGATGCGTAGAGCTCGTCGGCCGTCTGCGCCAGCGCCGCGCCGGGAGCGGCAGCGATCGCCAGGACCAGGCATGCGGCAAGGCTCAAGCGCCGGCCGCGCCGCATCAGCGCTTCCCGCCCTTGCGCGCGATCAGACGCGCCAGCCGGGCCAGAAGCTCCTCGGGGATGAATGGTTTCACCAGATAGTCGTCGGCGCCTTTTTCAAGGGCCGAAACGATGTCCTTCTCGGCTTTGCGGGCAGTCAGCATGACCACCGGCGTCTCGGACAGAGCCGGGTCGCCCTTGATGCGCGCCAGCACCTCGATGCCGTCGGCCTTCGGCATCATCGCGTCGAGCACGATGATATCGGGGCCGTCCTGCTCCGCCTTCGCCAGCGCCTCGGCCCCGTCCACCGCCTTGATGACCTCGTACCCCTTCGCCCGCAGCCTGAATTCCATCAGCTCGAGCAACAAGGGATCATCATCGCAGATCAGAACTCTTGCCTTCGCTCCATCCACCAGTCCTGCTCCGGTTCCATCGCCCCCGGAGTGATCAACTCATGGACCGACATCCGCCAAAGCGGTCCATGCAGACATTCCGCGCGGCCTTCCGCGCACCCACCAACGCCGCGATCATAATTAGCCGATTCGCGACGGTTGCATTCGATACAATCACCAGATGAATATTGGCCCATGTCATCGGAGACGTAAACGGCAAACGGAACTTGCCTAAAGCGCGCCGCGATCTTCCAGATTCGCTCCACGCGCTTCAGGTTTCCGATTTCACGCATGTCTTTGTCCCGAAACCGGTTCCCACTTTCGGGAGACATGCTTAACAGACTCCAGCGATCGGCTTCCCGCCGATGCGTCAAGCCTGACCCTGGCCCGACGAAAGCAGCTTTTTGACTTCGCCGGCAAGCGCCAGCGGGTCGAAGGGTTTGGCGATGACCCCGACCGCTCCCATGGCCAGATAGCGTTCCACCTCGTGCGTCTGGGTGCGCGCCGTGATGAACGCCACGGGGATCGACGCCGTCCGCGGCGAATCGGCCAGGCGCCGCAGCGTTTCGGGTCCATCCATGTCCGGCATCATCACATCGAGCAGGATGAGGTCGGGCCGCCAGGCGGCGGCATCGGTCAGCGCCTCGACACCCGAGGCGCTGGACCGCACTTCGAATTCCGGATCGAGCTCCAGCGACATCTGGGCGATTTCGCGGATGTCGTCCTCGTCATCGACATAGAGGATCCTTGCCGGCATCATCGTCACTCCTTGGCATGGGTCGGTCCGTTGCCGTTGCGAGACGCGGTCAACATGCTTCTGACCAGCTTCGCGACGTCGATTTCGGAGGCCCTGGTCTTGGTCATGATCGCCTGCACCCGGTCGCCTAGCTTCTGGTCGAGCTCCGCCGCGGAGAACACGATGACCCCCGTCTCGAGCGGCAGATCGGCCAGCAGGTCGAGGCCCGATCCGTCGGGGAGCGCGATGTCCAGGATGACCAGGTCGAAGCGATGGCGCGCGATCGCCTGCTGGGCCTCCTTCAGCGTTTTCGCCGAGGTGATCGAGACGCCCGAACCCAGCCCCTCCGACATCACCGCAAGCACGCCCTCATCGTCCTCGACATGCAGAATCTGCGGCTTCGGCTCGACCTTGCGGCCGACGATCTTGGCGAGAGCGGCGTGCAGCCGTTTCGGATCCACCGGCTTTTCCAGCCAGTCGACGATGCCGACGGCGCTGCCGTTCAGCGAGCGCCTGGCCTCGTCGGCGACGGCGGAGATGACGATGACCGCAATGTCTGAATTCACCGGTGATGCCCTTATATCGTGGAAGAGCTTGATGCCGGATTCTCCCGCCAGCTTGATATCGAGCGTCAGCGCCACATAGTCGCGGGAGCGCAGGAGCGCCTTGGCGGCGCCGATGTCGGGGGCGACGTCGCTGGAAAAGCCTTCCGCGTCGAGAAGCGCGGCGATCACGGCAGCGACGTCGGGCTCATCCTCGACGATGAGGACACGCAGGCGGCCATCGCGCTTGCGCGCCCGGCGCTCGACCAGAACCGGCTTCTCGGCCTGCCTGTGCGCTTCGGCGAGGTCGACGTGGAACGCGGTTCCCTTGCCTTCCTCGGTTTCGAAGGAAACAGTGCCGCCCAGCTTCTCGACGATGGTCTTGACGATGCTCAAGCCGAGGCCGGTGCCACCCTTCTTGCGGGTGCTGGACGCGTCCGCCTGCTCGAACTTGCCGAATATGCGGCTGCGGAACGCTTCCGGGATGCCGGCGCCCTGATCGATCACGGAGATGCGCAGCATGTCGCGTTCGCGACGCTGGAGCTTCACCATGACCGTGCCGTCCGTGTCCGAGAACTTGATCGCATTCGACAGAAGGTTGGCCATCACCTGGTGCAGGCGGTCCGGGTCGATATTGGCCTCGGCGCGCGGGGCATCGTCGACCAAGACGATGCGGATCCTGCTCTCGGCCATGTAGTTGGAGCTGGCGGCGATGGCCTGCTCCAGGACAGGACGGACGGCCATCTGCTTGATCTTGAAGGTGATCACGCCCGATTCGATCTTCTCCATGTCGAGGATGTCGTTGATGAGAAGAACCAGCCTTTCGCTGTTGTTGTGGGCGATGTTGACGAGATTGGCGGCCTTGGCCGGCAGCTCGCCCGCGACGCCGGCCGCGATCAGGCCGAGCGAGCCGCGGATCGAGGTCAGCGGCGTGCGCAATTCGTGGCTGACCGTCGAGATGAAGTCGTTCTTGAGCTGGGCGTTCCGCTTCTGCTCGGTGATGTCGCGATTGTAGGTGATGACGCCGGTGATCTTGCCGGCCTCATCGCGGAAGGGAGCCTTCAAGGTGTAGAGCCAGCCCTGCCTGCCATCCGGGAAAAGCGTGGGCTGATCGATGCGCAACGTCTGGCCGGCCTCGAGCGCGCCCATTTCGTCCTGCCTGTAGCGCTCGGCCACGTCCTTGGGATAGAAATCGAAATCCGTCTTGCCGATGAGGTCCTCGACCGAGGCGGCGCGCATCATTTCGGCGGTGGCGGGATTAGCGGCGATGAAGCGTCCCTCCGCATCCTTTATGTTGAGGCAATCCGGCAGCTCGCGGACCATGGCGCGGTAGATCATGTTGGACATGGCGAGATCGCGCCGCCGCTGTTGTCGGTCCAGCAGCACGGCGATGATGAAGGTGCCGAGGAAGCGGAACACCAGAGACGGCAACGTGCTCTGTTGAACGAAACCGGCGACGACCTGCGACGGGATGACCAGGAGAGTAATCAGCCCGGCGAGTGCAACCGACACGCCGAGGCCGAGTATGTCGAACATTGTGCGCGACCGGACCGCGACGACGTGATGCCATGCCAGACCGACCACGGCGGTGATCAGGATGCTTACTACGCCGGCGTCCGCGCCCTGACCGCCCAGATGAAGACGATAGGCGATGGAGCCGGCAGCGGCGATGAACATCGCCGGCCATCCGCCGAAGAACGCGGCCGCGCCGATGAACGCGGCGCGCAGATCGACAATGAAGCCGGAGACAGACAGGGCCGTCGCCATGGAAATGATCGCGCCCGCGCACATGACCACGCCCAAAAGCAGCGACTGTATCAACTGCGGCAGGCGCCCGGTAAAATCCGCCACAAGGTCCCAGGCGACGACCAGGATGGAAACCAGGGCAAGATTGGCGAGGAGTGAGTGCCATATCTCGGTCATGACTTTCCGGCTCCTTTTTTCCAATGAATATTGGCAAAACCTATCCGAGGTCTAAAGAGGCTGCGCAGCAGCGTGGGCGGCGGGACAACCGGCGCGGCGGACGAAGGCGTCGACCAATCGGCAGGCCGCCCTGACCTTTTCTGGGGGCATCGTCGGGATTTGCCTGTTTTTACGGCAGTTCGCCCACCAGTGTGGCATTTCTGCCACCACTAATTTCGACAACCCCTGCTAGAAACGCGCCGGGTTCTTAAACGGGGTTTGGGCTAATGCTTACGCGCTTTTCAGCGAAATCTATCTTTTTGTCTGCCGTTTCGGCGGTCGCTTTGATGTCCGCCGCTCAGGCGGCCGATGTCGTGCAGGAGCAGGCGGCGCCGGGCTTCAACTGGAGCGGCCTCTATGTCGGCTTCGGCGTCGGCACCGGTGCCACCGTGCACCAGCTCAGCGTTCCGGGCTTGAGCTTCAACGGCATCGGCGGCAATGGCGTGTTCGGCGAGCTGACCGCCGGCTACGACTATATGGTCAACGAGCGCGTCCTCCTCGGCGGCTTCATCGATGCGACCTACGGCAATATCGGGCCTTCGCTCAGTGTATCGGGCTTTGCCAACGCCGACCTCCAGAACGTTTACGGCTTCGATGTCGGCGTGCGTGCCGGCTATCTGCTCAACCCGAACACGCTCGGCTATGTGCTCGGCGGCTACAGCTGGCAGCATTTCAAGCTCGACGGCGATCTCGGCGGCGGCGGATTCGACTTCACCCAGAACCGCGGCGGCTATGTGCTCGGCGTCGGCATGGAAACCGTGCTGAGCGGCAACTGGACGCTGAAGACCGAGTATCGCTATGCCGATTATGGCGACAAGTCGGTGCTCGATCTGGGTCCCGGCGCCTCGCTGAACATCGAGCCGTCCACGCACACCTTCCATATCGGCGCCAACTATCGTTTCGGCGCCCAGAATGGCGGCGGCGCTTCATTTGCCGCTCCGAGCTACAACTGGACGGGCTTCTACGCAGGCGGCGCGCTCGGCGCGGGCACCCAGGTGCACGATCTGTCGCTGGCGGGAGCCGCGGAATTGGATGGCATTGGCGGCGAAGGCGTGTTTGGCGAGGCAAGCGTCGGCTACGACCAGGACTTCGGTGCTTGGGTGGCGGGCCTGCAGTTCGATGCCCGGTATTCGGGCATCCGCTCCAAGCTCGACATTGCCGGAGTCTCGATCAAGGGCGATGCCGATTATGGCTTCGATGCGCTGGCGCGTGTCGGCGCCAAGGTCAACGAATCGACCTTGGCCTATGTCATCGGCGGCTATAGCTGGCAGCACTTCAAACTGCATGCCTCCGGCGGCGGCGCCAGCGCCGACATCTATGATTGGGGCTCCAGCGGCTTCTCGATCGGCGGTGGTCTGGAAACGGCCGTTTCCAACAACATGACCGTCGGCCTCGAATATCGCTATTCCCAGTACGAGAAGGAAGATTTCGGTTCCGGCGGCTTCCTCGAGGACACTCCTCGGATCCAGACGGTGCGCCTCGGCGCCAAGTACAAGTTCAACTAAGCAAAGGCCCTCCAGCCAAAGGCGAAAGCCCGCCCAACGGCGGGCTTTTTGCTTGTCGGAAACGCGCCGGCGTGCGCGTCCTATGATGCGACCCTGACCAATGGAGAGCACCATGAGAAAACTCATCGTCACCGAGTTCATCAGCATCGACGGCATCGCCGAGGTCGAAAAGCTGCCGGGCGTGACCTGGAACGACGAGATGCAAGCGTTCAAGGAGGACGAGCTCGCCGACAGCGGCGCCATGCTTCTCGGCCGCGCGACCTACGAGATCTTCGCCGGCTCATGGCCTTCCGAAACCGGAGATTTCGCCGAGCGCTTCAACGCACTGCCGAAATATGTCGCCTCGACGAGCCTGAAGGCGCTCGAATGGCAGCCGGCGGAACTGCTCGAAGGCCCCCTGCCGGACGCTGTCGCCAAACTGAAGCAAGGCAGCGGCGGCAACATCTATGTGCACGGCAGTCTCAGCATCGCGAGGCAGTTGCTCGGCCACGGCCTCGTCGACCGCCTCAGGCTTCTCGCCTATCCCGGCGCCGTCGGCCAGGGCAAGACGCTGTTTTTATCCGACAAGCCGCTTGCGCTGGAGCTGGTCTCGGCCGCGCCGTTCAGCAACGGCGTGGTGGCGCTGGAGTACAGGCCCACAGGGTCGAGGAGCTGACTCGAGGCCTTCAGTCCGGGCGCTATTTCTGCCGGAACGCCGTATGCAGGGATGTCGTCAACGGCCCCAGAATGTAGTCCAGCGCGGTGCGTTCCTCGGTCACGACCATGACCTGCGCCGGCATGCCGGGATAGAGCTGGATCTGTGGCGCGGCGGCGAGTTCCTGCTGATCCACCGCGATGTCGGCGACATAGTAGGGAAAGCCGGTCTTGGCATCGGTGACACGGTCCGCAGAGATGCGGGTGAGGCGGCCGTGGATGACCGGCGTCGTGCGCTGTTTGTAGGAGGTGAAGCGGACCTCGGCCGTCATGTCGGCGCGCAGGCTGGAAATGTCCTCGACCCTGACCTGCGCCTGGACGATGAGCGAATTCCTGGTCGGCACGATGTCGAGGATGGTCTGGCCGGGGGCGACGATCGCGCCGGTCGAGAAGACGCTGAGATCCATCACCTGGCCGTCATAGGGCGCGCGCACCTCGGCGCGGTCGACAGTAGCTTGCGCGGCGAACATCTTCGGCACCAGGTCGGCGAGGTTCGACTGGGTGTCGATCAGCATGGCCGAGAGTTTTGCGCGGCGCTCGTTGGCGAGCTGCGCAATCTGGCTTTCGAGCTCGGCCTTGCTCTGGCGGTTTCCCGCGATCTCGCCCAGAGCCTGGTCGATCAGACCCTGCAGGTCGGAGGCGGAGCGGTCGAGCTCCAGGATGCGGGGCTTCGTCGTCAGCCCGGCTTTCAGGAGCTTGCTGAGACCCGCCTTCTCGTCGATCGTCGACTTGAGCTGCGCGCGAAAAGATTCGACGCGCGCCTGCTTGCCGTCGATCTGCTCGTCGAGCTCGGCTATCCGCTTCTGCAGGATCTGCCTGGCGCCGGCCATCGAGGCGCGCTGGCTCTCGAGGTCGGCAATCTGGTTGGCCATCGCATCCTGCAGATAGGCCTGGTGCTCGGCGGTGATGTCTTTCGGAAAGGCGACGTCCTCATGACCGTCGAGCTCCGCACGGATGCGGGCATCGGTGGCTCGCAGCAGCGCATATTGCTGGGAATAGAGGTTGAATTCGGACAGGGCGCGGGTGTCGTCGAGCACCACCAGAACATCGCCTGCCTTGACGATGTCGCCGTCCTTGACCCGGATTTCCTTGACCGTGCCGCCGTCGAAATGCTGGACGCTCTTGCGGTTGCCCTCGACCTTGACCACCGCGTCGGCAAGGACCGCGCCATTGAGCGGGGCGACCGCGGCCCAGCCGCCGAACACGCCGAAGAAGGCGAAAATGATGAGCATGCCGACCCAGACCGGCCCGCGGATCGAATCCGGGTTGGCGTCCGCGTCTCCGGCGCCGGCGAGGCTGCGATAGGTGGCGGCGAGGTCGGTCATTGGGTTGCCACCGCCATCGGCGCCGCGCGCTGGTTGAGCAGCGCCACGATCTCGTTTTTCATGCCGAAGGCCTCGACGGCTCCGTCCCGCAGGAGCAGGATCTTGTCGACATTGGCCAAGGTCGAGGGCCGGTGCGAGACGATGATCACCGTGCTGCCGCGGCGCTTCAGCTCCAGCGCGCACTCGGCCAGCGCGCGATCGCCGTCGGCATCGAGGTTGGAGCTCGGCTCGTCGAGCACGATCAGGTTCGGCGTGCCGAACACGGCGCGGGCAAGCGCGATGCGCTGCCGGTAGCCGCCGGACAGTACCGCCCCGCCCTCTCCGATCTGCGTCTCGTAGCCTTGCGGAAGGCGGATGATCATCTCATGCACGCCGGCGAGCCGCGCTGCCTCGATGACCTCGCGGTCGGCATCGGTCTTGAAGCGGCCGATATTGGCGGCCACGGTGTCTGAGAACAGCTCGATATCCTGCGGCAGGTAGCCGATATGATCGCCGAGCGCCTCCCTTCCCCATTGCGTCATGTCGGCGCCATCCAGCCTGACGGTACCGCGGCTCGGCTGCATGATGCCGGCGAGGTGACGCGCCAGCGTCGACTTGCCGGCGCCGGACGGGCCGACGATGCCAAGCGCCTCACCTGCCTCGAGCCGAAACGACACATCACGCAGCAGCACTTTCTGCAGGCTGGGAACGGCGAAACTCAACTGCTCGACGGCGATCTTGCCGGTAGGCTTCGGCAGATTGAACGAGCGTTCGCCCTGCGCGCCGCCGTCCAGCAGCTTCTCGACCCTGCCAAGGGCGGCCCGCGCCAGGATAAGGCTGCGCCAGAGGCCGACGATCTGCTCGACCGGCTGCAATCCCCTGCCCAGCAACAGGCTGGCAGCAAACATCGAGCCGCCGGTGATCTGCCGCTCGATGACCAGATAGGCACCGAGGCCGAGGATCAGCGATTGCATGGTAAGGCGCAGGAAGCGGATCAGCCCCGACATGAGCGCCGCGCGGTCGCTGGCCTGGCCCTGGCGGCGGAGCGCAAGGCCGCGGTCGCGCCCCCAGCGGCGGACGAGGCCGTCGATCATGCCCATGGCGCGGATGACTTCCGCGTTCCTCAGGCTCATCTCGGTGAAATTGTAGTTGGCCGTGGCAAGGTCGTTGGCCTGCTTCAGCGGCGCCCGCACCATATATTCATTGAGCACCGCCATAGCGATCAGCAGCAGCGAGGAGCCCAGCGCGAAAAAGCCCAGCCAGGGATGGAGCAGGAAGATGATGCCGATATAGATCGGCGACCATGGCAGGTCGAACAGCGCATGGATGCCGCTGCCGGTGATCACCTGCCGGAACGTGTCGAAGTCGCGAATCGGCTGGCTTTGCGAAGCACCCTGCGACGGGGTTTCGACGGAAGCCGCCAGGATCCTGGCCGAAAGCAGCCGGTCGAGCCGCGCGCTGGCGCGCGTCAGGATCGCGGCGCGCACCAGGTCGAGACCGGCGAGCGTGAGGAAGGCCGCAAGCAGCACCAGTGTCAGCATCACCAGCGTCGTCTCGCTGCCGCTGGTGACCACACGGTCGTAGATCTGCAGCATGTAGAGCGGGGATGCGAGGTAGAGCAGATTGATCGCCAGGCTGAACACCGCCGCGAAGAGGAAATAGCGGCGGCAGGCGCGAAGCGCTTCCCTCACGATCTTGGATTTCTTGTCGAAATTCACATACCCAGCGGAGAAACCGCCCCCTGTCCAAACCGCTTGCCCGGAAGCGATCCTACTCCCGATCCCTCAACCGGCCACGCGATACGCCCGTAAACCTGCTGTAAACCTTAATTCCTAACCTCGAATCGTCAGCTTTGCGGGAGACGAGGTGAGCCGCGCGTGGCCGCGGGCTCACCTCCTTCGTCACAGCACGAAGTCGCTGGCCGTCAGTCCGAGATTGATGCCGGTCAGTGTGATCTGGAAGTCGGCGCCCGTGTTGCCGGTCACATCGACATGGACGATGGTGTTGCCGCCGCTTTCGGACCAGGTGATGCTGTTGGCGACGGTGGCCGCATTCTGCCCGCCGAACAGGAAAGCCTGGTCTCCGCCGCTGACCGTATTGGCATCTATTGACGACAGGTCGATCTTGTCGACGCCATGCACGAAGTCGGTGATGATGTCGTTTGCGGCACTTACCGGCGAGTCCGAGACGTCCGATCCATAATAGAACGTGTCGGCCCCCGCGCCGCCGGTCAGCGTATCGGCTCCAACACCGCCAACGAGTTTGTCGTTGCTATCGCCGCCGTTCAGCGTGTCGTTGCCGCTTTGGCCGAACAGTGTATCGTTGCCGGCCAGGCCGAAAATTTGATCCGCGCCGCCATTGCCGTAGAGGACGTCGTCACCGTTGTTGCTGGGACTGTTGAAGGTCTCTCCCGAATTGCCATTGCTGCCGGTGATGAATTGGAATGTCTCGCTATACTGGTAAGCAGGCCCGGCCGGATCGCCGACCTGGGTGGCCTGCACGGTCACGGTGGCTGTGTTGCTTGTCGTGAGACTTGCCGAGCTGAGCGTATTCCCGCTGATCGAAAACAGGCCCGCATCCGACTGCGAGGTGATGCTGTAGACAAAACTGCCGGAATCCGGGTCGGTCGCGCTCAGCGTTCCCGAGAAGCTGAACTGATTGAAATTCACGTCCCCGGTGGGACTGGTGCTAGGTGTGAGCTGGATGTCGGTCGGAGCAAAGCGCGGTGGTCCGTCATCGGCGCCGCTCACATGGACCGTGTAGCCCTGCGTCACCGGCGCGCCGTCGCCGTCCGTCACCGTCACGGTGAAGGCGTCGTCGTGGTTGTCGCCGGCGTCCAGCGCCTCGATGGCGGCCGTGTCCTTGACATAGCTGTAGGCGCCGGTCGCGGTGTCGACGGTCAGCGTGCCATAGCTTCCGACCAGGCTCACCGTGCCGTCGCCATTGTCCGAGCCGCCCTCGATGCCATAGGCCAGCACGTCGCCGGCATCGACATCATGGCCGGCGAGCGTGCCGCTCAAGCCGCTGTCGGTCGTCGACGACGACTGGTCGACCTCGGCCACCGAGCCCGACGTCACCGCATCCAGCGTCGGCGCATCGTTCGTACCCGTAATATTGACAACGATATTGTAGTTTGCGGTCCCGTCGGCCGATGTGACGGTCAAGGTATCGGTGACATGCTGGCCCTGTGTCAGCGGGTCGGCGAGGGTCTGGTTGAGCGCATAGGTCCACGCCCCGGATGCCGTGTCGAAGGTGAAGGTGCCGTAGGTCCCCTGCAGGCTCGGCGGGGTCAGGAAATGGTCCTGGCCGAAATCAACGTCCGAAATGACCAGTTGCCCATGCGCGCCGGGGTCGCCCGGCGTGCCGTTGGCGACGCCGCCCGCTTCAACCACGCCGTCGTCGACGCCGGGGGCGGCTGTGATCGTGGCGCCGTCATTGGTACCCTGGATGTTGACGTTGACGCTGGCCCAGCTCAGCGTCCCATTGCCGAGCTTGATTGCGTACGTAAAAGTCTCGTTGATGTGGTCGTCGGCACCAAGCGCCTGCAGGCTCGCAACCCCATAGTGCTGCTGCAGATACTGGCTGAGGTCCATCTCGACCTTGCCGTTGTTGATCCGGATCCGGATGCCATCACCGATGCTCTCCCAGGCGGAGATGCCGCTAGTCTGATAGTCCTGGGTCGTCAGGTCGAGGGGGGCGTATTGCTTGGTGGACGTCGTTGCGGACGTGCCGTCATCAATCGAATAGAGGGTCTTGGCATTCCCACCCAGGTCATTCGCCAAAACGTCCAGCAGGATGATGGACTGGGAGCCGGAAACGACGACGGCTGTGTCCTCGGTGTAGTTGAAGACATCGCCCTGTGCCTGCGGCGTGTTGGAGAACGACGTCGTGGTGCCGCCCGCACCGGAGATTTGCGTAGCCATTGTTTTCTACCCCCTGGCGGACGCCCCAGCGCCGCTCATTGCCGTCTAACCGACGACAGACCACCCCATGCCGAATGAATCGGCGCCCAGTCTTCGGGAGGAGAAATGATCAGAATGCCATGAACCACGCGCAACCCGACGGCCTCGCCCGTGAACGGCCGGCCCAAGGGCTGTTCACAGACAATCGGTGGCTCAATGGTGATGGCTGCGGCGGCTATGAATAACCGCGCTGCGTTTCCCCTGCCCCTGTAGCGCCATAACTCGTTGTTGCCGGTCGGGAGATAATTTGCGCTACCCCAATATTAAGATGTTATTAACTTTATGCCGCGTGCGTCAACGCCCAATTCGATGAATAGTTAATGACAAAACACGTACTTGTACGGCTATGTGGATAAACTGCATCTGCACGGGAGATGCGGCCGACAAGGACGCCCAGTGAGACGAATCGGGCGTTGGGCGCTCACTCCGCCTTCTTGCCCTGCTAGCCGCCGTGCTCCGCAACCGCCTTCGCGACCGCGCGCTTCAGCTCGTCCTTGATCTCGGCGGTGTCGGCCATCAGCGTCTCGATCTTCAGGAAGTCGAGCACGCGATATTTCGAGACGGCCGGACGGATGAGGATGTCCGGCGGGTGCTGCCGCAGCTTGTTGGCGATGATCGACTGCATCATCAATTGCGTCGCGCCATACATCAGGTCGACCGTGGTCGGATGCTTGCGCTCGGCATCGCTCGGCGCGCCCACGACGTCGATGGCGATGATGATGTCGGCATCCTTCTCGACGAGATCGAAGGGCACGGGGTTGTAGATGCCGCCGTCGATCAGCACGCGGCCGTCGCGCGTCACCGGGCGAAACACCGCCGGAATGGCGGCCGACGCCGCCAGCGCCGATTGCAGGTCGCCCTCCGCGAAGACCGCGAGCTTGTGGCCGAAATAATCGGTCGCCGTCACCTTGAGCGGGATTTTCAGCTCTTCGAAAGTCGCCGGGATGGCGTCGGGCAAGAAGGCTTTCAGGATGCGCTCGACATTGAACTGGCCGACGCGGATGCCGCCCTGCATGGCTTCGGCGATCGTGCCCGGCCGCGAGCGCCACATGCGCGCGGCCACCTCGGCGCGGCTGCCGAGGATCGAGCGGCTGTAAGCGTGGATCTCCGCGCCCGTCATGCCGGCGGCCATGCCGGCGCCCATGATGGCGCCGATGGAGGAGCCGGCGATCGCCACCGGCCTGACGCCGAGCTCGTCCAGCGCCTCGATGGCATGGATATGCGCCAGTCCCCGCGCGCCGCCGCCGCCGAAGGCAACCGCGAAGGTCGGGCTCATCCCTTGCCGCTCCCCGCCACCTCCACGAGCGGCGGACCGATCACCATCACCGCCGGGTCGGCCGACAGGAGTTTCCTTGCCTCCGCCTTGACGTCTGCAAGCGTCACCGCGTCGATCAGCGCGGCGCGGCGCTTGATGTAGTCGATGCCGAGATGGTCGAGCTGCAGCTCGACCAGCGTCGCGGCGATGGAGGTGGAGGAGTCCAGATTGTTGATGGCGTAAGCGCCGATCATGTATTTCTTGGTCGCCGCCAGCTCTTCCTCGGTTGGCCCCTTCTGCGCCATCTCCTTCACCACCTGGCGCACGATCGAGAGCGTCTCGGCGGCGCGATCGGAGCGCGTCGCCGTCGTGACCAGCAGCGCGTTGGAATGCTCGTGATCGACGAGATCGGAGCTGACGCCGTAGGCAAGACCGCGCTTCTCGCGCACCTCCTCGTAAAGCCGCGACGTGAATGTCGAGCCGCCGAGAATCTCGTTCATCAGCACGGCGGCGTAGAAATCGGGATCGCTCCGTTTCACGCCGGGCCAGGCAAGCTGCAGGGAGGTTTGCGGCAGGTCGTAATTCACTTCGAGCTGCTGGCCGAGCTTCGGTGCCACGTCGCTCACCCGGGCCAGCGTCTGCTGGTCCGGCAGGTCGCCGAACACCTCGTCCAGCTTGCCGCTCAGCGTCGCGGCGTCGATGTCGCCCACCACCGCCACATGCAGGCCGCCGCGCGCGAAATTCGCCCTGTGGAAAGCCTTGATATCCGCGGCCGTGATGGTGGCCAGGCTCTCCCTGGTGCCCTGATCCGGCCGCGCATAGGGATGTTCGCCATAGATCGCGCGCAGCCAGCGCTGCTGGGCGATCGTGTTCGGATCGCGCTCATTGGCGAGGATGCCGGAGAGCACCTGGGCGCGGATGCGCTCGATCGGCGCCTGGTCGAAGCGCGGGCTGTTCACCGCCAGCTTCAGCAGGCCGAAGGCCTCGTCCTTCTGTTCGGACAGCATGCGCATCGAGCCGTAGGTGCCGTCGCGCGCCGCCTGAAAACTCATCTCGGCGCCGGCGTCGTCGAGCTTCGACTGGAAGGCCTCGCTGTCGAGGTCGCCGGCGCCCTCGTCGAACAGGCCGGTCATCAAGTTGACGAGCCCTTCCTTGCCGGCGGGGTCCTGCGCGGTGCCGCCGTCGAAGACGAAGCGGATGGCAACCAGCGGGATCGAATGGTCTTCCACCAGCCAGGCGGCGATCCCCTTCTTCGACTTCACCTCCTGGATGTTCATCTCAGCATGCGCGGCAAGCGCCGGCAGCAGCAGGAAGAACATGGCAAAGCAGAAGGTGGCGAATGCGCGGTAGAGCCCCCCTTCTCCCCTTGTGGGAGAAGGTGGATCGGCGCGCAGCGCCGAGACGGTTGAGGGGTGTTGGGCGGATCGCCGTCCTTGCCAAGCTGGAGCACCCCTCATCCGACCTCGCTTCGCGAGGCCACCGCCCGGGGGCGAGCCACGGGTCTCGCCCCGTCCTTCGGACCCCACAAGGGGAGACGGGAAGGATGGGCGGCGCTTGCGCATCAGGCTAAGGCTCATCATCAATTCCCCGCCTGTTGCTGCGGCAGGAGATAGCCGGTCGTCGAGCGGTCGAGCACGAGGTAGCGGGCTGCCGCTGCCTTGACCTCCGCGGCCGTCACCTTGCGAATGCGGTCGGGCCATTCCTGGACATCCTTCACGTTGCCGCCGGTGGCGAGCGCCGAGCCGTACATATTGGCCATGTCGTCCTGCTTGTCGCGGGTGAAAATCATCGAGCGGACATAGCGTGTCTTGGCCCGCTCCAGCTCGTCGTCGGTCACGCCGTCCTTGGCGATGCGGGCGATCTCGGCGTCGACGGCGGCTTCGACTTCGGAAAGCTTGGCGTCGCCGCGCGGCGAACCATAGACGGTGAAGTTGGTGGCGTCGAGCATGGTGCCCTGGAAGAAGGCGCCGGCCTCGGAGGCGATGCCTTGCTTGACCACCAGCTGCTGGTATAGCCGACTGCGGTTGTCGCCACCCAGGATCTCGGCCAGAAGGTCGAGCGCCTCCGCCTCGCCGGGCTTGGCGGTATGATAGGACGGCACCACCCATTGCGTGGAAAAGCTCGGCACCGAGACGCGCGCGTCGGTGAGCGTGACGGTGCGCTTCGTGTTCTGCTCCGGCTCGACCGGGCGGATGCGCGGCCGCAGGTCCGGCCCGCGCGCCACCTTTCCGTAAGTCCTTTCGGCCATCGCCTTCACCGCGTCCGGATCGACATCGCCGGCGACAATCACGACGGCGTTGTTCGGCCGGTAGAAGGTGTCGTAAAAAGCCTTGGCATCCTCGCGATTCAGCTTTTCCATCTCCTGCATCCAGCCGATCACCGGAATGCGGTAGGGCTGGTTCTGCCAGAGCGTCGCGTCGACCTCCTCGTCGAGCACCGCTTGCGGATTGCTGTCGATGCGCGAGCGGCGCTCCTCCAGGATCACGTCGCGCTCGGTCTTGATGACGTCGTCGGTGAGGACGAGGTTGCGCATGCGGTCGGCCTCGAATCCCATCATCTGCTCGAGCGCCGAGGGCGGCACCGTCTCATGAAAGGCGGTGTAGTCGTAAGAGGTGAAAGCGTTGTTCGAGCCGCCGATGTCGGCAACGGCCCGGTCGAACTCGCCGGCGGCGTGGTTGCTTGTCGCCTTGAACATCAGATGCTCGAAGAAATGCGCGATGCCGGACTTGCCGGGCGGCTCGTCGGCGCTGCCGATCTTGTACCACACCATATGGGTGACGATGGGGGCGCGATGGTCCGGGATGACCACCACTTCCATGCCGTTGTCGAGCAGGAAGTCCTTGACCTCCGCGTCGACCGCGGCGTGCGCCGGCGCCTGTACCGCTAGTGCCAATGTGCCGGCAAGGAATGCTGCGCGCAGCCCGCTGGTGGTGAATGTCATCAAATGCTCCGGTCCCGGTCGCGCGACGATAGAAAGCCTCCCAAGCGAGGCAAAGTGAATTGTTCGTCATTTTCGAGGCGTTTGCGCCTTTTCCTTCTCCCCTTGTGGGAGAAGGTGGATCGGCGCGCAGCGCCGAGACGGA
>SUGL01000071.1 GCA_004963905.1 Mesorhizobium sp.
CTCCCCCTGTGGGAGAAGGTGGATCGGCGCGCAGCGCCGAGACGGATGAGGGGTGCTGGACGGAATGCGGCGGTTGGCTAATCTGGAGCCATGCCGCACCAACCGGTTACTCAAACCAAGCGCAGCTTCGCCCGCGCGCTCCGCCGTGAAATGACGGAGTCCGAGCACAAGCTGTGGCAGGAGTTGCGCGACCGCAGGCTCGACGGGATCAAGTTTCGACGCCAATCGCCTATCGGAAAGTATGTCGCCGACTTTGTCTGTCTTGAGGCACGCTTGATCATCGAGATCGATGGCAGCCAGCATGCGGATTCGGAGTCCGACGAGATCCGCGGAGCAGAGTTAAAGGCTAGAGGTTTTCGCGTCTTGCGCTTTTGGAATGACGACGTCCTGAAAGATTTGGACGGCGTCTGCGACACGATCATCGCCTATGTGAGGGATACCATGCTGCAGCCCTGGCGGTAGGTTGGGCGACCGCGTCGCCAAGCTAGAGCACCCCTTATCCGTCTCGGCGCTACGCGCCGAGCCACCTTCTCCCACAAGGGGAGAAGGGAAAGCGCCGCCCCTATCACAAACCGGTGAAGCTGTAACGAAGCCTTCCGCGGCGGCGAAATGGGAGCATCGCCGCAACGGAGACTGCTTCTCATGACCGGACCAAAGACAACGCTCGGCAAACTGTCGCTTGCCGGCGCAATGATTGCCGCCACGGCCGGTGCGGCCGCCGCACAGCCGCTCACCGTGGTCGAGCTGTTCACCAGCCAGGGCTGCTCGTCCTGCCCGCCGGCCAATGCCAATCTGATCAAGGTCAAGGACCAGCCGGGCGTGCTGGCGCTGTCCTTCAACGTCACCTATTGGGACTATCTCGGCTGGAAGGACACGTTCGGCCGGCAGGAATTCACCCAGCGCCAGGTCAATTACGAGCCGACGCTCGGCCATGACGGGCCGTTCACGCCGCAGGTGGTGGTGAACGGCAGCGCCGACGCGGTCGGCGCCAAGCCCGGCGAGATCCAGAGCCTGATCGCCGCGAGTGGCCACGCGCAAGGTCCGGACGTCGCGCTTGCCGGCGGCAAGGTCAGCATCGGCGCCGGCAAGGCGCCCGGCGGGGCGGCCGACGTCTGGCTGGTGCGCTATCATCGCGGCGTCGTCGAGGTGCCGGTGGCGCGCGGCGAGAACACGGGCCGCACGCTGCCGCATGCCAATGTCGTGCATTCGCTGCAGCGGCTCGGGCGCTGGAACGGCCAGGCGACGACGCTGCCGCTGCCCGCGGCAGGCGGGGGCTTGAGCACCGCGGTGCTGGTGCAGACACCGGGCGGCGGGCCGATCCTGGCGGCCGCTGCAAACTGATCATCCCTTTTCGCGCGGCGCCGCATGACGCGGCAGCGCACCATCGGGCCCGCATCCGCGCGCCACAACCCAAGGAGACTATCCATGACCAAATTCCTGACGGCGCTCGCGCTTGCGCTCGCAACCTTCGCCGCCGGCGCCCGCGCCGACGACGCGACCGACGCCATGAAGCCGGCGATGGCCACCGACGCGATGAAGCCGGCGACGGATGCGATGAAACCCGCAACGGACGCGATGAAACCGGCCGATGCCATGAAGCCCGATGCGATGAGCACCGAAGCGATGAAGCCGGCTACCGACGCCATGAAGCCTGCCGATGCGATGAAGCCGGTGACGGATGCGATGAAGCCGGCGGATGCCATGGCTCCGGCGCAGTAAGTCGGCGATCGCGGCGGCCAATGGCAAAGGGCGCTCCCCCGCTCCGTCTCGGCGCTGCGCGCCGATCCACCTCTCCCCCGCTTTGCGGGGGCGAGGAACCCAAGCTTGTGAAGGCCGTGACTTTGGCGGTTGGCGTTTCCTCGCCCCCATGAAATGGGGGAGAGGTGGCTCGGCGAAGCCGAGACGGAGAGGGGGAGCGCCGCCGTCAACAGGAGCCGCCGCACGACAAAGTGAGAAACCTGCAGTGCCTTCCTTCGTATATATTGGAACAACAACAGGAGATCAGACATGAACGGCATCAAGACAAAGGCCGCGCGGCGATCGCCATTCTTTGCGCGCGGCGCGCTTGCGGCGCTGGTGCTGACGGCGGCGGCCGCCGCATTCTGGCAGACGCCCGCGCGCTCGGCCGAGGACGCGGTGGTGATCCCGCCGCCGGCCGTGGACGAGAAGGCCGCGAGCGGCACCGAGAAGGCCATCTTCGCGGGCGGCTGCTTCTGGGGCGTGCAGGGCGTGTTCCAGCACGTCAAGGGCGTGAGCAAGGCCGTTTCCGGCTATACCGGCGGCAGCGCCGAGAACGCCGTCTACGAAGTGGTCGGCACCGGCCGCACCGGCCATGCGGAATCGGTCGAGATCACCTACGACCCGTCGAAGGTGACCTATGGCCAGCTCCTGCAGGTCTATTTCTCGGTCGCGCACAATCCGACGCAGCTCAACTACCAAGGGCCGGACCAGGGCACGCAGTACCGCTCGACGATCTTCGCCGAGAACGACGAGCAGAAGAAGGTGGCCGAGAGCTACATCGCCCAGCTCGACAAGGCCAAGGTGTTTTCGAAGCCGATCGTGACGACGCTGGAGACCGGCAAGACCTTCTATCCAGCCGAGGACTACCATCAGGACTTCCTGACGCTGAACCCGACCTATCCGTATATCGTCTACAACGACCTGCCGAAGATCGAGAATTTGAAGGCGCTGTTCCCGCAGCTCTACAGCGAGAAGCCGGTGCTGGTGCTGGCATCGAGCAAGAGCTGAGGTGTTGAGGCTTGAGCCTTCTCCCCGTCACCATACGGGGAGAAGGTGCCGGCAGGCGGATGAGGGGCGGCGCCGGCGTTTGAGGGATGAGCCTACCCTGTAGCTCTGCTTGATAGGTTTGCGCTGCCCCTCATTGCCCTGCCGGGCATTTCTCCCCGTATAGTGACGGGGAGAAAGACGCTGTCACCAGCCCTCAATCATAAGTCAGATCCGTCGCCTTCCCGCCGAACACGCGATAGGCGTAGAACGAATAGAAGATGATGATCGGCAGCACGACGACGACGCCGGCCAGGATGACCGCCAGGCTTTCCGGCGCCGAGGCCGCCTGCCAGATCGTCAGCTTATCCGGCACGACGAAGGGATAGAACGACCAGGCGAGACCGGCGAAGCCGAGCGCGAAGATGGCGGCAAGGGTGAGGAACGGGCGGAGCGCGTGCTGGTCGTTGGGCTTCGGCAGATGGAAGGTCTGCCGCCACAGCCCGAGGAACAACAGCGCCGACGCAATCGGCAGCGGCGAGAGGTAGAGAATCTCCGGCCACAGGAACCATCTGTCGAAGATGCGCGGGCTGGCGAAGGGCGTGGCCAAGGACACCGCGACCATGCCGAGCGCCGTCAGCACCAGCGTGGTGCGCAGCCAGCGCACGGCCTTCACCTGCAAATCGCCCTCGGTCTTGTAGATCAGCCAGGCCGAGCCCATGGCGGCGTAAGCCGCCGACAGGCAGAGCGCGACCAGCGCGCCGAAGGCCATGCCGCCAAAGCCGACATCGAGGCCTAACACATAGACGCCCAGCATGTAGCCCTGCGCCAGCGAGGCGGTCGCCGAGCCCAGAAAGAAAATGCGGTTCCAGCGCTGCTTCTTGCCGGCAGGCACCTTGGCGCGGAAATCGAAGGCGACGCCGCGCAGGATGAGCCCGACCAGCAGCACGAAGACCGGCAAATAGAGCGCGGTCAGGATGGTGCCGTGCGCCATCGGGAAGGCGACCAGCAGGAGACCCACCGCCAGCACCAGCCAGGTCTCGTTGGCGTCCCAGAACGGGCCGATCGCCGCGATCATCGTGTCCTGCTCGGCGTCCTCGGCGGCGGCGAACAGGATGCCGATGCCGAGGTCGAAACCGTCGAGCACGACATAGATCAGGATGGCGAGGCCCATCAGGCCGGCGAAGATCAGCGGCAGCGCGGTCGGCCAGTCGATGGTCATTTTCTTATCCTCATGCGCCAGTCTCGATTTCCGAGGTCGCCGCCGCCCCTCATCCCCCTGCCGGGACCTTCTCCCCGTATAGTGACGGGGAGAAGGAGGCCGGCCGCGGCCCCGGCGCTTTTCCTGCAACGCTGACGATTGGCGAAATCGGCGACGAGAGCGCCCCTCTCCCCGTCACTATACGGGGAGAGGATGCCGGCAGGCAGGTGAGGGGCGGCGCCAGCATCCGGCTTTAAGTCGTGATATCTTCGCAGATCGACCACTGCTCTGACCCTCGGTTGCGAAATCACTCCCCGGCAGCCGGCTGCGACAGCGCCGCGTTCATGACGCCTGGCAGCGGCGAGGTGTCGCCGTCCTTGGCCGCCTTCAGCGCCAGGTGCACCAGCACGCCGAGATAGGCGATCAAGAGCAGCACATAGAGGATCAGATAGACGGCCAGGGTCAGCGCCACATGGCCGCCGGCGACGGGGCCGACGGCGTCCGCCGTCTTCAGCACGCCGGTGACCAGCCAGGGCTGGCGGCCGATCTCGGTCGTGTACCAGCCGGCCAGCGTCGCCAGCCAGCCGGACAGCGCCATCGGCACCATGATGAGCGCCAGCGGCTTCGGCAGGCTATGACGGCGCTTGAGGAACCAGGCGGCCGACCAGGAGACGATCAGCATCAAGATGCCGGTGCCGACCATGACGCGGAAGCCCCAGAACACCGGGAAGACCGGCGGATGGTTGGCCGGATAGTCGTTGAGGCCGGGCACGACGCCGCTCGTCGAGTGGCGCAGCACCAGGCTGGCGCCGTCGGGAATGGCGAGCTCGAACCTGTTTTCCTTGGCCGCCTCGTCGGGCAGGGCGAACAGCACCAGCGGCACGTTGGGGCCGGTGTTCCAGTTGGCCTCCATGGCGGCGATCTTCTGCGGCTGGTGCTCGAGCGTGTTCAAGCCGTGCTGGTCGCCGGCAAAGATCTGGATCGGGATCAGGATAGCGGCGGTGAAGACGCCGGTGCGCAGCGCCTTCCACATCGATTCGGAACGGTCGCCGTAGAGATAGCGCAGCGCCGACAGGCCGGCGATCAGGAAGGAGACCGTCAGTCCGGAGGCAAGCAGCATATGCACCAGCCGGTAAGGCATGGACGGGTTGAAGACGATCGCCCACCAATCGAGCGCATGCGCCTTGCCGTCGATCATCTCGAAGCCGGCCGGCGTCTGCATCCAGGAGTTCAGCGCGATGATCCAGAAGGCGGAAACCGTCGTGCCGCCCGCCACCAGCACGGTCGCCAGCGTGTGGATGCGGTTGGAGACGCGGCGGAAGCCGAACAGCATGATGCCGAGGAAGGCCGCCTCGAGGAAGAAGGCGGTGAGCACCTCATAGGCAAGCAGCGGCCCGGCGATGTTGCCGACCGTTTCCATATAGCCCGGCCAGTTGGTGCCGAACTGGAAGCTCATGGTGACGCCCGAAACGACGCCCATGGCGAAGGAGAGCGCGAAAACCTTCACCCAGGTGAAATAAGCGCGCATCCAGGCCGAGTCGCCTGATGCGTTGTAGCGGAGCTTGAAGAAGAGAAGCACCCAGCCAAGTGCAATGGTGATCGCCGGAAACAGGATATGGAACGAAATATTCGCGCCAAACTGGATACGCGACAGAATGAGCGGGTCCATGCTCGGCTCCGGCTGCAATTTATGCTTGAACGATAGGCTTCAAACACGCATCGGTCAAAGCGGCGCGGCGTCACGCGAGGCGCGTTGTCGCAGCGCGGAGCGCGATGCCGCGCCGCCAGCGGCACGCGTGACTGTCCAGAGCTGTCAGGAGGGCTGTAAATTGCCGATTTGAATAAACCGACATCCGACCTATATGAGGTCACGTTTTCCAGCCGGCCATATTTCAGCATGTCATCCATCATCTCGATTTCCGGTGTCACGAAAACCTATGCCACCGGCTTCAAGGCGCTGAAGGAAATCAATCTCGACATCGAGCGCGGCGAGATCTTCGCGCTGCTCGGGCCGAACGGCGCCGGCAAGACGACGCTGATCTCGATCGTCTGCGGCATCGTCAACCGCTCGTCGGGCACCGTCACCGTCGACGGCCACGACATCGGCAGGGACTACCGCGCGGCGCGCAGCCTGATCGGGCTGGTGCCGCAGGAGCTGACCATCGACGCCTTCGAGACGGTGTGGGCTACGGTCAATTACAGCCGCGGCCTGTTCGGCAAGGCTCCGAACAAGGATTTCGTCGAGAAAGTGCTGCGCGACCTCTCGCTGTGGGAGAAGAAGGACGCCAAGGCGATCACGCTTTCCGGCGGCATGAAGCGCCGGCTGATGATCGCCAAGGCGCTGTCGCACGAGCCGCGCGTGCTGTTCCTCGACGAGCCGACGGCGGGCGTCGACGTCGAATTGCGCCAGGACATGTGGGCGATGGTGCGGCGGCTGCGCGAGGACGGCGTCACCATCATCCTGACCACGCACTACATCGAAGAGGCCGAGGCGATGGCCGATCGCGTCGGCGTCATCAATCGCGGCGAGATCATCCTGGTCGAAGGCAAGGCCGAGCTGATGCGCAAGCTCGGCCGCAAGCAGATGACGCTGGAGCTGCGCGCGCCGCTCAAGGCCATCCCCGACGGCCTGTCGCGCTATGCGCTGGAGCTGTCCGCGGACGGCAACGAGATCACCTACACCTATGACAACCAGAGCGACCGGCCGGGCGTCGCCTCGCTGATCCGCGACTTCGAGGCCGCCGGCCTCCAGTTCCGCGACCTCGACACCAAGAACAGCTCGCTCGAAGAGATCTTCGTCAATCTTCTGAGGCAAGAGCCATGAACCCGCGCGCAGCCATGAACCTTCGTGCGGTGTGGGCGATCTACCGGGTGGAGATGGCGCGCGCGTTCCGAACGGTGCTGCAAAGCATCATCTCGCCGGTGATCTCGACATCGCTTTATTTCGTCGTCTTCGGCTCGGCGATCGGCTCGCGCATCAACGAGATCGACGGCATCAGCTACGGCGCCTTCATCGTGCCGGGCCTGATGATGCTGTCGCTTCTGACGCAGTCGATCTCGAACGCGTCCTTCGCCATCTATTTCCCAAAATTCGTCGGCTCGATCTACGAGCTGCTGTCGGCGCCGGTGTCCTATCTGGAGATCATCCTCGCCTATGTCGGGGGTGCCGCGACCAAGTCGATCATGCTCGGCCTGATCATCCTGGGCACCGCGGCGCTGTTCGTACCGCTCAGGATCGAGCATCCGTTCTGGATGATCGCCTTCCTGGTGCTGACGGCGGTGACCTTCAGCCTGTTCGGCTTCATCATCGGCATCTGGGCGAAGACCTTCGAGCAGCTGCAGCTGGTGCCGCTCCTGATCGTCACGCCGCTCACCTTCCTCGGCGGCAGCTTCTATTCGATCCACATGCTGCCCGGCATCTGGAAGACGATCACGCTGTTCAACCCGGTCGTCTACCTGATCAGCGGCTTCCGCTGGAGCTTTTACGGCAAGGCGGACGTCTCGGTCGGCGTCAGCCTCGGCATGACGCTGGTGTTCCTGGCGGTCTGCATCGCGATCGTGGCCTGGATCTTCAGGACGGGGTACCGGTTGAGGAATTGAGGGACGCCGTGCTCCGAAATGGAGAGTGCGCAAACCTTCGTGATTGGCCGGAACTCCTGTCCCGTCGTCATCCTCGGGCTTGACCCGAGGATCCATTCCGTGACTTCGAAGCGCTGCCTCCGGTGCAGAATTCTGCTCCGCCGCATTCCTCGCTGACGTAACGGCATGGATCCCAGGGTCTCCGCGACGCCGCTTCGCGGCTGCTTCGCCCTGGGATGACGAAGCTGCGAGGCATCGGCCAATCGCGAAGGTCGGCGCTTTTCTAAATCGCCTTGATGAGCCGCAAGAGCCCCAGCATCTCCATCAGCGTGCCCTTGCGGAAGGCGATGTAGGTCGGCTCCTCCTGCCCGTGGAAGCGGCGCTTGAAGGCGGCCTGGCCCTGCAGGTTGAAGCGCGAGCGGTTGACCCAGGGCGACTCGTAGGCGCGCTGGAAGGCGCCGCGCCAGAAGCTCGATTCGGCAAAGCCGCTCGGCTCGACGTCGAGCAGCGGCGACAAGCCAAGCGTGACGACCGAGATGCCCTCGTCGCGAAAGCGGTCGACGGCGAATTTGGTCAGGCCGATCTCGGCATGCGGCGTGGCGTCGACATGCTTGCGCTTGAAGGCGGTGGTGTAGCCGATGACCTTGCCGTCGCTGAACAGCGGATCGAAGTCGAGGATAGCGACGAGCTCGCCTCCGGGACCATGCAGGACGAAGCGGCGCATGTCGGCGCCGAGATGGTCGGCGAAGGGACGGTTGAGGAAGCCCATCTCCCAGCGCTTGACGATGCGCTCGCCGCGCCAGTTCTCGGAAAGCCGCGACACCTCGTCGAGGAGCATGTTTTTCCTGTCCTCGGCGAAGGTGAAGCCCTTCTTCGCCAGCCAGCGCTCCGAATAGCGCACGGTCTCGTTGCGCTTGCCGGAGAAATCATGCGCCGGCAGGTGCAGCCTGGTGTCGACGCCCAGCCGATTGACCTGGTAGCCGAGCCCGGCCAGCACCTTTGCGGTCGCGGCGCTTATCTGCACGAACCAGGGGCCGCCGGCGGCCTCGACGAAGCGCTTGATGTAGCCGGGCCGTTCCGCCGGGTCGACCACCGGATCGCCAAGCGCGAAATGGTGCTTCATCTTGGTGCCGAAGGCGATGTAGCCGTCGCCGTCGCTGAAATAGGACAGTTTCTGCTGCACGGCGGTGGAATAGGCGAGCGAGAAGTCGCCATGCCGCCGCACCAGCGCCAGCCGCTCGAGATGCGTCAGTTCTCGCTTCGGCACCTTGGGCGCCGCGCCTTCGAGAAATCTGTCGATATGGATGCGCAGGGAGGGCATGAGCTTCCGCGTGCCGATGAACAGAGACCCGCAGCCCACGGGCCTCGAATCAGTCGCCTTGGCGCGACCGACTGTCGGTCATGTCGCGCCAGCGCCATATAGGATGCTATGGGCGGCGAATGAAGAGGAAATGTCCGAAGGCTTCGCGGTGCCGTGCAGCTTGACTTTCCATGCGTTGTTATATAACTAGTTATTGTTTATGTCGATGAGCTCGGCCATGGAAGACGTATTGCGATCCCTCGGCTTTCTCTGCCTGGGCAGCAGGCTGAAGCGCATCGGCGAGCAGTTGCAGGCCGATACGCAGCGCGTGCTGGATCAACTGGATGTGCGGATCCAGTCGAGCCAGTACCCCCTGCTCGCGGCGCTCGACAGGCTGGGGCCGCTGCCGGTCGGCGAGCTGGCGCAATCGCTCGGCGTCGCGCAGCCGGGTGTCACGCGGGCCGCGTCGCTGCTCACCGAGCTGGGCCTGGTCGAGGTCACGCAATCGAACGACGACCAGCGGCGCAGAATCGTCTCCTTGTCGGCAAGCGGCCGGCGGCTGGTCGATGCCGCAAAGCGCGATGTCTGGCCGCGCATCGAGGATGCGGTCGCGGAATTATGCGCGGACCTCACCGGGCCGCTGCTTGGCCAGCTCGCCGCCATCGAGGATCGGCTGGCGGCGACCTCGCTCGACCGCCGCGCTGAGAAAGCCAGGGCCGTTGCGCCCAAGGCCGTCGCGCCATGAAACACGTTCTCGACCGTCCCATCTGGAGCGCGCTTGCGACGCGCCACCAGGCCTTCGCGGAAGGCGACGGCCTCGCCCGGCGGTATCGGCCGTCGGTCGTTCCTTTCGCCGCCACCGCCACGGACGACGACGAAAGCCAGCGGGCTCTGGGCCGGCTGCTGCCGCCGCTCGAGAGCTCGATCCTTGTTCAGACGGATCCGATCGTCCTGCCTGCGGAAGTTTCCGCGGTCTCGACAGCGACCCTGGTGCAGATGACCGCCGAGCGGCCGATGCAGGCCGTGTCCGACGAACGGGTGCAACCACTGACACCCGACGATGCGGCCGAGATGCTTGCTCTGGCCTCGCTCACCAAGCCCGGCCCGTTCACGCTGGAAGCCTTGAGCCTCGGCGAGTTCTGGGGCGTGAAGATCGGTGGCAGGCTTGCGGCAATGGCCGGCGAGCGCATGAAGCAGCCCGGCTACGCCGAGCTCAGCGGCGTGTGCACGCATCCCGACTTCCGTGGCGGCGGCCTTGCCAGACTGCTGTCGCTGTTCGTGGCAAGCCGGATCATGGCGCGGGGCGAGGTTCCCTATCTCCACGCCTATGACAGCAACGCACTGGCCATCGGGCTCTACGAGTCCATCGGCTTCCGCTTGAGAACCACCCTGAACATGGCCGTGGTTCGACGCGCGGGGTAGCTGAGGTTGCGAATGCCCCTCGTGGACGTTGGGGAGGCCTCAGCCAATCCCCAACGTCTGCGACAATGCCGCGGTCCAGACCGCACCAATCAGACGCCGATCTTGCCGCCGCCCTGCCTGGTGATGGCGACGACCGCCGGCCGCACCGGCATCTCCGGCTTGAAGTCCGGCCAGCGCGTCGACGGGTCCTCGTAATAGGACGGACGGCCAAAGCCTTCCCAGTCCTCGCCGCCGTCGCCTGGATGCTGCACCGAGACGAAAGCGGTCTGGTCGTCCGGCGCGAAGAGCGGGCCGCACATCTCGGCGCCGATCGGCACGCGGAAGAACAGTTTCGAGGTCGCACGCGCAGCACCCTCGGTGTCGACCGCCCACAGGCCGTCGGTGCGGCCGGTGGCTTTCGGGCCCTGGCCGTCGGTGGCGACCCAGAGCCGGCCGGCCGAATCGACGGCGCAGTTGTCCGGCATGCCGAACCAGCCATGGGCGGTGGTGGCGGTCGAGAAGGTGGCGCCGACATCGGCAACGGAAGGGTCGCCGCATTTCAGGAGCACTTCCCACTTGCCCTTGCTGGCGGCGAAGTCGCCGCCGTCCTCGACGATCTCGATGATGTGGCCGAAGGCGTTCGCCGCACGCGGGTTGGCGGCGTCGACCTGATCGGCCTTGCGCTTGGAATTGTTGGTCAGCATGACATAGACCTTGCCGTTGCCGGCATTGGGCTGGATATCCTCCGGCCGGTCCATCTTGGTGGCGCCGAGCAGATCGGCGGCGCGCCGCGTCTCGATGAGAACGTCGGCCTGGGAGGCAAAACCGTTCTGCGCCGTCAGCGGGCCTTCTCCGAACACGATCGGCATCCATTCGACCGAGCCGTCCTCGGCGAATTTGGCGACATGGAGCGTGCCGTCGTCGAGCAGGTTCATGTTGGCCGCGAGGTCATTGGGATTGAACTTACCAGTGGTGACGAATTTGTAGACATAGTCGAAGCGCTCGTCGTCGCCGAGGTAGAAGACGACGCGGCCATCCTTGGCGACGATCGATTCGGCGCCCTCATGCTTGAAGCGGCCCATGGCGGTGCGCTTCCTCGGCACCGAATTCGGATCGTTGACGTCGACCTCGACGATCCAGCCGAAACGGTTGGGCTCGTTCGGCTCCTTGGCGAGGTTGAAGCGGTCGTAATGCGCGCCCCATTCGTAAGCGCCTTCCGGGATGCCGAGCCGCTTGTAGTTGGCGGCTTCCTTGTGGCCTTCCGGCAGCTCGCCCGAGAAATAGCCGTGGATGTTCTCCTCGGCCATCACATAGGTGCCCCAGGGCGTGACGCCGCCGGCGCAGTTGTTGACCGTGCCGATGACCTTGGTGCCGGAGGGATCGGCGTTGGTCTTGACGCGGTCATGGCCGGCGACCGGGCCGGAAAGCGCCATCTCGGTGTTGGAGGTGATGCGGCGGTTGAGCTTGCCGTCGCGCACCACCTGCCATTTGCCGCCCTGCTTGCGGATCTCGACGATGGTGCCGCCATGGGCGGCCATTTCGACGTCGACCTGCTCCTTCGAGAGCGGCGCCACCTCGGCGGCCTTCTTGCCGTCCTTCTCGACGATCTTGACGATGCCGGGGAACATCAGATGCGGGTTGGTGTATTCGTGGTTGACGACCAGCAGGCCATGCTCGGCCGAGCCGTCGATCGGGATATAGCCGATGTAATCGTTGTTGTAGCCGAACTGTCTGGCCTGGGCCCCGGCCGACTGCTTCAGCGGGTCGAAGTCCGGCGAATCGGCGAACAGCGGATCGCCCCAGCGCAACAGCACGTCGGCGTCATAGCCCGGCGCGACATGGTGCTTGTCGTCGATACCGGCCTCGAGCTCGTCGAACTTGAAGGCCGAGGCCCCGGCGGCGCGCGCCTCGTCGGCCGCGACCAGCGCCAGCGGGCTGACGGCGGCGGCGATCGCCGAGACGGCCAGCGAACCCTTCAGGAAACCGCGGCGCGAGAAACGCGCGGCAATAATCTCGCCCATGGTGCGGTTGTCGGTGGGATTGACGGGCGGGCCGTCATTCTCCTCGAGCTGGCTGGTGCGGAAGCGGGTTTCAGGGGATTGGGTCATGAGCTGTCCTCTGGCTTCTTGAGGTGGCTGGAACTGTGACCTGTCGATCCCTATAGACGCCCGATCACATTTTCGTGACATCGGCGTGATTAAACAAGGCTGATTTGCCGGCTGATGATTTTTCAGTTCGGCCGGCCGACATCGTGCGCCGATCACAGCCAGGGGGCAATTTGGTGACGGTGTTCACGAAGCACGGCGCCGCGCCGACGCCAGCCGCAATCGAGGGACGTATTTTGCGACATCCGGCTTCGGTCCCGTAGGAGCGCGGCTTGCCGGACGCGCCCAGCTTGACGGCTTCTCGCGCTTCGGAAACAACAGCGGCGATGGGCGCGTGGCGAGAGCCGCTTCGAGAGGGGAGGAAACCGTGAGTTTCTGGGGATTGGCGCAGCTCGGCATCTCGACCGTGATCTTCCTGCTGGCGGCGATGGCGGCCAAGCAATGGGGGCTGGCGCCGAGCCTGGCCAAGATCCTTTTGACGCTCGCCCTCTATTCGGCCGGCAATCTGATCATGCTGCGGCTGATCCGTGAATTCGGCATGTCGGTGTCGTTCAGCCTGTCGGCGGTGATCCAGCTGGTGTCGGTGAATGTCGTGGCGCTGGTCTTCTTCGGCGAACGATTGAATGCATTGCAGGCCACGGGCGTCGTGCTGGCGATCGCGGCCGTCGCTCTGATCACGCTCGGGCCCTATATGCAGCGGCTGTAGCCGGACCTAAGCCCCCAATGAAATCGACCGCCAACGCGCTGCTCAACAGGTTAGAATTCCCGGTGCTTCTGGCCGGGCTGGTGATCGCCGCCGGGCTATGGGGCCTGGTGGAACTGATGGAGGTGGCGCGCGCCACCAGCCCGCACGCCTTCGACACGGAAATCCTGCTCGCCTTCCGCCATGCCGGCCAACCGGACAGTCCGATCGGCCCGCCCTGGCTGCAAGGCGCGATGCGAGACATCACGGCGCTCGGCAGCACCGCCGTGCTGGTGCTGATCACGACCGCGGCAATCGTCTACTTCCTGCTCATCCGCCGACCGGGGACGGCACTGTTCGTGTTCGTTTCGGTGGCCGGCGGCCAGGTGGTATCCAGCCTGCTCAAGCATGAGGTCGACCGGCCGCGGCCCGATCTCGTCTCGCATCTGGTCAACGAAACCTCGCTGTCCTTTCCCAGCGGCCACGCGATGCTGTCGGCGGTGACCTATCTCACGCTGGGCTCACTCGCCGCGCGGTTCCTGCCGAACCGCAGGACGAAGATCTTCGTGCTCGGCTTCGCCGTGCTCACCACGGTGCTGGTCGGGACCAGCCGCGTCTATCTCGGCGTGCATTGGCCGTCGGACGTGCTTGCCGGCTGGTGCGCCGGCTTCGCCTGGGCCATGCTGTGCTGGCTTGCAGCGCGCCTGCTGCAGCGGCGCAAGGTGGTGGCGGACAGCGAGTGATCCCCCCGCCAATCCTTTTTGAATGATGCCTTGGACATTGTAATGTTTATACTGTACATCGATATTGCACATTTTGACATGGATACAGGTCGATGATGACTGCCGCACAGATGCGCGCTGCGAGGGCATTGGCCGGTATCGACCAGCGAACGCTCGCCGAGCGCGCCGGGGTTTCGCTTCCGACAATACAGCGCATGGAGGCGAGCGAGGGCGTCGTCAGGGGCGTCGTCGATTCGCTGATGAAGGTCATCCAGGCACTCGATGTGATCGGGGTGGAGCTGATCGGCGAGAACCAGGCCAGCGAGCGCGGCGGCCGGGGCGTTCACCTCAAATCGACCGCGGCGCAGACCCAGCAGGGCTGAGCCGCGGCCGCTGTCAAGCCAACCGAGAATCGTCAAACGGCCGCTTCGATCGGCTCGGCAAGTTTCGGGTTTGCGCGCGCGGCGATCAGGCAGCCGGCGACGATCAGGCATGCCCCTGTCAGCGTGGTCCAGGCCACTTCCTCGCCGAAGAAGAACCAGCCGAGCGCGATCGCCCAGATGAAGGCCGAGTATTCCGTCGGGATCAGATATTGCGCTTCGGCGCGAGCGTAGGACCAACTCATCAGGAATTGGCCGGCGAGCGACAGCACCGCTACCCCGACCAGGTGAAGCCAGAGCTCCCTCGGCAGCGCGACGGCGAGCCACGGCGCAGCGAGACCAAGGATGACCGCCATGCAGAGATTCTGGAACAGCATGATCTCGACCGGCTTGGCCACCAATGCCTGTTGCCGGGAGAGGATCAGATTGTAGGCATAGAACACCGTCGATACGAGCACCGCAGCCGTGCCAAGCAGGGCATCCTGCGAACGGCTTCCCGCCCCAAACTGGCCGGCCAGTATGATCGCGACGCCGGCGATGCCAGCCAGCGACGCCCACACGGCCTCCCTCCTTACACGTTCGCCCAGCAGCAGCGCGGCGAGGAAAAGGGCAAACAGGGGCGCGACAAAGCTGAGCCCGATCGCTTCGGCAAGCGGCAGCCTGGCGAGGCCCCAGAAGAACGAGAGCAGCACGATGCCGACAACGGCGGCGCGCAGCGCGTGCAGCTTCACCACCGAAAGGCTCGGTTTCGAGCGCGGCCCCGCCGACCAGGTCGCGCCCGCGATCAAGGTCGCGACCATGCTGCGCCACAGCACCGTGTTGTAGACGCCGACCGCGATGACCAGGGACTTCATCGCCGCGTCCATCCCCGACAGCAGGAAAATCGCCAGCGCGCATATGAACACCGGGATCGTCGGGGAAACGGCGCCGGTCAGGCTTGATGTCTTCACGGCTTCGCTCATGTGACGGATTGCTGCCGGATATCCCGGGGCGAGCGGCAGAACCAGATGGCAGCCCGGTCGATATGGCGGTCCAATCCGATTGGCGAACTGAAAAATTCCGCTTCCTGCCGTCACACCCCAGCCAGCTATCCCGTCATGGCGACAGGAGGTGCGAACCAATGCGTGTTCTTCTGCTTATCATCGGTATCTATCAGGCGACCAATGGCGCCATCATGCTGACTGTTCCCGATTTCTGGTACTCGGCCGTTCCCGGCGTCCCGGAAACCGGGCCGGCCAATATTCACTTCATCCGCGATATCGGCCTGGCCTTCCTGGCGGCCGGCGCCGCGCTGCTGATGGCCTGCCAGCGACCGGATGGCGGCCGGCTCGTCGGTGCCGCAACGATCTTCCTTGGTGGGCACGCGATCTATCATCTCGCCGAGATGGCAGCGCAGGGCACGACCATCGCCGCGGCCGCGCGCGACCTGTTGCTGATCGTCGTGCCGGCCTTGCTGCCGCTGGCGATCTTCCTGCCCACCGGGAAAGAAGCGAGGGCGTGATGTTCAGATGGCTTCTCAAACAACAGCTCAGGAAATTCGAAAACCGCTACGGCTACGATACGGGTTACATGCGCGAGCTCGTCGACACCCATGAATTCGGCGCATTGAAGTTCGCGCCGATCTCACCCTTCACCGGCGAGCAGTTTTCCTTGCCGGCGGCACCTTACTTCGCGGCCAAGATCACGGCGGCTCGCCATGCCGATTGCGGCTCCTGCCTGAAGCTTGTCATCACCATGGCGCGCGACGCCGGCGTCCCGGTTACGGCGATCGACGCCTTGCTGACCGGCGACGCCACCGCGCTGCCGGACGATATGATGCTCGCCGAGCGCTATGCGCGCGCCGTTCTCGACAACGACCCGGAACTGCTCGACATTATCGACGCCTGCGAGCAGCGCTGGGGTAAGGCGGGCATCGCCGGGCTCTCGGCCGCGGTTGTATCGGGCCAGGTCTATCCGACATTCAAGCGTGGACTCGGCCACGGCAACAGCTGCGAGCCGGTGCTGGCATGGCTCAAGGGCGAGGCGGCGAAAAACCGCCCGGAACATCTCGCGGAGACGGAATTTGCCTGAGCATCAGCCCGGCGGCGACGAGCGCCTGCAGGCCTATCTCAATCAACGCAAGCGGCTGATCCGGCTCGCCTACCGCTATCTCGGCTCCGTCGGCGAGGCCGAGGACATCGTGCAGGATGCCTGGCTGCGTTTTTCCGGCGCCGACACCGTCGAGGATGCGCCGCGCCTGTTGTCGCGCATCGTCACCAATCTCAGCCTCGACCGGCTGCGCTCGGCGCAGAAGCGCCGCGAGACCTATGTCGGCCCCTGGTTGCCCGAGCCGATCGTGGAACAGGCAGGCAGCGCCGATCCGGAAAGCAGCGATGTGGCGCTGGACATCTCGTTCAGCGTCATGCGGGCGTTGGAGCGCCTGTCGCCACTCGAACGGGCCGCCCTTTTTCTGCACGATCTCTACGACGTGCCGTTCGAGGAGGTGGCCGCGACGCTGAAACGGTCTCCCGCCGCCTGCCGGCAGATGGCATCCAGGGCGCGCAAAATGCTGAGACAAGATAACCGACGCTTTCCGGCGCGCGAGACGGACATCGCCCGCTACGTCGCCAGCTTCGAGCAGGCCATGGCCAGCGGCGATATCGAACCGCTGAAGCGGCTGCTGGCCGAGGACGTGGAATTCATCGCCGATGGCGGCGGCAAGGTGACGGCTGCGCTCAACATTCTGATCGGCCGCGACCGGGTGGCGAAATTTCTCGTCGGCGCGGCGCGCAAGAATCCGGACCCCGACCATACCGCGATCGTGCCGGCGATCATCAATGGCGGGCCAGGACTGGTGGTGACGGTCGCCGGCGCTGTGGTCCAGACGTTCAGCTTCGCGGTCGACGCGGAGGGCAGCATCGCAGCGGTCTATACCGTCCGCAATCCGGACAAGTTGGCGGGTATCGACAGGCCGCAGTGAGCGGCTCGCGTCGGGCGAGGAGACTTCACAACGCTGCTGCGGTGCCGGAATCCGGAACGCTGGCGGGACAGGCCCTCCGGCCTGCCGGCCATCTCCTCCGCAAGGGGGAGATTAGCAGCTTCGGAGCCGCGCCATACTCAATCCAGTGACAGCGCTGCAACCTCGCCTTCGCCCATCAGCGGCACGAAGATGTGGTTGCCGTCGGTGCCGATGTCGGCGCTGCCCGGCTTAAAGGTGGCGATCGCTTCCGGCGCGCCGCCGGCCTTGTAGCTGTAGAGCGTGCCGGTCATGTAGGCGGTGGCGTAGATGGTGTCTCCGATGGCGACGACTCCGTCGAGGTCGGCGAAATTCTGGGCGCCGAGCAGCGGCGTGACCTTCTTCGTGGCGAGGTCGACCGCCAGCAGGCCGCCGGGCTCCGCGGTGCTGAAGTCGGGCTTGATGCCCTTGCCCCAGGACGCGACGATCAATCTCTCGCCGTCGGCGAAGACGCCGTTCGGCGAGGCGAGCAGCGCATCCTTGACGAACAGCTCCGGCTTGTCGCCGTCGATGCGGTAGATCGTGTCGGCCAGCATGTCCGTGACATAGACCTTGCCCGAGGCATCGGCCGTCATGTCGTTGAGGAAGACGGCCCCTGGCACATCGATGCTGGAGACCAGCTTGCCGCTGGCGAGATCGACGACGCGGACCTTGGTGATGTCGGCGACGTAAAGCTTGCCGCCCGAGATCGCCATGCCCTTGGGCGCGTCCATGCCGTCCACCCAGTGCCCTGCGATGACCTTGCCGTCCATGGACAGCAGCGACAGATAGCCGTTGCCGTCCGCTTTGCCTGGATTGCCGACGATGTTGGACACGACGATCCGCTCGTTGGCGGCGTCTACAAGCGCCGATTCCGGCTGCTCGAAGCCCGATGCGCGCCAGATCTCGCCGGCCTCGGCGACAGGGGCCGCTGCAATGCCGGCGATTGCGAGAAAAGTCGAAGCGATGAGGGTCTTCATAGTGCTCTCCTGTGATGACGGCGGAGAGCTAGGTTTTTCGATACTTTTCTGGAAGGCGGTTCGCGCCTAGTATCGAAGATCGATACGAATTCATGCAAACGAGGTGCATTCCATGAACGGTCCGATCTTCGAGGCGCTGAAACGGACGCTCAAGGCCAAGGGCCTGACCTACCGGACGCTGGCCGAGCGCATGGGTGTTTCCGAGCCGACGGTGAAGCGCATCTTCCACGAGCGGAACTGCAAGCTCGACCGGCTGATGGAAATCTGCGCCGCCGCGGAAGTGGAGCTGGAGAACGTCCTGGGCTCGATGACCAGAGGGCCTGGACCGGCCAACCATGTCGCGCCGGAGATCGAGCGCAAGCTGGCGGCGCGGCCGGCGCTGCTCTTCGTCTTCATCATGCTCACCGAAAAATTCACGCCGGCAGGCATCATGCGCTCGCAAGGCCTGAGCGAGGCCTCGATGTTCCTCTATCTGCGCGACCTAGAAGAGCTCGGCCTGGTGGCGCTCGGGCGCGGCTTGTCGGCAAGATTGCTGGTCGAGACGCCGATCCAGTGGGATTTCGAGGGACCGCTGAAGCCGCATTTCGAGACGACCAACAAGAACTTCATCGGCTGGGCGATCAGCCACATGGACGGCCAAGCGACCTTCGTCAGTTTCTCGCGACGGATGCGGCCGGAAACGGCCGAGATGGTGCGGCGAGAGGCGGAGGACCTTGCCGAGCGCGCAAGGCTGCTTGCCCACCATGACCAGCACACCACGCCGGAAGACCAGCTCGTCGGCTACAAATGGACCTTTGCCTTCGGCGCCACACCGTTTCCGGCGATCATGCCGATCGGGCCGCATCCGCGTGATGCGGGGGCAAAGGCGGCGAAGGAGAAACGGGCGCTGCCGGCATAGCTCCTCCTTCTCCCCTTGTGGGAGAAGGTGGATCGGCGCGCAGCGCCGAGACGGATG
>SUGL01000072.1 GCA_004963905.1 Mesorhizobium sp.
GTCGACGCTGGCGGAGAGATTCCCGCTATACCCCACCTAACCAGTGGGGCAAATTAGCGTGTGCGTTGTCGATGCAAGCGGCAAGATCGTTCGCGAGAGCAAGGTGGCCAGCGAGCCGGAGGCATTGATCGCCTGGTTTGCCTCGCTCGGCTTTGACCTTGTGCGGATCGGGCTGGAGGCCGGCCCGCTGTCGCAATGGCTCTACGCGGCAATGCGGCAAGCGGGACTGGCGGTCGAACTGCTGGAGACGCGGCAACGACGCGCGCGGAATCGCGCAGCTGATGCGGCTGGGCTGGTTCCGACCGGTGCATTGCAAGTCGCTGGCAGCACAAGAGGTGCGGGCGCAAGCTCATCCAATCGAAGCTGAGAGACGTCGAGAACAGTGTGCGCGGCATTTTGCGTGGCTTCGGGCTGAAGGTCGGCAAGACGACGCCGCGCGGCTTTGCCGGACGCATCCACGAGCTGGTGGTCGGCCATGCGAACCTGAAGATGGTCGCCGCGGGACTGCTTTCGGTGCACGCCGTGATCTTGCGCGAGTTCCAGGCTTTCGAGAAAAAGGTCCCGCGCTGGTGCGCCTCGATGCCAGAGCCAGGCGGTTGATGTCGACGCCGGGGGTCGGTCCGATCGTCGCGCTCATCGCATCAGCAAGATCGGCGATGCTGCGGTACGACGGCGCTCTATGAGGCCGCCCACATCATGCTGGTGAAGCCGCTCAAGGGCTGCACACAGCTCAAAAGCTGGGCGATGCGGATCGCCCGACGCGCCGGAATGAAGAAGGCCAAAGTGGCGCTCGCGCGCAAGCTTGCGGTCATCCTCCACCGCATGCTCGCCGACGAAACGGTCTTCAACACCGCGGCCAAGTCGATGACAGCAGCCGCCTAAGAAAGGCAGCACGACGGTTTTCGGACGGGTCACAACACCAGGCCTTCCCGAAGCGAAGTGATGGGCGCCTCGAACTACACCTATGCCGAGGCGTGTCCGAGCGAGAGCCTGCCCGACTGGATTGGCCTTCACACCAACCTGTTCCGGTTTCTAGACGGCGTGCCGAAGTTCGTAATCTGCGACAATCTCAGGGCCGCCGTCACCAACCCCGATCGCTACGATCCCGGTCTCAACCGAACCTACGCCGAGATGGCGAGCCATTACGGCACTGCCGTGCTCGCGGCGAGGCCGAGACGCCCGAAGGATAAGGGCTTAGGCTCATACTGCACCTCGTCAGCTATGTGATGAAGAAGTTACGGGATCGACCTGGTAAACAAGTTTGTGAGCAAACTTCGCCGGCAGGTCCTGCTGCGGGATCTCGTAGAGGAAGTCGCCCCGATCGTTGACCGGGTGGGCACGCAGCAGGCCCCGCCGACGCCAGAGATGCACGGTGGAGATCACGACACCGTAGCGGGTCGCGACGTCCTCAGGGGTCAGCAGGCCCTGCGCGAGCAGGCGCGTACGCCGATCGGTAAGCTGATAGATATGGCGAAGCCGCCCTATACGTGCAGCGGTCCACGGGGTCGTCACCACCGTGCGCACCCCGCGCTCGTTGAGGAGGTCGGCGATCTCTTTGTCGGTATAGGTGTCGATGAGTCGATCGATCTCCTGCACCACGGCGGCATCCGTCGTACGCAACACGACGCATATGTGGATTGGCCCCTCCTCGCAAGGTGTTGAGCAGCGTTTTGATCGGATCGCTTGCGATCATATGTCCGGCCTCTGTTTGTGCGGTCGCACATGACCGCGGGCCAAGATGGTTTCCGCAACGCGAGTTCCTAACACGACTGCGACCTACAACGGCCAGTGAGTCATCCGGAGTATCTTGCGTCATGGATCGATCGATCACACCACCTGCTCATTCTCTTGCAAGTTCCGACATCAACAAACACGGTCGCATTTCGTCTGCTCCCCGTGTTTGGCTGATCTTCTAAGCCGCGCACGCCATACCAGGCGGCACAGCATTGGTTCGGTACGCTTCGCCGGTCACCATCATCTTCCAGGCGATGCGCGCGATTTTGTTCGCCAACGCCACGGCGACGAGCTTCGGCGGCTTGCGCTTGAGGAGGTCAAGGAGCCAGGGCGAGGAATTCCTGCCCCGTCCGTCGCGGACTCGTCGCAGGAGGGCGGTGGCGCCGACCACCAGAGTACTTCTCAAGGCTTCGTCGCCGGCGCGTGTAATCACGCCGAGCCGGACCTTGCCGGCTGTGGAGTGATCTTTCGGGGTCAGGCCGATCCAGGCGGCAAAGTGCCGGCCTGATCGGAAGCCCTCGGGCGTTGGCGTCTTCATCATCAGAAGCGATGCGCCGATCGGACCGACGCCGGGGATTTGCGCCAGACGGCGGCTGCATTCATCGGCCCGATGCCAGGCCATCAGCTTGGTGTCGACCTCTCCCAGCCGCACTTGCAACTGCGCATATTCCGCGCCGTGGAGCGCGAACAGCTCCCGCGCCAGCTCCGGCAGCCTCTCATCGGCCGCGATGCGCTCGAGCAGCGGCTCGATCTTGCATATTCCCTTGGCGGCAGTCAGCCCGAACTCGGCCGCATAACCGCGGATCGAGTTGCCGAGTTGCGTGCGATTGTGGATCAGTCGGTCGCGCATACCGGTCAGCATCAGCGCCGTCTGGTGGTCGGCTGTCTTCACCGGCACGAAGCGCATCGTCGGCCGGCTCATCGCCTCGCACAGCGCTTCGGCATCAGCCGCATCGTTTTTGCCTCGCTTGACGTATGGCTTGACGAACTGCGGCGGAATCAGCTTCACCTCGTGGCCGAACGACCGCAGTAGTCGCGCCCAATGGTGCGATCCGCCGCACGCCTCGATCGCAATCACCGTCGGCGGCGCTTTCTCGAAGAACGCCACCATCTCCTTGCGCCGAAGCTTTTTGCGCAGAACCGGGTCTTCAGTCGCGTTCACACCATGGAGCTGGAACACGTGCTTTGACGTATCCATGCCAATTCGAACAATCTGTTCCACGGACGGTCTCCTTTGCTTGAGATCTTCAACGACCTCATTCTGCCACATCGATGCCGTGCGGGGGCCGTCCACACCAACACGACTTCGGCAGCGGCAGATCGAGCGAACGCGTCGCGCCGCCGACGAAACGGATATCGACATGCACCGTGTCCCCCTTGGTGAGGGTCACGTCATCGATCAACAAGCGCAGCATGCGCTTCTTGTCCTTCATCTTCGTGCGCGGATCCCGCCAGAGGCGTGGGAAGTCGCTGGCAAGGGCCATCAATTCCGCCCGCTCCGTATCGTTCACGACACTGACGTCAGCCGCGGCGGATTTGTCGTATGCTTCCTGCGCGGCGGCAATCGCCCGTAACTTGGCGTTCCAATCCGCTTCCAGCACGTCAGCGACCAGGCGGTTGTCTGGATCGACCTTGAGGAAGCGACGTTGGGCGAGTTCGGCTTCGTACTTGGCCCGCTCCACATGCTGCCGGCGGAGCCGGTCGGCCTCCTCCTGGCGGGTTGCGAGTTCCTGCTGCACGCCCAGCGCCACTTCGATCGAGAGCGGCGTCATCGCCTCGATGAGGATTTCTCCGATCGCCGCATCGAGCGCGCCTCCATGTATCGTTTGGCACAGACCAATCTCGCCTCGGTGCATTGGGCGACGGCCGCACCAGTAGCTCGGTATCTCGGCCTTGCGATGAGAGTGATAGCGCACCGACATCCGTTCCCCGCAGGCACCGCAGATCACGAGCCCCTGCAGCAGGGCCGGCCCCTCCCGGGCGGGACCATGGTGCCGCTCCGAACTCCAGGCGAGCGCGTTGCCCTTCACCCGCTCCAGGTTCGACAGGTAGTCTTCCCAGCTAATGTAGCCCGGATGTGTATCGCGCAATAGGATCCAATCCTCGCTCGGGACCTGCCGGGAGGAGTATTTGCCATTCGGCAAACGCCGGTTCTTGGTGCGGCCGAAGACGAAGGCGCCGGCATAGCGGGGGTTGTGGATGATCTGTCGCGCGCGACAATGCAGGAGTTCCGTCCAGACCAGCTCACCCTTGTGGGCGCCGCTTCTCAGGCGGCGCGGGAAGAGCAGATCCTTCGCGTGGAACTCCTTGACCACCGCCAAACAGGAGCCGGTGCGTCTGAAGGTATCGAAGAACAGTCGCACCGCCGCCTGCACTTGGGCGTCCGGATCCAGGATGACGCAATCGCGGACGTCATGGACGAAGCCGACCGGGACCATCTGCTTCAGCTCGCCGCGGCGGGCGCGGCTCAAGATGCCGCCACGAAGACGCGCCCTGAGCACATGCAGTTCGGCCTCACTCATGGTGCCCTTCAGCCCCAACAGCAACCTGTGGTTGAAGTGAGCCGGATCGTACAGGCCATCCTCGTCCAGGATAAGTGTGTCGCCGAGCGCGCAAAGCTCGAGCAGCCGATGCCAGTCGGTATTGTTGCGCGCGAGCCGCGACACCTCCAGTCCCAGGACGATCCCAACGCGACCGAGACTGACCTCGGTCACAAGGCGTTGGAAGCCTTCGCGATCGGCCGCACTGGCGCCGGATTGCCCGAGATCGCTGTCGATGACGACGATCCGATCGAGCGGCCAACCGAGCGCCACGGCACGGTCGCGCAGCGCATATTGGCGCTTGGTACTCTCGGTGTTCTCGAACACCTGGCGCAGCGTCGACTGGCGGACGTACAGATACGCCATGCGCGAAAGATGCGCCGCGGTGATCTTCTGATGAGCCTCGCTGTTCATTGGCATGACCGATATCCTTCCGTCGGTGAGGAGGGGTCAACAAGACGAGTGGAGAGAACCAGACTCGTCAGAAGGGTCGTAATGTCCTGGCGTTGCACACCGGAGAACCACGGCGACCCGATGCTGCACTCGGCGAGGAGGTCAGCCGGCTTCGGCAGAGGAGCGTCCATGGTCCGCCGGGACAGTGATGCGCGTATCACGCTGTCGATTGTGCCGAGCCACCCGGGCATCCCTCCTCGCAGCAGCAAGCCAAGGCCGACACCGCGTGGTTGAGCGCCGAGATCTCTGTGCGGGGCGTCGCGAGCGGCGTTGATGACCTGCGAGCGGATCAGCTCGTATTGCGCGGTGAACTGCATGGTATCGAGCGGGAGCGCATCGACGGTCACAGCAGTTTTTTTTCCGGCTGGTTCAGATAGGGAAGCAGTCTTCGCAGGATGCTCCGGGGGTGGGCACTGATGCCGCATCGTTCGACGAGTAGGGCAGCCAACTCCGCACCGCCTGGCATCTGTTCGCTCTCTCGTATGGCCTGCGCCAGGACAGCAAGATTCTCCTCGGTGAGCTTGTGCGGGCGCTTCGGTCCACGCTTGCGGGGCAACAGGCCAGGCAGGCCCTCGCGATTGAACAGCTCTCGCGTCACGTAATAGACCGGCCGAGACAACCCAAAGGCTTCTGCCGCCTCCACCACCGCACGCCCGTCCTTTTCCACGCTGCGCAGCATCTCGTATTTGACCTGGACCAGGTCGTTCGGGTCGAAGAATGCGCTGTCGCGGAAGAGCGGGTCCGCCACTGCCTCGGGATGCGGGTGGGATGCGCCCTGAGCTTCCAGGGCCTGCTGACGGTGTGCGCGTTGGCGGGAGCCTATTGCCATACGGTGTCTCCTTAAGGTTGCCTGCGGGAGTGTCTTTATAATTATGTACACAATAAGATGAAAGATCAAGACAATGGGGACGCTGACTTGCAGAATGTCCCGCAATTCCGCCGATCCATCTAGGCATACGGTTACCATAAGGGCACTGCTTAACGGTCTCTGGATATAATTATCGAGACACATGGAACATAATTCCCCTAACATGACGGCGCCTCCCCCTGACGCAGGCACTCATCCAGGAGCTTGCGCAGCTCTCGCAGATGATCAGTCCGGAAAAAGGCGCGGCCGGCGCCGACAGTGACTACGAGGTCGGGCTCAAGAACATCCGTCCACTCGACGGGCAACGTGCGCAGCCGCCCGTCCGGACCGGCATACGACACGCGGTCTCCGCCCCAGTTGTTGCGAACGGCAAGCAGATCGAACGTCTGTCCGCGCAAAGGATGGAATGGATGGGTGACGGTAAAAACTTGCGCACCATGCTCGTCACCATATGCAATGCGCGCTCGACTCCAAAGGAAAGGACGAACGCGGAGTCGGCTACGTCAAGAAGAACGCGATCGCCGGGCGCCGGTTCGAGAGCTGGGCGGCGTTCGAGGCGCATCTGGATCGGTGGACGCGCGAGATTGCTGACCGGCGTGAACACGGCACCACCGGCGTCGCGCCGGTGGAACGCTTTGCCGTCGAAGCTCGAGCGCTCCGCCCGCTGGCCGGCCGTGCTCCGTTCGGGCAGTTGCGGGACCTGATCCGCAAGGTCCAGGCCGACTGCGCGATCGACCTGGATACGAACAGCTACTCGGTGCCCTGGCGTCTGATCGGCGAGAGTGTCCAGGTCGTGGTGCTGGCCGGCCGCGTGATCATCCGCCATGCTGGCCAGGTGGTGGCCGACCATGCCCTTTGCCGGGGGCGGCGACAACGGATCGTGGACCGGGCGCATTTTGTCGGCGTCGCCGGCTTTGACGGGCCGGTGCGCGCGGATCCCATCGAGATCGCTCCAGCCGCCTTGCTGCGGCCGCTTGCGGAATACGAGGCGGCTGTCGGAGGGGGTTGGTGATGACGACCGTGGATCACGACTTGCTCATCGCAACGCTCGACCGGCTGAAGCTGACGGCGATCCGAGACCAGCTCGACACGCTGCTGGACGAAGCCGCCCGCTCGAAGATGACGTTGCGCGAGGCCCTGGGCTTCCTGGTGTCGCGCGAGATCGCCCGGCGCGATGAACGGCGTATCTCCATGTCGAGCAAGATCGCCCAGTTCCCCTTCGTGCGCGAGCTGGACGGCTTCGACTTCGACGCCCAGCCGTCGCTGGATCAGGGGCAGATCAGGGAGCTCGCCACCTGCCGCTGGATCGCGCACGGCGACACGCTTTTGTTCCTCGGGCCGCCCGGCACGGGCAAGACGCATCTGGCCGTGGCCCTTGGCCGCGAGGCGATCCGCCAGAATTACAACGTGCAGTTCATCACGGCTGCTACGTTGGTGGCGACGCTGGCCAAGGCTCACGCCGACGGCTCGCTCGACAAGCAGTTGACGATCCTGTCACGGCCGAAACTGCTCATCATCGACGAGCTGGGCTATCTGCCCTTCGAGGCCAATGCCGCCCACCTGTTCTTCCAACTCGTGTCGCGGCGCTACGAGAAGGGATCGATCCTGATCACCTCCAATCGTTCCGTGGGCGAATGGGGAAGTGTTTTTGGCGACCCCGTTGTGGCCACGGCGATCCTGGACCGCCTGCTTCACCACTCCACGGTGATCACCATCCGCGGCGACAGCTACCGGCTCCGCGAAAAGCGTCGGTCCGGCCTTCTGCAGAAGGCCGGACCGACGCTTGAACCCAACGAAACAGCAAACCAGTGAAGGGGTCAGTTCCTCACTTCGCCAAAGGGGTCAAATCCTCACTTCGCTTGACAACCAATGACAGGTACCGCCCGGAGAGCGGTTTTGTCGAAGATCTGAACATCGCTGGTGGCATACCGCCTGCCTTTCGGAACATTTTGGTTCCGACAGGCTGCGACATACCAGCGGCCAGCGCAGCATCCTCGCTGGTCATACCCTGCGCAATCCCCAACCAGAATTGCTGGAGTTCAGATCGCCCCGCTACTGGCGGCCTTCCCGGAGACGGCAACGGCGCCCGTCCAGAACGGTGTGATCGTCGCTTTTGAATGCCCATCGCAACCTCCTTCGTTCAGGTGTTGCGACGACCGCTTGAATCCACCTTGAACGCCGCGGTCGGAATGATGCACGAGGCCCCCGGGTTCGGGCCGGCGATCAGCGATGGCCATCTCGAGGGCCTCGATGGCAAGGCTTGCTCTGAGGTGCGTATCCAATGCCCAGCCGACCACCTTGCGGCTATAGGCGTCAAGCACAACGGCAAGGAAAGCAAACTCCTCAGCCAGATGCAGGAAAGTGATATCGGCAACCCATAGCTGGTTGACCCACTGAGGATCATGCCCCTGGCAAGGTTCGGCACGACTTGCCAACCATGTCTCGAGTTCGTCGTTGCAGGAACAAAAGGTCTCGCGCGCAGGCACAGCAGATTGTCTTCACGCATGATCCGTAGAACGCATTTGTGATTGACCTGCCAACCCTCCCGACGCAACAGGGCTGCGATCCGGCGGTAGCCGTAGTGCGCGTTGCCGAGAGCCAGCTTCTGAATGAGATCGCGCAAACCTGTCTCGGCCCGACGCGGTGCCGAATCCAGCCAGTGACGGTAATAACTCGCGCGGCTGACGCCAGCGAGCCAGCACATTCTATCGATGTTGAATTCGCCTTGCGACAGGCCGGTCGTCATCTTTTCGATGACCCTGAAGATCCCGTTTCGCCAGAAGCGTTGCTCCGACGATGATCTCCCTCGAAGTGCCGCAAGGCTTCTCGAAAAAAATCGAGATCGAGTTGCTGTTGCCCGACTTTCTGCTCCAATTCCCTGATCCGACGCCTGGCCTTGGTCAGTGCCTTTTCCTGAGCCGCCGGCACATCAACTACGCTCTGCAACTGCGCGATCCCGTCAGCTCCTGCTGTCGATCTGGCCGGCCGGCCGCGCCGGCGTGACTTCAGATGACCGCGGAGTCTGAGTTGATCACGCCACTCGTAAAGTCGTTGGCGACTGATTCCGACCTCATCCGCCAACTTGCAGACAGTTTCGCCCGCCTCCATGCGGCCTTCGGATAGTGGTCACGTAGGTGACCGCGCGAGTGTGCAGGCCGCAACGTGAGTGAACGCTGAGCAAGCCTCGAAAAGGACGATGTGCAGGCCGACCCACCAGCCATTGTGGGGAAGGCTGACACGAAATGGGTGAGTGTGAGCTCGGCATGAAGGGGAGCATAAGCGAGTTCGAACTCGGGGTGCTGCGTGCTCGCATGTACGAAGCTGCCCGCGCCAAGGCACAGCGCGGCGAACTGCGCATCTCTGTGCCCTTCGGCTACGTCTGGCACCGGGATTACGGTCTAGGGTTCGATCCCGATATACGCCTGCAGGAGACCATTCGCCTGATATTCGCGCGCTTCCGCGAACTCGGCAGTGCGCGCCAGGTTCTGATCTCGATGATCGACGATGGCGTGCATTTCCCCAGACCCTCCGACGGCAAGAAGATGGTGTCCTTCGCCTGGGTTCCGGTCCGCTACCGCAACGTGATCTCCGTCCTGAAGAACCCGTTCTACGCCGGCGACTCCGTCCAGATCGATCACCCGTGCATCGACTTCGCCGCACAACTCGAGCAGCCGACGTCCCGCCTGTCTCGCAACGGACCGGACTGGCACGCCTCCAGGCAAAGCACAGCGCCCACATGACCGGTGCACAGATCGTCGACCAGGCGCTCGAAACCAGGACGCTCCACAGCTCCACTTGCGGTGCGTCCCAAGTCCTCGTCGATCACCTCAACCTTGCGGAATCCCCAGCGCCGCGCGACGTCGACCAGCTCATATTGCCCGACGCTGGCTCTCAAGATTGAGCTGCACTTGCGCCTGCGTGGACTGACGTACATAGACGACGGCCTTGCGCTTGAGGATGGTGGCCGGAATCAGATTACTGCTCGTCATCGCGGCTCTCCTCCGTCACGATGCCGGCGGCGGCCATCAGCACATTGGCGAGCCGGGCGATCACGATCGTTCGTTGCGCTGCGCTCAGCCCGACTAGCTTGTGCGAGTCGAGCGGCATGCTGAGCTGGCGAACGATCACGAGAGATCGTGTCGGTAGCGGCAAGGTTCTCATTTTGAGTCTCCCCGATGATGAAACCATCCGGAGAGCCTCGCCGGAAACGGCGCTGGATCAAGAGCTTGTTCAGTTCAAGCAGTGCAGCAAGCGATACGCGCGGGGATCCCACATCCATTGCTGCGCACGCCACGGGATCTATCATCCAGGCCGGAGCGGTAATGACATGCCCAGGCACGATGACGAGATGAATGATCCGACCGTTGGCGCGTTCTTCGCTGTTCTCGCAGCGAAGCCGGCGTCCGAAATACGGATGCCAGCGATAATGGACTTCGACCTCCTGCCCAACATGGGCAGAATGACCCCGAGATTGGAATCGGAAGAAAAAATTGACTCTTCGCGGGGTCGGACAAGGGTGGTGAGCGCATCGCAAACATCCTGACCATCATCGAGACTGCCAAACTCCATGGCCACAATCCGGAGGTCTATCTCACAGACGTCCTTACCCGGATCCAGAGCCATCCAAAGGATCGGCTTCAGGAATTGCTGCCGTGGCAGTGGGCGCTGGCGAAAGACCGATACGAGGCTGCGTGATGGCACGCTCGAGGTTCGTCTATACGCTTAAAGAAGTTGCCGGCATGATCAGCGAGAACCTCGAATTGGTCGAGGAGCTGACCGCCAACTCGGACAATATCGCCGAGGGCGAATTGGTTTATGTCCGCGATGGCAGTGAAGATGGCACAAAAGGCCTGACCGAAAATGGAATTGACGACCTTCAAAATCTCCTCGCCGACATACGGACGTGGGATGGTGGCATCCGCCAGTTCCTCGTCGATGAACAATGCGATCCCGAGATGATCGAGCGCGTCATGGCAGATGAGGTCAAGCGCGTCCTATAGCTTCGGCAGCTCGACCAAGCCAAAACGCTTCGCCGGACGCTCACTCGAAGCCCAGGCCTCAATCCCTTAATCAGCGCCAACAGGGCTTCATTCGCGATCCTCCGAATCCCTTCAGGAGCCAGTGAATCACCGCTGCGCCGGCGGCACCATCTTTCCGCGTTACTGCGAGGCGCCTGGCCTTCGCGGCGGATCAGATGCCCTCAAAACCAATGGGCGAAAGATCACATGATAGTAATGAGGCGTTTTGAACTGCTGCAAATCAACGGGACATATTGTCGCGACACTTGCCTGTGACAGGCACTGGTAAATCTCTCCCTCCCGGTTGATTTCTTCCAGATCGAGAGAGCTCGACACATCACTACACACCCTTCTTGCGTTATCTAAAAGTTGTATACCCTCTATCTGCAACCATACGTAGCGCTCTCCCAGAAGCATTTTCACACTGGTGCCGCTTTCATATGGCAGCATAATGGAGAAATATCCGTCATGCAGATGGTGCGCTCTAAGCAAGAAGACCTTGGACTCTCGTATGCTCCCTATCGAGACTTTCAGAGGTGAAAACCGCACATTCATATCTTCTGGTCTTAGATCAAGTTGAAATCGTTTTTGCACCAGACCGCTGAAGGCGAAGTCAAGCCCCAAGCTGCGCGTTTCAAATGCACCCAGCCGATAAGGTGAGGGCAGGCACCTTACATTCTTCCAAGCACTGTCTAGATCATAGAGCGTCTTCGTGCCATCAGGCCCCATAAACTTGTCGTTCTGGAAGCCCTTGAAATATTCCAACTCCGCTTCGGTAGGCATGTAGCCATGACGAAATAGAGCTGCGTGGGCGGCCCGCTGCAAAATAGACAACTCGTGCGTCACACCAGACTTCGTAAAAAACGATCTCGCATCGTTGATGAACCGCAAGCATTCATCTTGAACTTTGGCAACCTTCTCGTACTGCCTCTCGCTAAGTTTGATCTCATCGAGAACTGGCTCGCCGTCCAAATCATAGTCTACAACCATTCCTTCTTTTAGGATGCAACATTGCTCAAATAGATCATATTTCCAACAAGACGTTGTAATAAGTGCTTTTCCGTTCGCGGGGCGGTAAGGCTCGTCGGAACCCACCAAATAGCGTCCAAGTATTTCGACTTTCAATTCTTCTTTGAACGTCCGAGTCAAATATTCCTGCGTTCTGCCGTAAATGCCTTGGTCCGCCAAAATAATGGTATCGCCTTCCTCTACCTCCAGTTCCTTTGATATATATCGCATTAAGCGGGCACGCAAATCAAAGGAGTTCTTGAATATCAACTCCAACACATCGTCGTCGCGCAGCAACTGATGGAATGCCGTTTGCGGATCGGCAGATTGATGGGCGATCCGTATTAATAATTCAGTCACTTCAGGCGGAAGCAAAAGCTGTTTTGCAGTGGCATGGAAATCGTCAACTTGGTGTTCGATATCGCTGATGTAATAATCGACATCGGCGCGGGTTTTGAAAGAGGCCGCAATAGCAAGAAATTTGCGGATTCGTACCAGTTTGCCGACGGGCTTGCGCGCATAGGCCTCACACGCAGCCGAAAGAAGATAAGCGTCACGCAACAGAAAGAAGACTTTTACTCGCTTGCCCTGCTGTTTTAGTGCCTCCACCTCGTCAATAAGAAAACGGGCATAGGCGTATAGCACCGGGCCAAACGACATGTAGCCGATCATCGTCTCAGGCGAGTACGGCTGCAGGTTTGCTACAGCAAATATTGGATGAAACGGACTATAGCACGGCAGCACAACTGCTTCCGGCGCTGCCTCATCGAGTACAATCAACGATGATGCGGCGTGCTGCAGGCGCAAGAAGTCTGTGACCTCACGGTCAAACGGCAGGAAATGCAGCGCACGTACGCCCAATTTCTGCGGCGCTTGCACATCGGCTACGTCATTATCCCCGATGTGCAGTAGTTGTGATGCAGGCACGCCACACTCTTTAATTACAATCTGAAAAAGGGCATGGCTCTTCGACGTCCCATAATCGACAGAGCAGTAAATCTTGCTGATTACCTGCATAACGTCTTCAGGCAAATGCCGAGCCAAGAGGCGCCTTAACTCGTCTTCGCGCAAATACATATCGCTCACGATGACAATTTTGATACCACGGGCGTGCGCCAGCCTGATCAGTTCTACGAACGGTGAGAATGCAAAACAAACATCCATTTCGGTTCGGATTTCCGCCTCGGCCAACAGCTCCCGTTCCTCACCAGAAAGCGATGTAAAAAGCCGATAAATATCACCGAGATCCGCCTCCCTCGATCCGTTCTCTAATGGCTTCGCTCGATAGGCACGCGCAGCAGCGCTAACGCGTTGGTGAGGAGCTATCCCTAGCCTTCGCGCGACGGGATTATCGGCGAGCACGGCAAAAACGTCTCTAGGTGTCGATGTCTTGCGCCATAGCAACGTATCGAAACAGTCAAGCGAGAGTACCTTTACTGAATCCCCAAAATCGTCAAGAATTGTGAGAATCTCGTGAACGTTTATGTTCGTCCTGTGGTGAGTATCACGCATGTTGCTCGGGAGCAGGCAATCCTCCGGTTTGCGCCGTTGGGTGGTCTTTCCTGTCAGACTACCCCCGCCTACCATCGCGTCAGGGTAGCGGTCGTCTCCGGGAAGACGCGTCAAGATCTCGCCAAACGGGTCATGACCCAACAGATTTTCCAAACGGAACTTGTCGGAAGACTGTTGGTCACCATCGGTTTGCCTTATCTTGGCGGTTAATCGCTCCAGTATATGCTGCATATGGTATCTCCTTCGCGCGAGCGTAATCTTCCTGGGGGAGAACTTCTCACTTGATGTGCAAGCACTGGCGTCGCGCAACACATCAATGAACGTTCCAAAATTCATGCCAGCCGGCTGATCGAGTGAAGGAAGACTTTTTTTGGTTGCTTTTCAGATGTTTAGGCTGAGCGGCACAAGAGAATGGCTAAATAGCTCTTTTGTGCCGAATCCGACAAACATGACAGAGTCGGGGCCCGGTTCGACCGCCATGGCACATCGGCAAATCGCAGCAGCGAGTTGCGTGCGTTAAGTTTATGTAGAAATCACCTGATGATGTGGTCGTCCGCCACGGCACGGCACACCATTACCAACTCAGACGCCAAGCACGGCGGGTTTTGGAGTATGTCTGCCACCGACTGGCTAGCCGAAATGAACTACTCGCTCACTGAGGCCATCGCTCCTGTCCGCCCATTGGCGGACTGATCCGGCTTTAAGCCGTAACCTGAAGCCACCGCCTTTCAGGCGGTGGAGCATTCACAAAGGCTTCGACCAGGGCGACGTTCCTATCGACGGTCGGGCTAAACCCCCAACAGGCTCGCAGCTTTTCGATCATTCCGTACAATCAGCGAACTCCTGTTCTGATCGATGCGGCCGATGGTGAGGTCTATCGGGCCGATGTTGATCTGATCTTCCGGGTCGCGACCACCGGCAGGCGCCGCCAATATCACATCCCGGACCAGCCGCCGGTCTCTGCCGAGGCAATGCTGTCTCGGGAGAAATGGCACAAGGTAAGCTGACGGCGCGGCACTGAAGGTCGGCTGACATGTTTGTTTGCGGCCGTTGCGGATGGTCATAAGCACCATGGCCTGTCGTCGAGGCGCCAGATCGGCTGCAGGCTTAAGCAGTACGACATCCAGATGGAACGCCTGCGATCCGATGTCGGAGTTACGACATTCTGTCCGGCACTCGACACGTGCCGGACGGGATAGCCAAGACAAATTAGCCCTAGGCGTTTGGCACGCGTCTTGAACGCGTCGTCTGGTCAAAGGGTCAGCGCTATGGCTCGTTCCGTGGAATCCTCGTAACGACAGTGCTAGCCGACAATATTCGTTCCGTGTGGCTCTGGTGCAAAAAAGGTGATTACAATGAGCGTTCCAAATTTGACGAAACTGGCCAATGCGCTCGGAAGTGACAAGGGCGACGAGGTTTACCACGCCCATGGCTACACCAGCTTTTACTCGTTTCTGTTCGAGGAATTCCGGCGCGAACCTTTCACGATGGTCGAGATTGGACTGCAGCGCGGCGGCTGTGACGATCCCGAAGAACTGTTTACTCGCAAGGTCGAAGACATACCGTCGATCAAGATGTGGTTGGAGTTCTTTCCGAAAGCTAACATCGTCGGCTGCGACATTTCAGATTTCAGTGCCTTCAAGATAGAACGCTTTCGTTTCGAGCGGCTGGACATGGGCGATCCGGCAGCCCTGGAACGCCTTGCGGGCTCACTGCCGCCCGTAAGGATCATCATCGACGATGCCTCGCACGCCGCTTACCATCAGCAGCTTGCTCTAGCAAAGCTTTTTCCTATCGTCGAGCCAGGCGGCTTTTACATCATCGAGGATCTGCATTTCACGCCCCTAACTGCCGCAAGATTGCCGTCCTGTAACCCGACCGCTGCGGTAGTCGAGAGGTTCGAGCACACGCGCCAGCTCGACATTGCCTTCCTGTCCCCGATCGAGCGCAGAAACCTCGAGACGTCGATCCGAAAGATGTTCATCCATCGCAACGACAAAGGCGGCGTCAGCCGCTCGGTCATGAAAATGGTCGGGTTTGAAAAGTATTAGAGCGCCAATCACGCAGCTTCTTCTCGGTAAAGGTGATCATGAGGTATTGATCGAAGCTTCAATCTTTGCATTGATATAGCGTCACTATGCGCATTTGCAGCATCAGGCTTACGCATGATGGGGCCGCGCGAGGCCGATACCGCGCTTTTCAGGCATTCCCACGCGGCCATGGCTTGGCGTCGATGGATCCGAATTTGTGCTGCCGAGCGGTTGGTCTGGGATGGGACGAAGAGATTTCGGACGGCGGAGAAGATCCACACGAAATGCTGCAATGAGCCGACCTACCAGAAACCTGTCGCGTTCGTTCCCGTTCCGGATCGGTAAGTGAGAATTCTCCGAACGGTTGTTCAAGCCTTATGCGAGCGGTGTTCCACGTTCGGCATGAGCTGGCGTTTTGGCCGCCCCGTAGGAGGTGATTCCTGATCAACCGCTCGCCACAAACCGCATTTCTGACCATTGATGCGCACCACGACTTCATCCAGGTGCCAGACATCGTCTTCGTCGGCGCCGTCCGGCGTATGCGGGGTCGGAACAAGAGCAGTGCGAAATCGTACGTGGCCCTTATCAACCAAAGACCGCAATATCCTTGTGACCTATGGCCTTTCATGCGATTCTTCGGGCTGGTCTTCCAGCGGCGATTGCCGGTTCCAGTTCACGGTGACGACACACACGCCTCTGCATGGCGATGGTGCAGCGGCCGACCGACGTCGCGCCCGGCACTCCGGCCGGTGACGCGCGTGCCGCGGTCGTGACCGACCTCTCGGCGCGAGCAAGCGAACGCGTCATTGAAGCGCAGATCGAATTGGGAGCTCATTTGATGAGCGACGAGTGGGAGGCATTCATGGCCATTGGTGAGAGCTTTGCCAAGGATGAGACCAAGAGCACTCTCGTCACCACGAATCGAAACTTCGCCGACTGGCACGAGGTCTTTCCCAACGCAGCCTGCGTCGTGTCCATGGTCGATCGTCTCGTCCATGCCGAGGTCATCGCCATCGAAGGTCAATCCTACCGTCTCAAAGAGGCGATCGAACGCTCCGAACAGCGCGCCGTCCAAAGAAGGCCGGCAAAGCCATGACGACAGCACCTTCAAAACCGCGGCTGCGCGTGCGACGGATCGGCAAATCCTGGCGAAGGAAGAACAGAAGCCCTGTTGAACGGCAGAGCCACGCCGGAGTTGCAGCGTATTCAGGCTGAACTCGGCTCCCGATTGTCATTTCGTGAAGCGGCGCGTGTTCTCGACCTTTTTGTGCCGGCCATGCGGCCGCACAATCATCGCACTGTAAGCAACCGGCATTTCGAAATTGCCATGGGGCGGGTTGTGACCAAAGGCCGACCACCGCGTCAGTTCGCGGCCTCACCGCATGTTACCACCGGCAAGCACGACGTTGTTCGTGCGGCGCTGCGGGCGCAAGGGTGGGTGCCAGGCAGCGACGTCACCGTTTTCAGCGACGGAGACGTCGGGCTGCAGGGTATCGTCATCGGCGCAACACGCCAGCCCATCACCCACATTCTCGACTGGTTCCATCTGTCGATGCGGCTCCGTCATATCGAACAGGCGTGGGAAGGGCTCAAGAGCGTCGGCAATCTGAGTATTTACCTTCGAGACACTGCGCTTCATGTGCCGCGGCTTCGTCATCTCCTCTGGAGCGGCTACGTCAGGGAGGCGACGAGAGCCGTGAGGGATATGCTTTGCCAGTTGGAGCAATATGCTCGACTGCCGGATGCCAGCAACAAGCTCAAGCGCTTCTTCGAACTGGTCACAATCTTCAGACCTATCTGGTCCAGAACAAACCTCCCTGGTCGACTAGTGCCAACGATATTGGTCGGATCACCCGATCTCGAGTGCCCCGGCCGAATCCGCCGCCAACAGCCTCGTCAATGCCCGCATGAACAAAAAACGTCAGATGCGCTGGTCTCCCGCAGGGGCTCACAGGGTACTTCAGGTCCGCGCGGCGGTTGCCGATGGTCGATTGAAGCAAGCCAAGTTTGCCCTTGCGGCTTGACCCCCAGCTTTTTCCCGCTCCCCCACAACGCCGTCCGCGCCGCCAGCATCGCACCGATCACAATCTCCAGAGCGACGTGCCCTGCTGTCAGTTCCCGGATGCGCGCCTCAAACTTTCCACGACTGACCTCTCCGACCTTCAGCCCGTAACCGCGCAAGATCCCACGGATGCTCAGTTCAACGTCGAGGAGCTTGCCTTGCAGAAGCTTGCGTCCAACAAGAAGGGCTCGGGTATCCTTGCAAGTCACCGATTTGGCATGAACCGGGCGGTACCATCCCATCCGCAGCAGTTGGGCGATCCCGCGTGCATCTTCCGGTCGGTCTTCACCGTCATAGCCGAGAGCGCCGCCTTCACGTGCCGCGTCTCGAGCAAAACCGCATCGTGTCCGGCGGCCACAAGTCCGGCATGTATCCATTGCGACAATGGCCCGGCCTCGAGCCCAATGCGGCCGACAGATAATTCCAGTTCGTCGAAATAGCGGACCAGTGCCTCGGGCTCGCTGGCGATCTTGATCTCGCGCACGATCGTTCCGGTCGTGTCCAAAATGCACACGCTGCTCTCTTCCAGAGAGACATCGATTCCCACATAGTGTTCCATGGCTGTTCCTCTCATGATGCTTGGAGCCGATCGCTCGGACTCCGTTTCAACACCATCATTCTGAGGGACAGCCACCCAACCTGGCTATGCTCGCGAAGGCCGGCCCATTACGGCATCTAGCCGATTGATGGGACGCTCGATGATGCAATGCTGGGTGCCACACTTTCAGGACATCTCGGGATAAAGGCCCAGAAGCTCATCAATCAGGTCAGCAAATTTTTGTTCCGGAGGGGTCAGCGAGCTCAAGTTGGAAGAGATGAGGTAGACATCCGCGCCGAGCGGCTCATCGAACAGGCGCAACGGCCACA
>SUGL01000073.1 GCA_004963905.1 Mesorhizobium sp.
GCCCGCTGCTGATGCGATCGCAGCAGGCTCCACAATATCTCGTCCGCCTCGATCGCCTGTGCCTCCATGACCGCGTCGGCGGTAAAAGCGTGCCCGGTATGACACCGATAGCGCAGCATGTCACCGTCTTCGATCTCCCACAACGGCCCGTGGCATTCCGGGCATGTAAAGACCGAGAGTTCGCCTAATCGATCTTCATTTTGCATGGTCGAATGCTCCTGAGCGGCGACTGCCGCTTCCAGCCTCACACCCGGTGGCGCAGGCAGGGTTTCGCCGGCCGGCTCGGCGGCCAGCTGCGCCAGCAAGCCGCCGAGCTTCGCCGCCGGCAGGCAATGGTCGATCTCGACGTAGTGCAGCGCGCTTTCCACCATGGAAGGCACCAGCGTGTCCTTCGGGTGCTGGACGACCGCCAGGCCGCCGACAGCCTTGATGGCCCTAAGGCCGGCGGTGCCGTCGGAAAGCGAGCCCGAAAGCAGCACGCCGATGACGCTCGCGCCGTAGCTCAGCGCCGCCGAGCGGAACAAAGGGTCGATCGCCGGCCGGGCGAGGTTCTCGCGCGGTCCGCGTCGCAGCATCATGTGATCGCCATGCAGGAGAAGATGGAAGCCGGGCGGCGCGACATAGATGTTGCCGGTCTTGAAGGTCGCGCCGTTCCTGGCCACCGAGGTTTTGAGGCTTGCCACGCGGGCGAGGATTCCCGGCAGGTAGCTGACCTGACCGACATGCAGCACGACGAACACGGCCGCCGGCAGATCGGCGGGCAGGTCGCTCACGACCTGCTTCAGCGGCTCCACCCCGCCGGCTGACGCCCCGATGACGATGATGAAGCGATTGCGGGCCACTCCTTGCGGCGAGCCTGTCTCGCGGGCGGGTGAGATTCGGTTTCGATCGTCGGCCATGGAATGGGCTCGTGGTCTTGCCCCCCAAACCGTGTTCTCTCCTCCAAACCACAATGGGCAAGGGCGGGACTATGTTCCATGGCCGGGCGCGGGGCTTGGGAGCAGCTGGTGTGGCGCTGGAAGATGAGTAGAGCCGGCGGCGAAGCTGCCGGCAATCCACTTTCTCCGTCATCGACTCGAATTGTTCGAAGCGCGGCCTACATAGGCCGGGCCAACCCCACCGTGCAAAAGGAACCACCCATGCCTGAACAGCTGACATTGAACGACGGCGCCACCATTCCCCAGATCGGGCTCGGCGTGTGGCAGGTCGATCCGGATATCACGGCCAGGGTCGTGCGCTGGGGGATCGAAGCCGGCTACCGCCTCATCGATACCGCCGAGGGCTACCGCAACGAGGAAGGGGTGGGCGAGGCGATCCGCTCTGCCGGCGTGCCGAGAAGCGAGCTGTTCATCACGTCCAAGCTTCGCAACGGCGGCCATCAGCGCGATGCGGCGCTCCGCTCCTTCGACGACACGATGCGAAAGCTCGGCATCGACCAGATCGACCTTTTCCTGATCCACTGGCCGGTGCCCAGCCAGGGCAAATATGTCGAGGCCTGGAAGACGCTGGTCGAGCTCAGAGAAGCCGGCCGCATCAGGTCGGTCGGCGTGTCGAACTTCAACCAGGACCATCTGGAGCGCATCATCGGCGAGACCGGCGTGACGCCGGCGGTCAACCAGATCGAGTTGCACCCGCGCTTCCAGCAGCGCGACAAGCGCGAGTTCCACAAGAAGCACGACATCCGCATCGAAAGCTGGAGCCCGCTGGGCAGCGGCCGGCTGCTCGCCGACCCGACGCTCGAAGGGATCGCGAGGAAGCATGGCAAGTCGGTGGCGCAGGTCATCATCCGCTGGCATCTGCAGCAAGGGCTGGTGGTCATCCCCAAGTCGATCCACCGGGACCGCATCGCCGCCAATTTCGACGTCTTCGATTTCGAGCTGGATGACAACGACATGCAGGCCATCGGCGGCATGGACTCCGCGGACGGCCGGACGGGGCCGGACCCGGTGACGGCTGCGTTTTTGTTCTGAGCCGCAGCGCCCTCGGTGGGAGCCGGCGCCGAAGCTGCCAATCTCCCCCACGAGGGGGGAGATTGGCAGCTTCGCCTACGGCGCTTTCCGGCAACGTCCGCTCGCGCCCACCTTGGAAACCGCGAAACCTCTGGCTACCCTTATATTTCTATTGCTTGGGGAGCCCGCCATTCCAAAGCCCACCTTCCTCGAAATAGCCCGCCGCGCCGGTGTCGGCACGGCGACCGTCGAGCGTGTGCTGAACGGCAGGGGCGGAGTGCGCCCCGAAACCGTCGAGAAGGTGGTCGCCGCGGCGCGCTCGCTCGATTATCCGCGCCGGCTGCCGGAGGCGCATCGCGGCGTCATCCGCATCGAGGTGATCTTGGTCAGGCCCGACGCCACCTTCTTCGCGCGCCTCTCCCGCGCCTTCGAACGCATCGCCGCAACGCTCGACCGCAGCATCGCCGTCCACCGCACCTTCCTTGATGAAGCCAACCCCGCGGCGATCGCCAAGCGCATCCTCGAGCCTGATCTCAGGCGTGCGGCGCTCATCCTCGCCGTGCCCGACCATCCGCTGGTGAGCGCGGCACTGAGAAAGCTCGAAGCCGAGAACATCCCCACGGTGCAGATCGTCACCCAGATCTCCGGCACGAAAAGCACCTATGTCGGCATCGACAATTACGCCGCCGGCCGCATGGCGGGGCTGTTGATGGCGCGCATGCAGCGCCAACCGGGCAAGGTGGTGGCGATCTGCCACAGCCAGATCTATCGCGTCCACCGCGACCGCGTGCGCGGCTTCTTCGAATACCTGATCGAGGAGGCCCGCGACTTCGAGCCGGTCGCCGCCCTCTTCGGCTACGACGATGGCGACCGCAATGCCGAGCAGCTTTACGAGGCCCTCAAGCGCTGGCCGGACCTTGCAGGCCTCTATAATGCCGGCGGCGCCAACACGGCGCTGAACGAGGTGCTGCGCCGCCACGCCAGAGGCCGCGATATCTTCTTCGTCGGCCATGAGCTCACCGAGCGCAGCACGCGCGCCTTGCGCGAAGGAACGATGGATGTCGTGCTCGACCAGGCGCCGGAGGCGCAGGCGCGCCGCGCCATCGACCTGGTGCTGGCATGGCTCAACCTGCACGACCTGCCGGTCGACAACCCGCCGATCCGCTTCATCACTTTCACCGCCGAGAACCTTTGATCTGATTTGATCAAGGTAGCGCGCGCCTTCACGGCGATCGCGGTGCTAACTCGCTCCTGAACGGGAGGAGGAGCGTTTGCGAAGACTCCCCCTCATCCGGCCGCTGCGCGGCCACCTTCTCCCCGGGGGGAGAAGAGGCTGGCGCCGGCGCTGACAGGCTCCTCTCCTCCACGAGGAGAACGCCGGCGCCGACGGCTCCTCTCCCCTCGGGGAGAGGTCGGATTGCCCCGAATTGCCATTCGCAATTCGGCCGGCAATCCGGGTGAGGGGGACTTTCGCAAGCACATCCATCCCGCGAACGGGAGGATCGCCAGTGACGAGACGGCTTACGGCCTACGACCTGCAGAGCGCCAAGGGCAGCCGGAAATGGCTGCAGCTGCATGTCGACACGCCGGCCGAGGCGGCCGCCGCGGTCGCCTGCGACATCGTCGTCCTCTCCTGCGAGCCTGATCACAATCTGGAAGCCGTTCGCCAGGCGGCGCCCCACGCGTTCCTCTCCGTCGGCATGCCGCATGGCGCGGTCGCTTCGCCCGAGGAGGCGGTGCGGCTCGGCTTCGCCATGATGAAGCGCGGCGCCGATGCGGTTTATTGCTCGCATTCGCCGCGCTTCATCGAGGCCATGGCGGCGGAAGGCATTCCGGTAACCGGCCATGTCGGCCTGGTGCCGAACCGCGCCACCTGGACGAACTTCCGCGCCGTCGGCCGCACGGCGGAAGAGGCCTTCAAGGTGCTGCGCGCGGCAAAGGATCTGGAGAATGCGGGTGCCGCCTGCATCGAGGTCGAAGTCGTGCCGGTGCGCCTTGCCGAACACATCACCCGCTCGACGCCGCTGATCACCATGGGCATGGGCTGCGGCACGGCCTGCGACACGCAGTATCTGTTCTCCTGCGATGTGCTCGGCACCCACGCCGGCCACTATCCGCGCCATGCCAAGCGCTATGCCGACTTCGTCACGCTGGAAGCCGAGCTGCAGGAAAAGCGGATCGCTGCCTTCCGCGCCTTCGGCCGCGACGTCGCGGCCGGCACCTATCCGGAAGCCAAGCACCAGGTGGACATGGACGATGCCGCCTACGACCGCTTCCTCACACTCTCTCAATCTTTGTGAAACCGGGGCCCTGTGAGATCAGCGATGGACGACTTGCAATACGGCACGCGCAACAAGCGGGGCGACTGGGCGCCGAACGAACCGGCCGGCACCGCGCCGCTCTTCGTCTTCCCGCCGCGCCCGCTGGCGGTGCTGAAATGGCTGCCGCATTATTTCCTGCCCTACAACATGCTCTTCGCCGTCACGGCCGTTGTCTGGTGGCGCTATGTGCTGCCCGACGTCGAATTGATGAAGACGCTCTCCGTCGGCTGGATCCTGCGCCTCTTCCTCGTCAACTGCGCGGCGCTGCTGGTCTTCTTCGGCGCCTTCGAGCTTCGACTCTACATTTTGAGAACCCAGGGCAACCGCTTCAAGTACAACGGCAAATGGCCCTCGGAGCAGAAGAGCAAGGCCTTCTTCTTCGAGAACCAGAACCTCGACAACATGCTGCGCACCTTCGGCACCGGCATGCCGATCTGGACGGCGATCGAGGTGGCTGTCCTCTACGCCTATGCCAATGGCTACGTGCCGTGGCTGAGCTTTGCCGAACACCCGGTCTACCTGTTCTGCCTGGCGCTGGCGGTGCCGATCGTCCACGAGACGCATTTCTTCCTGCTGCACCGCGCGATCCACTGGGGTCCGCTCTACAAATGGGTGCATTCGGTGCACCACAATTCGGTGAACCCGTCGCCCTGGTCGTCGCTGTCGATGCACCCGGTCGAGCAGTTCGGCTATCTCGGCGTCGCCTTCTGGCACCTGATCATCCCGTCGAACCCGCTGCTGGCGCTCTACCAGCTGCACTATGCCGGCTTCGGCGCGATCCCCGGCCATGTCGGCTTCGACAAGATCGAGCTGACCGAGGACACATCGGTCGATAGCCACGCCTATATCCACTACCTGCACCACAAATATTTCGAGGTGAACTACGGCGACGGCCTGATCCCGTTCGACCGCTGGTTCGGCACCTTCCACGACGGCAGCAAGGAAGGCGAGGCCCGCATGCAGGCCCGCTACGAGAAGAAGAAGGCGCGCGCCAACGCCGCCGCCGCGAAATGACGCGGCGCCCAACAGACGGCCACGCGGAACCGGGCCGTCCGTCCGCCGGTGAGATGGCCTTCGGTCATCCACCCAAGCCATCCCGCAAGGGCCGGTGAACAAGACAGGAGTGAGCCGGCACTCCAGATCCAGAGGGAGGAAACCCGTGAAGAAACTTCTCATCTCGACGGCTTTGGCCGCTTTGGTGACGACGGCGTTCGCGACTGTCGCGACCAGCGCCTTCGCCGCCAAGCTCGGCGTCTCGATCGTCGACTTCGACAACAATTTCCAGACGCTTCTGATGCACGGCATGCAGGACCGCGCCAAGGAGAAGGGCGCCGAGATCCAGGTCGAGGACGCGCATAACGACGTCGCCAAGCAGCTCGACCAGGTCAAGAACTTCATCGCCAGCGGCGTCGACGCCATCATCGTCACGCTGGTCGACACCAATGCGTCCAAGACCATCAGCGAGGAAGCCGCCAAGGCCGGCATCCCGCTGGTCTTCGTCAACCTGGAGCCGGCGGACATGAAGAACCTGCCGGAGAAACAGGTCTATGTCGGCTCGAACGAGACCGAGTCCGGCACGCTGGAGGCCTTCGAGGTCTGCAAGCTGCTGCGCGCCAAGGGCAAGTCGGCCGGCGCCAGCGCCTATATCGTCATGGGCAGCCTGGTGCATCAGGCGGCGCTGCAGCGCACCAAGGATGTTGAGCAGATCTTTGCCACCGACATGTGCAACTTCATCAAGGTCACCGACAAGCAGTCGTCGGAATGGTCGCGCGACAATGCGCAGAACCTGATGACCAACTGGCTGACCGCCGGCCCCGCGCCCGACGCCGTCATCGCCAACAACGACGAGTCCGCCATCGGCGCCATCCTGGCGCTCAAGGCCAACGGCGTGGACATGAAGAACGTCGTGGTCGGCGGCATCGACGCCACCCAGGACGGCTTGCAGGCCATGAAGGCCGGCGAGCTCTCGGTGACGGTGTTCCAGAACGCCAAGGGGCAGGGCGGCGGCGGTGTCGATGCGGCGCTCGCGCTCGCCAAGGGCGACAAGGTCGACCGCGTCGTCTACGTGCCCTTCGAGCTGGTGACACCTGCGAACGCCGCGGAATACCTGAACAAGAACTGATCCAGGACCGGGCCTCCGGGCGGCCATGAACACTTCCGGAGGCCCCGCGATTTTCATAGGTGAGAGCATGACCAACTGGGTGAGAGCCTGCGGTCTCGACGACATCGAACAGGAAGGCGCCCGCCGCTTCGACCATGGCGGCAAGACCTATGCGGTCTTCCGCTCAGCCATCGACGAGGTGTTCTGCACCGACGGGCTCTGCACGCATGAGGCGGTGCACATCGCCGACGGTCTGGTCATGGACTACGAGGTCGAATGCCCCAAACACGCCGGCGCCTTCGACTATCGCACGGGAGCGGCCAAGCGCCTGCCGCCATGCATCAACCTCAGGACCTACCCTGCGAAGGTTGAGGCGGGGGAGGTGATGGTGGCGGTGGGGTGAGGGCGCCGGCGCCTCCTTCTCCCCTTGTGGGAGAAGGTGGATCGGCGCGCAGCGCCGAGACGGATGAGGGGTGCTGGAAGAAATGATGCGTGAAAAAGTTGAAAGATTTCTTGCACTTACGCTATCAGCGTAGCGATCCTTCCAACACCCCTCATCCGACCGAGCTTCGCTCGGCCACCTTCTCCCACAAGGGGGAGAAGGAAAGGCGCTAAATCCCTTCCCCATCCACCAGCGGCACGTCGTCACCCTCCCACGGGCTCGGCATCGTGCCGCGCCCGGCCGTCGGCAGCGGCATCCAGCATCTCAGCTCCGGCTCGGCATATTCGACCACGCGGCCGGGCGAGGAGTCGGAGGCCCGCCAGCCTTCCTCGCCGAACTGGTCGGCGCGCGACCAGTAGGCCATGTCGACCTCGGCCGGTCCCTGCTCGGACGAGCGCACCGTCACCAGGATGCGGCTGCCGTCCCGCGGCGCGCTCGCCATGTTGCGCCAGTGGTCGGTCTCGTCCATAGGGTTCCTCCTGCTCAAAGCAATTCCAGAACAAATGTGCAGCGGTTTTCGTCCGGAATTGCGGGAAAACAAATTGCCTTCTCAATAGTTGCCGCCCGCCGGGGAGGGGTCAACCCGAACTTGGCGCGAGACAGCCATATCATTCACAGCTAATATGTTTGTCGACCGCAATCGGAAGACGACGATGGACGAAGGATTGCTGTCTCAAGCCACCCGTCTCGGGCCGGTCCATCTCAAGGTGACCGACATCCCGGTGGCCTTGACCGTCTGGCGCGACACGCTTGGGCTCGTGCTGGTCGGCGAGGACGACGCGGTGGTGGAACTCGGCGCCGGCGGCGGAACGCTGATCGTTCTCCATGCCGGTGCGAGCGTGCCCCTGCCGCAGAAATCTCGCGATCTCTTCCACGTCGCCATCCATGTGACGACGCGCCGCGATCTCGCTCACACGGCCGCCCGCCTCAAGGCGTCGGGCTTGAGATACAGCGCCCAGGATCACCTGATTTCGGAATCGCTCTACGTCTCCGACCCGTCCGGCAACGGCATCGAGATTTGCTTCGATACGCCGGAGCGCTTCCTGCGCCGGGAGGTCTCGGCCGACGGCCGCGTGGCGCTGATTGCCACCGACGGCAGCGCGCATTCCGGGCTCGAGCCGCTGGACGTTCCGGGCCTGCTGCGCGACCTCGGCAATTCGGGCCATGTCGAGCAGAGGATGGCGCCAGACGCCTTCATCGGTCACATCCACATGCGTGCCCGCGCGCCGGAGGCGCTGATGGAATTCTATGTCGGCGTGCTCGGCTTCGAGCCGCACATCCAGTCCCGAACCTTCGGCATGTTCGACTGCGGCACCGCTCGCCGGCCGCATATGGTCGCCTTCAACATCTGGGCGCGTGATGAGTTGCGCGAGCCGCCGCCGCACGCCGCCGGCATCGACCATTTCACGGTCGAGCTTGCGTCCGCGGAGGAGCTTGCCGCGGTGGCGCAAAGGCTCGACGCCGCCAACGTGCCGTCGAAAAAGGCCGGCGGCGCGGTCGAGACCGCCGATCCGGAGGGCAATCGCTTGCGGCTGGTGGCGCAGGGAGGCTGATCGCACGGCTGCGGGCTCGCCAAGGAGGAAGTGGGAGGAGGGGAAATGACGATCAGGGTGATAGGAACCGGCTTTGGCCGGACCGGCACGGACTCGATGCGCGAGGCGCTGACGATGCTCGGCTTCGGCCCGTGCCATCACATGTATGAGGTCATGGCGCACGAGGAGCAGAAGCGGCTCTGGCGGGCGCTCGCCAAGGGCGCCGCACCGGACTGGGACAGGCTCTTTGCCGGTTACAAATCCTGTGTCGACTGGCCGTCGGTGCATTACTGGCGCGAGCTGATCGAAACCTACCCGCAGGCGCGTGTCATCCTCACTTGGCGCTCGCCCGAAACCTGGTGGGAGAGTTTCGCAAGGACCATCCTGCCGGCCGTCATTGATAGCCGAGATCAGGAGTCGCTCGGCATTTCGCTCGTCTCGAAGCAGGTCTTCGGCGGCCGCCCGCAGGACCGCGCGCATGCGATTGCCGTTTACGAGGCCAATGTCGAGGCGGTGCTGAAGACCGTGCCGGCCGAGCGCCTGCTGATCCACAAGCTCGGCGACGGCTGGGAGCCGCTCTGCGCCCATCTCGGCGTCCCGGTGCCGGATGAACCCTATCCCAACCGCAACACCACGAAGGAGTTCCGCACGGCGCTTTCGTTGAATTGAAGGGAGTAGGCAGTAGGCAGGTAGGGCAGGAAGTGGAACGGAGTCGGGGCGTCCAACGCAGTGTGATCTTCGCCACTGCCTAATCCCTACTGCCTACTGCCTATTCCCCTATTCCCTTCCCTCTCACACATGCACGTCGCCGAAGGTAAGCTCGCCGTCGTCGGCGCGTATAAGAAAGGCCGCGGCAAGCATCGCGAGATAGAACACCGTGACGCCGCACACCACCACGACGCCGGGGATGGGACCGAGCGTCGCCACCCGGAAGGTGTCGATGAGCGAGGCGCCGAAGCCGATCGGCGAGCCTTCGCGCGACAGGCTCGGCGTGGTGATCTTCAGCACCCAGGCGAGCATCAGGATCGTGTACATGAAGATGTAGTTGCGGCGCAGCCGGCGGATCAGCGCCGAGCGCTGCGAGATGAGGAAGCGCGGCGAACGCAGGCCCTCGCCGAGGATCGCCAGCCAGTTGGAGGCGAAATCCGGCTGCGGCGAGAAGATCTGCGCGAAATAATAGCGCTCGAACTGGCGCACCCGCGACCGGTAGACGTCGAAGAAACGGTACCGCCGCGCCTCGATCCAGAGCAGCAGCGTGATCAGAAGCATGGCGAAGAGCAACACGCCGTGATGCGCGGATGGGGTCGACAGCGACACCGAAAGCATCGCCGCCACCACGGTGATCGCCCAGTTGCTGGTGCGGTCGAGCCGGTCGCGCCAGCCGGCCATGCGCGCGATCTCGGCGCGATGGAAATGCGACATGGTGGTTGCGAATTCGGAAGAGGTCAGCTTCAGCGCGAACGCGTCGGAGCCACGCGGCGCGGCGGCCGCCTCGGCTGGCTTTATGGTCTGGACCTGCGACATCCCCTTGCCACGTGCCTCCCGCCGTGGCCGGCCGAACAAGCCGGCCACACCCCATATATCACAATGTGCGGCCGGCAAAAATGTTCCCGCCTTTCAGGCGGATAAGTCAGGGGTAGGATGGGACGCTATGCCCGCTTCGAAGCCGCCGGAAACGGCACCACTTCGGCTTCGGGCCGGGCATATTGGGCGGTAGCGACCGCCTCGATCACGAGGTCCAGCGCCGCAAGCGCTGTCCGGCTGGTTTCATCGTCGCCGCGCAGATAGTGGCAGGCCCGGTCCAGGTGCAGATGGGCGGCGGCAAAGTCGCTTTTCATTAGCTTCTCCTTATTGCCCGCCGTGTCTCGACCATGCGCGACTCGCTTTACCCAAACGCAAACTTCCACAGCAGCATTTGAATAGAATTGTCGGGGCTGTGCGTGATCTCCCCCTCGTGGGTCCCTCGAGGGGGGAGATGGCCGCGTCGTCTTGCAACCGATGCATATGCCAAACCGTTACCGGCAGGCATAATCGAGGGGTGCGGAAATTGTCCTTCATGCTCAATCGGCGCCAGCCGCTGTCGGTCTCTCTCGCGCTTGCCGCGGCGGCGCCCGCGCTGATGCCGGCCGTCGCCTGGGCCGCCGAGAAGAGCGGCCCATCCGGCACTGCGATGTCGAGCGAAGGCATCTTCGTTCTCGAAGTCATTTTGCTGCTCGTCATCGGCCGCGGCATCGGCGAATTGCTGGAGCGCCTCGGCCAGCCGGCGGTGATGGGGCAGCTGATCGGCGGCATCCTGCTCGGGCCTTCGCTGCTCGGCTGGCTGTGGCCCACGGCCGAGCGCGTGGTCTTTGCCGGCGACGCCGCGCAGAAGTCGATGATCAATGCCATCGCCCAGCTCGGCGTCCTGATGCTCCTTCTGCTCACCGGCATGGAGACCGATCTGAGGCTGGTGCGCCGGGTCGGCCGCGCCTGCTTCTCCATTTCGGCGGCCGGCGTCGCGGTGCCGTTCGCGTTGGGTTTCGTCGCTGCGCAATTCATGCCGGACACGCTGCTCGCCGCCGGCGGTGAGCGCGTCGTCGCCGGCCTGTTCCTCGGCACGGCGCTGTCGATCTCTTCGGTCAAGATCGTCGCCATGGTGGTGCGCGAGATGAACTTCATGCGCCGCGACCTCGGCCAGATCATCGTCTCCTCGGCCATCATCGAAGACACGATCGGCTGGGTGATCATCGCCATCACCATCGGCATCGCCACCCATGGCCGCATCGAGGGCGGCAGCCTGGCCTTCACGCTGGCCGGCGTCGCTCTCTTCATGGCCTTTTCCTTCACGCTCGGCCGCCGCATCGTCTTCGACGCCATCCGCTGGACCAACGACACTTTCCGCAGCGAATACGCGGTCGTCACCGTCATCCTCGCCATCATGGGCGCAATGGCGCTGATCACCGACCTGATCGGCGTGCATACCGTGCTCGGCGCCTTCGTCGCCGGCATATTGGTCGGCGAGTCGCCGATCCTGTCGCGTCACATCGAGGGGCAGTTGCGCGGCGTCATCACGGCGCTGTTCATGCCGGTGTTCTTCGGCGTCGCGGGCCTGTCGGCCGACCTCACCGTGCTTGCCGACCGCGAGCTCGCGCTGCTCACGGTGGCGCTTGTGGCGATCGCCAGCATCGGCAAGTTCGGCGGCGCCTTCATCGGCGCCGAGGTCGCCGGCATGAGCCGCGCCGAGGGGATAGCGGTCGGCTGCGGCATGAACGCGCGCGGCTCGACCGAGGTCATCGTCGCCTCGATCGGCCTGTCGATCGGCGTGATCTCGCACACGCTTTTCACCATGATCCTCACCATGGCCGTCATCACCACCTTGGCCATGCCGCCGACGTTGCGCTGGGCGCTGGGGCGCCTGTCGATCGGCGAGGCGGAGAAGAAGAGGCTGGAGCGCGAGGAGGTCGACCAGCGCGGCTTCATCGCCAATCTGGAGCGGCTGCTTGTGGTGGTCGACGAGGGCGTGGTCGGCCGCTTCGCCGCCTACCTTGCCGGCGTGATCGGCGCCGGCAAACCGACGACGGTGCTGCACGCCAGCGGCGAAAGCGATGCCGACCCCGAAGAAGCGGCGCATCTGGACGAGGTCGAGAAGGGGGCCGAGGATAGCCGCGAGGCGGCAAAGGAGGCCGACGAGGAGCCCGCGCGTGAAGCCCCCCTCACGCGCCGCCGGCGCGACGTGCAGCTTTCCGCCGAGGCGGTCGCGAAGGAAGCGCGCAAGGGCTACGGCATGCTGCTCATCGGCCTTGGCCGCGCGGTCACGCCGAAGGGCAGTTTCTCGCATCGGCTGAACGAGGTGGCCGGCGCCTTCGACGGCCCGCTCTGCCTGGTGATGAAGCCCACCAGCGCCGGTCGCCGGATGCCGAGGCTCGGCCCCGAGTCGGGCCGGATCCTGGTGCCGGTCAACGGCACGTCGGTCGCACGCCGTGGCGCCGAGCTGGCGTTGGCAATCGCCGCTGTCACCGGCGCGCCGGTCAAGATGCTCTATGTCGCGCGGGTCGGCCGCGACGAGCCGCGCGACACCGTCTCGCATCGCCGCAGGGAGGCCGTGCTGAAGGACATCGTCGCGCTTGCCGATCGCTATGGCGTCGAGATCGAGACGGCCATCAGGAGCAGGGCCGCCGCCGCCGATGCCATTGCCCGCCAGGCCGGCAGGCGGGTGGCGCTGATCGTCATGGGCGTGGCGCGGCGGCCGGGCGAGGAACTCATCTTCGGCGAGACGACGAGCGGCGTGCTGCAGCGCTGCCCGTGCCCGGTGGTGCTGATCTCCGACGAGCGCCTGCGCCGCGACGACGAGGGCAGGGAGGCGCTGCGGTCGGGGACGGGGTGAGGGGGAGGCGGTCGTGTCTAGCTGATCTCCCCTTGGGGGGAAATGCCCGGCAGGGCAGAGGGCGGTGTGATCGTTATGTGCGGCGAGCCGCAGCGCCGACCATCCGCCTCCGTCGGCTGGTTGACGTCCGCCCCCGCCGCCAGTTCCGCGCTTACGCATCGCCGTTCTCAGCTGCGGCGAGCAGGCTGGACCAGTTCCTGGCTTCTGCGGCTTCCATGCCAGCCACGGCAATACCCCCGGACCGTGGGTTCGCGCCGGCCTGGCCGGCATCCCCAGCGGGGCGTTTCACACTCGCCGGTATTGGGCAACGGATTTCGCATCGCGGGCCGGCGGTTCATGAAGGCCGGAATGTCGAATATTGCGGGCGTGCCCCGATCGATTCCCTCTTGTGTGGTCCACCTCACAGACAGCACGGGGCGAACGCATGGAATTAACTGCCGCGTAACCAGCCACTTTTTTGCGCAAAGCCTGGAGCATGCCTAATGTTGCCCAGTCCGCGCGGGTGGCTCGGCGGAGGGAGGCGCTCCATGGCCATGTCGGAACTCGCGGAGCCGCGGACGCTCGACGAGATCGCGAGATCCGGCGTCTCTTTGAGCATCAGCAAGGCCTTGCAGGCGATGCCCGGCTATGGCTCCTCGGTCATGGATATCTCCGTTTTTCTCCAGGCCGTGCGGACGACCTTAGATCAGGGCACCGGGGCCGAGACAGTCGTTCGAAAGCTTTTCGGTGACGCGCAATTCGTCGTGCGCCTGCAACGGACGAGAGCGGCAAGCCTCACGGAGACCATTACGTCGCCGGGCCTCTCCGAAGCCTTCCAGGATGCGCATGACATCCGTGCGCGGACCGGCGGACAGGACCGCTACATAGGCATGCGGCATGTGCTCTTCTCGATCTTCACCAGCGCCGAGCTGGCGATACGCAGCGAGATCAGCGACCTGTTCAGTCGGGTCGGCGTGTCGCAACAGATGGCGACCGAGGAAATCTGCCACTTCGTGGACCGGGCAATGGAGCAGGAGGAAAGCCGGCAGGTCTGGGCGGAGATTTTCGCCGAGCGCGGCCTGCCAGCGCTGAGCTCCGGGACAGGCTTCCCGCCGGCGAGTGCCGATCGGGAAAAGATCGCCGTGCGTGAGCGCCCCGGTCCCGAGGTGGCGCTGCTCGGCTCTGACGACCCGTGGAGCGCAGGAGCGAAGGATCGTTCCGGCGCTCAAGCCGAAGCCGACGCCTTCGCCGCGATGATCTCGGCCAGGCAGTTCGTGCCGCCGCTCGCTATCGGCATCTTCGGCGAATGGGGGTCGGGCAAATCGTTCTTCATGCGGCTGGTCTACGATGCTATCGAGCAGCGCAGGCTTGGCGCGGCCGAAGCCATGCAGGCCGACGGCGCCGCCATCAGCCTGCTCGACAACGTCGTCCAGGTCCGTTTCAACGCATGGCATTATGCCGAGACCAATCTGTGGGCGAGTCTCGTCGACCACATCTTCACTTCGCTGGATCGCTGGGCCGAGAAAGCCAACCAGAAGGACAAGACCGACAAGGTGTTCGAGCGCCTTGCCACGGCGCGCAAGCTCACCATCGAATCCGCCGAGGCGCTGGTCGAGGCGCGGCGCGAGCGCAAGGCTGCCGAGGAGCATCTTAAGGAGGCCAACACGGAGTTGGCCCAAAGGAAGGCCGATCTCGCCGGCAAGCCGTCGACATGGGCTCGGACCGCGTTCGACCAGCTTATTGGCGACAAGAAGCCGGACCAGAAGAAGGCAGTGCAGGATGCCGCCGACATGCTTGGCCTCGGCCCGATTACCACAAACGTCTCGGAACTTGGAGAGGCCGGCGCCAAGCTGGATGACGCCGTGGCGAGCTACGGCATCGTCCGCTCGGCTACACTGAGACGGCTGATGCTGCCTTGGGTCGTGGGCGTCGTCACGATCCTCGTTCTTGTTCTGCCGCCGCTGCTTGCTTGGCTGTCCGACGTCGCGTCGCGCTTTATGACCACGCAGATACCGCCCGTTGCGGCCGCCGTGTCGGGCGCTCTCGCCCCCCTCGTGGCGGCTCTTGGCTGGGCGACGAAGAAAACACGGGAGGCGACCGACAAGGTGCGCGCCTTCCATGCCGACCTTCAGAACAAGGTTGAGGATTTGGCTCGGAAGGAGAAGGCAGCGGTCGCCGAAGCCCAGAAGCAGCTTGACGATGCCGCTGCTCAGGTCGGCCAGGCCGAGGAGCGTCTGCGCGTCGCCAGCGAGGAAGCCGCGCTGGCCGCTAACGATTACAACCTCAGGAGCGGCAAGGGGCGAGTGCTCCGTTTCGTCAGGGACCGCGTGGCAACGGGCGACTACGCCAAGCACCTCGGTTTCATCGCCACGGTGCGCAAGGATTTCGAAGAGCTGAGCGCGTTGATGGCGCCGAGCGAGAACGCCGTCAGCGCGGAGAAGGCGCGGCAAGCCTCCGAGATCCAGGTCAGGAAGGTGATCGCCGACGCCGGCTCGCTTCTCGACCAATCCGAGAGGGACAAGCTCATCGGCAGCGTCACGTCGCCGGACGCCGAACTGCAGGTTTTCGAACGCATCGTGCTGTACATCGACGACCTCGACCGCTGTCCTCCCAAGCAGGTGGTCGATGTGCTGCAGGCGATCCATCTGCTGCTCACCTTTCCGTTGTTCGTGGTCATGGTGGCGGTCGACGTTCGCTGGGTGCGCGAGGCGCTTGCCAAGCACTATCCGGATCAAATCGACGAGAAGGCGCGGGCCGGCGCCAACGGCGCGGCGACTGCAGGCGATTATCTGGAGAAGATCTTCCAGATACCCTATTGGGTGCGGGCGATGACGGCCGACAACACGCGCCAGCTTCTGGAAGACAGGCTTGGTCCCGATGCCGTCGACGAGATGATGGCGGCGGCGCCGGCGAAGGCCGTGGCAAAGCCCACGACGCGCGCGTCCAAGTCGGCGCGCGGCCGAGCCGTCGCACAGGCGCCGGCGGCTGCCCCTGCGCCTGTGCGGCGGCTGAGCGGGCTCCACATCACACCTGACGAGCGGGCGTTCATGATGCAGGTGGCGAATGTGCTCGACAACTCGCCCCGCCGCACGCTGCGGTTCGTCAACAGCTACCGGCTCATCAAGGCGAGCTTGCCGGACGAGGCTGCGGATCGCCTGGAAGCCGGCGGGTATCGCGCGCTGCTGACATTGCTTGCGATCGGCACCTGCGCCGGAGGCCCGGGCGCCGAGTTTCTCGCCGGCCTGCGCCAGCGTCGGCCGCCGGCGATCACTCCCGCCGCCGGCGATTTGGAAGCGATGCGGGTGGCCGAGGCGCATAAGCTCTACGGCACCAATTCGGCCGGCAACGCGAACCTTTTTGACTATGCGCCGCTGGCGGCACGCTTCAGCTTCGAGGATCGTTGAGAAGCGGCCTCCGGTTCGCGGGGCGGCTTCTGCTCACGCCATCTGCAACCTTTGCCTGCTCGGCTGCGGCGGGAAGGCAATCGCGATGCCGGCCGCGCCGAGGCCGACCAGCGCCGAGCCGATGAACAGCCAGGAATAGCTGGCATAGGCGTCGTAGATCATGCCGCCGGCGAGCGGGCCGAACGACATACCGAGGCTGGAGAGCATGGTGGCGGCGCCGAATACCGTGCCGATGATGCGCGGCCCGAAATATTCGCGCGCGAGCACCGCGTAGAGCGGCATGACGCCGCCATAGGTGGCGCCGAAGATGACGGCGAGCACGTAGAACTGCTCGAGCCGGCCGACCGCGAGATAGGCGGCGATCACAGCGGCCTGGATCGCCAGTCCGGCGATCAGCACCGGCTTGACGCCCAGCCGGTCGCCGAGCACGCCGTAGAGCACGCGGCCGCCGAGGCCGGCCAGGCCCTCGACGCTGTAGATCGAGACGGCCGCCATCGGCGCCACGCCGCAGGCCATCGCATAGCTCACCATGTGGAAGATCGGCCCTGAATGCGCCGCGCAGCAAGCGAAGAAGGTCATGCCCAGCACCAAAAATTGCGGCGAGCGCAGCGCCTGGCCGACACTCATGCCGGGATCGTCGGCAGTGGGCGAGGGTGTGCCGCCGTCGGATGCCGCAACCGCCGCCGGCGGCTGGCGCACCAGCAGGACGGCGGGCAAGAGAAGCACCCAGGCCATGACGCCGATGTCGAACATGGCGGTGCGCCACTCATAGGCCGAGATCAGCCAGCGCGCGAAGGGCGAGATCGTCATCGGCGCCACGCCCATGCCGGCCGAGACCAGCGACACGGCCAGGCTGCGGTTGGTGTCGAACCAGGCGGTGGTGAGCGCGATCATCGGCGCGAAGAAGGCGCTGGCCGCCAGGCCGACGATCACGCCGTAGCTCAGCTGGAAGACGACGAGCGAGCCGGCGCGGCTCGCCACCACCAGCGCCAGCCCGAGCAGCACCGCGCCGGCGAGCACCACGGGCCGGGCGCCGACGCGGTCATAGATCGAGCCCCAGGCGAAGCCGCCGACGCCCATGACGAGGAAGTTCAAGGTCATGGCGCTGGAAATGCCGGCGCGCGACCAGCCGGTATCGAGCGACATCGGTTCGAGAAAGATCGCCAGTGAGAACATCGCGCCGAGCGCCACACAAGTCATCAGCGCGCCCGCCGCGACGATGACCCAACGATAGGAAAGGTTCATGGTCTTCTCCCATGCCGTAAGGCATCCTGTTTGATGCGGCACGGTTTTTCCAGGTTCATCGTGCCGCTTGCGTCCGAAGGACGCCGGGGCAGACACCGATCCTACAATCTGGTTGCATTTTTTATCCGGATTTTTGGAAGTGAGTGGATTGCCGATTGCCTGTGAGGTCTGCGCTCCACGGCGCCCCCCTCTGTCCTGCCGGACATCTCCCCCACAAGGGGGGAGATTGGCTGTGTCGCGCGCCGCGCCTATCCCGCGACGTCGGCGATTGGCGAAGCCCGCGAAGAGATTGATCTCCCCCCAAGTGGGCAGGGCTGTCCGGGGAAAGTTAAGCATATTCGAAGCACATCTGGTTTGGGGAGGATTGCGGCTTTGGTTTACTCGGGTTGACGGGCGGGGGTTTGTCGATGGCGGCGATGTTTCGTCGCTCGAAGAGGCATCGGGCGACCAAAT
>SUGL01000074.1 GCA_004963905.1 Mesorhizobium sp.
GGGTTGGGCGGGGGGGCTTGCTGGCCTATGCGATCGCCGACATCGCTGTTGTTCTGCACGCGGCCGCGGGCAGGCTGCGGCACGCACCAGCTTCATTGGACGATCGGCCAGCCGCTCGTCCTGACCGCGCTGGCTTGTCTGGCCGGCAATGCCGTGTCGCGGTTTCGCCTCGCCCGACATTGGCACGCCGTTCAATGAAGGTGCTGCCGCTTTCGCTCGCCGAGCGCCGCCGCATGGCGGGCCTGGCGACGGTCGTGCTCGCCGCTCCGTTCGTCCTGCTGATTGCGGCCTCGGTCGCGCTCGGCTGCATCGTCATCGAAAGCCTGCATTCCCAGCCAGTGCTCCAAGGCTTGCGCTTTGCCGTGGCTCCAGATGACCAGAGACCATGTTGCTTTCCGAATCGTTCTGTGCCGAGCCTCTTTGCACGGGTGCTGCGGCGGTACGGAGACCGCCGCAGGAATTTCAAGGAGCAGTTTCCAATGAGTGGTCTACGCCGCCGATCTTAGGTCCCGTCATCCAGGTCAGCGCCACGGGGACGTTCTCGATCACACCGACTCTGCGAGCCCAAGTCGTAAAGGTTTTGTGCGCCGCCTCGACAGACTTCCGGCCGTCGTAGGCGGAACAGCACGTCTCAGATGCCGCCGCGTGAAGAAGGCCGCGCCTTTCGACTGGCCATTCCTCCAGGAACTCTATGGCATCCATGACACACTCGATCTTTCGGAGAACGAAGCCGTCGTCCCTCACGAAAATCGGCTGCTTGAACGTTCCACTTTCCATAGCAACCTCCCTTGTGTCTGACCGTGGAGCGCGGGCGAGGCCATCAGAGCCCACCGTGCATGAATAGGCGTACACCGGAAACGGACAATTGCCGCTCATGCCTGATGGCGCTCTCGCCACAGAAAATGTTGGAAGCGCCTTTTGTAAGTTCAAGAGAATTGACGCGCCGGGTTGCCATCCTTCGGCGGCGGTTTGATTGGGTTCCGATTCAATGACGCGCATCCAGGCTGGTTTTAATTGTAAGGTCGCCCTTGCGTCATTTCGCGAATGGAAATGATATCGGCCCCGACGCTGCCACGCCCTACATTTCGGTGATACGGGCGCTCGCTGGCGTGCTTAAATTCGACCGAATTTCCTGGACAGGAACATTTGCCGGTCGGAGGGATAGCTGACAGCAAATTGACAGCTTCCTTATGCGAGATGCTTTGTTCATGAAAGCCAACCTGAAGCGCCGCATGGTGATGGGCCTGATCGGGCTTGCCCTCGTTCAGCCACTTGCCGCGCGCGCCGAGGATGACGACGATGGCGATCATGACCGGGCGAGGGACCTCTACGAGCACGGCGAAATCAAGGGCCTTGCCAAGATTCTGGATGTCGTGCGCGTCAAGACCCCGGGCGATGTTGTTAGTGTTGATCTTGTCCGCCTGGGCAGCAAGTGGATCTATCGCCTACAGATTGTCGGCGTGGACGGTCACCGCAAGGTCGTCGACGTTGACGCCGGCGCCGGTGTCATCGTGAGAGGCGGAGGGGGCGATCAATGAGGATCCTCCTCGCCGAGGACGAGCCCCGGATCGCGGCGGATGTCGCGGCGGCGCTGAAGGCGTCCGGAATGGCTGTCGATATCGTGCGTGATGGCGAAGACGCGTGGTTCGCGGGCGACGTGGAAAGTTACGACGCGGCCATATTGGATCTCGGATTGCCTAAGCTCGACGGTCTCACCGTCCTCAAACGCTGGCGAGCTAATGCTCGCCAATTTCCCGTCCTCATCCTGACGGCCAGGGGCATGTGGACGGAGCGGGTCGAAGGGATCAATGCCGGCGCTGACGACTATCTCCCCAAACCGTTCGAAATGGAGGAATTGGTTGCCCGCCTGCGAGCGATCCTGCGGCGCTCGACGGGGCAGGCCGCTCCGGTCCTCAGATCCGGACCACTGATGCTCGACACTCGCCAAATGCGCGTTTCGATCCATGGCGTTCCCGTGTCTTTGTCGCCTCTCGAGTACAGGCTTCTGGCATATCTGATGCACCATGGCGGGCGCGTTGTGTCACCGACCGAATTGGCTGAGCACCTATACGACTCAGGCAACGACCGAGATCCCAACACGATCGAGGTCATCATTGCCCGTCTGCGCCGGAAACTAGGCAGCGACATCATAAAGACCAGGCGCGGCTTCGGGTACATGGTGCCCGATGATAGTCGCTGATGGGAAACTCGATCCGGTTCCGTCTCTGGCTGGCGGCTGCGGTTTCAATCCTCATCGCGCTTGCCATCGCGGGAGTCGGACTGCGCTACCTGTTCGAGCTTAATGTCGAACGGCGCGTCGTCAGTGAACTCGGCGTTGACCTCAACGAGCTGATCGGCGCGACGGCATACGGGTCGGCCGCCTTTCCGTCCAGGCAACCCTGACTGACACACGTTTTTCCCTCCCCCTGTCCGGTCATTATTGGCAGGTGGAGGACGTTGCGTCCGGCACCCTTATCCGCTCGCGTTCGCTATGGGACGAGACCCTTGCGCTGAAAGCCGGCGAAACCGGTGGCGAGCTCAAGGAGATCAAGGAATTCAAAGGGCCTGAAGGAGAGCTCGCAATTGCCGTCGCGCGCACGGTCATCGATGCCGGCGGCCGGTCGTTTCGCGCCGTCGTCGCCGAGAGCCATCGCAGCGTGGAAGTGGCAGTGAGCGAATATGTTCGCGATCTCGCGCCAGCCCTGATCCTTCTTGCTCTCGCGCTCATGGCGACATTCTTCGTCCAGATCACTGTTGGTCTTGCGCCGCTGGAAAGCCTGCGGGTCGCGGTCCGAAACGTCGTCGCACAGCGGATGTCGCGACTCGAGGTAGCGGCGCCTCGGGAAGTGCAACCGCTTGCCGATGAGATAAATCGGTTGCTCGAAGCCCAGGACAAGGCGCTTGTGCGTGCCCGCTCACGCGCGACAGATTTGGCGCATGGATTGAAGACACCGCTGCAGGTCCTGTCTGCTGACATCCGCGCTTTGCGGAAGAAGGGCGAGACGGAGCTGGCCGACGAAATCGAGAAAAGCGCCGGCGCGATCCGGCGCCATGTCGAGCGAGAACTGGCCCGCGCTCGTCTTGCCCCTGGCGTTTCCGCCAAGGCCACTTGCAGAGTGTCGGATACCGCGGCCGGCGTTGTGGGCGTGGTAAAGCGGACGCCGAGCGGCAAACGGCTCTCTTTCCAAGTCGATATGACCAGCGACCTAGTCGCGCCGATCAGCGAGGGGGATCTGTCTGAGGTGCTCGGCAACCTCGTCGAGAACGCAACGCGCTTTGCGCAATCGTCGGTGCGCATCGCTGCCTCCTCAACGGCCGGTGAAGTGGTTATCACTGTCGCGGACGACGGCCCCGGCATTCCAGACGCTGCCCGGCAATCCGTCTTGTCGCGCGGCGTCCAACTGGACAGCAAGGGGGGTAGCAGCGGCCTTGGCCTCGCCATCGTTTCGGACATCGTCGAAGCCTATGGCGGACGACTTGCCATGACCAATGCGAACCCGGGCCTGGTCGTGACTATTTCCTTGCCACAACACGGCTGACCGCCTTTCAGGCAAAGCCTGGGAAGTAGTCAACCTTTATCCTTGAACGGCGAACGCCCATCGCGCGAAGCTTCCGGCGCAGCACTTTGACCATTGCCTATGGGCCCGAGATGTAGAACGTCCGCTCGGGAAAGTCGGGGACAGCCAGGCGTATCAGGCGCTCGTCGATATAGCCTGGATATTGGCCGCGCACGGCGTCCCGCGCGACGGCATGGATGGTCCGTACCCCGAGTTTCCGTCTGGCGGCGCCAAGCACGTCGCGATAGGCGATGTCCTGCTGGGTTTCGGTTCCGTAGAGAATGACGATCGGGCGCATTTCCTCGCGATCGAGGAGATATTGCAGCATCGAGCGGAATGGAGTGATGCCTATACCCCCGGCCAGGAAGACAATCTTTGTTTCGCGCTTGGCTGGAAGCGTGAAGTTGCCGGCCAACTGCGCCGCATGGATCCTGCTGCCGGGCTTCATGGTCATCAGTTCGCGCTTGAAGGCGCTGGATTGCGGGTAGAACTTGACGCCCACCCGCACCGTTGCCTCCGTCGGCGCCGATGCGATCGTGAAATAGCGGCGGTTGCCACGATTGTCGGAGCGGTTCAGGCCGAGCGTCCATTCGAGATATTGGCCTGCCTCGAAAGCGAGCCCTCGCGGCGATCTGAAGATGAAGTCGTAGCTGTCGATGGCGGAGCGCTCTATGCGTTCCAATGTCAGAACGAAGCGTCCCTTCGGGCCTACCGCATATGCAAACAGATTGCCCGCGAGCAGCGCCAGTTCCGGCGTGAGATAGAACGAGCCGATATGCACGTTGGGAGCGAACAGGACGCCCACGATGGCGGCGAAGGCAATACGCGACCAGCGCGTTGTAGGCGCCGTCAACGGCTCGGTCAGCATCACGAAGGCGAAGAACAGCAGTGGCGACGAGCTGACCGTCTCCCTAAGCGTGTCGCCATATAGCGATCGCTCGGTGGTCGCCAGGATGGTCAGCAACGCCGCGATCACAAATGTCGCGACGAGATCCAGGCGGCGCAGCTTTCGGACAACGAGGATGCCGCCGACCAGCACGAAGGGAAGCAGCCACAAACTGCCGCCGATCCACCAGGTGGCGGGCCTGTCCAGCAGCAGCGCCGAAAGCGCCACGCCGAGCGCCGCTGGATTGAAGAGGTGCTTTCTACCGACGGCGAAGATGAATTTGGACGAGATCGCCCAAACGGAAGCGAACACGATGGCGCCAACGCCCTTTAGGTCCGTCGCTGCGACCGGATCGAGGATGAGCGCCAGAATGAGTGCGGTGATGTAGACGGACTCGTTGTTTGCCGGAATCTCGAAGACCAGCTCGAAAGCCTTGTTGGTGATCCAGCTGGCGGCGAGCGCCAGTGCAGTGGTAAAGGCGAGCGCGAGCGGATCATGCGGCACGAGCTTGACAAAGCTGAAGGCGAAAGCCGCGACTAGCAGAACCATCAGATAGTAGAGCACCAGCCTGTACATGGTCAGGTGATCGAGAACCCGGTCGACAGCCTTGATCATGGTTCGCAAAGGTCTCCGAAACCGCTTGTCAGCGTTGCACGGCCGTCGATGTCGACGACATAACCCTCCAGTCCGGGGAACCGCTCGATGAAGACAATTCCTTCCCGGCCCATGGCGAAGGCGGCGGTAGCGAAGCGGTCGGCTTCGAGCACATCGGGTCCTACGACCGTCAGGCTGACGATTTCGGTGATAGGATCACTGGCCTGATGCGGGTTGTAGATGTGCTGCCCGCGCGCATAGGTGCCGGAAGTGGCGACGCCGCGACCGCGCGGATAGACGATCTTGATGATCTGATCCGTGTCAAAGGGGTTGCGGATGCCGACGCTCCAATCATTGCCGGAGGCGTTCCTGCCGCAAGACTGGATGTCGCCCCCGGCTTCGATGAAGAAATTGCTGACGCCGGCTTGGCGAACGATCCCAGCGGCATTGCGAATAGCCCAGCCCTTGACGATGCCGGACGGATCGAGCGAACCGTCAGGTTTGCGGATGTCAAAATATCCGCCCGTCTCGTTCCTCGTCCGCTCCGCGATTGCCAGCACTTCCATCATCTCGCCGCTCCAATCCTTGACTGGAACGTCGCCCCGGTTGATGGCGGAAATCTCGCTGTCGGTCTTATACGTGCTGAAGCGTCGGTCGATTTGCTCGAAATAATCGAAGACGGTGTCGATCAGTGTGCTGGGCGCGTCAGCTATATCGACCGTGACGGGCATTCCCATCAGAATGCGGGTGTCACGCATGGAATTAGGAAGAGGCCTTCCTCAGCGCGCCGTCGAGCGATTGGATGAAGGCCCTGCTGGTCAGCGTTGCGCCTGAGATGATGTCCACATTGGCGCTTTGGGCGCTGATCGCCTCATCGCGCAACATGGGCAGCGCTTGCCTGTTGATGCGCACGGAGGTGCGCCTGTCCGACGGATATTTCAGCACTTTCAGTGCAGTCAGACGGCCGCCCTGGATGGAGGCCTGGATCTGCATAGGCCCATAATAGGCATCCGTGACAGGACCGGCATATGTTCCGTCGACAAAACGGTGTTTGCCGGCACTCATTCCGGTATTCAAAGTCGCCGTCATCCCTGCACGGACGATGCGAGCAGGCGCTTGCGGATAGTCCGGCCGCGGTTGCGGGATAGGGATGTAGACGGCCGGGGTTACCGCGAAGGGCGCGATCTCTTGCGTGACGACAGTTGCGCTCGGCGTAAGTTTTGCGACCACCGGCGCCGGCGGCGGAGCCACTGGCCGCACGGCGGGTACGTTCGCGACATGCGGCAGCCCGGCAACGGTTTCCTTCGACATGGGTGGGGGCGGGGTGATAGCAGCCGTCGTTTCCTTGCCTATTGTCGGCGGTATGCTGAGGCGGGGCTCTGGCCGCGTGCTTTGCTGGCGAAGCTCGGGCACGGCCGCCGCTGGAACAGGCTCGTTGTCGGCAGGCGCCGCGGGAACGGCCGGTTGCCTGGAATCTTGCTCTGCAGCGTCTGCAGGCAGCGCCGAGCCAAGCATATCGTCCTGGGGAGCTTTGCCTGATTGTTCCCAGACATAGGCGCCAGACGCGGCAATCACGACAAGCGACAGGGCAATCTTTTTCATCCGCATTGCGATCCAAGTTGGCTCTTGCACCAGCGAATCCATTCCGGACCGCTTGAGTTTCATTATCCCACGATGAAGCTGACAATTGGCTGTCAGTCCGCATCGACTTGCGAAGCCCTTCGTCGAAGACCGTTCTGGTGCGCACTGGCCATGGCGCTGTCCACCCAGGAGGGCACTCCGCTCATGGTCGGGGCCATCAGCCTTGGGCCAGCAGTACCGGGTTGGACTAACCACTTCCGAGACCCGCGGAACACCCATCCATCGCCCAGTTCGCTAAGGCCGGACGGTTTGATCCAGCGCAAGGCTGGACATGGCCGGGGGTGCAACCATGCAGCCACCGTTGGGCTGCTCGTTGATTTCACGGCCCTTAAAGCGGTCGATTGCCGGTGTCGGTTCCACCGGTGTCTGCCGGAGGAATTTTCGCTGTGAAGAAGCTGATAAGGAATGCGGCACTGTCCCTTGCCGCGGTTGTTGCGATGGCTGGCGCCGCTCAGGCCGCCAGCACCGTTCAGGTTTCGCTGTGGGACAAAGGGGCGAACACGCCCATGACCACCGGCTTCGCCTATGGAACGCCAAATCTCGACATGTCGAAGGCAACCATGGGGATGACGGCCAAGCCCGCGACGGTGAAGGCCGGCAAGATCACGTTCAAGGTGAAGAACACGTCCAAGGATACCATCCACGAAATGATCGTGATGTATCGAGCGGATCCGAAGGACCCGCTTCCCTATATTGATGCCGAGAACCGGGTCGATGAGGACAAGGCCGGCGACAAGGGAGAGGTTTCGGAACTCGACCCGGGTGCTTCGGGCACGCTTACCGTGAACCTGAAACCTGGCAAATACGTGCTCATCTGCAATGTCCCCGGTCACTTCGCGACGGGCATGTGGACGGAGTTCACAGTCAAGCCGTAACAAACGTCAGTGATCACTTAACTGATCGCCACCCGGCTTCTGAGCCGGCTTCGATGTGTGGCGGAAAGCGGCTCGGGCAAACCTCGCAACTCGCCCCGCCGCACCGTGCCGCATATGGTTGTCGTCACGCGAGCGGACCCCTGACAGGCCGTCGTGCGCCCGCTGGGCCGAACCTGTTGAATGCACTGATCTTCCCCGGATAAGGGAGCGGTAGCCGGCCCCGCTATGCCGGGCGTTCGGGCCCTGCGAGAGACCGACTGGACCTGCTGTCGGCCTCGATGGCTGCCGATCATTGTGCAGGTTACGGCGGTCACCCCGATAGCGGAAGCTCTCTCGGCACCGCATGGCTGAGTGGCTCCGGCCCAGATTAGGTTTTCGGCCGGCGCTTGTTAGAGCCTCGGTCGCGCAGGTGCACCAGCCCACGTATGCACGTCAGGGCGCGCCGCCGGCCGTTCGCCAACGATGACGGCCAGGATTCCGTGGCCTCGAACCAGACGACCGAGATCAGAGTCAGCTTCAAGATGACGCTGTGGATCTGGCGGTTCTTGCGCTCGCGAACTTAACGCTGGCTTCGAAACCTGAGTGCGTGCCGGGTCTCGGCGATCTGAGAGTGAGCGGGCTGCCTATGCGGTCGGCAATCGTCGAAACGATCGATAGCCCGATTCCACTGCCACGGGCCGAAATTCCGCCCCGCTCGAAACGGTCTGCCAGTTTTGCCAGGGTTTCGGGTGGCACGACGGGTCCATCATTTGACACCGTCAGCAGCCCATCGGGATAAAGGGTGACTTCGACTGGAGCGGAGCCGCTGCCATGGCGCAGCGCATTCTCGACGAGGTTGCGGCACAGAATACCGACGGCATCGGGGTCGATGTCGGATATCACGGGGGTTTCGGGCATGTGAAGGACGATCCGCTCTTGTGTGATGCTTTTGCGCAGGTCCTCGACCACCACGCCCAGGGTAGCCCGCAGGTCCGATGTTCGTTCCAATCGAAGCCGGCTGCCTTCCGCCCGCGCGAGTTGCATCAACCGTTCGGCGCGCGCTGTCAGCCGCTTGAGCGTCGCCTCGATGTCTGCTCCCCGCTGGGCGGTTTGTGGTTCCGCGGTTTCCTTGCGGATGCGCTGGGCCTGAGCGATCGCGCCGGCGAGCGGGGTCCTGAGTTCATGGGCGGTGTTGTCGGAGAGACTGCGCTCCGCTTCGAAGGCGGCCCTGAGCCTTTCGAACAGCGCGTTCAACGTGACAGCCAGCGGCGCGAGTTCGCTGGGCAGGTCATCGGATGCCACAGGCCCGAGATCCTTTTCGCTCCGGGTCTCGAGCTGTTCCCGGAACGCGCGCAGCGGCCTCGTGCTTCTCCGCACTGCCAGCACCACGGCGGCAAACGCGGCCGGGATGACCAGAAGGATCGGCAGTCCCAGGCCTATCTGCACGTCTCTCACCACCTGAGCCCGATGCGCGAGCGGCTCGGCGATCGTGATGCGCACCGTTCCCTGCAGGGCCTCTTCGCTGTAAAGGCGATGCGTCGCTGTCCGCCCGAAGCCCTGTCCTTGATAAGGCGGGAACACGGAGAGGTTGGCCGCATGGGACCGAAGCAGGATCTTGCCCTTGTCGTCGCGGACCACATAGGTGAGAAGCTCGTCATGGGCCCGGATCGCTCCAAGCCGCTGGCTGGCGGCGTCTCCGTCCTCGCGGCCCACGATGTCCAGGACCGCCAAGGGAAGCAGGCGTTGCGCGGTCTCCTGGAGGGAGGAGTCGAAGACGTCCTCGATCCCGTGCCGCAGCAGGACGGCGGTTGCCCACGCCGCGCCGATCCAGATCGCGAACAGAAATGCTCCCAGCGACAGGAGAAGCCTGCCCTGTAGGCTTCGAGGGCGCATCATGTCTGGGCCAGCCGATAGCCGAGGCCCCGTTCGGTCTCGATGAGGTCGGTGCCGAGCTTCTTGCGCAGCCTGCTGACATGGACCTCGATCGTGTTGCTCTCCACTTCGGCATCGAAGTCGTAAAGCTTCTCCTCGAGCTGCGCCTTGGAGAGCAACTGGCCTGGCCGTGTCAGCAACGCCTCCAGCAATGCCCATTCGCGGGCTGTCAGCTGAACCGCCTTGCCGTCTCGACGCACGCTTCGACGGGCAAGGTCGATGTCGAGCGAGCGAAGCCGGACGATGGGGTTGGGATTGCCGGAATATCGGCGCGCGACCGAGCCGATGCGCGCCGACAACTCGTCGAGATCGAACGGCTTGACGACGTAGTCGTCGGCCCCCGCGGTCAGGCCTTCGATCCTGTCCGTCACCTGGTCGAGCGCTGTCAGGATGATGATGGGCGTGACATCCCCGGCCGCCCGCAGCGCGCGAAGAAACACGATCCCCCGTCCGTCGGGGAGCATCAGGTCGAGCAGGATCAGGTCATAGGCCGCGCCCGCCATCGCATCCCGCGCCGCATCGATCCGTGTGACCCAGTCCACCGAGTGGCCGTCACCGACGATCTGGTCGCGCACCGCCGCGCCAAGCACGCTGTCGTCCTCTATCAGCAGGATTCGCATTGTCGTTCGCCTTTCGCGGCCGCTGCCTTCCTTGGCGGACGTTCCTGACGTCACGCTGAAGCGGATTGCGCGCAAACTTCAGGATACCGTCAGCTTGGCTCTCCACCTTGCGTTGGCTCAAATCCGGTTGGAACGGAGTCCAGGCGTATGCGGCTTGCCCTGACAATTCTCGCCTGCGTCGCGGCCCTGCATGCAGGCCCGGCGCTCGCCGACGACGAATGCTTCGTGCCGATGGCGGACTGGAAGCCGAGGGAGGCAGTTGCGGCTCTTGCGGCCCAGCATGGCTGGACGGTGCGCCGGATCAAGATCGATGACGGCTGCTATGAGATCGACGGCACCGACGTCCAGGGGCAGCCGATCGAGGCGACCGTCCATCCATCGACCCTCGAAATCATCCAGATCGAACCCAAGGACGGCGCCGATCATCGGCACCGCGACGAGGAAGGCCGCCATGACGGCCAATGACTTTGCCTCGACCCAGTCCGACTCCCAAGACACCGCCGCGCGGCGGGTCCTGGTCTGGGACGCTCTGGTTCGCCTCTTCCACTGGAGCCTCGTCGGCGCGTTCGCAACGGCTTGGCTGACCGCGGAAGATATCCAGCCTGTTCACCAGCTCGCCGGATATGCGGTCGCCGGTCTTGTCGGCTTCAGGGTCTTATGGGGTCTCGTCGGCAGCCGCTACGCCCGCTTCACGCAGTTCGTCCGCGGACCCGTCCGGACGGCTTCTTACATCAGGAAGATGGTGACTGGCAGGGAGCGGCGCTACCTGGGCCACAACCCGGCTGGCGCGGCGATGGTCGTGGCGATCCTGGTGACGCTGTCGGGGACGGCCTTCACTGGATGGCTTCTGGAGTCACCGGACCGCGCCGCGGCCACCGTCGGACAGATGCAGATCACAGCCTCCGCATTCGCGGACGACAATGGCAGCGAGGCTGAAGCCGGGACAACCGGCTCCCCGGAAAGGCGGGTCGGCGGTCCACTCAAGGAGGTCCACGAAACCCTTGCTAACTTGATGCTTCTGCTGGTCGCGCTTCATATCGGCGGAGTGGCGCTGGCATCGTTCCGTCACCGCGAGAACCTGGTCCGGGCGATGCTCACGGGCCGCAAGAGGCCTCCCGCGCCCGGCGACATCAGCTGACGTAGGTATCCAGGCAGCAGAGAGCCAACCTGGCCCCGTCTCGGCGGGGCCTTTCGATTCCTGACGGCAAGCTGAAGCAAAAAACCCGTTCCGGTCAGGAAGAGATCAGGCCGGGCCGCCAGAACGGCAGCAGCAGAAAAAGGAGATCCTGCGATGAAAAAGACCATTTCCATCTTGCTCGCGTCGACAGCGCTGATCGCCGTGATCGGCATTCCCGCGTGGAGCGCCATGCACGGCGCCGGCCAGCTCGAGGGACGGCGCAACACAGCCCAGGGTGCGTTCCAGGCCCCTGGGGCATCTCCGGTGTTGGTCAGCGACGGTGACGGCGAAGGCCGTGATCATGAACGCCGACTGCGCCGCGGGGACGGTGACGACCATGATGAGGGCGATGAAGAGGATGATGACGACGACGGCGGCAACGCGTCGGGCCCGGCTCCGGCCGGAAGCGTGGCTCCCCCGAGCAATGGCCTCTTCGGCACCGGTGCAATGCCCAAGGTTCAGGTCAATTGAGCCGCCGGCTCGAGTCACGCCAGATCAAGGAACATTCCAATGAGAACCATCTTAGCCGCCCTGGCTCTGACTACGGCCCTGACGCTTCCCGGCATCGCCATGGCCCGGCCGGTAACCCTTGCCACCACGCTGAAGGATTATGCCGGCAACGGAGCCTACCTCGCCATCTATGTCACGGACCTCAAGGGGGCCTATGCTGGAAGCCTGTGGATGGCCGGAACCAAATCCAGATACTACGAACACCTGTCGGACTGGTACCGCGCGACGGGCGGCAAAGCGGCCGAGATCAATGGCATCACCGGAGCCAGCGTGGGCGCCGGCCGCCGGCTGGAGATCACGCTCGACCTTGCCGATGCGCTCTTTGACGCGGGCTACACCGTCCACGTCGACGCGGCCGCCGAGGACATGCGCGACAGCCCCAACGAAATCGCGGTGCCGCTGACGGCGCAAGGGGCTGGAAAGTCCATCCCCGGTCGCCGCTACATCGCGGACTTCAGCTACGGCTTGTAAGGAGCTGCAGCAATGATCCGTGCCCTTCACCGCTGGCTGGGCCTGCCGGCTCTTGTCCTCGTGACGCTCCTCTCTGTCAGCGGCGCGGCGCTGTCCGTCTTCCCGGCGGCGGAACGGATTTCGGCGCCGCAGGCGGAACAGGCGATGAGCGCCGCAGACCTTGCCGCACGCATCAAGTCCGTCTTCCCGGAAGTCGAGCAGATCCGGCGCTCGCCTTCCGGGCGGATCACCGCCTATTGGTTCGACGGCGGCGCGCCGGCATCGGCCGTCATCGACCCGGCGACAGGGGCCGCCGTGGGTCCGGCCGATCCCAATCCGGCGCAGCGCTGGCTCACCAACCTCCACCGCTCGCTGTTTCTCGACGACGCCGGCCGCATCGCCATGGCAGCGGGAGCGGCGGCGATGCTCGTCCTTGCCGTCTCCGGTTCGATGCTGGTCGCCAGGCGCGCCGGCGGATGGAGACGCTGGTTCGCCCCGCTGCGGGGGCCTCTGGCGGGGCGCATCCATGTTGAGCTTGCGCGGGCTGCGGTCCTCGGCCTTCTGTTGTCGTCGGCAACGGCTCTCTGGATGACGGCCTCGACCTTCGGGCTCCTTCCCGACAGGGCAGTCGTTCCAAGCCTGCCCTCCGCGGTGAGCGGGACGATGGGCGCCACCTTGACATCGATGCCGCTGCTCGCAGCAACGCCGGTCTCGAGCCTGCGCGAGCTGAACTTCCCCTATGCGGGAGACGCCACCGACGTCTTTACGCTCAAGACCGACAGCGGCATTGGCTACCTCGACCAGGGAACCGGGGCGACGCTCGGCTGGTCCAGGTTGAGCGCTTGGTCGCGCGTCTCCGAAACCATCTACATGCTCCACACCGGACAAGGCGCAGCACTTCTCGGCCTGTTTCTCGGGCTCACGGCGCTTGCCGTTCCTGTCATGGGTGCCACGGGACTCCTCATCTGGCTGACAGGCCTCAGCGGTCGTCCCAGGATCCGCGACAATGCCGCGCCAGCCGACGCGGAGACGGTCATCCTGGTCGGAAGCGAGGGCGGCAGCACCTGGAGTTTTGCTGCGACGCTGCATGCGGCCCTGACTCGCGCAGGGCAGCGCGTCCACACCGCACCTATGTCGGCGTTCGACCCCGGACGCTTTTCCGGTGCGGACCGGTACGTCGTGCTTGCCGCGACCTACGGCAACGGCGACGCTCCCGCTTCCGCGAAAGGATTCCTGGACCGGGTGGCCGGGCTTTGCGCGGCACCCGCAGCGAGACTGGCTGTGCTTGGCTTCGGCGATCGGAGCTTCCCGGCCTTCTGCGCTTACGCCAGGGCGGTTGCCACTGCCGCCGAAGGCAAGGGCTGGCCGCTTCTGCTGCCCTTCGAAACCGTCGACCGCCAGTCTCCGCAGGAGTTCGCTCGCTGGGGACGTGCGCTTGGGATGGCGCTCGGCATCGACCTGGAACTCAACCACCAGCCTGTCCTCCCCGAGGTCAAGCCGCTGACGCTTGTTTCGCGCCGCGACTACGGCCACGAAGTCCAGGCTCCGACCGCGATCCTGCGCTTTGCCCTGCCGCCCTTGTCCGTTTGGCAACGCCTGACGGGACGCGGGTTCGGCCGCTTCGAACCGGGAGACCTGCTCGGCATCGTGCCTGAGGGATCGCCTGTGCCGCGCTTCTATTCGCTCGCCTCGGGCAGCCGGGACGGTTTCGTGGAGATTGTGGTGCGCAAGCATCTGGGTGGCATCTGCTCCGGCGAGCTCATGGCGCTCGAACCGGGCGGAACGGTCGCTGGCTTCATCCGGCGCAATCCCACGTTCCACGTCAGACGCGACAGTGCGCCGCTCATATTGATCGGAGCGGGCACCGGGATAGGACCGCTTGCAGGTTTCATCCGCGCCAACAACTCGCGGCGGCCGATCCACCTGTTCTTCGGCATGCGGCTTCCAGGAAGCGATTTCCTCTACCGCGAGGAGCTCGAAGCCTGGGCAGCCGCTGGCAGGCTATCCACCCTGTCGACCGCGGTCTCCCGTGGCACGCGGCCACGATACGTTCAAGACGCACTGGTGGCCGATCAACTCGAAGTCGTTCGCGCGATACGCAAGGGCGCGAAGGTCATGGTCTGCGGCGGGCGGCAGATGGCTGCCGGGGTTGCCGAGGCGATGGCGCGCATACTTGGACCGCTCGACCTGTCACCCGCGATCCTGAAGGAGGAGGGACGCTATGTCGAAGATGTCTACTGATCTTAAGCGCCACGCCCTCAACGGGCCGACGATGGGCACACGCTGGTCCGCGCTCTGCCACGGGCCTTCGGGATTCGACGCTGTAGCCGTCCGTGCAGCCCTCCAAGCCGCAGTCGACGAGGTCGACGCACAGATGTCGACGTGGAAACCTGACAGCGACCTGATGCGCCTCAACCGGGCTCCGGAAGGAGCGTGGGTAACGGTTCCAGGACGCTTGCTCGACGTGATCCGGTTGGGCCTGGCGGTCGGCCGGGCTTCCGGCGGCGCTTTCGACATCGGGATGGGGGGCGCGGTGAGCGCATGGGGCTTCGGCCCGGCCAAGGCCAGTCCCGACCGCATCCGCCGAGCGATGCAGGCCAGGCGCATGCCTGCCCACGATGCGCTGGAGATCGACGGAGCCAGGGTCCGCAAGCGCGTGCCAATAGCGCTCGACCTCAACGGCATCGCCAAGGGCTACGGCGTGGACCGTCTTGCCGAGGTTCTCGGCGGCATCGGCATTCGCGACGCTCTCGTTGGCATCGATGGCGAGATGCGGGCCATGGGTCTGAAGCCCAACGGCGAGGCCTGGACGGTTGCCGTGGAAGAACCGGATCCGGAACGCCGCGCGCCGCATTCGATCCTGTCCCTACAGGATTGCGCCGTAGCTACATCCGGCGACTACCGCCACCGGGTCGAAGTGCAGGGTCGACATCTCTCTCACACCATGGACCCGACCCTCGGCGCGCCGCTCGTCAAATCGCCAGCTTCGGTCACCGTCATCGCGCCGACCTGCGCCGAGGCCGACGCCTGGGCGACCGCCCTCATGGTGCTCGGCCCGGACAAGGGCGGGGAACTTGCCCAACGACTGGGGCTCGATGCCCTGTTCCTGCTTCGCGGTGAAGCGCATAGCATCCGCTCCTGTCGGATCGGGCGCTTGTTCGGCGGCGGAAAGATGTCGGTTCTGGCCGAAGGGGACTGGGCAATATGAGAGCACTCGATCGGAGCCAGGCACAAACCGCCTTGCTGCTGTTCGCATTGGGCGGCCTCGACTTGGGCCTCGCGCTGCTTCACGGGCCGGTCCGATCGGGCGCGGCCCTGCGTGATATCAGTCTTGGTCCTCGCCGGAGCGCTGTCGTCTGCGCCAGCCGCAGTGGCCATTGAAACCAACCTCTAATGAAGGACTCGAAATGAGCCGCCTCTCGCATTCCGAAATTCACATGGTTCACCGGATCGGTTGGCTCCGCGCCGCCGTGCTTGGCGCAAATGACGGCATCGTCTCCACGTCGAGCCTCGTGGTCGGAGTGGCGGCAGCCGGATCGGGGTCGACCGAGATCTTGATCGCGGGATTGGCCGGTCTTGTCGCCGGCGCGATGTCGATGGCGGCCGGCGAATATGTCTCGGTCAGCTCGCAGACGGATGCCGAGAACGCGGATCTCGCTCGCGAGAAGCGGGAACTCGCCGAAACACCCGAGGCAGAGCTGGAAGAGCTGACGCAGATTTATGTCGACAGGGGCCTGGATCGCGATCTCGCGGAGCGGGTCGCGGTCCAATTGACTGAGCGCGATGCTTTGGCGACACATGCCCGCGACGAACTCGGCATTTCCGAGACGGTCGCTGCCCGCCCGGTGCAGGCGGCCCTGGTCTCGGCCCTTACCTTCGCCTCAGGGGCGGTCGTGCCTGTGCTTGTCGCGCTCGTATCGCCTGCGAATAAGACAAGCGTCATCGTTGCGGCATTCACGATCGTCGCATTGGCCATCCTGGGCGGCCTGGGAGCCACCGCCGGAGGGGCCGGCGTGGTGCGAGGGGCTGTGCGGGTTACATTCTGGGGTGCCCTCGCGATGGGTGTCACGGCTGCAGTCGGGACTATTTTTGGTGTCAGCGCTGGATAGCAAATTCGATTCGGCAACGAGCCCTGCGGATTCCGCTTCGATCATTCAAATTCCGACCCAGGACGGAGGCGGTGAGCGCAAATCCCCCATAAGCGACAAAGAAGACAACAAACGACTGGCCTCTTCTGCATAGGCAACTCGAGCAACGCCTTCCTAATTCTTGAAACGCAGGCCACCGGCGCAACGGTTGAGAGCACGGTTCTCGTCTATGCTGGATTCAACCTTGTAGCCGCCTTGATGTCGTATCCGACGGGCTTTCTGTCCGACAGCTTCGGCCGCCACAATCTTCTGCTCGCGGCGCCTGCCACGGCGAAGATCGCTCCGTAAATGAAGACGGCTTGGTGTCCAAGTCAGTCCCAGAGCAGGCCTGCAACTACGCTCGCAAGGAGCTGGATCATTCCCACGAGTGAATTGTACCAGCCGATGCCGCCGGCACGTAGCTCCTTGGGCACGAGATCGGCGGCAAGCGCCAGCAGATACTTCCAGTAGGTGCGGGAAAACCCCCGGAGGCTCATTTCCACCTTAGCTTTGGCGACAAAATCAGTCCGTTCCTCGTGCACGAACAGCACCATGGCTAAGGCGAGCAGACCCGGGATGATGGTGAGGTAGAAGATGCCGCGCATATCGAGGCGAAGCGCTCCGAGCAGAAACACGGCAATGAGCGGTCCGAGAAAGGCACCTAGATTGTCGCCTATACCTTCGAGGCCGAAGGCCTTCCCGCGGTGTTCCTCTGGCGCAGCCGCGGCGATAAGGGCGTCGCGCGGTGCAGAGCGGGTGCCGGCGCCGATACGGTCGAGGAACCGTGCACCGAGCACCCCAACCTGCGGATAAGGGAGCGGAAGCGATAATGCGCTGACAGCGGTTCGAGGTCATTAATTCACTGAGGCCGACCTCAAGAAGGTCTTCTCGGCTTCGACTATCGCGACAACCGTACCCTCGCGCGTGCAGTCCCAGGTATGGCGCACGAAGCACTTTCCCTCGAGGGCACCTGTTGCCGTGCAGCGCGATCGTTCAGGACATCGGCTGCGGCAAGGTTGAGATCGCGATGTCCGCAGTCGTTTTCGTGACGACAATAGCTGCCGGTCCGCTCACGTGAAGAGTTTCGGGCGCCGGCAGGCGTACGAAAGTCCCCGAGGAAGGAACCC
>SUGL01000075.1 GCA_004963905.1 Mesorhizobium sp.
GGATTGTGGCACCACGCGCCCTGGCATGCTCGTAGCTTTCCAGCACGGCCATGCCAGCACCCTCGCCCAGCACCAGGCCCTTCCTATCGGCGGAGAAGGGCCGGCAGGTATCGGGTGAAAGCACGCGCATTGCTTCCCATGCTTTCAGCACGCCCCATGCGAAGGGTGCGTCGCTGCCTCCGGAAACCATTACGTCGGCCCGGCCCAGCTTGATCTGATCCACCGCCGAGGCGATCGCATGGTTGGCCGAGGCACATGCGGAGGTCACCCCGAACACCGGCCCGCGCAAGCCGAGGCGCAAGCTCACCTGGCCGGCGGCGGCGCTTGGCATCGTTTTGGGTACAGCGAGGATGCCAACTCGCCTCGCGCCGTCCAAAAGGAGGGCCCGGTAAGTTTCCTCCATTACATCCCAGCCCAAGCCGCCGACGCCCACTGTAGCGCCGAAGCGATGGGCATTCCCTTCGTCGCAGGAAAGTCCGGCCTGCCGCATGGCTTCGCGCGCCGCAAGCACGGCGAGCAAGCTGAAGCGGGCCATGGAGACGAGCTGCTTGCGATCGATGTCGTGCTCGGGCAGCGCCTTGATCTCAGCGCCGGTCATGCCCTCCAGGTCATGAAGCTCGGAATTGGCGAGCGGGCCGATGGCGGAGCGGCCTTCGCGCATCTCTTTCCACATAGAGGCGGCGTCAGTGCCCAGTCCGCACAGGCCGCCCACTCCGGTGATAACGACGCGCCTGTCCATTCAAGCCTCCTTCGCAAGCAAGCCGCGGACGGCGTCCACGACGTCGCCGACATTCTTGAGATTGGACCAGGCATCGGCCGTGTTCATATCGATCTTGATGCCGTAGGCCTGTTCCACATCCCAGAGGACGTCCGCCAAACCCAGCGAATCGAACCCGAGCGCGTCCAGTTCCGTGGCGATTGTTATCTCGCCGACGAATGACGCAGGCATTCCCTCACCGCTCTCCGACTCGGCGCGTTTCTTGATCAGGGCAATGACGTCCGTTGCGAATTGATCGGCCATTCTGTTTCCTGTCTTTCTTTCCCGCGTTTCGACCTGGACGCGGCTCAGTTCCTGAGGCGCGCCGCCTCGCGAAAATAGCCACCACGCTTGTGCGACTGACAAAGCCCAATGCTCATAAAGCCGGATCAGGTCCGGCCGGTGTGTGGCGTAGGTGCAGTATGACGATGTGAGCCGCTACACCGTGCGCGTCTCCCAGTCTGTCCATAGGCTCGGAAGAAGTCGGACAGTTTGACATGGCCGGTCAGTTGCAACTCCCTTTCCCAACACTCCACTGCCCGGTAGAGCGCATGAAAAATCTCCTTTCGGGCGGTTTCTTAAGACGCTCGCCACGCCATGAGGCAGTGGGGCATCGGTGTCCGTCAGGTGCTTCTGCCCATGCAGGATTCCACAACATTGATGAAATCGTTTGTTTCGATGAAAGGCATCCACACTTTGGATAGTTGACCACGCGTTTCAAAGGTCGTGAACTACATCTCCTCGTTGTGCTCGACGCACTCCCGACAGAGCGCAACCTCATGGGCGCGGCATGCAAGATTAACCGAGCCCAGCCGGTCATGAGTGCGGCCGGCGCTCGGCTGCTCGATTATTTGCGCGATGAGCTCGCGACCATGTCCGCGGAGGTATTCAAACTTAACGCTGCGTCCGGGAGCTCTTGCCCTCCAGTTCGCGACGCTCTCCTGCCCATCCAGTGCTCGTTTATTTCGTCGGATAGTTTGACCCGGCTCTACCGAATCGCCGCTTCAGGATCATTCTTTCCGATTTCGTCACGCTCGTATTTCTGCCGCGCCCTACACCGATTAGGCGCGAACAAACTGAGCGCCTTGGAACCCGAACCCGTGCGTCGTGACCGGGAGCATCCGGGGCGAACTCATGCGCTCGGGGGCATCGCATCACCGGACGGCGACAGGCACGGTCGACCGGCATCTCGGCATCGGCTGGGAATTCGTCCATGGTCTGCATTGACGACGCTTCCTGAGGCCACGTAGCTCTTATGCCAAGCTGGGCGCCCGGGTCGAGCGCGTAATGACGACAATTGCTTCGCTACAGGTCAAACGCTTTCCGGGCCACCTGCAAAGTCTTCACCCGGCCGTACAGCGCCCAAGACCACTGATGTGATCGACAAGAGCCTTGTTGATAAATCTGCGCTATTCTCCTGTCGCGCACGGACGACCGCGTGGCGAAGAGCAGGGTCCGAGATGAGAGCCCTGCCGCGCAGCTTCTATCGTCGCGCCTCGTTTGCGGCATCCGTGCCTACCCTCTTCGGACCTCGTGGGTTCCAACCGGCGGCGAGGCGTGCATAGGCGCCCTCGGCCTGCTCCACCCAGCGGCGCTCTTCTTCCCGGTGGCTCTTTATGTTGTAGGCGTGCGCGGCTCCCTTTTGGCCGCGCACAGCCTTGCTCCCGGCCTTGAGTTCCACATCGCGCAAGCTTCTTGGCATGCAGGGAGGGTCGAGCCCACGCGTAACTCTCGCCCTTCATCAACAGATGCCAGATCACGACAGAGAGTTTGCGTGCGGTTGCCACGGCCGCGACATGCTGTCCGCGCCGGGCTCGCACGCCGCAGGGAGAAGGCTCGCAACGGTCCGGGAGCACGAGCGGCCGCCCAGGCCGCCTCGACGAGCATGCCGCGCGCATGACCACGGCCCTGCTTGGTGATCCGCCCATGGTAGGCCGGACCTGGCCGGACTGTCGGACGCTTGGGTTCAACCCGAGATAGGTCACGAGCTTCTGCGGATCGTCGAAGCGCGACACGTCGCCGATCGCCGCCTTCATCGCCAGCGCGACGGTGATGTCGACGCCGGGAATGGTCATCAGCCGCTTCACGCCTTCATCCTCGAGAGCCGAGCGGGCAAGATCGCGTTCGATGACCTGGAGGTCTTCGCCCAATCGGTCGAACTCGCGCAGATGCCGATCGATCGCGAGGCGCTCGTCCTGCGGTACGACCTGCTCGATTAACCAGGTCCGACCCTTGGCGCCGCACAGGTCGGCATGCGGGCAGGACGGGATCAGGTGGCTATGAAGGATCGACTGGATGACGGTCTTCAATCGAGATCTCTGTCGGACAATCTGATTGCGCCGTGTCACCTGTCGACGCAGAGCCTGCGTCGGCTCGTCCGCAATCCAGACTTCTGGCAAGAAGCCGCTGGCATAGAGCTGCGCAAGAACGTCGGCCTCGATCGTCGTTTTGATCTTGGCATAGGCAATGATACGCACCTGTTTCGGGTTGCCGATCCCCACCTTCTTCACATGCGGCGCAACCACAGCCGTAGCGGACGTCGCGTTGCCGGTGGCCTCGATCACCCCGACATCGTTCGGCGACAGCTTCGCGGCGAACGCCGCCAGCAGATCGCGCCGCATGTCGACGCGGCCGAGTCGCCTGAGCCTGCCATCCTCCCATGCCACTGCTTCGGCGAAGGCGCGGTGAATATCCAGTCCGATGATGCGCATGCCCGTTCCTCCTTCTTGGCTCGGTCAAAGACGGGAGCTGGCGGGTAACACGACATCTACTGATCCGCGCTCGCAGCGCCTCCGGGAAAGTCGCGAGGGGCGGCGATGTAACGAGCTCGGGCTCTCAGCCCACGGTCTATTGACGGCCTGCCTGCACCTTCGTGCTCCCGGTGCCCCACGTCCCGGATGGGCTCACCATAAGGGCGTTCCAAAACAAGAACGGCAGGACGAAAAGGCACCACAGATCACCACCGGATAACAGCAAGGCCAAGCGCTTCGTTCAGACAGGCTTGCGCCAATGGGCTTAGGCCGAGCCTACAACAGCTCTCAAAAACGCTGCCGAACTGCTGCATTGGCTTCGCCGATACAACACAGGCCTCACGGCAGCTTAGGATCAAACCGCCCATCAGTCGCCTCGGACCACGCCTTGCTAGGTCGGGGCCGCCGAAGACGCTGGTTGATAGCCCGGCGCCATCGGCCCGGCATTTCAAACCGCCAATCTCTGACCTGCACAGTACGTACGATTGCTCGCTTCGGCAGATCACGCGGCTCATATGTCGGACCTTAACGTCATCCATCATAAACTTTTTGCGACAAAAGATTGCAAGAATGCTAAATTGTTAAAGTCGTTTGTTTCGGTTAAAGGCATCCATCCCATGGATGGCTGATGACATGCGTTTCAAAGGACTTGATCTAAATCTCCTCGTTGTGCTCGACGCACTCCTGACGGAGCGTAATCTCTCGGCGGCGGCACGCAGGATCAACCTGAGTCAGCCCGCCATGAGTGCGGCCGTCGCCCGACTGCGCGATTATTTCCGCGATGAACTGTTTACGATAAGAGGTCGCGAACGATTTCTAACCCCGCGTGCGGCAGCATTTGCCCCCGCAGTTCGCGACGCTCTCCAGCACATCCAGTGCTCGATTATTTCTTCGGATCCGTTTGACCCAGCTCGAGCCGATCGCCTCTTCAGGATCATTCTTTCCGATTTCGTCACGCTCGTGTTTTTCGAAAAGCTTGTGGAGCGTATTGCACGGGAAGCCCCCGCCGTCAGCTTCGAACTGCTGCCTGTCGACGATAGCCCCGATGAGCTTCTCCGGCGCGGTGACGTCGATTTTCTAATTCTACCGGATATGTTCACGTCGAGTGTGCATTCAAGCGTTCCGCTGTTTGACGAGAAGCTCGTGTGCGTAGGCTGTCCCACAAACAAGCAGCTGCCACAGCAGCTTACATTCGAGAGATACATGTCGATGAGGCACGTCGCGGTCAGGTTCGGGCGTACGATGAAGCCGTCTATCGAGGAATGGTTTTTGCTTGAGCATGGCCTTAAGAGACGTGTCGAGGTCGCCGTGCAGGGCTTCAGCATGATTCCACCTATGGTGTCCGGCACAGCTCGTATAGCGACCATGCCCTTGCGGCTGGTCAGGCATTTCGAAAACACGTTCCCCCTGCGGGTTATCGAACTTCCGCTGCCATTTCCCACATTCACCGAGACCCTCCAATGGCCGGCCCTCCACAATAGCGATCCGGCAAGCATCTGGATGCGGGAGATAATGATGCAAGAGGCATCTCGGATGGCTGTCCCGCTGTGAACCCACGGAAAATTCAGGCGCACCTATAGTCACTACTCCTGTCACCATCTACTCTGACGACAATAGCCCTCGCCGGATAAAGTCGATGCTGGCGGCAAGTGCGCCTGCGAGATCGTCCAGAGAATGGACTTCCTCGACCAGCTCGAACGAGAAAGGTCCCGCGTAGCCGCCATCCAGCAGCGCCTGAATCTGGCTGCCATTGTCGGAACCTGCAAGAAAGCGATCGGGGTAAATCCAGAAGGTCGGGTCGTTTACGCTTGAAATGTGCACCAGGCCGGTAAGCTCGCAGAACAGGCATGTCTCCCCGGCCAGGGTGTGGTGGAACGTGTCGTGCACGAGGCGAAAGACGGACTGGCCATCAACCGCGGCAACGGCCTCGGCCGCTTCCTTCTTTGATCGAAGCGAGCAGGTTCGGAAACCCAGCGGCTCGATAAGACCGATCAGACCCCGCGACTGGAGGATTGGCTTGATCTCGTTTAGAGCGAAACGAAGATTGTCCTGGCGCTCGCTATTGGTGGGCCACGAGCTGCGGTTGGCCGGCACCAAAACGAGCGTCTCCGCCCCGCACGCCGTCGCATAATCGGCGAGGTTGCTTGCCTCGGCCTGACGCGTTGGAGTCCAGTCGTTGAACCGCTGCAAGGCGTTGACAGAGATGATCGTGATGCCCGCTTCGGTAGCGGCAAACCGGACGTCCGCAGCCGGAATGCCGCGTGCGACAGGATTGCTGAAATGAGGGTAACGGATTTGGACGTCGGTCAGGCCTTGGTCACGGGCAAGCGCGAAAAGCGCACTGACGTCAAGGCGGGGCGCCGCCATGTGATCGAGTGCAAAGCGGGGCGATACCTGGCGCATTGCTTGACTTTCCTTCCATGAAGCGCGGCTGCCATTTCGGCATCCGGCTTCTTTCAAGACGGAACCACGCCGGTTCACAGATCGGACAGAGACGGCCGAGTCAATCGAGCTTTCCTTTCATCGGTGAAAGGAAAATGGGCGCTCATGATAGAAATCCATCAAGCTCAAATATTTTCCGGAAGATAAATGTCGAACGGCAGAAATGTCTGCCCCGGGCTCTCCGCGACGCCGGCTTTGATGGCCCGCTCCATTGCCATTATCAGCTCCTGGCAAAGTCGGCGCATTGGCGTGCCGACCGCCATCGTCAAGATGTCATCCGCAAGCGCCCCACGTGACTGCGGCGTCATTTCACTCACGATCGCGACGAGATCCTGACCGCTCCCCTCTTCTCGGAGCGCGGAAATTGCCCCCTCTATCCCCCCGCCGGCCATATAGAAGCCGACGAGCTCTGGTTCCCGCTGCATAAGATCCAGCAATTTTTCGTAAGTGAGCTGCCGTTCATCAAGGTTCACGAGCGCATCAAGCACCTCGAATTTTGGCGCGTTCTCACGAAAATACGCACGAAAGGCCGTTTCCCGCGTCGCATGCGCCTGGAAGCGATGGCTTCCGACAAACACCGCCACCTTGCCGGGCCGTTTTGCGGTCTTGGAAAACACCCAAGCGGCAGTCCGTCCGACCTTGCTGTTGTTGAGGCCGATGTAGCCCTCGCGCACGCCATCGGCGAAGTCGGATAGCAGCGAAAATACCGGGATACCTTTCGCCTTGAGCTCCTCGACTGATGCTGTGATTTTCGGGTGATCGGCCGCCACCATGGCGATCGCCTGGCAGCGGCTCCCAAGGTCCTTAAGAAGCGGGAGCAGGTCACGCGGCAAATGTGACTGCGCGAACTCGATGATCGGAAGGCCGTGGAAGGATTTAGCCATACTGACCGACTCTTCGATCTTGCGAGCGAAATCTTGGTAGAAATCGTGGGTAGGTTTTCTCAAGATGAAGCCCAGCTTGTAGTGCGGCAGGTGCTGCTGCAAGCGCTGTTTGATGAGACCGGCAGCATGATAGCCGATCGCGTGCGCGGCCGCATGGACCCGCTGGGCGGTCTCCTCTCGCACCGGAAGGCGGACGTTCAGAACCCGATCGACTGTTGCTACGCTGACTCCGGCTTCGCGGGCGAGATCGGCAATTGTGACGCGCTTTCCCCTAGCGATTCTGATCGGCCGGTCCTCCATCATCCGGTGCGCTCCCGCGACGGCTTGGGGCGGCAAGCTGAAATAGTTCCCACACCCGGCGGTTGATAGCGCATTCGACGAACAGCGCTCCATGCGCACCCAGATGAGTTTCCGTGAACCGTTCGTTTGCTTAGGGGCTTCATGGTGTTGTATTACTCACTGCGTTAGTACTCTATTTCCAGCGCTCTTTGGAGGCTGGCAATTCGACTGTTGTGGCAAGGCCGCGACTTACACGTCGCGCTGTTGCGATTTTGCTTGCGGGGAGCCAGTTTGATGTAACCCTAACCGCGGAAAGCGGCTTCCATCCGTGACTGGTCCAATTCGCCTTCCCAGCGAGCGACAACGAGCGATGCCACCGCATTACCGACTAAATTCGTCAGCGCGCGGCATTCCGACATGAAGCGGTCCACGCCAAGAATTAGAGCCATTCCGGCAACGGGAACACTCGGCACGACAGAGAGAGTAGCGGCCAATGTGATGAAGCCGGCGCCGGTGACGCCTGCCGCACCCTTCGAGGAAAGCATCGCAATTAGCAGCAGGAGGATCTGATCGGCAATTGACAAATCTGTGTTCGTCGCCTGCGCGATGAAGAGGGCGGCGATCGTCATGTAGATATTGGTACCGTCCAGATTGAATGAGTATCCAGTAGGGATGACGAGACTTACGACCGAACGCGCGGCGCCGGCCTTCTCCATCTTCTCCATGAGCGAGGGCAGCGCGGCCTCCGAGGAGGACGTTGCCAGGACAAGCAGCAGTTCGTCCTTGATGTAGCGGACAAGAGAAAAGATCGAGAAGCCGTTGTAGCGGCAGACCGCGCCGAGAACCCCGAACACGAAGAGGAAGGCGGTAAGATAGAACGTCGCGACCAGTATCGCGAGGTTGGCCACCGAACCGATACCGTATTTGCCGATCGTAAAGGCCATTGCGCCGAAGGCGCCGATGGGTGCAGCCTTCATCAGAATGCCGACGAGCTTAAAAATGGGGGCGGTAAGCGCCTGGAGAAAGGTAACGACCGGCCTGCTCGTCTCTCCGGTCATCGCCAAAGCAATGCCGAACAGGACCGAGAAGAACAAGACTTGCAGGATGTCGCCTTCCGCGAAGGCACTGGCAATCGTTGACGGGATGATGTTCATCAGGAAGCTGGTCACGGACTGCTCGTGAGCCGTGGCCACATAGCCCTTAACGGCTTGGACATCGAGCGAGGCCGGATCGATGTTGAGGCCGGCGCCAGGCTGAACGATATTCGCGACAATCAGTCCGACAACGAGTGCAAGCGTCGAGAAGGTGAGGAAATAAACCATCGCCTTGGCGGCAACTCGGCCGACCTTCTGCAGATCGCTCATGCCGGCAATGCCGGTCGCAATTGTCAGGAAGATGACAGGTGCGATAATCATCTTGACGACTTTGATGAAGGCATCGCCGAGCGGCTTCAGGCTCTGGCCGGTTTCCGGATAGAGATAGCCAATTGCGGCACCCAGGACTATGGCGGCAAGCACCTGCACGTAGGTCCGGGCAAAATGGCGCTTGCGGGGCGCTGCGATCGCGCGGGGGACTTTTGGAACCAACACCGTTTCTCTCTCCCTGACCGGATCGGGGTGGGGGCTCCTCCTTCTCCCATGCTGCGCTCCGGTCGAGCGCTGCTGTCATCTCGGAGCAAGCGCCGTGCCAACTGGAGGCCTGTCCCGTCCAGCGAGATTGGTGCGGGTTGCGCACTGGAACCCTCCACCTTTGCCGGAATTTGCACTCAAGGCTCGCCAAAGATCGCGTGAAGAAGTGCTTCGCCAGAGAGGGAATTGACCAGGTCGCCTTGCGGCCGTGCCTTTGATGTTCGCCGCAGATCGAATGCCGGCCGATATCTGTCGTCTTGGTGACTTTGGTTGGTCAGTTTTGCGACGGAATGCGCGCAAACTGTAGGATATCCTACACGCCCATCAGAGCACGCGGGACAAGCGATTAAGCGTAGGAGCGCATCGAATCTCCGAGGTCAAAAAATCTTGAATAAGGTCCGCGTGCGAAGTGAATCCGCAACTCGTCAAAGTTCTCCACCGTTTGATCCAGCGGTCGCGTTTCCTGGCGCTGCAGGATGGCGTTATCTGATGGCTCAAGCGCTGGAACGCCCAGGAAATCCCAAACCGCTCCCAAGCATTGGGCAGGTTCATGAAGAAGGCTCTCGTATTCCATTACAAGCAGGTTGGTCGACGTGAAGGAGTCCATAACGCGAGCGTGAAAATCGTCGGCGGCTTTGAAATAAGCCTCACAGTCAGCGATTGACAACCTGACGCTCGGTGGCCGAGCGGTATCGTTGTCCGAGCTGAACTTCAGCCACTGACCGCTTTCCCTGGCCTGCACAAAGGAACGGAGCGATTCCAATACGTTTCGGCGAACAACGAGGATGACCTTGAGTGCTGGCCAACGAGCTAATTCCGCAAAGAATGCTGGACGCTCGCGAAACTGAGGTTCATTGATCTTGCAGCCAAGATGCGTCACATTCTTGTAGTCGCGCATAGGGCAGCGCACATAGGCAAGCTCAAGAAGCTCGCGATCCGTGCCTAGCAGGCGATCCGTGCTGGGCCAATTGGGATCATATTCGTTTAGCAACTCACCGTTACTCAAAACGGTCGGATGCTCGTTTAGCAATTCTTCTAAATAGTGTGTTCCGGTCCTTGGCATAGCAAGGATCACAAAAGGCTCAGGAGTTGGTTCGTTGTGGGTCATTGCATGTGTATCCAACTAAATAATGGCCGCGACGGTCTGGGGACGCGCACAAGAAGCTTGGCTGCTATCGCTTGAACGCTCCGGGTGGGTCCGCGCCTCACCACCCAGCCTGTACTCCGAGGTGTGGTCGCGAAGATGGGCGCGTGCCTGCAGCGGCTGGGTGGCGCCCGGCTTCGGCGTTGTTGTACCACTCGCGATTCCTGGCACACGCATGCCTCCGGGCCGCTGTGGGCAGTTTGCAATCCGGCATTGCGGACCTCCTTCTCGTTGATGGGCGTAGGTAAGCGTCAACGCATTAGTCGTCGATGAAACAGTCCAGCCGACACAAAAAAAGGCAATACAGCGAACATGCAAAGTGCGCCTATATGCAGCCCTACATTGTCGCCCAGGCGGCCGAGCATCACCGGACGGATTAGATCGATAGAATTCGCCAGCGGCGAGAAGGCCGCAATCTGCTGAAACACTCCTGGCAATTGGCCGACTGGAAAAACCGCGCCCGAAAGGAACAGCATAGGTGTGATGACAAGCGTCTGATAGAAAATAAAATAGTGATAACTGGGCGCGAGCGCGATGACGAGCATGGCCAGGCTCGCAAAGGCGAACCCGGTGAGAGCGATGACCGGCAGCACGTAGAGAACCGACGTCCACGCGGCATAACCTAGCGCGGCGGCAACAATCGCAATTGTCGTACCGGCCAGAAAGGCCTTTGTGGCTGCCCAGGTCAATTCACCGAGAACGATGTCGCCGAGGGTAAGTTGTGTGTGCAAGATTGCTTCCCAAGTGCCCTGATCGCGCATTCGACCGAAAACCGCGTAAATTGTTTCGAAGGTCGATGCTGTCATCGCGCTTGTCGCAACCATGCCGGCTGCCAGAAAAGCGATGTAGGATGCACCTTCGATGCGGCCTACCAACAGTCCAAGGCCAGTGCCGAGCCCGAAAAGGTAAATCATCGGATCAGCAAGGGTGCCGAGCATTGAAGCAAATGCCACCTTCTTCCATGCCAAATGATTGCGGCGCCACACCGCGATCCAGTTCCAGGCGTTGGCGGGTAGAGCGGCCGCAAGACGTTCACCCATTGCTCACTTCTCCATCTCACGTCCGGTTAGCCGCAAGAAAACGTCCTCCAGACTGGGTGGACGCTCCAGAATACGCAGACCCGCTCGACCGCGAAGCTGGATGCGCACATCCTCCGGATCAGGCGCATAGCAAAAGAGCGTCTCGCCGCTTACCTCGATACGCTGAACGTACGGCCTGATCAGCGAAATCAGCTCCTGTGGATTGCCGCCGAAGATCTCGATCACGTTGCACCCAATGTACTCGTCGATCAGCGCATGAGGACTGCCCTCGGCGATCTTGCGTCCCCGCTCGAGAACACACAGCCGATCACAAAGCCGCTCAGCCTCTTCCATGAAATGGGTGGTCAAAATGATCGTTTTTCCGCTCGCCAGCAGGAAACGAAGTCGCTCCCAGATCAGATGGCGGGCATGCGGGTCGAGGCCGGTCGTGGGCTCATCCATCACAAGCAACTGGGGGTCGTTGATCAGAGCACGTGCCAGCGTCAGGCGCCGCTTCATCCCGCCGGATAGCAGGCCGACACGTGAATCCGCCTTGCTCTCAAGGCGAGCGAACTCGAGGAGCCGTGGGATGACGGCGTTGATCTCTCTTGTTCTCATGCCGAAGTAGCGCCCGAACACCAACAGGTTCTCACGTACCGTAAATTCCAGGTCGAGATTGTCGAACTGCGGGACCACGCCTATGCCCTTGCGGGCCAAGCGGCTGCGTGCCGGCACTGGTAGACCGAGGACTGTTATATCACCCGCGTCAGGCCGGGTCATACCGAGGAGCATACGCGCAATCGTGCTCTTGCCTGCGCCGTTCGGCCCCAGCAGACCGAAGCACTCTCCCGATGCAACGGTGAAGGACAGCCCGTCCACAACGAGCTTGTTTCCGAATAATTTGGTTACGCTGGTAAGGTCGATTGCTACATTGGACATGCGTCTATCTCAAGCGGAATGAGTCCGATTGGCCACCGGCAGCTTACTTACGAATCTGGTTCAGAGCAGGCCACCGCCTTGAGATGGCACCTTTGGAAAGTCGCGGCCGGAGCGACGCGTGTATCGCTTCCGCCAAAGAATTAACGTCAAGATGCCACGTGTCGCTTCCAGATAGTTCCCGTTCTGACCATAGGTAACTCGACAAGCTTCACCACGTGTCGACTGACACAACTTACTCGGTCACCCGGCGCTGCAAGGCCGTCAGACTTCACCAGCTGTGAGCGAAAGATCTGCAGTATGAAGTGACTCCGCAATTCCAGAATTGCCCGCAGCATTTGCTCCGGCAAGCGGCGTCGCGCTTGTGATTTCCTTTGTGCTTCTGTTGGGCAGGGGAACACTTTTACGCGACAGCCAATCGCTATTGCTCAATGTACACAGGGCGTAAGCCTTCAAGGGGATCAACAGGAATATCCTGATTAACGCGTGCATTGAATAGCCGATGAATCGAAGCTGCCGAGTGCGGAAAGATAACACCGTAGATCTGATTATGGTCATGGTGACAATAGCCAGCACCGTCCACCAATTTACTGTATGTGAAAATAGTAGCTCACCGAGCGCCGTTACTACCGCGATGCCGAGCAACAATGGGCCGAGATTCTCTCCCATCACATCCAAAGTTAGATAGCGATCCAGGCCACGCAGTAGACCTCGCGCAAGCATCGTGTCCCGGAAAGTGCTCCGTGCCCAGCGGAGTTGTTGGCGCAAATAAGGTCCCATCTTGTCCGGAACGACTGTCGCCGCGACGGCACCTGGAACGTACTCGGTTCGAAAGCCTGCTTTCAGCATGAGGATCGTAAGATGACGGTCTTCACCGAAGTCGCTTGGTTTCCCCCTGAACAGCTGCGTCTCGTATTGATCCAGCAGAGAAAGGAGACAAGACCGGCGGTACATTGCACATGGGCCGCAGCAGCACATGACCGCACCAAAGCGACCTTGCGCCGCGCGCTCCTCATTGCAAGCCAGCCAGTATTCCATATCGATCAATCGGGTCAACCAAGTGTCGCTGCGGTTGTATGCCGTCAGCTGGCCCATGGCCGCTCCGACCATGGGATCCCGCATTTTTACTGCAAGCTTCGTGATCACGTCGGACGCAAGTGTCGTGTCAGAGTCGACGCTGAGCACGAAATCTCCAGATGAGCGGCGGATGGCGGCGATCTGCGCCTTGCGTTTGCCAACATTCTCGCGGAGCAGAATGAAATTGAATCTCGGGTCGCCCTCGTAGGCGTGATGTACCGGGATGACGGCATTACGATTTCCAGAACCGTCGTCAACCAGATAGACCTGAAATGTTCCGGCGTAATCTTGAATTGCGATGGAAGCTAAACACGCCGCGAGTGTGCGCGGGTCCTCATTGTAGCAGGGGATGATGACATCCACGCTCGGCCAACGGTCGGATCCGAACAAGCTTTCCGACGGCGGCGTAACATTTTCCGGTTGGGAGTAGACCGCTTGCATGCCTCTGTAAACAGTCGAGAGCACCGCATAAGACGAAACGGCAACAGTACTGGCTGTGGTGAGAAGGTCCATAGGATCTCTGTTTGTTCAGGGATGTTGAGGAAGTGATCGGATTACAAATCCGCGGCCGTGCAATTCTGGAATTAGGCGTGACAACGCTGTCACCGTCTGGTCGCGCAGACTGGCTTGATTGCCTGGTTGCAATTCGTCGGGAGCGCACCCGTCGTGCAACAGCACGATTGCGCCCGGCCGGATATCGGCGAGCACTCTGTCGACGATGGCGTCAACGCCGGGGCGAGACCAGTCGCGTGGATCAATGGACCAATGGACGGGCGCCAATGCCGCACCCGCTGATGCAGCGATTACTTCTTCGGTCCAGATGCCATACGGTGCACGAAAGTACCGAACCATGGCCTGCGGGCAAGCCATCCCTATGACTCTGTTTGCCTCAACTATCTGGCGGTCGACTTCGACGGGCCCGCATTTAGCCAGGTCCGGATGAGTCATCGTGTGGTTGGCTATACCGTGCCCGTCTGTAATAATTCGGCGAACGAGTTCCGGCTCGTCGGCCGCGTAGGCCCCAACAACGAAGAAGGTCGCCGGCACCTGATGTTGCGCCAGCACATTGAGTATCTGCGGTGTGAAAAATGAATTGGGACCGTCGTCAAACGTCAGATAGACGCTGCGCTCTGCAATGCCATCGGCATTGTCACTCTGCCCTTCGCATATGTAGTCCAGAGGCTTCATAGTTCCGGACCGTTCCGGTCGATCAGGGTACCGGACGGCCACTCGTCCATCGAGCGTCCGATCGGCGAAACCAACACGAGTACGTCTTCCAGGCGCGTGGGCGGCAGGTCGGGATGCACGTCTGGACGGGTCGACCGTACGCGAACGCCCGACACAATGTTCGCGAGGCCGGCTCTGCAGAATCTTTCGACATGGTTTCGCAGCGCGTGCCGAACCGTGCCGAAAGCGAATGGAACACCCAACTGATGGAGCACTGGGTACGCCACGCGCATCGAAAAACCGATTCCGAGCCCTTCAAGATCCGGACGAACCGCGTACAGGCCCAATTCAGCGACGATCAAGTCGACCTCGCCAACTTTGATGAAGCGCCGCAGCATGCCGATGTGAGCCGCTACCCCATGCGCGTCGTAGCCGATTGCGCGGAATTCCGGCCTCGCGCCGGCCCAACTGCGGCCGCCTTCGAATGGCTCCGCGTTGAAGGCGCCAGTCCGTCCATAGGTCTTTCGAAAAAAGTCGGAGAGTTCGACATGGTCGGCCAGTTGCAACTCATTTTCCCAGCACAACTTCCACTCGACATTCGGGCGCATGGAAGACCTCACCTTGTAGCTGTCCGGTTGAGATAAATGTCCAAGCATTGGTTAAATAATTGGCGTCGCCCCAACGGGGCGTAACTTGTGGAGACCGCCGAAAGACCAAGCCGCAATGCAGATGCGACTGACTTTGTACGCCCCGCACACCAGATGATGCTCCTCGGATCCAACGCAACCATCGGAACTACCTATCTTTCCAACTTGAAGCGCTTCTATGGGACCTGCAGCAAAAACGGTAAAATCCTTTGTTTAGATGAAAGGTATCCACGCTTTGGATAACTGGGCGAATGCGTTCCATATGGCTGGTCAATTATCGTCGTCACGCTCGAGGCACTTCTGACGAAGCGCAAAGCTCACGCCCGCGGCACGCGCGGCCGTTGCCGGGCCGCTCGATTATCTCCGTAAGAGCCCGAGCGGAGCTCAGACACGACGATTGATCAGAATCTGATTCGCGGGTTCAGTATCTTTTTCGTGTATCCAGCTCTGGGCTGTCCTTTGGCGGGAGTTAGGTTCGCCCAGGTTCTGAGCCTGGGGCGTCGGCCCGTTCGCCGCACAGGCTCCTTCGCACATCGTCGAGGCCGAGAAAGAGGTGGCCACACAGCTCCCCCTGTACTTTCCACCACCCGACACCAGAGCTCACCCAGGGCGCCGGCCTTGCTCACCTCAACGGATAGCGCACTCGCGCCGCTTCACGATTAAAAGAATTCTACAAGCAGATGCCTGTTTGATCGTGAGACGTCCGCTGCCAATTCCCGCATCGCAGAGGCAGCCAATAGCGCTCGCTTCACATAGTGGTCCGGCAAGCAGCTAGATACGACAGGTGACCTCAAATGAGGCGTCTTGCATGGCTTCTACACCTGCCTGAATGCCAGAACTGCGTTCGTGCCGCCCATGGCGAAGGCGTTGCTCATGGCGACGCGCACCTTGCGCTCGCGCGGCA
>SUGL01000076.1 GCA_004963905.1 Mesorhizobium sp.
GGGGCCGCGGGCATCGAGACCCTGCTGCAGCGCATCGAGGCAGCCGATGAAGCCATCCCCGCGGCGCTGTTGATCTGTCTGGCGCCTCTGGCCGGGCAATGGCGGGCGCTGGATGGCGAGATCGGCAAGCTGGACAAGCAGATCCTGGCTCAGGTCAGGCAGCAGCGGGCGGCCTTGCGGCTGACGACGATCCCGAGCGTCGGCCCGATCATCGCGCATGCAACCATCGCAGCCATCGGCGATGGCCGTCAGTTCGCCTCGGCCAGGGACTTCGCCGCCTGGCTGGGCCTGACCCGCAAGAGCCATGACACCGGCGGCAAGCACAAGCCGACAGGCCATATCAGCCGTGCCGGCGACAGGGATCTGCGAAGGCTGCTCATTCTCGGCGCCAGTTCCTGGCTGCGCCAGGTCAGGGCCAAACCCGACAGGGGCTCGCCCTGGATTCGCGGCCTGCTGGCCAGGCGGCCGGTCAAGGTCGCCGTCGTCGCCCAGGCCGCCAAGACCGCCCGCATCATCTGGGCCATGCTGCAATCGGGACAACAATACAGGGCACCAGCTGCGGCTTAACCGCAATCGAGGCCCTTAGCAGCGTAAGGAGCAAAAAGGCAGCACGGCAAAATGGTCAGGACCTGGGTCGGGAAAATCCGCCGTCGTCATCGCGATCCAAAAGCGCGCTAGAATGATTGGAACCTGATCCGCGTAACCCTTGCGGGCCAGCGGTCTTCGAAATCGACCGCACTAAAGGCCGAATACATGACCGCTCCAGACCTACGCCGTCGTCACCATTTTGCCTCTTGCCCAAAAGGGGCCGTCCATACATGACGATCGCGCGGCACCGCCCCTCGCAGTGCCGTCATCCGCGTACGGTCTGCCTAAGCGCCCATCCGTTGCAGCCATTCCCTGCCGACGCCGCGGTCGCGGATGATCGGCAAAGGGTCTTCGTGGTCGAGCCTCGCGCAGATGCGGTAGACCTCCAGCGTCTCGGCATTCATCTCGCCGCGCTTGAAGAAATACATCGCCGCGGCGTAGCGGGTGCGGCCGGACCACATCTCGCCAAGCGGTGTGTTGACCAGCGCCCACTGCTCGGCGGCTTCCGCGTCCGGCTCATCCGCCTCGCTTGCCATCTCAATAATCCGCCGGCGGGTTGGCGGCGCGGCGGTCGAGCTTGATGAAGGGCCGCGGCACCACTTTCACCCGCTTCATCAGCTTCTGGTACTGCAGCTCGCGCATGGCGTAGATCTCGACCCAGAGGTCGTCGACGATCGTGTCGCCATAGGGCCGTTGCAATGAGGCGATGGCGATGTTGCGCTTGGCCATCGGCGACCACATGGCGGCGCTCACCAGCCCCACCTCCTGGCTCTTGCGATAATAAACGATCGCATGCTCGGCCGGGATGTTGCCCTCGACCTCAAGCCCGACCAGCATATGGCGCAGCTTCTTCTTGGCGCGGGCTTCGAGGATGGCACGGCGGCCGTTGAAGTGGCCCTTCTCGGGATCGACCATGAAGCCGAGGCCGATCTCGTCCGGCATACGCAGGCGGTCAGCCCGGATGGCATGCTCGGCGGTGGTGAAGTCGGCATTGGCGACGATCAAGCCTGCTTCCAGCCGAGCCCGGTTCAGTGCGGTGTAGCCGATGGCGCGGATGCCGCGCAGCGCGCCCGCCGCCATCAGCCGGTCCCACAGGCTCAGCGCCTTTTCCGCCGGCACGAACAGCTCATAGCCGAGATCGCCCGTGAAACCGGTGCGCGAGATGGTGACTTTGCCAGTTCCCTGGGCAGCGTCGTCATGCGCGAACTCGGCGAGGTCGAAGATTTTCAGCCGCTCGACGCCGGCGAAGCCCGCGTCGCGCAGGATAGCAAAGGAAGTCGGGCCCTGCAGCGCCAAGCCGGCGACGGCCTCGGTCTCTTCCTCGACCGTCACATCGTAGCCGATGGCGCTGTCGAGCAGCCACGGCAGATGCCGTTCCTGCGAGCAGAGACGGAAGCGCGCCGGCGACAGCCGGAACAGCGTGCCGTCGTCGAGCACGAAGCCTTCGTCGTCGCACCAGGCCGTGTAGTGGACGCGGCCGGGTTTGAGCTTGGTCACGTCGCGCAGCGTGACGCGGTCGAGATAGGCTTCGGCGTCCGCACCCTCGATCCGGTATTTCGTCATCGGCGAGATGTCGAACAGCGCCGCCTGGCTGCGGATGGCGAAATATTCGAGCTCTTCGTCCCACAGCGAATGCGGCGCGCGGTAGCCGGCCCAATTGTACCAGTCGTTTGTCAGCGCCAGCGCATCGATGCGCGGCTGGAAGGGCGTGCCGAGCCGCAACATGCGGAAGTGGGACTGGGCGGCGAGGCGGGCTTCGGTTGATGGCTTGATGGTTGGATGATGGTTCATGACGGCGTTCCTTCGCGCCCCCCTCTGTCCTGCCGGACATCTCCCCCACAAGGGGGGAGATCAGCCGTGCGTCGGCTTTCGCCAATTTCGAACGTTGGAAAAGGGAGCGCCGCCGGCCGAAGCTGCCAATCTCCCCCCTCGTCGTGGGGGAGATGGCCGGCAGGCCAGAGGGGGGCGCCGAAGAACGCGGCCTCAGCGATTTGTAAAAACATCCCTAGGCCCTCATCGCTATGACACGCCGCGCGGCGTTGAGGCCGGGCGCGCCGGAAATGCCGCCGCCCGGATGCGAGCCGGCGCCGGCAAGGAACAGCCCTTCGAGCGGCGTGTCGTAGCCCGACCAGCCGGAGACCGGCCGCGACATCAGCATCTGGTCGGCCTGCAGCTCGCCATGATGCCAGTGGCCGCCCGGCATGCGGTAGCGCGCCTCGATGTCGGCGGGCGTCAGCAACTCGGCATGGCGCACCGTCGCGCCGATACCGGGCGCATAGGTTTCGAGCTGCGCCATGATCGCCTTGAGAAATTGCGGCTTGCCGGTGGTCCAGCCCTGCCTCAGCGTATAGGGCGCGTATTGCACCACCGCCGAGAGCACACAGGCGCCGGAGGGCGCCAGCGTGGGATCGGCGAGGCTGGGCAGCGTGATCTCCATCACCGGCTCGGGCGAGAACGCGCCATATTTCGATGGGTTGAAGGCACGCTCGACATGGTCGGGCGAAGGCGCGATGACGAGGCGGCCCTTGTGGCCGGCGGCGTCGACGTCGGTGAATTGCGGCGGCCGGTCGAGCGCCAGATGGAGCTTCGCCGCATCGCCCTTCATGCGGATGTTCTTCACCTTGCGCACGAAGCCGGTGTCGACCTCGCGCGGGCCGACCAGATCGAGAATGGTGGTCACCGGGTTGATGGCCGAGACGACTGTCTTGGCGCGCAGCGTCGAGCCGCTTTGCGTGACAACGCCGACGGCGCGACCCTTCTCGACGATGACCTTGGCGACCGGCGATGCCGAGCGGATCGAAACCCCCGCTTTCTCCGCCGCCGAGCGGATGGCGGCAACGACGGCGCCCATGCCGCCCTTGGGCTGTATCTGCGCGCCGGCGAGGCCGCCGATCTCGCCGGCCAGCCGGTAGTAGAGGCCGAGCAGCGAAGTCGGCGAGCGAGGCCCGAGATGGCTGCCCAGCGTTGCGTCGAAGGCGAGCAGGCCCTTCAGCCGGTCATCGGAAAGCTGCTCGTCGAGCAGGTCGGAGACGTTCATCAAAAGCACGCGCAGGAAGTCGCGCATGTCCTCCTTGCCGAGCTTCTTCAGCGCCAGCGCCGTCTGGCCGAGCCCGGTCATCTCGGCGAGCGACATGTTGCCGAGGTCCGGCGGCCGGCGCGACAGGAACGGCTTCAGCACGCCGGCATAGCGCAACAGCTGCGCGCGCAGCGCCTTCCAGGCGGATTGCTCCGAGTGGCTCGCGCCCGCCAGCACCTCGCCATAGGCGCCGTGCAGCGTGAGCGCGCCGTCCCTCGACAGCGCGACCGACGGAACGAAGTCCGAGCGCTCGACCTTGAGACCATGGCGCTCCAGCTCGAGCGTCTTCACCACGTCGGGATGCAGGCGGTTGAGCAGATGCGCGACCGCAGAGACGCGGAAGCCGGGCGCGAACTCCTCGGTGCGCGCCGCGCCGCCGACCTCGCTGCCGGCCTCGAGCAGCAGCACCTTGCGGCCGGACTTGGCCAGCGTGGCGGCGGCGACAAGGCCGTTGTGGCCGCCGCCGATGACGATGGCGTCCCAGTTCGCTTCAGATGACGTCATGGGCCGGGCTCATATGCAAGGTTGGCTTGGCGAGGTCGCGCAGGATCTCGGCGGCGGCGTTGCGTCCGGGCGCGCCCATGACGCCGCCGCCAGGATGGGTGGAGGAGCCGCACATATAGAGCCCGCCGACCGGCGAGCGGTATTGCGCGTAGCCCGGCACCGGACGGTTGAAGAGCAGTTGGTCGAAGGTGAGCTCGCCCTGGAAAATGTTGCCTTCGGTGAGCCCGACCTCGGCTTCGATCTCGCGCGGCGTGCGTACTTCCATATGGACGATGCGGTCGTGGAAGCCCGGCGAATATTCGGCGATCTGCGCAATCACGCTTTCGGCGAAGCCGTCGCGGTCGGCGTCGGTCCAGTCCCGCCCGTCTATCTTGGGCGGCGCGTATTGCACGAAGCAGCTCATGAAGTGTTTTCCCGGCGGCGCCATGGTCGGGTCGAGCGTGGTCGGGATCATCATGTCGAGGAAGGGATCGGCCGACCAGCGCCCGGCCTTCCAGTCGTCATAGGCCCGCTCCATGCGCTCGATGGAATCGGTGAAATGCATGTCGGCGCGATAGACCGGCGAGTCCTTGGGCAGAGCCGGGAATTCGGGCAGCGAATCGAGCGCAATGTTGACCTTGCCGGACGAGCCGCGGATCTTGAAATTCCTGACGCGCCTTAGGAAGATTTCGGGCAGCTCCTTCTCCTCGACAAGTTTCAGGAAGGTGCGCTTGACGTCGGCGTTGGAGACGACGAGCTTGCCGTAGATCTCCTCGCCGCCGGCGAGCACGACGCCCCTGGCCTTGCCGTTCCTGATCAGCACATGATCGACCTCGGCGCCCGTGCGGATGGTGCCGCCAGAGGCTCTGAAGGAGGCGGCGAGCGCCCTGGTGACGGCGCCCATGCCGCCGCGCGCATAGCCCCAGGCGCCGACCGAGCCGTCGACCTCGCCCATATAATGGTGGAGCAGCACATATGCGGTCCCGGGCGACATCGGCCCGAGCGCGGTGCCGATGATGCCGGAGAGCGCGAAGTTCGCCTTGATGACGTCGGTCTCGAAATATTCGTCGAGGAAGTCGGAGATCGACATCGTCCAGAAGCGCAAGGTCAGCGCCATCTCTTCGGCCGAAAGCCCGGCGAACTTCTTGCCGAGATAGAGCAACTCGCCCAGATCTCGCGGCTTGAAGCTGGTCGGGTCGGGCGCGGTGCGCATTAAAAGCGGCTGGATGAAACGGCACTGCCTTGTGACGTCGCGCGAATAGCGGTCATAGGCTTCGGCGTCGCGTTTGGAGAAGCGGGCGAACTCGCGCCGATGCGCGTCGTGATCGCGGTAGTTGGCGAGATAGTCGCCGTCGCGCGTGAACACCGCGCCCCCCTCATAGGAGATCACCTGCAGGCCGAAGCGCGGCAGCTCCAGGTCGCGCATGATCTCGGGTCGGAACAGCGAGCAGACATAGGAACAGTTGGAATAGAGAAAGCCCGGCGTCAGCTCGCGGCTGGTCGCGGCGCCGCCGACCCAGTCGTTCTTCTCGACCATCAGCACGTCCAGCCCGGCGCGCTGCAGGTAACAGGCATTGACCAGCCCGTTGTGGCCGCCGCCGATGACGATCGCGTCCCACGCCTTCATGTGCGCTCAACCTCCGTCCGGCCGCCCTTCTTTTCTGGGCTCTTTGTTCCCGATGCACGGAATTTGGCACGGCCAACGGCTTTTTGTCCAGACATATTGAATGAATGTTCAACAAATGATGTTGCGTTTTCCCGTTAATGCGCTAGGCTTTGCCCGTATCTCTGGACCGACCCATATCGGCAGTTGGGGCTGAAGATCCGATGATCGAAACGGCTGACGCCGAGCCGGAATATGACGATGCCGCCATTCGCTTCCTCGAAGCGCTCTGGGGCGACGGCTATCTGTCGCCGGGCGGTCCCGACGAGGTCGACCGCGTGGTCGAAGGCCTGTCGCTGAAGGGCAAGACGATCCTCGATATCGGCTGCGGAGCCGGCGGCATCACCCTGCATCTGGTGGCAACGCATGGCGCTGCTCGAGCCACCGGCTTCGACGTCGAAAAGCCGGTGATCGAGACGGCGAGGCGAAAGGCGATCCAGAAAGGTCTCCAAGACCGCGTCCGCTTCGTCCAGGCGCCGCCGGGACCGCTGCCGTTCGCCGACGCTTCCTTCGACGTCGTCTTCTCGAAGGATGCGCTGCTGCATGTGCGGGACAAGGAGGCGCTGTTCGCCGAGATCTTCCGCGTGCTGAAACCCGGCGGCGTCTTCGCCGCGTCGAACTGGATGATCTCGCATGACGGCGAGCCGTCCGCGGACATGAAGGCCTATGTCGCGGCGGAAGGCCTGTCCTTCGCCATGGCTTCGCCCGCGCGCTACGCCGAGGCGATGCGCCGAGCCGGCTTCATCGACGTCGCCGTTCGCGACCGCAACACGTGGTACCGCGAGGTGGCGCGGGAAGAACTGGTTCGTCTCAAGGGACCGCTTTATCAACCCGTCGCCGCCGCGGTCGGCGCGGCCTATGTCGACAAGAACATCCGGACCTGGGAGGCGATGCAGAAGGTGCTTGACAGTGGGGAGCACCGTCCCACTCATCTGCGCGGTTGGAAGCCGGTCGGATAGCCGGCGATGCTGGAGACCGTCACACCCATGAAGAGCACAGAGGCCAAGGACACCATCGCCGAGCCGGGAAAAGCCGACGGCGAGAAGCGCGGCCGCAAGGCTTCGAAAGAGGTCAGGCGGCTGCAGCTGATCGAGGCGACGATCGATTCCCTGGCCAAGCGCGGCTACGCGGAAACGACGATGGCCGACGTCGCCGACGGCGCGGGTCTCTCGCGCGGCATCGTCAACTTCCATTTCGAGAGCAAGGAAAAGCTGCTCGTCGCCACGCTGCAGCACATGTATGACGAGTATTCGGCGCATTGGCGCACCGCCTTGCAGAAGGCAGGCGACGATCCGGCGAGACAGCTGCAGGCGCTGGTGTGGGCCGATTTCGATCGCTCGATCTGCAACAAGCGCAAGCTCGCCGCCTGGTGCGCCTTCTGGGGCGAGGCCAAGTCGCGGCCGACCTACCAGGCGCTGAGCAGCTCGCGCGATGCCTATTACCAACAGGTCTTTATCGATCTCTGCGCGACGCTGAAGCAAAGCGGCGGTTACACCTACGAGCCGCAGGTCATGGCCCTGGCGCTTTCGGCCATGCTGGAGGGCCTTTGGCTGCGGTTGATGATGGGCACCGAGGACACCACGCGCGAAACCGCGCTGCAGGCGGCCAATGCCTTTTTGGCGGCCGCCTTCCCGAAACACTACGGTTAGCGAACAGCCGAGGTTAGCAACAGCCGGCCAGCAAGACCGGCAAGACCAAAAAAGGATGGAACAGCATGAAGAAACTCAGCCGACGCTTGACACTGACATTGGCGCTCGCCGGGACGCTTGCGGCTTCGGCGGCGGCGTTCGCCGTTGCCGCCGACAAGGACCTGATCGTGTTCGACTGGTCCGGCTATGAGGATCCGAGCTTCCACGGCAAGTATGTCGAGAAGAACGGCGACTCGCCGACCTTCGCCTTCTTCGGCGACGAAGACGAAGCGTTCGAGAAAATCCGGTCCGGCTTCACGGCCGATCTCGGTCATCCCTGCTCGCAGAGCGTGGTGAAATGGCGCGAGGCCGGGCTGCTGCAGCCGCTCGATACCTCGAAGATCGCCGGCTGGAAGGACCTCAACCCGGGCATCATGGCGATGAAGGATCTTGCCACCACTCCCGACGGCAAGGCCTGGTTCATGCCGTGGGACTGGGGTGACACGCAGCTCACCTACAATTCCGACAAGATCGCCGAGAAGGACGTGCAGTCGCTGAAAGCCTTCGCCGATCCGAAGTACAAGGGCCGCGTCTCGATCGGCGACAATGTCGACGACGCCTATGCGCTGGCCAGCCTCGCCATCGGGCTAAAGGACTGGACCAAGATGACGGACGAGCAGTTCCGCCAAGCGTCAGACTTCCTGCGCCAGGTGCACAAGAACGTGCGCTCCTACTGGACCGACACCACCGACATCGTCCAGCTGTTGAGCGGCGGCGAGGTCGACCTCGCCTGGGCCTGGAACGATGCGACCGTGCAGTCGGTCGCGGCCGGCGTGCCGATCAAGTCCAAGAAGGACACCGACGAGGGCATCTCGACCTGGGTGTGCGGCTACGTGCTGTTCAAGGACGCGCCCGGCAACGTCGACAAGGCCTATGACTATCTCAACGCCGTCAACGATCCGGACGTCGCCAAGGTGCTGGTCAAGGACTGGGGCTACGGCCAGGCCAACACCAAGGGCATGGCCGGCGTCGACCAGACGGTGCTGAAGGAAAAGGGCTACGACAATGTGGAAAAGTGGGTCGACAAGACCCTGTTCCAGCAGCCGCTGCCTTCCGAGCTCAAGCTCAAGATGATCGCCGAGTTCGAGAAGATCAAAGCCGGCTATTGAGTGCTGTGCGGTCGTTGCCTGCTCCGCTAGCGCAGCGGGCAGGCAGGCTCGCCAAAGACCCGGAATTCTCCTAACCTCGCCGAAACGCGTTCGCGATGGGGGAGTTCTCGCGCCATGATATCCGTGCTTCGCAGCCTTGTCCTGGCCGCCGTCGTTACCGTTGGCGCAGGCGCCGCCTATGCGCTTGCCGAGGGCGGCGGCGATCTCGTGGTCTTCGACTGGTCGGGCTATGAGGATCCGCTGCTGCATCCGGCCTATACCGCCAAGTATGGCGCCGAGCCGGCCTTCTCCTTCTTCGGCGACGAGGACGAAGCCTTCGAGAAGATGCGGGCCGGCTTCAAGGCCGACATCGCGCATCCGTGCTCGCAGAGCGTGGTGAAATGGCGCGAGGCCGGGCTGCTGCAGCCGCTCGACACCTCAAGAATCACCGGCTGGAAGGACCTCAATCCGGGCATCATGGCGATGAAGGATCTGGCGACCACCGCCGACGGCAAGGCCTGGTTCATGCCCTTCGATTGGGGCAACACCTCGCTTCTCTACCGCACCGACAAGGTGACGGCGCAAGAGGCGCAGTCGCTGAAAATCTTCGCCGACCCCAAGTTCAAGGGCCGCGTCACCATCGGCGACAATGTCGATGACGCCTATGCGCTGGCGAGCCTGGTCATCGGGCTGAAGGACTGGACCAAGATGACCGACGAGCAGTTCAGCCAAGCTTCCGCCTTTCTGCGCGACGTGCACAAGAACATCCGCTTCTATTGGACGGACGACACCGATCTCAACCAGGCCTTCACCGGCAATGAGGTCGATCTGGTCTGGGGCTGGAACGAGACCTATGTGACGCTGAAAGGACAAGGATTGCCGATCGAGATGAACCGCAACACCAAGGAGGGCCTGTCGACCTGGGTGTGCGGCTACGTGCTGATGAAGGACGCGCCGGGCAAGCTCGACCAGGCCTATGATTTCCTGAACGCCGTCAACGCGCCCGACGTTTCGGAATACATGGTGGAGACCTTCGGCTACGGCCACGGCAACAGCGCCGGCATGGCGGCGATGGACCAGAAGCTGCTCACCGACCGCGGCTTCGACAATCTCGACAAATTCCTCGACAAGACGCTGTTCCAGCAGCCGGTCGCGCCGGAGCTAAAGCAGCGCATGGTCGCCGAGTTCGAGAAGATCAAGGCCGGCTATTGAGCAGCAAATCAGAAAAAACCGACGTTGCAATCGTCGGCGCCGGCTTCACCGGCCTGTCGGCCGCGCTCGAATTGAAACGCGCCGGGATCGGCTTCTTGCTGCTCGAAGCACGCGACCGCGTCGGCGGCCGTGTGGAGGCCATGCAAAACGGGCTCGGCGAACGGATCGACAGCGGCGGCCAGTTCCTGTGCGATGACATGCCGGAGGTGATGGCACTGGTAAAGACGCGCGGCAGGACATTGGTCGAGACCTATGTCGAGGGCGAGTTCATCACCCATCCGTCGATGCCCGCCAAGGAAGCCGAGCGGACCTATCAGATCGCGATGGCGATCCGCGAGCGCATGAACGGGATCGAGCCGGACGATCCCTCGATCGCCGGGGTGACCGTTGCGACATGGCTTGAGCGCCAGAAAGACGCGGCCGACGCCAAGGCCGCCTTCCGCTCGATGATCGAAGGCCTGTGGTGCCTGGCGCTGGACAAGGTGCCGTTATGGCACCTGATCGACAACGATCGCCGCATCACCAACGAGGTGTTCGAGCTGCAGTATTTCTTGCGCGATACGATGCAGTCGCTGGCCGACGATCTGGCAGGTGACCTCGGCGATCGGCTGCGGCTGGGCGAACCGGCGACACGGATCGAGCACGGGCAGCAAGGCGTTCGTGTCGTCTCGGCCCGCGGTGTGATCGAAGCACGCAAGGCGCTGATCGCTCTGCCGCCGGCGACGGCGGCGAAGCTCGAATTCGCGCCGGCCTTGCCGGCGGAGCTTGCAAAGGCTCTGGGCGTCTGGGAAAGCGGCGCGGTGATCAAGATCCTGGTGCGCTATGCCAGGCCATTCTGGCGCGAGCGAAATCTGCGCGGCATGGTCATGTGGCGCGATCAGCCGGGGCTGTTTGCCTGCGACGCCAGCAAGGATCTCGACCATGCCGCGCTTATCGTCTTCATCGGCGGGCCGCTTGCGCTGCGCTGGCACCTGCTCGATGATGCGGCGTTGCGCGCGGAAGTGACGGCGAGGCTCGAGCAAGCACTCGGCCCGGAAGCTGCCGACATTGTCGATTTCAGCTCACGCGACTGGACGCATGACCGCTGGAGCGGCGGCGCCTACAGCGATCTCATCGTCGACGTGACGGCGAGGCACGCCGAGCGCACTATCCTTGCCGGCGCCCCGCCGGTCTATTTCTCGGCTTCGGAACTCTCGCCGTCTTTTCCCGGCTATGTGGAAGGCGCGATCGTGGCAGGGCGTATCGCCGCCAGGAAAATTCAGTCGGCCATCGCCACCAGGGCCTCGGGATCGTAGGCGAGGCGGATCGGCGCGCCGACCGGGATGTCGTCGGCGCCGAAATCATTGGTCTCGGTCACCGAGAGCGGCTTTTCCAGGCCCGGTATCTCGACGATCAGATGCGTGATCTCGCCGAAATAATGGCGCTCGACGACCTTGCCGGCGACCTCGAACTTCGCCGTCGCATCGTCCCACAAAACGCGCAGCCGTTCCGGCCGAATGCCGAGCGTCGCCGCGCCGCCATTGCGTAAAAGGCCTTTCGGCTTGTCGGTCTTCACACGGCCGAAGCCCAGCGTGTCGAGCACCAGCGAAGCGCCGTTCTCCTCGACGATCTCGGCCTTGACGAAATTCATGCCGCCGAGGAAGTCGGCGACCTGGCGGTTGACCGGACGCTGATAGATTTCCTTCGGCGAAGCGACCTGCGCGATGCGGCCGCCGAACATGACGGCGATGCGGTCGGACATTGCGAGCGCCTCATACTGATCGTGGGTAACCAGCACGAAGGTGATGCCGACCGCCTGCTGCAGGCGTCGCAGCTCGACCTGCATGTGCTCGCGCAGCTTCTTGTCGAGCGCCGAGAGCGGCTCGTCGAGCAGCAGGACCTTCGGGCGCATGACCAGCGCGCGGGCCAGCGCCACGCGCTGGCGCTGGCCGCCGGAAAGCTCGGTGGCGCGGCGCCTGCCGAGGCCGGTCAGCGAGACCTGCGCCAGCGCTTCCTCGACGCGGCGCTTTTCCTCGCCGGCCGCTAGCTTCAGCCGCTTCAGCCCGTAGGCGACATTCTGCTCGACATTGAGGTGCGGGAAGATCGCGTAACTCTGGAAGACCATGTTGGTCGGACGCCGGTTGGCGGGGATGCCGTCCATCGGCTGGCCGTCGATGGCGATCGTGCCGCTGGTCGGCGTGTCGAAGCCGGCGATCATGCGCAAAAGCGTGGTCTTGCCGCAGCCGGACGGCCCGAGCAGCGAGAAGAACTCGCCCTCCCTGATCGCCAGCGATGCATTGTCCAGCGCCTTGAACGATCCGTAGCTGCGCGTGACGTCGCGGATCTCGATCATGGTGCGATCGGGCATTCTGCGCTCGGATTGGATCCGCTCAAGCATAGAGGCCTCCCTCGTTCTGGGTGCGTCTCGCCGCGCGGCGGCGCAGGATTTCAGCAATCGTCATCAGCACGAAGGACGCCACCAGCAGCAAGGTGCCGAGCGCCAGCACGCCAGGCAGCTTCGCGGCAAAACGCAGCTGGCCCCAGATGTAGATCGGCAATGTCGCCTCGGTGCCGGTGAGGAAGAAGGCGATGATGAACTCGTCGAGCGAGATGGTGAAGCAGACGAGCAGGCTGGAGATGATCGCCGGCGCGACCATCGGCAGCGTCACGCGCCGGAAGGTACCGAAGGCGCTCTCGCCGAGATCGGCGGACGCCTCCTCGAGGCTGCGGTCGAAACCTTCGAAACCGGAGGTCAGCACCGTCATCGAATAGGGGATGCAGACCAGCACATGGCCGAGCACGACGGTGAACAGCGACAGGCTGAGGCCGAGCTGCAGCATGACCAAAAGCATCGAGATGGCGACGATCACCTCGGGCAGCACCAGCGGCGCCATGATCAGCCCATTGATGGTGCGGCGGCCGGGATAGCGGTAGCGGGTGATCGAGCGGGCGGCGAGGATGCCGAGCACCGTCGACAGAATAGAGGCCGACACGCCGACAGCCAGGCTGTTCCAGGTGGCGTCGATCAGCGCCGGCGTGCGCGGCAGGTCCTCGTACCAATGAAGCGTGACGCCCGAGAGCGGGAATTTCGGCGTCGCCGCGGTGTTGATCGAGAAGATCGGCAGGAAGATCACCGGCAGATAGAGGAAGAGGATGTAGAGGGCGGCGTAGCTCGACAGCCAGCCGGGCAGGAAACGTCTGATCGTCGTCATCGCGCCAGCCTCTGGAGAGCGCGGATGACCAGCACCGTGGCGCCGGCCATCAGCGAGACGATGACCATGGTGGTGACGGAGAGCGCAGCGCCCAGCGGCCAGTTCGAAGCCTTGCCGAACTGTGCCTGGATGGCGTTGGCGATCATGACGCCGTCCTTGCCGCCGACCAGCTTCGGCGTGACGTAGTCGCCGACGGTCGGGATCATGACGATCAGCGCGGCCGAGATGACGCCGGGCGCCGACAGCGGCAAGGTCACGCGCAGGAAGGAGCGCAGCGGTCCGTCGCCGAGATCGGTCGCCGCTTCGACCAGCGTGCGGTCGACCTTTTCCAGCGACACGAAGATCGGCAGGATGGCGAAGGTCGCCCAGGCATGGGTCAGCGTGATGATGACGGCGCTGGAATTGTAGAGCAGCGCCGTCGACGGCTCGTCGATGATGCCGAGGCCCATCAGGCCGGAATTGAGCACGCCGTTATAGCCGAGGATCACCTTCCACGACATCACGCGCAGCAGATAGCTCGTCCAGAACGGGATGGTGATGAGGAAGAGCCACAGGCTCTTGTGGCGGCCGCCATGGAAGGAAATGAAATAGGCGATCGGATAGGCGAGAGCCACGGTGAGCAGGCTGACCGTCAGCGAGATGTAGAGCGAGCGCCAGAGCAGGTCGCGGTAGATCGGCTCGGTCAGCGCGATCCGGTAATTCTCCAGCGTGAATGTGTGGTCGATGGTGAGATAGTTCTGCGTCCAGAAGGAATGGGCGATCACGACCAGGATCGGCAGGACGAGAAGGATGAGGGCGTAGAGGAAAGTCGGGCTAATCAGAGCGAAGCCTTGGGCAGCTTCCGATTGCAGAAGGGGACTTCGTCTGGCTCCCGCTTCGCGCAGCGGGGGCGACCCTTCCGCGGCCACCGTCATTGCGGCGCCCCGGGCGTGATTTCAGTTGCTGGCTCGGACTGTCCCGCCATGCGGCCTTCCCATTGATCGGCGCCGACGCCTGTTCCCGATTTTTATGCCCCCGAGCAATCGCTCGCTGGCTTGCCGGCTTTCTTTCATCATGAGCGCATCCGCCGATTGAAATCAAGCGCTATTTCTGCAATATTGATTGAACGGACATTCAAAATGAAGTGAAGAAAGGCCGATTTTCGGCGCTTTTCAGCTTCGTTCCGTGACCAGAGAAAATTCAGCGAACGGATGAGGCGAACATGGCGGCTCAAAGCAAGATCAAGGCCAGCGAGATCATCGAGCCCGGCGACGACGACGCGGTCGAGCTCGCCAAGCGCCATCTCGTCCAGCCTTGGCCCTATGCCGGCTCGGTCGGCGCCGAGGCGCGGGCGCTGATCGGCGAGGGCGACGGCATCTACATCACCGACGCTGCCGGCAAGCGCCTGATCGACGGTCCGGCCGGCATGTGGTGCATCAATGTCGGCCATCGCCGGGAGGAGCTGGCAAGGGTGATGTACGAGCAGGCGATGGCGCTCTCCTACAACACGCCCTGGTACACGATGAACGCGCCTTCGGCGGAGCTTGCGAGGCGCATCGCCGACGCCGCTCCGGGCGATCTCAGCCATGCCTTCTTCACCACTGGCGGCTCGTCGGCGGTGGAGACGGCGTTGCGCTTCATGCAGTTCTACAACAATGTGCGCGGCCGACCGGAAAAGAAGCTCATCCTCAGCCGCGGCGGCGCCTATCACGGCTCGACCTATCTGTCGGCCTCGCTCAACGGCCGACCGCGCGACCGCGACTGGATGGACGGCGCCGACGAGCTGGTGATCAAGCTTTCGTCGCCCGATCCGTTCCGCCGGCCGAAGGGCATGAGCGTCGCCGCCTTCACCGATTTCCTGGTCGACCAGTTCCGCGACACCGTTGCGCGCGTCGGTGCCGACCGGATCGGCGCTTTCGTCGGCGAGCCGGTGCAGGCCTCGGGCGGCGTCATCGTTCCGCCGGTTGGGTATCTCAAGCGCATCCGCGAGATCTGCCGCGAGAACGACATCCTCTATGTCTCGGACGAGGTGGTGACGGGCTTCGGACGGCTCGGCCACGTCTTTGCCTCGGGCGATGTGTTCGGCATCGACCCGGACATGATCACCTTCGCCAAGGGTGTGACATCGGGCTACTTCCCGCTGGGCGGCGTGATCATCTCCGAGCGGCTCTTGGAACAGCTGCGCCGCTCCAATCATCCCGACGCGCTGTTCGGCCATGGCCTCACCTACACCAGCCATCCGATCGGCTGCGCCGTGGCGCTGAAGAATCTCGACATGCTGGAAGAGGGCGTGCTTCAGCATGCGCGCGAGATCGCGCCCTATTTCCAGGCACGGCTGAAGACGCTGGAGGAACTGCCGCTGGTCGGCGAGGTGCGCGGCGTCGGCCTGATGGCCTGCGTCGAATGCGTCGCCGATCGCGAGAGCAAGGACCCGCTGCAGCTCGACAAGGATGTCGGCAAACGCATCGACGCGCATTGCCACAAGCTCGGCCTCTTGGTGCGGCCGCTCATCAACATGTGCGTGATGTCGCCGCCGCTGATCATCACCAAAGAGCAGGTCGACGACATGGTCGCGATCCTGCGCGAAGGGATTTCGCGCACGATGGATGATCTTAGGAAGGAAGGGGTATGGCGGGGGTGATTGGCCTTTCCTTCTCCCCGT
>SUGL01000077.1 GCA_004963905.1 Mesorhizobium sp.
ATTCTAGGGTCTGCGCGCGTCGCTTCGCTCCTTGCTCCGCCCTAGAATGACGAAGTCGTTGGTGCGGCGCCCAGCACAACATCTGCGGAATACCGCACAAGCTCAACGCCCTGCCCGGCTATGTTCGCCAAGAACAGGAGGCCTCCATGAGCATCGTCGTTTTCGATCCGGACAGCACCGAGGATGTGGACTTCAAGGACCGCATGCGCCATCCGGCGGCGGCCGACCCCGCCGGTGGCATGTGGCTTTCCGACACCGAGCCGTCCTTCATCGACGCCGACGCGCTGCGCAAGGGCAGGCTGGCCAAGCTGCGCGCCTGGATGCGCGAGGCGGGTTATGGCGGCGTCGTGCTGTTCGATCCCTACAACCAGCGCTACGCCACCGGCTCGCGCAACATGTTCGGCTATTTCCTGCGCAACTCGACCCGCTATTTCTTCATCCCCACCGAAGGGCCGATCGTGCTGTTCGAATATCCGCAGAGCTACCATGTCTCGATGGTGCTCGACACGATCGACGAGGCGCGGCCGTCGAAGCTGGTCTGGTCCTCGGTCTCCGGACGCGACGACGAGACCGCCGGGCCGTTCGCCGACGAGATCACCGAGCTTCTGAAAAAACATGGCGGCGGCTCGATGAAGCTCGGCCTCGACCGCTGCAGCCATCTGCAGGCGCTGGCGCTGGAAAAGCGCGGCTGCGAGGTGAAGGATTGCCAAGGCGAGATCCTTGCCGTGCGCGCGGTGAAGACGCCTGAGGAAGTGAAATGCCTGCAGGCGTCGATGGCGGGTGCTGAAGCCGCCGTGGCTGCGGTGCGCGAGGCGATCAAGCCCGGCGTTTCCGAAAACGAGCTGTTCGCCATCATGTATCACGAGGTGATCCGCCAGGGCGGCGAGTTCATCGAGACCCGGCTGCTCACTTCCGGGCAGCGCACCAATCCGTGGTTCAACGAGGCGAGTGGCCGCAAGATCCGGCCGGGCGAGCTGGTCGCGCTCGATACCGACACGATCGGCTGCTACGGCTACTACTCCGACTTCTCGCGCACCTTCCGCTGTGGGCCGGGCAAGCCGACGTCCTACCAGAAATCGCTCTACCGCATGGCGCACGACCAGGTGCAGCACAACATCTCGATCGTGAAGCCCGGCATGGCGTTTCGAGAGATCGCCGAGAGGGCGTGGAAGATTCCGGACCGCTTCGTCGACCAGCGCTACACCTCGGTGATGCATGGCGTCGGCATGCATGGCGAGACGCCGTTCATCGCGCACGCCATGGACTACGAGACCTACGGCCGCGACGGCATCATCCAACCCGGCATGGTGGTCAGCGTGGAAAGCTATATCGGCGAGAAAGGCGGCCGCGAGGGCGTGAAGCTCGAGGACGAGATCCTGATCACCGAGACCGGCACCGAGCTGCTCTCGCGCTTTCCTTATGAGGATGAGTTTCTGGAGCCGCAGATTTGATGCTGACGTCTACTACCGGCCTCGGGGCACCATCGCGAAGTCTTGGGACTGGCTGCAGCATCCACGCGGTCGTCATCCTAGGGCGGAGCAAGGAGCGCAGCGACGCGGCGCAGACCCTAGGATCCATGCCGTTCCGTCTCCGCTTCGCTACGGTGCGGAATTCTGTTAGGCAGCGATCGACGATCAAGGTAACGGCATGGATTCCAGGGTCTTCGCGACGCCGCTTCGCGGCTGCTTCGCCCTGGAATGACGAAGTTTGAGCATACGCATGAAAACGCCCATCTCCATTCGGCGCGGCACGGTGGCCGCGGTGTTCGTCGATCTCCAGGAGGAGCATCGCAAGGACAAACGCTATCTGGTCGAGGGCTTTGCCGAGCTCCTCGCCAACGTCCAGCGGCTGCAGGAGGCGGCGCGGCGCAATTTCGTGCCGCTCTACCACTGGGCCTATATCGTCGATCTGGCCGAGGCGCGGCCGTTCCATCCGGTGGATGACAGCGGCAAGTCGGTCTTCTCCGACAAGGACGACCCGCTGACGGCGATCTGCCATGAAGTGGCGCCGCGAGATGGCGAAGCGATGCTCGTCAAGGCGCAGGCAAGCGTCTTCGGCAAGGGCGATTTCGCCATCAAGCTTCAGGCCTCCGGCGTCGAATGGCTGATCATTGTCGGCGTGTGGACCGAAGCCTGCATCGACGCCACGGTCAAGGACGCCATAGCGCTCGGCTTCCGCGTGCTCCTGGTCAAGGATGCCTGCGGCAGCGCCACAGCGGCCATGCACCAGACCGGCATCCTCAACCTCGCCAATCGGCTCTATGGCGGCGCCGTCACCAACACGCTCGACGCCTGCCGGCTGATGGCCGGCGACACGGTGAGCGCATGGCAGGTCGAGGGCTCGGTGCCGCTGCGCTTCACCTTCGAGAACGCGGCGCAACTCTACGCCGAGCTCTGACGGCGATGGCCGGCGAGCCAGCCGATCAGGCAAAGCACGGCAAATATGCCGCCCTGCTCGACCCGGAGCTCTGGGACTATATCGACAGCGTCAACAGCTGGTACCCGCCGGAGATCGTGGCCGCACCCATCGCCGAGCAGCGCGCGGTCTACGACAAGATGTGCGTGGCGTTTCACCAAGGGCATCCCGAAGGCGTGACCACCATCGACGGCCTCGTCGCCACGGCTTCACATGCCGTCCCGGTCCGGCGCTACCGCATGGCGGACAAGGCGGCGCCGGCGATCGTCGTCTATTGTCACGGCGGCGGCTCCGTGCTCGGCGGTCTCGACAGCCATGACGACATCTGCGCCGAAATCTGCGCCGGCACCGGCTTCGAGGTGGTCTCGGCCGACTATCGCCTTGCGCCGGAGCATCTCCATCCGGCCTCCTTCGACGATGCATTTGCCGTGTTCGAATGGGTCGCCGCGACAAGCACGCTGCCGATCGTGCTCTGCGGCGAAAGCGCCGGCGGCAACCTCGCTGCTGCGGTGGCGCACGCAACGCGGCATCATGCCCGGCACGCCATCGGCCAGATGCTGATCTATCCTGGCCTCGGCGGCGACAAGACCGGCCGCTCTTATGTCGAGCACGCCGAGGCGCCGCTGCTCACGCTCGCCGACATCGACTTCTACCGCCGTATCCGCTCGACGCCGGGGCAGTCGGCGGACGATCCGACCTTCTCGCCGCTCAAGGATCGCGATTTCTCCGGCCTGCCGCCGACGGTCATCGTCACCGCCGAATGCGATCCGCTGTCGTCCGACGGCGAGACCTATCGCGACAAGATCCTCGCCGCCGGCGGGCAGGCCGTGTGGCGAGAGGAGCCGCGGCTGGTGCACTCCTTCCTGCGAGCGAGGCCGTCGGTGCGGCGCGCTGCGGAGGCGTTCGCGAGGATTATTGACGACATCGCAAGGCTGGGCGCCAGCGATGGAGCGCTAATCTTCCCCCTTGTGGGGGAGATGGCCGGCAGGCCAGAGGGGGGCGCGAAGGATCGCGACCTGTCGGATTCCTAGCATCCAAAAATTACCTGCGAACGCAGCTCCGATCAGCTGATACGCTGGCGGGACAGCGCCCCCCTCTGCCCTGCCGGGCATCTCCCCCACAAGGGGGGAGATTGGCTGTTTCAACGTCCTGCGGAACAGCGCACAAGAACTGCGGAAAATCAAACATTTCGCTGCGGAAAGCAGACCTATCATCCCTTCGCAGGCAACGGCGCCCCGGCGGTCGCATCCGCCCCCGCGCCTGGCGATCCCGGAGCGCCCAACAACAGAGGGAACGACGATGAAATTCATGCTGACCGACAGAAAACTACACCCGCAGGCCAGGCCGACGGCCGACGATTTCAGGAAAGGCGCGATCAGCCGGCGCGAATATCTGGCGCTGATGGCCGGCCTCGGCGTCAGCGCCGCCGGCGCGCTGGCGCTGGGCGGGCTTACCCCCTCGCCTGCCCGCGCCGACGAGCCGAAGAAGGGCGGCGTGCTGCGCGTCGCCATGAACGTCAAAGGCTTCAAGGATCCGCGCACTTTCGACGGCGTCGAGATGTCGAACGTCGCGCGCCACTGCAACGAATATCTGGTGCGCTGGAAAACCGACTTCACCTTCGAGCCGTGGCTGCTCGAAAGCTGGGAGACCAGCGACGATGCCAAGACGATCACGCTCAATGTGCGCAAGGGCATTACCTGGTCGAACGGCGACACTTTCAATGCCGACGACGTGATCCACAATCTCAACCGCTGGTGCGATGCCTCGGTCGCCGGCAATTCGGTCGCCGCCCGGATGGGCGCGCTGGTCAATGCCGACACCAAGAAGCCGGTCGACGGCGGCATCCAGAAGGTCGACGACTACACCGTCAAGCTCAACCTGCCCAAGCCTGACATCTCGCTGATCGCCGGCATGGCCGACTACCCGGCGCTGATCATGCACCGCTCCTATGAGGGCGATGGCGACCCGAAGAAAGCTTTGGCCATCACAACCGGCCCCTGCGAGCTGGTGAGCTGGGACGCCGAAACGGGTGCGGAAGTGAAGCGCAAGGACAAGCCCTGGTGGAAGGGCGAGTTCTATCTCGACGGCATCAGATGGGTCGACTACGGCTCCGATCCAAACGCCATGCTCTCGGCCTTCGAATCCGGCGAGATCGACACCGATCACGAGACTGCTTCCGACGCGGTGTCGCAGACCGAAAAGATGGGCCTGCAGAATTCCGAGATCGCCACCGGCTCGACCATCGTCGCGCGCTTCAATGTCGGCAACGCGCCCTATGACGACGTCAAGGTGCGTCGCGCCGCCCAGCTCGCGGTCGACAATGCGGCCGTGCTGAAGCTCGGGCTCGACGGCAGGGGCAAGCCCGCCGACAACCATCATGTCGGCCCGATGCATCCGGAATTCGCCGATATCGGCCCTGCGGTGCGCGATGTCGAGGCGGCGAAGAAGCTGCTCGCCGAAGCCGGCAAGGCCGACCACGAATATGAGCTGATCTCGGTCGACATCGAATGGCAAAAGAGCACCGCCGACGCGATCGCCGCCCAGATCCGCGAGGCGGGCCTGAAGATCAAGCGCACCGTGCTGCCGGCCGCGACCTTCTGGAACGACTGGAGCAAGTTCCCCTATTCCTGCACCGAATGGCTCGGCCGTCCCCTCGGCGTCTAGGTGCTGGCGCTCGCCTATAAATCGGGCGCGGCCTGGAACGAAAGCGCCTATTCGAACAAGGAGTTCGACGAACTCCTCGACAAGGCGCTGGCGACGCCGGACGCCGCAGCGCGCAAGGAGATCATGGCCAAGATCGAGCAGAATTTGCGCGACTCCGGCGTCATCATCCAGCCCTATTGGCGCTCGGTCTACCGCACCTATCGCAAGGGCGTGCATGGCTGCGAACAGCACCAGGCGCTCGAGCAGCATTTCGAGAAGGTCTGGCTGGAGGGCTGATCATCGCGTGGTCTGTCTGGGTGCTGCTTAGAGTAGGACCCAGACTGACGCGGCCAGCAACAGGCGGCGCGGCGAAACCAAGGACCTATCGGTCTGCAGGCAAAACTTGCCGCGCCGATCACCTCGCCATGCCTGTGCCGGACGATTGTGTAGGCACACTATGCTGTTGTCGTCGAGTAGACGACCGCCGCCCACATCCGCGGACGGCGGCTCGAGCCATTCCCTACGAGAAGATCTTCGCCAGCTCGTCGATGCTGGTGCCTTCCTTGACCTGGCGCAGCTCGACATAGCTGACCGCCGTGGCAACGGAGAGCACCATCGACACCACGGCCTGAACCAGCGCGGCTCCGAGTTCGGCGAGGATCCCGCCGAAGAGGAGCAGCACCACCAGGATTCCCCACTGGATGACCATCGCGATGATGAGCAGGATCAGGAAGAGCCCGAACAGCGACCAGCGATTGCCCTTGGTCAGCGCACGGCTGCGCGACATCGAGCCGAACACGCCCAGCCTTTCCTGGATGAGGACCGGAACCGACATCGACCATCCGAGCCACAGGATGATGCCGGGAACGATCAGCGCGATCATCGCAAGCGCGGAGCCGATGCCGACGAGCAGGCCGATCGCGAGCGTCCGCAGCAGGAAGCGGATGGCAATCTGGATACAATCGCCGAAAGATGGCCGCCTTCCGTTCAGATCCTCGATCGTTGCCCGCACCAGCGACGACTGGAGCAGCAGCGTGAAGACGAAGGAAATCAGGCCCGCGAGGATGCTGAGATAGGAGTTGCGGAGCACCAGGTTGGGATCCGCCACGGCGCTCGGATCGCCATTCATCACCGCTTCCATCTGCGGCTGGGTCCACAATCTGATCAGCAGCGTCGGCACGCCGGCAAACAAAAGCCCAAGCCCGACGCAGAGTCCTATGTTACGCGTAATAACGGCAAAGGTGCTGTTGAACACCTTGCCAATCTCGAATCTGCCTGGTCGTCCCAATGTCGCAGTGGTCATGATAGTTTCCCCCGAGCCGCCGCCGCATCCAATTCGGCAACTTCAAGGTAAATTTGCCAAGATTGATGGGGCGCGTCCAGTGCACTTGCAATTGTTTGGGCATATTGCCAGTGTCGGAGCCGAACCGCAGGTTGCAGGGGGAACGCGCGGGTGACAGAACCGGGCACGGCCGACGCCGAATGGCTGGCCAGGATGCACAAGCAGCTGCTGGCGGACGATTCCATCCAGTTCGACTTGCCGACGCTGGTGCGGCCGGAACCGCCGGAATGGCTGAGGCCCCTGATCGAGGCGCTGGCGAAGCTCGGCCCCTACATGATCTATCTGTTCTGGGGCGCGGTGATCACCGGCGTCGCCATCATCGTGATCCTGCTCGTCCTCGAGGCCAAGGGTGTCGCCTGGCGGCTGCCATGGCGGCGCGCGCGCAAGGAGGCCGAGGCGCAGGAGGAATGGCGCCCGGACGCAGGCGCGGCTCAGATCCTGCTCTCCGAGGCCGACGCGCTCGCCGCGCGCGGCGACTATGACGAGGCGGTGCATCTCCTCTTGCGCCGCAGCGTCGCCGACATCGCCACCCGGCTGCCAGATTTCCTGCGCCCGTCGCTGACGGCGCGCGACATCGCCGCCGCAAGCTCCATCCCGTCCCGCCCCCGCGCGGCCTTCAGCGAGATCGCGCGCATCGTCGAGGCGGCGCTGTTTGCCCGCCGTCCGGTCGGCGCCGAGGGCTGGCGTCGGGCGCGCGGCGCCTATGAACGCTTCGCTTTCCGGGATGCATGGGCATGAGCGCGGCCGAGGCGCCGTTCAGCCGCAGGACGCTGTTTTGGGGCATCTTCGCCAGCCTGCTGGCCGCCGCGGGGTTCTTTCTCCTGTCCACCTACGCTCCGGATTTTCGTCAGCCCGAGGGCGGCGGCACGCCGCTCTCCAAGGGCGGCACCGGTTACGCCGGGCTTGTCGAATGGCTGAAGCTCACTAACGGGCAGGCGCCGCCCATGGCGCGCGGCGAGAAGGACCTGGAATCCCCGTTGGCATCCACCTTCCTGCTGATCGTCACCATCGCGCCGGAAAGCGACCCGGCGGCGCTGCAGCGCATCGTCAAGCTCCGCTCGGGCAAGGATACGCTGTTCGTGCTGCCCAAATGGGTCACCATTCCGCAAGGCGGCCATGAGGGTTGGGAGACGAAGGTCGAGCGGCTGCCCAGCACGGTGGTCAATGAATGGCTCGGACGCCTCGCCAAAGCCAAGCTCAGCGACGGTAAGCCAACGGTCGACAAGATCGATGTCGAAGGCCGCAAGATCGCGGTGCCCGACGAGCTCCAGTGGGTAGCCGACGATCATCCGCTGATCTCGGCGGGTGACGGCAAGGCCATTCTCACCGAGCTCGACAACCAGCCGTTCTACATCCTGACCGATCCCGATCTCATCAACAACGCGGCGCTGAAGGACGAGCAGAAGGCGGCAGCGGCGCTCGACATGATCGCCATGCTGGAGCCAGCCAAGGGCGCGGTGATGTTCGACCTGACGCTGCACGGCATCGGCCAGAACTACGATCTCGGCAAGCTCCTGGTCGAGCCGCCTTTCCTGGCGCTGACGCTGTCGGTGCTGGTGGCGGCGGCACTTGCCTTCCTGCACGGGCTCGGCCGCTTCGGCCCGCCGCGCGCCGAGGGCCGCGCCATCGCCTTCGGCAAGCGGGCGCTGGTCGACACCACGGCGATGCTTCTGAAGCGCGCCGGGCGATTGCAGGAACTTGGCGATCGCTACGCGGCGCTGATGCGCCAGCGCGCCGCCGCGCTGCTTGGCGCGCCGCACGGCCTGCAGGGCGAGGCGCTCGACCGGTGGCTCGATTCCCGTGACAAAGGCGAAGCGCACGGCTTCACCCAACGATTCAAGACTGTGAACGATTCCAAAACATTGGCCGGAATGCATGAAGCGGCGGAAGAGCTGCATGACTGGACGGCAAGGAGGCTTGGTGAACGTCGATGAAGTGAAGGCCCTGGCGGCAGCGATCAGGGAAGAAGTGGCGAAGGCGATCACCGGGCAGCGCGACACGGTCGATCTGATGCTGACGGCGCTGTTTGCCGGCGGGCACATATTGCTCGAAGGGCCGCCGGGCACGGCAAAGACCATGACCGCGCGCTGCTTCGCGCAGGCGCTCGGCGTCTCCTACGGGCGCATCCAGTTCACGCCCGACCTGATGCCCGGCGATATCGTCGGCGCCAACATCTACAATTTCCAGACCGGCCAGTTCACGCTGACGCGCGGCCCGATCTTCTGCGACCTGCTGCTCGCCGACGAAATCAACCGCACGCCGCCGAAGACGCAGGCCGCGCTTCTCGAAGCCATGCAGGAACATGCCGTCACCTTCGACGGCACGACGCATTCGCTTGGCCGCACCTTCATGGTGGTGGCGACGCAGAACCCGATCGAGCATCAGGGCGTCTATCCACTCCCCGAGGCGCAGCTCGACCGCTTCCTGTTCAAGCACCGGGTCAGCTACCCGGATGCGCAGGAAGAACGCGCCATCATCGTCCATCACGGCGGCGGCGCGGACTCGCATGACATCAAACAATACGGCATCACGGCCCAGACCGACCGCACCACGCTCGAAGCGGCCTTGGCTACGGTCGGCAGCGTCATGTTGGTCGAGGACGTCGTCGGCTATATCGCGGCGCTCGTGCGCGGCACGCGTGAGAGCCCGGACCTGGAGGTGGGTGCCAGCCCTCGCGCCGGCGCCATGCTGGCACGCGCCGCGCGCGCAAGGGCGGCGCTCGACGGCCGCAACTATGTCATTCCCGACGACGTCAAGGCTTTAGCCGTGCCGGTGCTGCGCCACCGCGTCATCCTCTCGCCGGCGGCGCAGATCGACGGGCGCCTGGTCGAACAGATCGTGTCCGACCTTGTCGACCAGACGGAAGCGCCGCGTTGATCTATCCGAGCGGCCGAGCGGTCTGGGCAGCGGCGGCGGGGGCGATCCCCGCCTTCCTGATCGCGCTCGCGCTGCCGCATGTCTGGTATCTCGGGCTCTTATGGATCTGCGCATTGCTCGCCTTCCTGGCGGTCGACGCGGCGGCCGGGCGCGGGCGCTCTTCCCTCAACGCCACATTGACCGCGCCGCCGCAGGTCGGCGTCGGCGGGCGTTTCACGCTCCACATCGCGGCCGGCCTCGGCGTCCGGACGCGCCGGCTGCAGGCGCGCGTCGGGCACGATCAGCGGCTGGCGCCGGTAAGCGGCACGGGCGGCGCGCTGCCGGCGAACGGCGGCACGCTCGATCTCGAATTCGATGCGGTCAGACGCGGCATCGCCAGCTTCGATCGGCTCTGGCTGCGCTGGCAAGGACCGTTCGGGCTGGTCTGGAACCAGGCCGTGCTGCCGATGGACCGCAAGATAGCGGTGCTGCCGGACGTCAGCCGCGCGCGCGAAGAGGCGATCACGCTCTTGCAGCGCTCCGCCCTCGCCGATGGCCATGCGCAAAAGCGCGCCGGTCAGGGCCGCGAGTTCGAGGCGCTGAAGGACTACCAGCCCGGCATGGGCCGGCGCATGATCGACTGGAAGCGCAGCGCCCGCCACGGCAAGCTTTTGGCGCGCGAGTTCCGCATCGAGGAGAACAACAGCATCGTGCTAGCCATCGATAGCGGCCGCCTGATGTGCGAGCCGGTCGACGGCGTGCCGAAGGTCGACCGAGCGGTGACGGCGGCGCTTCTGTCGGCCTTCATCGCGCTCAAAGGCGGCGACCTCGTCAGCCTGTTTTCCTTCGACGCCAGGCCGCGCGTCTCCAGCGGCGCCGTGCGCGGCTCGGCGAGCTTCACCATGATTCAGAAGCGCGCCGCCGAGATCGACTATTCGACCGAGGAGACCAATTTCACCCTGGCGCTGACGACGCTTGCGGCAAAGCTCGACCGACGCTCGCTGGTCATCGTCTTCACCGATTTCGTCGATCCGATCAGCGCCGAGCTGATGCTGCGCACCGTCGGGCGGCTGACCGAGCGGCATCTGGTGCTGTTCATGCTGATGAAGGATGTCGAGCTGGAGACATTGGCCGACATGGCGCCGGCGGCGCCGGAGGATGTCGCCCGCGCGGTGACCGCCGGCGACCTGCTCAGGCAGCGGCAGGTGGTGATCGGCAAGCTGAAGCTGCTCGGCGCGCATGTCATCGAGGCAGATCACCAGCGGCTCGGCCCGGCGCTGGTCGAGCGCTATATCCAGCTCAAGGAGGAAAACCTCTTATGACGCTGCCCGCCGGCACCGACACCGTCCGCCAATCGCTCGCGAGCTTCCGCCAGGAGCGCGAGGCCGACTGGAAGGCGTTCGAGGCGCTGCTTGCCCGCGTCGAGAAGCGCGCGCCGCGCGCGCTGTCGGAAGACGAGCTCTTGTCGCTGCCGCTGCTCTACCGCTCGGCGCTGTCCTCGCTGTCGGTGGCGCGCGCGACCTCGCTCGACAGCGCGCTGATCGCCTATCTCGAAGCGCTCTGCCTGCGCGGCTATTTCTACCTCTATGGCGCGCGACGGTCTTTGAGAACCCGCATCGGCGACTTCTTCCTGCACGACTGGCCGGCGGCGATCCGCGATCTGTGGCGGGAGGTCTGGACGTCGGTCGCGCTCACGGTGATCGGCGCCATTGCCGGCTACTGGCTGGTCGCCTCCGACAAGCGCTGGTACGACGCCATCATCGCGCCAAGCCTGGCCGGCGGGCGCAATCCGGATTCCTCCGCAGAGATGCTGCGCAGCGTTCTTTATGGGGACGGCGGCGGCCACTTCCTGTCGGGCTTCGCCGCCTATCTCTTCACCCACAACACGCAGGTGTCGATCCTGGCCTTCGCGCTCGGCTTCGCTTTCGCGGTGCCCAGCGTGCTGATCATCCTGATGAATGGCTGCATGCTGGGCGCCATCTTCCAGATCTATGCCGCCAAGGGGCTCGGCTTCCAGCTTGGCGGCTGGCTGTCGATCCACGGCACGACGGAGCTGTTCGCGATCGCGATCGCAGGTGCGGCCGGCATGCGCATCGGCACCAGCATCGCCTTTCCCGGCGAGCTGACCCGCATGGCGGCGGCCGCCCGAGCCGGACGGGTGGCGGCAACCGCCATGGTCGGCGTCGCGGTGATGCTTCTGTTTGCCGGGCTGCTCGAAGGCATCGGCCGGCAGACGATCACCAGCGACATCGCCCGCTATTCGATCGGCGGCGGCATGCTGGCGTTCTGGATCTGCTATTTCTACCTGTTGCGGATGGTGCGGCATGGCGACCGTTAGGAACGCGGGCGCGCTCGTGCGTCCGCTGGTGACGCCGGAGGGCGTGGACCTGCGCGTGAGACTGGCCGATGCCGGCACGCGGGCTTCGGGATTCCTGCTCGACGTGGTGATCATCATCGTCGCCGCGATCGTGGTCAGCATCGTCGCGCTGTTCGGCCTGGGCGGCCTCGGCGTGAAGGACGCCGAACCGCTGTTCATCGTCTGGATCGTCTTCATCTTCCTGCTGCGCAACGTCTATTTCATCGCCTTCGAAGCGGGCCGGCGGGCGGCGACGCCCGGCAAGCGGATGGTCGGCGTCCGCGTCGCCTCGCGCAGCGGCGCCGGTCTCACCCTTGACCAGGTCATCGCACGCAATTTGATGCGCGAGATCGAGGTGTTCCTGCCGCTGTCGATATTGGCCGCGCGCGGCAGCGCCGGCGTGGCCGACACGCTTTCGACCGTCTTCGGCCTGGTGTGGGCGCTGCTGTTCTCGCTGTTTCCGCTGTTCAACCGCGACCGGCTGAGAATCGGCGACCTGCTTGCCGGCACCTGGGTGGTCGAGGCGCCGAAAGTGGCGTTGCTCGAGGACCTGTCGCAACGCAAGGACCCGGTCGCGGCCCGCTTCCAGTTCAGCGCCGCCCAGCTCGACGCCTATGGCATCGCCGAGTTGCACAAGCTGGAAGAAGTGCTGCGCCGTGACGACTATTTCGCGATGAAAGCGGTGGCGGAAACGATCGGCCGCAAGATCGGGGCAAAGGTCGAACCGGCCGATGCAAAGGCCTTCCTCATGGCTTACTACGGCGAGTTGCGCGCGCATCTGGAGCGCAAGCTGCTGCTCGGGAATCGGAAAGCGGATAAATACGCGCGGTAGTACTTGGCGCCGCCCCTCATCCGCCCTTCGGGCACCTTCTCCCCGTAAACGGGGAGAAGGCTATAGGCGATGTTCGCCTACCCCACCCACTTCTCGTAATCCGACACCAGCAGGTGCACCGGCGCCACGTCCTCCTCGACATTTGAGAACCGTCCGATCGGGTCGCGGAAGACATTGTCGGTGAGATCGTCATTGACGGTCGAGACCTCGCCGATCAGCACGTCCTTGCCCTCGGCCCAGAAGGCGTGCCAGACGCCGGGCAGCAGCGTGACGCTCTGGCCTGGATCGAGCTTCAGAAGTCCGCCCGCCGGCAAGCGGTGGATGGTGCCGTCGACCGGCACGGATACCTCGGCCTTCGGGTCGATGCCGCCGTCCCGATCGTGCATGAACAATTCCAGCACCAGCTTGCCGCCGCCGCGATTGATGATGTCCTCGGCCTTGATGTTGTGGCGGTGCATCGGCGACAGCTGATCCTTGCGCGAGATCATGATCTTCTCGGCGTAGAGCATGCCCATGCCGAGCTTCATGTCCTCGTAGCGGCCGTTGCGGACGGTGAACAGGAAGAGGCCAAGCTCGTCGAACTTCTCCTGGCCGTAATCGGTGATGTCCCAGCCGAGGCGCGAGGAAAATATGGCCGCGGAGTCCGCCTTGTGCGCCTTCATCTCTTCCGGCGACCAGTAGGCGAAGGGCGGCATGATGTAGCCGAACGAGCGGATGAAAGCGTCGGCGTCGCGGATGATGTCGTTGATGGTCGAGCGTTTCATGATCCTGTTTCCTTCCGGCGCTGCCTGCTGAAATCTGCCAATCCGCATAGCCCAATGCCGGTCCGCTGTCGACGCAAACTGACGGCTCTGGCCCGGTGACAATCGGCGGGATCGGGCCCATAACCCAACCGGATTTTTTGAAACGGTGATTTTCATGCCAAGCATAGACGACCTCGACACGCCAGCGATCCTGATCGACGCGGCCCGCGCCGAAGCCAACATCACACGCGCGCAGGCGCATGCCGACCGCCACGGGCTGAAGCTGCGGCCGCATATCAAGACGCACAAGCTGCCCTACTGGGCGAAGAAGCAGGTCGCGGCCGGCGCCGTCGGCATCACCTGCCAGAAGATCGGCGAAGCCGAGGTGATGGCCGATGCCGGGCTTGAGGACATTTTCCTGCCCTACAACATTCTCGGCCGCGCCAAGCTGGAACGGCTGAAGGCGCTGCATGGCCGCGTGACGCTGTCGGTGACGGCGGACAGCCATGAGACGCTGGAGGGGCTCGCCGCGACCTTCACCGATGCCGGCCATCCGCTGTCGGTGCTGGTCGAGTGCGATACCGGCATGGGCCGTTGCGGCGTGCAGAGTCCCGCCGAGGCGGTTGCGCTGGCGAAAGTGATCGACCGGGCGAACGGCCTCAGCCTCGGCGGATTGATGACCTACCCGGCCGCCGGCCGCGCCGCCGAGGCGGAGACCTGGCTGAGGAACGCGCGCGAGACGCTCGCCGCAGCCGGGCTCGAATGCGCGCGCATCTCCAGCGGCGGCACGCCGGATATGTGGCGCTCGGGCGAGGACAGCGTCGTCACCGAATACCGGCCCGGCACCTACATCTATCTCGACCGCTACCAGGTTGCCAAAGGCGTCGGCACGCTCGACGATTGCGCGCTGACGGTGCTCGCCACCGTGGTCAGCCACCCGACGCCGACGCGCGCCATCCTCGACAGCGGCAGCAAGGCGCTGTCCTCCGACACGCTCGGGCTGCCCGATTTCGGCGAGCTCCTCGGCGTGCCCGGCGCCCGCGTCACGGGCTTGAGCGAAGAGCATGGCAATGTCACGCTCTCCGACGTCGCCAAGCTTCGCATTGGCGAGCGCGTGCGCGTCGTGCCCGACCATTGCTGCGTGGTGACGAACCTGTTCGACCAGGTGCACCTGATCGACGGCGACAAGGTGCTGGAAACGCTGCCGGTGACGGCACGCGGACGGATGGGGTGAGGATCCTGGGACGCACGCAGATGTTTTAAGTTCGTCTAGGCTGGCGGGACAGCGCCCCCCTCTGTCCTGCCGGACATCTCCCCACTTGGGGGGAGATTGGCAGCTTGCGCGTCGCGCCTTCCTCCAAACGCTGAAAGTTGGCGAAAGCGATAGCGACATCCGATCTCCCCCCTTGTGGGGTAGGGCTATCGCATATGAGTGAAGAGGCGGAGGAGGTCTTGATCGGCCCATC
>SUGL01000078.1 GCA_004963905.1 Mesorhizobium sp.
GGATTCCAGGGTCTCCGCGACGGAGCTTCGCTCCTGCTTCGCCCTGGAATGACGATTTCGCGAGGCTGCAGCAGCCTATAACAGCCTCGCTCCGCGTCGAGCAAACTACCCCGGATGCGTCATGTCCTCGGGCCGCACCAGCCGGTCGTAGTCGGCTTCGCTGACCAGCCCGGTGGCGAGAGCCTCCTCGCGCAGCGTGGTGCCGTTCTTGTGCGCGGTCTTGGCGATCTTGGCGGCGTTGTCGTAGCCGATGGTGGGGGCGAGCGCCGTCACCAGCATCAGCGAGCGCTCGAGCGCCGCCTTGATGTTGTCCTCCCGCGCCTCGATGCCGACCACGCAATTGTCGGTGAAGGACACGCAAGCATCCGCAAGCAACTGCACCGATTGCAGGAAATTGTAGGCCATCAGCGGGTTGTAGACGTTGAGCTCGAAATGGCCCTGGCTGCCGGCGAAGGTCAGCGCCGCATTGTTGCCGAACACCTGCACGCAGACCTGCGTCAGCGCCTCGCACTGGGTCGGGTTCACCTTGCCCGGCATGATCGAGGAGCCCGGCTCGTTTTCCGGCAGCGACAGCTCGCCGAGGCCCGAGCGCGGACCGGAGCCGAGCAGGCGGATGTCGTTGGCGATCTTGAACAGCGCCGCGGCCGCCGCGTTGATCGCGCCGTGCGAGAACACCATGGAATCATGTGCCGCCAGCGCCTCGAACTTGTTCGGCGCGGTGACGAAGGCGATGCCGGTGATCGACGCGATCCGGTCGGCGATCTTTTCCGCAAAGCCGACCGGCGCGTTGAGGCCGGTACCGACTGCGGTGCCGCCCTGCGCCAGCTCCTGCAGGCCGGGCAGCGTCTGCTCGATACGCTTGATCGAGGAGACGACCTGCGCCGCATAGCCGGAAAATTCCTGGCCGAGGGTGAGGGGGGTGGCATCCTGTGTATGGGTGCGGCCGATCTTGATGATGTGGTTGAAGGCGCGGGCCTTGGCGTCGAGCGCCTTGTGCAGGTGGTGGAGCGCCGGGATCAGGTGATGCGCGACCCGCTCGGCGCAGGCGATGTGCATGGCCGTCGGATAGGTGTCGTTCGACGACTGGCTCATATTGACGTGGTCGTTGGGATGCACCGGCTTCTTCGAGCCCATCACGCCGCCGAGCATCTCGATCGCCCGGTTGGAGATCACCTCGTTGGCGTTCATGTTGGACTGCGTGCCCGAGCCGGTCTGCCAGACCACCAGCGGGAAATGCTGGTCGAGCTTGCCGTCGATGACTTCCTGCGCGGCGTCGACGATCGCCTTGCCGATGGCCGGATCGAGCCGCTTCATCTCCATGTTCACTTCGGCCGCCGCGCGCTTGACGACGCCGAGCGCGCGGACGATCGATGCCGGCTGCTTTTCCCAGCCGATCTTGAAATTGCCCAGCGAACGCTGCGCCTGTGCGCCCCAATAGCGGTCGGCCGCCACCTCGATGGGACCGAATGTATCGGTTTCGGTTCTGGTCTTTTCAGCGCTCACGGGAAATCTCCTGTCGATTTGCGCAAGGGCGTATCGCGTTGCACAAATGGCATCAAGCGGAGATTGCGGGTGAGCGTGGTGCAAATCGGTTGAAGGAGCGCGCCTCTTCCTTCTCCCCTTGCGGGAGAAGGTGGATCGGCGCGATAGCGCCGAGACGGATGAGGGGTGTTCCAGCGGAGTGAGACGCTGGCGTTCCCTGGAGCACCCCTCATCCGACCTCGCTTCGCGAGGCCACCTTCTCCCACAAGGGGAGAAGGAAGAAGCTCTCCTCACCCCGCCGTATAGCCGCCGTCGACCGCGAAGATGCCGCCGCTGGTCCAGGCGGCTTCGTCGCTGGCGAGATGGACCGCCATGCCGGCGACATCGGCGGGTCGGCCGATGCGGCCGAGCGGATAGCTGCGCTCGACGTGGGCCTTGAGCTCGGCTTGCGCTTCGGCTGGCAGGTTGACGATCGATTTGCGCCGCATCGCGGTGTCGATGGTGCCCGGCGCGATCGCGTTGACGCGGATGCCGCGCGGGCCAAGCTCGAAGGCGAGCGATTTGGTCAGCGAGTTCAGCGCGCCTTTCGACAGCGAATAGAGGCTCGATGGCCGCTTCGGGATCATCTTGTTGGCGAAGTAGGACGAGATGTTGATGACCGAGGCGGTGGCGCCGAGATGCGGCAAGAGCCGCTGCGTGAGGAAGAACGCCGCCGTCACGTTGAGCGCGAAGGAATGCTGGAACTGCGCCTCGCTCACCGTTTCGAACGGCTCGAAATAGGCGACGCCGGCATTGTTGACGAGGATGTCGAGCGGCTTTCCGGATTGGCCGATGCGGGCTGCGGCTGCATCGATGCCGGTGCTGGCGGCGAGATCGGCCGACAGCGTCTCGACCGTGGCGCCGCCCTTGGCCTCCCTGACCAGCGTTTCGCGCGCGCGCTCGAGCTTGCCGGTATCGCGGCCGACGATCAGCACATCGGCGCCTTCGCCGACAAACGCCTCGGCGATCGCCAGGCCGATGCCGTCCGACCCGCCGGTGACCAGTGCGCGCTTGCCGTGAAGTCGCATCGCCATGCTCCTGCAATTGCCGCACGGGAATGCAGCGCCCGACTGCGAAGGCGGTCAAGCGGAAGGCCTATCCTTGGGTATGAAACTCGGCAGACCACGCTGCGGTTGGGCACCGGCTAGCGCAGCAGGGAACGTGGTGTCGGCGAGAGCCGCAGAATTTCCGTGCGGACCAAATCGGGCGAAGCGAGTTTGCCTCGACTTCCGGCCGGCGCGGCATCGTCGCCAAAGCCGATGACAGCGATGAAGACATTTTCGCCAGTTCGCACCGGCAGGCGCGGAAACGTGTTCTCGGCATGCGCGCTGACGAAGGCGCCGAGCAGCCGGGCGCCATTTGCCGCGTGCCCGGGAAGGGCGGACGCCCGGAAACGCTCGGCAAAGCCGGCCTCGGTGCCCGGACGCAAATGATGAATCGAAATCTCAATAATACTGCCTAAGTGACCCTCTCGGCTGTTGTTTTCGGCTTCGCTCGTGCTCAGTCGTTTCAGTCCCGACAGGTCGAAGCCCGCATCTTTCCAAGCAGGCTTCAGCAGCAGCACGTCGTCGGAATCGATCATCGTCGCGTTGGCGGCGTCGCGATGCTCGGCCCAGGCGGGGCCATCGTAGAAGGCGGTGAGCGCGTTCTTCCTTGTCTCCATGTCCTCGAAGCCGCGGATCCAGACGAACATGTCGGGCCGGTCGAGGTCGCGGAATTGGCCGATGACCGTCATGCCGGTCGCCTCCTGCGTCTCGACGAACTCCCGGTCGAACAGCGCGATCAGCGTTTCGCGCTGGCCGGGCTTGAGGGTGTATTGCCGAAGTTCGACGATCGGTGAGGCGAGACGGGAGAGGAGAGCGCTATCGGGTCGGTTCATGGCCGGAATCTCAAAACAGGGTGGTTGTCCTGTTTGTAAAACAGACCGGTTGTCCTGTTTTGTCAATCTGATATTTTCTCCCCTTCTCCCACAACAAGAGGAGAAGGGAAGATCGCGTATGGCTCGCAAGAAACGCACCAACGATCCCGAAGGCATGCGGCGCCGCGTGCTCGACGTGGCGGAAGACTCTTTCCAGGCGCGCGGCTACCACGCTTCCAGCCTTGGCGATCTGATGGCGGCGGCCGGTGTCACCGGCGGCGCGCTGCATCATCATTTCCCGACCAAGAAGGCGCTGGCGCTGGCCGTGATCGAGGAACGCGTGGCGGCGGCGGTTCAGGAAACCTGGGTCGCTCCGCTGCGGGCGGCGCCTTCGGCACGCCAAGGAGTTCGCGCAGTGTTTGAAGCGGTGGCGGCCGAGCTCGAACGGCAGGGCTATGTGCGCGGCTGCCCGCTCAACAACCTGGCGCACGAGCTGTCGCTCGCCGACGCCGATTTCCGTCTGGCGCTGGCCAACGTTTTCGCCGGCTGGAGGCAGGCGATCGCCGACAAGGTGCGAGCCGATCAAGAGGCCGGCGGGGAAAGCGCGACCGATCCCGACCGTTTCGCCGCGCTGACTGTCGCCGCCTATTCCGGCGCCATGTCGATGGCCAAGACCGCGCAGGACGCTGGAGTGTTGCGGGAGTGTTTGGCGGGGTTGGCACGGTTCTGATGGTACATCGCGGACGCCTCGTTCCTTCGCGCCCCCCTCTGTCCTGCCGGACATCTCCCCCACAAGGGGGGAGATCAGATGTCGCGCCGGCTTTCGCCAGTTGTCGACGTTGAAGGAAGGGCGTTGCGCCGAAGCTGCCAATCTCCCCCCAAGTGGGGGAGATGTCCGGCAGGACAGAGGGGGGCGCTGTCCCGCCAGCATTTCCGTATTCTACCTCGCGCTCGGACCAACCTCACTCCGTCAGCGGCTTGATGGTCTCGAAACCCACCTCGCTCTGCGCGCTCGTCCCTTCGTCATAGCGTCGCGCCAGCACTGCCTGCAGATCCGGCGAATAGAGCGCGGTGAAGCTGTCGACCACCGCGCCGGAATCGCCGGTGATCGTCTCGTTCACCGCCAGCACGTTGTATTTGCAGTCGCCGAGCTTGTAGGTTTCCTTGCCCTTGACGTTTAGCGCCAGCGTTTCCGTACCCTTCGGCGTCTTCTTCGCCGAGACCCGCACGAACTCGGTCTTGCTCTTGGCGCCAGCCTTCAGCGGAAACAGCTTCTTGATGTCGCCGAGCGGGATCATCGACAGCCGTCCCGTATCGCTGTCGCGAAAGACCTCGATCAGCCCGGCATAGAGATACTGCGTCTGCGGCGATTGCGACTGGTAGTCGTTGACGACCGCGACCATGCCGCCCGGCGCCGGCCGGAACTCGCTGCGGATGCCGGGTTTCTCCAGCACGAAGCCGGCCTTGGCCGATTTGGCGTCGACGCAGTCGGCTGCTTGGGCGGAACTGGCCAGCGCCAGCATGGCAAACACGAAACCGATCGCGGTGGTCTTCATGGCGTCCTCCTCTGCCCGCCCTGGTTGCCTCCTGAAGCAATGCCAGAGCGCGGCTGCCCTGTCGACCTAAAGCATGTCTCCCGAAAGTGGGAACCGGTTTCGGGACAAAGACACGCGTAAAATCGGTGACCTAAGGCGTGTTGATATTCAGGTGATGCCGGCCTGACCTGAATCTCAACACGCCTTAAAGCGATGGAGCGATCTGAAAGATCGCGACGCGCTTTAGGAGCTTTCATGCCCAGGCATGAAAAGTCTCCCAGCGGCAAACCGGAGGGCAAAACTGGACGAAGCGTGATCGGCGATGTTCAATCGTGTGACGATGAATCGCCGCTTGCCAGCAACCGCCTCGCGCCGCGCTTTCCTCACGCGGATGGGAGGCCTCGCCGTGGCCGCCAGCTTGCCGCGCGCGGCTTTCGCCCAGACCGGCCGGCGCATTCAGCCGATCGACGCAACCTTCCTGTTCATCGCCGACATCCATGCCTGCCGCATGGCGCGCAAGCTGAGCCCCAATTGCGAGCAGGAAGGCAAGACCGATGCCGCGCTGCTGCGCAATGTGGCGGCGCTGAACGCAATCGAGGACAAAGAGTGGCCGGTCGAGATCGGCGGCGCCGCCACCGGCCTGCATTCGGCAGGCAGGCGCATCGGCACGCCGCTCGGCCTCGTCACCGGCGGCGATATCACCGACGACGGCGGCGGCCAGATCACCCAGCCGAGCGAGGGCACGCAACTCCTGCAGTTCAGCCAGCGCTACCAGCAAGGCGTCGGGCCGGACCGCGTCCATATTCCCGTCTATGTCGGGCTCGGCAACCACGATCTCGACCAGAATGGACCGAAGCGCCATGTCGACTGGTACCGTCGCGAGATGCGCGACTATGTCGAGGTCAACCATCGCCCCGGCGTCTTCTTCAAGCCGCCGGTGCCGGCGACGAACTACGACGTCGACACCGACTGCTATTCCTGGGACTGGGGCGGCTTGCATCTCGTCCAGGCGCATCGCTTCGCCGGCGATACCGGCCATGGCGCGCTGAGCAGCCTGCCCTGGCTGAAGCAGGATCTGGCGACCTATGCCGGCGACGGCCGTCCGGTGATCCTGTTCCAGCACTATGGCTGGGACACCTTCTCGATCGAGCGCTGGGATCCGGCAAAACGTGCCTATGACGACGACGGCATAGGCCGCCCGCATTGGTGGGGCGAGGCCGACCGCCAGGCGCTGGTCGGCGTGCTGAAAGGCTACAATGTGATCGCCATCTTCCACGGCCATCAGCACGAGGTGCCGATGATCTACCAGCGCGACGGGCTGGACCTCATCAAGCCGAAGGCCGCCTATATGGGCGGCTTCGCGCTGGCGCGGGTGACCGATGACAACCTCGATGTCGTGCTGGGCGAGGCGGCCGGCGACCATGGCGAGGTCGTCTTCACCAATGCGTTCTCCAAGCAGTTCGAGGCATGAAGAGTTCCAGGCATGAAAAAAGCCGCCTCGAGGCGGCCTTTTTGCGGGATCAAAGCACCTTGCGAACCTTGTCCTTCACGTCGCCATAGGCCTTGCGCACCTTGCCGGCGATCTTTTCCGACACGCCTTCAACCTGCAGCCGCCGGTTGCCCGTGGCCTTGCCGGCCGCCTGCTTGACCGAGCCCTTCACTTGCTTGGCAACCCCGACGACCTGATCCCTGTTCACCATATCCGCATCTCCTGGGCCTGGAATGGGAGACGGATGCGAAGGCCGCATCCGACACGACAACGAACCGACAACGTTCGGGTTCCGCCCGCCAACTCGCGGCAGGGACTTTCGGCGGGAAAGCCGAAGCCACCTCTTGTTTACGCAATTGCGGGCGGAAAACCGTTTCACACTTTTTCTGGATTTGCTCTAGCTTGACGCCGCAATCGGCATCAGGAGACACCGTGGCTGAATTCACGCTCTACATCGGCAACAAGTGCTTTTCGTCCTGGTCGCTCAGGCCCTGGGTGGCGATGAAGCACCTGGAAATAACATTCGAGGAGAGCTTCGTGCGGCTGCGCACGCCGGAGACCGCCGCCAACCTCGCCAAAATCTCGCCGACCGGCCTGGTTCCCGTCTTGAATCACAATGGCAGGATCGTCTGGGAAACCCTTGCGATCCTTGAATATCTTGCCGACCTCTTTCCCGAGAGAAAGCTCTGGCCGGACGATCTCGGCGCCCGTGCCTTGGCGCGCTCGGTGGCGACCGAGATGCATTCCGGCTTTCGCGAGGTCCGCTATGGCTGGCCGATGAATCTGCGTCGGCCGAGGGCCCATAAGCCGCTCGATGCCGAGGGCGAGGCGCAGCGGGCGCGGATCGAGGCGATCTGGCGGCAGTGCCGCGAGCGATACGGCCGGGGCGGCCCGTTCCTGTTCGGCCATTTCACCGCCGCCGACGCCATGTATGCGCCTATCGTCACCCGCTTCGACACTTATGGCGGCGCGCTTTCCCCCGTCACCCGCGCCTATGTCGATGCGGTTCTGGCGACGCCGGCGATGCGGCTTTGGTATGCGGAGGCCGCCCGGGAGCCCTGGCCCGAACCGGGGCCTCACGAGCAGGACTAGATATCGACGCGCTGAGGCTTTGGCCGCAATCGCGTCAACTGCTCTGATGGCGGACTTCAAGAATCGCTCGCGCGGCCTATCTGGTGGGATGGGCGGGCAGCTGGAGAAATCTCATGACATCCGCAAATTCCCCACTCTCGGGTAAGGTCGCGCTCGTCACCGGCGCATCGTCCGGCATCGGCGAGGCGACGGCCGCCGCGCTTGCCGCCGCCGGCGCGAAGGTGGCTGTCGCCGCCCGCCGCATCGATCGCCTGGCGACGCTGGTCAGCCGCATCGACAAAGCCGGCGGCACCGCGCTCGCCATCGCAGCCGACATCGGCAAGGGCGCCGACGTCACCGCCATGGTCGACAAGGTCGTTTCCGAATGGGACCGGCTCGACATCCTGGTCAACAATGCCGGCGTCATGCTGCTTGCGCCGGCGGCCGAGGCCGATCTCGACGACTGGCGCCGCATGATCGAGCTCAACCTGATCGGCTTGATGGCGACCACCAAGGCGGCGCTGCCGCATCTCAAGGCTGCCAAGGGTCACATCGTCAACGTCTCGTCGGTGGCCGGCCGCGTCGCCAACCCTGGCGCCAGCGGCTATGCGGCGACCAAGTTCGGCGTCGTCGCCTTTTCGGAATCGCTGCGCCGCGAGGTCTATGCCGACAAGGTGCGTGTCACCGTCATCGAGCCCGGCCTTGTGCGCACCGAACTCGCCGACCACATCACCAACGAGGAATTCAAAGCCGGTATCGAGCACCGCCTTGCCACCATGGAAGCGCTGACCGCCGAGGATATCGCCAATGCCATCCTCTACGCCGTCAGCCAGCCGCCGCGCGTCAACATCAACGAGATCCTGATCCGCCCGACCGACCAAGAGCGCTGAGTTGCCTCGATCGCGGATGGCACTGGCTCAAGAAGAATTGACCGGTCCCACAATTCGGCTTAATACGTAACCAAATGGATACGCATCATGCAAGCTGAGCAGGACCGTTCCGTTTTCCGCGCCATCGCCGATCCGACACGGCGCGCCATCCTGGACCGGTTGCGTCAGGGGCCGGCGCCGGTCAACGAGCTGGCTTCCGCCTTCTCGCAAAGCCGGCCGGCCATTTCCAAGCATCTGAGGATCCTGCGCGAGCTCAACGTCGTCTCCGAGCAGCGGCAGGGGCGCGAGCGCGTCTACCGGCTGGAGGCGGCCGAACTGAAGGATGTCGCCGACTGGATCCTGCCTTACCGCGATTTCTGGCAGCACAGCCTCGGCAATCTGAAATCCTATCTGGAGAGCGCCAATCTGGAGGAAGACTGATGGCGAGCAACGACAGACCGCGCGCGATTGCTGACATTTCCGCCGGCACCATCCTTGCCACGGTGACGATCGCCGTGCCGCCCGAGCGCGTCTTCCGCGCCATCACCGCCGAGGATCAGATCCCGCTCTGGTGGGGCGCCGACGACATGTACCGGACGACGAAACACACGGCCGATGTCCGGCCGGGCGGTGCCTGGCGCTCCGAAGGCAAGGGCGCGGACGGCCGCGATTTCCATGTCAGCGGCGAATATATCGAGGTCGAGCCGCCGCACCGCCTGGTGATGACCTGGATAGCGCCATGGGACGGCGACAACGTCACGACCGTGACTTACACGCTGGAGCCGGTGGAAAACGGCACCCGGCTGACGCTGCGCCATGACGGTTTCGGCCAGCGCCACGAGTCCTGCCGCGACCATGGTTCCGGCTGGGAACGCGTGCTGGGCTGGCTCGACGATTTTCTGTCCAAGGAGACCGGTGCCAGGCCGCCGTCGGTCTTTCACTGCCGGATGATCCCGCCAAGGCCGGATTTCGCCTTCACCATGACGGAGGAAGAACGGGCGCTGATGAACGCGCATGCCGACTATCTGCGCGGCCAGCTTCGCGCCGGCACGATGATGCTGGCCGGACCTGTCGCCGATCCCGCCGGGCCCTGGGGCCTGCTGATCCTGCGCGTCGGCAGCGAGGCCGAGGCCAGAGCGGTGACCGACGGCGACCCGACGGTGCGTTCGGGCCGCGGCTTCCGCTATGAGATCCTGCCGATGATGAGCACGATCATGTGAGGCCGAAAGTAAAAACGCCTCTCGCGCTTTTCACGGCGCGGGAGGCGTCTTTGTCGTCAGCCTTTCTCGATTGCTCGTGAACTGCTAACGACAGGCCCATAACCCGCAGCCGGCGAAAAGGTTCCCGGCAAAATAAAAAAATCTTGTTCGGTCGGCGCGGGCGCGTTTCCGGGCTCTGTGCTAAGGGCACTGCCAGCATGAGGATCGCCTTGCCGCACGACCATTCCTTCCTGAGCCTGGCGGACGCATCCGCCGCCTTCGATTGCCAGAGCTGCGGCGCCTGCTGCGCCTATTCTGCCGACTGGCCGCGCTTCTCCACCGAGGAGGATGCGGAACTCGACCGCATCCCCGAAGAACTGGTCGCTGCCGATCAGTCCGGCATGCGCTGCGAGGGCGGCCGCTGTGCAGCACTTCGCGGCGAGGTGGGCAAGGGCACGGCCTGCGCGATCTACGAAGTCCGCCCGCATGTCTGCCGCGCCTGCATGCCCGGCGGCGACGACTGCCTGATGGCAAGGGCGGCGTTCGGGCTGGCGGTGAGCTAGTTCCTCGCCCCCGCGAAGCGGGGGAGAGGTGGCCGCGTAGCGGCCGGAGAGGGGGCCTGCGACGCTGGCGAGTTCCCTCGGATCATTGTCAAAGCTGGCGCTTCCCCCTCTCCGTCTCGGCTTCGCCGAGCCACCTCTCCCCCATTTCATGGGGGCGAGGAACCGGCCCCCGCTTGCCCAGCTTCGCACCTCCCGGTACCTTGCCGCGCGGGCAGGGCCGTGGAGGAAACCGTGAGCATCGAATTCCTGTTGACGTCGCTGATTATCGTCGCCTCGCCCGGCACCGGCGTTCTCTACACGCTGAGCGCCGGCCTTTCGCGCGGTGCGCGCGCCTCGATCATCGCCGCCTTCGCCTGCACGCTGGGCATCATTCCGCATATGGCGGCCGCCGTCACCGGTCTAGCCGCGGTGCTGCACACCAGCGCCGTCGCCTTCGAGACGCTGAAATATCTCGGCGTCGCCTATCTGCTCTACATGGCCTGGAACACGCTGAAAGAGAAAGGCGGGTTAAGCGTCGACGAGAACGTCGCCCCGCGCTCCGCCGCCAGGATCATCACCTCCGGCATCCTGATCAACATCCTCAACCCGAAACTGTCGATCTTCTTCTTTGCCTTCCTGCCGCAATTCGTCAGCACTGGCGAGCCGCATGCGCTTGGCAAGATGCTGGAACTCTCCGGCGTCTTCATGTTGATGACCTTCGTCGTCTTCGCGGTCTACGGCGTGTTCGCGGCCTCGGTGCGCAGCCACATCGTGTCGCGACCGATGGTGCTGACCTGGATGCGCCGCACCTTCGCCGGCGCCTTCGTGATGCTCGGCGCCAAGCTGGCGCTGGCGGATCGCTAATTCGCAGCGGCCGGCTCGCCTTCAGTTTTCGAAGCCTCGTCGCTTCCGGAACCGGCCGCAGGCCGAACGCCGAGCCGCCAGGCCGAGGGCGGCACGCCGATCATCTTCTTGAAGGCGCGGCTGAACGCCGCCTCGGATTCGTAGCCGATCTCCGCCGCGATGCTCGCGACGTTGCTGTTGCCGGCGCTGAGCAATTCCGAGGCGATCTGCATGCGCCATTTCGCGAGATAGTGCATCGGCGGCATGCCGACGAGCCTGGTGAAGCGTTCTGCGAGCACGGTGCGCGACAGCGCGGCTTCCCGCGCCAGCGCCTCCACCGTCCAGTTATGCGCGGGGCGGTCATGGATCAGCGCCAGCGCCCTGCTCAGATGCGGATCGCGCAGGCCCGCCAGCCAGCCGGTCTGCTGCGGCGGCAGCGCTTGCACATAGCGGCGCAGGACGTCGACGAACATCAGCTCGCTGAGCTTGGTCAGCACCGTCTCGCTGCCGGCCCGCTTTTCCGCGACCTCCGATAGGGCGAGCTTGATGAACTGGCCGAGCCAGCCGCCATCGCCCTTCACGTCGCCGGCCTTGATGACCGGCGGCAGTGCTTCGAGCAGCGGATTGAAGGGCAGGGCGTCGCAAGCCAGATAGCCGCAGACCAGCCGGGCCGACAACGATCCGTCCTTGACGAAGTTGATGGGGAACGGCGTCTGGCTGGCGGCCGCGATCTCCAGCACATCGGCGGTCGGCGGATCGGCCCGAAGGTCGGGCGTACTCGACATGATATGCGGGTCGCTGTTGGTGAAGACCACCACCTCGCCGGCCTCCACGGGGATCGCCTCCTTGCCGACGATGCGGGCAAAGCAGCGGCCGGCGGTGAGCACGTGATAGGAGATCAGGTGGTCCGCGCCCGGCAGTATCCTCGGCAGTATCGAAGCGGGGGCGGGCGAGCAGATCGCCCAAGGATCCTGGGCCTCGATGTCGAAGAACGTCGCGCCGGTGAGGCGCACCGTTTTCAACAGGTCAGACAGAGCGTCCCCGGCCATTCCACCCAAGTCCCGCTAGAGCAATTCCAGGAAAAGTGTGAAGCGTTTAGGTTCGGCGACTTCGCCGTAACCTTCCGTCCGGAGTCGCGTCAAAACGAGAAGATACAGCGGTTCGCCGTTTCCGTGAAACGATGAAACGCTCTAGCTGCGCGGCAACCCGGCGCGACATCCCTTTCGAGTTCCGGACGCGCTGTCAAGTGAGGCGGACGCCGCGTCATTCCGTTCGTGGCCGGAAGCTTTAAATCCCCACCGGTGCTGAGTTCCGTCCTCAATCGGATGCTTGAGCGCAATCGAACCCAAGGAAGGATGCAAGTCATGACGGTACATAAGGGCGGGTGTTTTTGCGGCGCCGTGGAGATCGAAGTGCACGGAAGCGCCGAGGCGATGGGCTATTGCCACTGCAGTTCCTGTCGTTCGTGGTCGGCGTCGCCCGTGAACGCATTCACGCTGTGGAAGCCGCAGAACGTCAAGGTCACCAAAGGTGCCGAGTTCCTGTCCGGCTTCAGCAAGTCGAAGATGAGCGAGCGCCAGTTCTGCACCAAATGCGGCGGCCATCTGATGACGGACCATCCGCCGCTCGGCCTGGTCGACGTCTATGCGGCCACGATACCGACGGTGGCATTCACGCCGGGCGTCCATGTCAATTACGCCGAGACGGTCCTGCCGATGAAGGACGGCTTGCCGAAGCTCAAGGATTTTCCGGCCGAGCTCGGCGGCTCCGGCGTGAGCGTGCCGGAGTAGGTCCCGGACGATGACGCACGACCTCCACGAACCAAAGTCAACGATAGGAGAATACGCATGGACATCGCGACATTTCGCGCCACGCAGGAGCCGATCAAGGACCTTTATCGCAAGGATGCCCGGGCGGCGCTTCTCACGCTGAAGGCCAAGGGCAGCGCCGACGACTCCAGGGTCACCTGCAAGGTCGAGACCGGCCGCGGCCTCGCGCTGGCAGGCATCCATCCGAAGGCCGGCGGTAGTGGGCAGGAGCTTTGTTCCGGCGACATGCTCTTGGAGGCGCTGATCGCCTGCGCCGGCGTCTCGATGCGGGCGGCGGCCGCCGTGCTGGAGATTCCGATCAAGTCGGCCGAAATCTCGGCCGAAGGCGACGTCGACCTTCGCGGCACGCTGGGCGTCACCGAAGGCGTGCCGGTCGGCTTCAAGGAGATCCGCCTGCGCTTCGACATCGAGACGGACGCTCCGCAGAACCGGCTGACCCAACTGATGGAGCTCACCGACCGCTACTGCGTGATCTTCCAGACGATCCAGCGCAGCCCCAAGACCTTCGTGAAGCTCAACAGGATCGCGCGGTAGAGCAGCGCGCGAAAACTGCCGATCTCCCCCCTTGAGGGCATATGCGCTAAGATAGCTTTGGCATGGCTTGAAACTTGCGTTTTCGTGGTG
>SUGL01000079.1 GCA_004963905.1 Mesorhizobium sp.
CCCAGCGTAGAATCACAATCGATTCCGCACTGCAATGCCTATCTTAGCGCATATGCCCAAGTGGGGGAGATGTCCGGCAGGCCAGAGGGGGGCGCTGTCCCGCCGGCGTCTCAGGTCGGTCCAGCCAATCCCGCCGAATGACAATGGCGATCGGCGAGGCCTCCCCCCGATTTCAGCCGAATTTCAGCCGGCCATCACGACGGTCGGACCGACCTCGGGCAGGGTCGGCGAAAATGGAAGGAATGCATCATGGCGGACATGCAAGGCGATCGGCATTGGGATGAGAACCATTCCCGCAGCTTTCTCGACTATGGCCGCTACTTCGTTCCCGAGCGCGAGCGCCAGATCGACATCATCGCCGACCTGATCCCTGCCGCACCTGGCGGCCTGATGGTCGAGCTCTGCTGCGGCGAGGGTTTGCTCAGCCGCGCCTTGCTGGAGCGGTTTCCCGATTGCCGGGTGCTGGCGCTCGACGGTTCGGAGCGGATGCGCGAGCAGGCGCAAAAAACCTGCAGCGATCATGGAAGTCGCCTGACCACGGCCGCCTTCGATCTGGCGGATCGCGATTGGCGGAGCTTTTCCGAGCCGCCGCAAGCGATCGTCTCTTCGCTCGCCATCCACCACCTCGACGGCCGACAGAAGCAGATGCTGTTTGCGGACGTCGCGGCGGCATTGCGCCCGGGCGGCGTCTTCGTGGTGGCCGACATCGTGCGTCCGCGGAGCGCCGCGGGCCTCGCCATCGCCGCGCGGCAGTGGGACGAGGCGGTGCGTTCGCGATCGCTCGCGATCGACGGCGACCTGGCGGCCTTCGCCGAGTTCAACCGCCTCGGCTGGAACTACTTCCGCAATCCCGACGGCGAGCCGATCGACAAACCGTCCTCGCTGGCCGAGCAGCTTGCCTGGCTGGCCGAAGCCGGGTTCACCGCGGTCGATTGCGCCTGGCTTTTCGCCGGCCACGCGATCTTCAGCGGACGCAAGCCCGATGTCGCGGGACAGGCTTGATGGCTTCAGATGTGCTAGGGTGTTGATCGACAGCTCTCCGTCGCGCGGCCGAACTGGCTGGACGTCTCCCTGGGGGCGACATGACGACGTTCGAATTCTCCGGCCACAGGCTCGATCTGCACAAGGGCAGGCTGCAGAGGGGCGGGCACGACGTCGACCTGCGCGCCAAATCGCTGTCGCTGCTCATCTATCTGCTGGAGAACGCCGGCCGCGTCGTCGGCAAGGATGAGCTGGTCAATGCCGTCTGGCCCAACATCGCCGTCTCCGACGATTCCCTTACTCAGTGCATGAAGGATATCCGCAAGGCACTCGGCCCGGATGCGGACGGCCTGATCCGCACCGTCCTGCGGCGAGGCTATGTGATAGACGAGGATCGCGTCCGTCGCATGGGGGATCGCGATGCGCCTGCCATGGAAGCGGGGCAGGGCGCCGACGACGCGCCGTCGATCGCCGTGCTGCCCTTCGAGAATCTCAGCGGCGATCCGGCGCAGGATTATTTCGCCGACGGCATGGTCGACGAGATCATCACCGCGCTGTCGCGCATGCGTTGGCTGTTCGTCATCGCCCGCAATTCGAGCTTCGCCTACAAGGGGCAGGCCGATGGCTTGAAACGGGCCGGAGCCGAACTCGGCGTGCGCTACCTGCTGACCGGCAGCGTCCGCAAGGCCGGCGACCACGTCCGTCTCACGGGGCAGCTCATCGATCAGTCGTCCGGCAAGACGATCTGGGCCAACCGCTACGACGGAACCATGGCCGACGTGTTCGACCTGCAGGACCGGCTTGCGGAGAGCGTCGTCGGCGCCATCCAGCCTTCCATCCTGTCGGCCGAGATCGAGCGCTCGCGGCGCAAGCGGCCGGAAAGCCTCGCCGCCTACGACTACGTGCTGCGCGCCTTTCCGCTCACCTGGTCGCTCGAGCGGGCACAGAACGAGGAGGCAGGGAGGCTGCTTGACCATGCGATCGCGATCGAGCCGGACTATCCGCTGGCGCTTTCGCTGCTCGCCTGGTGCCATCTGCAGCGCGCCGCCTATCATTGGACCGAAACGCCGGCGGCGTCACGGGAAGAAGGCCTGCGCCTGGCGCAGAGGGGAGCATCGCTCTCCGGCGACGATCCGATGGTGCTTGCCGTGCTGGGCGCCGCGCATTCCTTCGCCCGCGACTTTGATGTCGCCGACCTGCATCTGGCGCGGGCGCGCGAGCTCGATCCGAATTCCGCCTGGGCCTGGATGCGCAGCGCCTGGCTTGATATCTATCGCGAGCGGCCCGAGGCGGCGATCGAGAAGTTCGAGCATTTCGAACGGCTGAGCCCGCGCGATCCGATGGGCTATATGGCCGAGATCGGCATCGGCGCCGCGCATTTCATCACCTCGCGGTACGAGGAAGCGTTGGTCATGACACAGCGCGGGCTCAGCCGGCAGCCTGGTGCCACCTGGGCGCTGCGCCAGCTGGCGGCGACGCTGGTCCACGCCGGCCGCAAGGACGAGGCCCGGCGCGTTTGCGCCAGGCTGATGGAAGCCTTTCCAGGTCTGACGATCTCCATGATCTGTGAGACGTTGCCGTGCGAGGCGGACACGCGGGAGCGCATCGCCTTCGGATTGCGCGAGGCCGGTCTGCCGGAGTGATCCCGACGAACTGAAATTTGCCGCGGCATCCGACCTCGGGTTGATCGAATCGGCGCCGGCGCTGCCTACCGATTTCGCCGCAATTTCCCCGAAGTTTCGCCACGGTCTCACGATCTCCGGCCGGGAGCCGGCTACCGTCATCCTTGCTGTCGCTCGGACAGTTTCGAGGATGGAGACAACACCATGACCACGCTGCTTCCTTTCATCGGCATAGCAGCCGGCCGCCCGTCGTATGCTTCTCCCTTGCGGCCTTTCCGGCTGCTCGCCGCCGTGACGTCGGCGCTGCTCTGGCTGCCGCGCTTCTGGAAGGCGCGGAACGACCTCGCAGCCCTTGCCGCCATGAGCGAATGCGAGCGCCGCGACATCGGCGTCACCGCCTTCGACATCGAAAACGCGCTCGCGCTGCCTGTCGGGCGCGATCCCACCGAGGCGCTTGCGCGCATCGTCGACGATCGTCGTCACCGTCGCGAATGCTGAGCGTGGCGCCGCTAGGTAGAAGGCGAGCGCCGCACTCCTTCGCGCCCCCCTCTGTCCGGCAGGACAGAGGGGGGCGCTGTCCCGCCGACGCAGATGGTTCGCATTCGCGCATCCTGCGTCCGCACCGTCCACTACGACCCACAATCCACACCAAACCCGCCTTCGCGCTCAATGCGTCGTGGCTAATATGCATTGCGGCGTGTAGACTTGGCGGGTGAGGGAGTCACAGGGCATTGGGAGGACAACAAATGCCGCGGGTTTCGGAACTTTTCTTCAAGACTGCCGTCGTGTTTCTCATCCTCGGCATCGCGGCCGGGCTGCAGATGGCGATCTCGGGCGATCACGGCGCCTTCCCGGCGCATGCCCACATCAACCTTCTCGGCTGGGTCACCAGCGCGATCTTCGGCGGCTATTACGCGCTCAATCCCGCCAAGGCGGAGCGCCGCGTCGCCATGATCCATTACGGCCTCTACACGGTCGGCCTCGTCGTCATGCTGCCGGCGCTCTACTGGATGCTGGCGGGCGGCCATCCGCAGATCGAGCCGGTCGTGGCGATCGGCTCGCTGATCGTTGCCGCCGCGGTGCTGGTCTTCGCCTTCGTGGTCTTCTCGTCGCCGGAAACGGTGCGTTCGGCCACGCCGGCCGCCGCGCGCTGACCGGAGCACCAAGCCGGGCGGCGGATCGCCGCTCGGCGTCGCGGCCGGTGGAGAGGCCACGGGCTATCCGGATCGGCCCGTTCGGCTGTTCAGTAATGAGACGGCGAGCTACTCCCGCCTTCGTCCTTATGGATGCGTTCCGATTACATTAGTGGGAGCGTATATTTCTTCGCTAGCCGGTGTGCCCAAGTAGCGAAGTCCCCGTAAGCGGTCCCCGCCGGTTAGGCCCGGTAGCTCTCACTCCCCGAAACTGATGAGGGCGCCGGGCCGCTCCCGAGCAGTCAGCGCTGCTTGATGCCGCCATGTTTGCCGATCATGTTCTGGATGAACGTCTTGGCGTGTTCGGCCCAGTCGGCTTCCGTGACGTTGTTCTCGCGGACCGACCGCCGGAAGGCTTCCCGCACGGAATCGAGTTCGAAGGCCGACAGCCGACGCTGTTTCTTGCTTGTTGGTTTCGGGTCATCCATCGCGTGTTGCCGTTGGCAATGGTTATACGCCGATATATGCAGCAATGGCTCCAGTCAGCAAGCCGGCGGCTTGACTACTTTTGGGTGCAATTGCGCCGGCAAGGCGCGCGGCGCCGGCGAATGCCGGAGCTCCCGCGCCTCCCACAAACGCCGAGCCGGCCAGATATTGCGTCCCCGGCGGAAAACCGCTGCGCACTTTTCCTGGAATTGCTGTCTTTGTCTTGTCGCAATTCCTGACGGAATTGCTTAGGGCAGCAGCCTCGGGAACAGCCGCGAGATCAGCGCGTGGATGATGCCGTCGCGCTCGAACGGGCCGGGCAGCTTGGCGGGTGCGCCGGCGTCGGTCGCCTTGCTCTCGTCCGTCACCCGGCTTTCGGCGTTCACGAGCCACAGCACGGCCACGAAGTAGCCTGCCTGCAGCACCACGCCCGCCAGGAATGTCCAGCCCAGCGACGCCCAGACCGATCCCGTGGACGCGTAGGTCCAGCCCAGGACCACCAGGAGCGTTGCCGTCATTCCCACAAGGAACTGCGGAAAATACATTTGCCCAACCGAGCGCCGCAACCGCTTCCGGCTCCGGCGACCTCGCCCATTTCTCTACCCGTCTCGACCCTTGCACCTTTTCCGGTGGGATCGCAAGCGCGATGACGGCCTACTGGTGGCCAACCGTCCCGTGGGCCTTTTGGCCGACGGCGCCGGGACCTGCGGTCGAAGACTTGCGTTTCAGGAACCCGCAATCCGGCATTCGGTTCCCGGCATCACCGGGCTAAAAAAATCGACCCGCCACGCCTTGCGGCGCGGCGGGCCTCCTCCTGTCGGGAATGCTGCCCGGATCAGACCTCCAGGATCGCCACGATCTCGTAGGTGTCCGGATCGACGATGACGATGCGTCCGTCGGCCAGCACGAAATACTCATAGGATTCATAGGCCGGGACGATCTTGACGATGCGGGACGGCAGTCGATGCAGGCGGATCTTGTGCCGCGGCACCTCGACGCCAACCGCGATATTGAAGCTGACATCGCGCACCGGCTGGACGTGGGTCTCGTGGATGATCTGCGTGATCTGCGTCTTCTGCTCGACCGTCACGTTGTTGATCGAGGCCGTCTTGTTCTGGTCGGTCTGCACGTTGGTGCCCTGAGCGTTCTGCTCGGTGGTCGTACCGGTCTTGCCCTGGGCATTCTGCTGGGTCTGCATCTTGGTGGTGCCCTGGGCGTTCTGCTCGGTGCTGGTACCGGTCTTGCCCTGGGCGTTCTGCTGGGTCTGCATCTTGGTGGTGCCCTGGGCATTCTGCTCGGTGCTGGTACCAGTCTTGCCCTGCGCGTTCTGCTCGGTGGTCTTCATCTTGGCCTTGCCCTGGGCCTGTTCGTTCGTCTTCGGGCAGTTGGTCTCGCCGGTCTTGCACTTGGCCGTGCCCTGAGCCTGCTCCTCGGTCTTGGTGCCAGCCTGACCCTGGGCCTGCTCGTCGGTCTTCATCTTGGCCTTGCCCTGAGCCTGTTGGTCGGTGCTGGTGCCGGCCTGACCTTGAGCCTGCTCATTGGTCTGCATCTTGGTGCCGCCCTGGGCTTTCTGCTCGGTGCTGGCCCCACCCTGGGTGTTCTCCTCGGTTTGCGACTTCATCCCACCCTGGGCTTTACCGCCCTTCTGACAATCGGCCTGGCCGGCGGCGCAATTGTCGCCGCTGCTCGGCTGGGTGGACTCGGTCTGCGCCATCGCGGCGCCGCAGCCGACGCCGAGCGCGATGATGCTCGTGATCAGGAGATGTTTCATCGGATTCCTCCTCGGAAAGTCGGTCCCTTCATTCGGATAACCCGGGCTGAAAAGCATTGTTCCGAAATGTTTGGCGAAGCCGCGGTGACGTTTTGTGAGAGCGCCGGCAGCAATTTTGCAGGAACAAGGTTTGGCCGCTGGCGTTGGGCAATTGCCGACCGGCTGTGGAAAATCGCAGGCGCAGCACGGGAGGCTGTTCATCCACGAAAGGAAACGACCATGAAAATGCACCTCACGACAGCCGCCGCGGGCCTCCTGCTGCTCGCCGGTACAGGCGCCGCCGCCGCCCAGGACGTCGTCATCCAGCCCGAGCAGGAGACGGTGATCCGCGAGTATGTGCACAAGCAGCCGCTGGCCTCGGTGAAGGTTCCGGGCGTCGAGCTCAGCATCGGCAGCACCCTTCCCGACACGGTCGAGCTGCATGAAGTGCCGAACGTTAAATACCGCTACGTCGTCGTCGACAACCGGACCGTCGTCGTCGATCCCGACACCCGCAAGATCGTCGAGGTGCTGCAGTAACCGGCCGCTGATGTCGGCCAGAAAACCGGATGATGGCCTGTCGCTCTCCGCAGGGGCGGGGCCATAACCCAGTATTATTTTGTTACCATGCGCTTACGGAACCTTCCGTTCGGGAGCGCGTTGCCGCCTCTGGGTTCGCGCTGCCTCATAAGCAACATAAGCCCCCGGCAGCATGCGGATTCATTCGGGCGGCGGCAGACAGGCACGGGCTGGGGGGAGGAGGACTGACCAATATGTCGAAACGAGAAATCGGAACATCCCGGTCGCTCGGGATGCGTGTCGCCGATCTGAAAGCCAGGATGCGGGACGCCCGGATCACCGAACACGAGATGAAGACCTTCCAGAAGGTCGCGGCCATCATGGGGGGCGGCGAGGGCTCCCTACGCATCGATGCGGACGACCTGATCGCCGCATCCTTCGTCACCGAGGCGTCGGGCGAATCGTCGCCTAACTGACAATAAGCCTTCCCCCGCCATCCGATGTCGACCAGCTGCCGTCCGGAAATGGGACGGCAGTGTGCGGCGTCGCTCATACGCCATAGCCCTTCGCGCGGGGGGCTTTTTCTTCCTACTGCCTCGGTTGGTTTGCGCGCTGCCGCGGTGCGATTGTGCGCCTGGTCTTGCCGCGCCTGATCTTGGCTTCGCGCAGCGCCGTCACCGGATCGACGCCGGTCCACAGAATGCCTGCCTTCTCCGCGAAGCGGAGGAAAGCCTGTCGTGCTTCCTTGAGTTTCCTCTCTCCGGTCCAAGCCGCCTCGCAGGCCTGCACCGCCGCGACATAGCAGTCGCCGCGCACCGCCTGCGGCCATTCCTTGAGGAAATTCTGCATCGCCGCCAACGAGGCGATCTCGCGCTTGAATCCCGCGCCCACGGCGATCGCCACCGGGGCGCGGAGCGGCATGTCGCTTGTGACGGTAGGCTTGTTCATGGCGGCGGCCCTCGGCATCTGGAATTGCTCAACGCAAACAATGCGAAGCCGCCGCGACGGTTCCCTGCTGGCAGGCGGGAGAAGAAAACCATTGGCCGCCGCCGACGGAACAAGAGTCTTCCGCGGGCGTTTGCTCCACGAGCTCCCATGTTCGATCTGCCGCTGTTTCCGCTCTGGCGGAGGCAGTGCGGAGCTCGCCAACGCAACAGGAGACTTATGATGAAAACCACCCTCATTCCTGCTGTCGCCGGCCTGGCTCTGATGGCCGGTATCGGCGTTGCGGCTGCGGACGAGGTGATCGTCACCCCTGAGCAGCAGACCGTCGTCAAGGAATATGTCCACAGGCACCCGGTTGCCTCTGTCAACGTTCTGGGCCTCGAGCTCGGCATAGGCTCGACGGTGCCGGATACGGTCGAACTGCAGACGGTGCCGGACGTTCAGTACAGGTATACTGTCGTCAACGACCATACGGTTCTGGTCGACCCAAGCACGCGTAGAGTGGTAGAGGTTATCCAGTAGCCCTAGCGCTTACGAGCCCCCGATCCTCCCGCCATGCCGGCGGGGGGATGCCGGCTCCTAGAAAGGAGTCGCAACCATGCACCACCCCCATGTCGAATCAGCTGATTGCGCAAAGGCCGTCGACAAGCTTTTGGCCGAACATCGCACGGGCCTGCTGTCGATGGATGAAGCGATCGCCATCCTGCGCAAGAGCACCGGAACCGAGCGCTCTGACGCTGATTTGGCCGCATTGATCACAAAAAAGGCAGCGTATCTCGGCATCGCCGTCGTCTCCGACGGGCACTGAAGAAAATCGCTGCCGAAGTTCAAGCCTCACGCGTCGATGCGCAAGACGCCACCGGAAAATTCGGCTAATGTTTCCGCCGGGGAACGGCCCCATTCAAAGGAGGCGACAGTGACGGACGACAGGCAGGAACGCATTCGCCGGCGGGCGCATGAGATCTGGGAACAGGCAGGCCGGCCGGAGGGCGCGCATATGGAGCACTGGGACCAGGCGACCGCCGAGATCGACGGCGCTGCAAAGCCGAAAGCCAAGGCCGCGCCGAAGAAGGCGGCCGCCGCCAAGGCCGCCAAGCCAAAGGCGGCGAAGGCTGAAAAACCCGCCAAGGCAGCCAAACCCGCCAAGGCGGCCAAACCGAAAGCCAAGGCCTGATTTCAGGCGACCCACGCGCCGCCCCTTTTCCTTCTCCCCTTGTGGGAGAAGGTGGCCGAGCGAAGCTCGGTCGGATGAGGGTGCTGGACGGAGTGAGACGTTGGAGATTGGCACCATCCGCCCTTGATGACGAAAGTCATCGCCAGCTGGAACACCCCTCATCCGTCTCGGCACCGCGCGCCGATCCACCTTCTCGCACAACAAGGGGAGAGGCGGAGGTGCTTCACTTTCACGCGTTGCTGGAAGAGCGGCGTCAGCGCGCTCCTTGCTTCCTGGCGTATTGGGCGACCGCGCAGAGGAGGGCCAGCGCTGCCGTATCGCAGGCGGCCCGCGACGGCGACGGCCCCTTGGCGAAAAGGACCGCGTCCGCGACGGGAATCGTCAGGCCGTGCTTCCTCGCAAATGAGGTGATTTCGTAAGGCTGATCGTCGGGCTGCATGCCGATGTCGATTTGGTGGTCCATCAAACCAGTTCCTCCCTGGTATTACGGCTTTACCCTCGTTCGCTGAGACGAATTAACTACCGCCTGCTCGCCGGCGTCCACCAATTGGCAATTGTGTGAAACGATGCATTTGTCGAGGCCAGGAGCCGAAGGTTGTAGAGGCCATGATTGTTCGCGTTCCGGGGGCGGCAATTGTCTTGGCCGCGTTCCTTCGCGCCTCCCTCAGTCCTGCCCGTCCTCCGAAGCTGCAGCGCAGCTGCTGCGGAGGACGGGCAGGACAGAGCGGCGCTGTCTCGCCGGCGTTCGGTCTTGTTCTTCTCTTTGCCGAGCAAAGGAAGGGGCGCATCATTCCCACGCATCGCTCGACGTTGCAAACCGCACGCCGGCAGCAAGCATCGCGCATTCGCATTCGCTGATCAGCCTGAGGTTCCGCAAATATCGCGCCACCGTTTCCGGCAGCCAGGCGGCGCAGGCCTCGACATAGGCGCGGCCGTGCACCAGCGTGCCGGTCGAAAGCCGCTCGTCCTTCTCGGCGATCACCTTGAGATATTGCCGGATGAAGCGGATGTCGTCGGCAATGTCCTGGCTGGCCATGCGCCAGGCGCCGGCCAGCCGCTCACGCTCGGCGAGCGGCAGTGGCGAGAGCAATGGACGGGAGAGATCGGCGAAAGCGGCATGGTTCGCGGTGTTCAAGCAAGTCCCCTCGAAGGAAGGGAAATATCGTACTTTATGTACGAAACACGGTCAAGCAGGATTCGTACAATTTGAACGATGGCAATCGGAAAGCCGCGAAATCTTACAACGCGAGCTCTCGCTTCTCCCGCACCGTGATCTGCCGGCGCTTCTGCGGCCCCTGGCCTGTGACGCTGAGCCGGCACCCGAGGGGTCGAGGTTCCGAATGTCGTCGGCCATGTCCCGCCCTGCCGTTCAGCTTACAGTCAGCCTGCCTTCCTAGACAGCGCCCGCGACCGACATCATCCCAAAGCAATCCGCCGTCTGAGGTCGCCGGACGGCGGTCAGGAGACTCCTATGCGGTTATTGAGAATTGGACTGGCGTTGACCATGCTGGCCGTTGCTGCGCCGGCATTTGCGGGCACCACGGTCAACGTCAAATTGTGGGACAAGGACGGCGACATGAATCCCGATGCCAAGATGGGCATGGGCATGCCGGCGAACATGAGCATGGCCATGATGAAAATCCAGCTCGACAAGAAGATCGTGCCGGCGGGCAAGGTGACCTTCGATGTCACCAACGCCTCCAAGGGCACCGTCCACGAGATGATCGTTGTCCCGGTGGCCGACCCCAAGAAGACGACGCTGCCTTACGTTTCGAACGAGAACCGCGTCGACGAGGATGCGGCCGGCCATCTCGGCGAGGTTTCGGAGCTCGATCCGGGCAAGACGGGTTCGCTGACGCTCGATCTCAAGCCGGGTTTCTACGCGGTTTTCTGCAACATCCCCGATCATTTCATGAACGGCATGTGGGCGACCATCAAGGTTCAGTAAGTTCCGCATATCGAAGGCCCGTGCCGGGCTGTCGACCCCCGAACTTCGATGGCCGTAACGGCGCCGCCGCCAGTCTCCTCTCGAAGGCCGGAGGAGATTGGCATCGGTCGCTTTCGCCAATCGCCGCAACCCTCACATATCGATTATCGACCTTCTCACGCGCCCGATGATCGTAATCGCCCCCTCGAGCTCCGGCGGCGGAATGTCCAGATACGAAGCCGGCTGGAAGGGCGGGGTGTCGTTCGGGCGGTAGCGCTTGTAGGTGGCGCGGCCCGTCTCGTCGGCGATCACGTAGCAGCCATTGGTCACCAGCCGCTTGTCGCGCAGGTTGACGAAGATGATCGAATCCGGCGGCGAGATCTTGTTCATCGACGGACCGTCGACGCGCAGCGCGATCCACTCGCCTTCCTCGAGGTCGGCGGTCGGGATGGTCGGATAGTCCGAGAGGTTGACGACGCTGTCCTGGCTGCCGAGCTCGCCGGCGCTGATCCAGGACACGATCGGCACGTCGATGGTGACGGGCGAGGCGGCAAGGTGCACCGGCGCGGCCTCGGCGCCATCACCATCGAACAGCAGCCAGCCGGGGTCGACACCGAACAGCCGGCCGTATTTCTCCGCAGCTTTCCGGGACAATGGCCGGTTGCCGTTCTCGTGGCTGATGAGGGTATTCTTGTTGATGTCGCGCAACGCCCGCGCCGCATCGCTGGGCGTGGCATAGCCGGCCTGGGCGCGCGCCTGCTGCAATCTGTGCCGGGAATCCATCATCGTACAAAATGCCTGAAAATTATCGTCCGAATTGTACGATTTTGCTTGCGCACCATTCGTACATAACGTACGCTTAGCGCATGAATGAGCATCCCGCAAGCATTTCCGCATCACCCGTGATTCCGGCGCTACCCACCAGCGTTACTGCCTTGATCGACCGCTGGCAGAGCATCGCCGCCTTCGCCGCCGATGTCGGCTGCGGCTACGAGGCGGCCCGCCAGATGCGCCGCCGTGGCCGCATCGCGCCGCAGCACTGGCCGCATGTGGTGGCCGCAAGCCGCAGGCTGGGCATCGGCGTCAGCTACGAATGGCTGGCCGGCCGCGCCGCCGCAATGCAAGGGGAGGCGGCATGAACGCGCGTCCCTCTATCCACGAATTCCAATCGTCCGGACTGTCCTCCTCCCCGGTCCGGGCGCATTCCGGGGCGCTTGCCCCGGATCCGGTCGAACCGCCCGCACCCCGGTTCACCGGAACGGCCGGAGCCGTTCCTCCCCCGGCTCCGGCCCCCAATTCTCCGGCCCCAAATTCGGGCGGCGCGAGCTGCATCCGCACCGAGGACGGCACCGTCATCCTGTTCGACCGGATAACGGGCCGGGCGGTGTCGGGCCTGACACGCGCCGCCGCCGAGGCGGCGCTTCTTCGACTGAACGGCGCCGCCTGATTCCAACCCCTTTCCCTGACCTGACCAACGGCCTCGCGGCCGAACCCTGGCGCCTGGCCGCAAGCCAAGCGCTTCGCAAGCCCAAGCCTTTCGCAAGCAATGGAATGAGAAGATGCCTGCCGCCTACACCGAAAAGGAAATCGACGAGATCGCCGCCTGGCTGAGGGAGGGGCTCTCGGCCTCGCGCATCGCCGGCCGCTTCAGCGCGCTGCGCGGCAGCCCGGTCTCGCGCAACGCCATCATCGGCATCGTGCATCGGAATGCCGGGCTTAGAGCCATCGGCTTCGCCAACCCCAAAGGCGGCCGCGCCGGCGGCAGGCCGAGGAAGAACGCGCGGCTGGACCGGCCGGGCAGTCGGGGCAGGGTGGCTGCTGGAGGCATCACGCTCTCCGAGCCGGCGGCGCTTTCCAGGCGCGCCGTCGTGGTAGAGGGCGACTGCGTCGCAACTGCCAATCTCCCCCCTTGTGGGGGAGATGTCCGGCAGGGCAGAGGGGGGCGCTGTCCCGCCGACGTCTCGGCAAATTGGCCCCCCGCGCAGGCGGATGTCCGCACCCAACCCAGACCCAAAAAACCCAAATCCCGCAAACCCGCGCGCACGTTGCCGCCGGCCTGGCTCGCCCCCGGCACGCGCGAAAAATCCGAAGCCCAGCTCTACAAGCTCCCCGCGCCGCCGCCCCCGGTAAATCCCGGCCGCCAGCCGCATGTCGCGGCCATGCGCTTCCTCGATTGCCTTTTCAACCGCTGCCGCGCGCCGATCGACCTGGCGCTGCGCGAGGATGCCGAGGACGATCCGCCCGGCGCGCGCCCGGGGCCTGAGATGCTCTGCTGCGGGCTGCCGACTTCCGCCACGCGCTCCTACTGCGCGCATCACCATGCCAGGTTCCACGGCCATCGCGGGAGGGGGATGTGAGGGTGGAACTGCTGATCTCCCCCCAAGTGGGGGAGATGCCCGGTAGCGCAGAGGGGGGCGCGAAGGAACGCCAACGTTTCGCATGTTGTGCATTTCACAAAACCCAAAGGGTACGCTTGCCATTGGCTGATACGCTGGCGGGACAGCGCCCCCCTCTGTCCTGCCGGACATCTCCCCCACAAGGCAGGGCTGTCCGGGGAAAATTTTGGTACAACGCCAGCGAGTCTTTTTGCGTG
>SUGL01000007.1 GCA_004963905.1 Mesorhizobium sp.
AGGTTGTCACCCATGTCTTAGGTACAATCTGTTACCCATGTCTCCGGGTCGGACAATGTGAGCGATGGTAGCGGAGGAGGGACTTGAACCCCCGACCCCAGGATTATGATTCCCGTGCTCTAACCAACTGAGCTACTCCGCCAGGAGTGACGAAGAGGCTCGAAGAACCGCCCGGGATCGGGCAATTTCGAGGCATTCGCCAAGGTCGCGCGGATATAAGGTTGGCAGGGCAAACCTGTCAAGCTTGGATACGGCCGGCAAGTCGGCATAATCTCGTCCCCCGAAAAAAGCTTTGCCGGACAGACACTCAAGCGCATGCGTCGGGGTTGAGTTCGACGGGGCACGTCGTTATGTCTCGGCCATGAAATTCTAGAGTTTGAACGAATGAAGCCGCGCATCGCAGTCCTCGGTTGCGGATACTGGGGCAGCAACCACATCCGCACCCTCAAGGCGCTCGGCGCGCTCCATGCCGTTTCCGACGTCAATCGCGCCCGCGCCGAAGGCTTTGCCAGCGAGCAGGACTGCCAGGCGATCGAGCCGGACAAGCTGTTCGAGCACGCCGATGTCGACGCCATCGTCATGGCGCTGCCGCCGCAATTCCATGCCGACATGGCGGTGCGCGCCGTCGAGAGCGGTAAGGACGTGCTGGTGGAGAAGCCCATCGCGCTGACGGTCGCGGATGCCGAGCGCTCGGTGAAGGCTGCCAGGAAGAATGGCCGCGTCTTCATGGTCGGCCACGTGCTGCGCTTCCATCCCGCCTTCGAGACGCTGAAGGCGCTGATCGACAACGGCGAACTCGGCGAGGTGCGCTATATCCATTCGCACCGGCTCGGCCTTGGCAAGTTCCACACCGAGAACGACGCGCTGTGGGACTTGGCGCCGCACGACCTCTCGATGATTCTCGCCATCACCGGCACCGAGCCGATCGAGGTCAGGGGCGAAGGCGCAGCGCTTCTCGACAATCTCAGCGACTTCGCGCATCTGCACATGCGTTTTCCAAACGGCGTGCGCAGCCATCTCTTCGCCTCGCGGCTCAATCCCTATCGCGAGCGCCGGCTGACCGTGGTCGGCACCAAGGCGATGGCCGTTTTCGACGACGTCGAGCCCTGGGAGCGCAAGCTTGCCGTCTACCGCCACGCGGTCTGGCAGGACAGCGGCCAGTGGGCCTTCACCGCCAACGAGCCTTCTTACGTGGCGGTCGGCGAAGGCATGCCGCTGACACGCGAGCTCGCGCATTTCATGCAATGCATCGAGACACGCGCGGAACCGCGCACCGACGGCGAGGAAGCGATCCGGGTGCTGCGCATTCTCACGGCGGGCACGGTGACGCACAGCGGCTCGCCGGACTGAGCAATCCGCAAGGACAATCCTGATCTGAAGCGCCCAGTTGGTCGACCGGCTACTCGGCGGGGATGCGCGCGGGCCGTTGCGCAAGCCTGGACAGCATCGCCTCGGCCTCGGCGCCGCGCTCGGAGCGCTCGATGAAGCCGCCGCCGTAGACCCGCGCCTCGTTGCCGTCGTCGGAATAGAGCACGCAGGCCTGTCCGGGCGCGATGCCGGATTCGCCGTCGACCAGCTCGACCGAGGTCACACCGTCGTGATGATGCAGCACGGCAGGGCGCGGCGGCCTGGTCGAACGGACTTTCGCGAAAAGCTCGATCCCGCCTTCAGGGACGTCCGAGAGCGGGCCGTCGCCAAGCCAATTCATGTTGCGCAGATAAATCTTGTGCGTCTCCAGCGCCTCGCGCGGGCCGACCACCACGCGCGCGCGGTCGGCGTCGAGATGGACGACATAAAGCGGCTCGCCGGAGGCGATGCCGATGCCGCGGCGCTGGCCGATCGTGTAGCGCAGGATGCCTTCATGGCGGCCGAGCACGCGGCCGTCGATATGGACGATGTCGCCCGGATTGGCGGCCGCCGGCTTCAGCTTGGCGATGATGTCGGAATACTTGCCCTGCGGCACGAAGCAGATGTCCTGGCTGTCCTGCTTGGCGGCGACCGTCAGCCCCATGTCCTCGGCGATCGCCCGCACCTGCGGCTTGGAGAGACCGCCGAGCGGGAAGCGCAGATAGTCGATCTGCGCCTGTGTGGTGGCAAACAGGAAATAGCTCTGGTCCCGGTCGGCGTCGACCGGCCGGTAGAGCGCGCGATGCGCACCATTGGCGCGCGAGCGGATGTAGTGGCCGGTGGCCAGAGCGTCGGCGCCGAGATCCTGCGCGGTAGCCAAAAGGTCGGCGAACTTGACCGTCTGGTTGCAAGAGACGCAGGGGATAGGCGTTTCGCCGGCGACATAGCTCTCGGCGAAAGGATCGATGACCGCCTTGCGGAAGCGCTCTTCGTAGTCGAGCACGTAGTGCGGGATGCCGAGCGTCTCGGAAACGCGGCGGGCATCGTCGATGTCCTGGCCGGCGCAGCAGGAGCCTGCCCGGTGCGTCGCCGCGCCATGGTCGTAAAGCTGCAGGGTGACGCCGACGACGTCATAGCCTTCGCGCTTCAGGATGCCGGCAACGACCGACGAATCGACGCCGCCCGACATGGCGACGACGACGCGGGTGTTTTCTGGGCGTCCGGGGAGATCGAGGCTGTTCATGGTTCTTTCAATCTGCGTGGCGCTGGCTGCCAATGGCCGGAATATAGGTCAAGCGCACCGGCGGCGCCAGCTTGCCCGCCAAAGCGATTTTTCCCGGCAAAAACCAGGGCCGGGACGCCGATTACCTCAAATGCCGAACAAAAACCTAACGTGACGTTCACGATCCTTACCTAGTCATTAGGGTTCGCTTAGGCAATTTTTAAAGCTGTGGCGGTACCGTGGCGGGGATTGGGTCTTTGAGTTTTTAGTAGAGAGTACGATGACCGATCTGGTTAGACCTAGAGTCAAATATGTTATCGGCCCTGACGGCAGCCCGCTCACGATTGCCGATCTGCCGCCGACGAATACACGGCGCTGGGTTATCCGGCGCAAGGCGGAAGTGGTCGCGGCGGTTCGCGGCGGACTGCTCAGCCTGGAAGAGGCCTGCCAGCGCTACAAGCTCACCACCGAGGAATTTCTCTCCTGGCAGGCATCGATCGACGAATATGGCCTCGCCGGGCTGCGCACGACGCGGATCCAGCAATACCGGCACTAAATACCGGCTGCCGGAGACGGAAGGGCGCGGAATTCCGCGCCCTTTCATTTTCCGGAAAGCCCTTCGCTTAGACCGTGAGCACGACCTTGCCGATCGGTCGGGTGGCGAGGAAGGCGTGGGCGGCGCCCGCCTGATCGAGCGGGAAGACCTTCGCGACGTGGGGCGACAGCTTCTTGGCGTCGACCAGCTTGGCGAGTTCGACAAGGCCTTCGCGGTCGGGCGTCACAGACATCCGCTCGACGCGGATGTTGCGCTCCTTTGCCTTCGCTCTCGCGGCATCGGGCACATTTAGCAGCGACACCAGCACGCCGCCGTCTCGCAGCACTTTTAGCGACGCTTCGGCATGATCGCCGCCGACGGTCTCCAGCACCAGGTCGAAATTGCCGGCCGCCCCGGTGAAATCCTTGCTGGTGTAGTCGATCACCTCGTCGGCACCGAGCGAGCGAACGAAATCAAGCTTGTCCGGACTGGCGGTCGAGACGACATGAGCGCCAAGCGCCTTGGCGATCTGCACCGCCAGATGGCCGACGCCGCCGGCGCCGGCATGGATCAGCGCGCGCTGGCGGGACTGAATGCGGCCGTGGCGAACAAGGCCTTGCCAAGCGGTGAGGCCGGCGAGCGGCAGCGCTGCCGCATGGACATGATCGATGCCTGCGGGCTTGATGGCGATCTCGTCCGCTGGCGCTGCCGCGAGTTCGGCATAGGCTCCGGCCTGTTTGGGAAAGCGCGGCATACCGAACACCTCGTCGCCGGCCTTGAAGCCGCTCACACCGGCGCCCACTGCCTCGACGGTTCCGGAAATGTCCCAGCCGAGAATGAAAGGCGGCGCGCCAAGCAGCGGATAAAAGCCGCCGCGCACGGCTCCGTCGACAGGGTTGATGCCGGCTGCCTTGACGCGAACCAGCACTTCGCCAGCCGCGGGCGAGGGATCGGGCTGTTCGGCGACGAAAAGGACGTCGGGTCCACCGACGGACTTCTGGATAACGGCACGCATAAAGGCCTCCTGTTCGATTGATGTGTCGCTATCATTTGGAGAGTAATATTCCCTTGTCTAGTATGTACCTTTTCGATATATAGGCACCTTATGGATAGTAAAGACACTCCCTTTGGCTATGACGCCTTCCGGCGCACCTGTCCGTCGCATACCGTGCTCGAGATGCTGGCCAGCAAATGGGTCTACCTGACCGTCTGCGCGCTCCGGCGCGGCCGGATGCGCAATGGCGAGCTGGCGCGCAAGCTTGAAGGCATCACGCCGAAGATGCTGACCCAGACGTTGCGTGTACTGGAGCGCGACGGCCTTGTCCGGCGCGAGATCTATGCGGTCGTTCCGCCGCGGGTCGAGTATGAGCTGACCGAGCTTGGCCAAAACCTGGCGGGATTGCTCAGCCAGATCCGCTCCTGGGCTGAAGAGCATGCGCCCGACATCAAGGATGCCCGTGCCAGGGCATCGGCGAATCATCGGGACGGTATGGCGATTCCGCCTTGAATTGAGAGCGCGGGCAGGATCTGTCCTGGCGCGGCTTCAGGGGCGATGCCGGAAGACCCCGGCGATAGAGCAATTCCAGGAAAAGTGTGTAACGGTCGGGCTCGGCAACCTCGCCGTAGCCTTCCGTCCGGAATTGCGTCAAAACAAAGAGATGGAGCGGTTCGCCGTTTCCGTGAAACGGTGAAATGCTCTAGCGGCACGCGCTCGGCTCAGCCGATCATGGCGCTGCGGCCGCCCGCTTCCGAGTCGCGGATCTTGCTGTCGCGCGATTCCAGCATCTCCGCCTTGGAAAGCTCCGCTTCAGCTTCGCCGAGTAATGATTCGGCCATGGTTCGCTGCTGGGCGAGGTCGCCCTGCGAATTCCTGAGGTTGTCGCGGCGCAGGCGTGCCGCCTTGGCGAAGGTCGGATAGGCAAAATGATTGATGTCGGTGATGCCGGCTTTTTTCTCTTCGGCGACGATCTGCGCCTCCAACTCGACGGCCATGCGTTCGAACTCGGCGATCATCATGTCCAGCTGCAACAGCTGGCGCCGCTTCTCATTCACCTGAAACTGCTTCAGTCGAACGAGGTTTTCACGTGACTTCATGACTCGGTACTCCGCAAAACGCACACCTGCATATCGTCCCATCGGCCTCAAAAGGCCTAAGCGTCGCCCGTTTCCCCCGGCTTTCCCCCTACTATAGGAAACAAAGCCCTAAAGATTTTTGCCGGCGGTAACCATTCGTTTACGGGCATTGTTAATCATACGGGCGAGGACTTAAGGCCGGGTAAAAATTCCGGCTGCGGCGGGAAGCGCGGCCTGCGAGTCTCTGGAGTCACTTAGGCTGACTTATTAATGTGGTACATGAGCGATTTGGGTCCGTGATTCGTTATTAGATTCAAGTGGGTGTAGAAAGGGGTTAAAAAATCTGATATCGTGGTCGGCACGAAATTAGGATTTGTTAACCAGTCGGTGGCACCTTCTGTTCAGGCAATCACTGCTCCGGGTTCCGGACGGGTCGTGACGCGGTCCGGCAGCAGAAAAGGGGAATGAAATGCGTGTTCTGCTGATTGAAGACGACAGTGCAACCGCACAAAGCATCGAGCTGATGCTGAAATCGGAAAGCTTCAACGTCTATACGACCGATCTCGGCGAAGAAGGGGTCGATCTCGGCAAGCTCTACGACTACGACATCATCCTTCTCGATCTCAATCTTCCCGACATGTCGGGCTACGAGGTGCTACGCACGCTTCGCCTCTCCAAGGTCAAGACGCCGATCCTGATCCTCTCGGGCATGGCCGGCATCGAGGACAAGGTGCGCGGCCTCGGCTTCGGCGCCGACGACTATATGACCAAGCCTTTCCACAAGGACGAGTTGGTGGCGCGCATCCACGCCATCGTGCGCCGCTCCAAGGGCCATGCCCAGTCGGTCATCACCACCGGCGACCTGGTGGTCAATCTCGACGCCAAGACGGTCGAGGTCGGCGGCCAGCGTGTGCACCTGACCGGCAAGGAATATCAGATGCTGGAGCTGCTTTCGCTGCGCAAGGGCACGACGCTGACCAAGGAAATGTTCCTCAATCACCTCTACGGCGGCATGGACGAGCCGGAACTGAAGATCATCGACGTCTTCATCTGCAAGCTGCGCAAGAAGCTCGACGCCGCATCCGGCGGCCAGAACTACATCGAGACGGTATGGGGCCGCGGCTATGTGCTGCGCGAGCCGGAAGACATCCGCGTCAGCGCCTGACCTGCGGCAAGACGGTTCGTATAAAAAAGTAATTCAAAACAAAAACCCGGCTCCGGCCGGGTTTTTCGTTTCCGACACCGAAAAGCTCAAGCCGCGGTCTTCAGGAAGCGGAAGCTCTCGAGCAACTGCGCCCGGTTGAAGGGCTTCAGCAGATAGCCCTGGGCGCCGGCACGTTTCGCCCGCATGATCGAGCCGACGTCGACTTCGACGAGCGAGACCAGGATCTGCGGCTTGACGGGGCTCTCGATGGCACGGATGCGGCGAATGAGGTCGACCGCCTGCATGTCCGGCAGACCGCCGTCGACAACGACGACATCGGGCATGTCGGTGGAGCAGATCTCGACCGCATCAAGCCCGGTGGCCGCTTCGGTGACCACGATGTCCGAGCCGCCAAGGATACGCTTGGCGACCTTCCTGATGACGCTCGAATCGTCCACGAACAGGCAGCGCTTCATTTCCGGGTCCTCTTTGCCATCTGCCGAACCGGCAACCTCCGGTAACCGTGGGGCACCATAGAGCAATCTGGTAAAGAAGCCGAAAAGCCGTTAGGTAAAGTTTTTCCAATGAGGCGCGGCGGACGGGTTTTCGTCGCCAGGCCCATACGCCGGAAAGAACAGAAGTTGCTTCGCTAGCACTGCAAGCAGCAATATCAGCGTAAAAAAATACTTGATCAGTTCTTGGCCGCTGCCTCAGACGGCCGACAACACGATCTCTTCGGCGGTCGCATGGATCGAGATCGTCATGTTGGCCTCGCGAGCCAGGAGCAGCGTGTAGTAGGGCTGGACCGAATGGGCGTCGATCGGTTCCTCAGGCTTGTGGCCGGAATGCAGCTCGAGGAATTTCGGCGGCACGCGCAGCATCGGGCCGCTGGCCGACAGCGAAAAACGCGGCTCGGTCTCGAGGTTCTCCAGCGTGACCACCAGCTTGCCGCCGCGCGGTATGGCCGCGTTGGCGACGAGAATGAGATTGAGCAGCAGCTTGACCTTGTTCTTGGGCAGCAGCGCGCGGGCTCCGTTCCAGACCAGCTCCGGCTTCTCGTTCTTCAAAAAGGCAATGGCCACGGCCTCGGCGTCGCCGGTGTCGATCATCATGCCGGCCGAGCCGGCGGCGCCGAAAGCGATACGGGCAAACTGCAGACGCGCCGAGGCGTTCCTGGCGCTCTGTCGAATCAGTTTCATGGCATCTTCGTCGGCGCCGCCTTCATCGAGCAGTTCGAGGCCGTTGTTTATGGCGCCGACCGGCGAGATGATGTCATGGCATACGCGGCTGCACAGAAGCGCCGCCAGATCGGGGGCGGAGAGGGTGAAGAGCTCGGCCATCGGAGAAATCCCTGCTAGTTCATATATTCATGGCCGAGCGACCGATTTTCGCGCCCGCCGCGCGAATCACGCTCTTTTCCAACGCCCTCTGAATACACAGCGCCCGCCCGCGCATCAACAAATCCGCGGCCGCGGACGGCAAAAACGGTGCATTCACGCCGGGAAACCGGGGCGAAAGAGGCCGTGTCGGGCCGCCAGCCTTCGAACCGCCATCTTCCTGCGCCAGTTTAATGGTTGAAAAAGGATTACGGCATAGTTTGCCCGTGATAGTCATCTCGAAGCGGCCGCCAAGAGCCGTAGGGGTACGAGGCGTCGGCGAAAGTGCTCCCTGACGGAGATTGGAAGCATGTTTTCCCGATTCTATGACCGGACTCTCGTCCGCGTCCTTGCCATGACGATCGCCCTCATAGGTGCTGTCATCTTCTCAACCTCCGCGTCGCGGGCCCAGGAATATACCGCGCAGGAGATCATCGATTCCGGCCACAAGTTCTTCGGCGCGACGTCAGGCGGTCTCGCCACCGTGGTCGAAAAGATCTTCGCGTCCTACGGCCTGCCAAACGGCTATCTGCTCGGCGAGGAGGGATCCGGAGCGTTGATCGGCGGCCTGACCTATGGCGAAGGCACGCTCTACACCAAGAACGCCGGCGACCATAAGGTGTTCTGGCAAGGCCCGTCTCTCGGCTGGGACTTCGGCGGCGAAGGGTCGCGCGTGATGATGCTGGTCTACAACCTCGACGACATCAGCAGCCTCTACAACCGCTTCGGCGGCGTCGCCGGCTCCGCCTATGTCGTAGCGGGCGTCGGCTTCAACGTGCTGCAGAGCAACAGGGTGCTCATCGTTCCGATCCGCACCGGCGTCGGCGCCCGGCTCGGCGTCAATCTCGGCTATCTGAAGCTGACGGAACGGGCGACCTGGAATCCGTTCTGACCGGGCAGGATTGCCACATCCGCTCGGATAAGCCCATCCAGCGCCGCGGCATACTCTTGCCGCGGCGCTGGATTTCCGCCATGCCAAGGTGGCACAGTCGGGCATTGGCGGGTTGCCGCCTCGCATATCGGGTAGTCCACCTTGGTCCAGTCGATTCTGTTCTTCGCACTCGGCTTCCTCTGCGCCGTCTTTCTGGTCTCGCTGATCGCGCCGGCCGTGTGGCGGCGGGCCGTCGTGCTGACGCGCAGGCGCCTCGAGGCCTCGATGCCGCTGACGCCCGCCGAGATCCTGGCTGAAAAGGACCGGGTCCGCGCCGAATTCGCCATGACCACGCGCCGGCTCGAGATGAACATCAAGAGCCTCAAGGAGAAGACGGCCGAGCAACTGGTCGAGATCGGCCGCGGGCGTGAGGCCCTGAAGGGATTGGCGATCGAGACGAAGGACAAGAACCAGGCGCTTTCCGACCTGCAGGCCAAGAAAGCGGAGCTCAGGCAGCGCGAGGAAGAACTGCACAATTTATCGGAAAAGCTGGCGCAGACGGAGCGCGCCCTGGAGAAGCGCGCGCTGGAGCTGCAAAAGCTGGAGCAGATGTACGACGATGCCAGCTTCTCTTCCAGCAATCGCCAGATAGAGCTCGTGGCCCGCGAATCGGAACTGGACAAGCTTGCCAACGACATTGCGGTGCTGCGCAGCCAGCGCAAGGAAGCGGACCGGCGCAGTCAGGAACTCGCCGCTGAAGGCAAAGCGGCCAGGGACACGCTCAAGGCGGAAAGGAAGCGGGCAGCCGAGCTGGACAAGAAGGTCGAGCGGCTGCTTGCGACCCTTGCCGATCGCGAGGAAAAGCTCGACAGGCGCGAGAAGGAGCTTGCCCGGATACGCGAACGCCCAAAGCAAGGCCTCACGGCAAACGGCGGAACGCACCATGCCGGCGAGGTCGAAGGCATCGACAAGGCCATCGCTAAGCTCGAAGGCGATCGGGAGCGGCTGGAGGCGAGGCTGGCGGCGCTCGCCCACGAGAACAAGCGGCTCAAGACCGATCTTGCCGCGTTCGAAACGGCAAAGCCCGAACAGGCAGGCGACGTGCGACGCGCCGGTGCAGCGCTTCGCGAGCAGATGAACGAACTGGCGGCCGAGGTCGTCAACCTGACGATGAAGCTGGACGGGCCGGATTCGCCGATTGCCAAGGCCTTGGCGGCTTCTCGCGACGGGCGACAGGATGCCGGCGAGCGCGGCATCAGCCTCGCGGATCGTGTAAGGGCTCTGCAGAAGGCCGGCTCGACCAACTGATCAGAACGGCAGTCAGCGGGGCGGCGTCCCCTGATTGAAGTGGTGCAGGGCGATGGCCGAAGCGGCGGCAACGTTCAGGCTGTCGAATCCCTGCGCCATGCCGATCCGTACTGTCCGCAGACGGTTGAGCAGCGCGTCAGGCAGGCCTTCGCCCTCCGTGCCGAGGTAAAGCGCCAGCCGTGAAGTTCTTTCCGCGGCCCGGATGTCCGTCTGGCCGCGCGGCGAGAGCGCGAACTGGCTGAAGCCCAGCCTGTCGAGCGTCGCAATCAGGCTCGTGGTGTCGTCGAAGGAGGCGAAAGGAACCTTCAGCGCCGCGCCGACCGAAACGCGGATCGCCTTGCGATAGAGCGGATCGCAGCAGGTGGAATCGAGAAGTACGGCGTCGGCGCCGAAGGCCGCTGCATTGCGGAAGATCGAGCCCATATTGTCGTGATTGGATATGCCGACCAGAACCACGACCAGCGCGCTTGCCGGCAAGGTTTCAAGCAAAACCTCCGTCGGTCGAGGAGCGCCCCGAACGCCGATCGCCACTATTCCGCGATGCATGTGGAAGCCGGCGATCCGGTCCATGACCTCGCCGCCGGCGACATAGACCGGGAAGTCCGCCGGCGCCTTGCGCAACACGCCCTCCATGCCCGCCAGCCTGTTTTCCAGAATGAGGGCCGATTCAGCGGTGAAGCGTCCGGCCGACAACAGAAGTTCCAGCACCACCTTGCCTTCCGCGACGAAGCGCCCGTGGCGGCCGACGAGATCGCGCTCGCGAATGTCGAGATAGGCGGCGACACGCGGATCCTGCGGGTCGTCGATGGGAATGAGGTTCATGCAGACCTCGCCGGCGAACAATCGTCAGCGAGGTAAGGGGCTTTGGATAGCGCGGGTCAAGCCCCGGCGCGGCGCAACCGATAGGCCATCTGGGATAGATCGCCGTCGCCGAAAATGCCTTCCAGCATACGAAGCAACTCGCGCACCGCGTCGGACTTGCAGGAATAATAGATCATCTGGCGATCGCGGCGCGTCTCGACGAGATCAAGCGCTCTCAGCTTGGCCAGATGCTGCGAGAGAGCGGACTGGCTCAACTGGACTTTCTCGGCGATGGCACCGACGGACATTTCGCCGTCGATCAGATAGCTGACGATCAGAAGCCGCTTTTCATTGCCCATGAGCGTCAGAAACGCGGCAGCCGATTCGGCGTTGGCGACTAGCTTGCTCGAGATCATAGATCCCCCATGTTTTCTGGCTCATCCAGCCGCCATGGGGGCAATGGTGGCTGATTCCATAGTGTTCAGGTCAGAAAGCGCCGCTGAATCAGCGCTACAACAAAGGGTAGATCATTTTATCTAAATCTCAAGAGTTGCTTTCGATCAGAGGCGATTAACTTTCGCTACTGCCTAGCCGGCGGCGCGTCCTGTCTTTGCCATCTCGACCAGCACGGACCGCAACTCGCTGGCGGCGCCGAGGGGTTGAGGGAAGAAGACCCTGCAGACGGCGTCCGCACAAGCCAGGTCCATGCCGTCGGGATCGAAACCCGTGGCGATCCAGCCATCGCCGTCGGCCCCGCCGAAATGGCGCGCATAGATGCAAAGCGCATCGCGATGGTCGGTGTTCATATGGTCAAGCGCCGACTGTTCACCGGCAGCAAGCTCTTCGACGATCGCGCCGCCGGTGATCAGGTCGGCGCGATCCAGAAGATATGCCTTGCCGAAACCGCCATTGAGACTGGCGCGTTCAGGCTCGAGCCGGAATATCGAGAAGTCGCCAAGCCCGGCGTAGAGCTTTGCCTTCGGATTGCGGTTGAGGTAGCGCCGTTCGGCGCGGGCGTGCTCGGCCGAGCCACGCTCCAGCCGCAGCGCCCGGCACACAAGCGTGATGCGCGGATGCGCGAGCGGATCGCCCTTCCCGGGTTCGCCAAGAAGCAGCGCGCAGCGCGGGTCGGCGAGAAGCGCGCCGGTATGCGCGGACAGCATCGAGACCAGGATCAACGGAGCGCCGTCAATGTCGGTCGCCACGCCGACCCGGCTTGCCAGCGGCGCCCCGGTGCCAGGCTCGATCACCGCCAGCGCGCCGAAACGGGCCGAGCGGATCAGCGTCTTCGCCAGCCTGACGGCCTCGGCGTCGGTCTCGCGGATGACATCCTTCCTGGTCTCGGTCAAAGCGCTCACCGCGATAAGTTGATTTGTGCTCTCCGGTTTATTGGCCAAACAGGCCGGACCTGACAAGGGCTTCGATTTCACTTTCATTGATACCGAAGCGTGCCAACACGCTTGCCGGCTGACGGTCTGCAGCGGTTGGCGCCCCGGCAAGGGTTTGGGAGGCCTGCGAGAAACGTGGCGAAGGAGCCGGCCGATCGAGCCGGTTGGACCTCACGAAGCTTTGCCTTGCGCGATTGTGAGCGTGTTTCCCGGCTTCGGCTAGCGACAGGACCGGAGCGACGCAGGCATCGGTCGGGCCAAAGACGTCGGCCCACTCGTCGCGCGTCCTGTCTCTGATCTTCGCGGCAATGGCGGCGCGCATCTCGGGCCACGATGTCCTGTCATATTGGCTGCCGACAAAACGCCGGTCGAGCGGCAGAAGTTCGGCGAACTCGGCAAAGAATTGCGGCTCGAGGCAGCCGACGGCGACATGCCGGCCGTCCGCGGTCTCATAGATGTCGTAGAAGGGCGCCCCGGAATCGAGCAGGTTTTCGCCGCGCCGCTCGTTCCAGAGTCCTGCCGCCATGTAGGCGTGGATCGGGGCGGCGAGCATTGATGCGCCCTCGACCATCGCGGCGTCGATCACCTGGCCCTTGCCGGTGCGCGAGCGCTGGAAGAGGGCGGCCAGCACGCCGGTGATCAACATCATGGCGCCGCCACCCTGGTCGGCGACGAGGTTGAGCGGCGGCACGGGCGGTGTTCCCTGCCTGCCGATGGCATGCAACAGGCCGGCATAGGCGAGATAGGTGATGTCATGGCCGGCGCGGCGCGCAAGCGGCCCGTCCTGGCCGAAGCCCGTCAGGCGGCCATAGATCAGCGCCGAATTGCGTTCGAACACGACGTCGGGTCCGAGGCCCAGCCTTTCCATGACGCCCGGGCGAAAGCCCTCGACGAGGATGTCGGCCTTTTCCGCGAGGCGCAGCAGAAGCTCCGCGCCATCCGGACGTTTCAGGTCGAGCTTGAGGATGGAGCGTCCATGGCGGTCGAGGTCATAGGCTTCCGGCAAGGACAGAAGCGGCTTCCGGGCGCCCGCCCGCTCGATGCGCACCACCTCGGCGCCCATTTCCGACAGCATCAGGGATGCGAGCGGCACCGGGCCCAGGCCCGCCATCTCGATCACCGTCAGGCCAGCCAGCGGTCCTGCCTTGGGGGTGGCGCCTGCCTGCGAGGTGGTCATTGCCTTCTATTTCGGCGTCATGCGGATCGCGCCGTCGAGGCGGATCGTCTCGCCGTTCAGCATCTGGTTCTCGATGATGTGCAGCGCCAGCGCCGCATATTCCGAGGGCTCGCCGAGACGGGGTGGGAAGGGCACCGAGGCGCCGAGCGAATCCTGCACCTCCTGCGGCATGCCGGCCATCATCGGCGTCTTGAAGATGCCGGGGGCGATGGTGCAGACGCGGATGCCGGAGCGCGCAAGGTCGCGCGCCACAGGCAGCGTCATGCCGACGACGCCGCCCTTGGATGCCGAATAGGCCGCCTGGCCGATCTGACCGTCATAGGCGGCGACCGATGCCGTGTTGACGATGACGCCGCGTTCGCCGCCATCGAGCGGGTCGAGTCTCGCCGCCCGATCGGCGACGAGGCGGACCATGTTGAAAGTGCCGATCAGGTTGATCTCGATCACCTTGCGGTACTGGTCGAGCGGGTGGGGACCATCCTTGCCGATCGTCTTCACGCCGATGGCGATACCGGCGCAGTTGACCAGGATGCGCGGCTCGCCAAGCCTTTTCGCCACTTCGGCAATGGCGGCGGTACCGCTGTCGCCGCTGCTGACATCGCACTGAACGGCGGTGCCGCCGATATCGGCGGCAACCTTGGCCGCGCGCTCGATGCCGACATCGAGTATCGCAACCCTGGCGCCCTTGGCGGCAAGGGCGCGCGCCGTCGCTTCGCCAAGGCCTGAGCCACCGCCGGTGACGATCGCGATCTGGCCGTTGGGGTTCATGCGGGCATCCTCCGAGAATTTCAGGTCATGCTACGAAGCACGCTGCTGGGGCGCAACCTGAATGACCGGATCGATCGAGACCTGCGGATTGGCCGGCGCCCGGACCGCGGCCGTGGCCAAGTCCGCGACCCGTGCCGTGTCCGCATGGCAGACCTCGCCGACAAAGCGGGCCACCGCGCCCGGCTTGATTTCGTGGTGAAGAAGCCTGTCGAGATCGACCGGGCGCGGCATGACGATCTGGCCGCGTGGAAAGCGCTTGAAGCCGAGCGGCCCGTAGTAAGGCTCGTCGCCGACCAGCATCACGGCAGGCGCGCCCGCCTTCGCCGCGGCTTCGAGAGCGATCGCGACCAGCCGGCGGCCGATGCCGAGATTCTTGAAGGCAGGGCGCACGGCAAGCGGGCCGAGCATCATGGCGCGTCCCGCACCGGCGGCAACGCGCGTCATGCGCACCGAGGCGATCACCGTGTCGTCCTTGACGGCGACAAAGGACATCGAGCGGTCATGTCCGCCGGATTCGCGGATCTTGTAGGCGGCAAGCACGAAACGGCCGGGCCCGAAGGCCTCGTCGTTGATGGCTTCGATTTCAGGATCATGCGCCGGGGTTTCCGGCAGGTATTTCACGTCGGCAAGGCTCATGGTCTTTGCGTTCCGGTATGCGAGGAAAGGTTGCTGCAAGCGGCAGCGTTCGCCAGTCAGCGCTTCATCAAGCGCGGGCGCCCTTTCGTCGTCGGTCGAACCGGATCGTGGCAAAGTCGAACATGGGCGCTTCCGCTAGCATCAATTCTTCCCGGCTGCAATCGGCGCTTTTCACCTTTCTTGCCGCCGCCGATCTGGTTCGTCGTTTGACGAACTGGTTCGTCGTTTGACGAACTGTTCAGCGGCTGAGGGCTTCGACATTCCGGCCGTTCGCCTAAATGATGTTGGAACTCGCAGGGAGATTTCGCATGGGTTTGCTGATCGAGGGCAAGTGGCAGGACCGGTCGACCGTTGCCGACAGCAGCGGCAGATTCGTGCGCGCGGAAGCGCAATGGCGCGACTGGGTGACGCGCGATGGCGCCCCGGCGGAGGGCCGAAAGCACGGCTTCAAGGCAGAGCCCGGCCGCTATCATCTTTACGTTTCGCTCGCCTGCCCATGGGCGCACCGGACATTGATCTTCCGCTCCCTGAAGAAGCTGGAAGACATCATCTCCGTCTCCGTGGTGCACCACTTCATGGGTGAGAACGGCTGGACCTTCAAGGCGGAGGACGGTGCCACCGGCGACACGCTCTACGGCCTCGAATACCTGCACCAGATCTATGCCAAGGCCGATCCCGCCTATTCGGGACGAGTGTCCGTGCCGGTGCTGTGGGACAAAAAGCAGGAAACGATCGTCAACAACGAGTCTTCCGAGATCATCCGGATGCTCAATACCGCCTTCGACGAATGGGGCGATGCGAGCCTCGACTTCTATCCCCCGTCGCTGCGGGCGGAGATCGACAAGATCAATGCGCTGGTCTATCCGGCGATCAACAACGGCGTCTATCGCGCCGGCTTCGCCACCACGCAATCCGCCTACGAGGAAGCATTCGGCGAATTGTTCTCAGCGCTCGACACGATCGAAGAGCGACTTTCCAAGCAGCGCTATCTGGTCGGCGAACGCATCACCGAGGCCGACTGGAGGCTGTTCACCACGCTGGTCCGCTTCGATCCGGTCTATGTCGGCCACTTCAAATGCAATCTGCGCCGCATCGCCGACTATCCGAACCTGTCGAACTATCTGCGCGACCTCTACCAGGTGCCCGGCGTCTCAGGCACGGTCAACCTGCACCACATCAAGGCGCATTATTACGGCAGCCACAAATCGATCAATCCGACCGGAATCGTTCCGATGGGGCCGGAGCTGGACTATGCCGCGCCGCATGATCGCGGCAGGTTCAGGAAGGCGGCTTAGAGCGGTTCAGTGTTTGATAGAATCGCTGAACCGCTCTAAGTGTACGCAATTCCGGACGGAAAACCGCTGCGCACTTTTCCTGGAATTGCTCGAGCTACCAGTAAGCCGAAACGTGCTCGCCGCCGAAAATTTCGGCAATCCGCCGTCGCGTCGCCGGCGTCGTATCTTCCGGCAAACGGTCGAGCGGAAAGAACGCCGCCTCGGCGATCTCATGGTCGGGCTGCTTCGGCCCGGTCTGGCTGAAGGCTTCGATCAGATAGAAGCCGACATGGTCACGGCTGCTGGCGCGGCGGTTGAAATGCATCGATTTCAGCACCGGCGAGGCGGTCAGGGCGATATTTCCTTCCTCCGCCAGTTCCCGCGCCAGCGCCTCGATAAGCGTCTCACCCATCTCGACGCCGCCGCCCGGCAGTTGCCAGCCCGGAACATAGGTATGGCGGATGAGGAAGACGGAATTAGACACCTGGTCATAGACGAGGCCACGCACGCCGAGCGTCATCGGGCGCCGCAGCAGGAAATAGAGATGGAACAGCCTCGCCCGCAGTCCCGGCCAGCCGGTCTGACGGAACGTCTCCTCAAGGTCGGGTGAGCCTGTCATCCGGCAATCCGCGGGCGAACAGCAAACGGTGAGTAGAAAGCCCGGACGGGGTCGCTTAAGAAGGGGCTATGCTCAGGCTTGCACATATTTCCGATGTCCATCTGGGGCCGCTGCCCGATGTAACCTATCGCGATCTCGCGTCCAAGCGCGTGCTGGGCTACGTCAACTGGCAGCGCAACCGCCGCCGGTATATGCATGACGCGGTCATCGACACCATCGTCGCCGATATCAAGGCCAGCGCGCCCGACCATCTCGCCGTCACCGGCGATCTCGTCAACCTGGCGCTTGACGGCGAGATCGAGATGGCAAAGCACTGGCTGGAGACGCTTGGCTCTCCGAACGACGTGTCGGTCGTGCCAGGCAACCACGATGCCTATGTGCCCGGCGCCTTCGACAAGGTCTGTCGGTCGTGGGCGCCGTGGATGACGGGCGACGGCGTCGACAGTCCGGTCGACCGCAATTCCTTTCCCTATCTGCGCGTACGCGGCAACGTCGCGCTGATCGGCGTCACGACGGCGCGGGCCACCGCGCCCTTCATGGCCAACGGCTTCTTCATGGAAGGCCAGGCGGAGCGGCTCGCCAAGATCCTCGACGCCACCGCCAAACAGGGGCTGTTTCGCGCCATCATGATACATCATCCGCCGGTGCGCGGCGCGGTTTCACAGCATAAGCGGCTGTTCGGCATCTCGCGCTTCCACAAGGTCATTCGCCGGCACGGCGCCGAGCTTGTCCTGCACGGTCACTCGCATCTGCCGTCGCTGTTCACCGTCGGCCCGCGTGGCGCCAAGGTGCCGGTGGTCGGCGTTGCCGCCGCCGGCCAGGCGCCGGGCGGCAAGCATCCCGCCGCTCAGTACAATCTGTTCGAGATAGACGGGGAAAAGGGCAACTGGAGCATCCGCCTGACACGGCGGGGCCTGACCGGTCCGGCACTGCCGCCATCAGATCTCCAGGTGATCGAGCTGGGTGCCGACCTGGCGGCGGCCCGTGAGCTCGTCAAAAGCTGATGCAATTCCGGACGGAAAACCGCTGCGCGCTTTTCCCGGAATTGCTCTAACTATTTGTTTTTACGCAATTCCGGACGGAAGGCTACGGCGAAGGCGCCGAGCCCGACCGTTACACACTTTTCCTGGAATTGCTCTAAAGCGCGTCGCGATCTTTCAGATTCGCTCCGTGCGCTTTAGATCTTTGATTTTACGCATGTCTTTACCCCGAAACCGGTTCCCACTTTCGGGAGACATGCTTTAGAAGCTGATCTTCATCTGGGCGATGCGATCCCAGAACAGCACGAGCGATACCGCCAGGCCCACCAGGGCGCCGGCGGCGATCAGGCCAAGGCCGGCGAAGAAGGTCGTCCAGCCGTTGCGGCGCGTTGCCGATTGCAGCGGCGGCTCTGCCTCCTGAACCTCGGCGCGATGTAGGCCAGGCACGGCGCTCTCGACGGCACCTTCCATCATCCGCTGCCGCTCGACGACACGCTCGGCCACATAACGTGTCACGGCATCGGCGACGGGCTTCATGTCGGTCGATTCGGCCAGCACCACGCGGCCGATGCGCGTGTCCTTGAGGAAGCGGAAGGTGCGGCGATCGCGCCCCATGGCGACATGGCTGACGGCATCGATCCACAGCCGCGGCTGCAGGCCGGAAGAGACGGCGAAGTCGAAATTGTCCATGTCGGTGGGCACACCGGCAAAGACGGGCGCGAGCTCGGCGGCCAGAAGTTCGAGCCGCATGCGGTGCGCCTCGCGCATGTCGACCACCACGTCGTCGCGGTCGGCAAAGGCGTTCTTGACGTCTCGGATGGCATCCGCGAGCTTGCGCGACGGCTCGATCTCGGTGATTTTGTCGCCTGCATCCTTCATGGCGGCTGCCTCGCTGTTGGTAAACAGCGAGTTAACACAGTCGCCGGCAAAATGCACTGCGAGATGGGTCAGCTTGCTGCCGCGCCGATAACCCGCGGCGGCGCATGTTGCGGCGCACGACCTCCGCGATCAGGTCGGGCGCCTCCTCGACCAGCATGTGGCCGGCCTCCAGCACGTGGTGCAGGTGGAAATGCGCCGGCAGGGTTTCGGCCTGGCCGACGGGCAGGACGGGATCGTCCGTTCCCCAAACCACCATCACCGGCATGCTCAAGGTCGCCAGCCGTTCGCCAGGGATGACACCTTGCCGGTCACCCCTGGTCATCGCGGCTGCGATATCGACAAGGGTCCGCAACTGGCTTGGCCGCGCGCGCATGAGCGAAAGCGCCTCCACCACATGTTCTGGAGGCACGCTCCTCGGCCCCGACATGGCGGCAAGGCATGCACGGATTTCATCTCGATCGGCTGCGGCGGCATAGCGGCGCAGCAGTGGTCCGTTGATCTCCGGGCCGAAGCCGCCGGGCGCCAGCAAGGTCAGCGAGGCCACCCTCCCGGGATCGGCAAGCGCCATCAATGTCGCGACCGCGCCGCCCATGGAATGGCCAACGAGGTGGACTTTGCCCAGACGGCGGGCGATCAGATCCGCGAGGACGGCCCGTGCCGCCTGCTTGGCGCCGCCATTTCCGTCACTTTCCAACGAGTTTCCATGGCCCGGCAGATCGTAGGCCAGCACCCTTGCACTCGGTGCCAATGCAGAAATCACGTCGCGCCATGTCTCATGACAGCTGCCGAAGCCGTGCAGCAACACGATCGTCTTCGGGCCTGCACCGTATTCGGCGACGTTAAGGGATGGGAGCATGAAATTTATCGGTTACGAAGCAAAAACGAATGGCAATTCCAAATCGTGGCTGGATGCTCCCTGGCCGAGTCGATAGCTAGTAAAATCTTCGCGACTGGGGCGGTCAGCGCCAAACCAACTGCATAAGCATACTCTAATTTTTCCGTCGTCCTCGTGCTATTGTGGCGATCGGGGCAGCCAAGGATCGATTCCGTCGTCCGATCGACGTGGCGGAGACGGGCTTGCGGCCTCAGCTCGGGTTGCCGATTCCCGCAGAATGCAAGGACTGTACCAGCCGATCGGTGAGATCGGCGGGATACTTCCTGTCGACGAAGACCGCGCGTGGATTGGCCGCGAATTTCGGGAACTCGGCCGTCAGTTCGTTCGCCAACTCGCTCGCGAGCTTGTCGCGGCCTGAAATCTTGGCACCGATCAGGCGCGCGGCCAGGTAATGCGATTTTGACGACGTGGTCCTCAACGACTCGCTGGCAATCGCGGCCCTCTTGGTATCGCCTTGCATGAAGGCTCCGAGGAACAGGCCGTAATCCCACCAGGTCGGGTGGCCGCTGAACGCTTCGACGGCACGGCCCAGGATCGGTGTGCCTTCCTGATACCTGCCTGCAAAAATCAGACCGTAGCCATAGGCGGCGGCCATGCCGAGATCGTAGGGGTTCAGTTCATAGGCCTTGCGCATCCAGCGGATCGCTTCGTCCGTATTGCCGAGACGCGAGTTGAGGTAGCCATAGGCGCGATGCGCGTGCGGGCTCATCGGTCCCATCTGAATGGCGCGGTGCGCAAACGACATGGCCTGCTCGACCGTCGCGTCGGCCGGATAGGCGTAGTGGTTGTTGACGGCTTCCAGATGCAGGGAAGCGAGCTCGGAGTAGACGAGCGACGATTTGGTGCCTTCGTCGACCAGCTTCTCGAGGCAGCGATACGCAGCCTCGTGCGCGCCGGCACTCTGGTCGAGATAGTAGCGGTCGTTGAGCACCAGGCATCTGATCTGGCTGGTCTGGATGTCGCTCTGGTCGATATAGCTGTAGATCGCGCCGGAAGCGGGAACGGCCGAGGTCAGCAGACTGGCGACATTGCTTTCGACCGTCGAAGGCGCGGTCTCGGGCGGGGTGAGGTTGCGTGACAGCAGAACCCGTCCCGTCGCCACGCTCTGCAGCTCGATCATCACGTCGCCGGTGGCAGGGCCGGGAATGACGTCGAAAACGAAGCTGATCGGATCGGCGGAACTGTCGCGCGCGGCGTCCGCGTCGCGTCCGATGAAGTCTATGGTGTCGAAGCCGGCGAGTCCGGCGCGAAGCGAGGAGGCGACACGGGCCGCCTCGGGTCCGTCGGCCTTGATGGCCATGTAGATCAAAGGCAGGCTGTCAAGCGTTTGAGGAACGACGCTGCCGGTCGCGCCTGCCGTTTCGACCGGCGCTACCACGTCGTCGCTATGGAGAAAGGCATTGCCCTGGCGGACGACGAGGACGCCCAGCATGGCGATGACCAGAACCATGGCGGCCCAGAAGAACCGCAATTGGCGCGTCAGCGACGAGGCGGATGCTGGTGTCGCCGGAGTTGCCATCAATGGCACGGCGGGCGCGGCCGGCTCGGGATTGTTGGAATTCTCGGCCGAAGGCGGCGCAGCCTGACCGGTATCGGCGGGTTTGGCTTTGGCGGCCTTGGCTTCGACGGGCAGCCGGATGGCGTTCAGCTCGTAGGAAGGAACATAGCCGCCGCGCGGGATGGCGATGCGCACCGGCTCGGCAACGCCCTCATTGGCGAAATAGTGATCCAGAAGCTCACGCAGCCGGCCGGCCTGGACCCTGACCACGGCGTCGGTCGAGGCGTCGAAATCGCCGTCCTTGCCGAAGACGTCCATGGCGATGGAAGTGCCCTTCAGCCTGTCGCCTTCACCTGCCTGCTCGCGCTCGACCAGATAACGCAATAGCCTGCGGGCACGCTCGGACCGTCCGAACGTTTCGCTGGCAAGCAGTCGCTCCAATGTCTCGCGCACTGCGGGGGCGGCAGGCGTGGCAGGCTCCAAGTGTCGAACCCTTCAAAGTCGGCACAGGTTAGGAACCGATCATATATAGCGCTCGCGCCGACGCACAAGAACGCTTCTATTATGCGATCGCGTAAGCCACCGCAAATTTCCCTGCCGGTTAATGAATGGCAGGGAAATCGCGTATGTTTTGCGGCATTGCGCGGCGCGTGAGAAGGCCCCGCGAAGTCAAGCGGTCAGCCGGCCTTCCGGCCGAGGATACGGTTGGCGGCCGAAACCACGGCCTCGAGCGAGGCGGCGACGATGTTGGTGTTTATGCCGGCGCCGAACAGCTTGCCGCCCGGATATTCCATCTCGACATAGGAGATGGCCGAGGCGTTCGAGCCGCGCTGCAAGGAATGCTCGGAATAGTCGAGCACCGACATCTCGACGCCGACATGGCGCGAAAGCGCATCGACGAAGCCGTCGATCGGTCCGGTGCCGGTGCCGGTGATCGTCATTTCCTTGCCGTTGTCGAGGATAACCGCCTCCACCACGCGCCGTCCCTTCACCTCGGTGTCGGGATAGGTGTGATGGTCGAGGAATTTCAGCCGCGCGCCGGGCTGGTCGACATAGGCTTCGAGGAAGCGCTCGTGGATGCGCCTGGCCGGCACTTCCTTGCCTTCGGCATCGGTGATCGCCTGGATATCCTGGCTGAATTCGATCTGCAGGTTGCGCGGCAGGTTGAGACCGTAGTCGGCCTGCAGCACATAGGCGATGCCGCCCTTGCCGGACTGCGAGTTGATACGGATGATCGCCTCGTAAGTGCGGCCGACATCGGCTGGGTCGATCGGCAGATAGGGCACCTCCCAAAGCGGCGTATTGGCCTTGCGCAGCGCCTTGATGCCCTTGTTGATGGCGTCCTGGTGCGAGCCGGAAAACGCCGTGTAGACCAGCTCGCCGACATAAGGGTGACGTTCCGGGATCTTCAGCTGGTTCGAGTACTCGTAAACGTCCTTCATCCGGTTGATGTCGGAGCAGTCCAGCTCGGGGTCGATGCCTTGCGTGTACATGTTGAGCGCGAGCGTCACGATGTCGACATTGCCGGTGCGCTCGCCATTGCCGAACAGCGTTCCTTCGACGCGGTCGGCGCCCGCCATCAGGCCGAGCTCGGTGGTGGCGATGCCGGTGCCGCGGTCATTGTGCGGGTGCAGCGAGATGATCAGCTTGTCGCGGTTGTCGAGATTGCGGCACATCCATTCGATGCGGTCGGCATAGACGTTGGGCGTCGACATCTCGACCGTCGAGGGCAGGTTGATGATCAGCTTGTTGTCGGCCGTCGGCTTCACGATCTCGATGACGGCGTTGCAGATTTCCAGCGCGACCTCGAGCTCGGTGCCGGTGAAGCTCTCCGGCGAATATTCGAAACGGTAGCCGCCGCCGGCCTTGGCCGCCATGTCGGTGATCATCTTGGCGGCGTCGGTGGCGATGCGCTTGATGCCGGCGACGTCCTTTTCGAAGACGACGCGGCGCTGCAGCTCGCTGGTCGAGTTGTAGAAATGCACGATCGGCCGGTGCGCGCCCTTCAGCGCATCGAAAGTCCGCGTGATCAGCTCGGGCCGGCACTGCACAAGCACCTGCAGCGACACATCGTTCGGCACGCCGCCTTCCTCAATGCACCAGCGGGCGAAATCGAAGTCCGTCTGCGAGGCCGACGGAAAGCCGATCTCGATCTCCTTGAAACCCATGTCGAGCAGCAGCGCGAACATGCGCGCCTTGCGCTCGTGGCCCATCGGGTCGATCAGGGCCTGGTTGCCGTCGCGCAGGTCGACCGAGCACCAGATCGGCGCCTTCTCGATGGCCTTGGACGGCCAGGTGCGATCGGCGAGGTTGACGGTCGGATAGGGCTGATATTTGCGGGCGGCGTCGGGCATGTGCCCGGGCGCTTGCGCGCCCGTTTCGGCCTCGCCGGCGCGGATTGCTTCTCTTCTGTTCATCGTCGTTTCTCCCGGCGGCTCGTGTGACCGCCCTCAGGCGGATTGGTGCCGAGCGGCGCCTTTACCAAAGTTTCGTTCGCTTGATGTGACTTGCCAATCTGGCCAAGGAGCATGCGCCTCGAGCGGCGGTTTTCGACCGCCGGGCGCTCCTTCAGCGAACCCGGCGATCGCCGATAAGGCCGAGAAGAAGCAGGGTCGAAGCAAGCGCGCGCACGGTCTCGCCGGCAAAGCCGGGGCGAGGAGAAGCGACGGAGCGGGTGCGCGTGGTCATGCCGGCTCTCTTACAGGAGCGGGCATCTGGAGGCAAGTGCCGGGTCCGGCTTTAAGTCTTTGGTTTCATGCATGTCGTTTTCCCAAAACCGCTGCACATTTTGGGCGACATGCCATCGGCGCGGCTCTTCCCCGCTCCAGGCAAATGCGCCACACTCGTTCCCGGAGACCTGATCTCAGGGGGAGGCAGTGCATGAATTTCGTGTTCTTCTCGCCGCATTTTCCGGCCAACGGCGCCGATTTCTGCGACCGGCTGAAGAAGGCCGGCGCCACGGTGCTGGGCATCGGCGACGCGCCCTATGATACGCTGAGTGGGAAGCTCAAGGCAGCACTGTCGGAATATTACCGCGTCGCGGACATGGAAAACTACGATGCCGTGTTCCGGGCGATGGGACATTTCATCCACAAATGGGGCCGCATCGACCGCTTCGAATCGCTCAATGAGCATTGGCTGGAGCTCGAGGCCAATATCCGCACCGACTTCAACGTCTTCGGCACCAAGCTCGATTTCGTGAAGAATTTGAAGCGCAAGAGCCGCATGCGCGCCTTCTTCCGCAAGAGCGGCGTCGAAACCATTCCACAGCGCAAATGCTCGGACCGCGCCGGGGCCATGACCTTCATCCGCCGTGTCGGCTATCCGGTGGTGGTGAAGCCGGATTCAGGCTCCGGTGCCTCGAACACGTTCAAGATCTCCAACGCCAGGGAGCTCGACCAGTTCTTCAAGGACAAGCCGGAGGGCGTGACCTTCGTCATGGAGCAGTTCATCGAGGGGCTGGTGGTGACCTTCGACGGCCTCGTCAACCGCGACGGCGAGGTGGTGCTGGCGGCGAGCCATCGCTACGACCAGAGCATCATGGACGCGGTCAACAACGATCGCCATATGAGCTACACCTGCTTCCCGGAGATCAGCCCGGCGGTCGAGGAGGCGGGCCGCAAGATCCTGAGAGCGTTCGACGTGCGCGAGCGCTTCTTCCATATCGAGCTGTTCGAGACCAGGGACAAGCGCATCATCGCGCTCGAGGTCAACATGCGTCCGCCAGGCGCCTGGATGACGGACGCCATCAACTATACCTTCGACATCGACGTCTATGCCGCCTGGGCCGACATGGTGGTGAAGGACGCGGCCGGTGGCCCCTACAAGGGCAAGTACTTCACCGCCTATGCCAGCCGCAAACGCCATATCGACTATTTGCACAGCCATGAGGACGTGCTAGCCGCGCACGGCGACAAGATCGTGCACCACCAGGCCATCGAAGAGGTTTTCAGCCGCGCCATGGGCAACTACGCCTACCAGATGCGTTCCAAGGATCAGAAGGCGTTGCGCCAGGCGGTCGACTACATCCACGCGGAAAAGGCGTGAGGCGATGGACGTTTCCTATCACAAGGGTCATGCCCGCAACCTCGGCCGCGACATGGAATACAAGCGCTACGGCCATGCCGGGCGCCCGGTGGTGGTGTTCCCGACCTCGCAAGGGCGCTTCTATCAGTTCGAGGATTCGGGCGGCGTCGGCGCGCTCGCCGAATTCATCGACACCGGCCGCATCCAGCTGTTCACGCTCGACGGCATCGATTCGGAATCCTTCTTCGACAAGCATGGCGATCCTATCCACCGCATCGCCCGTCACGAGGCCTATTTCCGCTATGTGCGCGAGGAGGCCCTGCCGGAGCTGCAGTCGGTTGCCGCAAAGGCCAATGGCGGACGCATGTTAAAGCCGCTGTTCTGCGGCTGCTCGATGGGCGGCTATCATTCCTCGAATTTCGTGTTCCGCTTTCCGGAACTGGCGAGCGGCGTGATCTCGCTGTCGGGAGTCTATTCGACCCGCGACTTCTTCGGCCGGGTGCTGGAGGGCAGCATCTATTTCAACTCGCCGCTCGATTATCTGCCGGGTATCGTCGACCAGCGGCTGCTCGGCCGATTGAGTGCGCTGCGGCTGATCTTCTGCTGCGGGCAGGGCGCTTGGGAAGAGCGCATGCTTGTCGAAACGCGCGAACTGGAGCAGGTGCTGCGCGACAAATCCATTCCGGCCTGGGTGGACTATTGGGGCGGCGACGTCAGCCACGACTGGCCGTGGTGGCACAAGCAGCTCGTCTATTTCTTCGGCCGCTGGCTGGACGACGACCTGATGAAGCGGCTGGATTGATGACCACGCCAGACCCGATCCGCCGCTTTGTCGAAGCCACCAATGCCGGTGACAGCGAGGCCTTTCTCGATACTTTCACGGCCGACGCCTTGCTCACCGACTGGGGCCGCTCCTTCCGCGGGCGCGACGGGATCGCGCGCTGGAACCAGACAGACAATATCGGCGTGCAGTCCCGTCTCGACATCGTCCGCATCGCGCTGTCGGGCGATGTCTACCATGTGCGCATCAAGGTGGCCGGCAACGGCTTCAACGGCGAAGGCGACATGACCTTCAAGCTGGACGGCGACCGGATCGCGAGCCTGGCGATCGCCTGACGTCGCCCTGCCCGTATCCACCGACGGCCGGCCGCTCAAAAATATGACAATTATAGTCATCTTTTTGTGGAAAAGCCCCCGATGCTGTGGCATGCCTGCCAGGACGATGGCGTCGGCCTGTGATGGCCGCATCGCCACAACCCTTGTCGAAAGGCATGGCGATGGTCCAGCTCAGCGCGCAAACCCATATCCGCAACGATGCCATCCGGGCGGTCATGGACAGGCTGCGCGCCGAGCATGGCGATTGCGAGATCGATAGCGGCACCACGGATCGATGGGAGCTGCGCATGCACTACGGCTCGCTGCGCGCCGCCTTCGAAGACGGCGGCATGCTGATCCGGGTCGCGGCGCAAGACGAGACCTGCCTGTCCTACATGAAGATGATCGTCGCGGGTCATGTCGCCGGGCAGCTCGGGACGACCGACGGCCTGCGCTGGCAGGGCGATGGCAACGATGCCGGCACGCCTGTCTTCTTCCGCGAGATCACCGTCAAGTCCTCGACGCGGCTGTCGCCGCATATGCAGCGCGTGCGCTTTTTGGGTCACGACCTCGGCCGCTTTGCCCATGGCGGGCTGCATGTGCGGCTCCTGCTGCCACCCGCCGGACGGCAGCCGGCGTGGCCGGTGATGGGCGCCGACGGCATGATCGTGTGGCCCTCGGGCGAGGATGCGCTCACCGTACGCGTCTATACCATTCGCGCGCTGGACGTCGCGGCGGGCTGGCTCGACATCGACTTCGTGCTGCATCCTGGCACCGCAACGCCAGCGGCCGCTTTCGCGCAGAATGCGCGGGCCGGTGATGTCATCGGCATGATCGGCCCCGGCGGCGGTGGCGTGCCGGAGGCGCAAAACCTGCTTCTTGTCGGCGACGATACGGCGCTTCCAGCCATCGGCAGGATGCTGGAGGAGCTTGCGCCCTCGACCCGCGCCGAGGTCCTTGTCGAAGTCGATGGTCCGCAAGACCGGATCGCGCTGGCGGGGGACGACAACGTCACCGTCCACTGGCTTTACCGGCACGGCGGCGAGCCCGGCTGCGCCGGCTTGCTGCCGGCGGCGCTGCGCGAGCGCGGCCACGTGGCCGACGATCTCCATGTCTGGGCAGGGTGCGAATTCGCCGACTTCCGCGCGATCCGCAGGATCGTGCGCAAGGAGTGGGGCTTGCCGCGCGACCGGCATCTGGTCACCGCCTATTGGCGCCGGGGCTCGCAAGGCGAGGAGGGGGGCGGCGAGGAACAGGACAATCCATGAATTTGGATTTGCCCTCGCCGCCCGGTTTTCAACGGTCAGCGCTGCCTCAGAAGCGGTAGCGCAGGCTGCCGAACAGCGAGCGGCCTTCGTCGCGGTAGCAATAGCCGGCCGAGCAGATCGTCTGCTGGTTGTCGAACAGGTTCTTGGCGTTGACCTGCAGCTTGACGCCCTCGAGCTTCGGATTGCGGTAGCCGAAATCATAGGACAGGGAGGCGTCGACGAAGGCGCGCGCATCGTTCTTGAAGGTGTTGGTGTCGTCGCCGTAGCTTGCCCCGGCAAAGCGCACGCCGGCGCCGAGCCCGAGCCCGGCAAGCGTGCCGTTCTCGAACTGATAGTGGCCCCAGAGCGACAGGATGTGGTTCGGCGTCGCCGACAGCTCCTTGCCGGCGGTGCCTTCGGCGCCGCGTTCGATCTTCACGCGCAGATAGGTGTAGGAGGCGATGACGCTGAAGCCGTTGTCGAAAGAGCCATTGGCTTCCAGCTCGACGCCGCGTGAGTTGAGATCGAGCTGGCGCTGCTTGTTGATGCCGGTCGAGGCGTCGAAGACGACGCCATCCTTCTGGTCGATGTCGAACAGCGCGGCGCTGACGGTCGCGTTGTAATCGGGGACCTCGTATTTGACGCCGATCTCCTTCTGCGTCGCGATGGTCGGGCGGGCGACATGAGTGACGTCGCTGTTGATGTCGTCATAGACGAAGCCGATGTTGGGCGAGAACGAGGTCGAATAATTGACATAGGGGATGATGCCCCATTCGGTGCGGTAGGAGAGGCCGATGCGGCCGGAGAAGGCGCTGTCCTTCTGCTTCGACTGGCTGAAATCGGCGGCGGTCGAGGTGGTGTCGACCCAATCATAGCGGCCGCTGGTGAACAGGGTGAAATCGTTCCACTCCATCTGGTCGTGCAGGTAGACGCCGAGCTGGTTCATCTGCTGACCCCCGGAATAGGGGACGGCTGCCGACTTGATGTCCTCGACCGAGACATAGGAGAGCCCGCTGCCGGCGTCGTAGTCCGACCAGGCATAATCGATGCCGCCGACCGCAGTATGCCGCACCGGGCCGGTGTCGAATTCGAGCTGCGCCATGTTGTCGACGACGAAGTTCTTCATCCTCTCCGTGTAGTGACCCCAGTAGCGCTGCAGCGGCTGGTCGGCGCCGACCGAATAGTGGCCGCTATATTCGATGTCGCTGTCGACGGCGTCGTAGCGCAGGTTCTGGCGCACCGTCAGCCAGTCGTTGACGCGGTGCTCGAACTCGTAGCCGATGCGGCCCTGGTCCTGGCTGAAGTCGTTCCAAGCCGGGTCGCCTTCGTAGACATTCGACAGCACGCCATAGGCCGAGTTGTAGAACGCCGCGGTGCCGCCGGTGACGGATTTCGAATATTCGCCGAGGATCGTCAGCTTGGTGTCCTCGTCCGGCTTGAAGGTGACGGCCGGGGCCAGATAGAGCTTGTCGTCGGGATAGGCGGGCAGGTCGGTATCGCTGAGGCGACCGAGGCTGGTGAAGCGATAGAGGATGCTGCCGTCATCGTTGACCGGCCCGGAGGCATCCAGCGCCGCCTGGAAGCGGTTGTGCTCGCCGGCCAGCAATTCGATCTCGCGGAACGGCTCGTCCTTGGGCCGCTTGGTGACGACGTTGACGATGCCGCCCGGGCCGCTGACGCCATAAAGCGAGGACGCCGGCCCTTTCAGAATGGTGACGCCCTCGATGCCGTAAGGTTCGGTCTTGAACCAGGCCGAGGGCCCGTTGTACTGGCGCAGCCCGTCGCGGAACATGCCGTTATAGAAGGCCTGGAAGCCGCGCAGGAAGAAGGCGTCGTAGCGAGTGTCGAAGCCGAAGCTGTTGGGATTGGCGCTCGCCGTATAGCCCAGCGCATCGTTCAGCGTGCGCGGCTTCTGGTCCTCGATCTGCTTCTGCGTCACGACCGAGACCGCCTGCGGGATCTTGACGATCGGCGTGTCGACCTTGGTGCCGATACGGTCCTTCTTGGCGACATAGCCGTCCTGCACCAGTATCTCGTTGCTTTCGGCGGTCACCTCGATCTTGCCGAGGACGGTGCCGTCTCCATTGTCCTGCGCAACGGCCGGCGACGCTTCGCCAAGCATGGCAGAGGCCGCCAGCATTGATATTCCCCGGCGCCATGCCGTCGACCGCTCGCCCATTAACTTGTCTCCGATTTTCATGTTTGATCGCGCTCTCGCGCTCTCAAATATGAGTAACAGAGTCAAGTATTTTTTATACCCTGGCCGAACTTGATGACGTCATATGGCGTCGGTCGTGGTTGCGCCTCCCATAACGATACGGGTCGGCGCCCGCCGAAGACGACTGGAAGGGCGCCGCATCTTGGGCGGTGGCTAGCCTTCCTGGCAGGCCTCGAGAGGCGCGACGTCTTGTTCCGGCGCCGATCCGCGACGCAGGCCGAGGAAGACGACGATGGCGGTAAGGACGGTGATTGTCGCCAACACGACGAGCAGCCGGTCGAAAGCCGTCTCGTAGGCCTGGATGAGGACAGTGGCGTTAGCCGTCGGCAGATGTTGCCCCGTTTCGCCGATATTGCCGGTTGCAAGGAGCTGCGCCGCCGTAGCCGCCAGGGCGGGTGCAGCCAATCCTTGATTGCCGAGCTGCGTGGCGGTGAAACCCGACAGCGCCGCCATGACGATCGCCAGCGCCACGCCCTCGCTAGCGACGCGGGTGGTGTTGAAGATGCCGACCGCCATGCCCGCGCGCTCCTTCGGTACGACGCTGACGGCAAGGCCGTCCATCAGGCCCCAGGGCAAGGCGATGCCGATGCCGATCAGGACCAGCGGGGCCGCCAGCGCGCCGCCCGCCGCGGGACCACGACTGAGCCACACGAGGCCGGCGGCTGCGACAAGCAGGCCGATACCGCTGATCGTGGCCGGAGCGACCCAGCGCGCCAACTGGCCGGCAAGCAGCGGCAATATCAGCAGCGGCCCGGAGAGGCAGATCATCAACTGCCCAGCCCTGATCTCGCTCATCCCCTCGATGCCGATGAAGCGGATCGGCAAGAGCACGAGCAGGACGACGAAGGCGTAGGCAGGCGCGGCGGCCAGGAACTGGACGCCGACGAAACGCGGGAAGCGAAACAGGGTCAGATCCAGCATCGGCCGGCGCACGCGCCGCTCGACAATGACGAAAGCGACAAAGCAGATGGCGGCCATGCCGAGAAGCGCGATGACGACGGGGTCGGTCCAGCCGTTCTGCGGCGCCTGCAGCACGCCATAGGTCAGCGCGGCGAGCGCGATGGTGAAGGTGCCGGCTCCCGCCCAGTCGAGCCCGGCCGCATCCGGGTCGCGCGATTCGGTGACGGTGCGCAGGCCGAGGGACGCGGCAGCAACCGCGAGCGCCGCGACCAGAAAGAAGATCGCGCGCCAGCCGAACGCGTCGATGAGCAGGCCGGAGGCAACAGGGCCGAAGGCGAGGCCGATGCCGAAGCTGGTGCCGAGAAAGCTGAAGGCGCGCAGCCGCAACTGGCCGTCGAATTCCTGAGCAAGCGCGGAGGCGCCGCCGGCGAAAGCGGCAGCACCGCCTATGCCTTGCAAGGCCCTGAAAACGTCGAACCAGACGATGTCGGGCGCAAGTGTTGCGCCCATCGCGGCAAGGACATAGGTGGCAAGGCCAGCGAGGAAGATCCGCTTGCGGCCATGATTGTCGGCCAGTGCTCCGGCCGCCATCAGGCTGGCGCCGAAGGTCAGCATGAAGGCGTTTGTCACCCAATTGAGTTCGATCGGGCTGCCGCCGAGGTCGGCGGCAATGCGGGAAAGCGCCACGGCGGGGCCGGTGAAGCTCAACGGCATCGTCATGGCGGCAAGACAAACCGACAGCAGCACAAGCCATCTGCCGGCCGGGCCGGTTATGGTCATCGAAGTCATGGATTTTCCTATCTGAGGCGGGATTTTTCGGTATGCCGCGGATTGGCGGCGCCGATCGCAACCACAAGATAGGGCGGCGACATTTCCGGCAAAATAGTATTAAATCTCCGATCATACCGGAATGAAACGCTCGAATGGATTCACGCGATGGATCGCCTCAACGGCCTTCTGGCTTTCGCCCGCACCGCAGAGCTCGGCAGCTTTGTCGCCGCTGGCCGGGCGCTGGGAATCTCGGCATCCGCCGTCGGCAAGAGTGTCGCCCGACTCGAGCAGGAGCTCGGGGTGCGTCTCCTGCAGCGCAGCACGCGGCGCATAGGTCTGACCGAGGAGGGCAGGCTGTTCAACGAACGCGTGCGCCGCATCCTCGACGACATCGACGATGCCGAGGCGATGCTGTCGCGGACGCGCGAGACGCCGCATGGGCGGCTGCGGGTTTCGACGCCGATCGTCACCTACCATCTGCTCTTGCCGGTGCTTTCGGAATTCATGGCGCGATATCCGGAGATCGAGCTCGACATCGATTTCAACGACCGCATCGTCGACATCATCGAAGAGGGCATCGATGTCGCGATCCGAAGCGGCGAGCTGCCCGATTCACGATTGGTGTCGAGGCCGGTTGCGCCCTTTCGCATGATCTTATGCGCGGCCGCTTCCTACCTTGACCGCCATGGCACGCCTGGCACGCCAGCGGATCTCGCGGCGCATTTCGGCATACACTTCCGCTTTCTCAACAGCGGCAGGTTGCTCGACTGGCCGTTCATTACCGGGAGCGCGGCACCGCAGATACGCTCGATGCTGACCTGCAACAACATGGAGGCATTGAAGGGCGCCACGATCGCCGGTCTGGGCATCGCCTGCATGCCCGATTTCCTGGTGCGGGGGGCGCTGCATGAGGGAACGCTGCGCACCGTGCTTGACGACCATGTCGACGGTCGCGGCCAGTTCCGCATGCTATGGCCATCCAATCGCCACCTCTCGCCGAAGGTTCGCGTCTTCGTCGATTTCCTCCCCGAGCGGCTTGCGGCCGGACGATAGGTTTCGCCGGGCGAAGGCTGCGACGATGGTCAGTAGGTCGCGCGTCCGCCGGAAAGGTCGAAGGTGGCGCCGGTGGTGAAGGAATTCTCGTCCGACAGCATGAAGGCGACCATGGCCGCCGCCTCCTCCACTTCGACGAACCGGCCGCGCGGCACCTTGCCAAGCATGTAGGTCACCTGGGCCTCGGTGAGCTGTTCGAGGATACGGGTGCGGGCGGGCGAGGGCGTCAGCGCGTTGACGGCGATGTCATGCCCGGCGAGCTCCTTGCCGAGCGACTTGGTCAGCGCCAGGACGCCGGCCTTGGCGGCCGAATAGGCGGCGGCGTTGGGATTGCCTTCCTTGCCGGCCACGGATGCGACGTTGACGATGCGGCCGTAGTTGCGGTCGATCATGCCGGGCACCAGGCGCCGGCAGCAGTAGAAGACGCCGTTGAGGTCGATGTCGACGATCTGGCGCCAGGCGGCAGGGTCATAGTCCACTACGGTCGCGGCCGGTCCGGCGATGCCGGCATTGTTGACGAGGAGATCGACGGATCCAAGCGCCCGCTCGGTCCCTGTGGCGGCGCGGTCGACGGCCTCGATCTGCGACTGGTCGCAAATGAAGGTTTCGACGCGACCAAGCGGTGCAAGCTCGGCGACGGCGCTCTTCATCGCTGGCAGATCGATGTCCCAGATGGCGACGCTTGCGCCCGACGACAGCAGGCGTCGGGCAACCGCAAGGCCGATGCCTTGTGCGCCGCCCGTCACCACGGCGACACGACCAGAGAGATCGACGGCGTTCAAACGGCGGTTCATTGGTTTCTTCCTCCTCTTGCATTGATACTGCGGATCAGTCCTTCACGTTTCGCGCCACCAGCTTGGCGACGCTTGGACCAATGAGCAGCACGACGAGGAAACGGGCCGACTGCAGCGCCATGACGAAGGAGATGTCGACGTGTTGCGCCGCGGCGGCGATGATGGCGACGCTGTCCATGCCGCCGGGACTGGTCGCCAGATAGGCGGTCAGCGGGTCGATGCCGAGCACGCGGCTGATGACGAACGCCAGACCGCCGCAGAATGCGATCAGCGCCACGATCGAGGCGATGATCTGCGGCAGGGCGCGCGCCGCATGGCGCAGGATCGGCCGGGTGAAGTTCAGTCCGATCGACCAGCCGACCATGGCGTAGCTGATTGCGAGCAGCCAGGGCGGCAGCTGCATCGGCACGCCGAAGCCCAGATGGACGACGGCGCCGAAGATGAAGGTGCCGAGGAAGAAGGGCGAGGGCAGTCTCAGCTGCCTTCCGAGCAGGCCGCCGACGATCGCGATGCCGATGGTGGCGGCGAAGGCCACGGGATCGATCGGCGGAAACCACACGACAGGCGGCACTTCGACACCCGATGTGTCGACCCACATCTTGGCGACCAGCGCCGCCGTCATCGAGACGAAGATGACGCGCAGATATTGCATGAAGGCGACGAGGCGCTGGTCAGCGCCGAAGGCGCCAGCCATCAGCACCATGGCGGTGGCCGCGCCTGGCGAGGAGCCCCAGACGGCGGTGGTGCCGGGCAGGATGCGCCAGCGGCTGATCAGCCAGCCAAGCAGGCTCGAGGCCGCGACGGTCGCCACTACCGCGCTGACGAACAGGGGCCATTCCCTGTAGAAGACCGGAAAGATGTCGGCCGAGATCGAATTCGCCACCAGGCAACCGACCACGGCCTGGGCGGAGCCGAACAGGAGGCGCGGCACGCGTACCGTGGCGCCGTTGGTACCGGCCAGGATCGCGGCAAGCATCGGGCCGATCAGCAGCGCCGCCGGCAGGGCGGCCAGCTCCAATGCACCGGCAAAGAGCAGCGAGAACACCACCAGCACCAGCCACTGCTGTGGCGGGGGCAATCGCGCCATGCGTTCTATGGGCGGCTGGTCCGGGTGCAGATGTTCCGGCGAGGAGTCCATGCCTTGGTTCTTAGACCGGGTGCACCCAGATGCGAACCCGCTTTCGCGTCGAATGTTCTGTTTCGTCGCGGCTTTGGCCGTCAGTCCGACTTTTCGGGCGGAAGGCCGAAGCCGCCGACCGGATGGGTCTCGACCTGGAATTCGAAGCCGTGAATGAAGGGACGCGCCTTGGCGATCGCCGCCTGGACTTCGGGCAGCTGCAGCGAAGCCTTATGGCTCGCCTGGTCGGTCCATACTTCCGTGACCCAGATCGCATCGGCATCGGCCGGGTCGGTGGCGATGATGTAGCTCAGGCAGCCGGGCAGGGCGCTGGTCGTCTCGCGCAGCACGTCCATGACCACATCACGCTGGCCGCGTGCTGCCCGCATCTTGCCGATCAGTCCGAACATGCCCTACCTCTCCCGCGGGTTGTGCGTCGCCCGAGTATGCAGGCGACGGCTCACTGCATCAACTGGCCGCCATTGACCTCGATCACCTGGCCGATGATGTAGCCGCTCAAGAGGTCGGAGGACAGGAACAGATAGGCTCCGACGCAGTCCTGCGCCGTTCCGGCACGGCCCTGAGGTATGGTGGCAATCATGGCCTTCATCTGCTCGGCACTCGAATAGCGTTCATGGAACGGCGTCAGGATCGTGCCGGGCGCCACGGCGTTGACGCGGATGCCGAAACCGATCAGCTCCTTGGCCATGCCGCGCGTCACATTGGAGACGAAGGCCTTGGACGAGCCGTAGAGGCCGGCGCCGCCGCCGGCGCCGTTGCGCGCGGCGATCGAGGAGGTGTTGATGATGAAGCCACCCTGGCGCTTCAGCCAAGGGATCGCCTTGCGCGAGGCGGTCAGCACCGATCGCGCGTTGAGATCCATCACCGCGTCATAGTGAGCTTCCGTCTGGTCGGCATAGGCAACGCGGCCGAGCATGCCGCCGGCATTGTTGACGAGCCCGTCGAGCCGGCCGAAATGTTGCGCGCTCTCTTCGACCACGCGCTCGACATCGGCGGGAACCGAAAAATCGCCCTGGGTCAAAAACACCTCGCCGCCGCCGTCACGGATGGTTTTGGCGACGCCCTCCGCAGCCTCCCGGCTCGAATTGTAATGCAGCGCGACGCGGCATCGCTGCGCGGCGTAAGCGAGGGCGAGCGCGGCGCCGATCCCGGTCGAGGCGCCGGTGACCAGCACTGCCTTGCCGGCAAGGTCGGGAATGACAAGTGCGGTCGGGTTGGCTGGCATGTCGATACCTCCGGGATTTGCGCGGGCAATTGGTAGACGCTTGCCGGCCAGGCGTTCAAGTTCAAGCGAGATCAGGGCCGGAGATAGACATAGCCCTGGCGCTGCAGCTCCGCGAGCTTGACGACGCCGCCCTTGTCGGCGACCTGAAAGCCTTCGAGCAGATCGGCCAGCGTAATGTCCATACCGTGCATGGTGTTGCCACAGGCCTGCGGCACGAGCCCCTGCTGGACGAGGCCGGCAAACCGGCTGGAGGTCGCGCCGGACGCGCTCTTCGCCTTGAAGGCCGCAAGGGCCGGACCATGCACGACCAGCACGATCTCGACTTTGCCGCCGGTGCCCTCATAGTGGTTCTTGATGTTGCCGAGGACGAAATTGACCTTGTCGGCGTCGCTGAGGTGATAGGCGACCTTCAGCCGTTCCTCGCCCGCGGCGGCATTGGCCTGGCGCAGGCCGAAAAGGCCGGCCGCTCCGGCAAGACCGGCACGGAAAATGTCTCGGCGCAGCATCCCCTATCCTCCTCTGCCGCCGGCTTGCACACGATTCGCGTGGCCGAGGCTGCGGACCTGGGGCGTTTCACCGTTTCAGGGAAACGGCGAACCGCTCTATCCCTTTGTTTCGACGCAATTCCGGACGGAAAACCGTTACACACTTTTCCTGGAATTGCTCTAGACTAGCATAAATCTCGGTCACGTCCTGTCGGTGCTAGGAGGGATCACATGACGTCGTGGATGGTGGGGGGCGCGGCGCTGGGGGCCGTGTTGTTTCTTGTCGGCGCGGCGACTGCCGACGATGCTCTCAAACTCACCGATTTGAGCCCAAATGGCGCCGATGCCTGCTTCGGGCGCGTCTATGATGCCGCCCATCTCGAGGCGCATTCGCACCAGAAGGTGACGCGCATTTTTTTCTATTACGGCCATGACCCGGTCAGCCGGCCGAACGAGGAACCGAGCACCATGTCCGACGCCGCCTATAACGGCTTTCTCACCACCACGGTGCGCGGCGCCAAGAAGCCGGAATGGGCGGCCGGCTGGTGCAACAAGGAGGATCCGAGCGACAAGGCGAGCGGCATCCACTGCGGCATGGAATGCGACCGCACGCTCGCCTCGCTGAAAGTCGACGACAAGGGCCGGCTGATCCTCTCCAACCTGCAGCCTGACGTGTATCTCGACGCCGGCGCGGAGGAGGATCTGGGCGAAGCGGAGTACGACAAGCAGGCGCTGGGCAGCGAGGACGACAATTTCCGTCTGGATCCGATGCCGGCCGACACCTGCAAGGCGGAATTCGCGCGCATCGATCCGATCGATCCGGCGCTCGGGGCCCCCCTGCGTGAGCGATTGAAGCCTGACCAGGCCTTCTGCTACGGCCGCGACTACGATGACGCGCATCTGAAATCGCATCCCGACCAGATGACACAGTCGATCCGCGTCTTTCGCGGTCCGATCGAGCTCGCTTCCTTCGCCACCGGCGGCGACACCGCCAACTGGCCCGACGGCGCCGACATCGCCATCTCGGTGACGACCAGGCAGAAGAGCGCCAAGGTCACGCAGACCTATTCCTGCCAAGGCGAGGCCGACCAGTGGCGCTGCTCGGCCAGCTCGAAGATGAGCGACTTTGCCTGCGACATCTCACAGAAGGAGATTTTTCTCAAGCGCGGCGCCAGCGGTACGATGATGCTCGCCAACCCCAACAATGCGCTCGCCGTCGTCGACCTCTGCTCGAAGGCGGCGGACGGCAAGACGAAATCAGACGATAAGGTCTATAGGCTGAACCCGATGCCGCAGTCGGCCTGCGCCCCGTGAGATGTTTCGGGACCGATCGCCTTGTTCATCTTGGTGTGATGCTATATATTTTTGCTAGATATCATGGGATTTGCTTGCGATGAACAAAGCAAAAATATTCTGGTCAGGCCGCTCGCAGGCCGTACGCCTGCCGAAGGAGTTTCGCTTTGAAACTGACGAGGTGTCGATCCGTCGTCATGGGCAGACTGTCGTTCTTGAACCTCTTCCGCAAGATTGGGCCTGGCTTGATCAGGTGATCGGGACACTAGACGACGATTTTGTCGACGCGGCGGAGGAAAGGGTAGAGGAGCAGAAACGGCCCGCTCTCGGCGAAGTCTTCAAGTGATCTATCTGCTCGATACCAATGCTGTCATCGCCATCATGAAGGGTGATGATGATTTGCTGAAAGTGCTCAAGCGAAACAAGCCTCAGGATTTCGCGCTTTCGGCGATTGTCGCGCACGAGCTCTATTATGGTGCTTACAGAGGCCAGCGAACTGAAGAGAATCTCGCACGGCTGGACGCGCTTTTGTTTCCGGTACTCGAATTCGATCGGGAAGACGGGCGGCACGCCGGCGAGATTCGAGCGACGCTGGCGATGTCGGGAACTCCAATTGGTCCGTTTGATGTGCTTATTGGAGGCCAAGCACGTGCTCGCGGCCTGACATTGATGACGCGAAACGTTCGCGAGTTCGAACGGATCAAGGATCTGGCGATCGAGAGCTGGTGAGTTCAGGCGAAAGGCACCGCCGTCGTGCCCTTGGGCAGCTTGGCCTCGTCGTCCGGCTCGACATGGATGGTGACGCGCACGGAGGGGATCTCGGCCTTCAGCGCGTCCTCGATCCGGTCGCAGATGACATGGCTGGCGCCGACCGTCATGTCGGCATCGACGACCAGATGGAACTCGATGAAAGTGGCGCGGCCGGCTATGCGCGTCTTAAGGTCATGCACCTCCATCGCGCCCTTCGAATTGGCCGAGATGATGTCGCGGATCTGCATGTGCTCCTGGGTGTCGACGGCGCGGTCCATCAGTCCATTCATCGACGAGCCGATGACATGCCAACCCTGCCAGAGGATGTTGAGCGCGACGATGACGGCAAGCGCTGGATCGAGGATCTGCCAGCCGGTGAGGACGGCGCCGACAAGACCGCCGAACACACCGAGGGACGTCACCACGTCGGTCATGATGTGCTGGCCGTCGGCGACCAGAGCCGGCGACTTCGCGTTCCGGCCTGAGCTGATCAGGATCCATGCCCAGATCGCGTTGATGATAGTCGCCACGCCGTTGACGGCAAGACCCGTCCAGGGCTGTTCCAGCGGGGCGGGGTGCTGCCAGGATCGCCAGACTTCGTTGAGAATCAGGAGGGCAGCGACGACAATCAGCACCCCTTCGAGCACGGCCGAGAAGTATTCGGCCTTGTGGTGGCCGAAGGGATGGTCCTGGTCGGCGGGCTTGTAGCTGACCTGGATCGCCCAGAAAGCGGCGGCCGAGGCGATGACGTTGACGATGGATTCCGCCGCGTCCGAATAGAGCGCGACGGAGCCTGTGATATACCAGGCGGCGACCTTGAGAGCGAGCACGACGCCGGCGACGACGATCGACCAGAAGGCCAGCCTTGCGACCTTCTGTCTGGTCGCGGCTTTCACCGCGGCCGCCGTCGTGTCTTCCGTTGCGGCCATCGTCCCTACGCGGCCTTTTCCTTGGCCTTGCGCGGCAGATGCGCAACGATGTTCTCGATGATGCGCATGCCGGCGTTGTGGCCGAGCGTCATGATCGATTCCGGATGGAACTGCACGGCGGCGATCGGCTCCTTGCGGTGCTCGAACGCCATGATGATGCCGTCCTCGGTCTCGGCCGTGACCACGAAACCGTCGGGCAGGCGCACCGGATCGGCGAAGATCGAATGATAGCGGCCGACCGTCACCTCCTTGGGCAGCCCAGAGAAGATGATGCCGGGCTTGGAGACGCGGATGCGCGACGGCTTGCCATGCATCGGGATATGCAACTGCCTCAACTCGCCGCCATAGGCCTCGGCCAGCGCCTGCAGACCGAGGCAGACGCCGAAGATCGGCAGGTCGCGGCTCCTCGCCCTTTTTATGGTGGCCGCGCAGTCGAAATCCCTCGGCGTGCCGGGGCCGGGCGACAGCACGACGAGATCCGGCTTCAGCCGCTCGAAGACCTCTTCCGGCACCGGCGTGCGCACGGTCGAGACATTGGCGCCGGTCTGGCGGAAGTAGTTGGCGAGCGTGTGGACGAAGGAGTCCTCGTGGTCGACGAGCAGGATGTTGACCCCGTCGCCGACGCGCGCGGTGGTGCGTTCGGCGCCGGTGGCGTTGCCGGTCTTGGCGTCGCGGATGGCGGAGAGCATGGCGGATGCCTTCAATTCGGTTTCGGCTTCTTCTTCCTCGGGAACGCTGTCGAAAAGCAATGTGGCGCCGGCGCGCACTTCGGCGATGCCTTCCTTGATGCGTATGGTGCGCAGCGTCAGCCCGGTGTTCATGTCGCCGTTGAAGTTGACCATGCCGATCGCGCCGCCATACCAGGCGCGCGGGCTCTTCTCGTTCTGCTCGATGAAGCGCATGGCCCAGAGTTTCGGGGCGCCGGTGACGGTGACCGCCCAGGCGTGCGACAGGAAAGCGTCGAAGGCGTCCATGCCTTCGCGCAAGCGCCCCTCGATGTGGTCGACGGTGTGGATCAGGCGCGAATACATCTCGATCTGGCGGCGGCCGATGACGCGCACCGAGCCAGGCTCGCAGACACGCGACTTGTCGTTGCGGTCGACGTCCGAGCACATGGTGAGCTCGGACTCGTCCTTTTTCGAATTGAGCAGCTTCAGGATCTGCTCGGAGTCCGAAATAGCGTCGTCGCCGCGCTTGATGGTACCGGAGATCGGGCAGGTCTCGACGCGGCGGCCGTTGACGCGCACGAACATCTCCGGCGAGGCGCCGATCAAATATTCGTTTTCGCCGAGATTGATGAAGAAGGAATAGGGGGAGGGGTTGATCGTCTTCAGCTTGCGGGAAATGTCGGCGGGCTGGGTCTCGCAGCGTTCGTAGAACATCTGACCGGGCACCACCTCGAACAGGTCGCCGCGCTTGAAGCTTTCCATCGCCCGGCGCACCAGGTTGGCATATTCGCCCGGCTCGTGGTCACCACGCGGCGGGATGCGGTCGGCGGTCCTGAACGGCTCGGCGGCGCCATCGCGGGTCAAGCCTTCGGTCGAAAACCCCTCGCCGGAATAGTCGTAACGGTCGGTCCAGGCCTTGGTCGAATAGTGGTCGACGACCAGGATCTCGTCGGGCAGGAACAGCACGAGGTCGCGCTGGCTCTCTCTGCGCTCGAGCTTGTAGTCGACCGGATCGAACTGGAAAGCAAGGTCGTAGCCGAAGGCGCCATAAAGGCCGAGATTGGCGTCTTCGGCGGTCTTGAAGAGCGCGGTGATGGCGCGCAGCACGGTGAAGACGGAGGGAACGCGGCTGCGCTCCTCCTCGGTGAAGACACGGCCGGGCTTGGCGACATCGAGACGGATGAGCTTTTTCGAGGTCTCGGCGATCGTCACTTCGCTCAAGCCGCCAAGCGCCTTGCCGATCACAGGCAGCAACACTTCGCCGCGCTTGTTCAGCGCTTCGATGCGCATCGTGCGGCCCCGCGCGGAGATCACCAGCGGCGGGTCGATAATGGCCGTGTCCCAGCGCGTGTAGCGGCCCGGATATTCGTAGTTCGAGGAAAACACCGCGCCGCGGCGGGAATTCAGGCCTTCGACATAGGCGTCGATCGCGCCTTCGTAAGGCCTGTCATGGCGCTCGCGGGTGATCGTCACTCCGCCCGCGGTGACGAAGCGCTCCGCTCCGTTGTCCAGAACTTTAATCGTCATTGCCGTCTCCATCAGCGTTTTGGGCAACGGACCCGGGAATGGCTTGAAAAAACAAATGGCCGCCCGGACATTCCGTTGCGGCCACCCTCTTCTTTACGCGCACGCGTTCGAACTGGCCGCTGTCAGCGAGCCCACCACCAAACGGTCTTGTTCGAACGCATGTTCATGGCGACTCCCATAGCGGCGAATGACTGGATCGGCAAGCGGAATCAGGGAAATCCCCGGACGAGGTGAAACGCCCGCGTCGCCGGCGCGACGCACCGGAATCCGTGAGCCGGGGCGGAGACCCGTCACCGTTCGCTCGGGACGGGCAGCGTGCCTAGGCCGTCCGGCAGGTCCGACGGTCATCTCGGATCGGGTAGAGAGGCATAATTTGATCAAAAGTGAAAAGATTAGACGCTTGTTCCTTGACATGGGCGGGAAGATTGCGACGTTGCGAGGCATGTATGATCAAATCAATTGAAGGGTCGAACCGGAATGAAGCACGACGAGATCGATAGCCGGAATGCGCTGGCCCTGGCGCGCCGTTTCTCGATGGCCGGGCGGCGCGCGCTCGTCACCGGCGGCAGCGTCAGCATCGGCCGCGAGATCGTCAGGGTTTTCGCCGAGGCCGGCGCCGACGTCGCGGTTCATTCCGCCCGCGCCGCCGACATCGCCTTCGGACAGCCCGACGCGGCCGAGGAGGCGGTACGCGAAGTTCGCGAGAAAGGCCGGCGCGGAGTCGCGATCGACGCCGATTTCGCTGAGCCCGGCGAGGCGACCCGTTGCGTTCAGGACGTGATCAAGGCGCTCGGCGGCATCGATGTGCTCGTCGTCTGCGCCTCCATCCAGTATCGGACACCCTTTCTCGAACTGCCGGCCGACCAGATCGAACGTCAGATCCAGATCAACTTCAGGGCGACGATCGAGCTTTTGCAGACGGCATTGCCCGGCATGAAGGACAATGGCTGGGGCCGGGTGCTGACGATCGGAAGCATCAACCAGACGCGGCCCGAATCCGACCTCGCCGTCTATGCCGCGCTGAAGAGCGCGCAGCACAATCTGTCATTCAACCTTGCCAAGGACTATGCGCCGCACGGCGTGACCATCAACAATCTGTCGCCGGGGCTGGTCATCACCGAGCGCAACCGCTGGCGGCGCGAGGATGCGGCGAAATGGGCCGAGATCCAGAAGAGTTCCGCACCAATGCAGCGGGCGGGACAGGCGAGCGAGATGGCAGGCGCTGCGTTGCTTCTGTGCTCCGATGCCGGCAGCTTCATCACCGGCATCGATCTGCAGGCGACCGGCGGACGTCACCTCGGCTGGCAATAGCGGCATTGGGCTCCAAAGCGCGTCGCGATCCTTCAGCTTCGCTCCCTGCGCTTTAGGTTCTTGATTTTACGCATGTCTTTGTCCCGAAACCGGTTCCCACTTTCGGGAGACATGCTTTAACCGGCGAAGGCATGTTCCGGCAGGCCCGCGACGCCGACGTCGAGCGCCAGCAATGCGCCGGCAAGCGGCTGTTCCGCCCGTTCGGCTGCGTTCAAGGTCTGGGTCGCGGTCGTCACGTAAAGCGTTCGCAGATCCTCGCCGCCGAAGGCGCAGGACGTCGGCTGGCTGACTGGTAGCCGCACTAGCCTGTCGAGCCGGCCGTCGGGCGCGAAGCGCGCGAGGGCGCCGCCCTGATAGCGCGCATTCCAAAGAAAACCTTCCGCATCGACGGTCGCGCCGTCAGGCCGGCCCGGCGCCGCTTGCCCGCCGGCGAACAGGGACCACTCGCCGACGCATCCGTCCGCCGGATCGAAATCCGCGCGCTCGATGCCGCCTTTCCTCGTGTCGGCGAAGTAGAGCGTGCGCCAGTCCGGACTGAAGGCGAGCGCGTTGGGCACGGCGATCCGCTCGCGGAGCAGAACGGTGCGTCCCTTCGCGTCGACCCGGTAGAGAGCGCCCGACGCATGCAATCCGTAGTCCCACATGCTGCCGCAGACTATGCCTCCGGCCGGATCGCATTTCATATCGTTCAGGCGGTGCTGCGGCGGCCCGTATTCGACCGTCGCCAGACTGGTCAGTTGGCCGGCGTCGGCATCGAAGGCGTGGAGACCATGCCTGAGAGCGACAACCACGCCGCCCCTCGCCCGCGGCACGACGGAGCCGATCACGTCCGGCATCGGCCAGGAGGTCACCGTCCCGCTCTCCGGCTGCAGCCTGTGCAGGCATGGGCGGCGCAGGTCGACCCAAAACAGTTCTCTGGTCAGCGGGTGCCAGGTCGGCGATTCGCCGAGCGTGTCGCCCGTCTTCGCGGCGACATCGAACTTTGCGGCGACGGTCATTGCAGGCCGATGTCAGGCTTGGGGTCGACGGCGATCCTGTCCAGAAGGTCGTGCTTGGCCTTCTCGATATGCGCCCCCATCAGAACCGCGGCCGAACCGGCATCCTGACGCTCGATGGCGCGGATGATGTGGCGGTGATCATTGATGACGCCGTGGAAGCGCCCCTCGTCATAGCCATAGCGCTGCCAGATCGCCGCCACCAGCAGCCAGTTGCGGTCCACCATCGACAGGGCGCCGGGATTGCCGGCGGCCTCATTGATGACGCCGTGGAAGATGTTGTTGGCGTGGGGAACGGCAAGAAAGTCCTCGCTTGCAACCCGCGCCTCGAGCAATTCCTCGGCCGCCTTCAGGTCGCGCAGATGCTCGGCCGTGCGCCGCTCGCTGGCGCGCCGCGCCAGCATGGTCTCGATCGCACTGCGAATGTCGAAAAGGTCCACCACGAAGGACAGGTGGACGGTCCTGACGCGGGCGCCGCGATTGGGCTCCAGCACCACCAGTCCGGTGCCGCTCAGCGCCCGCAAGGCCTCCCGCACCGGCATGTGGCTCACGCCATAGCGGCTGGCCAGCTCGTCGATCCTGAGCCGCGAGCCGAACGGAATGGCGCCGGAAATGATGTCGTCGCGAAGCAGTTTTTGAACGTCGGGAATCCGCGCCATATGTCCCAGCTACCCAGATTTGAGCAAATATTGCTCGCATGCCCGTTGACAGAAGTCAATTTTGCCCTTGCCAAGGGAATATTTGATCAAATATGAGATTTGTACAGAGATCGCCATGCAGCGACGGTTCGGAAACGCCAATGCCTCCATCCGCCTCCGAAAAAGGGGAAATCGACCGGCTGCCGTCGTTTCGCGGCTACAAACGGGCTGACGGCAGCGTTGGAATCCGCAATCACCTGCTGATCCTGTGCATCAACGGCCTTGCGCTGCGGGTCAGCGAGCGGATCGCGGCAAGCCTGGAGGGCGCGCTGCTGGCGGCGACGAGCAGCGGCAGAGGCCATATCGAACCGGATCTCGCACTGCACGTTGATCAACTTGTCGGTCTCGGCCGCAATCCCAATGTGGGCGCGGTGCTGGTCGTCGGCGTCGATGCGGCGACGACCGCAATGATTTCGGCCGGCATCTCAACCGGCGGCAAACCCGTCGCCAGCGTCTCCTTCGCCGAGCAGGAGGAAGACATGCTTTCGGTCCTGGAACAGGGAATCAGGCGAGGAGCCACGCTGCTGCGCGAAGCCTCTCGCGCCCGTCGCGAGACCTTGCCTGGGACAAAACTGGTCGTCGGCGTCGAGTGCGGTCATTCCGACGCGACGTCGGGCCTGATCAGCAATCCAGTCGTCGGCGCCGCCGTCGACCTTCTGGTGTCGCAAGGCGCTACCGTCATCGCCGGCGAGACGGTGGAGTGGCTGGGCGCCGAGCACATACTTGCCGGGCGCGCACGCGACCCGTCGATCGCGCAGGAAATCCTGCAGGCGGTGGAACGCAGGGAAGGCTTCGCCAGCGCATCGGGCCGCAGCCTGACGGGAAACAATCCGGGCGAGGAAAACATCCGCGGCGGCCTCAGCACGATCGAGGAAAAGTCGCTCGGGGCCGTGGCGAAGACAGGAAGCTGCCGCATCGACGGGGTTCTGGCCGTCGCCGAGCCGCCCGCCGCCGGGGGGCTCTATCTGATGGACGGCCCCTCCTTCTCGCCGGAATCGATGACCGGCTTCACCGCCGCCGGCGCTCAAATCATGCTGTTCACCACCGGACCCGGCAACAGCACGGCGAGCGCGCTGGCGCCTACGATCAAGATCACCGCCCGGCGGGAGACGGCGCGCCGGCTGCCCGAGCAGATCGATTTCGACGCCAGCACCGTCTCGGAAGGTGCCGAGACAGTGCTGGCCGCCGCGCGCCGGCTGCTCGCAACCATATTCGACGTCGCCGGCGGCACCCTCACCTTCGGCGAGATATTGCGGGAAGGACTGGAAGTCCCAACTCGGATAAGAGGCTCGCTTTGAGCGCGGTATCCTCAACGACTGGCAAGTCCATCGGCCTGGCGCGGCTGCAGGGAACGTTCGTCTACCTGCGCACCATGGCGCTGTTCGTGCTTACCTGGTATGCCGGATCGCTGCTCGTGCCGTCGAAGCTTTTGCTGCCGTCGCCGCTGGCGGTCGCCGGCGCGCTCCGCGACACGGCGCTCAATGGCGAGTTGTTCGGCAATGCGCTGATCAGCCTGGCAAGGCTCTCCGCCAGCGTCATCGCCGCGGCGGTGATTGCCGTACCGCTCGGCCTGCTGATGGGCCGCAGCCGCCTGTGGAACGATCTCTTGGAACTGCCGGTCGAGATGCTGCGGCCGATCGCCGGCATCGCGTGGATACCGCTCGCGCTCTATCCCTTCGGCATCGGCCATCGCCTGCCGCTGTTCATCATGTTCTACACGGCGTTCTTTCCGCTGCTTGTCGGCACCGCCGCGGGCGCCGCCGCCGTCGACAGGCGCCTCATCGCCGCCGCGCGCACGATGGGCCTATCAAGGCCGCGGATCATGCGGCGCGTCATCGTGCCGGCGGCGCTGCCGGCGATCCTGGTCTCGGCGCGGCTCGCCGTTGCGGCGTCCTGGACCGCCGTCGTCGCCGCCGAACTGGTCGGCGCGCCGAACGGGCTGGGCTACGCCATCGAATACTACCGCAGCATGCTGTCGACGCCGACCGTGATGGCATTCATCGTCACGATCGGCCTGCTCGGCTTCCTGACCGACAAGGGCCTGCGCCAGCTCTCCCAGGTCCTTACCCCGTGGGCGCAGACGGGGGCGGCGCAATGAAACGAACAGCACTGCGCCTCATCGTTCCGGTGCTGCTTCTCGTCGGCTGGCAGCTTCTCGCTTCGGGCTCGGCCCAGGCGCCACGTCCCAGCACCGTGGTCGAAGCCGCGGTCGCCATGCTGCGGGACGGCGACCTGCTCGCCGGCCTCGCCACCAGCCTCGGGCGCGTCTTCGCCGGCTTTGCCATAGCCGCGTGCCTGGCAATTCCGCTCGGCATCGCCATGGGCAGCATGCCGGCAGTAGAGCGCAATCTCGACCCGCTGGTGGAGACGTTCCGTCCGATCGCGGCGCTTGCAATACTGCCGCTCGTCATCCTCTGGCTGGGGTCGGGATCGGGCGCTGCCATCGCCATCGTCGCCTATGCCGCCTTCTTCCCGATCCTGATCAACACCATCTCGGGCGTGAAACGCATCGAGCCCAGCCTGATGCGCGCCGCGCTGACCATGGGGCTCGCGCCGCTCACGCGCATGCGCGTGGTGCTCTTGCCGGCCGCCTTGCCGTCGATCCTCGTCGGCATGCGCATCGGCCTCGGCATCGCCTGGACGGCGATCATCGCCGCCGAGCTCGCGGTCGGAGCCAAGTCCGGCAGCAGCGGCGGCATTGGCCAGATGATGTTCGTCTTCTACGCCTACTCGATCGATTTGAACGGCATGGTCGTCTGCATGATCGCGGTCGGCATCGTCGCTTTCACCCTCGACCGCGCCCTGCGCTGGGCACTCGCCATCACCGTACCGTGGAGCCGGATATGAGCGCACGGAAGATCCGGCTCGATGCGGTCAGCAAATCCTTCGGCGGTTCGGTCGTCGCCGTCGAGAAGCTGTCGCTGGACATCAAAGATGGCGAATTCCTCGCCATTGTCGGCCCTTCGGGCTGTGGCAAGACGACGGTCCTCAACATGCTGGCCGGCCTCGAACCTCCGACCTCCGGCGCGATGACGCTCAATGGCAGGCCGATCGAAGGGCCGGGTGCCGAGCGCGGCGTGATGTTCCAGGACTACGCGCTGTTTCCCTGGCGCACGGTGCGCGGCAATGTCGAGTTCGGGCTTGTCTATGGACCCGCCGGGAACGGGCTTTCACCGGCTGATCGCGCCGAGCGCGTCACACGCACCATCGAGATGGTCGGGCTCAAGGGCTCGCAGGACAAATATCCGCACCAGCTTTCCGGCGGCATGCGCCAGCGCGTCGCGCTGGCGCGGCTGATGGCGAGCGAGCCGGAGATCCTTTTGATGGACGAGCCTCTGGCCGCGCTCGACGCGCAGACCCGGGTGATCCTGCAGGACGAATTGCTGCGGATCTGGGGGCAGGACCGCCCAGCCTCGGAAAGGCGCACGGTCGTCTTCATAACCCACGCCATCGACGAGGCCGTGTTCCTGGCCGACCGCGTCGCGGTGCTGAGCAGCCATCCGGGCCGCCTTAAACAGATCGTCGACATTGACCTGCCGAGACCGCGCGGCGACGCGACCCGCCGCTCCGGCGATTTCGGCAGGCTCAGCCAGTCGATCTGGGAGCTGATCCGCGAGGAAGCCTACCGCGCAACGATGAACTGACACGACAGGACGGAGGAATGTCATGACAAGAATTACGCAGAGCATCTTCACCCGGCGCATGTTCCTGGCAGGTGCTGCCGCAGGCGCGCTCGCCATGCCCGCGATCGTGCGGGCACAAGACCGCAAGACGGCGAAAGTGTCGATCGGCCGCCAGCCTTACGCGGCCGGCAATTCGCCGCTCACCCAGCGCATGATCAACGAGAAGATGCTGGAGAAGGCAGCAGGCGAGCTCGGCTATGACCTGACGGTCGACTGGCGCGACTATCCCTCGGCACTGCCCATGGTCGAGGCCTTCGTCTCAGGCGATCTCGACATCGGCATGTGGGGCAATACGCCGATCGTGCGCCTGCTGTCGCAGGCGCAGCCGATCAACATCCTGACCGTGGGCGAAGGCCACATGCGCATGGTGCTGGCGACCCGCAAGGGCTCGCCGATCAAGACCATCGCGGACCTGAAGGGCAAGACGGTCGGCGCGCTGGTCGGCGGCGACCCTTACAACGCGCTCTCGCAGATGCTGCTGCAGGAGCTGGGCGACGCCGATCCGCGCGCCTTCAACATCAACATCGTCAACACGCCGACCCAGGCGGTGGCGGCATCGCTTCCGGAAGGCATGGACGCGTCGGTCGTGATCTATCCGGCGTTCCTGAAGGCCAATGCCGAGACCGGGCTGACAGGCATCATGAATTCGTTCGGCTACACCGAGGCCGGCTACAGCGGACCGGCAGGCGAGGGCGAGGGGCACATGCTGCCGGGCGTCAAGAAGTCGAAATTCTACCCGGACGGCTACTATCTGCACCGCTCGTTCTGGATCTGCAGCGATCGCATCGTCGGCGACGATGCCGCGATCGGGCAAGCCTTCCTGATCGCCGCGCAGCGCGCGCTGGCCGAGCTGCAGAAAGTCGATCCGAAGGAGATTTCGCAATCGGTCAACAAATATTGGGGGCTCGATCCCGCGCTTGGCGCGAAGGTCATCGGCGACGAGGTACTTTTCCAACGCGGCTGGATCTGGCCGACCGAGGGCGACGCAGCTGCGGTCAGCCAGATTTCCCGGTTCATGGTCGCCGGCAAGATGATCCCCGAGGCGCTGAGCTGGGACCAGGTCAAGGCGGCCTTCGGCAAGGCGGCTCCGCTGCTGCAGAAGGCCTATGAAGGCACGGGCAAGGTGCCCGACGAAAACGGCTTCACCGACAAGAACGCCAAGGACCTGCGCGGCCTGCCGGCCTGGCAGCTCGACCGGTGGAAAGCGCCTTCCTGAGGCGCATTGCCCTAAACTTTTGCGAAAGGAAGCATTGATGACCGAGGTAGGTTTTGTCGGGCTTGGAACCATGGGCGCTCCGATGGCCCGCAATGTGCTCAAGGCGGGATTTGGCCTGACCGTCTTCGATCTCAATCCCGCATCGGTGGCAAAGCTCGTCGACGCGGGCGCTCGCGCGGCGGCCTCGCCGCGCGAGGTGGCCGAGCGCTCGAACGTCGTCATCACCATGCTGCCGGATGCGCCTGACGTGGAGAAAGCCGTGCTCGGCGAGGACGGCATCGGCCGTGGGCTGAAATCCGGCAGCCTCTATATCGATATGAGCACGATCGATCCGCAGACCACGCAACGGGTTGGCGCGTGGCTCGCCGCGCGCGGCGTCGACATGATCGACAGCCCGGTGGGCAAGACGGTCGAACACGCCATTGCCGGCACATCGACACTGATGATCGGCGGCGATGCCGCGGTGCTGGAGCGCGCCCGCCCCATCCTGTCGGCGATGGGTACGGATCTCATCCGTTGCGGCGCACTCGGCATGGGGCAGGCCATGAAGCTCACCAACAATCTCCTGGCCAGCGTGCTGATCACCGCGAGCTCGGAGGCGCTGGTCGCCGGCGCCAAGGCCGGGCTGACGCTCGACACCATGATCAACGTGCTGAAGACGACGATGGCCTGGAACCAGCAGCTTGCGGTGGCCATGCACAATCGCGCGCTCAAGGGCGACTTCGAGCCGGGCTTCATGGTCAAGCTGGCGCACAAGGACTGCCGTCTCGCTTTGGCGATGAACGAGGCGCTCGGTCTGGAGGCGCCGGTCGGCGCCGCAACGCTTGCCGTGCTCGCCGAGACGATGGACGCCGGCATGGCCGGCAAGGATGTCGGCGCGGTGCTGAAGCTCAGGGAAGATGCGGCCGGCGTCCGGGTCCGGCTGGCAAGCACATGACCGCCTCGGGAGCCATCGTGCTGCATGCCGACGACGATGTCGCGGTGCTGGTCGGGCCGGTCGAGGCAGGAGCAAGCGTCACGACGCGCGGCGCCCGCGAAGGGCTCGTCCTCAGGGCCGGCGCATCGCTCGACGCAGGCCACAAGCTGGCCCTGCGCGATCTGCCGGCCGGCGCCAAGGTGCGCAAATATGGCGAGGTCATCGGCCGGCTCACGGCGCCCGTCGCCGCAGGCGAGCATATCCATGTGCATAATCTGGAAAGCCTGCGCGGCCTCTGAGCCAAGAAGCCCGATCGCCCCTTGGCCTGAAAGGGATGAAACTCTCAGTCCTCCAGCGTGCCGGAGCGCGCGTCGGCGCTCTTCCTGTCGCCGGCGAGCTTCAAAAGGTCCTCGCCGGCGCGGATGATGCGGCGCGAACGCCTGGTCAGGATGAAGCCCGATTGCGGCGCGAACACTTCGGTGCGGCCGCCGACTTCGCCAGGCGCATGGACGATCGTCGCCAGCCTGTCGCCTTTCTTGACGCGGTCGCCGGGCTTGACGTCGTAAAGGATGGCGCCGGCCTTGGGCGAGGGCATCATGTCGATGTTTTCCAACGGCACGACGGCGCCGCTGAAACTGCTCGCCTTCGGAACGGAAGGATCCTGAACGACGCCGCGCGTCACCAGCAGGCGGTAGAGGCCTGCGGCATCCGACCCGGCCAAGGCGGCGTCGACGTCCAGCATGCCGCGATATTCGACCGTGGTGACGACGCGACGGTCGAAACGCGCGACGCTCGGCGGCACGTTCTGGTAGGGCATGATCGAGGCGCCCTCGAAGGTGCCGCTGCTGTCCTCGCTCCACAGCACGACGGCGTCGGCGCCCATGGCCGCCGCGCAGTCGGCCATATGTGGCCACAGGCTGGTGTGGACGTAGAGATAGGTAAGGCCCTCGTCGTCGCAGTGGAGATCGAGCACGATGTCGTTGCCGAGCGAGAGCTCGACGAGCCGGTTCTTCAGCCGGCGGTCGGCGCCGCCGAGGCTGACGTCCGGCAAGAGCTTGGCATCGGGTGCTGCAAGCACTGGAAAAGAACGGTTGAAGTTGGTGCGGGTGCCGAGATTGAAGCGGCCCTGATGCTCGCCGAAATGATACTGGGCGCGGCCGATCGGATTGGCCCACGGCACCACGGTGACGGCGCCCCTGATGCGGCCTTCCGCTTCCGCCTTCGCAAGCATCGGCATCAGCGCGTCGATGGCGACGACGCCCGGCAATTCGCCGGCATGGAGCGCCGCCTGCAGATAGGCCGAGGGTGCCGCCTTGTCCGTGCCGTCGAGGCGGAAAGCCGGGAATTCGTATGCGACGCCTTCGCTGTCGCCGGCGATGCGCTCGATCGTCTTTTGCATGGGGCCTTCCTCCGGTGAGGAGGCCAGACATGCCTGTTTGCGGCTCGGCTGTCGAGTGGTCCAGCCGGGATCGGCTGTCGGCGCAGGGCGGCTACGGCGAAGACGCCGAGCTGGCTACGGCGAAGACGCCGAGCCTTATTCGGCGGGCTGTGCCCGCGGCACGGCGGTCAGCTGCGTGCGAATTGCCTTCAGACCAGCGGCTTCAGCTCCTGGGCGATGGTCGGCAGAAGCTCCGAGACATTGGGGTGGATATGCATGGCGCGCGCCAGCGTCGAGATCGGCGCCTTGGCGTACATGAGGTCGAGCACCGAGTGGATCGCCTCGTCGCCGCCCGGGCCGAGGATCGAGCAGCCGAGGATTTCGCCGGTGTCGGCATCGGCCAGGATCCTCATGAAGCCCTGCGTCTCGCCCTTTTCGACGGCGCGGCCGACACGGGTCATCGGCCGCTGGCCGACGAGCGCCCGGCGGCCGGATTTCTTCACCGCGGCCTCGGTCATGCCGCAGCGGCCGAGTGGCGGATCGATATAGAGCGCATAGGCCTCGATGCGGTCGCTCACCCGGCGCGGATCGTTGTCGAGCAGATTGGCGGCGACGATCTCGTAGTCGTTGTAGGAAGTATGGGTGAAGGCGCCCTTGCCGTTGCAGTCGCCCATCGCCCAGATGCCGGGCACGCTGGTGCGCAGCTGGTCGTCGACGACGATGTAGCCGCGCTGGTCGACTTCGACGCCGGCCTTGTCGAGGCCAAGGTCGTCGGTGTTGGGGACGCGGCCCAAGGCCAGCAGCACATGCGAGCCGACCGCCGGCGGCTTGCCGGTGGAGAAGGTGACGGCGATTTCATCGCCTTTCCTGGCGAAGGCTATGTCGTCGGCGCCGACATGGACGGCGATGCCCTCGTTTTCGAGGATCGACTGGATGGCGGCCGAGACATCCTCGTCCTCGCGGCCAGTCAGCCGCGGCGCTTTTTCGATCACCGTGACCTCGGAACCGAAACGGCGGAACATCTGCGCGAATTCGAGCGAGATGTAGCTGCCGCCGACGACGACGAGATGGCTGGGCAGCACATCGAGATCCATCATCGAGGAATTGGTGAGATAGGGGACGTCGTCGATGCCGGGAAGGTCGGGCACCGATGCACGCCCGCCGGTGTTGAGGAAGATTTTTGGCGCGGTCAGCAGGTCGTCGCCGACGCGCACGGTATTTGCGGATTCGAAGCGGGCATGGCCGCGGTAGAGCGTGCATTTCTCCATGCCCGCGATCCAGGTTTCCAGCCCGGTGCGGGAAGCGCCCGATACTTTGTCTTTTCGCGCCTTGATTGCTCTGTAGTCGACGCCGACGGGGCCGCCGAGCGTCACGCCATAGTCGGCGGCACGGCGGGCAAGATGCGCGGCATAGGCGCTCGCCACCATCGTCTTGGTCGGGATGCAGCCGGTGTTGACGCAGGTGCCGCCGACCAGCTTGCGCTCGATCAGCGCTACGCTCATGCCGGCCGCAGTCAAGCGGCCGGCGAGCGGGGTGCCGGCCTGACCTGCGCCGATAATGATGGCGTCGAAGGCTTTCGCGCTCATGCGACCGCCGCCACGATGAGCAGGCCGCCGATGATCGCGACCGCGTCCTCGATGAAGGCCGCGGGTGGGTCCTTGCCGAACGCGGCGGCCAGTCTCGAACGGGCTTCCGCGCCGCCCAGCGTGCCGATGACCGCGCCGATCGCGCCGGCAATGAGGCCGCCGATGGTCGCGCCGCCGGTCGCACCGATCACCGCGCCGGTGAAGGCGCCCATGACGATGCGGGCGCCGAACTGCTGCGGGACCTTGCGGCTCGGCGTCGACGGCAACTGGTCGGTGACGAGCTCGACGATTGCCAAGATGGTGAAGATGCCGACAGCGATCCAATGGCCCATGAAGCTCGCCCAGGTGCCGGCGACCGGCAGCCAGCCGAGCCAAGCGCCCCAGGCGACTGTCGCCGGCGCCGTCATGGCGCGCAGGCCGGCAACCACGCCAATCAGCAATGCAAGAATGTAAAGCATGATCGACCCCCTCAAATCCGGGACCTCGCACGACCCCGAGACGTCAGGCTAGCATAGGCCGGGCTTTTGGCCACGGCTTTTCCCTAAAGCGCGTCGCGATCTTCCAGGTTCGCTCCAAGCGCTTTAGGTTTTTTGATTTTGCGCATGTCTTTGTCCCGAGACCGGTTCCCACTTTCGGGCAACATGTTTCAGGGGCGAATCGTGCTTTGGCAGCAGGCAGCATCGGAGGAGCGGCCATGACGACGAGCGAGCGCATGAAGATGGCGGCGGGCGAATGGTACACTTGCCTCGACGCGGAGCTGGATGCGCTGCGCGTTGCCGCCCGCGACGCGGTGTTCGAGCACAACGGTCTGCCGCCCCGGCAGCGCGGCGACATAGGCCCGGCCTTGCGGGCGCTGCTGGGCGGCGCGGGCGAGGGGACCCGCATCGAGGCGCCGTTCCATTGCGCCTACGGCTTCAATTTGTTCCTCGGCGACGGCGTCTTCCTCAACACAGGCTGCACCATCCTCGATACGGCGCCGGTGCGGATCGGCAAGGGAACCCTGCTTGGTCCTAACGTGCAGATCTACTGCGCCGAGCATCATCGGGAGGCCGCCGGACGGCTTGCCGGACTGGAGATCGCCAAGCCGGTGACGATCGGCGACAATGCCTGGATCGGCGGCAGCGCGGTGATCCTCGCCGGCGTCAGCATCGGCGAAGGCGCCATCGTCGGGGCGGGCGCGGTGGTGACGCACGACGTGCCCGCCAACATGACAGCGGTCGGCAACCCGGCACGGGTGGTTACAAGAGGCTGAGCGCGTCCGATACCTGAGCGCCCCGGGAGAACTCGCGCCGATATTGCATCGGCGAGGTCCTGATCCGCGCGGCGAAATGCTGCCGCAGCGAAGTGGCGCTGCCGAAGCCGGCCTCGAAGGCCACCATATCCATCGACTTGTCCGTCTGTTCCAGCAGCCGCTGCGCCAGCGCCACGCGCTGGCCGGCCAGCCAGTCGCCGAAGCTGGTGCCGGTCGACTTCTGGAAGCGGCGCGTGAAGGTGCGGCGGGTAAGGCCCGCTGCTTCGGCGACGCTGTCCAGGCTGTGCGTGTCGCCGAGCGTCGCCCGCACCTCGTCCAAGGCCTTGGCGAAGCGGTCGGCGGTCGGCGTCGGCGCGAGCGGGCGTTCGATGAACTGGGCCTGTCCGCCTTGCCGATGCGGCGAAAGCACGACGTGGCGGGCAAGCCGAAGCGCTGCCTCGGCGCCATAGCGGGCGCGCACGATATGCAGGCAACAGTCCAGCCCGGCGGCGACGCCGGCGGAGGTGACGATGTCGCCGTCGTCGACGTAGAGCACGTCGGCATCGACGGCGATATCGGGATGAAGGGTCTTGAGCTGATCGGTATAGGCCCAGTGCGTGGTCGCCTTGCGTCCCGCCAGCAGTCCAGCGGCGGCAATGGCGAAGGTGCCGAGGCACAGGCCAACGATCAGCGCGCCACGTTCGTGTGCCCGTTGGAGCGCATCCTTGAGCGGAGCGGCCAGAGGCGCGTCGAGATCCTTCCAACTGGGGATGATGACGATGTCGGCTTCGTCGAGCGCCGAAAGATCATGCGGGATCGAGATGGTCAAACCGGCATCGGTATGAATTGGCCCTTGTTCGGCCGCGCAGGCACGGAAGTCGAAGCGCGGCAGGCCGAGCTTGGTGCGGTCCGCGCCGAAGACCAGGCATGGCACGGAAAGATGAAAGGGGCTGATGCCGTCGAATGCGACGGCGGCGATGATCGGATTGTGCATGGCAGACAAAATTGGGTTGCGGCAACAGTGTCCCAATTATTTCGAATAATGTCAATTGGGCCACTTTCTGCGAGTGGACATCCGGCCTAGCTTTGCGCCCATCAACCCGTTCGAAAGGAAAAAAGCCATGTCAGCATCAGCCGCCCAGCCGCGCCGCGCGCTCGTCGTCGTCGATGTCCAGAACGACTATGACGGCGGCAATCTCGCCATCCAGCATCCGCCCTTCGCTGACAGCGTCGCCAATGTGGCGCGCGCCATGGACGCCGCCACTGCTGCCGGCATCAAGATCGTCGTCGTCAAGCAGATGGCGCCGGAATCAGCACCGTTCTTTGCCAAGGGCAGTCATGGCGGCGAGCTGCATCCCGAGGTCGCGAGGCGCGCGCGCGACCATTATGTCGAAAAGACGCTGCCTTCCGCCTTCACCGGCACGGACCTCGAGGACTGGCTGCGCGCCAACCACATCGATACGATCGCGGTCGTCGGCTACATGACGCATAATTGCGATCTGTCGACCATCATCCATGCCGTGCATATGGGTTTCGCCGTCGAGTTCCTTTCGGACGCCAGCGGTTCGGTGCCTTACGCCAACAGTGCCGGCCACGCGTCCGCCGAGGACATCCATCGGGTGGTGAGCGTCGTGCTGCAGTCGCGCTTCGCCGCCGTGCTGAAGACCGCCGAATGGATCGATTGCCTGAAGACCGGCGCCCTGCCGGAACGTGACACCATCTATGCGTCCAACCAGCGGGCGCTGGCACGTAACGCCGCCTAAAGCGCGTCGCGATTTTTCAGATTCGCCATGCGCTTTAGGTTTCCGATTTGACGCATGTCTTTGTCCCGAGACCGGTTCCCACTTTCGGGAGACATGCTTTAGACCGGAGCCGCGTGAAACAACAAGAGGCGCCGCAGCGATGCGGCGCCTCTTGCCTTAGCATGAAAATTCATGAGGCGCGTGACCCACTTCACAGAAGTCCAGCCGGCACTTCCAGAGAGTGATGCCGCATTGGTAAGCGCGGTTGGCCGGGGGCTGGATTGGAAGCGCGCATTGCACGAACCGTGGTTGTCCTGACGCTTGCCGTCGGCGCCGCGCTGTTGCCGTGGCCCGCCTTCGCGCAAGTTCCTCCACACGCGCCAGGGACCATCTGCTTCACCCAATTCTTCTGGTGCTGGGCGCAGCCACCCGGGCCGCCCGGATATCCATGCGGGTGCCCGTCGCAATATGGCTACGTGCCCGGGGTTCTGGGCTAGCGACGCGATGAGTGAGAGCCGACGTCGATGACCGCTCCTGTTGATCCTCTTGTGACCGGGCTGCTGAAAGACGCGAAGCTGGTGGCGGGCTATGGTCGCTATGGGGTCTTCAAGGACAATTCGCTGTTCGCGGCCATTGGCGATGCCGAGAAGCTTGGCGATGTGACGGCCAGCCAGCCGGCGGTGGTCAATCTTCAGAAGGTCTTGAACGACTGTTCGGGTGTCGTGCCGTTTTCCACGCTGGCGGCACTTCGCTCCGGGTGGTCGCCTGGCGACACCTCACGCAGAGCCGCGATAGCAACCTATTTGCTGGTGGCGCTGTCGGTGATCCTGATGGTGATCACAGGCAAGATGACATATGTCTACAACAGGGGTGTCTCCTTGAGCGCCGAGCTGCAAGACATAAACAAGGACAATTTCAGCGTTCGCTTCGGCCAGGCGGTGCGCCAGGTCTGGACGACGCAGAAGCAATTGCGATCGGCCGCATCGGGCGGCCTGTCGCAAAGCGACGTAAATCTTCTTGAGGATGTCTACTACAACGCCGAGGACAGCCTTCATTTGCTCGACCAGCGCTTCGTCACCCTTTGGGCGAATTCCCAAAGCTTCATGACCCGAGAGGCGCGTTTCCCGATCTGGGGGATGCAATCGGCCTATTGCAAGGTGCAGTCGCTGGTGACTGCGGGCGCGACGGGCAATGGTCAGACCTACGATCCGCAGCAGGCGATCACAAACCAGCTCTGCAATCAGGAGGTGGCGTCGGCAAAGTCGGAATATGCGGGACCGGTGGGCGGGGCGCCGGGAGGGGGAAATCCAGCTTGCGCGCAACCCGGAAATCCCGCCGGCAAGGAGCCTGGCGGCGCCATGCCGGCAGGCACGAGCCCCGAGCTCGACGCGAACAGCGAGTATGAGGAGGCCACCCGCAGTCTTCAGTGCAGCGGCGTGATCACCCTTACCCCCAGTTCAATTTACATGATGACCGCGCAGATAGGAGGCCTCAACGCCGTCTTGAGCCCCTACGCGCTCTGGATACTGCCAGCACTTTACGGAAGCCTGGGCGCCATCATGTTTCACATGCGCATGATCCTGAACCCGCTGCTGCCCAATCCGACATTGGCGCGACTGGTTCACAGGGTCGTCCTGGGAGCGCTGGCGGGCATGGTGCTGGCCTGGTTCCTGGGACCTGACACGAAGCTTGGCGGTCAGGCTTCGGCGATAGGCTTCAGCCTGTTCACCTTCGCCTTCCTGTTCGGCTTCAGCCTGGATATCTTCTTCACCCTCCTCGATCAGTTCGTCAGCATGTCGGTCGCAGGCATCAAGAAGTTCGGTTCCTCGACGGCGGCTTGAGGAATCCGGGCAAGCAAAAAGGGCGCCGCGGCAGCGCGGCGCCCTTGATCATTCTCAGCTCGAAGAATGTCTAGAGCGTTTCACCGTTTCACGGAAACGGCGAACCGCTCTATCCCTTTATTTCGGCGCAATTCCGGACGGAAAACCGTTACACACTTTTCCTGGAATTGCTCTAGAACAGACCCTCGATCTGACCCTGTTCGTTGAGGAAGATCTTTTCCGAGGACGGCGCCTTGGGCAGGCCCGGCATGGTCATGATCTCGCCGCAGATGATGACGACGAAGCCCGCGCCGGCCGAAAGCCTCACCTCGCGCACCGGCACGGTGTGGCCGGTCGGCGCGCCGCGCAGGTTCGGGTCGGTCGAGAAAGAGTACTGTGTCTTGGCCATGCAGACGGGCAGGTTGCCGTAGCCGGCCTGCTCCCAGGCATGCAGCTGGTCGCGGATCGACTTGTCGGCGATCGCCTCGTCGCCGCGGTAGATGCGCTTGACGATGGTGTTGACCTTCTCGAACAGCGGCATCTCGTCGGGATAGAGCGGCGAGAACTGCGAGGCGCCGGACTCGGCGATCTCGACCACCTTCCTCGCCAAATCCTCGATGCCGGCCGAGCCTTGCGCCCAGTGCTTGCACAGGATCGCCTCCGCGCCCTGCGCCCTGACGAAGTCCTTCATCGCCTGGATCTCGGTCTCGGTGTCGGTCGTGAAGTGGTTGATCGCGACCACCGCCGGCACGCCGAACTGCTTCACGTTCTCGATGTGACGGCCAAGGTTGAGGCAGCCCTTCTTGACCGCCTCGATGTTCTCCTTGCCGAGATCTTCCTTCTTGACGCCGCCATTCATCTTCATGGCGCGCACGGTGGCGACGATGACGGCCGCGGCCGGCTTGAGGCCTGCCTTGCGGCACTTGATATCGAAGAATTTCTCGGCGCCGAGGTCTGCGCCGAAGCCGGCTTCGGTGACGACATAGTCGGCAAGCTTGAGCGCCGTCGTGGTGGCGACGACCGAGTTGCAGCCATGCGCGATGTTGGCGAACGGGCCGCCGTGCACGAAGGCCGGGTTGTTCTCCAGGGTCTGCACCAGGTTGGGCTGGATGGCGTCCTTCAGAAGCACGGCCATGGCGCCGTCGGCCTTGAGGTCGCGGGCATAGACCGGCGACTTGTCACGGCGGTAGGCGACGATGATGTCGCCCAGACGCTTCTCGAGGTCCTTGAGGTCGGTGGCCAGGCACAGGATCGCCATCACTTCCGAGGCGACGGTGATGTCGAAGCCTGCCTCGCGCGGGAAGCCGTTGGCGACGCCGCCCAGCGAGCAGATGATCTCGCGCAGCGCCCGGTCGTTCATGTCCATGACGCGGCGCCAGGCCACGCGGCGGATGTCGATGCCGAGCTCGTTGCCCCAATAGATGTGGTTGTCGATCAGCGCCGAAAGCAGGTTATGGGCGGTGGTGATGGCGTGGAAATCGCCGGTGAAGTGGAGGTTCATGTCGTCCATCGGCACGACCTGTGCGAGGCCGCCGCCGGCCGCGCCGCCCTTCATGCCGAAGTTCGGGCCGAGCGAGGCTTCGCGGATGCACACGACCGCCTTCTTGCCGATGCGGTTCAGGCCGTCGCCGAGGCCGACCGTGGTGGTCGTCTTGCCTTCGCCGGCGGGAGTCGGGTTGATGGCGGTGACCAGGATCAGCTTGCCGTCCTTGTTACCCTTCACCGACTTGATGAACTCGGCCGAGACCTTCGCCTTGTCGTGGCCATAGGGCAGCAGGTGCTCGTACGGGATGCCGATCTTGGCGCCGATCTCCTGGATCGGTTTCTTGTTAGCGGCGCGCGCGATCTCGATATCGGACTTCACTTCGGCCATGACGGCTTTCCTCTGAAATGAGCGGTGGAGGGGAGGGCTTCGATCGCTGCATGATCGAAACGCCGCCCGGACGCAAGGGCATGTTCTAACCCTGTCGCTGTCACGGCGTCAACTTTCATGCAACTATGTTTCCTGTGAAGAAAGTTTACTGTTCCCGGGCCGACCTTGCCGGCGTCTTCGGCGCCCGGTCGTTGCGCCGTATAGAAGCCAGAGCGGGTGTCGCTCCGCCGTCTCAAAACAGCCGTGCAATACGCGAAAAGCGACAGAAGCGACGGCGCAAATCCGCCAGTGTCCGCCGGCGGCAGCAGCGTTATTGGCTGAGCACGTTGCTGATCTCGACCATGTTGGAGCGCACGCGCAGGATATAGAAGCCCATGGTCGTCAGATGCGTCGGCAGCAGCCAGCCGTCCTCGCGTCCATTGGCGATGATGAAGGGCTGGATGCGCAGCGCCGAGACGAACTGCGCGTCCATCGTGTCCCACAGGTTCTGCAGGTGCTTTTCCTTGATCACGCCCTCGAAGTCTGCCTGAGCGCCCTTCATCAGCCCGTAATAGGCATAGAGCTGGCCGTAGGCGAACCAGAAGCGATCGTCGGCGCGGAAGTCGAACCAGCCGTCATTGTGGTTCTCGGCGCGCTCCTTGAGGATCGCCGAGGTCGAGCCGATGTCGCTGGCGATACGGTCGATATATTGCTTCAGATTGTCGGCGCGGGCGTCGAACGTCGCCTGGCAGGTGGCCAGCCGCGCATTGAAGGAGCGCAGCTTGCGCACCGCGTCGCGATAATAGCTCGGCGTCGGCGTCTTCGGGCCGAACGGGTTCAAGCCGAAATACCATGTGTATTCGTCGAATTGCAGATTGCCGCGCGCGTCCTGCAGGTCGCTGTCGATCTGCGAGGTCGTGCGCACGCGTCCGAGATTGTCGGCAAGTTCGGTCGCGGTGCGCCGCACCGCCTGGTTGATGCCACGCTGGAAAGAGGCCTTGTTGTCCATCCATGGCGTGTGGTCCCAGTCGATGCCGAACAAGCCGAGCTTGTAGAGTATCATCGACGAGATCCAGGCATTCTGGTTGACATTGAAGTCGGTAAGATCGGCCGCCACCTGGGCGATCGCCGAGTTGCCGCAGGTCTTGGCCGTGTCGGTGCCGGCGCCGGCCGAAACCTGCTCGCCGGCCGACACGTTGCGCGTCTCGAAGGTGTATTTGTCGGGATAGTTCGGCTCGAAATTGTTCCACCACTGGGTGGCATAGAAGAAATTGGCGTAAAGGCCGATCAGCACCAGGATGGCGAGGCCCACCACCGCCTTCAGGATCCAGCCGCGCTGCCCGTACCAGCGGCCGACCCACATGAACGGCCACAGGATGATGCCGACGACGAAGCCGATGCCGCGGCCGATCCATTGGAAAATCCGGGTGAAGAAGTTCACGATCGGATCAAGCATGGCTCTCTTCACCCCTCAGTCAGTCAAGCCGTAAAGGCGCGCGCGGAACGCCGCCTTGTCCTTCAAATATGTGGTTTTCAGAACGTCCACAACATGCGATCGCCAGGCGTCGCTGAAGCCGTCGAAGTCCTTGTAGAAGCCCGGTTTGTTGAAGACGTAGCGCGAGACGAAGTCCTGCGGCACGAAATCCGAGATCAGCTGGTTGGTGAGCCAGGCATCGGGATGATCGGGCCTGGCGCGCACGACCAGGAAGCGCTGGCGCGGCGGAACGTCCTCGACCTTGAGATGGCCGAACTGGGCGATCTCGCGCTTGGCGGCGTTGAGGAACGGGAAGTTGCCGTCGCTGGCAATCAGGTCGGCATGGCCGTGGATCCAGGTCTGCAGCCAGACCTTGTCGACATCCGTCAGGTTGCGGTTGGGCTCGGCGTCGCGGATCAGCGCCCGTACCACCATCTCGGCGCGATGCTCGAGATAGCCCGAGGCCTCGATCCAGGAGGCGCGCGGCAAGTCAAGGCGGCCGGTAGCGGCGAGGAAACGGAACACCTTGTCGGCGTCGTTGATCGACAGATAGCTCACCTGCCAGGGCCGCGAGCGGCGGAAGCCCGGCGCTGCCGGGTCGCAGATCACCGTCGTCATATCAGGATCGACGAAGACGTAGAGCCCGCCGAAATGGCTCGTCCAGTAGGCATTGTGGCGGAAGATCACCTGGTCGGGGACAAGCGCGTTCTCGCGGATGTCGCCGCAGACCTTGGCGAGATCGACCATGCGCTCGAGCATGGCGTCGTCGCGCCAGGCGTCGGGCTCCTGTTTCAGCCGGTCGACGAGCTTGCCGAGCTCGGCCGCCTTGCCCAGCACGTCCTCGGCCGACAGCACCTTGAACTCGACCTGGTTGATCGACAGCAGATCCTCGATGTCGTTGACCTTGGGAACGGAGTCCTCGATCTCGCCGTAGATGACGTCCTTGATGGTCAGCGCGTCGATGGCGCGCCGGTTCCTGGACATGAATTCGAACATCAGCTGCGAAGTGTTGGAGAAGGCGGTGTGCACCACCGGCAGGTCGATCTGCGACGGCGTCAGGATGATGAAGCGGCGGTTGACCTCGTTGGGATCGAGATAGTCGTAATCGCCGCATTCCTCGGCCACCTCGGGCGAGAAGCCGGTGCGGTCGATCTGGAAGCTCGTCAGCTTGGTGGGCTCGAGACCGAAGGCGACGAGCGCCTTGTTGTAGCGCTGGACGAGATGCGGCTCGTCGACTGCGAGCAGCCTGCCGTAGATCAGCTCGTTGTCGCGTAAGAGGTCGGGCTTTTTGGCGGCTTTCAACTTTCCTTCTCCCCGTTCACGGGGAGAAGGTGCCCGAAGGGCGGATGAGGGGCGGCGCCAACGCTCATTATTCCTGCTCCAACGTCGCAGCCGGCAGAAATTTCGCATCGATACCAATCATCTTGCGATCCAGCCTACGATCCAGGGCTGCCGTAATCGTATCCAGTACACCCGCGAGGCTGGTCAAAACATCCGCATGCCAGACCCTCAACACCGACCAACCGTTGGCATTCATCGTCTCGTCCCTATATCGATCTCGGGATCGACCCGCATGCTGGCTGCCGTCGACTTCCACAACCAGATTGGCTTCACGGCAAGCAAAATCCGCGAAATAGGGGCCGATCGATAGCTGGCGTACAAACTTGTGGCCATTCAATCGCCGTCCTCGCAATTCATGCCACAGCCGTTCCTCGGCATCGTTCTCAACCTTCCGAAGCTCACGGGCTCTCGCTACTTTCGGCTCATTTTTTCCACGCATGGCGCTGCCCCTCATCCGCCCTTCGGGCACCTTCTCCCCGTAAACGGGGAGAAGGAAGATCACCACAGCCCCTTCTTCTTCAGTTCCTCCATCTCGCGTGCCGCGCGCTCGCGCAGGCGCGTGTCACGCAGGAGCTTCTCCACCGCGGCGTCGTCGGACTTGTCGGAATAGCGGAATTCGGAATCGGCGTAGCGGTTGATCTCCTGCATGACCATCTCCATGGAGAACGGGCCGCGCAGTTCCTCGATCATCGCCTTCTTGTCGTCGTAGCTCTTGTGCATGAAGGCTTCCGGCTTCTCGAACCAGTCGTCCGGCAGCTCGATGTCCATGGCGCGCATTTTTATCGCGTCGGTGACGTTCTTGATGGCGCGGCCGGTGAAGCGCGGTTCGGCGTCCTTGATCATGTGCAGGTAGGTGCCGATGTCGGCCATGGTCTTCGGTGCGCCGTTTTCCTTCATGTAGCGTTCATAGACCTTCATCAGCCCGTCTTCCTGCGGCTTCTCGTGCTCCTCATAGGCCTCGGCCACGGCGCGCTGGATTTCCTGCGCCGCGTAGAGCTCGTGGTCGCCCAGCGGGATCTTGTGGTTCTTGCCGGCAAGCAGCACGAAGATGTCGATGTAGTCGTCGCGGGTCTGCGGGCCGTCGACCAGCCAGCGGGCGCCGGCGCGCTGGCGCAGCGCATCGTCGACATTCTCGGGATAGTTGGAAAACATGCCGAAGGAGCAGTTGCCGCGCACCACGGTGGAAGCACCGGCAAAGGCGTCCATCAAGACGCCGGTGATCTCCTGCTGGCCGGCGGACGCGCGGTCGTCGGAGCGGCGCGCCGCGACCTGGTCGATGTCGTCGATGGTGCCGAAGCCGATGGTTCGCGGATTGAGCACGTTGTTGATGAACTGGCGGCAGTTCTGGCCCGACTTGCCCTGATAGGACGAAATCTGGTCGACGCCGAAATTCTCGTAGACGAAGGGATAGCCGGCGACCTGGCAGTAGCCGTTGACGAGACCGGCGATCATCTGGATCAGCGTCGTCTTGCCGGTGCCGGGCGCGCCGTCGCCGATGAAGGTGAACAGGAAGCCGCCGAGTTCGACGAAGGGGTTCAGCTCGCGCTCGAAATCATAGGCCATCAGCATCTTGGCCAGCCTGACCGACTGGAATTTGGCGATGTGGTTGCCGACGACTTCTTCCGGTTTCTTGAAGGTCATCACCAGCGGCTTGGCACGCTTGCCGGGCGCCACGTCGAAGCCGTCGAGGGTGAAGTCGTCGACGTCGATGCGGATATGTGCGTTCTCGAACGGGCCGATGCCGTCGAAGCGCCCCTTGCGCGCGAGCAGCCCGTCGATGGCGACACGAGCAAAGGCACGCGCCCGCGTCATCAGGTCGGCGTCGTCCTTCGAACCGGCAATCGCCTTGTCGAGCCCGGCCACGATCGACTTCACCGCATCCTGCGGCGTGTCGAAGAGGAAGTCGGGTTCGGGACTGTCGTTCGGCGCCTCGCCGTCGCTGTCGATCAGCTGGAACAGATAGGAGGCGAAGCTGAAGGCCGAAACATAGGCCGCGGCCGACAACAGTCTCTTGAACCTCGCAGCCTCGTCGCCTTCGAGCGGAGCCCGGGCGTTCTTCGCCTGCAGGCTTTCGAGATCGGAACCCTCGGCAAAGACATCCGATATGGCCAGCGCGACGGCCAGGCCGCGGCGGGCACGGAACAGAAGCGTGTGCTGCGGGATGCTCATCAGCTGGTCGTCGGGATGGATCGCGGCGACCGTCTTCGACAGCTCGACCTCGCGCGTGCGCCGCACCGAGCCGACCGACACGGTCGAGACGAAGCGCCGGTTGGTGCCGGCGAGCGCGGTGCCGGATTCGCGCGCGGGATCCTCCAGCACGACGATGCGGGTGATGAAGCTCTGCGCCGTGGCGCGGTGCTTTTCGATTGCCGCTTCCGAGATCGTGGTCAGCCCGGTGTCCATGAAGGATGCTCCGCGGTTGAAATCAGACGTCGCTGATGACCTGTCCGTTCGACAGGATGTGGACCTTGTAGCCGGAAAAGATCTTCTGCGCCTCGCCGGCGGCGTAGAGCGCCTGATAGGCCTCGTGCGGGATCAGCGCGTGGTTCTCGTAGCTCGACACGCCCTGGCGCGCGGCCTCGAGGTCGTCGGTGTTGATGAAGAATTCCTGCGTCGTCTTCTCGCTGGAGAACAGGCCCTTGCGGCCGGGCTTCTCGGATTTGGAAAAGACCTCCTGGATGGTCCAGGTCAGCAGCCAGGCGTTTTCGGGCTTGCGCACCTTGGCCAGGACCTCCGTCACCGTCGAATTGTTCTCGGTGATCCCGGCCGAATAGAAAGGTCCAAGCACGACGCGCCGCAGCTGCTTCGGGTGCAGCGGCTCGAAATCCTTGTCGAGATTGACGGCGATCGTCGCCGGCGACAGCGTGTAGGCCGAATTCTTCTCGGTGAAATCGTCGAAGCGGTGGGCGAGCTCGGGATTGAGCAGGCCGTCGACAGGCAGCGGAATGTCCACCCGCTCATTGAGCTTGCCGTTGCCGTCGACAAGCTGGCGCACCATGCTTTCGGAGGAGTCCTCCACCGTCACCATATAGACCAGCGGCAGGTTGGCGCTGCCGTCGAACGAGGCCCAGTGGACGAGGTAATAGGGTCGCATGGTCTTCGGATTGACCGAGACCTTCGCCGTCTGCGCCAGGATGAAGGGACCGAAGGTCGCCTTGCTCCTGACGTCCTCCAGATAGAGCCGCTCGGCCATCGACTTCTGCAGCGCTGCGGGAAATTCCTTGTGCCGCAGGATGAAGTCGGCCATCTCCTCGCGCAATTCGTCCGCCTGCGGGATGTTGGCCAGGCGGCTGTCGGCCTGGCGGCGGTCGTTCTCCAGCTCGAGCAGGTTCTGGAACACCGGGTAGCCGCTATCGGCGCGCGAAATGCGGAACGTGTCCATGAAGCCCAGCCGGTTGCGCCAGCAGGCGAAGGATTTATCCAGGCGGGCGATGTATTCGGCGACGATCTTGGCGACGATGCCATGCCGGTAGAGCGGCGAGCGATCGTCGCGCATGAACACTTCCAGCCCGCTCAGCGCCGAGGTGATGGCGGAGAAGTAGCGCGCCGCAGCTTCGTTTTCGGGGGTCATGGCGCTGCCCTGGAGAAGAATGCCGGCACGCCGCCTACTGCTGCACGTAATTGGCGGCGTTGTGCTTCTTCATCACCTCGTCGAAGCGGCGGGCGAAGGCATCGTCGGCGAGCTTCTTGCGGCGCTGGATGTCGGCTGAAGCCACCATGTTCTTCTCATGCATCTCGAGCAGATCGCCGATGTGCTTCTGCGAGGCGGCGCCGATGCCGGCCATCGTCTCTTCCGCCGTGTTGTCGACCTGGCTGCCCAGCGTGTTGATCTTGTGGGCGACGTCCTGCTGGGCAGCCGTCTTCAGCGAGTCCTCCAGCGCCTTGTACAGCACGATGCGCTGCTCGGTGTCGATGGTGAGCTTGTTGATCAGCGTCGACTGCGCGGCGATCTGGTTGTTGAGGGAGTCCACGAATGTCTGGAACATCGAGGTATAGCGTTCCAGCGTCTGGCTTTCGGCGAGCAGCTCCTGCTCCTTGGCTTGCTTCTCGTTGTATTCGGTCGCCATCTTCGAGCGCTCGCCTTCGAGCTCGGTGCGCTCCTTCTGGGTCGTCGAGGCGGCGATCTTGTTCTCGATGTCGAGCAGCATCGGGTTGAGCTCCTCGATGCGCTTCTGCACCGCCTCGAGATTGGCCATGGTCGTCTTGCGGCGCTCGATCACCTGCGACAGGCTGGTTTCGGAGGTCTTGTAGCGCTGGTCAAGGATCTGCTTCTGGGCTTTCAGGATGCCGACAATGGTGTCGGATTTCGCCAGCAGCTCCTGCAGATTGCCGGCGAGCGACATGTTGCGCACGCGGTCGGTGCGCATGCGCTGCTTGCGCTGCGCGGAGAACACACCGACGAAGTTTTCCCAGCCGGTGTAGTTCTTCATGCTCTCGAATTCGGCGCCGAAGACGTTGGTGGCGTCCTCAAGCCCGATGATCAGGTCGGCAATGTTGCCTTCCATCACCTTCTGCTGCTTGAGCACGTCCTCGATGCGGGCATTCTCGATGTCGAAATTGGCGTCGCCTATCTTCTTGTCGGCCTGGGCGAGCGTGTCGAGCACGCTGCCGGACTGCTCGATCTTGGTGCGCATGTCCTCAACGACCTGCTTGGTCTTGGCAATTTCGGCATCGAAATTCTGCAATGTCGCCATAGGGGCCTCCCGCATCGGCATCCGGTTTCGTCGCACGTGGCGGCGAATATATGTGGGGCCTCCAGAGATTGAAAGAAGGAAGACAAGGAGAGGCGTTAAAACAAAAGAATTGGTCAGGCCCTTGAAAGACAAGGCAAGCATGCCAATCGCGAGTAATGCGCCTGGCCTTCGAGCAGCTTCAGCTTACATGCCTTAAGCTCTTGTTTTTGCGGCGACCGGCATCGGCTGGAGCGGCGGGCCAAACTCTTGCGGCAAGTCGCGGCAGATCATTCGGTCGTCGGCCGGTCTATCGCCGGACGGCGCCTCTCGGAATGCCGATCAGGGCTTCGGGTCGGCCCTGAGATAGGCAGGGGGTGGCAACCGGTTCCGCCTGTCGGCGGGCTCTCCGTTTCAGTTGCGGGCGAAGCCGATGAAGTCGTCTGGCGCGGCCCGGCCCATTTCCTCTTCCCAGTGCCGGCGGCAGAGCGAGACATAGACGTCCTTGCCGATCGCCACCTGCTCGCCCTGCCTCGCCACCTTGCCGTCGGGACCGAGGCGCACCACCATCGTCGCCTTGCGGCCGCAGCGGCAGATGGTGCGCACCTCGCGCAGGTCGTCGGCGATGGCAAGCAGCGCGCGCGAACCGGAAAAAAGCTTGCCCTGGAAATCGGTGCGCAGGCCGTAGCACATGACAGGGATGTTCAGCCGGTCGGCGATGCGTGCGAGCTGCCAGACCTGCTCCTCCTCGAGAAACTGCGCCTCGTCGACGAAGATGCAATGCACGGTCGTATGCTCGTGATGCTCGGCAACGCGGGCATAGAGATCGTCGCCGTCGCGGAACATCTCGGCCTCGGTCTCAAGGCCGATGCGCGACGAGATCAGCCCCTTGTCGCCCTTGCGATAATGGCCGGCGACGAAAAGCATCGTCGTCATGCCGCGTTCGCGATAGTTGTAGGACGCCTGCAGGAGCATCGTCGTCTTGCCGGCATTCATCGTTGCGTAGTTGAAGTAGAGCTTTGCCATGTGGGTCTTTAAGCCCACTTGTCGCAATGCGGGGAAGGGGGCGCAGGCTCCTTCCACCAAAAAAGCGCTTGCTTTGGAAAAGACGCTACATGTCGCTGAATGGCCAGCGCGCGCCGTTGATCGTGATGTGGCCCCGCTTGAAACCACTTCAAAATGGTGTTTGGCTGACGAAACAAGGCGGTCGCAAGAACCGTGACTTCGAGCCGCCTCGAATTGCAATGGGAGAAAGTTAATGTCGCGTATGAAATCTTTCGTCGCCGGCCTCGGCCTGGCGGCGCTTCTGTCCACGACCGCCGCCTACGCCGGCGACCCGGCGAGCTGCAAGGCCGTGCGTCTGTCCGATGTCGGCTGGACCGACATCCAGGCGACCACCGGGCTGGCCTCCGTGCTGCTCACCGCGCTCGGCTACGAGCCGCAGGTGATCCAGCTTTCGGTGCCGGTCACCATGGCGTCGCTGAAGAACAAGGACCTCGACGTCTTCCTCGGCAACTGGATGCCGTCGATGACCAACGACATCAAGGACTACACCGCCGACGGCTCGGTCGAGACGATCAGCACCAACCTGACCGGCGCCGGCTACGGCATCGTCGTGCCGACCTATGTCGCCGACGCCGGCGTCAAGACGCTGACCGATCTCGGCAAGTTCAAGGACAAGTTCAACGGCAAGATCTACGGCATCGAGGCCGGCAATGACGGCAACCGCATCATCCTCGACATGATCAAGAACCCGGCCGACAACCTCGCCGGCTTCGAGCTGGTCGAATCGTCGGAGGCCGGCATGCTGACGCAGGCCGAGCAGTCGATGAAGAACAATGAGTGGATCGCCTTCCTCGGCTGGACGCCGCATCCGGTGATGGGCGCCATGAAGATCACCTATCTCGACGGCATGGGCGACAGCGGCTTCGGCGCCGCTACCGTCTACACCAATGTACGCAAGGGCTACACCACCGAGTGCCCCAATGCCGGCAAGTTCATCGCCAACCTGAAGTTCAATCTCGACATGGAAGGCGAGATGATGGATGCGATCCTCAAGGGCGGCGACGCCCAGACGGTCGCGACCGACTGGCTGAAGAAGCATCCGGACGCGATCACTCCCTGGATTGCCGGCGTGACCACCTTCGACGGCGGCGATGCCGCCGCGGCCATCAAGACCGCGCTCGGGAGCTGAGCCGGCTTTGAGTCCGGCATGATCTCCGAAAAAGGGCAGCCACTGGAAAAGGCTGCCCTTTTTCTTAAAACGCGCCGCGCTGAAACGGGTTCAAGCGACGCGTTTTAAATCTCTGTTTTTGCGCATGTCATTTTCCCAAAACCGCCGCACGCTTTTGGGTGACATGCATTAAGCTGCGAGACAATGACCGTACGGCAAGTGCGGCGAAACCGAGAGGGGAAGATGGATCCGATATCGAAATTCCTTACCGACTACAAAATCCCGATCGGGCCGTGGGGCAAGGCCTTCTTCGGCTTCCTCACCGACAATTTCGATACGGTCTTTCGGGCGTTCTCGAACGGCCTGAATTTCATCCTCGACGGGGCGGTGGACCTCCTGCTTTTAGTGCCGCCGGTGCTTTTGGCGCTGGTCATCGCCGGCATTGCATGGTTGCTGCAGCGCTCGCGGCCGCTCGCCATCGGCGTGTTCATCGGCCTCATCTTCATCATCAACCAGAACCTCTGGAAGCAGACGGTGCAGACGCTGGTGCTGGTGGTCGCCGCCGCCGCCATGGCCATGGCGATCGGCGTGCCGCTCGGCATCTGGGCCGCGCACAAGCCGAAGGTCTACCGCGTCATGCTTCCGGTGCTCGACCTGATGCAGACGCTGCCGACCTTCGTCTACCTGATCCCGGTGCTCACCCTGTTCGGCCTCGGCAATGCGCCCGGCCTCATCGTCACCATCATCTTCGTCATACCGACCGCCGTGCGGCTCACCCATCTCGGCGTGGTTTCAGTGCCTAAGGCGATCATCGAGGCAGGCGAGGCGTTCGGTGCCACCAAGCGCCAGCTTCTATGGAAGGTGGAGCTGCCGTCGGCGCTGCCGACCATCATGGCGGGCCTGACTCAATCGATCATGCTGTCGCTGTCGATGGTGGTGTTCGCCGCCCTGATCGGCGCCGGCGGCCTCGGCACGGAAATCAACCGCGCGCTCGGTTCGCGCCGCATCGATCTGGGGCTTGAGGCTGGCCTCGCGATCGTCGTGCTCGCCATCGTGCTCGACCGCATGACTCGCATCGGCGTTGGAGGCAAGAAATGACCGTCGCGGTTGATTTCAAGAACGTAGACATCGTTTTTGGCGCCGATCAGGCCGGTTCGCTGGCATTGATCGATAAGGGCGCCACCCGCGCCGAGATCCTCGAAAGGACCGGCAATGTGCTGGGCTGCGCCGGCGCCAGCCTGACCGTGCATGAAGGCGAGATCTCGGTGCTGATGGGTCTCTCCGGCTCCGGCAAATCGACGCTGCTGAGGGCTGTCAACCGGCTGAACGTCGTGTCGCGCGGCCAGGTGCTGGTCAAGGACGGCGACCGCACGGTCGATGTCGTGACCTGCGACGAGGCGACCTTGCGGCGCCTGCGGCAGAAGCAGGTGGCGATGGTGTTCCAGCAGTTCGGCCTGCTGCCGTGGCGCACAGTCGAGGAAAATGTCGGTTTCGGCCTGGAGCTTGCCGGCGTGCCGGAAGCCGAGCGCAAGGCGCGGGTGCAAAAACAGCTGCAGCTCGTCCATCTCGATCAGTGGTCGAAAAAATACGCGCATGAGCTTTCGGGCGGCATGCAGCAGCGCGTCGGCCTGGCGCGCGCCTTCGCCACCGAGGCGCCAATCCTGTTGATGGACGAGCCGTTCTCGGCGCTCGATCCGCTGATCCGCACCAAGCTGCAGGACGAATTGCTGCAGCTGCAGGCGGAGCTGAAGAAGACCATCATCTTCGTCAGCCACGACCTCGAGGAAGCGCTGAAGATCGGCAGCCACATCACCATCATGGAGGGCGGTCGCATCGTCCAGACCGGCGCGCCGGAAGACATCGTGCTGCGTCCGGCCAACGACTATGTCCGCGACTTCATCGCCAATGTGAATCCGCTGTCGGTGCTGACGGCGTGGAACGTGATGCGCGACCGCCGCGATCTCGAACAGGGCGAGAACGGCTGGGTGTGGCTCGACCGGCGCAAGACGACGCGCTTCAAGATCGACGAGCACGGCCTGGTGGCGGCGGCCGAACGCCACGGCAAGCCGGCGGTGTGGGTGTCCTGCGCCGATGTCGAAAGCCAGCCGGAGGAGGGGGCGCAGGTGTTCTGGGCCAATCCCGGCACGCCGCTGAAGACGGTGATGCTCGCCATGCATCGTTCGCAGACCGCTCCGGTGGCGCTGTTCGACGAAGGCTCGCGCTTCGTCGGCGCGATCGGCATCCGGGACGTGCTGAGCGCGGTGCTCAGGCGGTAGGCATTTTCGCACGCGTCCAAACAGAAGCTTGGGCGCCACCTGCGGCTTGTCTTTCGCGTTCGTCGAGCGCAGAATCCTTTTGTTGCGTGCCCATGCGCCAGGGGGGTGATACCGACGTCGCATAGAGGGCTTTCCGGCGCGGTCGCGCTGTCCAGTCTCGCCGCGGTCTCGCTTGGAAGCGGCGCGGCGGTTTCCCAAAGTTTTGTCATCGGCAACGGCACGACTGCCGGCCAGCAGACGATGACCGGTGCCGGCGACACCGGCCTGGTCAGCCCAGCGGGAACGATTGAAACATCTGGCGCCGGCGTCGATGCGGTGCGGATGTTCGGCCCGGCCCAGACGTTCACCAACCACGGTCTGGTCGAAACGTCGGGCGGCGGCGCCATCAATGTGGATTCGCAGGGCCTGGACGCAACAATCCTCAACGACGGGACCATCCTGGCAATAGGCGATGCGTCCCTCGGGATCCTGTCCGCGGGCGGCAACGCGCATATCGTCAACAACGGCGCGATAGAAGCGCTGGGTGTCGCCACATACGGCATCATCAGCGATGCGCCGGGCGGGCGTATCGACAACCACGGCTTCATCGGCGTTGCCGGCACAGCGGCCGCGGGCATCATCGGCGCCGGGCCGGACCTGAGGGTTTCCAACAGTGGTTCGATCGAGGCTTTCGGCATCGCCGCCGCCGGGATCATCTGGCAGAGCGACGGCCTGCGGGTCGACAATTCCGGCTCGATCACCGTGTCCGGTTTGGCCTCCATCGGCATCGGCGCCGGCGGCAGCGATGCCGCAATCGTCAACAGCGGCGCCGTCCGCGTCTCCGGCACGGGCGCGACAGGAATCGGGACCCTGTTCGGCAATGCCACGATCACCAATTCCGGCTCGGTCGTCGTCGACGGCGTGAGCGCGGTGGGCATCGCCGCGCTGGGCAGCAATTCCGTCATCACCAATTCCGGCCGCGTCTTCAGCGACCAGAGCGCCGCAATCTTCTTCGGCGCGCCCGGCGCCACGCTCAATCTCTTGGGCGGGACGACCATACAGGGACCGATCGTTTTCTCCGGTGGCGGCAACACCGTGAGCTTCGGCCCCGCGCTGAACGCCGTCATGAGCTTCGCCGGATCCGGCCTGCCGCAAACCATTCTGACCGGCGGCAGGCCGTTCGTGACGAGCGGCGACAGCGTGGCGGTGGTCGACACCACCGGGTTCGCGAGCAGCGCGCCGCTGATCGAAGACCTTGCCGACGGCATAGCCGGCCTCGTCGAAGCGCGCATGCCCGATCCGAGCGGCGAGATATTCGCGCCGCATAACGGTCAGGACGCCTGGATCTCCACGTTTGGCGGGATACGCGCCCAGGGCGGCTCCGGCGCATCGGCCGGATTCAGCGAGGCGCTGGGCGGCGTCGTCGCCGGTGCCGAAAGGCGCTCGGGCGACGGCTTCCTGGGCGGTGTGCTCTTGGGAGGCGCTGGCGGATCGACCGAGGTCGACAATGATGCGCAAGAAATCGTCCATCGCAGCGTCTTTACCGGCGGTTACCTGGGCTACGACGAAGGAGCGCGTTTCGCCGAGGCGACATTCGTCGCCGGCGTGCTTAAGGAGCGGAGCCGCCGCCGTGTCGCGAACAACCTGGTGCTCGGCGGCGTCGAGACGGCGCGCGCCGATTTCAACGGCGTCTTCGTCAGCCCTTCGATCACGCTCGGCACGCGGCTGCCGGTCGCGGCCAGCACGCTGATACCGAGCGTGCGGCTGCGTTACGTGGGGCTCTTCGTTGAAGACTACGCGGAGACCGGGTCGGAGGGCGATCTCGTGGTCTCGCGCCGCGACGTCAACGTGTTCGAGGCGCGTGGTCAGCTGGCGCTGGCTTTGGCGCCCGTCAGCACGCCGAGCCAGACATGGCAAACCACCCTTCGCGCCGGGATCGACGCGATCGCGCAAGACAGCGACGACCTGTCGGCGACGCTTCTCGGCCAGGACATCTCTTTTGCCGCAGGCGGCAGAAAGACGGTGCTGCGCGGCTTTGCCGGCGCGGACGTCGCGGCGGAGGTGGGTGCCGGCATGACCCTGAACGCCGGCTTCGAAGCCGGCTACGGGAGCGACAATGCCTTCACCCTCCGGGGCAGGGCTCGCCTCAGCAAGGCTTTTTGAGGAGTGTACAAACCCGGCGCCAGCGTGCGGGATTGGAGACTTTCACTCCGTGGCCGAAGGGAACATCCGCTCCGCCAGATATTTTTCGAAATCCGTTCCTGTTCTGCGGGTCTGTGCGGTAGGATATTGCCGCGACCGCGCGGATGTCGCCCGGCGGTGCGAAAATGCAGCGGGGTAATGGCAAATGATCTTCCGTCAGCTTTTCGATTCCGTTTCGGGCACCTATTCCTACCTGCTCGCCAGCCGCCGCGGCGGCGAGGCGCTGATCATCGATCCTGTGCTGGAGAAGGTCGAGCGCTACCTGCAACTGGTCAACGAGCTCGACCTCAGGCTGGTGAAGGCGGTCGACACGCATCTCCATGCCGACCACATCACCGGTCTCGGCGCGCTGCGCGACAAGACGCATTGCGTCACCGTGATGGGCGAGCAGACCAAGGCCGACGTCGTCTCGATACGGCTCGCCGACGGCGACAAGCTTGCCATCGAGGGATTGGCGCTCGACGTCATCTACACGCCCGGCCACACCGACGATTCCTACAGCTTCATGCTGCCGGACCGGGTCTTCACCGGCGACACGCTGCTCATCCGAGGCACCGGCCGCACCGACTTCCAGAACGGCGATCCGCGCCTGCAATACGAGTCGATCTTCGGCCGTCTGCTCAAGCTTCCCGACGAGACGCTGATCTTCCCGGCGCATGACTATAAGGGCGAGACCGTATCGACGATCGGCGAGGAAAAGGCCTTCAACCCGCGCCTGCAGGTGAAGTCGGTCGACGAGTATGTCGACATCATGAACAATCTGAAGCTGTCCAATCCGAAGATGATGGACGTGGCCGTGCCGGCCAACATGCGGGTGGGGCTGCATCAGGACGACATCGCCAGCCGCGGCTGGTCGTTGACAGCCGAGGAGGCGCTGGCGCTGGTCGGGCGGCCCGATGTGGCGCTGATCGATCTGCGCGAGCAATCCGAACGGGAACGCCATGGCGTCATCCCCGGCGCGATACATCTGCCCTACGCGCGGCTGCAGGAAAACATCGCTCCTGGCGGCATGCTGCATGAGCTGGCGAAATCGACCAGCAGGCAGCTCCTGTTCTACTGCGCCTTCGGCGAGCGTTCGGCGATGGCCGTGCAGGCGGCGCAGGATGTCGGGATTTCGAGTGCCCGCCACATCCAAGGCGGCGTCGATGCGTGGCGGAAGGCCAATGGGCCGCTGATGCATTGAGGCGTGTCGCCCAACCGCGTCGTCTTGCGGCGGAGCAAGGAGCAGGAGCGAGGCACGCGGCCTAGCTCCCAGGATTCTGTGTGGAGGGTGAGATAGGCAGCGATCCTTCGCGCCCCCCCTCTGTCCTGCCGGACATCTCCCCCCACAAGGGAGGAGATTGCAGCTTCGGCGCCCCGCTGAAATCCCGCAACGTTTGCGATTGGCGAAAGCCGTGGTGAAGTCCAATCTCCCCCCAAGTGGGGGAGATGGCCGGCAGGCCAGAGGGGGGCGCTGTCCCGCCGGCTTTGCGAAGTTTCTGCGCCGCCGCAACGATCCCTCGGGCTCAATTCAGCCCGATCAGCTTGGCGCCCTTGCGAAACATGGCTTCCGCGTCGCGGTCGAAGCGGAAGGTGGCGATGAAATCGTCGGCGCGGTAGTCCGGCAGGGTCTTGCGGATCGCGGCGGCAAAAGTTCGCGCCTCGTCCTGGCGGCCGGCCAATGCCAGGCAGTGCGCGGCGATGGCCAGGATGATGACATGGGCATTGGGCCTGGCTGCTGCCTTGAGCGCCCACTCGGCTGCTTCGCTGAACTGCCCCAGCCGCGCATGCGCCATGGCGCGCGCGCCCATCATGCCGAAGAGCAGAGGATCGAATGGGCTGAGATGGCGCGAGTGGTCTGAAGAGCCGATCGCCGATTGCGGGTCGCCCGACTGCGAATGGACGAAGGAAAGCGCATAATGGCCGAGCGCGAAGTTCGGGCTGAGGTCGACGGCCTTCGCCAGTTCGAGCAGCGAGCCGTCCTGGTCGCCGCGCAGCCATAGCGCGCGGCCCATCGCCCAGTGCGCCGCCGGGTTGCGGTCGTCGACCAGGAGGCCGTGGCCGGCGCTCTCGAAGGCCAGCGCCGACTCGCGGTCGCGATCGCCCCAGCGCTGGAAGGCGTTCTGCCAATGGGTGAAGGAAAGGCCGGCATAGGCACGGGCGAAGGTCGGGTCGAGTTTCAGCGCATCGGCGAAGAAATGCTGTGCCAGTTCGTTTTCCTGACGGGTGAAGCGGTACATGTGCCAGAGGCCGCGATGATAGGCCTCCCAGGCATTCAGCGAATTGGGAGCCTTCAGCATCGCGCGGTTGCGCTCGACGGCGGCGATCTCGGCGGCGATGGAGGAGACGATGCTGTTGCCGATGTCGTCCAGGACCGTGAAGACGTCTTCGGGCTTGTGCTCGAAGGTTTCGGTCCAGACGATCCTCGCCGTGCGGACCTCGGCCAGCTCGACCGAGACCACGACCCGGCCAGGCAGGCTGCGGACCGAGCCGGTCGCCACATAGTCGACGTTGAGCCGGCGTCCCGCGTCCTCCGGCGCGATGTCCTTCTCGGCGAGAGCGAAGACCGAGCCGCGGGCGATCACGAAGAAATCGCGAAGCTTGGCGAGACGCGTGATGATGTCGTGGGTCAGGCCGTCGGCAAGCCCGCCGCGGAAATTGCCGGCGCCGGCGCCTTCAGCAAAAGGCATCACAGCGAGCGAAGCTCGGCGCATCGCTGTCGCGTCGGGGTCCACCGGGGCAATTGGTGCCGGGGTCGCCGCGAACGGCATGGACCGGGCGCACGGCGTCGCACCGGAGTGGCGGGCTCTTATTTCCTGCCACGCCTCGCGCAAGGCTGCGAAATCCAGTTCCTCGGAATGAAAGAGCTCCGCCGCGGTCGCAAGATGTTCTTCGGCTGCGCTGATCTGTCCGCGCCGCGCAAGGTTTTCCAGCAGCGCCACATGCGCGCGCCCGTCGAAGGGCGCGAGCTCCAGCCATTTGTCGATATAGGCGGCCGCCTCGTCGGCTTCCGTCGGGAGAAGACCGATGATGTGCTCCAGAACGGCGACATGGCATGCGCCGAAACGGCGGCGCTGCGCGATCTGCCAGCTGGAAAAATGCGGACTGCGGTCGAGCTCGAGACCGTCAAGGAAATCGCCGGCGAAAAGTTGCGCCAGCGTCCGCAGCCGCCCAACGCTCAGCGTGTCGATGCCTTCCGCCACCGCCGCGGCTGCCTCCAGAGCATCGATGCGCATATCCGCAGAGCGAAGCGCCACCGTGTCGCCTTCTGTCTCCACCCGGCGCAGGTCCGGTTCGTCGAGCGCGGCGCGAAGCTTGCTCAGACACCAGCGAAGCTCACCGCGCGGATCGTTGGGGACGTCCCAGAGCAGCTCGCAGAGCCGGCTGCGGGTGACGGGGTGTGGCGCGAGCGCAAGGTAGGCAAGCAGTGCGCGCAGCTTGCGCGAGGAAGGCAACTTAACGGGTTCGCCGTCACGGGAAACCGTCAGTTGCCCAAGCAGCCGCACGGACAGGCCGGCGGCGGTGTCGTTCAGGCTCGATCGGGTGGATTCCACGTATGTTTCCACGCTCTCTCCAACGCTGACCAGCTGGTCCATGTTCTATCACCAAAGACGACAGGAAGCATCTGGCAGCCCAGCCGTGCCGGAATGCCGCCGTTGCCGCATTTGCGGCAGATCAAGCAAACCTAACGCGGCAAGGTGTCGAAACCGCGCCGCCGAAACGGCCGGTTTGTAACCGGCGCGTGAGACATCGAGGAGAGAGCCATGTTGCACCAGTTGAAAATAAGGACGACGGCTGGCCGAGGCCGGCTGTTCGACAGCATTCTCGACACGGTCGGCGACACGCCGGTCATCCGCATCAACAATCTCGGCCCGGCGCATGCGACGATCTATGTGAAGGCCGAATTCTTCAACCCGGCAGCCTCGGTGAAGGACCGGCTGGCGCTCAACATCATCGAGGAAGGCGAACGCAGCGGCAAGCTGAAGCCCGGCCAGACCGTGGTCGAGGCGACCAGCGGCAACACCGGCATCGGCCTTGCCATGGTCTGCGCGCAGAAAGGCTACCCGCTGGTGGTGACGATGGCCGACAGCTTCTCCATAGAGCGCCGCAAGCTGATGCGCATGCTGGGCGCCAAGGTGGTGCTGACGCCGCGTGCCCAGAAGGGGTTTGGCATGTACAAGAAGGCGGTGGAGCTCGCCGAGGCCAATGGCTGGTTCCTGGCGCGCCAGTTCGAGACGGAAGCCAATGCCGCCATCCACGAAGCGACCACGGCGCGCGAGATCATCAACGATTTCGCCGGCTCGAGGCTCGACGTGCTGGTCACCGGCTATGGCACCGGCGGCACCGTCGCGGGCGTTGGCCGGGTGCTGCGGCGCGAAAGGCCGGATGTGCGGATCGTGCTTGCCGAGCCTGCGAACGCGCAGCTGATCGGCAGCGGCAAGCGCCAAGAGCGCGGTGCGGGCGGTGCACCGGCCGCCAGCCATCCGGCCTTCGAACCGCATCCGATCCAGGGCTGGACGCCGGACTTCATCCCCAACGTGCTGCAGGAGGCGATCGACAAACGCTACTATGACGAAGTGGTGCCGATCGCCGGTCCGGAAGGCATCAAATGGGCGAAGGCGCTGGCGCAGCAGGAAGGCATCTTCACCGGCATCTCCGGCGGCGCCACCTTCGCCGTGGCGCGCCAGATCGCCGGAACCTCTCCGGCCGGCTCGGTGATCCTGTGCATGCTCCCCGATACCGGCGAGCGTTACATGTCGACGCCGCTGTTCGACGGCATCGAGGCCGAGATGGATGCCGGCGAGATGGCGCTGTCGCGCTCGACGCCGAGCTGCCAGTTCGACGCCTGAAGACAATTCGCGGCGCCGCTGTCCCTTCGGATGGCGGCGCCGCGCGACGATCAGACGGTCGTGCCTTTTTGAGGGAGGAGCGGATGGACAGCTTGCAGGAAACCAGGGTGATGGATGAAACGCTCGATCCGCCGGACTGGGCCGAGATGCAGACCCTGTCGCACCGGATCGTCGACGACGCCATCGGCTATCTCAAGGATGTGCGGGACCGGCCGGTGTGGCGCGAGATGCCGGCCGAGGTCCGCGCCTTCTTCTCGGCACCTTTGCCGCGCGAGCCTGCGTCCATCGCCGACGTCTACGGCGATGTTGCCCGCAACGTGATGGCTTATCCGATGGGCAACATTCATCCGCGCTTCTGGTCCTGGTTTATGGGCTCCAGCAATTTCACCGGCGCGCTCGGCGATTTCCTGGCGGCGATCCAGGGCTCGAACCTCGGCGGCGGCAACCACGCCGCGGGCCTGATGGACAGCCAGGTGGTCGACTGGTGCAAGGAGATGGTCGGCTTTCCGGCCCAGGCCAGCGGCACGCTGGTCAGCGGCGGCTCGATGGCCAATATCATCGGGCTGACCGTGGCGCGCAACGTCAAGGCGGGCGTCGATGTGCGAGAGAGGGGCGTCGGCGCGATACCAAAGCCGTTGCGCTTCTATGCTTCGGACCAGGTCCATTCCTGCCATCGCAAGGCGATGGAAGCGCTCGGTCTCGGCAACCGGGCGCTGCAGCGCGTCTCGACCGACCGCGATCTGCGCATCGACGTCGATGCGCTCAAGACGGCCATCGCCGAAGACCGCGCGGCGGGTTTCAAGCCCGCTTGCATCATCGGCACCGCCGGAACCGTCAACACCGGTGCGATCGACGACCTGCAGGCGCTGGCCGCGCTGGCAGCCGAAGAGGACCTCTGGTTCCATGTCGACGGCTGCATCGGCGCGCTGATCGCAATCGCACCTGAAAACAGATCACTCGTCGCCGGCATCGAGCAAGCGCATTCGATCGCGCTCGACCCGCACAAATGGCTGCATGCGCCGTTCGAAGCGGGCTGTGCTCTGGTTCGCGATCCTTCTGCCCACCGCAGCACCTTCGCGGTCACCCCGGAATATCTGGAATCGACGCCGCGCGGCCTCGCATCCGGGCCATGGCTGCACGACTACGGCCTGCAGACATCGCGCGGTTTTCGCGCGCTCAAGATCTGGATGGCGCTCAAGGAGCATGGAGTGGAGAAGTTCGGGCGCCTGATCGACCAGAACATCGCCCAGGCGGGCTATCTCACGCGCCTGATCGAAGCCGAGCCGACGCTCGAGCTGACGGCGCCGACCACCATCAACATCGTCTGCTTCCGCCGTTGCCTGGAGGGCGCATCCGAGGAACGGCTCAAGGCATTCAACACCGAAATCATGCTCAGGCTGCAGGAAGAAGGCATCGCCGCCTTGTCCGATACCACCGTGCGCGGCCGTCACTGCCTGAGGGTCGCGATCACCAACCACCGCACGCGGCGCGACGATCTCGATCTCTTGATGCGCGAGACGCTTCGCATCGGAAAGGAAATCGAGACTGCGGCGGTACCAGTTTGAGGGAGTGGCCTGGAGAAATATCTCAGCCGGCTGCCAGCGGCGCGCCCGGCAGATAGAGCATGATCGGCCGGATCTCGTAGACAGCGGTGGGATTGACGCGCTTGAGGTCGCGCGCCACCGCTACCGCCTCGTCCTGGTTCGCGCAATCCAGCACATAGAGGCCGAGCAACTGCTCCTTGGTCTCGGCAAAGGGACCGTCGATCACCATGCCGTCGCCCGGACCGCGCAGCGTGACGGCTTTCGCGGTCTCGCCCAGCCTTGCCGCCGGCCCCAGCTTGCCGGCGCGGGTCAGCCGGTCGTTGATCTCGAGCAGGTCTTTCATCAACGCCGCATCCTCCTCGGGCGTCCAGGACTGGACGGTTTCTTCGACGTGATAGGCAAGGATCGCGTAGAACATGGTTCGGTTTTCCTCGTGCTTGACCCCGAAAATCGGAATCGATTTTTGCTTCGCCGGCCTTCTGTTCGGAAAGGATCATGCACCAAATTGAAGTGCTACAGCGTCCGCTGCGCGTCCAAGAGGACGCGCGGCGCTGTAGGGCGGGCCGCACTATCACAAGGATGGCGCGGCTGATCCAGTCCCGGAGCCAACCGGAAAAGCGCCTGCTGACTCAAGCTGCCAGCGGCAGGCGCAGCTCCGTCAGCAGGCCGCCGCCCGGATGGTTGGAAAGTTTGATCTCGCCGCCGGCGCTGCGAGCGATGTTGCGGGCAATGGTGAGGCCGAGGCCGAGGCCGCCGGTCTGGCGGTTGCGCGACTGTTCGAGGCGCACGAAGGAGGCGAATACCTGATCCAGCTTGGCCTGCGGAATGCCGGGACCTTCGTCGCGGATGGTGAGGGTGACCGTGTTGCCCGACCGCCGCACGCCGATATGCGCCTTCTTGCCGTAGGTGACCGCGTTCTGGACGAGATTGGTGATGCAGCGGCGCAGCGCCACCGGACGCGCGATGCAGACCAGGCCGCGCGATGGCTTGGCGTCCTCGTCGAACGAAGCGCCTTCGAACGCGTCGGCAACCGACTCCACCAGCGACCAGAAATCGATCCGTTCGGCCTTTTCCTCCGTGACCTCGAATTTGGCGAAATCGATCACCGAGCTCGCGATGCTCTCGATGTCGGCAAGGTCATGCGCAAGGGCTTCGCGAGCCTGCGATTTGCGCAGCAGCTCGAGGCGCAGCCGCATTCGGGTCAGCGGCGTGCGCAGGTCATGCGCCAGTGCCGCGGCGAGATATTCGCGGTCCTCGACATAGTCGCGCAGGCGCATCTGCATGGCGTTGACCGCCTTCGCGGCGGCGCGAATCTCGCGGCTGCCGGTCTCGGCGATAGGCGGGCTTTTCAGGTCGTTGCCGATGCGGTTCACCGCGGTTTCCATCATGCGGTAAGGGGCCGTCAGCCGGCGCAGCGACCAGATCGACATCACGACGATCAGTCCCGCTATCAGCGAATAGAGCGGCAGGCTGTCCCAACTCAGGATCGGCCCTGCCGGCGTGATCGGCTCGGTGAAGTTCAGCCACTGGCCGTCGGAAAAGCGCAGCGACGCCGTCAGCTTGTCGCTCTGGGCAAAATCGGCGGCCAGCACCAGAAGATCGCGCTCGACCTGGCCGACGTCCTTGTTCATCACCTGGCCGTCCGGAGCATCGGCTTCCTGCGTTGCCGGGTCGCGCCGCACGCGCGCGTCGGTGATGCCGAACTTGGACAGGCGGCCGACCAGGATGTCCTCCAGCTCGGCAAGCTGGTCATCGCCGGCGATCGAGGAGGTGACCGCGGGGGTGTCCGAAACGGTCAGCGCATAGGTGGAATTGAACAGACCGGACGCGGTCGCCTTGCGCCCCTCGGGCGTGGCGTCATGCATCAGCTGCACCAGCGAATAGGCGCGGTCGTTCAGCCGGTAAAGGTCGACGATGTCGTTGGCGGCGGCGCGGTCGCGCGCAACGATATAGAGGGTCGCGACCTGGCTGATCATCAGGCCGGCGATGACGATGAGCAGAACCCAGACGGGCAGGGTTTGCGGCAGGAAGCGTCTCATTCGAAGGTCGTTTCGGGCAGAAACTGATAGCCGCCGCTGCGCACCGTCAGAATGAGCTTCGGCGTCTTCGGATCGTCCTCCATCTTGCGGCGCAGGCGGCTCACCAGGATGTCGACGCTGCGGTCGAAGCTGTAGCCGGTATCGCCGCCGGACAGCTCGATGAGCTGCTCGCGGGTGAGCACGCGCTGCGCGCTCTTGACGAAGGTCTGCAGCAGGTTGAACTCCGCCATCGTCAGCTCCACACGGACATCGTCGGGCGCCGTCAGCCGGCGGCGCGAGCAATCCATGGTCCAGCCGGCAAAATGGTAAATCTGCTTGCCGGCAGGCCGGCGCGGCTCGGCCGTGCCGTTGCGTCTCAGCACCGCCCGGATGCGGGCGAGCAACTCGCGCGGATCGAAGGGTTTGGGCACATAGTCGTCCGCGCCCATCTCGAGGCCGACGACGCGGTCCGTCGTCTCGGTCACGGCGGTCAGCATGATGATCGGTGTCGTGTAGTTGGCGCGGATCTCGCGGCAAAGCTCCAGCCCGCTTTTTCCCGGCAGCATCACGTCGAGAACGATGAGGTCGACCTGCGCGCGACGCAGGACCGCCTCCATCTCGGTGCCGTCGGCGGCGACCGTGGTGTGCAGTCCCCGCTTCTGGAAGAATTCCTGAAGCAGGTCCCGTATGCCCTTGTCGTCATCGACGATCAGTATGTGCGCGTCGGATTTCACGAGAACCCTGTCGTTTGCGTTTGCCAAGCCGTCCTTCGACGATCACCCACACGATAGAATTCGGGCCACATCTTGGCCAGTGGCGGCAGCGGCGGACGGGTTTGCCCTCCCAGAAACAATCCAGAAACAAAATTCTACAGTTGGGAAAAACTCGTGAAAAATTTCAAGGGCATAACCGGTGCCGTGGCGGTCAGGTCATCGGCTGCGACGCGAGTTTCCGGAGTAACGGACAAGACCAATGCAGAGGTTCTGGATCAGCGTGATGGGTGCTTTGCTCAGCATGTCGCTCATCACAGCCGCAGCCGGTGCCTCCACTGCAAAGGTGGCGCCGCTGACCCGGACCGAGCGCTGCACCAATCTCAGCCGCCAAGTCGACGAAGCCCTCGAAACCCATGCCGCGGCAACGCAGGTCACCGCGGCGAAGGCACTTCAAAGAAAGGGAAACCGGTTCTGCGCCAACAAGAAGCAGGCACAGGGAATCCGGATGCTCGCGAATGCTTTGAAGCTGCTTGGAGTGACACCGGTCGACCCGGCTCAGTGACGCTCACCTCCTCGACCCGCATGAAAAAAGGAAATGAAGCCATGAAGAAGTCCCTCCTCTCCGCCCTCGGCCTCGCCGTTGCTCTCGCCTTCTCGATGCCGGCTCTCGGCAACGCCGCGGCCACGACGACCGCTGCTCCGGCTGCCACCACCACGACCGCTCCGGCTGCCACCGCCCCGGCGAAGACTGCTCCGAAGAAGGTTGCCGCCAAGAAGGCCTGCAAAGTGACCAAGACGCACAAGTGCCCGGTCAAGAAGGCCCCGATGAAGAAGACCACGGCGAAGAAGCCCTGATCCAGGCTTCGCACATCACCTTTTCAAAGCCGCTCCAGCCCGTTCGGCTGGGGCGGTTTTCTGGCGCCGAAGCCGAACACCGGCAAGCTTCCGCCGCGACAAGCTGATCCTTAACCCGATCGCAATGCCGGTGCTGTAGGACAATCCGCATGAAGAAGCGGCTTTCGTCCCGAATGCGCTCGCTGACCCTCGGCGGCCTGGCTGCCACCGCGGCGGCAAGAGCGTTGATCATCCTCAAAGCCAGCCCAGTGCCGGACCCCGCCAGCGGCAGGACCGAGCCGGAACTTTTCGCGCCGGCGATCTCATCGAGCTTCGACTACATCACGCCGGCACAGAGCTGGATCCTGATCGTGCTGACTGGCGTAACGCTGATCGGTTTCGCCGCATGGATGGTCACCGCGTTCAAGGAACGCGGTTCCGACATGGACGATGGCGGCTCCGGCAGATCCCGCACGACGATGCGTCGGCAGGGCCGTTGAACCGCAAACAACGCTTTCCCACATAAGGCCGAGTGTCCGCTCGCCGCTACGGCGGGCAAATGGACGAAAGCTTTGCGCAATTCCAGACGGAAAACCGCTAAGCACTTTTCCTGGAATTGCTTTGGTTCCCAACTGGCGGATTCCGATGCCTGAAACTGTCCTCAAACCGCGTACCAAGACGCAGCCGAAAACCGAGCGGCCAAAGCTCTACAAGGTCATCCTGGTCAATGACGATTTCACGCCGCGCGAGTTCGTGGTGACCGTGCTCAAGGGTGAATTCAAGCTCAGCGAGGATCAGGCGCATCGTGTGATGATCACGGCACACACTCGCGGCGTCTGCGTGGTCGCCGTCTTCACGCGCGACGTCGCCGAAACCAAGGCCGCGCGGGCAACCGATGCCGGCAAGGCCAAGGGCTACCCGCTGCTGTTCACGACCGAGCCGGAAGAGTAGGGCGGCTCTCCTTCTTTCTCCCCTTGTGGGAGAAGGTGGATCGGCGCGCAGCGCCGAGACGGATGAGGGGTGCTCCAGCCGGACGGCAGCTTACCCCTCACCCGGATTGCCATCCGATTTGCGAAGAGCAAATCGGGGCAATCCGACCTCTCCCACAAGGGGAGAGGTAAAAAGCTCTACCGTCCTTCGCGATACCACATCGAGCCGATCGCCAGGAGCAGCAGGCCGAGGCCTAGGAAGCCGCCGAACAGCGGCACCCGCGAAACGGCCTTGAGGGTGCTGTCGTCGGTGGTGCGGAGCCCGATCCAGTCGTCGCCCGATGCCGCGCCCGAGGAGCGGATCGGCACGATGGAAGGCAGCGCCACACCGCCGGCAAGGCTGCCAAGCATGGACGACGGCGCGAGCCGGCGCACACTGCCGCCGGTCGCATCCGCCGGCGCCTTCAGCCTGTCCTCCGTGGAAATGACGTCGGAGAACTCCGGCGCGTTGATCGGGCCGACATGGGCAAGCGCGGTGAGATCGCCATTGCCCACCTGATAGAGGCCGATCTCGCTGGTCTGCAGGCTGCCCGTGAAAATCCCCGGTTCGGATTTTTGCAGCTTCACCGTCATCGTCTTGCCGGAAGGCGTGATCACCTGGGCGGGGCCGGGATCGTCGCTCATCGTCTGGCGCCGGATCTCCAGCACCATGCCGCGACCGTCGGCGGTCAGCCGCTCTTCTTCCAGTTCGGGTTCCTTCATCAGCCAATGGGCGATGCGACGATAGAGCTGGACATGCGGCCCGCCGCCTTCGAAGCCGCGCGCCCACAACCAGCCCTGGTCGGAAAGCAGCATGCCGACCCGGCCTTCGCCCTTGCGGTCGAGCACAAGCAGGGGCCGGTCGTCGGCCCCTTTCATGACCACCTCGCCCTCGGGATTCTTGACGCCGATGGTGCGGAACCAGCGGCTCCAGTGCGGCGGCTCGGTAGCGGAGCCATCGAGGCCGCGCGTTACGGGATGACGCTGGCCGAGATCGGTGAGACGCGGATAGAAGGCCTTGTCGACGACCTCGCCGCTGGGCATCGCCGGCAGGGCCGACATCAGCGGCGTACGGGCAATAGAGCTTTCGCCGGCATATTCGGGGCCGGCGGCGATCAGCAGCGCGCCGCCCTTTTCGACATATTCGGAGATGTAGTCGTAATAGAGGATCGGCAGCACGTCGCGGTGCTGATAGCGGTCGAAGATGATCAGATCGAAATCCTTGATCTTCTCGACGAACAGCTCGCGCGTCGGGAAGGCGATCAGCGACAGCTCGTTGATCGGCGTGCCGTCCTGTTTTTCCGGCGGACGCAAAATGGTGAAGTGGACGAGGTCGACCGACGCGTCGGATTTCAAAAGGTTGCGCCAGGTGCGCTCGCCGGCATGCGGCTCGCCGGAGACCAGCAGCACGCGCAGATGATCGCGAATGCCGTCGACCAGCGCGATGGCCCGGTTGTTGGCGTCCGTCAATTCGCCCGGCTCGTGATCGATTGAAAGCTGGACGATGTTGCGGCCGGCGTTGGGAATGGTGACCTCAAGCTTCATCGGCTGGCCGATGGTCGCGTGCTCGACCGAGGCCTGCTCGCCATTGACCGAGACCCGCACATCGACCGGGCCGCCCTGGCCTTCGGTCGAGATGACCCGATAGGTCATGTCGAGCGGCTTGCCGACGAGACCGAAGCGCGGCGCGTTCTCGAAACGTATGCGGCGGTCCTTCTCATGCTCGTTGCCAGTGATCAGCGCATGCAGCGGCGCGTTGAAGTCCGGAGCGCCGGCCGGCGCGTCATGCACCTCGCCGTCGGTGATCATGATCGCGCCGCCGATGCGCGAGGGCGGCACGTCGCGGAAAGCGCTTTCCAGCGCGCTGAACAGCCTGGTTTCGGTGCGCTCGTCGGCTGCTTCGGACTTGCCGGCGTCGACCACGCGAACGTCGAATTGCTTGAAGCGGCCGAGACGCTCCTGAAGGCCGGCCAGCGCCTCGTCGGTCTGCTTGTTGCGGTCGCCGATGTCCTGGCTCTGGCTGCGGTCGACGATAACGGCAACGACGCTCTTCAGCGCCTCGCGCTCCTCGTCGAGGAAAACGGGATTGAGCAGCGCAGCGCCCAGCGCGAGCAGGGCGATGAAGCGCAGGACCGAGCCGCGCTGGCGGAACCACAGGCCGGCGAGCGCGAGCAGCAAGAGCGGCACGACGACAAGCCCGAACAGCGGCCAGGAAACGAGCGGCTCGAAGGAGATCGACCAGTTCATGAGCTACTGCCCCAGCCGTTCGAGCAGCACTGGCACGTGCACCTGGTCGGATTTGTAGTTGCCGGTCAGCATGTACATCATGATGTTGACGCCGGCGCGGAGCGCATAGACGCGCTGCATCGGATCCGGCGGCACGGTCGGCAGCATCGGATCGCCGTTTTCGTCCACCGCCCAGGCGCCGGCGAAATCGTTGCCGGTGATCATGATCGGCGACACGCCGTCGCCGGTGCGCACCGGGCGGTTCTCGGTGTTGCTGGCATCGAGCGAGGTCTCGACCCAGAGCGGGCTGCCGTTGAAGCGGCCAGGGAACTCGGGAAGGATGAAGAAGGATTTCGTCAGCACATGGTCCGACGGCACCGGCTCCAGCGGCGGTACGTTGAGATTGGCGAGGATATCGCGCAGCCGCTCGGTGGCCGGGCTTGCCGAGCCGGCGCCGATGCCGTTGGAGAACTGGTCTCGCGTGTCGAAGAGAACCGTACCGCCTTGCTGCATGTAGGCATCGATGCGAGCGATCGCGGCTTCGCTGGGCATCGGCGCGGTGGCGTCGATCGGCCAATAGATCAGCGGATAGAAGGTCAGCTCGTCCTTGGAGATGTCGACGCCGGCCGGCGGGCCGGGCTCCAGCGCCGTCTTCTCGACCAGGAAGCGGGTCAGGCCTTCGAGGCCGGCGCGGCTGATCGAATCGACGCCGGGCTCGCCGGTGATGACATAGGCGATGCGGGTTTTCGAAATGTCCTCGATCGCCTGGGAATCGCCGGGCTTCGAGTCGTCCGCACGGGCAAGATCGGCATGGCCGAAAAGACCGCCGAACACGATCAGCACGGCAGCGGCGCTCGCCGCGGCTCGGCGCGGCCGGCGCGACAAGAGCCCGCCCATCCACAAGACGGCAAGCGTGTCGAGCACCATCAAAAGGAGGGCCGCCGTGACCAGCGGACCCTTCAGGTTCTCCGATTCGTCGAAGGCATAGGGGATGGCGCTCACCGGCAGCGAGACCTGCGGCTGAGCGAGCGGCGTGAAGGTGCTCGAGGCGTTGAGCAGGTTATGGGCGAAAACGCCGGTCTCCGAGCCGTAGAGCCCGGGCGGGTTTTCCAGCGTCACCGGCAACGGGCCGGCGCCCGGCACGAGCGGCCGGGCGTCCGGCGTCGGCGGCACCAGCGTTCCGTCGGCGCCGATCATGCGGTAGGGCGCCAATGACGCGGCGGCGGCCTCGGCATTGGCGACCGCGGCGCCCTGGTTGCGTGACAACTGCACGACGCGTCTCAGCATCTCGACGAAGCTACCTGAGATCGGCAGGTTCGACCAGGTCGCCTCCGGCGTGACGTGGAAGAGCACCAGCGTGCCCTTGTCCTTCTTCATGCCCGTCACCAGCGGCGTGCCGTCGGCCAGCGTCGCCCAGGTGCGTTCGACGATGTCGGGCGTGGGTTCGGCCAGTACCTGCCGGCTGACCGTCACCTCGGTCGGCGGTGCGAGATCGGCGAAGGGGCCATTCTTCGGGAATTCGGTGACCTGCTGCGGCGTCGTCCAGGACAGCGCGCCGCCCAGCGCGCGTTCGCCGCTGCGCAGCCGGACCGGCAAGAGGTCGTCGTCATTGCCGGCGGCGGCCAGCCTTGAACCGGCAAAGCGCACCAGCGTGCCGCCATTGTTCACCCAGTCGACCAGCCGTTGCCGGACCTGTTCGGGAATGTTGCCGACATCGGCCATGATGATCATCGCCGGCTTCTGGTCGAGAAGCTGCGGGATGGCGTCGGCCAGATCGGCGCTCGACGGTTCGACCAGATCGGCGAAGGGCTGCAAGGCGCGGCGAATGTAATAGAGCGGCGAAAGCAGCGGCTGCGCCTGGTCTGCCTCGGCCTGCGACAGCAGTCCGACGCGGCGGCGCTTGGAGCTTTCGTCGAGCACGCGCACGGCCCCGGCCTGGTGCGCGCCGTCGAGCGCGACCGAGGCGAAGTCGTTGCGCAGCTCGAAGGGCACCGCCATCGTCCCCGTGGCCGTGGTTTGACCCGGCGCGAAGGTCAGCGTCGCGTCGGCGATGCGGCGGCCCTTGTCGTCGAAGGCGCCGGCGGTGACCTGGGCCGGCGCCGGATCGCCGGGCGCGCGGATAGCGGTCAGCGCGAAGCCGTCGACCTGGTTGTCGGCGCCGATCAGGCCGGTCAGCGAAAGCCGGTCGGACGTGGCCCAAACCAGCCGTGAGGCGTTTTTTTCCAGAAGCGTCTTGAACGCCGCTTCGTCGCCATTGGCGGCAAGGCCATCGGCAAGGACGGCGACGCTGGCGCCCGGCAGGCGCTCCAATGCTGCGGCGACGCGGGCATAGACGGCGGGGCGGTCGGTCGGGATCGGGCGCGGCTTTGCCGCGCGCAGGCGGTCGAGCGCGGCCGACGCATCGAAGGGGCCGATCTCTGCATTCGGCTTCTCGGCGGTGAAGGCGATGACGACCGGCACGCCGTTCGAGCCGGCATCGGCGATCAGCCGCTCGGCGGTGGCGACCCGCTTGCCCCAGTCGGCCGCACTTGCCCAGTCATTGTCGATGACCAGCGCCAGAGCCGAGCCTTCCGCCGGCAGCTTTTCGCGCGGATTGAAAACCGGCTCGGTGAGCGCGGCGACGACAAGGGCGGCCATCAGCAGGCGCAGCAGCGTCAGCCACCAGGGGCTCTGATGCGGCGTCTCCTCGCGCCTCAGGACGCGGGCGAGGATCCGCAGCGGCGGAAAGACCTCGGTCTGCGGCCGGGGCGGCGTCAGCCTCAGCAGCCACCAAATAACCGGCAGGGCCAGCAGACCCCACAGCACCATCGGCGCGCCGAAGGAAAGCGGCAGCCAGCTCATCCGACCGCCTTTCCGGCATGATCGCCACCAGCGATCAGCCCGGTATGATCGCCTGCGGCGATCAGCCCTGTATGACCGCCGCCGGCAGTCAACCCTGCACGACTGCCGCCAACCATCAGCCCTGGACGGCTGCTGTCGGCGGTCATCGCCATGTGGACGCGTACGAGCGCTTCGGAAGCGAGGCGGTCGGTGTGGTTGACGGTAAAACTCCAGCCGAGGCGCTTGCACCAGCCGGCCAACTCCTGGCGGCGGGCGGTGTAGAGCAGGCGGTACTCGTCCTTAAGCGTCTCGGCGCGGCCGGCGGTCAGCTTGTCGCCGGTCTCGGGATCGGTGAATTCGGTGCGGCCGGAATAGGGGAAGGTCTCTTCGGCCGGGTCGGCGACCTCGATCAGATGCGCGCGAACGCCGTGGCGTGCGAGCACGTCGAGCCATGCCATCGTCTCCTCGACCGGATCGAGGAAATCGCTGACGATGACGATGTCGCAGAAGCGGCGGATGGCCGAGAGATCAGGCTTGGCCGGCAGCTCGCCGGCATGGCTGAGATGGGCCGCGATGCGTTCGGCGCCGTTGCGGGCGGTGAACGGGTCGGTGAGGCCTGGCCAGGCGATGCGCTCGCCGCTGCGCGACAGAAGCTCGGCCAGGGCAAGCGCCAGCACCAGCGCGCGCGACTCCTTGGAAACGCCGGCCCCCGCCGACTTGTAGAGCATGGAGGGGGAGGGGTCGGACCAGAGCCAGACGGTATGAGCCGCCTCCCACTCGCGGTCGCGCACATAGGTGTGGTCGTCACGCGCCGAGCGGCGCCAGTCGATGCGCGAGGCATCGCCCTCGACATAGGGGCGGAACTGCCAGAAATTCTCGCCGATGCCGCGCTTGCGGCGGCCGTGCCAGCCGGCGATCACCGTGTTGACGATGCGGCGCGCCTCGACCAGCAGGTCCGGCACCAAAGAGGCCCGCAGCCGGCCACGAGCGAGCGCGTCGCGCGTCGCAACCGGTGCCTGGACCTCGCCTATTCGACCCATCAGATGCCTTTTGCCAGTTTCGCCACCACGTCGCGCACGGAGGTGCCTTCGGCGCGGGCAGCGAAAGTCAGCGCCATACGATGCTGCAGCACCGGCTCGGCCAACGCACGGATATCGTCGACCGACGGCGCCAACCTTCCATCATATAGGGCGCGCGCCCGGGCGCACAGTGTCAACGCCTGGCTGGCGCGGGGACCCGGGCCCCAGGCGACGTGCTTGTCGGTGTCGGCATTGCCCTGGCCCGGGCGGGCCGAGCGCACCAGCTTGAGGATCGCCTCGACGACGCTTTCGGGCACCGGCATGCGGCGGATCAGCGTCTGGATTTCCTTCAGCCTGGACGGCTGCAGAACGTTGTCTGCCTTGGCCTCCTCGACACCGGTGGTTTCGAGCAGGATGCGGCGTTCGGCCTCGATGTCCGGGTAAAGGATATCGACCTGCATCAGGAAGCGGTCGAGCTGCGCCTCCGGCAGCGGATAGGTGCCTTCCTGCTCCAACGGATTCTGTGTCGCCAGCACATGGAAAGGCGAAGGCAGGTCGTAGCGGGCGCCGGCGATGGTGACGTGGTATTCCTGCATCGACTGCAGCAGCGCGGACTGGGTGCGCGGCGAGGCGCGGTTGATCTCGTCCGCCATCAGAAGCTGGGTGAAGATCGGCCCGGAAATGAAGCGGAAAGAGCGCTTGCCAAACTCGTCCTGCTCCATCACTTCCGAGCCGAGGATATCGGACGGCATCAGGTCGGGCGTGAACTGGACGCGGCGGGAATCGAGGCCGAGCACGATGCCAAGCGTCTCGACGAGCTTGGTCTTGGCGAGGCCCGGCACACCGACGAGCAGCGCGTGGCCGCCGGCAAGCAGCGCCACCAGCGTGCGCTCGACGACGGCTTCCTGGCCGAAAATCACGCGGCCTACGGCGTCGCGGACCTTCGAGATGTCGGCCAGCGCCTTCTCGGCTTCCTCGATCATCGCCTTGTCGCTCAACGGACTTTCCTTGATCATCACGCTCATGCCGTTCGATCCTTGTGGTTGGAAACACCGGCCTGCACTCTCAAAGTCGCAGAATGCCGCGATTCGGCCTCGCCTGGCGCCTGCGATTGAACTTAAATCACAGACTTAGGCTGACAAGCGAAACAACAGTGACTATTTCGTGACCATGACCGATCATTCCGGACATAGCGAGCAGAGCCTGACCGGCGCCACGGAGGCGCGTGGGCTGGAAGCGCTGATCTCGCGAGCGGCGCGGGCCGGCAAGGGACCAGCTCCCGTGGAACGCTGGAATCCGGACTTCTGCGGCGATCTCGACATGGAGATCAAGGCCGACGGAACCTGGTTCTATCTCGGCACGCCGATCGGGCGCATGCCGCTGGTGCAGCTGTTTTCCAGCGTCCTGCGTAAGGACGCCGACGGCAAGACCTATCTGGTGACACCGGTGGAGCGGGTGGGGATCCGCGTCGCCGACGCGCCCTTCGTCGCCGTCGAGATGAACGTGTCGGGGAGAGGCGACGAGCAGGTCATCACCTTCCGCACCAATGTCGGCGACGTCGTCACCGTCGGGTCCGGCCATCCGCTGCGCTTCGTCGACGAGGACGCGACCGGTGGGCTCAAACCCTATGTGCTGGTGCGCGGGAGGCTGGAGGCCCTGGTGGCGCGACCGGTGATGTATGAACTGGTCGAACATGGCGAGAAGATCGACATCGACGGCAAGGCGATGTTCGCCGTCCGCTCCGGCGGCGAGGTCTATCCGATCATGCCGGCCGAAAAACTCGAGCGGCTCAGCGCGTGATGGACCAGGTGTCGCCGGTGCCGTTCTCTATCGCGGATTTTCGCGCCCGTGCCGCAGCGCAGGCAAAGGTGCTACCCGGCGACGAGTTCGGCGATCACCGCTTCAATCCCGGCCACCCCAGACTGAAGCACATAAAACCGCTGCGCGACGCCGCGGTGCTAATCCCGGTCATCGATCACGCCGATGGCGCGACCGTGCTGCTCACCAAACGCGCCGAGAGACTGCGCAGCCATTCCGGCCAGGTGGCTTTTCCCGGCGGCACCATCGATCCGACCGATCCCGGCCCCGAGGCCACCGCGCTGCGCGAGACATTCGAGGAGATCGGCCTCGACCGCGGCCACATCGAAATCATCGGCCGGATGCCCGACTACATCTCGGGCAGCGGCTATCGCATCGTGCCGGTGCTTTCCGTGGTGCGGCCAGGCTTTTCGCTGACGCTCAATGCCGACGAGGTCGACGCCGCCTTCGAAGTGCCGCTGCGCTTCCTGATGGACCCCGTCAACCACGCGCGCGACAGCCGCATGTGGAACGACCTCGAATGGTTCTTCTACGAGATGCCCTATGGCGGACAGCGCATCTGGGGCGTCACCGCCGGCATCATCCGCACGCTCTATGAAAGGCTCTATGCGTGAGCGCCGAGGTGTCTCTTACAGGCCGCGCCGACTGGCTCGGCGAAAAGCATCTGCAGAAGCTGCTTGCCGCGTTGAAGGAGGGCGGCGAGGAGGCGCGCGTGGCCGGCGGGGCGGTGCGCAATGCGCTGATCGGCCAGCCGGTCGCCGATATCGACGTCGCCGCGACGACCCTGCCAGAGGAAACGATCCGCCGCGCCGAGGCTGCCGGCTTCAAGACGGTGCCGACGGGGATCGAGCATGGCACCGTCACGGCGATCGCCGGCGGCAAGGTCTATGAGGTCACGACGCTCAGGGCCGATATCGAGACCGACGGCCGGCGGGCGAAAGTGACCTTCGGGCGTGACTGGAAGCTTGACGCCGAACGGCGCGACTTCACCATCAACGCGCTCTATGCCGAGGCCGACGGGACGGTCGTCGACCTTGTCGGCGGCGTCGCCGACATCGAGGCACGGCGGCTGCGCTTCATCGGCGAGGCGGAAGCGCGTATCCGCGAGGACTATCTGCGCATCCTGCGCTTCTTCCGCTTCTTTGCCTGGTATGGCGACGGCCGGCCCGACGCCGAGGGCTTGAAGGCCTGCGCCAGGCTGAAGGACGGGCTCGGCAGACTTTCAGCAGAGCGCGTCTGGTCCGAATTGAAGAAGCTGCTTTCGGCACCCGATCCCTCGCGCGCCCTGCTGTGGATGCGCCAGGCCGGCGTTCTCACCGCCGTGCTGCCGGAGAGCGAGAAGTGGGGCATCGACGCCATCCACGGGCTGGTCAGGACCGAAAAGGATCTCGGCTGGGCAGCCGATCCGCTGCTCAGACTGGAGGCAATGGTTCCGCCGGATGCCGCGCGCATGAAGATACTTGCCGAAAGGCTGAGATTTTCGACCGGCGAGAGCGAACGGCTCAAGCAATGGGCGCTGACGGCTGCGCCGGAACCCAAGACCACCGAGACCGAACTTTCGAAAAAGCTTTATTTCGGTGATCGCCAAGGCTTCCTCGATCGGCTGCGGCTCGCTCTCGCCGCCGCGCGGACGCGCGCCGTGGAGGACAATCAGGCCATGATCGAAGCCGGCGGGTTCTCCCGCCTGCTCAATTTCGCCTTGAAGTGGGAAAAGCCGGCCTTTCCGATCAAGGGCGCCGACCTGACCGAACTCGGCGCGTCGCCCGGCCCGAAGCTTGGCGCCACGCTGAAAGAACTCGAGAGGGAATGGGCGGATTCCGGGTTCATCCTGGATCGCGGCGCGCTGCTCGAACGCGCCGCGAAGGCTATCGAGGGTTAAATCGATTGGCCGGTCGATCGGTGCCGGTCAGTGGATCGCCACAGGGGCCAGGGCGCGCGACAGGCTTGCCTCGCCCTTGCCGTAGACGGCTGGGTTGTAATTGACCAGCGTGTCGGTGCGGGCCGTGTTGAGCAGGTCGTTGGTGATCTGAACCGGTGTCGCGCTGGTGAATTTGCTGCCGATGATCGCGGCGTATCCCGAGATGATGGGCGCAGCGAAGGACGTGCCGTAAAGGCCGGTCTTGGTTCCTTCGACGCCGACCACGAGGAAGTGGCTCTGCACGGCGGTGTTGGAGCCGGCATAGTTCGAATACCAGGCAAGCTGAGCCTTGTTGGATGTCGTGCCGTTTGTCGACAGCGCGCCGACAAAGATCGCTGTCGGTTTGCCGATCAGGGCGAGATCGAGATAATCCTGCTGGCCGCCCGTGACGCCGCCGACGGCGACCGAGTCGTTGCCGGCCGCCTTCGAGACGACGGCCGATCCCCAGGTGGCGTAAGAGATGATCGACTTCTCCTCCGGAGCCCACCCGATCTGGTTCACGCCGTAGCCGGCGCTGGCATACATGCCGTAGCTGAGGTTGAGCACGTTCCGACCGCTTGCCAGCGATACGGCCGAGCCTGTCGAGAAATCCTTGGAGCGTATGGTCGCCGAGGGAGCGATCATGCTGGCTTCCTCGCGCGTCCACTCACCATGCCGCTGGTATTGCGTGCCGATGCCGAAATTGCCGGAGAAGCGCGATGAACTGCTGAAGTCGTCGACGACGGTGATGGTGACGCCCTGGCCCTTGTAGCCGGCGGTCCATGCGGCGCCGACGTCCGGGCTCATCCAGCTCTGTACCGCCTGAGTCGTTGCCTTCACGACCGGGATCTTTGCGCTTACGCATATGGACCCGCCGCCGTGGCACAGCGCAGCCGTCTCTTCCGCGTCGGGAGCTTCCTGCGCCGACGCCATCGATGCCGGCAGAAGGACGAGAGCCGCGGCAATGCCGAATTTCCAGAAATTACCAGACATGGTCTTACTCCCGGTCAGACAGGAAACGAGGGTGGCAGGAACGAGAACGGACGGTCGCCAAGTTCGTAAGCAGGAAGATTTCTCATGCACGGCATCCCGGCGTTCAGAAGGTAACACGGTAGTTGAGCCACAGGCGCAGCCTTTCGGGTGTAGCGTTAACCAGATATTTCAGCGTTTCCTCAGGCGCCGTCTCGCCAGCCGCGAGCCGGCAGTTGACGCTGTAGGTGCCCAGGTCCCCGTAGTCGGCCACGCATGGCTTTTCGGTCAGGTTGCCACCGAAGGTCGAGGTGACCGAAAGGGACAGCGTGCTGTTCAGGCTCGGATGGGTCTGGGTGAGAAAACCGAGTTTGAGGCTTGGTGCTATGCGGTATTTCTCGGCTTGTTCGCCGGTCCCAAAGCCCCACAGAATGCCGCTGTTTTCGGTGAGCTGCGTGAGAAAGTCGACATGCATGTCGACCCAATTGCTATGGTACCACCGATTGAACGAGACCCAGCTTCCGTCCTGCAACTCGTAGCCGCCGTTGCCGAGCCCTCTCGCGCGCTCGCTAAGCGGCGAGCCTTGGTGAATATCGACGAGCGACGTGGTCATTTCCTGGGCGGCCGCAGGTGATGCGCCGACGAACGCGCACAACAGGAGCGCCGCTGCGCGGGAACCGCTTCGATTGTCGGATCTTTCGCGCATGCGCGAGGCACCTCGTCCCACCAGACCCGGCCAGCGCCAGGTGGCGACGGCTCCTCGGACAGCCGCTTGTGACCGGATCATGCGCGCGACGATCGCATGCATACCGTTACCGCGGGGTTATCTAAGCCGATACGAATATAAGTTTTGCTTGAATTCAGCGAAGCCGGCCATCGTCGGCGGCCGGGACGCAAATAGAGCGAGATGCGCCCGAATGCTGCATCCCGCTCGCCGTCCCTGTTGGTGGTCGTGCGAAATCCGCGAATGGATGCCTCAGGCCGCGTCGCGGACCTTCTGGATGCGGGAGCGGATCGCCTCGATCATGGTCTCGCGGATGATGGTTTCGCCGTGGGTCTCGCGCATGTGCTCGACGGCACGGCGCATGACCTCCGCTTCCTCCTCGGCGCGCGTGTGCCAGTCACAGCCTGGAACGAGTGTCCCGCATTGGAATTCCTTCATGGGTTTTCCTTTCCTCGCTGCGGAGCGGTTCGGCTCTGACCACTCCAGCTATTGTTCTTCGCAATCCCGCACGGAAACCGCTGGGCACTTTCCCTGGAATTGCTCGAGTGGATAACCATAACACATGTCGCCGACTTCGGTTGCATCAAGAGTCGTGCCGTCCGGAGCGGCCGGACGAAGCGCTGAAACCCAAAAAGGCGGAGCAGTGCTGCTCCGCCTCCTTGCTGCCCGATCTTGCTTAAGCCGCGTCGCGTCCAAGCGGATTCAAGCGACGCGCTTCAAGTCCTTGTTTCGATGCATGTCGTGTGGCCGTCACTTCATGATCTTGACGGCCTCGGCAATCTTGTTCTTGCCGCTCATATCCCAGGAAACGCGAACCTTCTCGCCCGGCTTGATACCCGGATCCTTGAAGGCCTTCGACAGGGTGAAGGTCGATCCATTGTCCAGAACAAGGCTCATGGCCGTTCCATCAAAGCTCTTGACCGTGCCCGTGGTGTGCTTGACCGCGGCGAACGCGACACCACCGGAGGCGAGGAAGGCAGCGGCTGCTGCCGTCACGATAAGCTTGCGCATGGCATGCTCTCCTGGAATGCGGGCACCCGTATGGGAAGGCGCCCCTCTTGATCAGGGCCGTCCGGTCGCGTCGGGTCGCGGCCCATGGGAGACGAACCGCCGGCGCTTCCCGGCCCGGCAACCTTAAATAGATCAATTTTTTCAAAAGGATATTAGACGAAAAAGAAATCGGTGCCGCCACATTGCGCGCCAAGATTCGGCGAATGGGACCTCAATGCGGCCAGCGCCTCGCTCACCGGATTGTTACGGCCATTTTACCTCGGGCGGCAGGCTGGAAAGGATCGAGGCGACATTGCCGCCGGTCTTCAGGCCAAAGATGGTGCCGCGATCGTGAAGCAAATTGAATTCGACGTAGCGGCCGCGCCGGATGAGCTGTTCGTCGCGGTCGCCATCGGTCCAGTTCTGGTTGAAATTGCCCCGCACCAGGTGGGAATAGACGACGAGGAAAGAACGCCCGACGTCCTGGACGAAATTGAAGTCGGCGTTCCAGCCGCCCTTATCCTCGCCCGAATGCAGCCAGTCGAAGAAGATGCCACCGATGCCGCGCGCCTCGTTGCGGTGCGGCAGGAAGAAGTACTCGTCGCACCACGCCTTGAATTTCGGATAGTCGGCCACGGCGGCGTTCTTCTCGCAGGCGAACTGCATGGCGCGATGGAAGGCGAGCGTATCGGGGTCGTCCTGGGTGCGGCGACGGTCGAGCACCGGCGTCAGGTCGGCGCCGCCGCCGAACCAATGGCGCGTGGTCACGACCATGCGCGTGTTCATGTGCACGGCCGGCACGTTGGGGTTCCAGGGATGGGCGATCAGCGAAATGCCGCTCGCCCAGAAGCGCGGATCCTCCTCGGCGCCGGGGATCTGCTTGCGGAATTCGGGAGAGAATTCGCCGTAGACGGTCGATGTGTGCACGCCGACCTTCTCGAAGACGCGGCCGCGCATCATCGACATTGTGCCGCCGCCGCCTTTGCCCTCGTCGCGCTCCCAGGCAGTCTTCTCGAAATGCCCGGGCGACCAGGATGATTGCGGTCCGGTGAGTTCCTGCTCGATCTGCTCGAATGTGGCGCAGATGCGCTCGCGCAGCGCCTCGAACCAGAGGCGGGCCTTCATCTTCTTCTGTTCGATGTCGTCAGGCAGGCCCACCGCAATGTCGGGTCGTTCCAATTCCGTCTCCAGTCCGGGCTTGCTTGCCCGACAAATGACTCGTTTTTTCTGCGCGCGATCCCTAATCTCTTAAAGGAAAGGGTCAAGTCCCGTCTGACCAAGGCGCAAAGGAGTTCCTTCGTGCGCACCCCGGCAAGACCGCCGCTGGATGGCTTGAGGAAGAGGCTGGAGCGCTCGCGGGCCGAGCGTGAAAGAGCGCCGCGCGACGGATTCCTGCGCGAGACCTTCGTGCTGCCGCGCCCCGCCGCGCGCCTCAAGGCGAAGGAATGGTTCGAACGCTTTCCCAAGCAGGCTTACTGGACCGAGATCGAAAGCTGGTTCGAACGCCCGGGCGACGTCATCGAATTCACCATGCGACGATTGCCAGCGGCGGATTGAGCTGTGTTGATATCAGGTGATGCCGGCCTGCAAATGGTGGCTCCCTGCGCTTCCGGTGCTCACGTACTTCAAGTACGCTCCGCTCCGGTTCTCGGAAGCCATCATTTTCGGCTCGGCCTGACCTGAATCTCAACACAGCTCAATAGCGCGAGCCCATCAGGGCACCAGGAGTCGTCTGGCTCCAGTGCCCTCCCTGGCCAGCCGGTCTTCCTTGTTCCGGAGAGGACATTTGTCGATCGACATGCAGCCGCAGCCGATGCAGTCGGTCAGGCCATCGCGCAGCTTCTTCAACTGGCTGATCTTGTGATCGAGCCCGTCTCGCCAAGCCGTTGAAAGCAGATTCCAATCCTCGCGAGTCGGCGTTCGGCCCTCGGGCAGGGACTGGAACGCCGCGGCGATCTCGGCGAGCGAGATGCCGACCTCCTGGGCGACACGGATGATCGCCACCCGCCGCAGCACGTCGCGGCCGTAGCGGCGCTGGTTGCCCGCCGTGCGATGGCTGCGGATCAGCCCACGCGCCTCGTAGAAGTGGAGCGCCGACACCGCCACGCCGCTGCGCATTGCCACCTGGCCGACCGTCAATTCCCGTACCGGAGCCATCTCGCACTTTCCGCTTGACCTCAAGTTAGGTTGAGCTTGTAGCGAAGAAACGTTGACAGGGCAAATGCAGGAGAAGGCGATGTGCGCCTGGGTGAGAATGACGGCAGAAGGGGAGGCGATCCGCGCCGGCGAGCAAGGGCTGACGATGCTGGAGCGGTTCATCGTTTCAAGGAAACGCAGAATCGCTCCGGCTTTTTGTTTTGACGCAATTCCGGACGGAAAACCGTTTCACACTTTTCCTGGAATTGCTTTAGCCGATCTGGCGAAGCGCTTCGCCAGCGACCATCGCGACGGACAAAGCGACATTGATGCTGCGCGCGCCTTGCCGCATCGGGATGGTCAGTCGCGCGTCCGCCGCCTGGTGAACCTCTTCCGGCGCGCCGGCGGATTCGCGGCCGAACAAAAGGATATCTCCGGAAGCGAAAGCGAAATCGGTGTAGGCGGTCTCTGCCCTGGTGGTGAGCAGCACCAGCCGACGCGCATTCGTTCGGCGCCATTCCTCGAAGGCGTGCCAGTCGGCATGGCGGGCAAGCGCCGCCATTTCGAGATAGTCCATGCCGGCCCGTTTCAGCGCCCGGTCGGAGAGCGGGAAACCGGCCGGCTCGATGATGTCGACGCCGAGATCAAGGCAGGCGGCGAAGCGCAGGATTGTGCCGGTGTTGCCGGCGATATCCGGCTGGTAGAGCGCGATGCGGAGACGGTCGTTCATTTCCGCATCCTTCTAATAAGTGGCATATCGGCCACAGGCCGATCCAGCTTTTGGCGATTTCTGGACTGGCGGGTGGCCATTTTCTGCGAAGTCGAGTATATGCCGCTCATCGTCAACCCGAACCGAAGGAGGGGGACCACATGATGACCATGCACAACCTGCTCCTCTCCGGGGCTCCAGTATGCCCAGCGGCGGTTTCGGTACGACGATTCTTCTGACACTTTAAGACCTCATCGCACCGATTCCCGCCGAACCAGTTTTCGGCTTTCGAAGGAATCTTGCGATGTTTTTCAAACTGCCAAAGGGGCGCCGCGCCCCACCAGACCGTGTCGAGACCGACGCTAGCCGTCGTGTCCGGACCGACGCTTGCCGTCATGTCCCGATCGACACATTTCGCGCCTCCGGCCGAATGCCGGAGGTCGAGTTCGTATCACCCTTTTTAACGCATTTGCACATGGAGGACGGACCGATGTTCGATCCATTCAGAATACCCGGCTCGAGAAGCCTGCACGAGCGCAAGATGGCGACCTGGGCGCTGCTGATCGGCGAGACCTATTCGTCGGCGGTGCATGCCGAGACGCGCCGGCGGCCGCATCGCGGCATGCTGCCGGATGTCGATTTCTCGCGCGCCGTGCCCGATCCCGGCCGGCCTTCGCTGGTGCGCCGTATCGCAAGGCTGTTTCGGCCGGGCGAGAAAGCGCGGGCCGGCGGCAGCCTTTCGTCGGGAAATGCGGGACCGTCAGGATCCTCTGGCGAGCCTGTCGGCGAAAAGCCCGCGACACCCTATATTGCGCGAAGCAGGGCCGGCGATACGGATGAGTCCGTATCGCCGGCCCGTCGCGCCGCGCGGCCGATGAACCTACCCCGTCAATCCCGCGCCGCGTGAGCGCATGGACAGTCGAGTGCCTGGAATGTTCCGCTGGTTTGAAAAGAGGCTCGATCCGTTTCCCGCCGCGGAGCCGGTCGAGCCGCCGAAGACGCTGGTCGCCTTTTGCGTGCACTACACGCGCGGCGTCTGGCCCTACATCGCCGTGGATGCAGTGCTGGTGGCGGCGATCGCCATCACCGAAGTGTGGATGTTCGGTTTCATGGGCCGCATCGTGGACTGGCTGTCGGCGCAGAACCGGGAAACCTTCCTGCAGACCGAGAGCTGGAAGCTCGCCGGCATGGCTTTCATCGTGCTGTTTGCGCTGCCCGGCACGGTCTGGGTGCGTTCGTTGTTCAATCAGCAGACGATGATGGGCAACTACCCGATGCGCATCCGCTGGCAGGTGCATCGCTACCTGCTGAAACAGTCGATGGCTTTCTACCAGGATGAGTTCGCCGGCCGCATCGCCACCAAGCTGATGCAGACCGCGCTCGCCGTGCGCGACTGCGTCATGAAGGTTATAGACGTCCTCAACTACGTCATCGTCTACTTCCTCGGCATGCTGTTCATCGTCGGCTCGGCGGACATGCGGCTGGCCGCACCGTTGGGTGTATGGCTGATCGGCTATATCGCGCTGCTTCGGTATTTCATTCCGCGGCTCGGCAAGGTCGGTGAGGAACAGGCCAATGCACGTTCGACCATGACCGGCCGCGTCGTCGACAGCTATGCCAACATCCAGACGGTGAAGCTGTTCTCCCACGCGCGCCGCGAGGCGGCCTTCGCTCGGGAAGGCATGGCGGGCTTCCTCGATACCGTCTACCGCTCGATGCGCCTGGTGACGGTGCTCTACGGCCTGCTCTACATCCTGAATTCGCTGCTTTTGTTCACCGTCACGGCGATCTCGCTGTGGCTGTGGCTCGCCGATGCGGTGACGATCGGCGCGGTCGCCGTCGTGATAGGCCTGGTGCTCAGGATGTGGGGCATGTCGCAGTGGATCATGTGGGAGATGTCGGGCCTGTTCGAGAATATCGGCACGGTGCAGGACGGCATCCAGTCGATCTCGCTGCCGCGACTGGTCGAGGACAGGCCGGGCGCCAAGGACATCGCCGTCAGCCAGGGCGAGATCCGCTTCGAGGACATCCGCTTCCACTACGGCAAGCAGAAGGGCGTCATCGAGAAGCTGTCGCTGACCGTGCAGCCCGGCGAGAAGGTCGGCATCGTCGGCCGCTCCGGCGCCGGCAAGTCGACGCTGGTCAACCTCTTGCTGCGCTTCTACGACCTGGAAGGCGGCCGGATCCTGATCGACGGCCAGGAGATCGCCGGGGTGAAGCAGGATTCGCTGCGCGCGCAGATCGGCATGGTGACGCAGGACACCTCGCTGCTGCACCGCTCGGTGCGCGAGAACATCCTCTACGGCCGACCCGACGCGACCGACGAGATGCTGCTCGAGGCGGCGCGGCGGGCGGAGGCGCTCGATTTCATCGATGGGCTTTCCGACCACAATGGGCGCAAGGGTTTCGACGCCCATGTCGGCGACCGGGGCGTCAAATTGTCCGGCGGCCAGCGGCAGCGTATCGCCATCGCCCGCGTTATGCTGAAGGACGCGCCGATCCTCATCCTCGACGAGGCGACGTCGGCGCTCGATTCGGAAGCAGAGGCGGCGATCCAGGAGAACCTCTACAAGCTGATGCAGGGCAAGACCGTGATTGCCATCGCGCATCGGCTTTCGACCATCGCTGCGATGGACAGGCTCGTCGTCATGGACAAGGGCCGCGTCATCGAGGAAGGGTCCCACGAGGAGCTCGTCGCCAAAGGCGGGCTTTACGCCCAGCTCTGGCAACGCCAGTCGGGTGGCTTCCTGCTCGACGACGCGCCCGCCGAGGCCGCCAACGATGTAATCGCCAAGGGTGAAGCCGCGGAATGATGAAAGCCGTCTATCGCTGGTTCGAAAGCTGGGTCTACCCGTTTCGCGAGCCCGCGAATCTTCGGCCACCCGCCAGCGTCGGCGGCTTCCTTTGGCACTATGTCGGACAGGCGAAGCTCGCCTTCTTCGCCATGCTGATCATCGGCGGCATCGCGCCGCTGGTCGAGGCCGGGCTGTTCTATTTCGTCGGACGGCTGGTCGATATCCTCGACCAGCTTCCCGGCGAACGAAGCTGGCACGCGCTTTGGGCCGCCGCCGGGCCAGAGCTTCTGTTCATGGGCGCGGTGGTGCTGATCATACGCACGCTGGTGGTCGGCCTTTCGGCGCTCGTCGACGAGCAGACGATCACGCCGGGCTTCTACAGCCTGGTGCGCTGGCAGGCGCACAGGCATGTCTCGCGCCAGTCCTACGCCTTCTTCCAGAACGATTTCGCCGGACGCATCGCCACCAAGGTCTGGCAGGCGGGGCAGGCAACCGGCGACCTGATGGAGAGCTTCATCGAGGTCATCTGGTTCATGATCGTCTACACGGTGACGACGCTGGCGCTGGTCGCCGGCCTCGATCTCAGGCTGGCGGTGCTGGTGGTGATATGGATCGCAGCCTTCGGCTGGCTGGCGAGGTTCTATTTGCCGGCGATCCGCAAGCATGCCGAGGCAACCGCCGAAGCCGGCTCGATGATCACCGGCCGCATCGTCGATTCCTATTCCAATGTGCAGACGCTGAAACTGTTCGCCGCCGACGGCGACGACCGTTACATACGCAGCGGCTTTGACATCTATCTCGATGCGCTGCGGCCGTTCACGCGCCGGCTGACCGGCGTGCGCATGGCGCTGACGACGCTTTCGGGCATCATGATCACGTCAATCGCGGTCCTTGCCGTCTATCTCTGGGTGGAAGGCTCGATCACCGTCGGCGCCGTCGCTTTCACGCTTTCGCTGGTACTGCGGCTCAACATGCTGCTGGGACGGGTGATGATGCAGCTCAACGGCATCTTGAGGAATCTCGGCGTGCTCGAGAACTCCAAGGCGCTGATCTCGCAGCCGCTCGGCCTGACCGACGCCCCCGACGCCAAGGAGCTGGTGGTTGCCGGAGGCCGCATCGACCTCAAGAACGTCACCTTCCATTACGGCAAGGGGGCAGGGGTGCTGGACGGCATCGACCTCGTCGTGCGGCCGGGCGAGAAGGTCGGGCTGGTCGGTCCGTCGGGCGCCGGCAAGACGACTTTAGCCAATCTCATCCTGCGCCTCTACGACCTCGAGGGCGGCAAGATCCTGATCGACGGCCATGATATCGCCGGCGTGACGCAGAATTCGCTGCGCGGCAATATCGGCGTGGTCAGCCAGGATACCGCTCTCTTCCACCGTTCGCTGCGCGACAACATCAAGCTCGGCATGCCGGACGCGACGGACGCCGAGGTGATCGCCGCGGCGCGCAAGGCCGAAGCACATGATTTCATCATGGGCCTGCGCGACAACCGCCAGCGGGCCGGTTACGAGGCCTATGTCGGCGAGCGCGGCGTCAAGCTCTCCGGCGGACAGCGCCAGCGCGTGGCGATCGCCCGCCTCTTCCTCAAGGATGCGCCGATCCTCATCCTCGACGAGGCGACCTCGGCGCTCGATTCCGATATCGAGGCGGCTATCCAGGAAAACCTGGTGAGGCTGATGGAGGACAAGACCGTGATCGCCATCGCCCACCGGCTCTCCACCATCGCCGCGCTCGACCGGCTGGTCGTGCTCGACGGCGGCCGCATCGTCGAAGAGGGCACGCATGACGAGCTGGTGGCGCTCGACGGTCTCTATGCGCGGCTCTGGAAACGGCAGTCCGGCGGCTTCCTGTTCAATGAGGAAAGCGTGCTGGAAGAGACGCGGCCAGCGGAGTAGAACGCAGCCATGTCGGTCAGAATGCCCACCAATTTCGGACGAAGCGGCGCGCAGGACAACGCGCTCGACCTGCTCGGCCACGAAATCCTCGCCGAAAAGGCGGCCGCCCTTGGCCGCGCCGGCCAGCGCGTCGAGGAGACGCTGGCAAAGCTGCGCCAGAACGGCGAGGGCGGCGACCGCAACCGGCTGCTGAAGGAAGCGGCGGAAGCCGTCCATGGCTATTTCATTCAGCGCGAGCTCTGCGGGCTGCGCAAGCATGACGCCGTGATCCGCGAATACGACATCCCGAGAGCGGTGCTGGTCAGGCTCGGCGCGCGCTAGATCGTCTGACGCGATTTACTCCAGCCATTCGGTGATGAAGCTGCCGTTCTCGTGGATGTCGGTGGTCTCGAGCGGACCGGGACCGAGATTGGTGAATTTGTGCGGCGTGTCGGGCGGCACGATGAGGATCTGGCCGGCCGAGGCCTCGATCTGTCGATCGCCGACCGTGAACAGGCCGGTGCCGGAGCGGATGATGAAGATCTCCGCATAGGGATGCTTGTGCAGGCGCGGGCCGCCGCCGATTCCCGGCACGTAGTTGAAGATCAGGCAGCTTCTGGAGCCGAAGGCGCCGCATTGCAGCTCGCCTTGCCAGCGGTCCGGGGCGTCCGCCCATTTGTCGCGATCGATGACATGCGCCATGGCTGGAGAATAGACCGTGCCAACGACCGCTGTCGAGGCGAACAAGCCCTCGTTTTCGCCACCGATTTCCTGCTATTTCACGGCCTTCGTCGGTCCGCCGGCAGGGCATCCGCCCAGGCTGCGGCACACACCCGCGACAATGTGCCCTTGTGCCTTGACCCGTCTGGACAAAAACGGGCTTCACGCATAAACCCAACTCCAAATGCCGGAGGAATTCGCTAGCCTGTTCGCCATGCGCTGTCGGGCCGGCGCGATTGAGCGGGGACAAGGCTCGGCCGCCGGCACGGAAAGAGGCGAAAGGATCAGGCACCCGTGAGCGCAACCGAAATCCACGATCCCAACCGTCGCGATTTTCTCTATATCGCCACAGGCATGGCCGGTGTGGTCGGCGCAGGGGCCGTCGCCTGGCCGTTCATCGACCAGATGCGCCCGGACGCCTCGACGCTGGCGCTGGCGTCGGTCGAGGTCGACGTCTCCTCGCTGCAGCCCGGCAGTTCGCTGATCGTCAAGTGGCGCGGCAAGCCGGTCGTGGTACGCAACCGCACCGAGAAGGAAATGAAGGACGGCGAAGCGGTCAGCCTCAACGACCTCAAGGACCCGATCGCGCGCAACGCCAACCTGCCCTCCGACGCGCCGGCGACCGACGCCAACCGCACCACGCCGGGCAAGGAAGCCTGGATGGTGATGGTGCAGGTCTGCACCCATCTCGGCTGCATCCCGCTCGGCCAGGAAGGCGATTTCGGCGGCTGGTTCTGCCCGTGCCACGGTTCGCAGTACGACACCGCCGGCCGCATCCGCAAAGGCCCGGCACCCGAGAACATGGCGATCCCGGTCTACCAGTTCATTTCCGACACCAAGATCCGCATCGGCTGAGGCAGGGGATATTTCGATGAGCGAGGGACACTCCACCTACACGCCGAAGACCGGCATCGAGCGCTGGTTCGACGCCCGCATGCCGCTGCCGCGGCTGATCTATGACAGCTTCGTCGCCTACCCGGTGCCGCGCAACCTCAACTACATGTGGACGTTCGGCGGCATCCTGTCGATCATGCTGGTCGCGCAGATCCTGACCGGCATCGTGCTGGCCATGCACTACACGTCCGACACCAATCTCGCCTTCGATTCGGTCGAGAAGATCATGCGCGACGTGAACTCGGGATGGCTCTTGCGCTATCTCCATTCCAACGGCGCCTCGTTCTTCTTCGTCGCCGTCTATATCCACATCTTCCGCGGGCTGTTCTACGGCTCCTACAAGGCGCCGCGCGAACTGCTGTGGATCCTCGGCTGCATCATCTATCTGCTGATGATGGCCACCGGCTTCATGGGCTATGTGCTGCCTTGGGGACAGATGAGCTTCTGGGGCGCCACCGTCATTACCGGCTTCTTCAGCGCCATTCCGCTGGTCGGCAACTGGATCCAGGAACTGCTGCTTGGCGGTTTCGCCGTCGACAACCCGACGCTGAACCGCTTCTTCGCGCTGCATTACCTCTTGCCGTTCATGATCGCCGGCGTCGTCGTGCTGCACATCTGGGCGCTGCATGTCGTCGGCCAGTCGAACCCGACCGGCATCGAGGTCAAGTCGAAGACCGACACGGTCGCCTTCACGCCCTATGCGACCATCAAGGACGCGTTCGGCATGATCGTGTTCCTGTTCTTCTTCGCCTATTTCGTCTTCTACCTGCCGAACTATCTCGGCCACCCGGACAACTACACGATCGCCAACCCGCTGAAGACGCCGGCCCACATCGTTCCTGAATGGTACTTCCTGCCGTTCTATGCGATCCTGCGCGCCATCACCTTCAACATCGGGCCGATCAATTCCAAGCTCGGCGGCGTGCTGTGCATGTTCGGCGCCATCGCCATGCTGTTCCTGGTGCCGTGGCTCGACACCTCCAAGGTGCGCTCGGCGGTCTACCGGCCCTGGTACAAGCTGTTCTTCTGGCTGTTCGTGGCCGACGCCATCCTGCTTGGATGGCTGGGCTCGCAGCCGGCGGAAGGCAGCTACGTGTTCATGGCGCAGATGGCGACGCTGTTCTACTTCGCCTTCTTCCTGGTCATCATGCCGGTGCTCGGCCTGATCGAGACGCCGCGCCGCCTGCCGAACTCGATTACCGAGGCGGTGCTGGAAAAGAAGAACAAGGGAGCTGGCGGACATCCGGCGGGCGCGGTCATGGCGCCGGAAACCAAGGGCTGAGCGATAAAGAGAATCCAAGGGGATTTGGCATGAAGAAGATTCTCACCTCGCTGGCGGCGCTCGGCTTTCTGGCGGCAGGCGTTGGAGCCGCCATGGCCCAGGAGGGACACGCCGAAGCCGCGCCGACGCATTTCCCGATCAACGAGCCGAAGGAAATGAGCTGGAGCTTCGCCGGCCCGTTCGGCACCTACGACAAGGCCCAGCTGCAGCGCGGCCTCAAGGTCTACAAGGAAGTCTGCTCGGCTTGCCACTCGATGAACCTGGTGGCGTTCCGCACGCTGGAAGGCCTCGGCTACTCGGATGCGCAGATCAAGACGCTTGCCGCCGAATACACCATCCATGACGGCCCGAACGATGCCGGCGACATGTTCGACCGCCCGGGCAAGCCGTCGGACCATTTCCCGGCGCCGTTCCCGAACGAGCAGGCCGCTGCCGCCGCCAATGGCGGCGCCGCGCCGCCCGACATGTCGCTGCTCGCCAAGGCGCGCGGCGTCGAGCGCGGCTTCCCGCGCTTCATCTTCGACATCTTCACCCAGTATGCGCAGGGCGGCCCGGACTATATCCACTCGCTACTCACCGGCTACGACCAGACGCCGCCGGCCGGCATGGTGATCCCGGAAGGCACGCACTACAATCCGTACTTCCTGTCCGGCGTGTCGCTGAAGATGCCGAAGCCGCTCTCGGACGGCCAGGTGACTTATGACGACGGCTCGCCGCAGACGGTCGACCAGTATGCCCGCGACGTGTCGGCCTTCCTGATGTGGGCCGCCGAGCCGCACCTCGAGGAGCGCAAGAAGACCGGCTTCCGCGTGCTGGTGTTCCTGCTTCTGTTCGGCGCCCTGGTCTACATGACCAAGCGCAAGGTGTGGGCCGACGTGGCGCATTGAAGCGCCTGGCTTCCAGAAAAAAGCGTGGGCGCCGAAAGGCGCCCTTTTCTTTTCGGCCACTTGCCGGCAAAACTGTGCGGCAACGGATCAACCGCCCATGAAATCCTCCCTCGAAGACACGCTGCTTGCGGCCATCCGGACCATTCCGGATTATCCCAAACCCGGCATCCTGTTTCGCGACATCACCACGCTGCTGAGTGACGCACGCGCCTTTCGCCGCGCCATCGACGAGCTGGTGCATCCCTATGCCGGGCTGAAGATCGACAAGATCGCCGGCATCGAGGCGCGCGGCTTCATCCTGGGCGGCGCGGTAGCGCATCAGCTTTCGGCAGGGTTCGTGCCGATCCGCAAGAAGGGCAAGCTGCCCTACGAAACGGTGCGCGTCGCCTACAGCCTGGAATACGGGCTGGACGAGATGGAGATGCACAAGGACGGCGTCTCGCAGGGCGAGAAGGTGATCGTGGTCGACGATCTGATCGCTACCGGCGGCACGGCGGAAGCGGCGGTGAAGCTGCTCAGGCAGATCGGCGCCGACATCGTCGCCGCCTGCTTCGTCATCGACCTGCCGGATCTCGGCGGACGCCGGAAGCTGGAAGCGCTCGGCGTGCCGGTCAGGACGCTGATCGGCTTCGAGGGGCATTGAGCGGTCCCCTTCTCCCCTTGTGGGAGAAGGTGTCGCCGAAGGCGACGGATGAGGGGTGCTCCAGGGAAAGCCAGCGTCTCACTCCGCTGGAACACCCCTCATCCGTCTCGGCGCTGCGCGCCGATCCACCTTCTCCCACAAGGGGAGAAGGGGAAGGCACTACTCCACCTTCACCAGCACGGCGCTGTCGAACTCGATGACCTTGTCTCCGGTCGAATCGAAGCCCTCCGAGCGCAGCGTGAGCAGGCTCCAGCCGGGGCGCCCGGCAAGGGGACGGTGGGCAAGAGCAGTGCGGGTGAAGGTCACTGTCTCGCCGGCATAGACCGGTTTCAGCCATTTGAGATTGCGGAAGCCGGGCGAGGGGCCGAATTCGGGCTGCGGACCGGGGCCGGTCCAGCGCACGCCTTCGGTCTCCATGCGCTTTTCGAGATTGTATTTCATCCAGGTGGCTGCGGTGTGCCAGCCAGAGGCGCAGAGACCGCCAAGCACGCTCTTCTTCGCCGCCTCCTCGTCGACATGGAAGACCTGCGGATCGTATTTGCGGGCAAACGCCTTGATCTCTTCCGCGCCGAACTTATGCGAGCCGAGGGTGACGGTTTCGCCGATGAGGAAATACTCGTCCAGGGTCACGCGACGGCCTCGCGGGTCAGGAACATGCCGGTGTTCTCGAGCTCGAAGACGCATTCACCGCGCTGATTGAAGAGCTCGCTGCGCATGCTGACGAGCCCGAGCTGAGGCCTCGATTTGGACTGGCGCTTGGACAGCACGGTGACCTTGCCGGTAAGCCGGTCGCCGGCCAGAACCGGCTTCTTCCATTTCACATGCTCGATGCCCGGCGAGCCTTGCGAGGTCGAATCGAGCAGGAAGGCGTCGCACAGCATGCGCATGAACATGGCGCAGGTGTGCCAGCCCGAAGCCGAAAGGCCGCCCAGGATGCTGGCCTTGCCGGCCTCCTCGTCGAGATGCATCGGCTGGGCATCGAATTCGCTGGCGAATTCGATGATCTCGGCCGCGCTCACATGCTTGCTGCCGAGGTCGAGCGAGGCGCCCTCGACGAAATCCTCATAGGCCCAGGTCTTTCCGGTCATGTCGGCAATCCGGTTGACGAACGCTTGATCCCCAAGGTCGGGCATCCGGATGACGGCCCGAGCCAATTTGGTCAAGTCCTTTCTGGTGAGCCAGTTGTTCCGGCCGGAGGTGTCAGAGCCAGCCGCGCCGGCGGAAATACCAGAAGGGCAGGATCGCGGAGACCACCATCAGGCCGATGGCGAAGGGATAGCCGAACTCCCATTTGAGCTCGGGGATGATGTCGAAATTCATGCCGTAGATCGAGGCGACCAGCGTCGGCGGCAGGAAGATGACGGCGGCGACCGAGAATATCTTGATGATGGCGTTCTGCTCGATCGAGATCATGCCGAGCGTGGCATCGAGCAGGAAGGAGATCTTCTGCGACAGGAAGGTGGCGTGGTCGGCAAGCGACAGCACGTCGCGCGACAGAGTCTTGATGCGGGCCCGCACGTCCTTGCTCATCTTGGTCTGGGCCGCGACATGGGCGAGAAAGCCGGCCAGACGCTGCAGCGAGATCAGGCTGTCGCGGACGGAGGAAGCAAGATCCTCCTTGCGGCCGATGCCTTTCAACAGTTCCTGGAAATCGCGGTTGCGTTTGGAGGCCTTGGTCGAGCGCGCCTCGAAAATGTCGCGCGAGATCGCCTCGACATCGCGTCCGGCGCGCTCGAGGATATCGGCGAGACGGTCGACGATCGCTTCCAGCAGGCCGATCAGGATGGTGTCGCCGCTGGTGCAGCCGGTCGCCACCTTTTCGGCGCGCAGCGGGAAGGTCTTGAAGGCCTTGGGCTCGTGATAGCGGATGGTGATCAGCCGGTTGCCGGCGAGCGCGAAGGTCACCGGCGACATCAGCGGCTCGTCGACCTCGGTCTGCGCCGGCAGCACGGCGGTCATGAAATAACCACCGTCCTCGACATAGAGGCGGCTCGATATCTCGATCTCCTCCATCTCCTCGCGGGTAGGGATGGCAATGCCCAGCCAGCTCTCGATGGTGGCCTCTTCGTCCTTGGTCGGATTGAAGAGATCGGCCCAGACGACCCTGTCACCATCCGTGGCGAGATCGTCGGTGACGCGCAGGCGATCATTGTCCACGACGAAGGCCTTGATCATCGCCGGGTCTCCCTTGCTGGACCAAAGAGATTTCGTTCGAAGCGCCGCCAGGATGCAGGGCTTCACGGACGTCAGCACGGGCCGCTTAGCCCCGCTGCATCACAAGGTCAAGACAGCTGCCTCCGCAGGCCGGAGGGCATGGCGGACGCCAGCAACGGCGATATCACGTGTTGAACTTGAATAGCATGATGTCGCCGTCCTGGACGACATACTCCTTGCCTTCGTCGCGCGCCTTGCCGGCCTCCTTGGCCGCCGCTTCGCCGCCCAGCGTGACGAAGTCGTTGTAGGAAATCGTCTGGGCGCGGATGAAGCCGCGTTCGAAATCGGTGTGGATGACGCCGGCCGCCTGCGGCGCCTTATCGCCTTTGTGGATCGTCCAGGCGCGCGTCTCCTTCGGCCCGACGGTGAAATAGGTGATCAGATGCAGGAGCTCGTAGCCGGCGCGGATCACCTTGTTGAGGCCCGGCTCGTCGAGGCCGATCGAGGCAAGGAATTCCATTTCCTCCTCGTCGGAAAGCTGAGCGACTTCCGCCTCGATCGCCGCCGAGATCACCACCGTGCCGGCGCCCTGGGCGGCGGCCATTTTCTCCACCGCCCTAGTGTGCTCGTTGCCGGTCGCGGCATCGGCCTCGGCGACGTTGCAGACATAGAGGACGGGATGCGAGGTGAGCAGGTTCAGTCCCTGCAGGATGCGCAGATCATCGGCGCCGATGCCGTTGAGCAGGAAGCGCGTGGGCTTGCCGGCCTGCAGCAGCTCGAGCGCCGCCTCCATCATCGGCAGCACGGCCATTGCTTCCTTGTCCTTGCCGGCGGCGCGCTTGCGCACCTGGACGATGCGGCGCTCGAGGCTTTCCAGGTCGGCGAGCATCAGCTCGGTCTCGACGGTCTCGGCGTCGGCAACCGGATCGATGCGGCCTTCGACATGGGTGATGTCGTCATCCTCGAAGCAGCGCAGCACGTGCACGATGGCGTCGACCTCGCGGATGTTGGCGAGGAACTGGTTGCCCAAGCCTTCGCCCTTGGAGGCGCCGCGCACCAGGCCGGCGATGTCGACGAAGGAGATGCGGGTCGGGATGATCTCCTTCGACTTGCCGATCGCGGCGATCTTCTGCATGCGCGGGTCCGGCACAGCCACCTCGCCGGTGTTCGGCTCGATGGTGCAGAAAGGATAGTTGGCGGCCTGCGCGGCGGCCGTCCTGGTCAGCGCGTTGAACAGCGTCGACTTGCCGACGTTGGGCAAGCCAACGATGCCACATTTGAAACCCATGTTCTTACGGTCCTATCGGGAATTCGAGATTTGGTGAGGGCTATGGGCGAAAGGGACGACGAACGTCAAGCCCCATGCCTCGATCGTGACTGAGCCTAGTCCTTGCCGAACAGCTTCTTCAGCATCGCGGCCATCGGTCCGCTTTCGGGCACCTTCGCCGCTGGCTGCTGCGGGCGCGCCTGGCGGACGTGGCTTTGCTGCTTCGGCGTCTTGGGCGGCGGCCGGTCGTCATCGCCGGTTGGCACGAGCTTGTCGCGCAGCACCAGCGTGATGCGGTTCATGAAGGAGTTGTCGTCGCCCTTGGCCAGCAGCCCGGCGTCATCGGCGATCGCGTCGAGCAGCACGTCAAGCCATTCACGGTCGGCCTTGGCGAAATCGCCCAGCACATGGCCGTGCACCATCTCCTTGACGCCGGGATGGCCGACGCCGATGCGCACGCGGCGATAGGCATTGCCGACATGCTGGTCGAGCGAGCGGATGCCGTTGTGGCCGCCCGAGCCGCCGCCCACCTTGACCCTGACCTTGCCGGCGGCAAGGTCGATCTCGTCGTAGAAGACGGTGAGGGCGGATGGTTCGAGCTTGTAGAAGCGCAGCGCCTCGCCGACCGACTGTCCAGACAGGTTCATGAAGGTCTGCGGCTTGATCAGCAGGATCTTCTCGCCGCCGAGCGTGCCTTCGGAGATCAGTCCCTGGAACTTCTTCGACCAGGGCGAAAAGGAATGGCGGCGGGCAATCGCGTCCGCCGCCATGAAGCCGACATTGTGCCGGTTGTTGGCGTATTTCGCGCCCGGATTGCCGAGGCCTGCAAAAACAAGCATCGTCGACTCCAGGCGGAAAATTACTTCTCTTCGGCCTCAGCGGCCGCCGCTTCCGGCGCCTCCGCCTCGGCGGTCTCTTCCGTCTCCGGCTTCATTGCCGCGGAACCGGCAATGGTCGCGATGGTGAAGTCGCGATCGGAGATCACCGGCTTGACGCCGGCCGGCAGGACGACCGCCGAAATGTGGATCGAGTCGCCGATTTCGGTGCCGGCGAGATCGACGGTGATGAAATCCGGGATCGCATTGGCCGGGCAGTGGAACTCGACTTCGTGACGCACGATGTTGAGCACGCCGCCGCGCTTGATGCCGGGCGACTTCTCTTCGTTGATGAAGTGGACGGGCACGTCGACATTGACCTCGGTGTCCTTGCCGATGCGCAGGAAGTCGACATGGACCGGGAAGTCCTTGACCGGATCGAGCTGGAAGTCCTTCGGCAGGACCTGGATCTTCTTGCCGTCGACATCGATCGTGGCGATCGTGGTCAGGAACCCGCCGCCGTGGATCTTGTAGAAGATGTCCTTGTAGTTGAGCGCAATCGCCAGGGGGGGCTGCTTGTCGCCGTAAATAACTGCAGGCACTTTGCCGTTGCGTCGAACCGTACGGGCGGACCCCTTACCGACCTGTTCGCGCGCTTCGGCCTTGAGCTCGTAAGTATCGTGGCTCATGGCATTTCCTTTCGCGTGTTATGGAGCGTTCGCGGCGGGCAAGCCCATCCGTAAACGTCGAAAGCCGTCGCGGCCTTGCATGGTCGATCCAAACGCTTTTGGCTGTCCAAACGCTTCCGGGGATCATGCAGGCCTAGCCGGCCTTCCTCCGCGTTGCCTCCAAGGGTGTCTACGCGGGTGGCGGCTCTATAGCGGAAGGCGGCGAGGGGCGCAAGCCGTTGAGCGGCAAGCCTTGGCCAGGGTTTACGCAGGCCATGCGGCCTGACCGGCAGAGCATAAGCAACGCTTCCTACCGGTGCAAAGTTGGATCTGGCGGGTTGCACCAAGTGCCGTCTGCGTCCGTCATGTAGCATCAGGCCTGTTTCATTCGTCCTTGGCTGGTATTCGAAGGACCATTGGAGATCGACATGAAACTTCTGTTCAGCCGCAACCCCAATCCTCGCCTCGCCGTCGCGGTGGCGCGCTATCTCGGGGCGGAGATCGCCTTCGAATTCGCCTCGCCGACGGCGCCGGGGCAGGCCGAACGATATCGCGCGCTGAACGCCTGCCGGCTCTCGCGCGACATGCGTTCCGATTTCTGGCGCACCGGAGACGACGAGCCCGAGATGATCCGCTGGCTGAGCTGGGGCAAGGAGAACTTCGCCAGGGCCTGCGACATGGTGCATTTTGAGCGCGGCACCAAACAGCGTTGGAGACTGGGACCGATCGACGAGGCCTTGGTCGAAGAGGGGTTGAGGCAGTTCCACACGGCCGCAGCTCTCCTTGAGGCCGAGCTTTCTCAGCGCGAGTGGCTGGTCGGCAATTCGGTTTCCTATGCCGACTTCCGCATGGCGACGTTTCTGCCCTTCAACGACGCCGCAAGATTGCCGCTCGACGACTACCCGTCCCTTCGCCGCTGGTATGGCCGGCTGGAGGCGATCGATGCCTGGCGCGACCCCTTCCAGGGACTGGAGGCGCCGCAACTGCCGCCGGTCAGGATTGAAGCCTGAGCCCGCATCCGCTGAACCAATCGACGGCTAAAGAACGCAAACTCAATCCCTCTGCCAGGCTCGTTTTGAAATCTTCTCGCTCATTTAATTCTACAAAATCGGTAGTCTTAATGAATAAATGCCGCGAGGAGAGCCGAGATGACGAAGAAGCTGGTGGTGGGGATATCCGGCAACCTGACCCGCCCGTCGAAAACCAAGGCGTTCGTCAGTCATATCGCCGGCGAGGTCGCCGGCCGGATCGGTGCGACGCCTGCTGTCTTCGACATCGAGGACTTTGGTCCATCGCTTCCTCGGGCACGACGCATCGGCGATCTCGATCCGGTGGCCCGGGCCATCGTCGAACAATTGACCGGCGCGGACGTGCTGGTGGCGGGGTCGCCGACCTTCAAGGGCAGTTATACAGGCCTTTTCAAGCACTTGTTCGACCTTCTCGATCCGTCTTCGCTGCGCGGGAAACCGGTCGTCCTGGCGGCGACCGGCGGCGGAGAGCGTCACTCGCTGATCGTCGAACATCAGCTGCGGCCGCTGTTCGGCTTCTTCGAAGCGCTGACCATACCGACCGCGATCTACGCCTCCGACAAAGATTTTGCCGACGGCGTGCTGGTGTCGGAAGCGATCCATGCCCGCGCCCGGCAGGCTGTCGCCGAGGTCGTCAACGTCGTCGGTGCCACACGCCGCGTCGGCCTCGCCGCCTGACTCCAGCGCAGCCATTTTGCGAACCGAAGGATCAGCCATGACCAGCCCCAGAAAATCCAGACAGATCAAGCTCGGCGCCTTTCTGCCCGGCGGCGGCCAACATGTCGCGGCCTGGCGCCATCCGGACTCGCCGGCCGACGGCGCGACCAATTTCGAGTTCCACAAAAAGCTCGCGCTGACCGCCGAGCGCGGCCTGTTCGACGCCTATTTTCTTGCCGACAACCTGACGGTGGGCCTCGGCGCCCGCGAGGGCGGCAACGCCAAGATCGCCGGTTTCGAGCCGGTGACGCTGTTTGCGGCGCTGGCTCCGCTGACCACCCATCTCGGCTTCATCGCCACCGCTTCGACCACCTATGAGGAGCCTTACACGCTCGCCCGCAAATTCGCCTCGCTCGACCTTCTGTCGAACGGCCGCGCCGGCTGGAACGTCGTCACCTCGGCGGGGGACGACACCGCGCGCAACTTCAATCGCGACGTCCAGCCCAACCATGCGGAGCGCTATGCGCGGGCGCATGAGCATGTCGAGACGGTCAAGGCGCTGTGGGACAGCTGGGAAGACGACGCTTTCATCCGCGACAAGAAGACCGGCCGCTTCTACGACAAGGACAAGCTGCACGACATCGACCACAAGGGCGAACATTTCAGCGTCAAGGGGCCGCTCAACGTGCCGCGTCCGGTGCAAGGGCATCCCGTGGTGGTGCAGGCGGGCCAGTCCGAGGATGGCCGTGGGCTCGCCGCGGCCTCGGCCGAGGTGATCTTCACCGCGCATCAGAACCTCGCCTCCGCGCAGGAATTCTATCGCGACATCAAGGCGCGCGTGGCGGCGGCCGGCCGCGATCCGGCACAGGTGCTGATCATGCCGGGCGTGGCGCCTTTCGTCGGCCGCACCGAAGCGGAAGCCCGCGCCAAATACCAGCAACTGAACGACCTGATCCTGCCGGAAGATGGGGTGGCGCTGCTCAACGCGCTTGCCGGCCAGACGCTCGATCTGCGGGATTATCCGCTCGACGGGCCGCTGCCGCCGAGCAGAGAAACTGAAGGCATGAAGAGCCGGCAGGCGCTGATCCGCCAGATCGCCGACGAGCACAATTTTACGATCCGCCAGCTCTATCAGTGGGTGGCGACCGCGCGGGGGCATTACACGGTAATCGGCAGTGCCACGCAGGTCGCCGATCAGCTGGAGGAATGGTTCACCAATGAAGCCGCCGACGGCTTCAACATCCTGCCGCCCTGGCTGCCAGGCGCGCTCGACGATTTCGTCGACCTGGTGATCCCTGAGCTGCAACGGCGAGGCCTGTTCCGCACCGCCTATGAGGGCAGGACACTGCGCGAGAATCTCGGCCTCAGGCGACCGGAGAATCCGTGGACGGCCGCCCGATCGACCGTGCTCGCCGCCGAATAGTCTCTCGAAGCGAGGAGGCAAGACGATGACCTTGCAGCACATCGAACGTCCAATCGGCATCGGCAGGCGTGACGGCGGTAATGGCTTCGGTACCGAGGCCCTGCGGCTGGCCGGCCGGACCTCGGCGCGGATCCTGTCGCGCTATGGCCTGCTTCTCGGCTTCCTGGCGCTTTGGCAGGTGGCGGCAAGAAGCGGCTGGGTCAACGCGGCGGTGCTGCCGCCGATCGACGCGATCGTCGCCGCGCTCTGGAAGGGGCTTGCCGGCGGCAGCCTGCTCGGCGACATCGCCATCAGCCTGCAGCGCGCCGGCCTGGCCTTCGCGGCGGCCGTCCTCGTCGCCATCCCGCTCGGCCTTGTCATGGGCCAGGTGCGGACCGTCGAAACCGCGCTCGATCCTATCCTGCAGCTCTTCCGCCAGACCTCGGCGCTGGCGCTGTATCCGGTCTTCATCCTGCTCTTGGGACTGGGCGAGGCCTCCAAGGTGTTCGTCATCTTCTGGGCGACGCTTTTTCCGCTGCTCCTCAACACCATCAGCGGCGTCAAGGAGGTCGACCCCAAGCTGCTCGAGATGGCGCGCGTCTACGGTGCCCGACGCTTGACTATTTTCCGCCGCGTCGTGCTGCCAGGCGCGGTGCCTTCGATCTTCGTCGGCTTGAGGCTCGGCGCCACCACCGCGCTGCTGCTGCTGATCGCCTCGGAAATGATCGGCGCCAACAAGGGCATCGGCTTCCAGGTGATGAACGCGCAGTACAATTTCCAGATCCCGCTGATGTTCGCGGCGATCGTCATCCTGGCAGCGCTTGGGCTCATCGCCAACCAGGCGCTGGTCAGCCTGCAGCGGCGACTCTGCCGTTGGAGCAGCACCGTCGGCTAAGCCGCCAGTCTTCCTCGTCATTCCTGAACCATGAAAGGCCGGACCATGACCATCACACGCCGTTCGCTCCTCCTGCGTGCCCCGCTTGCCGCCGGCATCATCGCCGCCGGCCTGCCTTCGATCGCCCGCTCGCAGGCCGCTTCCGTCAAGATCCGCTATCTCGCCAGCCGCGGCGGCATTTCCCCGCACGAGCTCGCCGCCGAGCTCGGTTATTTCAAGGGTCTCGGCATCGAGCTCGAGAATGTCGGCTATGCCGCGGGCGGCCCCGAATCGCTGTTCGCGCTCGCCTCCGGCAGCGTCGACCTGGGTTCGGCCGCCACGCCGGCCGTGATCAACTCGATCGCCGGCGGCAACGACTTCGTCGCCGCCTATCCGAGCAACGGCATCAACAAGGAGGTCAAGAGCGTCTTCTATGTGCTGGAGGATAGCCCGATCAAATCGATCGCGGATATCGCGGGCAAGACGATCTCGGTCAATACGCTCGGCGCCCATCTCGACTATACGGTGCGCGAGGCGCTGCGGGGCGTCGGCCTGCCGCCGGACGCCGCCAAGCTGGTCGTGGTGCCGGGGCCGCAGCTCGAGCAGACCTTGCGGTCGCGCCAGGTCGATGTCGCGGGTCTCGGCTACTGGCAGGCGACCTTCGCCGGCCAGCTGGTCAGCAATGGCGGCGTGCGCGGCATCTTCAACGATACCGACGTACTCGGCGAGATCGCCGGCGGTTTCGTGGTGCTGCGGCGCGATTTCATCGCCGCCAATCCCGACGCCGCCCGCAACTTCGTAGAGCAGTCCGCACGCGCCGCCGACTGGTCGCGACAGAACCCGGACGAGGCGCGCAAGGTGCTCGCCGGCGTCCTCGACAAGCGCGGCGAGAATGGCGAGCTGGCTCGTTTCTGGACCGGCTTCGGCCTGCGCGAAAAAGCGGCCGTGACGGACCGCGACGTCGACTTCTGGGTAAGCGTCCTCGAACGCGACGGCCGGTTGCCGAAAGGCAAGCTCAAGGCTGCCGATATCCTCTACCGTCCGGGCGAGACCAAGACCAACTGAGCATGGAGGCGCAAGCCATGGCGACGCCACGCAGCGGCGAGGTCACGATACGCGACCTGTCGAAATCCTTCAGCCTCGGCGGGCGCCAGCTTACCGTGCTGCGCTCGCTCAACCTCGATATCCGCCCCGGCGAATGCCTGGTCATCGTCGGCGCCAGCGGATCGGGCAAGACGACGCTGCTGCGCATCCTTGCTGGTCTGGAGAGGGCCGATGGCGGCGCCGTCGCCATCGACGGCAGAGCGATCGAGGGCGTCGGCGAGGAGCGGGCGGTGATCTTCCAGGAGCCACGTCTGCTGCCTTGGCTCACCGTACTCGGCAATGTCGCCTTCGGCCTCGAGGTGCGCGGCGTGCCCAAGGCGGAGGCCGAGAAGCGGGCGCGCTTCTATATCGCGCTGGTCGGCCTCGCCGAATTCAGCGATGCCTATCCGAGACAGCTCTCGGGCGGCATGGCGCAGCGCGTCGGCATCGCCAGGGCTCTGACGGTGCAGCCGGAGATCCTGCTGCTCGACGAGCCGCTCGGGGCCCTCGACGCCATGACCAAGATCTCCATGCAGGAGGAACTGGCGCGCATCTGGAGCGAGGAGAACGTCACCATGGTCGTGGTCACCCATGACCTGGAAGAAGCGATCTATCTTGCGGACCGGGTGCTGATCCTGCCCAAGGAGAAGGGCGGCGCGGCAAGGCTCATCGATGTCGACCTGCCACGCCCGCGCGACCGCAGCGAAAGCCGTTTCGTGCGCTATCGCGAGGAACTGCTGCGCGAGTTCGGCCTGCATTAAGGGATGCGCAAGCTTCAGCCGACGCCGGCCAGATCACTGTTCAGAGCATCCCGTAGCGCCTTCACCTGCCGGTTCAGGGCATCGAGCTCGGTCAGCGTCATTCCCGAGCGCTCGATCAGGGTCTCGTTCAGGCAATTGCACCGGACCAACAGCGCGCGTCCGGCCGCGGTCAGGTCGACCTGAACCTGACGTTCGTCGGCCCGGCTGCGCTGGCGCGTGACCAGTCCGGCTTGTTCCATGCGCTTCACCAGCGGCGTGATTGTGCTCGATTCCAAGGCGAGCCGATGCGCGATGCTGCCCACCGACATGCCGTCCGCCTCGCCCAGCGCGTTGAGCACGAGATATTGCGGATAGGTGATGCCCATTTCGTCCAGCATTGGTTTGTAGGTACGATTGATTGTCATGCTGGTGGCGTAAAGCGTGAAACAGAGCTGATTGTCCAAGGGGAGAGGCACGGCACGATCCTTTTGCCGACTGAGCACTGATTATGTACCACAGAAAATGTTATCGTGATACATATTTTTTGTGGACAAGTCGGCTCGATCGCGTTACGCATATCATTATCGCGATATTATTTATTGCGACAATTCAGAAGGAGATGGAGATGACGGAAGCTTCGCAGACCAAGATCGGCAGCGGCACGATCACCACGAAGGACGGAACGCAGATCTTCTACAAGGACTGGGGGACCGGTCAGCCGATCGTCTTCCATCATGGCTGGCCGTTGAGCAGCGACGACTGGGATGCCCAGATGCTGTTCTTCCTGTCGAAAGGCTACCGCGTCATCGCGCATGACCGCCGCGGCCACGGCCGCTCGACCCAGACCGACACCGGCAACGAGATGGACACCTACGCCGCCGATGTGGCGGCACTCGTCGCGCATCTCGGCCTCAAGGACGCCATCCATGTCGGTCACTCCACCGGCGGCGGCGAGGTGGCGCGCTATGTCGCCCAATATGGTTCCGGCGGCCGCGTCGCCAAGGCGGTGCTGATCGGCGCCGTGCCGCCGATCATGCTCAAGACCGATGCCAATCCCGGCGGCCTGCCGATCGAGGTGTTCGATGGCTTCCGTTCGGCCCAGGCAGCCAACCGCGCCCAGTTCTTCCGCGACGTTCCGGCTGGTCCGTTCTACGGCTTCAACCGCCCGGGCGCGGTCGTGTCGCAGGGTGTCATCGACAATTGGTGGCGCCAGGGCATGATGGGCGGCACCAAGGCGCATTACGACTGCATCAAGGCTTTCTCGGAAACCGACTTCACCGAGGACCTGAGGAAGATCGACGTGCCGGTGCTGGTCATGCATGGCGACGACGACCAGATCGTGCCGATCGCCGACTCCGCGCTGCTGTCGATCAAGCTGCTCAAGAAGGGCGAGCTCAAGGTCTACAAGGGCTTCCCGCACGGCATGGCGACGACCCATGCGGATGTCATCAACGCCGACCTGTTGGCCTTCTTCAAGGCCTGAGCCCCCGCGCGAAAACAAAAAAAGCACCCGCCATCATGCGGGTGCTTTGATCTTCAGGTTCTTCGCGGGCCGTGGTCGGCAAAAATCAGGTCTTTCGGGCTTCCTTCATGTTTGGCAGGAACACCGTCAGCAGGCCGAGGAGGGGCAGGTAGGAGCAGATCTGGTAGACGAAGTCGATGCCCTTCATGTCGGCGATGACGCCGAGCACGGCGGCGGCGATGCCGCCCATGCCGAAGGCGAAGCCGAAGAAGATGCCGGCGATCATGCCGACGCGTCCAGGCACCAGTTCCTGCGCGAAGACGACGATGTTGGAGAAGGCCGACGACAGGATGAGGCCGATCAGCACGGTGAGCACCATCGTCCATTCCAGGTTGGCGTAGGGGAGCGCCAGCGTGAACGGCAGCACGCCGACGATCGAGAACCAGATCATCGCCTTCTGGCCGTAGCGGTCGCCGAACGGGCCGCCGAGCAGGATACCCAGCGCCGAAGCGCCGAGGAACAGGAACAGCATCACTTGGCTCATCTGCACCGAAACGCCGAACTTATGGATGGCGTAGAAGGTGTAGTAGCTGGAGAGCGAGGCAATATAGGCGTTCTTGCTCAGCACCAGCAGCGTCAGCACCGCCAGCGCCCACATGACCTTGCTGCGCGGGAAGGGCGAGACGTGGGCCGCTTGCTTGCGGGTGGCCATCGAGGCGCGCAGCCGGCTGTACCAGCCGCCGACCTGCCACAAAACGACAATGCCGATCAGCGAGCCGACGGCGAACCAGGAAATGCTGGTCTGGCCGAATGGCACGACGATGAAGGCGGCGAGCAGCGGTCCCATCGCCTGGCCGAAATTGCCGCCGACCTGGAACAGCGACTGCGCCAGGCCGAAGCGGCCGCCGGAGGCGAAGCGGGCAATGCGCGAGGATTCCGGGTGGAAGATCGCCGAGCCGATGCCGATCAGCGAGGCGCCGATCAGGAGCAGCCAGTAGTGGCCGGCATGGGCGAGCACCACCAACCCGACCAGCGACGAGGCCATGCCCCAAGGCAAGGAATAGGGCATAGGCCGCTTGTCGGTGATCATGCCGATCACCGGCTGCAGCAGCGAGGCCGTCACCTGGAAGGTGAAGGTCAAAAGGCCGATCTGCCAGAAGTCGAGACCGTAATTGTCCTTGAGCAGCGGATAGATGGCCGAAAGCAGCGACTGCATGATGTCGTTGACGCAGTGGCAGAAGCTCACCGCGAGAATGACGGTGAAGGCCGTCGCTTGCGCCGAGGGGTGACTGGCCGCCGCTGGGGCAGCGACGGCGGTGGCGGTCGTATCGGTCAAGGCAATGCTCCGTGGTCTTTTTGGCGGCGAACCGCAGGCAGTCTGTTAGGACGCTTGCCTTATAATCGGCTTGAATGGCGACTTCTTTCGTGGTTTGGTCCAATAGTTTCGCAAGTGGGCCACATCCGATGCCGCACGGCCGGGAAATCTTCAGGGGTGACGCAGCCGAGCTCGGCCGGCTGCACGAAAGCCGCTGGCAATGGCTGGAGCAGGCGGTCGGGCCTGCGGTCGCGCTGCCGACCGAATATCCCGACGGCTACCACGTGCCGCGGCACCGCCACAGCCGCAGCCAGTTGCTGCATGCGCTGGTCGGCGTCGTGCTAGTGACGACGAAGCACGGCCGCTGGATGGTTCCGCCCGACCATGCAATGTGGATACCGGCCGGCATCGAACACTCGGTCGAGATGCTGGGCGATGTCTCGATGCGCTCGGTCTATGTCGTGCCGGATGCCATTCCCGGCCTGCCTGGGGGCTTGCGTGTCGTCGGTATCACCGAACTGATGCACAGCCTGATCGTGGAATCGGAGAAGCTGCCGCAGGGCGGCGAGCTCGAAGGGCGCGGCGGGCTGATCATGGGGCTCCTACTGCACGAGATCCCGAACCTGCCGGAACGGCCGCTCGGCTTGCCTTTCCCGTCGGACTCGAAGCTCGCGGCTCTCTGCCGGCGCTTCGTGGCGGCGCCTTCGCCGCACGCCACGATCGACGAATGGGCGGATGCCGCGGGCATGAGCCGGCGCTCCTTCACCCGCGCCTTCCATCGCCAGACCGGGCTGTCGCTGTCGACATGGCGCCAGCAGGCCTGTCTGTTCGCCGCGCTGCCCCGGCTGGCCGACGGCGAGCCGATCACCAGGGTGGCGCTCGACCTCGGCTACGACAGCGTGCCGGCCTTCATCACCATGTTCAAGCGCATGCTGGGCGCCTCGCCACGCGGCTATATGCGCGGCGCGCGCGAGGCGGGCGAAGGCAGCAAGCGGCTGGCCGGTTTGACCCAGGCCGGCAGCGCCCCCGTTTAAGGCGTGTTGATATTCAGGTGATGCCGGCCTGCAAATGGAGGTTTCCTGCGCTTCCGGTGCTCACGTACTTCAAGTACGCTCCGCTCCGGTTCTCGGAACCCGCCATTTTCGGCTCGGCCTGACCTGAATCTCAACACGCCTTAATCGAAAAGGCTGGAGACCGATTCCTCGGTCGCCGTGCGCGAGATCGCTTCGCCCATCAGGTCGGCGATAGAAATGACGCGGATGTTGGGCGCGTCGAGCACGGCCTGGCTCGGCTGGATGGAATCGGTGATCACCAGTTCCTGCAGCTTCGAGCCGGCGATGCGGGTCACCGCGCCGCCCGAGAGCACGCCATGGGTGATGTAGGCGGTGACGCTGGTGGCGCCGTTGTTGAGCAGCGCTTCGGCCGCGTTGCAGAGCGTGCCGCCCGAATCGACGATGTCGTCGATCAACAGGCAGTCCTTGCCGGCGACGGCACCGATGATGTTCATGACCTCGGATTCGCCGGGGCGCTCGCGCCGCTTGTCGACGATGGCGAGCTGCGCATCGAAGCGCTTGGCCAGCGCGCGCGCCCGCACCACGCCGCCGATGTCGGGCGACACGACGACGACGTTGCCGAGCTGCTTGTATTTCGCCTTCACGTCGCGGGCCATCACCGGCACCGAGAACAAATTGTCGGTCGGGATGTCGAAGAAGCCCTGGATCTGACCGGCGTGGAGGTCGAGCGTCAGCACGCGGTCGGCGCCCGCGCGGGTTATCATGTTGGCGACGAGCTTGGCCGAGATCGGCGTGCGGCCGGAGGCGCGGCGATCCTGCCTGGCATAGCCGAAATAGGGGATGACCGCCGTGATGCGCCGGGCGGAGGAGCGCATGAAGGCATCCATCATGATGAGAAGTTCCATCAGATGGTCGTTTGTCGGGAAAGAAGTGGACTGCAGGATGAAGACATCCTCGCCGCGCACGTTCTCCTGGATCTCGACGAAGATTTCTTGATCGGCGAAGCGCCTGACGCTGGCCTTCCCCAGCGGAATGTTGAGATAGCGAGCGACCGCCTCGGCCAGCACCCTGTTGGAATTGCCCGCGAAAAGCTTCATGCACCGTTCCTGGTGAAGGATGGAGAGACCCGACAGACTCTCATGAGCCTTTTAAGCGGGCTTTTAGCGGCCCGCGCCGGTATTGCAAGCCTCGTGATCGGGAATCCTTCGAGAAGGTGCAACAAAGGCCGATTGCATCGCAAGCCGGCAACAGATCCGTTGGGGCAGTTTCAACGCGTGGCGGAACCGCTGAATCGCTCCAGCTATCTGCTTCGACGTGGACGGAAAATCGTTGCACGGTTGTCGTGGAGTTGCTCTAGCCGGCGCCGCCGCTGCCGAGCCAGGCGGTGAACTGGTCGATCGTCTGATCGGCGATCGCCTGCATGACCGAGGGCGCGACCGCCGGCCAGCCTTCGCCGCTGCCGACCGATGGCGCCTTCTGCTGGCCGTTGATCCGATGCAGGCGGTTGCCCGACGGATCGTAGACGTCCCAGACATAGATGACGGTGGTGTCCTTGCCTTCGGACATCGTCGAAAAATAGCCTTTCAGCACATGCGTCGCCGTCTGGTCGGTGCTGCCGACCAGCGTCACGCCGCGTTGCCTGGCGCGCGCCTGCAATTCCGCAGTCAGGGGCGCTGCCGCCTCCACGGAGGCGCCGACGATCGGCGCCACCTGCAGCCGGGTCTTGGCGATTGCGGCGGTCTGAGCCGGCGTGGCGGGCGTCGAAGCCGCCGCCGTTGTTGTGGGGGCAGGCGCGGTCGTGGTCGGGGAGGTGGTGGCCGACATGCCCTGGGTGGCCGGCAAGGCCTGAGCCGAATTCGCCGGCGGCTTGACGGCGGAAGGATCGAGGACGTCCTTGGCGTTGGTGCAAGCGCCAAGCGCCAGCGCCGCAAGCAATGACACGGTCGTCATCTGCGATCGTCTCATTTGCCCGAAAACTCCCTGGTGGCGACGCCCCCGCGTGAACCAATCATTATGGATTCACTGTACGATCAAGTCGAGATCATGGCGGGAGAGCGGCTTCGGCGCCGATTCCGTGGTGAGGTAGGTGCGGCCGAGCGTCATTGCCGTTTCGGTCTCCGAATCCATGATGATCATGTGCGCGAACAGCGTCATATTGGGCGCGATCGGTTCCGGATTGCCCTGGTAGAACATCGGCATATCCATCCAGGACGGCGTGAAGCGGGCGCCGACCGAGTAGCCGCAGGCATTCAGCCGGTGCTTGGTCAGACTGTGCGCTTCGAGCGTGCGGGCATGCGCATCGAAGACGTCGCCGAAGGTGTTGCCCGGCGTCATCGCCTTCTCGACCGCAAGCAGCGCGGCGCGGGCGGCGTCGAACAGTTCCTGATGGCGCTTCGAGACCTTGCCGGTCAATGCGGTGCGCATCATCGGGGCGTGGTAGTGATGAAAGACGCCCGCCCATTCGAGCGTCAACTGGTCGTTCTTGGTAAGCTTGCGGCGTCCGGCCTTGTAGCGGCAAAGCAAGGCATCGGCGCCCGAGCCGATGATGAATTCGTTGGCCGGATAGTCACCGCCGCCGGCAAAGATCGCACCCTGCATTGCCGCCAGGATAAGTCCCTCGTCGCCGCCCTGCTTGATCAGCGGCAAGGCGGCATCCAGCGCATCGTCGGAAAGGTTCGCGGCTTTCTCGGCCTTCGCGATCTCGGCAGGGCTCTTGAAGAGGCGCAGCCGGCCGACGATGCCGGAAGCATCGGCGATCTGGCCGAAGGTCTGCAACTGCTCATCGACGCGGCGGCCGTTGTAGGCGGTCAGGCCATGCGTGTCGTATTCGACGCCGATACGGGCGCCGAGCAGATCGAGGTCATTGAGCAGGTTGCGCAGGTCGATCGCCGGATTGGCGCCGTCGCGATCGGTCCACAGCACGATGTTGTCGATGGTCGAGGTATGGCGCGCTTGCCTCAGATCGGCCGAGCGGGTGAGCAGCACCATCGAGCCGTCGGCCTTCACCACCAGGCATTGGAAGAAGCAAAAGCCGAATGTGTCGTAGCCGGTCAGCCAGTACATGCTCTCCTGCGCGAACAGAAGCACGGCGTCGAGCTTCTTTTCGGCCATCTCGATCAGCAGCCGGTCACGCCGAGCGTCGAATTCCGAACGTTCGAAATGCAGCGCCATTACTCTTTCTCCAGAACGATTGCCGAAACCTGGCGCCCGTAATCCGCTTCCTTGCGGTGGGTGGTGCGCCGATAGGAATAGAAGAGGTCTTCTTCCGCGTAAGTGCAGCGGCCGAGGCCCTCGGCGGTCACGCCGGCGTTTCGCAGCCGGTCGACCGTATATTGGTTGAGGTCGAACATCGAGTGGCCGGGATTCACCGACGGCCGGAAATAGCGTCGATTGCCGGCATCGGCTTCGACGAAGCGGGTGACGAATTCGGATCCGACCTCGTAATTGTCGGGACCGATGGAGGGACCGAGCACGGCGACAATGCGGTCGCGGCGGGCGCCGAGACCTTCCATCGCGGCAACGGTGTTTTCGAGCACGCCGGTGAAGGCGCCTTTCCAACCGGCATGGGCGGCGCCGATGACGCGGGCCTCGGCATCGGCGAACAGGACCGGTCCGCAATCGGCGGTCGAGGCGCCGACGGCAATGCCGGGCTGGTCGGTGACGATGGCGTCGGCCTTGGGGCGAGGGCTTGCGAAAGGCTCCCTGGCAATGATGACGTCGGGGGAATGGACTTGGTGCGCGGTGAGCAGATGGTCCGCCGGCACGCCCATCCAGTCGGCGACACGGCGGCGGTTCTCGGCGACCAGCGTCTGGTCGTCGCTGGAGCCGGTGCCGATGTTGAGGCCCCGGTAGATGCCGCCGGAGACGCCGCCGATACGGGTGAAATAGCCGTGGCGTATGCCTCGCGCCTTCTCGAGCAGAGGCGAACGTACTGGATCGGGTCTGGTCTCAATCAGCATGGATGGGTTTGTTGTCTGCGTGGGCGCTTTCGTCAAGGTGAAGTTCAGTAGGGGAAGTTCGGCAAGGGGCGGAGCTCGGGCAACTGGCGGGACCAGCTTGCACGGGTTGCCGGCCGATGTCAGCCGGTTTTCGCTGCCGGCGGGATCTTCATCACCTTGAACAGTTCGCCCATCGCATCGGGGCCAGCGAGGCGTTCGACTGCGTCGGAAATCGCCTGCCGCGCGCCGTCGTCGGCCTTGCTGCCCAGCGCGCCGGCGCGCTCGAGCAAGCCCATGCCGAGCAGGAATTCGCCCTGCGTGGTCAGTTCCACCTCGAGGCCGTGGGCACGGGCGCTTGCGGCCAACGCCGCGAAGTCGACATGGGCGGTGAGATCGGCCTCGCCGGGATTGGCCAGCACGTCTTCGTGATCGTGCCTGCGCAGAGCCTGCAAAGTGTCGCCGATGCCGGGTTCGAGGTGGCCATAGTCGATGAACAGCCCGGCGCCGCCATGGCCGGCGATGCGCTCGGCAATCGCCGACATCAGCGCCGAGCGGGCCGGCGCCACTTCGACGATCGCGCCTTGCGGCGTGTCCGCCGCGCCGGGCGGCAGCAAGGCAGGGTCGACCGAACCGGCACCGGCGAAGAAATGGAGTTTGTCGGCATCGTCGAGGCCGACCATCCGCTCGCGCCAGCCTGCGCCGACATAGACGAACTGGCGGATCGGCACCGCGTCGAACAGCTCGTTGCCGACGATGAAGAGCGGCTGCCGCTGCAGCGTGTCGATGGTCTGGTGCCAGCTCAGGGCCGCACTCTGGCCGGCAAGCGTTTCTTTCTGGATTTCGGTCAAGCGTGGACTGGTCTCGATCATGGCGAAGGACGCGCCGGCAGCAAACGCCGGGTCGAGCCGCGACCAGGTGCGCAGCATGTCCTTCATCAGCGTGCCGCGTCCGGGGCCGATTTCAGCGAAGGTCACGGGGAGCGGCCGGCCGGCGCGCTGCCAGGCCTGGTAGAGCCAGACGGCGACAAGCTCGCCGAACATCTGGCTGATCTCAGGCGCGGTGACGAAATCGCCGGCGGCGCCGAAGGGCTCGCGCGTCGTATAATAACCGTGCTCGGGGTCGAACAGGCAGAGCGCCATATACTCGCTGACCGGGATCGGCCCCACGGCGCCGATCAGGCCGACGATACGCTCCTTCAGCCGGGTCATGCCGGCTGTGCTTGCGTCATCGGCTTTGCCGTTGCCATGGCCCAGATGCCGGCAAGCACCATCGGCGAGGACAGGATCATGCCCATGGTCAGCCAGTTGGTGCCGAGCAGGTAGCCGAGCTGCTGGTCGGGCTCGCGGAAAAACTCGACCAAGATGCGCGACAGCCCATAGCCGCAGATGAAGGCGCCGCCGACGAAGCGTGGCGTTCCGAGTTTCAGGCGCGAATGGGTGAGGAAGCGGAGCACCAGGAAGAGCACGAGGCCTTCGAGCAGCGCCTCGTAGATTTGGCTGGGATGTCGGGTGAACGGACCGCCATTGGGAAATTCGATCGCCCAGGGCACATCCGAAGGCCTGCCCCAAAGCTCCGAATTGATGAAATTGGCCAGGCGCACCAATCCGAGGCCGACCGGGACGCCGGCCGCGACGACGTCGAACAAAGTCCAGGTGTGGATGCCGCGCTTGATTGAAAACAGCGTCATGGCGAGGATGACGCCGAGCAGCCCGCCATGGAACGACATGCCGCCCTGCCAGACGGCGAAGATATCGAGCGGATGCGCGATATAGCGCGGCAGGTCGTAGAAGAGCACATAGCCGGTGCGACCGCCGAGCACCACGCCGATCGCCGCCCAGACGATGAAGTCGTCGAGTTCCTCTGGCTTCATCGGCAGCTTGCGGTCCGGCCAAAGGCTGGCGTTGGTGACGAGCCGCTTGGCGTACCACCAGGCAAAGAGAATGCCGACGATATAGCCGACACCATACCAATGCACCGCCAGGGGGCCGATATTTACGATGACCGGATCGATGTTGGGGAAGGGCAGGGAGGCCAGCGGCAGCAGGAAATATTCGCTCAAACAGGATCTCCCGATTGCGGTCGTCTATCGGGCGCGGACCATGCGGCAGGGTTTTGGCGGGGTCAAGGCAAGGCTTCGCTTGCAATCCGCGCCGCTCGCCACTACGTCAAAACTACCAAGCGAGGATTTGCCATGTCGACCGGAACGAACCGCATTCTCGATGAATTCGCCAAGCTGATGACGGATGCCGCGGGGGCCGCCCAGGGTGTTCGGCGCGAGATGGAGACAGCCTTCCGCAGCCAGGCCGAGCGCCTGCTCAACTCGATGGACGTGGTGCAGCGCGAGGAGTTCGAGGCCGCGCGCGAGATGGCCGTCAAGGCCAGGGAAGACAACATCCAGCTTGCCTCGCGCGTCGAAGCGCTCGAGGCGAAGATCGCCGAATTGACCGGGCAGGCCGCACCGGCGGCTGCGGCGAAGCCCAGATCAAAAAAATAATCGTAAACTTTTCCACAAAGCGCGATCCGAAAAATCGCTTTGCCGTGAATCGCTTACCGGCATTGCATGAATCTTTTTGACAGCGCCTTTCCACATGCGAATGACGCAGTGCGAAAAATTGGGCTGTTCACGCGACTCCCGATCAATAGACTGAATTTGTTGCATGATTCGGAGCAGGGTCATGCGCCGGGCGGTGGGGTCCGGTTGGGGTCTTTGCGTATGGAAAGTCCTGGCCGTCCGAGTTCTAGACAAGATTGTTCGTTGTGCGTGCCCTCTCTCGCGGAGCGTGTGGCGCTCTCGGAACGACAGGAAGCATTCATGGAACTCCTCGAACTCGAATTCTCCCGCGAAATCCACCCGGTGGATGTCATCGAGCAGGTGGCCCACAACAACGACTGGTCCTTCGAACGTGCCGGCGACGACGAGATTTCGATTTCGGTGACCGGAAGCTGGACCGACTATCACGTCTCGTTCTCCTGGATGGAGGATTTCGAGGCGCTGCACCTGGCCTGCGCCTTCGACATCAAGGTGCCGGAAACGCGCGCGCTGGAAGTGATGCGGCTTCTGTCGCTCATCAACGAACAGATGCTGTTCGGCCATTTCGACCTGTGGGAGCAGGAGGGCGCGATCATGTTCCGGCAGTCGCTGCTGCTTGCCGGCGGGGTCGAGCCTTCGAGCCAGCAGGTCGAGGTGCTGCTGTCCTCGGCGCTCGAGGCCTGCGAATGCTATTTCCAAGCCTTCCAGTTCGTGGTCTGGTCGGGTACATCGGCCAAGGACGCGCTGTCCAGCGTGCTCTTTGAGACCCATGGAAACGCCTGAGCGAAGCCAATACCGCTGATGAGTTCCAGCAACGAGCGCAAGCCCGAGATCAGCTTTGCCGATTTCGACCGCGTCGACATCCGTGCCGGCACGATTATCGAGGCCGAGCATTTTCCGGAGGCGCGCAAGCCGGCGTTCAAATTGAAGATCGATTTCGGCCCGGCCATCGGGGTGAAGAAGTCATCGGCGCAGATCACCAAATATTATAAGCCGGAGACGCTGATCGGCCGGCAGGTCTTTGCGGTGGTGAACTTTCCGCCGCGCCAGATCGGCCCGTTCATGTCGGAAGTGCTGACGCTGGGCTTTCCGGATGAAGAGGGCGCCGTGGTGCTCGGCGCCATCGAGCGCAAGGTGCCGGACGGTGGGCGCCTGTTTTAAATTTGCGAGCCGGCCGGCGTCATCCACATGGCCTCCATCCCAGCCGCCAGATTGATCAAGCTCGACCTGGCGTCCGAAACGCGCCGAGAATGGTTCCGACCGTTGCGGCCGATAGCACGAGATGCAGGACGTCGAACGGCCAGGCAAATCCGAAATGCATCAGCATGAGGCTCAAGAAGGAAGGCGGCGCGGCATCAGCGGGAATCAGGATCAAGCTTGCGGCCAGCACCAGCTTGAGCATGGCAACTATCGCCAGGACGATGAACATTATGGCGACGAAACGCAGACGATTGCCGTCGAGCGCCCGCCAGCACCCGACTGGATCAAACGATCCCGTCCAGAGAAAATCGCCGACAAAGAGGTATGTCCAGACAAGTACGAAACCACCCGCGAACAGGTTGAAGATTCCCATCGCCGACACCCAAGGCGTGACGTCCTCGGGGCTGAGCGGCAGGTCACGCGTGGCCAGCAGGCCGGCAACGACCAATCTGTGCTCGCCGGCGACCGCGAAGCCGCTAAGAAGCTGGATGGCCGCGAGAAGCAACGCGGCCAAGAGAATCCGCCGGCCGAGTTCAAAGCGCATGCCCGGGATGGCGAAACGCCTAACGCTTTCAATGCCGCGCCAAACAACAATACGGCCGTGCTCGGGCGCGTTTGCCATGCGGTCCAGAACGAACGCAAAGACCATCGCCGAGAACGGGGCGGCAACGATCGCGGAAAGCCAAGTCCTGGGGTCAAAGCCTTGCGATAGAAGCCAAGCGGGCGCCTGCCCCGGATCGGCAAAAAGAATGAGAGCGAGCGCCATCAGACAAAGCGTCGCCAGAAAGCAGGGAAACCAGGCGGCCACGAAGAGCGGCCAAGCATTCGCACGGCAATAGTCGAACACCCTCGCGACGGTCTTGCCGACGCGCAACAGGCGACGCTTCGGCGATACGGCAGGCAGCTCGTCCAGCGTTGAAATCGGCGTCAATCCCGCGAGGAGATGCGCAGAATAATGCACTGTAAGGAACTGTCGCGCAAGCTCTCGCAATGAGCGCGTTCGCGGGAATCAAAGCTCACCGGCAAACGATATCCCGTGCGCTCCAACAACCTCGCACGGAAGACTTGCCCAAAGGATTGGCAAGTTGTCGAAGTTCTGGACCTCCTGAGAGAAATGCAGGAGCGGACGGCGTTGAAAAGGCCACACAACTGCCACCGACCAGCATCGCCGAGAGCTGACGCCGGCTCTATCAGGCAGCCAGCTCGCGCGGCAACCCCAGCGCTTCCTCGACCACGTCGAGGAACATTTCCGCACAGGCCTTCCAGCTGTAGCGCATGGCGCGCTGGCGCGCCTCCGCGCGGTCGATCCGAAGCGCCTTGAGCGCGGCCTCGCCCAGATCCTCCGACACGGCTCCGCCGACGCCGTCACCGACGATGTCGATCGGTCCCGTCACCGGATAGGCGGCCACCGGCGTGCCGCTGGCGAGAGCCTCGATGATGACGTTGCCGAAGGTATCGGTTCGGCTTGGAAAGACGAAGACGTCGGCCGATGCGTAGATTTCCGCCAGTTCGTCGTTCGGGCGATGACCGAGGAAATGCGCGTTCGGATAGCGGGCCTTGAGCTTTGCCAGCTCCGGCCCTTCGCCGACCACCACCTTGCTGCCGGGAAGGTCGAGATCGAGGAAGGCGGTCAGGTTCTTTTCGATCGCGACGCGGCCGACGCAGAGGAAGACGGGGCGGGGGAAGCTCGTGTCCTTGCGCTTGTCCGGCCGGAAATGATCGGTGTCGACGCCGCGCGTCCAGGGCCTCAGCTTGTTGAAGCCGCGTGAGGCAAGGTCGTCCGCAAGCGACTGGGTGGCGACCAGCGTGCCCTGTCCGGAATTGTGGAAGTCGCGCAGCCAGTTATAGGCCCAGTTCTCCGGCACCGGCAGGCGGGCGCTGAGATATTCGGGAAAACGCGTGTGGTAGCTGGTGGTGAAGGGGCGCCCGGCCTTGCGGCAGTAGCGGCGCGCCATGATGCCTAGCGGGCCTTCGGTGACGATGTGGATATGGTCGGCCTTGCGCGCATCGATCAGGCGCGCGACGTGACCGGGCGTCGTCAATGCGAGGCGGATGTCCGGATAGGTCGGCAGCGGCAAGGTGCGGAAGATGTTCGGCGTCAGGAAATCGACCTGGACATCGAAGGATTTCAGCGTTTCGGTAAGCCGCTCCAGCGTGTGGACCACGCCATTGACCTGCGGCCGCCATGCATCGGTGACCATCAGGATGCGCATGACGATCCCTTGGAAAGGTTTTTGAGCGCGCCCGCGTGATGGCGGAACGGCAACCAGGCAGCAGCTCGCGCTTCGCTCCAGCGTACCCGGTCAGGTACGGGATCGAAGCGGGGCGGCAGGGCCGAATCGATAAAGGTCGCGCGCTTCATGCGCGCTCTTGACCATGATTTCATGACGGGCCGATGAAACCCGTCCTGCCCGGACTTACGCGGGAACCTTGATCACGGCGCGCAGACCGCCAAGTGGACTGTCCTCAAGCGTGACGTCGCCGCCATGGCTGCGGGCGATGTCGCGGGCGATCGACAGGCCGAGGCCGGTGCCGCTGGCATCGAGGTTGCGCGCCTCGTCGAGCCTCAGGAATGGCTTGAACACCTCTTCGCGCTTGTCGGGGGCGATGCCGGGACCGTCGTCATCGATGGTGACGGTGAGCGAACCGCGGCCGTGGTTGGCATTTACCTCGACGGTCTTGGCATAGCGGAAGGCGTTGCCGATGACGTTGGACAGCAGCCTGGCAAAGGCCTTCGGCCGCACATGCACGGCCGGATCACCGGTCAAAGTCGTTGTAAGCTTGGCTTTGCGCAACCGCGCTTCTTCGTCCATCTTCTGGAAATAGGTCTCGAGATCGAAGCGGCCGGTATCTTCGGCAGCCTCGCCGCGGGCAAAGGAGAGATAGCCCTCCAGCATCGACTGCATGTCGTCGATGTCCTGGTTGAGAGCGGCCTTGGTCTCGGCCTTGCCGCCTGCCAGCGCCAGCTGCAGCTTGAAGCGGGTGAGGATGGTTCGAAGATCGTGGCTGACGCCGGTCAGCATGGCGGTGCGCTGTTCGATCTGGCGCTCGATGCGCTCGCGCATCTGAATGAAGGCGAAGCCGGCGCGGCGCACTTCCTCTGCGCCGCGCGGGCGGAAATCGCGCGGCATCGGCCGACCCTTGCCGAAGCTCTCGGCGGCTTCGGCAAGGGTAAGGATCGGCCTTATCTGGTTGCGCAGGAAGGGGATGGCGATCATCAGCAGCACCAGTGACGTGCCGACCATCCAGATCAGGAATATATGCGTGTTCGAGGCATAGGCCTGGCTGCGGCGCACGAAGACGCGCAACACCTTGCCTTCGAGCTGGACGCGGACCTCGACGATGTTGGAATTGCCGACCGTGTCGATCCAGAAGGGGCGGTTGATCTGCCTGGTGATCTCCGAGGACAGCGCCTCGTCGAGGATGGAGAAGAACGGCTTCGGCCCGGGCGGCGGCAGCGGATCGGGTGGCAGCAGATCGACCTTGAGCTGCATGCGGTCCTGGGCGATGCGGATGATGTTGGCGTAATCGGCATCGTGCGGATAGGTCTCCATCATGTCTATGATGGCGGCGATGTCGCGGACGGTCGCCTGCGACAGACGCTGGGTGACCGTCTGCCAGTGGCGCTCCATGAAGACGAAGGCGACGACCGACTGCAGCAGGATCATCGGCGCGATGACGATGATCAGGGAGCGGGCATAAAGCCGCTTCGGCATGTAAAGCGCGACCAGGCGCCAGAACCTGTTCCAGGCGCGCGGCATCGCCTTCAGCGTCCGCAGCGCGAGATCGCCGGGGCCGCCTCCTTTCGGCTTTTCCAGTTGCGTGGTCGCCATTCGCCCTTCCGCTCATCGATGGCCGTAGCAAAGGGCCGTCGAGAGTAGTCTATTCGACGCTGAGCCGATACCCAATACCGCGCACCGTCTGAAGCCATACGGGATTGGACGGATCGCGCTCGATCTTGCGGCGCAGTCGGTTGATCTGGACGTCGATGGTGCGTTCGCCGACATCCGATTCGTCGCCGACGAGTTCGTGGCGGGGGATCGTCTCGCCCGCCCGCGCGGCGAAGATCGCCAGGATTTCCTGCTCACGGTCGGTCAGCTTCAGCGCTTCGCCGCCACGCTTCAGTTCGCGCTTGGCGATCTGGAACGTGTAGGGGCCGAACACGAGCTGCTCGACCTTCGGCGTTGCCGCCGGGCCGCCGCGGCGCAGGATGTTGTTGATGCGCAGGATCAGCTCGCGCGGGTCGAAGGGCTTCGGCAGGTAGTCGTCGGCGCCGGCCTCCAGCCCGGTGATGCGGCTGTCGGTTTCCGACAGCGCCGTCAGCATCAGGATCGGCACGTTCTTCTCGGCCCGCAGTGCCTTGGTGAGGTCGACGCCGGTTTCGCCAGGCATCATGACGTCGAGCACAAGTAGATCGAAGTCGAGCCCCGCGAGCTTGCGCCGGGCTTCGCTGGAATTGCCGGCGACGGTGACGCGAAAGCCGTTCTCGGACAGGTATTGCTTGAGCAGATTGCGGATGCGGGTGTCGTCATCGACCACCAGCAGATGCGGCGCATCATCGCCGGGCGCCGCCGGATGATCAACCTTCTCAGTGGTCTCCATTTTTCTTCCCCGATGTTTGCGCAGGCACAATGTTGATCTGCGCCCTTAGTTCCGGATTGACCATCGCCTCGAGGAATCTTTCGATCGAGGCGCGTTCGGTGGTGCCAGAATCTTCCAATGCAGCACGGATGCGGCGCGACTGTGGCCGTGCCAGCGCCAGTGCCAGCGCACGGCCCTTGGCGGTTGGGTAGAGCTCGCGCTGCCGGCGGTCGCGCGGGCCTTGCACCTGGACGATATGGTCCGTGTCGATCAGCTGCTTCAATACCCGCGCCAGGCTCTGCTTGGTGATCTTCAGCACATCGAGCAGCTCGGCAACGGTCAGTCCGGGCCTGCGGTTGACGAAATGCAGCACGCGGTGATGGGCGCGGCCGAAGCCGTAATCGGCAAGGATCTGGTCGGGATCGGAGGTGAAGTCGCGATAAGCGAAGAAAAACAACTCGATGATGGCAAAGTCGATGCCGTCGTCATCGGTGATCGCCGTCCTGATCGGTTTTCCGGCTGCGGGGCTTCGATCCGTCATCATGTCTCCATGCCAAGCGGGATTATGTCAGTACTGTTGACGTAATTTCCCGCCAATGATAATTTTTGACAAGCTTTTCGGCGGATTGCGAACGAAAAGGCAAGCGGAAGCCGTTTTTCCGGAACTTCCTGAGTTTGCCATGGATTGAATATCCGCCTACGTTTCCAGACACCGGCCGGCGTCTCGGACCCAGTGGCGGGGCCGACGCGAATGGCCATATGACACAACGATTTGCGGGCGCCCGCCCGCGGGAGGTTTCCATGGCATCCGTTCCCTTCGATCAACTGGACGGCTTCATCTGGATGAACGGCGAGTTCGTCAAATGGGCCGACGCCAAGATCCATGTGCTGACCCACGGCCTGCACTATGCCAGTGCCGTCTTCGAGGGTGAGCGCGCCTATGGCGGCCAGATCTTCAAGCTGACCGAGCACAATGAGCGCCTGCATGAATCGGCGCGCTTGCTCGGCTTCAAGATTCCCTATTCGGTCGCAGAGATCGACGAGGCCTGCCGCACGCTTCTGAAGAAACAGGGTTTCCAGGACGCCTATGTGCGCCCGATCGCCTGGCGCGGCAGCGAGCAGATGGGCGTTTCGGCGCAGAACAACCGTATCAATTGCGCCATCGCCATCTGGCAATGGCCGAGTTATTTCGACCCGGCGCAGAAGCTGAAGGGCATCCGTCTCGACATCGCCGAATGGCGCCGGCCCGACCCGCGCACCGCGCCGTCCAAATCCAAAGCCGCCGGTCTCTACATGATCTGCACGCTCTCCAAGCACGCCGCCGAGGCCAAGGGCTATGCCGACGCCATGATGCTGGACTGGCGCGGCCAGGTGGCGGAAGCCACCGGCGCCAACATCTTCTTCGTCAAGGACGGCAAGATCCATACGCCGACGCCCGACTGCTTCCTCGACGGCATCACCCGCCGCACCGTGATCGGTCTGGCCAAGGACCGCGGCCTCGAGGTGATCGAGCGCGTCATCATGCCGGAGGAACTCGAAGGCTTCGAGCAATGCTTCCTCACCGGTACGGCCGCGGAGGTCACTCCGGTTTCGGAGATCGGCCCGTACCGATTCGAGGTCGGCGAGATCGCCAAGATGTTGATGAACGACTATTCTGCCGCCGTGCAGCCAGAGCACGCCATCGCCGCAGAATAGCGATAGTCACAGCTTTTTTGTGCAATAGGGGCGGTTTTCGAGCCGCCCCTTTTATTTAAGCGCATGCGCATTTGACTTTCGAACAATTCGGCGTCTCATGATGGCGTCGGCCCGAGGAGGCTGGCGGCTATGGAGGGATTAGGTACATGGATACGAACACGCTCGTTGCGATCGTTATTCAGGTGATTACGGGTGTTATCGGCGGCCAGGCCGTCGGTGCGGCTTTGAAACAGGCGGCACTGGGTCAGCTTCCCAAAATCCTCGGTGGCGCCATCGGCGGCGTCGGCGGTGCGGCCATTCTCGGCAGCCTGCTCGGCGGCGGCACGGTCGATCCGGCGGCGGCCGCAGCGGCAGCGGGCGGACTGGGCAGCGCGCTGAACGTACAGAACATCGTCGGCGGCGCCGGCGGCGGCGCCATCCTGACCGCCATCATCGGTGCGGTCATGGGCGCGATGAAGAAATAGGTCAGGCACCCTTCGGGCCTGCGCCATGGGCGGCTACGGCCGCCCATTCTTTTTCAATCATTTTCTGGCGGCTACGGCCGCCCATTCTTTTTCAATCATTTCTGGCGGCTACGGCCGCCCATTTCTTTTTGGAGGATCGTTCGCTCCGGCCGGAAGGTGGACGCCGCCCGAGGCGCCGTCTACATCTGGGCGACACTTCGACAGGAAAGCCATGGGGAAAGGAAAGCCATGGGTCAGCTCAACGCCGGCATCGTGCCGGTCACGCCCTTCCAGCAGAACTGCACCATCCTGTTCGACATGGACGACAGGAACGGCGTCGTCGTCGATCCGGGCGGCGATGTCGACAAGATACTGGCGGTGCTCAAGGACAATGCGATCACCGCGGAGGCGATCTGGATCACCCACGGCCATATCGACCATGCCGGCGGCGCGATGGAACTGAAGGACGCTCTCGGCATCGACATCATCGGCCCGCATGAGGCCGATCGGCCGCTGCTTGCCAATCTCGAGAACCAGGCTAGGCGCTTCGGGCTGACGGATCCCGTGCGCAATTGCGTGCCGGACCGGTTTCTCATCGAAGGCGAGACGGTTTCGTTCGGCGAACATGTATTCGAGGTGCTGCATTGCCCGGGGCATGCGCCGGGTCATGTCGTCTATTACAACCGCGCGGCCAAGTTCGCCCATGTCGGCGATGTGCTGTTTCGCGGCTCGATCGGTCGCACCGATCTGCCCGGCGGCGATCACGCTGCGCTGATCGCCTCGATAAAAGACAAGCTGCTGCCGCTCGGCGACGATATCGGCTTCATTTGCGGCCACGGTCCGGGCGGCCGCTTCGGCGAGGAGCGCCGGACCAATCCCTTCCTAGCCTGACTTTCTCCGCAAAACAAAAGCGCCACTGATGGGCGGCGCTTTTGTTTGGGCAGGGAACCCTAGGAGTCTGCTTACACGCAATTCCGAACGGAAAACCGCGTCACACTTTTCCTGGAATTGCTCCGGTTAGTTGGCGACGCAGAAATGCTGCTCGCCGTCATTGCCGGTGAAGGTGCCGGTGCGCGAGTTGAAGGTGCGGTAGCGATCCGAGCAGTACTCGTACCAGTCACGGGTCCATGGCTCGGCATAGCGGTCGGCATAGACTACGCGCGGCTGCACGTAGTACCGGCGAACGGGCCGATCGACATAGTAGCCGTCATCATAGGCTGGATCGTAATATCTCGGCCCGGGGTTGCTGAGCGCGCTACCGATCAGGGCGCCCGCCGCGAGGCCGACAACGCCGGCGGCGAGGGCGTCGCCGCCATGATGATGATGGCGCCAGCGCCAGTCGTCAGCATTGGCCGCCGAGAAGGTGGCCAAAGTGGTCGCGGCGATACCCGCGGTCAAAATGGCGGTCTTGAGAATTCGGTTCATCTTCGGTCTCCTTCGCGCCGGTCCGCGTATTTTCAGGGGATGCGGATCGGCTTTAGCAAAGGTTAATAGAAGACCGTGGCTGAACGGAGGCTGAACGGAATTGGGCGAACGATTTCGCGGCTCGAACACAATTACGAGCTCTGCGGGAGCGTCCCGCCTGCTCAGTCTCCGTCGGATCTGTCTTGAGCCGGCTTAGCCGATAGACAGATTGACGGCCTTCGGACCCTTGCCGCGCTTGTCCGGCTCGGTGTCGAATGTCACTTTCTGCCCATCCTCAAGACCGGGAAGGCCCGACGCCTGCACGGCCGAAATATGGACGAAGACATCCTTCGCGCCATCGTCGGGCGTGATGAAGCCGAAGCCCTTGGCATGGTTGAAGAATTTGACGGTGCCGGTCTGCGGCATGGGAAGCTCCTTTGATCCCATCAAGTCAGTCTCGGGCCGGCAAACTGCCCGAGAGGAAATTTGTCCTTTATTTTAGCGCTATCGGCAAGAGAAAGTTTTTACCTGCCAATCCCGCCTTTTGCCGGACAAAAAAGGGCGCGACGGAACCGTCGCGCCCTCGAAACTCAAGCTTCTTGCGAAGCCCATTCATGATCCTGCCACGCCATTCATCAGCTGAGAACAGGCAGCTTTGCCTGCTCAGGCCGCGCGCAGGTTGACCGCCTTCGGGCCTTTGCCCATGCGGTCCGGCTCGACGTCGAAGGTGACCTTCTGGCCGTCGACGAGCGTGCGCAGGCCCGAGGCCTCGATCGCGGAGATGTGGACGAACACGTCCTTGGCGCCGCCGTCAGGCGTAATGAAGCCGAAGCCTTTGGTAGCGTTGAAGAACTTTACGGTGCCGGTCTGGGCCATGGGGGAACTCCTTCACCCGTATCAGTCTCGTGGGCTCGCCTTTGTCTCGCGCCTTGGGCAAGTCCCGGTGGTTGCTTCGGCGTCATGCATTCGCGCATAGTTAAAACCCCCGCCGAAAAACGGGGCCGTCAGAGATTCACACTTATCGGGGAAAGGTCGTCCAAAACGTGCCGCTCTCCGGGTCGTAAATGCCCGAACACAAAATTTATTACACGGAAACGTGATGGTTGCAAGACAGCGTCGCGGGCGGCCCTCGGCGCACCCGACGCAGGGGCATCGATAGACCCGGCGCCATGACCGGTCATCGGCCAGAGAAGAGCCAGGCATGGGCCAGCGCGGGGAGCCGGTCCGCAATGGATCCTCGGCTCGGAAAATCCACAAGCCGGGGTTGCGTTCGAGCCTAAAATGGCGAGGATTGCGCGAGTTGACATGGTCGCGCCTAGAACGGTTCGCCGTTCCGGAAACGGCGAACCGTTCTATCTCTTAGTTTTTACGCAATTCCGGACGGAAAACCGTTTCCACTTTTCCTGGAATTGCTCCAGCGAGGATCGGAGAGGGACCCATGCGATTTCTTGCGGCAATCGTTTCGCGGCGGGGCTTTGTCGCCCTGCTTCTGTCGGCATTGCTGGCGGCCTGCACCGTGGTGGTCGATGAAGGTCCGCGTCCACGCCCGCCGAGGCCGCATCCGCAACTCTGCACCATGCAATATGCACCGGTCTGCGCACGGCGCGGCGGCGACCGCCAGACCTTCGCCAATGCCTGCCAGGCCGAGAGAGCAGGGTATCGCATCGTGCGCGACGGTCCTTGCCGCGGCGGTGGCGGTGGAGGTGGCGAGCAAACCTTCTGCACCCGCGAATACGCGCCGGTTTGCGCCAGGCGCCATGGCGAGGCTCGCACCTTCCCGAATGCATGCGAGGCTCGCGCGGCGGACTATCGCATCATCGGCGACGGGCCTTGCTAGCGAGATCGGGTTCGCGTTTTCGCGTTGCGGGAGTTCCGCCGGAGCGCTAGCCATACACTTGCATCTGCCGCCCGCTTGGCTTAGGTCCGGCGGGAGGACAAACACGGCAGGTTTCCCATTAACAGAGATCAGAGAAGAGCGGCGGGCGCGAGTGGCAAAGCCGGTTCGGCGAGCCCGCTCGATCCCTATGTGCAGCGGGCGCTGCAACTGCACCAGGCGGGGCGCCGCCAGGAAGCGGAGTCGCTTTATCGGCAGGTGCTGGGGCAGCAGCCGAACCATGCCGCGGCGCTCCATTTCCTCGGGCTTCTCCTGCATCAGACCGGCCGCAGCGAGGAAGGGCTCGACCTCATCGAACAATCGGTGACGCTGCAACCCAGGAATGCCGATTTCCTCAACAATATGGGCACGGTCATGCGCGACCTCGGTCGCGTCGCCGCCGCCGTCGATTTCTTCCGCGGCGCCGTGGACATCCGCCCGGACCAATTGGCAGCGCGCGACAATCTCGGCTCGTCACTGAAGCAGCTCGGCCAATTCGAGGGCGCCGAGGAGATCTACCGCGGCACGATCGGCCGCAACCCGTTCCATGTCCGCGCCCGCATCGGCCTTGCCGAAACGCTGCAGGAAGCCGGCCGGCTGGACGAGGCGATCGCGCTGTTCCGCGAGTCGCTGTCGATCCGGCCCAAGGATGCGGAGCTGCTCTACGGGCTGGGCGTCGCCATGATGGAGAAGGGCAAGCTCGCCGAGGCCGCCGATCTCGCCCGCCAGGCGGTGGCGATCGCTCCGGCAATGGCGAAAGCCTGGCTTCTGCTGACCCAGGTCAAGCGCCAGTCCGAGCGCGATGCCGAACTTGCCGGCATGGAAGCCGAGCACGCCAAGGCGCCGCAGGACAGCCTTGCGCGCATGCAGCTTTCCTTCGGCCTCGGCAAGGCCAACGACGATCTGAAAGACTATGGCCGCGCCTTCGACTATTTCGCCGAGGGCAACGCCATCCGCCGCAAGGGCATCGACTATGATCCGGTGCGGACGCGCGACGAGTTCGAGGCAATGAAGGCGGTCTTCGACAAGGCCTTCTTCGAGAAGCACCGGCCGAGCGACATTTCCGACGATACGCCGATCTTCGTCGTCGGCATGCCGCGTTCCGGCACGACGCTGGTCGAGCAGATCATCGCCAGCCATCCGCAAGTCTATGGCGCCGGCGAGCTCAGCATCCTGAAGACGGCCGTCGGCAAGCAGTTCCCAATGAGCATGCCGGGCGGCTTTCCCTGGGGAATCGCCGACATGCCGGACAAGGCCTTTGCCGAGGCAGGCCAAGCCTATCTCGACATGCTGCACACCCGCTATCCGGGCTTCCGCCATGTCACCGACAAGATGCCGGGCAACTTCCTGCTGGTCGGCTTCCTGCACATGATGCTGCCGAAGGCCAAGATCGTGCATTGCGCGCGCGACGCGGCGGCCACATGCCTGTCGATCTTCAAGGTGCATTTCCGCGGCGACAGCCACCGCTACGGCTACGATCTCGGCGAACTCGCCGATTTCCATAACCTCTACACCGACATCATGGCGCATTGGCGCAAGGTGCTGCCCGGCGTCGTGCACGATGTCCGCTATGAGGATTTCGTCGCCGACCAGGAAGGGCAGACGCGGGCGCTGATGGCGCATCTCGGCCTGCCATGGGACGACAAGGTGCTGTCGTTCCACGAGACGGACCGGCCGGTGCGCACGGCCTCCGCCGCGCAGGTGCGCCAGCCGATGTATCAGGGCTCGGTCGATCTGTGGAAGCGCTATGGCGACAGGCTGAAGCCGCTGCTCGACAAGCTGGGCTGATCTTGAGGTGAGGCCGGCCTGCGAATGGCGGTTCCCTGCGCTTCCGGTGCTCACGTACGTTAAGTACGCTCCGCTCCGGTTCTCGGGAACCACCATTCTCGACTCAGCCTGACCTCAATCTCAACCCAGCTTGGAGACGCGCTGCTCAAAGCTCGATAAAGGGCTGGAAACCGCCGAAGATCATGCGCTTGCCGTCGAACGGCATTGTCGGCCAATCGGCTTTCAACCGCTCGTCGGCCATGATCTTGGCCATGACGGCGTCGCGGCTTTGCCTGTTTTCATAGACGACCCAGGCGAAGACGACGACTTCGTCATCCTTGGCCTGGACGGCGCGCGGGAACGAGGTGATCTCGCCATAGGGCACGTCGTCGCCGATGCATTCGACATAGGCGAGCGCGCCGTACTCCTTCCAGATAGCGCCGGCCTGTGTGGCCATTTTCTTGTAGGCGTCGAGATTAGCCTTCGGCACGGCGAGCACGAAGCCATCGACATAGGACATGGTGAAACTCCTTTGCTGAAAAACGGGGCGCCGGGTCGAAGGGAAAGACCCGGCGCGGGTAAGCGCGTCATCCGTGGAGGCGACGTCTGCTCGCTAGGAAATCACTTCACCGGCGCGTTCATCGCCCAGGCGACGCCGAAGGGATCCTTCACCTGGCCCCAGCGGTCGCCCCAGAACATCACCTGGAGCGGCGTGACGACTTCGCAGCCGGCATCCACCGCGCGCTGCCACCAGCCATCGATGTCGTCGCTGCCCAGATGGAGCTGCAGCACGTAGCCCTGCGCCGCCTGATGCGGATGGCCGTGCTCGGGATAGGCGTCGCCCAGCATCAGCGTCGAGCCGTTGACATAGAGATGGATATGCATGGTGCGGCCTTTTTCGTCCGGCGGATAGGCAAAGACCTCCTCGGCCCCGAAAGCCTTCTTGTAGAACTCGGCCGCCTTGATGGCGCCGTCGACCTGCAGATAGGGGGTCAGCCCGCCAAGCACCTTGGCGCGGGGTGGGGTCTGGTCGGTCATTTGCGTTTCCTCTTCGCGGGTTGATCTTGGCCTTGCGATCAAAAGACGGACGAGGCCGCCGCAATCCTACACGGGTCGCAGAATTTTTTTGTGGGCCGGGCCCGGGCAGGCCAGGCAGCCGACGAAGCCGGGTGATGGTCGCTCGGATGACGGCGCACTTTCAGATGACCTTGCTCGAGAAAGTGGCGGTGTAGCGGCTGCTGCGCGTGTCGAGAATTTCCGGAAAGCCGATGTCCTTGCGCAGTTCGTCCGGCAGCGAAAGCAGGATGCGTTCGCTGCGGTAGCGGGCGCGCGCCGTCGCATACCGATTGGCGATGCGGCCGATGGATGACAGTATCGACATGATGAACTCTCCCTGGTTGATGCCGACATCGTGTCGGCATCCCAAGGACGAGGGGTGCCGCGGCGATCCGACAGATCGCCCGATTTTTTTGTTGCGCCCGAAAAACCGGCCCGTATGCGGGCCGGCCTTGCGATGGTCTCAGCCGGTCTCGGCGACCGAGAGGAAGAACTCTTCCGGGCTGTCGACTTCGGTCAGCCGCCGCTTCTCGATCAACCAGAACCTGTTGCCGATCGCGCGGATGAAGGAGCGGTCGTGCGAGGCGAGCAGGCAGCTCGCCTGATGCCTCAGCAGTTCCTTTTCCAGCGCCTCCTGGCCGTCGATGTCGAGGTGGTTGGTCGGCTCGTCGAGCAGATAGAAATTGGGGTTGATCAGCCGCAGCACCAGCATCATCAGCCTCGACCGCTGCCCGCCCGACAAGGCGCCGATCTTTCTCTCCTGCATCTCGATGGCGACGCCGGCGCCGGCGAGGAGCGAACGCGCCCGCTGCTCGCCGACCTCGAAGCGGCGCGAGACCATCGCCAGCGACGTGTCGTCGCCGCTTATGCCCGACAGCGCCTGGTCGCTGTAGCCCAGCACGGTCGAGGGCGTCACCTTGATGTTCCGGGCCGTTCCGGGGTCGGCATTGCGGACCATGTCGATGAAGCGCGACTTGCCGACACTATTGCGACCCAGCAGCACAATGCGGTCGCCTTGGCAGATATGGCGCTTGCCGGTCCTGAACAGCAGCGTGCCGTCGGGCGTTTCGACCGCCGCGTCGTCAAGCGTGATCAGCACCTTGGCGTGGGTGCCGCGGTTTGCCAATCGGATCGCGCCGGCCGAACGCTCGCGATGCGCCTGGACCGCAGCATCTTCCAATCGCTCGGCCCGTTCCTTGAGCTGCCTGGTTTTCACCGTCAGCAGGTCGCTGCCGGAATTGATGCCGATGTTGTTGAGTTTGGCGGCCTGCCGGCGCAGCTGCTGAGCCACCTTCATGTCGCGCTCGAACTTGCGCGCCGTCGAGGCATCGACCTCGTCGAGCGCCTGCCTGGCGCGCGAATAGGGCAACGAAAACACCGGCGATTCTTCCGGGCGCAGGAACAGCGTGCGGTTGGTGGTGGCGTCGAGGAAGGCGCGGTCATGGCTGGCGATAATCACCGGCACTTCACGCGGCAGCGCGTTGAGCCAGGTTTCCAACTGGCCGATCTTGGCGAGGTCGAGATGGTTGGTCGGCTCGTCAAGCAGAAGCACGTCCGGGTCGGTGACCCAGACGCGGGCGATCAGCGCCAGCCGCTGCCAGCCGCCGCTCAAGGCCCGCATCGGCCGGCCGCGCATATCCTCGGGCACGTCGAGCGAATCCAGCACCACGTCGACGCGCCAGAGCTCGCTGTCAGCCTGCTCGGGCGGCAAGGCGTCGGCAACCAGCTGATGGAAGCTGCGGTCGAGCAGCGCGTCGGGGACGGATTGCTCGACATGGCCGACACGCAGCCCGCGCGACCGGGTGATGTCCCCGGTGGTGGGTTCGACCTCACCGGCCAGGCATCTGAGCAAAGTGGATTTGCCACGACCGTTGGCCGCGACGATGCCCAGCCGGTCGCCGGCGCCGATGATGAGGTCGAGGTTGGAGAAGAGCGGCGCACTCATGGTGACGCCGAGGGATTTGAGGCTGATCAGGGCCATGTCGATTTCTCTGGTCTTGCCGGAGTCCGGCTCAATGCACTTTGACGGTGCGCCGGCAGGCCATCAGGCCAAACTCAGCGGCACCACGAAGGGCAGACCAAAAAATCGAGCGGGGAAATTCCCGGACCGTCCTGGTCAGCCCTGCAAGCAAGCTCGCAGGGCACAGACAGGGCCGCGCTGACGGTGGTGATCGATAGACACGCAGCCCTCCTTTCCTGGACGTTCGAGTATTGCGACTGGCTACAACAGGGGAGGGGGCCGTGGCAAGGGGCGGCGGTGGAGTACTTCCCTTCTCCCCTTGTGGGAGAAGGTGGCCTCGCGAAGCGAGGTCGGATGAGGGGTGCTTCAGATGGCACCAACGTCTCACTCCGCTGGAACACCCCTCATCCGTCTCGGCGCTGCGCGCCGATCCACCTTCTCCCACAAGGGGAGAAGGAAGAAGGTGCTACTGCCCCGGCCGTCCCGTCTTGCTCGGACGCCGCTTTTGGCGGCGCTCGTCGGCCGGGTCCTCGTATGAACCGATGCCCGAGCGCTGACGGACGACAGGCTTGTTGGAATCGTCGCGATCCTTCGCGCCCCCCTCTGCCCTGCCGGGCATCTCCCCCACAAGGGGGGAGATTGGCTGTGGCTTCGCCGGCTTCTTGCCTTCGACAGGCTTTTCGGTGCGGCGCACCGTCATCTCGTCGAGCGAGTTCTTTCGGAACAGAGGCCTGGTGCGGTCGCCGGGGATGCCGAAATCGGAGCCGTGCGCTTCCTGCGCCGACTGCTTCCTGAACAGCGAGCGCGAAACGGCTCCGGCCGGCGTCGGCATGTCGGTGCCCGGTCCCATGTCGTCGATCGACGGCTTGGCGAACAGCGGCTTCTTCACCGGCACCGCGCCGTCGGCACCCATCTCGTCGAGATGCGGCTTGCGGAACATGTTGGGCCGTGCAGCCCTGGCCGCTTCCTCGGCGGCACGCGCCTCGTCGAGCCTGCGGAAACGCTCCTGTTCCTCGGCCGTGCGATGTCTGGCCACGCCCTTGTTGTGCTTACCCTTTTCGCGGCCTGAGGCAGGACTTTGGCTTTCCACCTCGCGCGCCAGCGGATCGTCGGAGATGGCAAGCTCCATCTCGCGCAGGCGCTTGATCTCGTCGCGGATGCGGGCCGCCTTCTCGAAGTCGAGATTGGCGGCGGCATCGCGCATCTGTTTGTCGAGCGCCTCGAGATGGGTTTTCAAATTGTTGCCGATCATGGCACCGGCATCGTCGGTGAACTGCGAGATGTCGGCGCGCACGTGATCCTTCTCGTAGACCGAGTCGAGGATGTCGGCGATGCGCGACTTGACCGATTCCGGCGTGATGCCGTTGGCGGCATTCCATTCCATCTGCTTCTCGCGGCGGCGGTTGGTCTCCGCCATCGCCCGCTCCATCGAGCCGGTGATCTGGTCGGCGTAGAGGATGACCTTGCCGTCGACGTTGCGGGCGGCGCGGCCGATGGTCTGGATCAGCGAGGTTTCCGAACGCAAAAAGCCTTCCTTGTCGGCATCGAGAATGGCAACGAAGCCGCATTCGGGAATGTCGAGGCCCTCGCGCAGCAGGTTGATGCCGACCAGCACGTCGAAGGCGCCGAGGCGCAGGTCGCGCAGGATCTCGATGCGCTCCAGCGTGTCGATGTCGGAGTGCATGTAGCGGACGCGGATGCCGTTTTCGTGCAGATATTCGGTGAGGTCCTCGGCCATGCGCTTGGTCAGTACCGTGACCAGCGTGCGGTAGCCCAGCCTGGTCGTCTCCCGGATCTCGCCGACGACATCGTCGACCTGGCTCTTGGCCGGGCGCACCTCGACCGGCGGGTCGATCAGCCCGGTCGGGCGGATGACCTGCTCGGCGAAGACACCGCCGGACTGGTCGAGCTCCCAGCCGCCCGGCGTCGCCGAAACCGCGATCGACAGCGGACGCATGGCGTCCCACTCCTCGAAGCGCAGCGGCCGGTTGTCCATGCAGGACGGCAGGCGGAAGCCATATTCGGCCAGCGTCGCCTTGCGGCGGAAGTCGCCGCGATACATGCCGCCGATCTGCGGCACGGTGACGTGGCTCTCGTCGATGAAAATCAGCGCGTTGTCCGGCACGTATTCGAACAGCGTCGGCGGCGGCTCGCCCGGCTGACGTCCGGTGAGATAGCGCGAATAGTTCTCGATGCCGGCACAGGAACCGGTCGCCTCCAGCATTTCGAGATCGAAGCGCGTGCGCTGCTCCAGTCGCTGGGCCTCCAGCAAACGGCCAGCCTTTTCAAGCTCTTGCAGGCGGTATTGCAGTTCTTCCTTGATCGACTTGATGGCCTGATTCAACGTCGGGCGCGGCGTCACATAGTGCGAGTTGGCGTAGATCTTGACGCTTTTCAGCTCGCCGGTCTTCTGGCCGGTCAGCGGATCGAACTCGGTGATCGCCTCGATCTCGTCACCGAACATCGAGATGCGCCAGGCGCGGTCTTCCAGGTGGGCGGGGAAGATCTCGATCGTGTCGCCGCGCACGCGGAACGAGCCGCGTACGAAGTTGACGTCCTGGCGCTTGTACTGCTGGGCGACGAGGTCGGCGAGCAGAGCGCGCTGGTCGAGCCGGTCGCCGACCTGCATCTGGAAGGTCATCGCGGTATAGGTCTCGACCGAGCCGATACCGTAGATGCAGGACACCGAGGCGACGATGATGACGTCATCGCGCTCCAGCAGCGAACGCGTCGCCGAGTGGCGCATGCGGTCGATCTGCTCGTTGATCGAGGATTCCTTCTCGATATAGGTGTCGGTGCGCGGGACGTAGGCTTCCGGCTGGTAATAGTCGTAGTAGGAGACGAAATACTCGACCGCGTTTTCGGGGAAGAATTTCTTGAACTCGGCGTAGAGCTGCGCGGCCAGCGTCTTGTTGGGCGCCAGGATCAGGGCCGGGCGCTGCGTCTCCTCGATCACCTTGGCCATGGTGAAGGTCTTGCCGGAGCCGGTGACGCCGAGCAGCACCTGGGTGCGGTCGTTCTGGTCGACGCCCTCGACGAGATCCTTGATCGCGGTCGGCTGGTCGCCGGCCGGCTCGAAATCCGAAACCATCTTGATGGCGATGCCGCCTTCGGACTTCTCCGGCCGCGCAGGACGGTGAGGTGTCCAGAGCTGTCCGTCCTTGTGCAGCGGATTGCCGGATTCGATCAGCTTCGACAGTGCCGCGACCGTAGCGGTCACGCCGCTCGCGGAAACCGTCTCGGCGTCCTCCAGGCTGATGTCGAGGCCGGCGACCGGGTTGAGGCCGGCGGCCGCGCGCTCCTTCGCCGAGGCCGCGCCGCCCATCGAGGTGCCGCGCGCCGTGCGCCCGGGCGCGGACGAGCGCTCGGGGATTTTCTTTGGCGGTTTTGCCTTCGGCTGCTTTTCCGCCTCGCGCTCGATCTGTCCGGCCCAATCGGAGATCGAGCCCGTCAACGGCGCGCCGGAGAACTCGCTCTGCGGCGCCTCGGCAAAGCCGCCGGGCTTCAACGGCTCAGCAGCGTCGAGGAATTCGGTCAGCGGGCTGCGCCGTTTCGGCGCGCCATCTTGCGCCGGCGAGGGCGTATTCTTGTCAGGACGTTTGGCCATGGGCCGAATATGGGAGGACTCGGCCGAAATGGAAAGAGCCGAGTGAAAGGGCGGGTGCCACGGGCCGAAGCTGCTGACAGAAGGCTGTCAGGAGGCATGTGGCACGCGCCGTTCCGCCTCAGTTGAACCACAGCGCGAAGGTCAGGAAGCCGGCGCCGCCGAACTCGCGCTGGATCTGGTCGAAATCGTCGCTGGTGAGGATCTTTCCGCTTTCGAGATAGGGTGCGATCGCCGGGCCGGTGATCGACAGCACGAGGTCGAAGGGTTTCGGCTCGTCGAAAAAGCGCTTCATGTTGATGCCCTTGCCGGTGATGCGGAAATGCGGCAGCAGCACGCGGCCCTCGAGAAGGTCCTCGGCCATGGTCAGAGTGGCGAGCCAGGCCGCTACCTGCTGCTCGCCAACCTCGAGGCCGGTGAGCGGATTGACACCCTTCTGCTGCGGTCCTGGCAGCCATTCGCGGTCGTTGTCGGTTTCGGCGAGGATCGCTTTCCAATCTTCGCGCGACAGCCGGATCATTTCCAGCAGGTGTCGGCGCGCCGCTTTCCGGCGCTCCGGCTCGATAACCTGCCAGTTGACGAGATGCACCAGCGAGATGAAGTCGGCGAAGCGCCATTCCGAGGCGAAGATGTTGCCGCTCATGCCGCCGTCCGGCGGCACCAGCGCATCCTGCAACGGCAGTTTTGCACGCGGGAACAGCATGTGGAAGGAACCGTCGAACATGGTCCTGAAATCATGCGCCAGCCAGAAGTCGGCCTGGGCCATCAGGAACTCGGCGTAGCCCTGCAGCCAATAGCCGTCGGCGCGGTCGAAGCGGAAGGTAAGCTGCGGTGCGCCATCCCTCGTGTCGATGCCGCCGCGTGAGAGCGAGGCCATGATCGCGCCAATGCTTTCGTCCGGCGCGATGTTGCCATCCTCATTGAGATCGATGCCGGCATGGATGAGGTCGACCACCAAGCCGATATCGGCATCGGCGGGCACGGAGCCCAGCGTGGCGGCGGATTTCTCCAGCCGGTCGCGGAAGGTGACCAGGATGGCGCGGAATTCTTCGTAGGTCAGCGGCTCGGGATTGGGATTGTCCGGCACGGGCAGCCGCATCAGCGGCAGCATGAAGGATTGCGGGCTCTCGAAACCGTGGCGATGCAGCCCGCTGGCGAGGATCTCCAGCGCGGTGAAGAACTCGCCAGCGCCGGCTGCATAGGCCGATGCCGGATCCTTGGCCGCTGCTTCTTCCAAGGTCGACAGCGCCGCGTTCCGGTCAGCCACGCTCTTCGCTTCGAACATGGCCTTTGCCGCTTCGGGCATCTCCGCCCAGGCGGACGACACCGGCAGGCATGCGAACAAGGCGGCTGCAAAGATTGCTGAACGCATTATCATCGCCCTCCACTGCGTCAGTCCGCGAGCATACACGTATTTGGCCCAACGCGTCCTCCAGCCCGCGCCGGTCAGCATGCTGCTTCGGCTTTGTCTACGGCTTCAACCGGCCCGCGCGACGGTCTACACAGAGCTGACAAAGGGGCATCGCGTGTCGAACTATCCGCTCTCCTACAAACTGTCTTGGCTGCCGCGTTTCCTGAAACCGTCGCTGGGCGGCGACAGGGCCGGTTTCGCGGCGACGGCGGCGACGCTGATCGATCCGCCCCCGGCGCAGACGGTGCGGCTTGCCTTCATCGGCGACATCTCGGCGGTCGCCAATCGCACGGCTCCGGAATGCGATCCCGCAATTGCAGCGCTGCTCGGTTCCGCCGATCTCGTGGTCGGCAATTGCGAAAGCCCGATCGTCGAGCGGCCCACCGCCGTTGTGGGCACGCGGCTCGGCACGCATCACGCAATGACCGAGCGCTTCCTGGCCGACGCCCTGGCGGCCGTCGGTATTGCGCGCGCGAAGCTCGTGCTGTCGCTCGCCAACAATCATGTCCTTGACCAGGGTATTTCCGGCTTCGAGGCGACGGTTACGGCGCTTGGACGGCTCGGCATTCGCACCATCGGCACCGCCGCCGGTGGGCCGGTCCAGCGCCATGCCGTCGGGCCGCTGACGATCGGCTTCGCCGCTTTCACGCTTTGGCGCAATGCCGGTGAAGCCGAATTTCGGGCGCGGGTTTCGATGGCGAGCGATCCGGACGAATGGCCGCGCGAGACGGCCGCGGGCATCGATCTCTTATGCGCCGTGCCGCATTGGGATTGGGAGTTCCGGCACTTTCCGAGACCGGCGACGCGGGCGCTGGCACGGCGGCTGGCAAGCGATGGCGTACGGCTGATCGCCGGCCACCACGCCCATGTCGTGCAGCCCGTCGAGCGTATCGGCGACACGCTCGTTGCCTACGGCCTTGGCGACTTCCTCGGCACGGCCTTTGCCAGGCAGCCATGGCCTGGCCGGATCGGCTCGATCCTTGTCGTCGATGTGAGTGCCGATGCCGCCACGCGCGGCGCGATTGCCGCCTATGAACTGCACCCCTTCATGCGCCTTCGCAGGGGGCGCCATGAGCGGCTGGCGCCGGTGGAGGCGCTGGAGGGGTCGTTGAAGCGGAAGGTTGCGGAACGCCTGAGCGCGATCTTTTCCGGCTGACCAACCGACTTGTTGAGCGATCCCCGCCTGCGGAGAACACGCCGCAAGGCGACCGTCGTGCGATGCATACCGTTCAGCATTCGAAGCCGTATTGGGTGCGCATGTAGTCCGCTTCTTCCTTCGACATTTTCTTGAACATCACGCAGACGGTGAAGCTGCCGACCTGATGGCCGTCCCTGGTGTATCCCCAGTCCGAGATATCGTCCTTGCTGAATTCGATGTTCTGGCCGAAGACGACATTGTGAACGAGCTCCGGCTCGTTCGCCAATATGCCGACAAAGCCGGTGGCGGTACGCTTGAAGGGGATGACCCAGAAATGCTCCGTCACATTTCCGTCCACGACCATGACCTTCAGCTTGAACTTGTCGGTTCCCGGCGGTGGCGCGTCCGACAAAGCCAGGAAGTCATCCAGGCTGGATCGTGCCTTGGCAATCGCCGCCGCCATCTCGGCATCGTCCGGGGCGACCATCACCGTCTTGTCGTCACCATTATCGGTGTCTTGCGCCTCAACATGCAAAGGAAAGAGCGACAGCATCAGGCAAAGCGCGGCGCGAACAGCAAAGGTCATGAAGCCCCCCAACTCCAGATAGGCAATCATCTTCCCGCATCGTGTCGACATTATCAATCAGGCGCCATTGCGACGCGCCAAGCGGCGGACCTCATCGGCAGCATGCCGACAATCCCTATGGTTTTTGCGGAGTGGTCAGTCTATCCGTCACGAGCGGATGGTAAGGGAGCTCTCGGCCGTCATGGAGCCGAAAGCGTCGAACGCCGGAGAGGACAGCATATGCGAATGAGATCCGCCGCTGCGGCGTTCGCCATGATCTTGCTTTGCGTTGGCGTGGCCCACGCGAAAGACCTGAAAGCCTTCAAGCTGACGATCGACGGCGTGACGGTCGACATCGATCCGGGCGAGGACGCGAATGTGAGCCTGCCGGGCGGCAAGACGGCCAAGGTCAGGCTCGACCGCAACGACTTCGCCACCTTCTCCGGCGGCACTTTTTCCTTCGTCCATCCGAGCAACATCTCCGTCACCAAGACAGATCTCGGCGACAGCATCACCCAGTATCTGGCCGCTTCGGCCCTCGGTACCATCGTCGTCGTGCAGGAATACGGCAAGATGAACCCGGTGCCGCTCAATCAGCTGATGCTGCAGGAGATGACGAAGGAATCGGTGCAGGCGGGCGGAACGCTGACGCAGCAGCCGACGACCCGCAAGCTCGCCGATGGCAAGCAACTGACCGGCATCAAGGCTACCGTGAAGACACGAACCGACAAGGCCGATTTCGAGATCGTCGGCCTCGGCCTCGCCGATCAGGGATTGCTGTTCATCACGCGTATCGGCGATCAGGATGCGGCAACCGAGCAGCCGATGATCGACAAGTTCTGGCAGACCCTGAAGGTGAAATTTTAGAGCAATTCCAGGAAAGGCCCCAGCGGTTTTTCGTCCTGGGTTGCCGAAGCAGATATTACAGCCCGCTCGGCACCAATCCCGTCAGCCAGTTCGCCGACCGCTTCGCCATGTCGACGGTCGCGGTCGCCGCGCGGCCGAGATCGGTCTTGACCACGGCATAGCCGGCCTTGGTGCGGTAGAGCACGGCGCTGCCGCCATCGACCGCGGTTTCGAAGGCGACCGGCCGCGCGGCTTCCGTCTCGCTGGCCGTCACCGTCGCGCCGACCGGAACGCTCGGGCGATGGCTGAGCTCGGGCGGCAAGGGGGCAATGGTTCCCACGACGCGGTTCGTCGGCTTCAGTTCCGGCTCCGATGCCTTCGCCGCGAGCTCCGCGGTCGATGCCGAACTCTTGACGCGGCAGATACCTGATACCAGCGGATAGTTGAAGTTGCGCTGATGCAGCATCTGGCTCTTCATGGCGGCCTCGCAGTCGGCGATCGTCGCCCATTTGGCCGGCGTCTCGCCGATATATTCGCAGAGCTTGGCGTCGCAGTCGCAGCCGACGATGGTCATGGCGACAAGGGCGGTCTTGATCACGGTCTTGTCCCTTCGAATTCGTTCCCAGGCCGATCAATCGCCGGGGAACAAGGCGGGATTTGGCCGCGATTGTGAATTGTGCGTGTCGGCGCGTTACGGAAGATTGCTTGGCCTTCGACTGTGGCGCGAAAGCATCAGTCGCAGGCGCCAGCGGAGTGCAAGCCGCGGCGAAAAGGCAGCCCCAAAAGACAGTCGGCGCTGGGATTTCTCCCAGCGCCTCCCTGTCAGATCAGGAACCAGTCGCGGCAGCAACTTCCGTAAGGTCGTCGCGCCAAGCCGGCCTTGATTTTGACGGTCCTGCCAGTCGCCACCCGAGGGGCAGCGCCCGTTCCAGACCACGCCGGTCTCCACCCTTGCGAGCTTCGCCCAGCGCGCCATCGAAGGTTTCACCCGCCTTCATGGCAGCATCGGTCCGCCGTCGGCGTTCGCACGCTTTCCGCGGCCCCGCCGACATCCATCCCTCCAGCAGGCGAAACCCGCTCTCGTTCTGGGCCGTACGGGCTCAGGAAATCCGCCTTGCGCTTTTGCCTTTCGGCTGGGCGTTCGGTAGCCGCCTGAGATGGGTTCAATGTACGCCGGGTAAGGGGTTTGCGGAATACATGCCAAGCTGTGGATAGCGGGATTATCGGGGACCGACGCAACAAGTCTCGGAATTCGCGGCACAAACTCCTTAGACAGCCTGCCCCCGGTATTTCTGGGGCCTTTTGGACGATGAGCCTTGCCCTACCCACCGCCCCGAGTTTCAATGCCGGCAAAGGACTGCGGGCGGCTGCGGCGGCCAGAAGCCGCCTGCGCTCTCAGGTCATAGCCTTGGGGGAGGTGAGGTTGAAGGTCGGGGTGGTTCTCAATCCAATCGCTGGAGGCGGCAGGCTCAAGCGTCATTGGCCCGAGGTTGCCGCATCGCTCAAGAAGCATTTCGGTGATTTCGATCTGCGCGAGACGCAGACCAGCGGCGATGCCGAGCGGCTGGCGATCGACCTGGCGGTCGACGGCTGCGATCTGGTGATTGCCGCCGGCGGTGACGGCACGGCGAGCGAGGTGGCTGACGGGCTGCTGCAGGCGGAGCGTGAGACCGGCCGGGCGAGCGAACTCGGGCTCCTGCCTTGCGGCACGGGTATCGATTTCGCACGCGGATTGGGACTGTCGGATGAAATCGAGCCGGCGCTGGCGCGATTGGCCGGTGCAAGTCCGCGCAAGGTCGATGCCGGGCGTATCTGCTACATCGACGACCACGGCGCGCTGGCCAGCCGCCACTTCATCAACATCGCCAGCCTCGGCCTTTCAGGCGCCACGGACCGCGCGGTCAATTCCGACAAGCGCAAAGGCCAGGTTTCGGTCAAGGCACTGTTCTTCTGGCGAACGGTGCTGGAATTCCTCCGCTATCGCTTCCAGGACGTCAGGATCACCATAGACGACGGCGAGCCGACCGAGGCGCGCATGGCGCTGGTGGCAGTCGCCAACGGGAAATTCTTCGGCGGCGGCATGATGATCGCGCCCGACGCCGAACTCTCCGACGGTCAGTTCGACATCGTCATCGTGCGGTCGGCGAACAAGCTCGGGCTGATCCGGGACATCCGGCTGCTCTATGGCGGGCGTCACCGCAACCACCCCGCGATCACCATGTTGCGCGGCCGCAAGGTGCTGGTCGAGCCGTTGGGCGATGCGGAGACGAACGGGGCGCTGGTCGACATAGACGGCGAGTCGCCGGGGCGTATCCCCGCGACCTTCGAGATCCTGCCCGGCGCGCTGACGCTGAGATGTTGAATCAATCACCTCAGTGGTTGATTCCGCAACTGCTGTTAGGCGATTGAAATAGCTGGCTAAAATTTTGCCGGTTAGATTTCAAGCTTCGCTGGGAAGCCCGGCGCACGGAGTTCCGCTCCGACAGCATCCTCGAGCAGCTTGACGATCCGCGTCGACCAGGCGCCGCCGCCATAGGCTTGCTTGCCTTGCTCGAAAATCGCGTTCACGCGCGACGCCAAGTCAAGCGGCACGCCGAAATCCCTGCCCATGGCAAGCGCGAAACCAAGGTCCTTCAGCGCCAGGTCCATGGTGAAGCCGATGTCGTAGGAGCCGTTCAACACCAGCTGGCTTTCGGTCTCATGGACGAAACTGTTGCCGGAGGAGGCGACGATGGCGTGATAGGCTTGGGCGAGGTCGAGCCCGCCTTGCTTCGCCAGCATCAGCGCCTCGCCGGCGGCGACCAAATGGATGAAGGCGAGCATGTTGGTGATGACCTTGATCACCGCCGCCGAGCCGACTGGACCCATCAGGAAGGACTTGGCGCACATCGCCTCGATCGCGGGGCGGTGCCGCTCGTAGAGCGCGGCATCGCCGCCGACCAGCGCGGTGATCCTTCCTGCCGCCGCCAGATGCACACCGCCGGTGACCGGGCATTCTAGCGTGTCGACGCCCTCTGCCGAGGCGGTTGCGGCCAGCCGCACGATCTCGTCGCGGCCGTTGGTCGACATCTCGATCCAGGTGCCGCCGGTCGGCAGGCCGTCCAGCAGCCCGCCAGGGCCGGCCAGCACCGCTTCGCTCACCTTCGGCGAGGGCAGGCAGGTGATGGCATTGCCGGCTCGCGCGGCCGCCTCCGCAGGACTTGTTGCAAACGTTGCCCCGAGCGCGACGAGGCGCTCGATCGCCGCCGGGTCACGATCGAAGACGGTGACGGCAAAGCCGTTGCGCAGCAGGCTGGCAGCAAGGTTGCCGCCGAGATGGCCAAGGCCGATGAAGGCGTAGGCGAGGCGCGTGCTCACGGCATCAGCGGCGTCTGCATCATCTGCAGATGCAGGTCCTTGCCGCTGTAGGGATGCGCGTCGCAGACCTCCTCGTTGAGCTCGACGCCGAGGCCGGGCTCCTTCGACGGGATGACGTTGCCGTCCTGCCATTCGATCTTCTTCTTGAGCAGCGTGGCGTGAAAACCATCCCACTGCTTCAGCGATTCCAGGATGAGGAAGTTAGGCAGCGTCACCGCAAGCTGAATGTTGGCGGCACCGACGATCGGCCCGCAATAGCAGTGCGGCGCGACCTGGATGTGATAGGCCTCGGCCATGGCGGCGATCTTCTTCGTCTCGAGGATGCCGCCGGAGCGGCCGAGGTCGGGCTGCAGGATGGTCGCGGCGCGGTTCTCGATGACGCGGGCGAATTCGAACTTCGTCGTCAGCCGCTCGCCGGTGGCGATCGGGATCGATGTGCCGCGGGCGACCTGCGCCATCACCTCGGGCATGTCGGGTGGCACCGGCTCCTCGAACCACAGCGGATCGTAGGGCTCGATGGCGCGCGCGAGCCGCAGCGCGCCCGAGGCGGTGAACTGGCCATGCGTGCCGAACAATATGTCGGCCCTGGTGCCGACCGCCTCGCGGATCGCCTTGATCATGCTGGCGGAAACGTCGATGTCGAGAAGCCGCGGCTGATGGCCGTCGAAGGCGGTGTAAGGACCGGCCGGGTCGAGCTTGACGGCATTGAAACCCTGCTCGACATATTCGAGCGCGCAGGCCGCCGCCATCTCGGGATCGTTGTAGACATTCCTGCCGCTCGGAGCGTCCTCGGAATGGACGCTGCCGGTGTGCGGATAGAGATAGGTGTAGGAGCGAAGCGTCTCGTGCACCTGACCGCCGAGCAGCTTGTAGACCGGCTTGTTCGCCTCCTTGCCGATGATATCCCAGCAGGCCATTTCCAGCGCCGAGAAGCAGCCCATGCCGGAAACGTCGGGGCGCTGGGTGAAGCCGGACGAATAGATTCGGCGGAACAGGTTTTCGAGATCGTGCGGATCGCGGCCGATCAGGTAGCGCTCGGCCATGTCCTCGATCATTTTTGCCGTGACATGCGCCGAGAAGGTCGCGTTGTAAGCTTCGCCGTAGCCGACCACGCCGCCATCGGTGGTGAGCTTGACGAAGATGAAATACTTGCCGCCGATGCCGGGCGGCGGGTTGCCGACAACCCAGGTCTTGACGTCGGTGACTTTCATTTCTGATCCTCCAGAACCAGTTCGGCGCCTTTCCATCCGGTGAGGATCGAGGCGGCGTTGGTGTTGCCCGTGATGTTGTCGGGAAAGATCGATGCGTCGATGACGCGCAGACCGCTCAACCCGTGCACCCGAAGCCTAGGATCGACGACGGCGCGCGAGGCGTCCGGACCCATGCGGCAGGTCGAAACCGGGTGATAGACGGTGCCCGAGCGCTTCCTGAAATCCTGAATCAGATCGGCGTCGGAAGTGATTGACGGTCCAGGCAAAACCTCTTCCTCGATGATCTCGGCCATTGCCGGCATAGCGGCGATCTTGCGCACGAACTTCACCGCCGCCAGCATCTCGTCGACATCGGCGTTGGTGGAATAGGCGTTGGCCGTGATCTTGGGATAGTCGCGCGGATTCCTCGAGCGGATCATGATCTCGCCGCGGCTCGACGGGCGGCAGTTGGAAAGGCCGATGGAAAAGCCAGGCCATGGATCGGGCGTCAGGATCGGGCGTTCGCCACTCTTCGGAATGACGGTCGAGAAGGCCTGGAAATAGAGCTGCATGTTCGGCCGCGCCATCGACGGGTCGGTGCGGAAGAAGCCGCCGGCATTGTTCATCGACAGCGACAGCGGGCCTGAGCGCAAGAGGATGTATTGCATGCCGACCAAAAGCTTGCCCCACCAGGGGCGCAGGATCTGGTTCAGCGTCGGCAGCTTGCCTTTGAAGGTGTAGTTGATGCCGACATGGTCCTGCAAGTTAGCGCCGACATTCTCATTGGCGTGGACGACGGAGATGCCGAGATCGCCAAGCAGCGCCGACGGGCCGACGCCGGAAAGCTGCAGCAATTGCGGCGAGTTGATCGAGCCGCCAGACAGGATGACTTCGCGGCCGGCACGCGCGGTCTTGGTCTCGCCGTTCTGCTGATACTCGACGCCGACGGCGCGCTTGCCTTCGAACAGGATCTTCGTCGCCAGCGCATTGGTCTCGACACGGACGTTGCCGCGCTTCATCGCCGGGCGCAGGAAGGCGCGGGCGGCGGACATACGGCGGCCGTTCCGAGTGGTGATCTGGTAGACACCGACGCCTTCCTGGGTGGCGCCGTTGAAGTCCGGATTGAACGGCAGGCCGGCCTGCTGCGCGGCGGCCAGGTAGCGCTTGGTCAGCGGATGCACCGCGTTCGAGCAGTCGGTGACGTGCAGCGGGCCGCCGACGCCGCGCCACTGGTCGGCGCCCGCCTCATTGTCTTCCAGCGCCTTGAAAGCGGGCAGCAGATCGTCATAGCTCCAGCCGGGATTACCGGCCGCGGCCCAGGCGTCGAAATCCTCGCGCGCGCCGCGGATGAAGACCATGGCGTTGATCGAGCTCGAGCCGCCGAGCAGCTTGCCGCGCGGCCAGTGGTCGGCATTGTTGCTGAGGCCGGGATCGGGCTCGGCCTTGTAGTTCCAGTTGACCGCCGGATCGAAGAAGGTCTTGCCATAACCGAGCGGCATCTGGACATAGAAGCGCAGGTCGCTGCCACCCGCCTCCAGCACCAGCACCGAAAAGCGCCCCGAGGCCGAAAGCCTTTCCGCGACAACCGAGCCGGCCGAGCCGGAGCCGACGATGATGAAGTCATAAGTCTGCATGATGCGCGGGCCGGCTCCGAAATCCGGCGCTTACCCTAGACATTGCCGGCTCGCCGCGTCGCCGGGGCTTCCGGCATGGCTTGTGAAAAAAGCGACCGGTTGAGCGGCGCGCCTTTCGCTTTCAGCAAAGCTTGCGACATGGCAACCGCGTTGGTACGGGTTCAGGCGGAGCAGCGGTTGAAGGATCTTCCCATGGTGCATTACGCGGACGGAAAGCCGCTCGGCGATCTGACACTGAGGACGCTCGCCATGCCTTCCGACGCCAACGCCGCCGGCGACATCTTCGGCGGTTGGGTGATGGCGCAGATGGATCTTGCCTGCGGCATCCGCGCGGCCGAGCGCGCCAAGGGCCGCGTGGTGACGGCGGCGGTGAAGGAGATGTCCTTCGCCAAGCCGATGAAGATCGGCGACACGCTCTGCATCTACACACATGTCGAACGCGTCGGCCGCACCTCGATGACGCTCAAGGTCGAGGCATGGGCGCAGCGCTATCTCTCCGACCTGATGGAAAAGGTCACCCATGCCGATTTCGTCATGGTGGCGCTCGACGGTGAAGGCAAGCCGAAGCCGGTTCCCGCCGAAGGCTGACGCAAGCCGATTCTCCCAGTCCGGGATATTTGTAACAACGCCCGCGCGGGCGATGCGCTTCGCGACATCCAATGGTTGCCTTGGCGCCCGATTCTACGGGCGCTGGAGGAAAGACAATGCGTCAACACATGCTGAACGGCTGGCTGGTGGCAGCCCTCCTCGCCTTGGTCTGTCTGCTCGGCATAACCGCCTATGCCGAAGTCAAAAAAGACCTCCCGCGTGTCGCCTGCTTGCACGGCAGCGCAGATGTCGGGGAGCCGGCCGCGAAGTGCGGGATCTGCAGCCCAAGGCCTTGTGACGGCCTCGCGCCAAGGGCTTGAATGCGTTTCATCGGAACCGGGCTGTCGTCGTCAGGGCTCACCGCGCGTTGGATCGGCATCGAGCGCCAACAAAAGAATTCGGCAGGTCGTTCAGAAGCAGCCGGAAGTTGAGCCGCGAGCAGGCGACAATTCTTGCCGCAATGCCTTGAGACCCTTGTGCCGCAAGGCTTTCAGGCTTTCTGGCTGTCGAATTTCGCGCGCGCTGCTTGCACACGACTGGTGTTCTTGCGCGCCCATTCGCCAAGCGCGCCGACCGGCACCAGCAGCTCGTGACCAAGCTCGGTCAGCTCGTAATCGACACGCGGCGGAATGGTGGGAAACACCTTTCGCGTGACGAAGCCGTCACGCTCCAGACCGCGCAGGGTGGTAGTCAGCATCTTCTGTGAAATGCCGCCGACGGCGGTACGCAATTCATTGAAGCGCATTGCTCCGCCGCCCAGCTTTCCGACCACCAGAACGGTCCATTTGTCGCCGACCCTTTGCAGGATTTCCGACACGGCGCGGCAGTCCTCGGTGTTGTGCGGGTGCCTCAGTAACAAAAATGTGCCTCCTTGCGTGTGACTTTGTCAGTATCACATATAGCGCCGGTATCCAAACGATACCAGAAATTCCCGCAAGGAGAGCCCCCTTATGTCCAAGCCCAAAATCGCCATCGTCGTCGGTTCGACGCGCGCCGCCCGCTTCGCCGACGTCCCGACGCAGTGGATCGCCAAGATCGCCAAGGCTCACGCCGACATCGACGTCGAAGTCGTCGATCTGCGCGATTTCCCGCTGCCCTTCTTCGACGAGGTCGCATCGTCCGCCTGGGCGCCGTCGCAGAATGAAGTGGCGCAGCGCTGGCAGAAGAAGGTCGCCGAGTTCGACGGCTTCATCTTCACCGCCGCCGAATACAATCACGGTCCGACCGCGGTGCTGAAGAACGCCATCGACTACGCCGCCAATGAATGGAACAAGAAGCCGGCCGGTTTCGTCGGCTACGGCAGCGTCGGCGGCTCGCGCGCCGTCGAGCAGCTCCGGCTGCATGCCGTCGAGCTGCAGATGGCGCCGGTCAAGTCGGCCGTCCACATCGCCTGGGGCGATTTCCTGGCCGTTCGCCAGGGCGAGAAGAAGCTGGAGGACATCGAGCACCTGAACCAGGCGGCCGCGGCGCTCGTCAACGACGTTGCCTGGTGGGCCAAGGTCCTGAAGGCGGCTCGCGCGGCCGATGCGATTGACGCCGAAGCCAAGGCGGCTTGAGCCGGCACCATCTTCCCAAGATACTGTTCCCCGAGGGGCGGCGCTTGCGCCGCCCCTTTCAATTCGCGGAGACCTGGCGCCGCTTGCGCCGCCCCTTTCAGTTTGCGGAGGCCTGAGCCGCCTGCCTTGGCCTGATGATGCAGTCGGCAAGGCCGTCCCGCTCGTTCAGCTCGTCGGCGTGGTGCTGTCCCCACTGGCAGAGCGCCAGCAGGATCGGCTCGAGGCTGAGGCCGAGAGGCGTCGCCGAATATTCGACGCGGGCCGGGACCTCGGCGAAGATCTCGCGCCCGACCAGCCCGTGCTCTTCCATCTCGCGCAGCTGCTCGATCAGCACCTTTTGCGTGATGCCGGGCATCAATGCCTTGAGCGCCGAGAGCCGGCGAGGGCCATCGAAAAGATAATAGAGGATCACCGCCTTCCAGCGGCCCGAGATCACCTTCAAGGCGCGCTCCGCCGGCAACATCGGCAGTTTCTTGATCATGCGGGCCATGGTCACCTCCTGGTGAGCTGCGGACAAATCCGTGTGTAGAAGCGACAGCGCAGATAGTGGCAAAGGGCGGCCGATGCCATAGCGATCGGAGCTTGCTATGAAAGCCGTTCAGTACAGCCGCTTCGGCGGATCGGAAGTATTGGAAGTCGTTGACATCCCTGTGCCTGTCGCGGAAGCCGGCCAGATCCTCGTCAAGGTCGAAGCTGCCGGCGTCAACTTCTTCGAGGTGCTGATGCGGGCGGATCGTTACGCGGTCACGCCGAGCCTGCCGATGTTTCCGGGCGTCGAGGCTGCCGGCACCGTAGAGGCGGTCGGCGAGGGCGTGGACCCGCGCCTCCTGGGAAGCCGTGTGGCGGCGCCGCTATTTGTCTCCGACCGGCCTTTCGGCGGTTATGCAGAATATGTGGCGATCGATGCCAATCTCGCCGCGCCGTTGCCGGATGCGCTTTCCTTCGAGGAGGCGACTGCCCTGATGGTGCAGGGGCTGACGGCCCTCCATCTGCTCAGGCAAAGCCCGCCGGCCAACAGGGCGGTGCTCGTTCCCGCTGCCGCGGGTGGCGTCGGTTCATTGCTGGTCCAACTGGCGCGAGGGCGGGGCGCCGGCCGCATCGTCGCGCTGGCCGGCGGCAGGACGAAGCTCGATCTCGCCTTGTCGTCAGGCGCAGATGCAGCGATCGATTCCAGCCGTGATGAATGGCCGGCGCAGATCCGCGAAGCGAATGGCGGTGCCGGCGTCGACATCATCTATGATACGGTCGGCGACGCGATGACGGCGGCGGCGCTGCCGGCCCTGGCGCCCGGCGGCGAGCTCGTCTTCGCAGCGCTCGGCCGATTTGCGCTTTCCGTCTCCGACATTAAAGCGATGATCGCCCAGAACCAGGCGCTCAGAGGTTTCGCGCTGTTGCCGCTCCTGCTGCCTGCGGCGCTCAAAGCAGGCCTCGCGGAGCTTTTCGATCTGGCGGCAAACGGTCGGCTGCGGGTGGCAATCGGCGGCCGCTTCCCGCTCGACCGGGCCGGCGAGGCACATCGCCTGCTGGAAGAGCGCCGATCGGCCGGCAAGGTCGTGCTGGTGCCCTGATTGCCACGTTCGATCAGAATTTTCGGAGTCCTTTCGCTTCACGCGATCTTGCCGTCCACGATATGGATGCGGCGCTGCATGCGCGCGGCCATGTCCAGGTCATGCGTCACGGCGACCACCGCCTTGCCGCGCTCACGCACCAGGTTCTGCAGTATTTCGAACACCTGCTCGGAACTCCTGCTGTCAAGACTTCCGGTCGGCTCGTCGGCAAGGATGAGCGGAGGGTCATTGGCGAGCGCGCGCGCCACCGCGACCCGCTGGCGCTGGCCACCTGACAACTGATCTGGCCGTCGGTCGAGATGCTCACTCAGTCCAAGCGAGCCGAGCAGATCGCCGGCGCGCTCGTGCATCTCGCCTCTCGCGAGCAGGCCCAGCTTGCGCATCGGGATCTCGACGTTTTCGCGCGCGGTGAACTCCGGCAGCAGAAAATGGAACTGGAACACGAAGCCCATCATCTCGAGCCGTGTTCTGGCGCGTTCCTTTTCGTCCATAGGACCACTGTCACGGCCGGTGATCGTGAGCCGGCCTGAAGTCGGCCGATCGAGAAGGCCGAGCAGGTAAAGCAGTGACGATTTCCCTGAGCCGGACGGACCGGTGATGGCAACGAATTCCCTCTCGTCGATCCGGAGAGAAATGTCCTTGACGAGCGTCACCGGCACCGTCTCCGGTAGAATTCGGGTCAGCCTCTCGGTCTCGATCAGCGTGCTCATGTCGCGCCCCTGATGATGTCGACCGGGTTTTGCCTCGCCGCCCGCCGCGCCGGCAAAAAGCCGGCCACCGCCGCCGAGCCGACCGCGAAGACCGAGGCGATGATGTAGTGCAGCGCGCTCCAGGCGATCGGCAGATGCGTCATCTCCCGGCCGGCAGCGGCGATCTTGAAGCTCACCAGCGACAGCGCATAGACCAGGACGAAGCCGAGCAGGCAGCCGAGCGCCGAGCCGCCGGCGCCGATCGCCACGCCTTCAAGCAGGAACAGCCGCCGCATATCCGCTTCCGGGAAGCCGAGCGACTTCATGATGGCGATGTCGCGCGTCTTCTCGTGGGTGATGGTGGAGATGATGTTGAAGATGCCGAAGCCTGCGACCAGCATGATGGCGCCGACCACGGTATACATGATGACGTTGCGGATGACGAAGGCCTGCAGGATCGCTTCGTTGGCCTCTTGCCATGCCACGGCCTTGTAGCCGAGCTCTGCCTCGGTGCGGTGCGCCACCAGCGGCGCGCGGTTCGGATCGTCGAGCTTGACCCGGATCTCGTTGATGACGTTCGGCCGCTCCGCAAGAATCTGGGCGTTTTTCAATAGAATGTAGGCCTCGCCCTCGTCACGCGCGGTCGTGCCGGTGTGGAACAGGCCTGTGATCTTGAAGTCGCGCGTTTGCCCCTCCGACGACACAGCCGTTATCGTGTCGCCAAGCCCGGCGCCGAGCCTGCTCGCCATTGTGTCGCCTATCAGCACGTTGTTTCCGCCCGCGGCCAGCGCCGCAAAGTTGCCGGCGACGAAGTCATCCACGATCGGCGACACGCCGCGCTCGCGCGCCGGTTCGATGCCGATGATGGCGGCACCGGTCTCACGGCTAGAATAGCGCATCACGCCCTGTGTCTTCAGGCTGACAGCGAACCGTCCAGGTATCCAGCTTTCGAGCCATGCGATGGCCTCGGTCGGATTGATGATGCCTCGGCGGTCATCGCGTGGCCTAAGCCCCGATATGGCGACGGCATCGAACACGTCCTCGACAGGCTGGCGGCGAGCAACGCGCTGCTCGTCCGTCACGTCGACATGCGGCATGGTGTCGACGAGCTGCCTGACGAAATCGTCCTGCCCGCCTTGCATGAGCGCCGCCATGGCGACCGAGAAGCCGACGCCGACCGCCACCCCGATCAACGCCACCAGCGTCTGGCGGCCGCGGCCGGCGATATGCGTGACGGCGATGTCGAGGATCAGCGGCATCTCGCCTCACGTGCCTTTCTCGGTGATCTTCACCCGCGCCCCGTCCTTGAGGTCGGCTGGGTAGGGCGAGACGATGCGATCCTGCTCGCCGACGCCGGACAGCACCTCGACGCGCTTCACACCGCGAATACCGGCGCGTATCTCGCGCTTGTGCGCCCTATCGCCTTCGACCACGACGACGTCGTTTCCCTGAACCGCGGCGGAGGGAACCAGCAGCGCGTTTCTGGCCACGCGAGTGACGATGTTGACATCGGTCGACATGCCGATCCTGAGCGGCGTGTCGTCCGGCAGGCGGAAGTAAACCCGATACGTCTTCGTCACCGGATCGCCCTTGGGGGTGATCCGGTCGACCACCGCTTCCAGGTTCCGGCCCGGGAAGGCGTCGGCTCTTAGCAGCGTCCGCTGGCCAACCTCGACGCGCGGAATGTCTTCTTCGTTGACCTCGGCGACCACGAGCAGCGGCCGCGGTTCGCCGATCCAGAACAATATGGTGCCGAGTTCGGCGACCTCGCCCACCTCACCGTCCTCCCTCAGCACGACGCCCGGACTTGGCGCGCGCAATATGTAGGTTTCGAGGCGAGCTTTCTGCGCGGCGATCAGCGCTTCGATCTGAGACAGTTCGCTGCGCGCTTGATCGAGCGCCTGCTGGCTCGCCGCATTTTTCTCCGCGAGCACCGTCTGGCGTTGGAATTCCTGTTCGGCCAGGGCTCGACGCGCCTCGAGCTCGCCGAGAGCGGCCTTGACCTCGCTATCGTCGAGCCGGGCAAGCACGTCGCCGCGCTCGACCCGCGAATCCTCGCAGTCGCACCGCTCGACAATTCTCTCGCGGACCACGGGCGCCACCTTTGCCCAGATCCTCGGCTCTACCGAACCGCTGGCATAGACGATCTCCGCCGCGTCGCCGCGCCTGGCCGTCACCACCGAGATCGGCGTAGGCTGCAGCATATACCAAGTCGCGGCGGTGGCAGCCGATGCGGCGACGACGATGCCTGCAATCCAGCGTCTAAAGCGCATGAAGCGCTCCTCTTTCAAGGGCGAGACCCATAGCATTAGACCGACCGTCGGTCTATGATATTTGAAACGTATTGACAGCGGAGGCGTTCCCGCCTGTCGATCACGCTTTCAGCAACGTTCGAGGGAACCGAATTGGCCAGAGTGATAAAGTCGCCGGAAGTGCGCTCCGCCGAGCTTCTCGACTGTGCCCAGCGACTGTTCTTCCAGCGTGGTTACGACGACACGACGGTCAACGACATCATACGTGAGGCCGGCCTGTCGAAGGGAGCGTTCTACCACTACTTCGCCTCCAAGGAGGCACTGCTGGAAGCGCTCGCGGCGCGGATCGCGCGCGAGAGTCTCACCGAACTCGAGCCGATGCTGGAAGATCCTTCGCTCGATGCCATCGGCCGGCTCAACGCGCTTTTTTCCGGATCGCAGCGGCTCAACGTCGAGTTGGCCCCGCAGCTCCGGAAAACTTTCGCCGTGGTCTTTCGGCCGGAAAACGTCGTGCTCTTCCACAGGATCGACGAGGCCGCCAGGGAGCTCGCTTTGCCGATGATCGCACGCCTCCTGAGAAAGGGGAGTGAAGAAGGCGCCTTCGAGGTGCCTGATCCGATTACATTCGCCGACATGCTCCTGCAGATCAGGCTGATCTTCCGGGACGTGATGCATCGTGCGCTGCGCCAGGCCGAAGGAGGCGATCTCGAGGAAGCCGCGCACCTGCTCGAGGAGCGGCTGCGGATCTACGGCATCGCGGTCGACCGCTTGCTCAAGCTGCCTGATGGGACGATCGAAGCGGTTGAGCCTGGTTTCGGCCGAGCATTTCTGGGAGAGAAGTCCTGATTGTCCGCGCGCGGTGCGGTTCGCGTGAAAGCTGGAGGAGCGCCGTTCACCGGGAAGGTCGCGCTTTAGCCGGTTCTCGACGCGCGACCGCCGGAACGGCCGACTTCCGAGTAAGCGGTCGTGCCTACCACTTCACCTTGAAGCCGACCGTGCCGCCGAAAGCGTGGCTGTCGCCGAAATCCTCCATGCTGGTGCGCGCCAGCAGCTCGCCGTGGACGGAGTAGCGGTCGTCGGCCCAGTTCAGCGAGCCGCCGACGCCTAGCCCGCCCCAGAGCGGCTGCGCCTTGCCGACAAGCTTGGTGCCTGAGACATCGACATCGTAGCCGTCGAGGAAGTCGTAATAGAGATTGGCGACGCCATAGACATGCGAGCGACTCGACTGGCCCGCCTTGTCCTTCCATTCGCTCTCGTAGTCGGCCTACAGGCCGAGGCGACCGATCAGGCTGTCGCTGCCGTCGTTGGAGACGTGGGCGCCATAGGGATCGGTGAAGCTGTCGAAATCGACCGAGGAATAGCTGAGCTGCGCTTGCAGCGTCAGCGACCAGTTGCCCTGGACGGCGATCTTCTGCCCGGCCTCGATGCCGAGGCCATAGCCGAAGCCGTCGTTGCCCTTGGCGAGCGTCTTGCCCAAGGTCGAGCATCGGGGGGGAACGAAGTCCAACCGTGCTTCAAAGCCAAAGAGCGATTCCAGGAAAAGTGTGTAACGGTTTTCTGTCCGGGAATGCGTCCAAACAAAGAGGCTCTGGACATCGGCCTATCGCGTCGGCTAGCGCCGCGCCATCGGGCGGTGGCCGTCGGGCAGGCGGGTGGCGATCAGCTTGTCGATGCGGCGGCCGTCGAGGTCGACCACTTCGAAGCGCCAGCCTTGCGCGTCGACGCATTCGCCGGTGTTGGGGAGGTGGTGCAGATGCGACAGCACATAGCCGGCCACCGTCTCATAGTCGCGGTTCTCCGGCAGGTCGATGCCCAGCACCTCGGCCATCTCGTCGGCCTGCATGTAGCCTGCGAGCAGCCATGAGCCGTCCTCGCGCTTGACGGCGTTTTCTTCCTCGCCGGCCTCGAGGTCCGAGCGGAAGACGCCGGTGATCGCTTCCAGGATGTCGGCTGGCGTGACGATGCCTTCGAAATGGCCGTATTCGTCGTGGACGAGCGCCATCGGCACATCCGATTCCTTCAGCTTCGCCAGCACGTCGAGCGCGTCGGCCTGATCGTGCACGATGGGTGCCGCGCGCACATGCTGGCGCGGCTCCAGCACCTTGCCGCCGAGGATCGCCGCCAGCACGTCGCGTGTCTGGACGACACCGACCATGGCATCGACATTGCCGTCGCCGGCGGGCAGGCGCGAATGCTGGGTCTCCATCAGGAGCCGCCTGATCGCCGCCTCGTCGGATTGCAGGTTGATCCAGTCGACTTCGGTGCGCGGCGTCATCACGGCGCGCACGGCGCGGTCGCCGAGGCGCATGACGCCGGCGATCATGCGCCGTTCGTCGGATTCGATCGTGCCGTGATGCTCGGCCTCGGCGACCAGCATCTTGATCTCCTCGTCGGTGACCTTCTCTTCCGCCTCGCCGTGCTGGCCGAGCAGCCACAGAACGGCGCGGCCGGAAATGTCGAGCAGGAAGACGAGCGGCGCCGATACCGTGGCGAGGATGGTCATGGCAGGCGCCGCCCTGACCGCCACACGCTCCGGATCCTTCAGCGCGATCTGCTTCGGCACGAGCTCGCCGACGATGAGCGAGGCGTAGGTGATGAGCGCGACGACGATGCCGACGCCGACGGGATCGGCGATGTTCTCGCGGATGCCGGTCGAGGCCAGATATTGCGCCAGTCGCTCGCCGAGCGTGGCGCCGGAGAAGGCACCGGAGAGAACGCCGACCAGGGTGATGCCGATCTGCACCGACGACAGGAACTTGCCGGGGTTGGAGCCGAGCGCCAGCGCGCGGCCGGCGCCCCTGACGTTGCGATCGATCATCGCCTTGAGGCGGGCCGGCCGCGACGAGACGATGGCGAGCTCCGACATGGCCAAAAGGCCGTTCACCAGGATGAGGACGGCCACGACGGCGATTTCAACATAGAGCATGCGCGTCAATAGCATTGCCGCGGTGCATTCGAAAATAGTCCGCCGTTATTTTTGGAGCATGACAATTGGAGCCATGACGGGCGAGCCGTTCAGGCATCCCAAGGCGGCGCCGAAAAATGGTCGACGAGCGCGTCGATGACGACCCGCACCTTTGGCGTCAGCGCCCGCGTCACCGGCCAGACCGCGTGCACGACGATGTTCTCGACCAGACAGTCGCACAGGACCATTTCAAGCTCGCCGCGCGCCAGGCTCTCAGCCGCCAGCCAGGTCGGCAGAAAGGCGATGCCGCAGCCGGCAAGGGCCGCATCGAGCATCGGTTCGCCGTGGCCAAGGACAAGCCTGGCCTTGGGGACAAAGGTCGTCAGATGGCCGTCGGTGCTCCCGATGGTCCAGGGACGAACGACGCCCTCGCGCCCATAGCCGATGACGCTGTGGCGGGCGAGGTCGTCGATGGACTGCGGCCTGCCATATCTTTCGAGATAGGCGGGAGAGGCGCATATCGCCGAGCGCTGGGCATAGATGCGACGTGCCGCCAATGACAGGCTGTCGTCGAGATCGCCCATGCGCACCGCAAGATCGATGCCTTCCTCGATAAGGTCGACGCGCCGGTCGTTGAAGGAAATCTCGATGGCCAGTTCCGGGAACCTGCTCGAGATGCCGAACAACACGGGGGCGACGCATCTGCGGCCAAAGGCGAGCGGGACGTCAATGCGCAGCCTGCCCGACGGGACCTGCCGGCTTGACGCGAGCAGCGCCTGCCCGGCCTCGATTTCCGCCAGCGCCCGCACGCAGGCGTCATAATAGCTTGAGCCTTCGCTGGTGGGGCTGAGGCTGCGGGTCGTGCGGTTGAGCAGGCGAACGCCGAGCCGCTGCTCCAGCTGCGCGACCGATTTGCCGATGGCCGACTTCGTCACATGCAGCCGTTTGCCGGCCCCGGTGAAGCTGCCGGCCTCAACCGCATGAACGAATGCGACGATGCCTTGCAGGTCGATGGAATCCATGATGCACCCGTTGTAGATTTTTCCTCTTCAATCTGTCGTCGAATATCCCGCATTGCGGCATTATTTTCCATAGTTGGATCGCATAGATGTCTGGCGCAGCCATCAATAAAGGAGCGCCCCACATGAGCACCGACGGCAACAGGTCTTGGCAGATGACGGGGTTCGGCCTGTCAAAACTGAACCCTGTGAGCGGCAGAATACCCGAGCCAGGCCCGCGTGAGCTTCTGGTGCGGACCAAAGCCGTCTCGCTGAACTACAAGGACAAGCTGATCGTGGATGGCATGCTGATCCCCGATCTTTCCTTCCCCTTCGTGCCGACATCGGACGCCGTGGGCGAGATCGTTGCCGTCGGCGGCGCGGTCAGCCGATTCCAGGTCGGGCAGCGCGTGCTCGGCCAGGTGATCGCCGACTGGCCGGACGGCGATGCGCCGCCGGTGCTCCATAAGCACACGCTGGGCTCATCGCTCTCGGGCATGCTTTCTGAGCATGTCGTCTTCGGTGAGGACGCCGCCGTGCCCGCGCCGGCGTCGCTCAGCGATGTCGAGGCAGCGACGCTGCCGATCGCGGCATTGACCGCCTGGTTCGCCATGACTGAGGCGACAAGGCCGGTGCCGGGCCAGACCGTCCTGATCCAGGGCACCGGAGGCGTCTCGCTGTTCGCGCTGCAGTTCGCTGTGGCGTTCGGCCTGCGCGCCATCGTCACGTCGAGCAGCGACGAGAAACTCGAGCGCGCCAAGGATCTCGGCGCCTGGCAGGTGATCAACTACCGCTCGCAGCCGGCTTGGGACGAGGCAGCCCGCGCTCTGACGGACGGGCTGGGCGTCAACCACATTCTTGAGATGGTCGGCGGCGACAATGCGCGGCGGTCGCTGAACGCGCTTGCCGCCGATGGTCGGCTATCGATCATCGGCCTGCTTGGCGCGATGGAGATCAGCTTTCCGGTCCTGCCGTTCATGCGCAACCGCATCGTGGTGCAAGGCATTTCCATCGGCCACCGCCGCAGTTTCGAGCGCATGAGCCAGGCGATCGAGGCGCTTGGCATCAAGCCCGTCATCGACAAGGTCTATGGCTTCGACGAGGTGCCGGAGGCGTTCGGGCATTTGGAGAAAGGGCCGTTCGGCAAGATCGTCATCGCCATGAGCTGACCTCGCCGCGCTGTCACGGCAGGGTCTTCAGCACGCCGATCACGGCCATGCCGTCGGTGAAATACGGATCGCCGCCGCCATTCCTGCCGTCCTTCGTGGCGCCGATCCCCGGTATCTCGCTGGTCGAGGTCAGCAGACCCGCCGCCTTGAGATCGCCGATCAGGAAGTCGCGCTCGGCGTCGATGTCCGGGCCGATATGGTGGGTGATGGCGCCGGTGTCGTGGCTGAGGCCGACGCCGCGGTCGAAGCTGGCGGCGCCCAGCCAAAACGGGCGGCCGTCGTCGCCTGCCGTGTTGGTCTGCCAAAAGCGGACGTGGTGGCGCCGGTCGGCGCTGTCGCCGACCGGCTTTTCGAAGGCGAGATCCTGGGCGCGGCCCTCGAACAGCAGGCGGCTGACCGGGGCATCGGGATAGGGCCGGGAGAACAAGACACTTTCACCGATGTCGATCGCTGTCCTCAGCGTGACGGCATCGGCCGTATCCCAGCCGGCGACGGCAAAGGCGTGAACCACTTCCTTCTCCGTGCCGACAAGTCCGACATTGATCGGATCGCCCGGAATCCCTTGCGGCGTATGCGTCACCATCTCGAAGCGCTGCGTGCGGAAGCCGCGCTCCCGCCAGGTCCAGAATTCCGGCGCGGCGAGATAGGCAAAGGCCAGATAGAAGGCGCAGAAAGCCGCCAGCCAGATCGCCGCGCGCCGCCTGAGATTTCGCTCACTCACGAGAAACCGCTCCCGAGCCCGTTCGCGACCTTTTTATGCGGTCTTGGCCGTTTGGGGCAGAGCCCCGTGAAGCCAGTGCGCTCGAAACGGATTAAGTGTCGTTCTGGCGGCCACACACTTCGTCATCCTAGGGCGAAGCAAGCGCGAAGCAGCTTGCGTAGACCCTAGGATCCATGCCGTGACTGGGCGGCCGTGCTCTAACGGTCTAGAATAGCTCTCCGCAGGCTGCTGGCGCCGATCAGCGTAACTCTTTGATCCGCCTCATTCTTCGGCAGACGCCACGGCATGGATCCTAGGTGTTTGATCCCGGGCTTTAATGGTGCATTCTTGTCATCCGAATCAAAGG
>SUGL01000080.1 GCA_004963905.1 Mesorhizobium sp.
ACTGCCTCAACCCAGGCCTGATGGACTACATCGCCACCTGGACGGCCAAGAAGTCCGGCGCCTTGGCGGCATAGTCCGCATTGCCGCGGCGGGGGGCGTGGCAGTCGCGCCGAAAACGTCTTGGGGGCCGGCGAGGCCACAGTCCTCGCCGATCGCCTCGCCGCCATTCTTCTCGTAGGCGAAGAACGTCGCCATCGATCCGGCACGGAGCGGGCGCGCCAGGGCTTTCTACGGCTGCAGTCTGCCGGGCCGCCCGCGACCGAGCGAGCCGTCGGCACGGGCCTGCAGATAGGCATAGATTTCGTCCACATAGGGTGCGAAGTTGGGATCGTCGGCAAAGCCTTTCATCACCGAGCCGCCGTCGGCACGGCCGTTCAGCACAGCGCGCCGGAAGGCTTCGATGTCGGGCAGCCGGCTGACCAGGGACGGCGCGAAGGTCGACCCCACGCCGTCAGGGCCGTGGCAACGGTCGCAGCCCGCATGATAACGCCTGAAACCGTCATAGGTCCGCGCATCGGCCTTGCCGTCCACGACCCTGTAGAACTTTCCGGAAGCGGCGGCATCCCGCGCCTCCGCTCCTGCGCCGGCCGTGAAGCTCAGGACAGCGCAAGCCAGGACAACCGTCTGCAGCAAGCTACCCATCTGTCCCGCCATCCAACTGCGGCGGCGATCCATTCGCCGGACCGACAGGCCGAAATCACCCTACTTGGTCGCTCCTGGGCGAACAGAACTTCGCGGCGCCGCAACGCTCTGAGTCATAGCACGGGATCCCGAAGGTCTGCGCTACGCCGGTTCAGGATGACGTTGGAATGGGCGCCCCCAACGGTGCCGACCAGCCCGACTCAGGGCGCGGTGGCAGACGTCTTGACCGGCTCCGCGCTATCCAGCGTCAGGTCGTTCTCCGCGGCGGTGGCCGGAACGAAGTTCGGGTCGCTCACGAGCAGTGCCTTGCCGTCGCGCAATATTTCGAAATCGATCGACGGCTGGCCGACGGCCTGCGGCACGGAGATCATCATGCGCTGGCCCGCCGCGAGCGTGGAGACGACGCGGACCGGCTGCTGCTCGGCCCCGGAAGCCATGGTCGCGACGACCCGGTAGCCGTCCTGCTCGACCGTGTAATAGACGGCGCCGCTGAAGCTGCCGAGCTGGATGCTGTGGCCACTGCCCGGTACCAGTTCCGATGCCGCCGCGCCACCCGTGGCGGCGAGCAGCGCAAATGCAAATGCGCTAAAACGTCTGGTCATCGCTATCTCTCCTTCGGTTCAGCGAACTCCCGGACAGGCGGCCCGCCGGGATATCAACTGACTCGAGCCTACGCGCCGCGGCTTTCTCGCACATCGGTACGATCACCCAAATTTCGGCTGTCGCGTTCCTAATTTCGCTGCAGCGCTTCCATTTGAACCGGTCCTGTTTCTCCGATGGCAAGCCGCTGACAAAGTGGAAGTCCGTCGGCGGAAAACCCTCCGGCAAAACGATTCAATCAGGAACGAAAGGCTCCGGATCAGGGCGCGGCGACGGTGGGGAGCAGCCACGGCTCGCCGCGCAGCCGTAGCAGCACTTCCATCCGGTTGGCGGCGTTGAACTTGCCGAGCACCGATGAGACCTGGTGCTCGATGGTGCGCGGCGATCGCGACAGGGTCCGGGCGACCTCCTTGTTGCTCTTGCCCTCCGCGATCAGCGCGAGCACTTGCTGCTCGTGCTGCGTCAGGCCGAGCGGGTGCTGGCGGGCGGCCGTGTACGGACCCCGGCGCACCTTCGGCAGCCGGCCGGCGATGCCCAGGCGCTGCGCCAGCTTGCGCGCCAGCATCGCGGCGGGACGCGCCTCGATCGCCTCCAGCCTTGTCACGGCGCTCGCCAACGCCATCGCGGCATCGGCGCCCCGCACCTGCATCAGCGCAAGCGCCGCCTCGTAGGGGAGGCCCAGGCGCTCCCATTCGTTGGCCGCCGTCAACGGATCGCCGGAAAGCTCGACCGTGCGCCGCCACGGAATGCGTGTCGTCGGCGCCGGCAGCGGCTCCTCCATCCCGCATCGTCGCCACCACACGGCCAGTTCGCCGAGATCGGAAGGGCGGAAGTTGGCGAGATCCATCGCAGCCAGCGCCGCCAGCTGCTCGTGGCCGGCTGCGCGGTCCTCGGCAAGCCAGGCGGCCTCGGTCAGCGCCATACGGACCGGCACGATGCGTTGCAGCTCGCCGGTCGGCAGTCCCTCCTCCAGCGCCTGCTGCAGCAGGGCAGGGCCGCCGGGTTCGCCCAGCCGCACGCGCACCCTGCCAAGCACGGTGAGCGCCGGCAGGTGCATGACCACCGGCAGGCGTTCCAGTTTCATCACGCCTTGCGCTATGGTCTCGGCGTCGCGAAAGCGGCCCTGTTCCATGCGAAGCTGCGCCTGCCGGCCGAGCAGATACTGCGCCGGCGAATCGAGGTCATGCCGGGCGGCGAACACGATACCTTCGGAGAGCAGCCGCTCGGCGAGCGCGAAGTCCTTGGACACGACCGCATATTCGGCATAGTTGGTGTAGGCTCGCGCCGCATGGTCGTGGAACCCGTGCTCGAGCGCGAGCGCCAGGCTTTCCTCCATCCGTTCGCGACCGCCCGGACGGTCGTCGAACAAAAGCGAGGTGCCGACATTGTTCAAGGCATGGACGCGCGTTTCGACCTCGCCCAGCCGGTCGGCCAGGGTGATCGCGCGCAGGCCCCACTCGATCGCCTCGTCGAAGCGGTAGTGCAGCATATGCAGCTGCGAGCAGGTGCTGTAGGCCATCGCCAGTTCCGGCCCGGGCGGCAGGTTTTCCACCTCGCGCACCGCTTCGTTGGCAAAATGCTCCGCCTGCTCGCCCTCGCCGCGGCGCCAATGCAACCTGGAAAGGTTGCGCAGGTTGAGGCTGACCTTGTCCGGGCGGCCGAGTTCCCGCCAGAGCGCGATGGCGCGATGCCGCGCTTCGATGATCGTGTCATAGACCTGCAGTGCCAGTCCGGCCTCGTAGGCCCAGGATTCGTAGAGCTGGGCGGCCTCGGCCGGCGGCGCCTGCGCGATGTATCTGAGCGCGGTCGCCAGATGCGAAGCGGCTTCGCGATGCGCCCCCAGCCGCGCGGCCTGCGCCGCGGCCCGCGGCGCGAGTTCGAGAACGCGCGCGCCGTTGTCGGCGGCTGCGGCGTGATGCACCCGGCGCGCAAGCTGGGCGCCAGCCTGCGCTGCCGGAAGCCCTGCCATCGCTGCCTCCGCCTTGGCATGAAGCGACCGCTGAAGGCTGGGCGACAGCCGCTCGAGCGTCGCCTGCCTGGCCAGCTCGTGGCGGAAGGTCAGGGCGCCTTGAGCGTCCCGCCGCAGCAATCCGCGAGCCACGCAGCGGTCCACGACAGCGTCGACCTCGGCGCCGAGAAGGGCGCGGATCAGCCACGGCTCCACGCTGCCCGGCTCTATGCTCATCATTTCCAGCACCTCGCGCTCGCCGGCCGTCAGACGCGACAACCGCGACCACACGGCGTCGCGGATGGAATCGGGGACATGCCCCGGCTCCGCCTCGCTGCTTGCCAGAAGCTCGGAGACGAAAAACGGATTGCCCCCGGTGATCTGATAAAGATCGGCGCCGGCGCGGCCCGACTGTTCGGCGAGTGCCGTGACCGCCTGGGGCGAAAGCGGCTTCAGCGCGATACGGGTCAGCGATGCCGCCGGCAGGTCGCCTCTTATATGCGTGAGCGGATGGTCAGCGACGAGCTCGTCGCTGCGCGCGCTCAGCACCAGCAAGGCGCGAAGCACGGAAATGCGACGGCCGAGATATCGGATGAGATCGAGCGTCGCATTGTCGGCCCAATGCACGTCCTCGAAAACGAGTACCGTGGTTCCCGACCGGCGCTGAAGCGCATCGAGGAGCGCGGGAAAGAGCCGCTCGGGCGCGGCTCCCTGGTCGAGCAGCGCTGCGACCTCGGGGTCGAGCGCCCGCGCCATGTCCTGCAGAGGCCCGAGCGGACGGGGCGTGAAAAGCGCCTCGCACCAGCCCCACAACACCCGACAGCCTTCGCCCGCGCGGTCGGTGAATTCCTGCAGCAGCGAAGTCTTGCCTATCCCGGCCTCGCCTTCGAGCAGCACGATGCCGCCCCGCCCCTCGGCGGCACTGGCCGCGGTTGCCAGCAAAGTTTTGAGAGGTCCCTCTCGCTCGAGCAGCATTGGCGCAACCGTTTCCAGAACATGTCGCCAAGAATGCCCCGCGTTTGCCACATGCTTGAAGGCAAGACAGTGGAGCGCCTCACAAAAGGCGGTTCGAACGCGACGCGCTTCAAGCCGCGAGTGTACCCCAACCAGGCCGGCTTTCCATTAGCATTGCTTAAAATTAGGCCAAATCCCGACGGGCCCGATCACTTCCGGTACGCTCATGCGGACGCGCAGGATATCGACGCCGCCGCTCGGTGTCGCGGCCAAGGGTCCGGGGATGCGACAAGGTCGAGGTCAGTGGCAACAGCATCCAGGTCACGCACCGGAACGGAATGAAGGAGAGGATCGAGAACGGCCGTTTCAGGATGGAGGACAAGTTTGGTCGAGCGCAAGGCCACAATGGCCGATCTCAGTCGCCTGAAGAGTTTGTGAGAAGAGAGTTTGTGAGAGCGAGGTTCCGTGCGGATCGGATCGCGCACTTGGTCATCTTACGGCGGAATTCCACTGTTCATCTTATTCCGACGCGGAATCGGCAATTGTATCGGGCGAAAGCCTATAGCAGCGAAGGGCGGTGGCAGCGGCCACCGCCTCGATCCAGGCTGAACCGCTCCAACGCGCTGCCGGCGGCCAAGGCATCTCGGCTGTTGCCTGGCTCTTCAGGCGGCGTTGCCGAAGCGACCGATCCTGAAATCGTCGAGCGGCGTTTCGCAGCGGCCGGTCATGACGAGCTCGGCCATGGCGTCGCCCACGCCCGGTCCGAGTTGAAAGCCATGTCCGCTGAAACCGAAGGCATGGAAGAGGCCGGGCGTCATCGCCGAGCGCCCCATGACAGGCAGCATGTCCCGCACGTAGCCCTCGCAGCCGGACCAGGTGCGGATCACCGCCACCTGCGCGATTGCCGGCAACAGCCGAGCGACGGCGCGCAACTGGACCGGCAACCGCGCCGGATCCGCGGCCGCATGGCCTGGATCGAGGTCCACCGGCACTCTTTCGGCCGCGCCGCCGAAGACGATGTTGCCCCGCTCGACCTGACGCAGATAGGCGCCATGATCCTTGTCGCGCGTCCAGATGCCGACCACCGGCAGGATCCGATGCGGCAGCGGCTCGGTGACGCCCATCTGCGGGCCGCGGGCATCGAGCGGAACCTCCTCGCCGAACAGCGCTGCAATGCGCGCGCCCCAAGCGCCCGCGGCATTGAGCAGGCATTCGGCTGCGAATGAACCTTTCGAGGTGGCGACAAGGAAACCGGAGTCGGTCCGCTCGATCTTTTCGACCGGGGCTCCCTCGATGATCTCCGCGCCGAGCTTGCGGGCGGCTTCGGCAAAGGCCGGCGCGATCAGCCGCGGATTGCCGCTGCCGTCCTGCGGCGAGAACGACGCCGCGATCGCGTCGGGACCGAGGCCGGGAAAGCGGGCACGGATCTCGCGCGGGTCGAGCTCCTCCAGCTCGAGCCCCCAGGGCCGCGCGGCCTCGGCGTAGGCCCGCATGTCGGCGAGGCTGCCGTCATCGAAGATCAGCCGGATATGACCGGTGGCGCGGAACTCCACGTCGCGTCCAAGCATCTTCTCGGCCTCGCCCCACAGCCTGAGCGAGCGGTGGGCCAGCGGAAGCTGGGACAGATGACGCCCCGTGCGCCGGATGTTGCCGAAAGAGGCGACAGTGGCCCCGCTGCCGATCCGGTTGCGCTCGATCAGGGTCACGCTCGCGCCGCGCCTGGCGAGGAAATAGGCCGAGGCCGTCCCCATCAGCCCGCCGCCCAGCACGATCACATCCATAGTCATTCCTTGTGCAGAGCGGATGATCCTTGAATATGCCAATCTTGTCCGCGCGGCGGCATTGCGTCAAAGATGGGTTTGGACAAATGCCATAAGCTTTACCTATGGAGTGGCAATGCGGGCGCGGCAGCTCGAAGTGTTCATCGCCATCATGCGGGCGGGTACCGTGACCGCAGCGGCGCGGATGCTGAACATTTCCCAGCCTGCGCTCAGCCAAACCCTGCTTCATACGGAGGACGAACTAGGCTTCACGTTGTTCGAGCGGGTGAAGGGCCGGCTTCGCCCGACCCCGGAGGCTTTGGAGATTTTCCCCGATGCCGAAAGGCTGTCGGCTGGGCTCGATGGGCTGCGCCGCAAGACCACGGATCTCCGCCTCGGTCGCACGGGGCTGGTGCGGGTCGCGGCCTCGCCGCCGCCGGCCATGGCGATACTGCCGCGCGCGTTCACCAGGTTCCGGGCGCAGCACCCAGACATATTGCTGCGTTCCCATAGCGCTCCGATCGCCGCGATCGTCGACATGCTGCGCGCAGGTGACGCCAGCCTCGGCGTGGCCATGGATGACCGCCTGCCTCCCGACATCGAGGCCGAGGTGATCGGAAGCGTAGGCTTCACATGCCTGCTACCCTCCGGCCACGCGCTGCGGAAGAAGACCGAGCTGACGCTTGCCGACCTCGCCGGGGGAGAGTTGATCTCCTACCGTGGAAACACGCGTCCCGCCGACGAACTGGCCCATGCGGCCCGCGCGCAGGGTGTGGCGCTTTCGCCGTCGATCGAGATCGACGCATCCATCTCCGCGATCGGCTTCGTCCAGGCCGGTCTGGGTATCGCCCTCGTCGACGCACTGCTGCCGTGGCGCCAGTTTACCGGACTTGCCGTCAGGCCGCTCGCGGCGGGACCGGAATTTCCGATCGCGCTGCTCACTTCGCGCGCCCGAGCCCTTTCGCTGGCCGACGAGAAGATGCGCGATGAAATCCGCGCGGCCTGTGCCGTTGTCTCGGGCGAGCGAGACCCAATGGCATAAGCAAGACTTATATCCTTGCTCATCATACATCTTGGACCCGCACCATCCGGTCGTGCCAGCTTTGCCTGGCAGACAGGAAGGGACGCATCCATGGACAGCGCCATCGCTCGCGCGGCGGACGGAGCACAGAACGGGGCCGACTGGAAGGTCGGCGTCGATATCGGCGGGACATTCATCGATTTCTGCGCGCTGGAGGCAAAATCCGGACGCGTCGCTTCGCTGAAGGTGCTGACGACGCCGGAAGATCCGGGCGCCGAGCTGATGACCGGTCTCACCTTGCTGGCCGAGCGCGAAGGCTTCGACCCTACCCATATGACGCGCTTCGTGCACGGCACGACCGTCGGCATCAACACGATCATCCAGCGCAAGGGCGCACCGCTCGCGCTGTTCACCAATGCCGGCTTCGAGGACGTGATCGAGCTCGCACGGCTTCGAATGCCGGACATGTATTCGCTGTTCTGCTCGCGGCCGGACCCGCTGATCTCGCGCGACATGGTGTTCGGCATCCCTGTCCGCATGCGTGCCGACGGAACTGAATCCCAGACGCCGGACATGGCGGCTGTAGAGAGAGCGGTCGCGGCGGCGAAAGCAGGCGGGGCGCAAGGGATCATCGTGTCGTTCCTCCATTCCTGGCGCAACGCCGCGCAGGAAGCCTCAGTCAAGGCGGCCATCGCTCGCCTGGCACCAGACCTCTTCGCCTTTTCCTCGGCCGAGGTGTGGCCGGTCATCCGCGAATATGAGCGCAGCTCGACGGCCATCCTCAACGGCTATGTCCATCCCCGCGTCTCGGGCTATCTGACCGCGCTCGAAGAGCGGCTGAAGGATCGCGGCGTGCCGGCTCGCCCGATGCTGACGAAGTCGAATGGCGGGCTGATGAACGCCGCCGAAGGCAAGCGCGCCTGCGTGAACATGCTGCTGTCCGGAACGGCCTCCGGCGTCATCGGCGCCTCGTGGCTGGCGCGCCAGGCCGGCGAGGACAAGGTTCTCACGCTCGATATCGGCGGAACCTCGGCCGACTTCGCGCTCATCATCGGCGGCGAGGCGCAGTTCGGAACCGGCGAGCTGATCGGCGAATTTCCGCTCCATATCCCATCCGTGTCGGTCAGCTCGATCGGGATCGGCGGCGGCTCGATCGCCAGTGTCGACGCTCAAGGGGTGTTGCGGGTCGGACCCGAGTCGGCCGGCTCGACGCCTGGACCGGCATGCTACGGCCGCGGCGGCGAGCGGCCTACGGTGACGGACGCCATGGTGGTGTGCGGGTGGCTCGGTCACAGCGAGATGGCCTATGGCCAGCTTCGGATCGACACCGGCCTGGCGCATCGCGCTGTCGGCGAGCTTGCCGCCCGGCTCGGCCGTCCGGTCGAGCAGACCGCGCAGGCGATCCTCGACATCGCGGTGTCGGAGATGTTCGTCGAGGTCGAGAAACTCGCCTCGCGCGCCGGCGTCGACTTGCGCGAATTCACGCTGATGCCCTTCGGCGGCGGCGGCCCCATGCTCGGCGCCTTCCTGGCCCGCGAGCTCGGGTTGAAGCGCGTCATGGCGCCGCGACGTCCCGGTGTGGTGTCGGCGCTGGGCGGGCTGGTGGCTGATCTGCGCGGAGACTTCATCCGCACGATCTTCAGTCCGCTGTCGGGCGCGTCGCTCCCCACAATCCGCGAGGCCTTCGAGGCGCTTGCGCAAGAGGGCCGCGACTGGCTCGCGGCGCAGGGGCACGATGCGGCCGCGCAACTCAATCTCTCCTGCGATATGCGCTATGTCGGGCAGAGCTACGAGATCGAGGTCGTCCTTTCGCCGGAATGGCTGGCGGAGGGCAATGCGGAGGCAGTCGAACATGCCTTCCACCGCACCCATGAGCAGCTCTACGATTTCCACGATCCGGAGGGCGAGATCGAGCTGGTGAATGTCCGGCTGTCGGCGATAGGCGCAGGCCCGGCACTCTCCTTCCCGGAGACCGACGAGATCGATGTCCCGGCCGTTCCGGCGCGTCGGCTTCCTGTCTATACGGGCCTGAGCGTCGAGACCGTTGATCTCCACGACCGGCAGACGCTCGTAGCCGGCAGCACGTTCCGCGGGCCCGCCGTGGTGGTGCAGGAAGACACGACCTTTGCCATTCCCGCGGGAGCGCAAGCACGGGTCGACCGCCACCTCAACCTTCTGCTGACCTTCGCGGAGTAACGCCTTGTTCGACCGGACAAATCTTCAGGTTCTGGCAAATCATGCCCGCGCGGCCGCCGAGAACATGGCGCACACGCTGCACCGCACCGCGCACTCCGCCTTCGTCAAGGAGACGCAGGACTTCACGGTGATGCTGATGGACCGTTCGGGGGCGACTTTCGCCGTCCCGATGGAACTCGGCGCCACCTGGTATCCGGGGCTTTCGTATCATCGCGCGATCGCAATGGTGAACGACTACCGGCCGGGCGATGTCGCCTTCACCAACGATCCCTATTCCGGCCACGTCGCCACGCACGCGCCCGACACGCATCTGTGGAAGCCGGTCTTCGTCGACGGCGAGATCGTCGCCTGGACGGGAGGGCACATCCACAACACAGACATGGGAGGCGCCGTGCCGGCCTCACTGAGCCGCGCGCTCACCGAAATCCATCAGGAAGGCATCCGCTTTCCGCCGATGAAGCTGGTGAGGGAAGGCGTCTTCGACGAAGCGATCCTGCGGATCATGAGCACCAATGTGCGCAAACCCGACCTCAATATCGGCGACATCAAGGCGCTGGTGGGCGCGCTCAACACCGGGGAGCGCAAGATCCAGGCGATGGTGAGGAAGTTCGGCAAAGCCGGCTTCGTCGAAGGCGTTTCCGCTCTTCTCGATCATGCTGAGGCGCAGGCGCGCGACGTGCTGCGTTCCATGCCCGACGGCACATGGGAATTCGCCGACTATGCCGACGAGGATTCGGTCGAGGCCAATCCCTGCCGGCTCAAGCTGACGCTGACCATCAGGGGCGACGAGGCGGTGCTCGACTTCACCGGTTCCGATCCGCAGCTCGGCTCCTCGCTCAACGTGCCTTCTGGCGGCGACCCGCGCCACACCATGCTTCTCGTCGGCGTCTACTACGTGCTCTACACGCTCAACCCGAAGATCCTGCTCAACACGGGCCTTACCCGGCCCTTCACCTGCATCACGCCTGAAGGTTCGGTGTTGAACCCGGTCCACCCAGCCGCCGTAGGCATGCGCTCGCTCACCTGCGCCCGGTTGCGTTCGGTGATCTTCGGCGCCTTTTCGCAGGCCGTACCGGAGCGGCTGCCCGCGGCCCCGGCGGGCAACAACTGCATCGTCAACGTCATGACCACGGACGAGCGCACCAGCCGGACCGTCATCGCGGCGGTAAACCCGGTGGTGGGCGGCGGCGGCGCGATGCCGCATCGCGATGGCACCAACGGATCGGGCGCGGATGCCGCCTATCTCAAGAACACGCCGATCGAGATCACCGAGACCGAAACCCCGGTCGAATTCGTGAAATACGGTCTCGCGAAGGACAGCGGCGGTGCAGGCCGCTGGCGCGGCGGATTGGCCACCGAGATGGCCTTCCGCGTCTTCGCCCCCGACTCCAGGATCACGGCGCGCAACCGCGACCGCAGCTTCTTCCGTCCCTGGGGCGTGCTGGGCGGCAAAGCGGCGGGCCTGTCGGACATGGTCGTCAATCCGGGCAGCGATCACGAGCGACGGCTGGGCAATATCGACACCGCGGTCCTGCAACCCGGCGACGTGCTGGAGATCCGCTCCGCCGGAGGCGGCGGGCGCGGCGATCCTCATCAGCGCGAGCCCTGGCGGATCGCGCAGGACGTACGGCGTGGCTATGTCTCGGCGGCATCAGCCGAAAACGAGTATGGCGTCATCATTCGCAACGGCGAGGTCGACGAGCAGGCGACGGCGAAGTTGCGCGCACGGCACAAGCCGTCCATCGGCCATTTCCATTTCGGTCCGGAACGCGAAGGCTACGAAGCGCAGTGGACTTCCGCCGCCTACGACCGACTCCACGCTCTGCTGGAGGCCTTGCCGATCCACTGGCGGTTCTTCGCCAAGACGGAGATCTTCCGCCGCATGAAGGGGCGCTCGGGATCGAAGGGGGTCCAGACGGCCTTCGATGCGGTTTGTGAGCGGTTTCCCGAACTGCCCCGTCCCCGCCCGGTGCGGGAGGCCGCGGAATGATCACGGCCGGTCGCATCGTCCGGCTGGCCGAGCTCGACCGGGCACAGGTGCAGTTCTTTCTCGACGGGCAGAGGCGCAGTGCGTTGGCGGGCGACACCGTGCTGACTGCGATGCTGGCGTCGGAAGAGGCCTTGCGAACGTCTGAGTTCGGGTCCGAACGGCGAGCAGGCTTCTGCCTGATGGGCGCATGCCAGGATTGCTGGGTATGGCAGGAGGAGGGCGCGCGTCTGCGGGCGTGCACGACCTTCGTCGCTGAGGGCATGCGGCTGCGCACGACGCCGCCGGAGAACTGGCCGTGAGCGAAATCTCATCGCCGCGTATCGTGATCGTGGGAGCCGGCCCCGCCGGCATAAGGGCAGCGGCGACGCTTGCAGAGGCGGGGCTTCACCCGATGGTGATCGACGAAGGCAATCGCGCCGGCGGGCAGATCTATCGCCGCCCGCCTGCCGGGTTCGTCCGCACGCCGGAGCAGCTCTACGGCTCGGAAGCCGCGAAGGCGCGCGCGCTGCATGCGCTCTTCGACCGGCTGGCCGAAGCGGGGCGGCTCACTTATTGCGCGCGCAGTTCCGTCATCGCCGTGCATGAGGGCCGGCTGCATGTGCTGGGGGAGGGCGGCGTGCAGGGGATCGGCTATGACCGCCTGATCCTTGCCACTGGCGCGTCCGATCGCGTCGCTCCGGTCCCCGGCTGGCAGAACGCCGGCGTCTACAGCCTCGGCGCGGCGCAGATCGCGCTCAAGGCGCAGGGCGTGGCTCTCGGCCGGCGCATCGTCCTGATGGGATCGGGGCCTTTGCTGACGCTGGTGGGCGCGCAGCTCGTCAAGGCCGGAGCGGATGTGGCGGCGGTGCTCGACACTTCTCCTTGGCGCCAGCAGATGCGTGGGTTCCGGGGGCTTGCCGCCCGTCCGATCGTTGGGCTGCGCGGCCTGGCGCTGCGGGCGCGGCTCGGCCGCCGCTATCATGCGGGTGTCAGGTTGGAGCGCATCGAGGCCGACGCGTCGGGCGCTACAGCGGTGCGTTGGCGCGATGCGCGGGGCCGGGAGCACCTCACGCCATGCGACATGGTCGGCATGGGCTGGCACCTGCGAGCGGAGACACATCTGGCCGAGCTGACGGGATGTGCCTTCATCTATGACGAGCGGTGGCGGCAATGGCTGCCAAGGACCGATGAGATGGGCCGGGCCGGTGACGGCGTTTATCTTGCAGGCGATGGGGTCCGTCTCCTCGGAGCGGACGGAGCGGAGATCGCGGGACGCCTTGCGGCGGCGGCGTGTCTTACCGATCTTGGGCGTCCGGCGCCTTCCGTCAGTGCCGACCTGCACAAGCTCGCGCGGCTGGAGCGCTTTGCCCGCGGCCTGGCTTGCGCCTTTCCCTGGCCGGCCGCGATGGTGCGGGCACTCCCCGACGTGGCGATCGTCTGCCGCTGCGAGAACGTGACTGCCGGCGCCGTGCGCGAGGGCGCGGATTTCGGCGGCGGCGAGGCCAACAGGGTGAAGTCGGTTTCACGTGCCGGCATGGGGCGCTGCCAAGGGCGCTATTGCCAGTTGGCCGCCGCCGAAGTCGTCGCGGCGGAGTTAGGCTGTACACCCGACGCGGTCGGCCGCTTTCGCGGGCAGGCTCCTGTCCGGCCCGTGCCGGTCGGCGCCTTTCTCCGGGAGGGCTGATGCAGTCACGGAGGCTCCACCTGCCAGGCGATGTCGGAATGTCGAGCGTGAGATTAGAGTGGTTCACCGTTTCACAGAAAGTAATTGCTCACCCCCTATTGGTTCGTTGCAGATTTGACGGGAATGTCGTT
>SUGL01000081.1 GCA_004963905.1 Mesorhizobium sp.
GGCGGAGCAAGGAGCGAAGCGACGCGCGCAGACCCTGGAATCCATGCCGTTACGCTAAAGCGTTGCGACGGTTACAGAATTCTGCACCGCCACACTCCGCGGCAAAGGTCACGGAATGGATCCTCGGGTCAAGCCCGAGGATGACGACGTCACGGGGGATTTCGGCCAATCTCCAACGTCGGCGCCATTCGGGCAAGGTGATCGCGTACGGCTTTCCGCGTTCAGATAGCCGGTATGCCTTGATTGGCGGCGTTGCGTTGGCCTTCGCCGACAAACCCATACGTGATTGCCCGCTCGATGCGCCGGGGGCGGGAATAATTTTCGGCAAATATCAGGAGTTCCTGAAACTCCGAGCAGCCCCGCTTCGTATGATTCTGGTCCTCCCCAATAAGGCCGCGACGGCTTCCGGCGCGACGACGCCGGTGTTTGGGAGGCCGTCCGGCAGGCCGGGGTCCCCAGCGGGTAGGACCCCGGTCTTTCCTATCACTCCATGACGGCGCTGTGGTCGACCTTGGCCGGTGTGCCAGGCTTGCGCAGCAGGAGCACCAGCGGAATGGCGGCCAAGGACAGGATCATCATCAGCTTGAAGTCGTCGACATAACTGATGATCGTCGCCTGCAGCGTGACCAGGCCGTCGAGCGCGGCGCGCCCGGCGGCGGTGTAGGGGCTGAGCGCCTGCGCGATCGTCGGATCGCCGAACGCCTGATTGTAGGGCGTCACATAGTCGGCGATGTCGGCGTGGTTGATCTGCTGGTTCTGCGTCAGAAGCGCGGTGACGACCGAGATGCCGACGCTGGAGCCGATGTTGCGCGACAGATTGTAGAGGCCCGTGCCTTCCGCGCGCCTTTCCGGCGCCAGCGTGGCGAAGGTGATGGTGGTGAGCGGCACGAACAGGAAGCCAAGCCCAGCGCCCTGGATGAAGCCGGTGCTGATGATCGTCCATTGCGAGACGTCGGGCGTCCAGCCGGTCATGTCGTACATGGCCCAGGCGGTGATCGCGAGACCGACGAACAGCAGCCAGCGCGTGTCGACCTTGCCGACCAGCCGCCCGACAACGAGCATGCAGGCCATGGTGCCAAGGCCGCGCGGCCCCATGACGATGCCGGCCGTCACCACCGGATAGCCCATCAGCGTCTGCAGATAGGGCGTCATCAGCGCCAGCGAGGCGAGATAGGTGATGCCGATGATGAAGATGAACACCATGCCGACGGCGAAATTCCGGTCGAGGAATAGCCTGGGGTTCACGAAGGTGTCGCGGGCGGTGAAGGTGTGGACGATGAAAATGTAGAAGGCCGACGCGCAGACCAGCGCCTCGACGATGATCTCGGACGAGGAGAACCAGTTGAGCTGCTCGCCGCGGTCGAGGAACATCTGCAGCGAGGCGATGGCGACGCTGAGCATGCCGAAGCCCAACCAGTCGAGCCTGGCCTTGAGGTCGAGCTTGGTTTCCTGAACGAACATCGAGACGCCGGCGAAGGCCAGCGCGCCGATCGGCACGTTGATGTAGAAGACCCAGCGCCAGGAAACGTTTTCCGTCAGCCAGCCGCCGATGACCGGACCAAGCACCGGGCCGACCATCACCGAGACGCCGAACAGCGCCATGGCCGAGCCGCGCTCTTCGGCGCTATAGATGTCGAGCAGGATGCTCTGCGCCAGCGGCACAAGTGCCGCGCCGAACAGGCCCTGCAGCAGGCGGAAGCCGACGATCTGCGTCAGCGACTGGGCAAAACCGCACAGCACCGAGGCGACGACGAAGCCGGTGATGGCGACCAGCAGGATGCGCTTGCGGCCGAAGCGATTGGCAAGATAGCCGGAGGGCGGTGTCATCACGGCCGCGGCGACGATGTAGGAGGTGAGCACCCAGTTGATCTGGTCGGCGCTCGCCGAGACGCTGCCCTGGATATAGGGCAGCGCCACATTGGCGATGGTGGTGTCCAGCGCCTGCATGATGACCGCCAGGATGATGCAGGCGGTGATGGCGCCGCGATTGGCGACGGCAGGCGCGCCTGTCGCCGAAGCTGTGCTCATGACTTCTGTCCGAAACGCTTGAGAAGATCGGTGACGAAGTCGGGCAGGCCGCGAGCATGGCCGGTGTCGATGCTGACCACGGCGCTCATGCCGGCTCTCAGCGGCGGCTTGCCTTCGGCATCGTCAATCGTCACCCGCATCGGAATGCGCTGCACGACCTTCACCCAGTTGCCGGAGGTGTTCTGCGCCGGAAGCAGCGAGAAGCTCGAGGACGAGGCCGGGCTGATTGAGCCGACCTCGCCATGCCAGACCTCGCCCGGATAGCCGTCGATGCTGATCGTCGCCTTCTGGCCGGGCCAGACATGGGTGAGCTCGGTTTCCTTCGGCTCGGCAGCGATCCAGATGTCGGTCGACGAGACCAGGCTGAAGGCCGGTTGCGAGGCCGGCAGGTACTTGCCGACCTGCAGCGCGTCGACATTGGTGACGATGCCGTCGAACGGCGCCTTGACCACCGAGTCGTCGAGGTTGCGCTGGGCGTCATCCACGGCCGACTGCGCCTGCAGATAGAAAGGGTTCTTCTCGACCGGCTGATTGGCGTCGCCGCCAAGCTGGGCGAGCGTCGCCTGTGCCTGCGCTTTGGCGACCGTCACCTTCTGGCGGGCGGCGACGAGATCGTGCTGGGCCTGGTCGAAGGTCGCCTTCGAGGCGGTGGAGGTCTTGAGCAGATCCTGCTGACGCTGGAAGGCGGACTCGTAATAGGGAATGTCGGCTTCGGCCTGCTCGATCTGCGCCAGCGACTGCTGGTAGCTTGCCTGCAAGGTCAGCACCTGGTTGCGCACCGTGCCGAGCTGCGCCTGAGCACCGGCGAGCGCGGTCTCGAACGAGGCCGGCCGCAGCCGGAAGAGCACCTGGCCCTTCTTCACCGCCTCATTGTCATGCACGTCGATCTCCTGCACGGTGCCGGAGACATCGGTGGAGACGCCGAGCGACTGCGCCTGGATATAGGCATTGTCGGTGGTCATGACCTGGCCGCCGACGACGTAGTAGTAGCCGCCGACCGCCAGCGCGACGGGCAGCAACGCGAACAGGACCGGCCGGGTCAGGCCGCGCCGCGGCTTGGCCGGGGCCGGCGGGGCGATCGTCACGGCGGCCGGCTTCGGCTGTGCCGAAGGGGCCTCCAGCGTGGCGGGTTCCGGGGTGACGGGCGCTTCCAGCTCGTCGTTCTCCACGACGGGGTTGGCACCCCGCCTTTGCTCGCGCTGGCTGTCCAGGCGGATGACGTGGTCGCTCTTTCTTTCGCCGGCGTTGTCGCCTTCGGCGGGCTTTCTCGGTGAGGTTGGTTCAGACATGGACTTTCTCCCGGTCGAAGGCCGGCTGGGCGCAGGCCTCGAGCAGATTGGATTTGATGAGGCAAAGGGTTTGCAGCAGCTGCTGCTGCGCGTCCGCGGAAAGGCCCGCGAAGGCCTCCTCGCGGGTCTTCTGGCCGTTGCTGCGCATCACTTCGATCAGCGGATGCGCCCGCGGGGTCAGGTGGAGGAGCCACGCCCGGCGATCGGCAGGATCGGGCCGGCGCTCGATGAAGCCGCGCGCTTCCATCTTGTCGAGCAGCCTCGCCAGCGTGATCGGCATGATCTCGATGAGGTCGGCGAGCTTGTTCTGGTGAATGCCTTCATGCCGCGACAGATAGGCGAGCACCTGCCATTGCGCGCGGGTCAGGCCCGAGCTGCCCGAACGCTGCTCGAAGCGCTTCCTGAGCAGGCGCGCGACATCGTGCAGCACGAAGCTGATATTGGGCGGGGAGGGCATGGAGGAACTTCGGAGTCGGCGGACAAGTTTTCGTGAGCATGCTTATTATCATCATGCACATAATCCTGCTGGACGCCGTGCGCAAGACCGGTTAAGCCGCCTGGAGCAAATGTCGCATCGGCGTGGCGCAACAGAAGGAGCCGGCACAGACCGGCGAAAAGACGAAGATGAATTGGATCAGGATAGCGGCCTTTGCCGCCCTGGCAGGATGTGCGTTTCCGGCCGCCGCCAAGGAAGCGGTGAGCTGTGGCGGCGCGGCGATGCTGGGCGGTGCGCAGCTCAACTGCAGCCACGTGCAACCCAAGGTGCCGCCGCAGTTCTGCACCTTCAGCTGGGCCCTGCACACGATGGCCGGCGACCAGAAAATCGTCGAGGGCAGCTTCTCCTTGCCGCCCGGCGCGGCCAACGTGCAGGTCTATCAGGGCAGCGGTTTCGACAGCGCGCTTTCCAACCCGATCGTGATCTGTCGCGGCAGCCACTGAGCGCGGTTGGTTCGCTGGCCGGATCACGTTAGTTTGATCGGCGCCTTCGGCGCAACCGTGCCTGCCAAATCGTGGACCGACCCGATGACCGGACCCAATCCCCACATCAAGCATCCGATTGCGATGCATCCGCGCGTCGGCTTCCTGAAGCCGCTGGTCAACGCGCCGAACATCGAGATCGGCGACTTCACCTATTACGACGACCCGGAAGGGCCGGATAAATTCGCCGAGAAATGCGTGCTGCACCACTATCCCTTCATCGGCGACCGGCTGGTCATCGGCAAGTTCTGCGCCATCGCCGAGGGCGCGCGCTTCATCATGAACGGCGCCAACCACGCGATGTCCGGCTTCTCGACCTATCCGTTCAACATCTTCGGCCATGGCTGGGAGGAAGGCTTCGACCAGGAGACCTGGTCGAAGGAGATCCGTGGCGACACCGTCATCGGCAATGACGTCTGGATCGGCATGGATGCGGTGATCATGCCGGGCGTCGAGATCGGCCACGGCGCCATCGTCGCGGCGAAATCGGTTGTCACGCACGACGTGCCGCCCTATGCGATCGTCGCCGGCAATGCGGCCAAGGTGGTGAAGATGCGCTTCGACGAATTCACGGTGCGGCGGCTGTTGAAAGCGGCCTGGTGGGATTGGCCGGTCGACAAGATCGGCCGCAACCTCAACGCCATCCGTGGCGCCGACATTTCCAAGCTGGAGGCCGCCGTTTGAACGCGCCGGATAGAACCACGAACGAAACCGCGATCAGTCCGGAACTGTTCACCCGCGCGTGGATCTTCATCCGCGGCGTGCCTTCGATGAAATTCCTGCCGCCGGAGGGGCCGCCGGAGATCGCCTTCGCCGGCCGCTCCAATGTCGGCAAGTCCTCGCTGATCAACGCGCTGGTCGGCCAGAAGGGGCTGGCGCGCACCTCCAACACGCCGGGGCGGACGCAGGAGCTCAACTATTTCGTGCCGGACGGCTTTTCCGGCGAGGGCGCCGACCTGCCGCCGATGGCGCTGGTCGACATGCCGGGCTATGGCTATGCCAGCGCGCCGAAGGACAAGGTCGACGCCTGGACGAAGCTGATCTTCGAATATCTGCAGGGCCGCGTGACGCTGAAGCGCGTCTATGTGCTGATCGATGCCCGCCACGGCATCAAGGCCAAGGACGAGGAGGTGCTGTCGCTGCTCGACAAGGCGGCGGTGTCCTACCAGATCGTGCTGACCAAGACCGACAAGATCAAGGCGGCAGGCGTGCCAAGGCTGATCGAGGAGACGCTCGCCAAGATCAAGAAACGGCCGGCGGCGTTCCCGGCGGTTCTGGCGACATCGTCGGAAAAGGCAGCGGGGCTCGACGAGCTGCGCGCGGCGATCGCGCTGGTGGCCAACGGCGGCTGAAGCCGCCTAAAACCGCGTCAGATCAGACACAGAAGTTTGACCGGCTGGCGGTGCGTGCGCTGGCGGATCCCATGCTTTGGAGATTAGCCGAAACGCCCATCGCGATCGTCATCCACGGGCGGAGCAAGGAGCGTAGCGACGCGCGCAGACCCGAGGATCCATTCCGTTACGCCAAGGCGTTGCAACGGTTACAGAATTCTGCACCGTCACACTCTGCGGGAAAGGTCACGGAATGGATCCTCGGGTCAAGCCCGAGGATGACGACGTCACGGGGGATTTCGGCCAATCTCCAACGTCGGCGCCATTCGGACAAGGCGATCGCGTATGGATGACGAGGTTGGGGGAGGCGTTCAGGGAATTCCAAACGCCTCCGCTCAATCCGTCTCGTCGCGTTCCGGCGCGTGGTCGCGCCGGCCGGCGAGGATTTCGCGCTTGCCGACATGGTTCGGAGCGCCGACTAGGCCCTCCTTCTCCATGCGCTCGACCAGCGAGGCGGCGCGGTTGTAGCCGATGCCGAGGCGGCGCTGGATGTAGGAGGTCGAGCATTTCTTGTCGCGCTTGACCACCTTGACGGCTTCCTCGTAGAGGGCGTCGCCATCCTCGGCGTCGACCGCGCCCTTGTCGAGGACCGGACCGGTGTCGGCCGCCTCTTCCTCCGCCTCCTCGTCGGCGGTGACCGTATCGAGATATTCCGGGCGGCCCTGCGCCTTCAGATGCGCCACGACATGCTCGACCTCCAGGTCGGAGACGAAGGGGCCATGCACGCGCGCGATGCGCCCGCCGCCGGCCATGTGCAGCATGTCGCCCTGGCCGAGCAGCTGCTCGGCGCCCTGCTCGCCCAGGATCGTGCGGCTGTCGATCTTGGACGTCACCTGGAAGGAGATGCGGGTCGGGAAATTGGCCTTGATGGTGCCGGTGATGACGTCGACCGAGGGGCGCTGCGTGGCCATGATCAGGTGGATGCCGGCAGCGCGCGCCATCTGCGCCAGCCGCTGGATGGCGCCTTCGATCTCCTTGCCGGCCACCATCATCAGGTCGGCCATCTCGTCGACGATGATGACGATGTAGGGCATCGGCGCGAGGTCGATTTCCCGTTCCTCGAACAACGGCTCGCCCGTGCCCTTCTCGAAGCCGACCTGCGTTTGCATGACCACGACCTCGCCGCTGTCGCGGGCAGCGGCGGCGCGCTGGTTGTAGCCGTCGATGTTGCGCACGCCGAGGCGCGCCATCTTGCGGTAGCGCTCCTCCATCTCGCGCACCGCCCATTTGAGCGCGGTGACCGCCTTCTTGGAATCGGTGACGACCGGCGTGAGCAGATGCGGGATGCCGTCATAGACGGACAGTTCCAGCATCTTGGGGTCGACCATGATGAGGCGGCATTCCTCCGGCTTCATCCGGTAGAGCAGCGACAGGATCATCGTGTTGATGGCGACCGACTTGCCGGAGCCGGTGGTGCCGGCGACCAGCAGATGCGGCATCTTGGCGAGATCGGCGATGACCGGCTCGCCGCCGATCGTCTTGCCCAAGCCCAACGCCAGCCTGCAGGAGGTGTTGCGGAAACCTGCCGATTCGATCAGCTCGCGGAAATAGACCGTCTCACGGGTTTCGTTGGGCAGTTCGATGCCGATGACGTTGCGGCCCGGCACGACGGCGACGCGCGCCGAGATGGCCGACATGGAGCGGGCGATGTCGTCGGCCAGCCCGATGACGCGGCTCGACTTCACCCCCGGCGCCGGCTCGAACTCGTAAAGCGTCACGACCGGACCCGGCCGGACATGGATGATCTCGCCCTTGACGCCGAAATCCTCCAGCACGCTTTCGAGCAGGTCGGCATTCTGCTCCATCCGCTCCTGCGACATGTAGAAGCCCTGACCCTCCGGCGGCATCTGCAGCAGATCCTCGGATGGAAGTTCGTAGCCGGCCGGGACGGCCGAAGGCGCGACCTTGCCGGCGACCGGCAGGGAGGGCGCGGACCTGGCGGTCCGGGCGCTCCTTGCAACGGCAACCGGCGCGGCGGCCGCCGCTTCGGGCGCGCGCGGTTCGGTCACCAATGGAGCGGGCCGGGCGGCGGGCGCGACGGCCGGCGCCGTCACCGAGGCAGGGCTTGCGGTCGGCCCGTTCGAGCGCCACTCGATGACTCGGTAGAACGAAATTGCCTCGCCTACCGAGGCGGAGCGAGATGGGCTCGGCTGCGCCGGCGCAGCCCTCGCCGGCGCGGGAGCGATGGGCGGCTGCGCCGGATCGTGCAGGCGTGCCCGCGCCAGGCGTTCGGCGAGCAAGGGCATGCTGAATTCGAAGAACGCATCGTCGGAAAGGTAGGACCAGCGGAATTTCGGCTGCGGCTTTTGCGCCGGAGCGGCGACCGCCCGCGGCGGCGTGATGATGGCCTGCTGCGGCCTGACCGCGGAGGGCGCGGTGGGAACTGCCCGGGTCAGATTTGCCGCCGCGGGCGGCGCAGGACGGGTGGAATCGCCGGCGGGAGCCGCCGTTTTGGCCGACGCTTCGTCGTCAGGCTGCGCTGCTGGCCGCTTGTCGGAATCCGGGGTGCGGGTGAAACGCACATTGGGCGCGAGGAAGAAATATTGCTGCCAGGGCTGACGGGCGAACTCGCCGCCGCCAGCCGAATCGAACGAGGCGGCGTCCGATTCGCCTCCGATCGAGTCCCGCAGCGTGACAACCTGCCCCATTTGGCCCTGCCGCGGCGAGTCCGCGCCATGCCCGCCCGCCTCCGCCGCGCGACGGTGATCGTCGTTGTCGTAGGCGGAAACACCGGAAAGATTGGCACGGGAGAAACGCATGGATGTCATACTCGAGACTCGTCGAATGAACGTGTCCCGAGACATAGAAAGCGATGGTTAACAAGACCTTCCAACGGGCTCGCGAAGGAGCTGGGGGCGGGGACCCAGGATGGTGTAGCGCCGCGTTCCTTCACACCCCCTGCTACGCGCCCTCCACTCTGACCAACCCGACAGGCAGCTCGGTCAGGCCGGTTCCGACGCCTGCTCCTCGGCGGTAAGCGTCGCGGTGCCGTAGGCCTTCAGGAAGACGTTCACGCCGGAGCGCACGACATGGTCGATCTCGGCCTGGGTGGGCGCCTTGGTACGGTAAGAGAAGATGCACTGGCGAAACAGGCCGGCGAGGCAAAGGTCGGTAAGCTGATAGGCAGCGAGGTCGACATTCTCGATCTTCAGCAGGCCGCGCTCGACGGCGGCGTTGAGGAAGGCGGCGACCTTGTCGTGGCCGCGCTTGGGGCCACGCTCGTAGAAGCGCGCGCCAAGCTCGGGAATCCGGTCGGACGCGCCGATCACGGTGCGCTGCGCCTGGATGACCTTGGCCGAGGTGATCTTCATGACCAGCACCTTGCCGAACTTCACCAGCGTCTCGCGCAGATCGTCGGCGTGGTCCAGGACGTCATACATATTCTTGAAGATGGTGCCGCGCTCTTCCTCGATCAGGGCCTCGAACAGCTCTTCCTTGTTGGCGAAATAAACGTAGATCGTGCCCTTGGAGACGCCGGCCTCGCGCGTGATGTCGTTCATGGATGCGGCCTCGAAGCCCTTGTCGATGAAGACGCGGCGCGCGCCCTCGATGATCTGGGCCCGCTTGACCGGATCCTGGCCGGCCGCCGGACGGCCTTTGCGCAGGTCGAGCAGATCGCTATCTGCTGTCGTTTCGACCATTGAAGTCATACCTCACGAAATATCTCGAACCAAGCGGTTCGATTTGCTCTTGATATGGGCCTCTTTACGCGCTATGTCAATCAGCAATTCGAACCGAACGGTTCAGTCTGACTGACTTACCCAGAGAGAATATCATGTCCTCGAACGCGCCCGCCACCGCCGAAGTCCGCACTTTTCCCAACGCCAAGGTCCAGCCGTCGACCGAGGCGCCGGAAGTTCCCGTGCAGCCCACTCCCGTCGCTCCCGTCGAAGCGCCCGCCAAGAAGAAGCGTTCGGTCCGCTCGTTCCTGCTGCCGATCATCGGGCTTGCCCTCCTCGGCGCCGGCTCCTGGTACGGCTACAACTACTGGGCCGACGGCCGGTTCATGATCTCCACCGACGACGCCTATGTCCAGGCCGACATGTCGTTCGTGTCGCCGAAAATCTCCGGCTATGTGGATAAGGTGCTGGTGAGCGAGAACCAGAGGGTCAAGGCCGGCGATCCGCTGTTCGTCATCGACGACGGCGACTACAAGATAGCCGTCGCCCAGGCCGAGGCGCAGATCGCGACCTTGGCGAAGACGCTCGACCGCATCGACGCGCAGACCAAGGCGGCCCAGGCCTCGCTGGCGCAGGCCCAGGCGCAGAAGATCGCCGACCAGGCGGCGGCCGACAACGCAGCGCGCGCCCAGGACCGCGCCGCGCAGCTGCTCAAGACCCATGTCGGCACGCAGGCGCAGTTGGACGACGCCCAAACCGCGCTCGACCAGGCCAAGGCAGCGCTTGCCGGCGCCGACGCGCAGATCACCGCGGCCCAGGCCAATATCGGCGTGCTCGAAGCCCAGCGCGCGGAGCAGGCAAGCACGCTCGCCTCGCTGCAGTTGACCCGCGACAAGGCCCAGCGCGACCTGTCCTTCACCGTGCTCAAGGCGCCTTATGACGGCGTCGTCGGCAACCGCTCGGTCGAGCAGGGCGACCTCGTCAGCCCCGGCCAGAAGCTCGCCGTGGTCGTGCCGATGGACAAGCTCTACATCGTCGGCAACTTCAAGGAGACGCAGCTTGGCCGGCTGGTACCCGGCGAGAAGGTCCGCATCACGGTCGACGCCATCGACGGCCAGACCTTCGAGGGCACGGTCTCGTCGCTGGCGCCGGCCTCGGGTGCGGTGTTCTCGCTGCTGCCGCCGGAAAACGCCACCGGCAACTTCACCAAGGTCGTGCAGCGCGTGCCCGTGCGCATCGACGTGCCGGCCGACGTGCTGAAGACCGGCAAGCTGCGCGCCGGCCTGAGCGTCATCGTCGCCGCCGACAGCCGCACCGCGCCGGCCGCGTCGACCAACTGAGCAGTTTGGGGGGCGGTCCGGCGGCCGATCGAGCGCCGGGCCGCCCAGCCTGCCAGCTATTTGTTTCGACGCAATTCCGGACGGAAAACCGCTTTGCCGGAATTGCTGCAGGGAGGCCATGACATGGCAACCGCGACCATCACAGCAGGATCAGTGCCGGCACGGCCGGCAGCCGCCGCGCCCGCCGACCACATGCCGGCGCGCCGCGTCATCGCCTTCCTGGCGATGGTCTTCGGCATGTTCATGGCGATCCTCGACATCCAGATCGTCTCGGCATCGCTGGCCGAGATCCAGGCGGGCCTCAGCGCCAGCTCCGACGAGATCCCGTGGGTGCAGACCGCCTATCTGATCGCCGAGGTGGTGATGATCCCGCTGTCGGGCTTCCTCAGCCGCATGCTGTCGACCAGGGTGCTGTTCACCATCGCCGCCGCCGGCTTCACCGCGGCCAGCGCGCTCGCCGCGACCGCCACCAATATCGACCAGATGATCGTTTACCGCGCCATCCAGGGTTTTATCGGCGGCGGCATGATCCCGAGCGTCTTCGCGGCCGCCTTCACCATCTTCCCGCCGTCGCGCCGCGCCGTCGTCTCGCCGATGATCGGCCTGGTGGCGACGCTGGCGCCGACCATCGGCCCGACGGTCGGCGGCTATATCAGCCACGCCATGTCCTGGCACTGGCTGTTCCTAATCAATGTGGTGCCCGGCATATTGGTGGCGACGGCGGCCTGGTCGCTGATCGATTTCGACAAGCCCAACCTAAAACTGTTCTCGAAGTTCGACTGGTGGGGCCTGATCGGCATGGCGGCCTTCCTCGGCTGCATGGAATATGTGCTGGAAGAAGGCCCGAACCATGACTGGCTGCAGGAGCAGGCCGTCTTCATCTGCGCCGTGATCATGACCATCGGCGGCGTCATCTTCTTCTGGCGCGTCTTCACCGCCGAAGAGCCGATCGTCGACCTCAGGGCCTTCAGCAACGTCAACTTCGCCTTCGGCTCGCTGTTCTCCTTCGTCGTCGGCATCGGCCTTTACGGGCTCACCTATCTCTATCCGGTGTTCCTCGGGCGCATCCGCGGCTACGATTCGATGATGATCGGCGAGGCGCTGTTCGTCAGCGGCCTGGCGATGTTCTTCACCGCGCCCGTTGCCGGCATCCTGTCGAACAAGATCGACCTCAGGCTGATGATGATGATCGGCTTCTTCGGCTTCGCCACCGGCACCTGGTGGATGACGCATCTCACCGCCGACTGGGATTTCTACGAGCTGCTCGTCCCGCAGATCCTGCGCGGCTGCTCGATGATGCTGTGCATGGTGCCGATCAACAACATCGCGCTCGGCACTTTGCCGCCGGAGCGCTTGAAGAACGCGTCGGGCCTGTTCAACCTGACCCGCAATCTCGGTGGCGCTGTCGGCCTGGCGATCATCAACACGGTGCTGATCGACCGCAACGCTTTCCACTACGCGAGGCTCTCCGAGCATGTCGAGTGGGGCAGCCAGGCGGTGCAGACCAAGCTGCAGAACATGACGCTGAACTTCGAGCAGACCGCCGGTCTCGATGCCACCAGCGCCGCGATCTCGAAACTGTCCGGCATGGTGCATCAGCAGGCGGCGCTGCTGTCCTTCATGGACGTCTTCTTCATGCTGACGGCGCTGTTCGCCACGCTCGGACTGCTCGTGCTGTTCATCAACAAGCCGGCCGACCAGCGCGGCGGTCGCGGCGGAGGCCATTGAGGAAGCCGGAACCCCCGCCTGGCATCCTCACGCGCGACCCCGGAAATCGGCAACGATTTCCGGGGTCGTTTCTTTTTGGATAAAGGGAAGCGCTGCCTCAGAGCGTTTCACCGTTTCAAGGAAACGTAATTGCTCACCCCCTATTGGTTCGTTGCAGATTTGACGGGAATGTCG
>SUGL01000082.1 GCA_004963905.1 Mesorhizobium sp.
CCCCCCAAGTGGGGGAGATGTCCGGCAGGACAGAGGGGGGCGCTGTCCCGCCGGCGTCTCAAATTATGGCACTCTCACCGATCCACCCGCGTCGACAAGATGATCGACGACGACGTCCGCTCCACCCCGTCCATCGCGCCGATCTGGTCGAGCAGGGCGTCGAGATCCCTGATCGACGGAGCGTCGACGATGACGATCATGTCGAAATTGCCGCTCACCGAATGCACCGTCCTGACCGGCGGCATCGCCTCCAACGCGCGCACCACCTTGTCGGCGAGCTTGGGCGTGACGGTGAGCAGCACATGCGCCTTGACCAGCCCCTGTTCATAGTCGGGTGACAGCCGCACACCATAGCCGGTGATGATGCCGCGCTGCTCCAGCCGCTCGATTCGGCTCTGCACCGTGGTGCGCGACACGCCGAGCTTACGCGCGAGCTCCGCGGTCGAGGCGCGGGCGTTGGCGCGCAGCAAGGAAAGCAGGGCCTGTTCAGCTTCCGTGAGCATTTCGACGAGACCTTTCGGCAAATCGCTTAAAGTTGAGCTTCATTCTGCTAGATTCCACGCTTCCTTTCGACAGGCAACCTGCGATGATTCAACCAATTCGAATTTGGCAGGGGAATTGACCATGAAGAACATCGTAGTCGTCGGCGCCGGCAAGATCGGCTCGACCATCGCCGAGATGCTTAGCGCCACGGGTGACTATCGCGTCACGCTCGTCGACCGCTCCGCAGCCCAGCTTGCCGCGGCCGAACTGCCGGCCGGCGTCGAAACGCAGGAGCTCGACATCGCAGCGCCCGGCGCGCTTGAGAAGGTCCTGGCCGGCATGTTCGCCGTGCTGAGCGCCGCGCCCTTCCACCTCACCACGCGCATCGCCGAGGCCGCGGCTGCCACCGGCGTGCATTATCTTGACCTCACCGAAGACGTCGTCTCGACCCGCCGCGTGAAGGAGCTGGCGCGCGACGCCAAGAGCGCCTTCATTCCGCAATGCGGCCTGGCGCCGGGCTTCATCTCGATCGTCGCCAACGATCTCGCCAGCCGCTTCGACACGCTGGAGAGCGTGCGCATGCGCGTCGGCGCCCTGCCGCAATATCCGTCGAACGCGCTGAACTACAACCTGACCTGGAGCACCGACGGCGTCATCAACGAATATTGCGAGCCCTGCGAGGCGATCGTCGAAGGCGAGCTGATCGAGGTGCCGCCGCTGGAGGAGCGCGAGGAGTTCTCGCTCGACGGCGTCACCTACGAGGCCTTCAACACCTCGGGCGGGCTCGGCACTCTGGCCGAGACGCTGAAGGGCAAGGTGCGCACGCTGAACTACCGCACCATCCGCTATCCCGGCCACGCCGCGATCATGAAGGCGCTGCTCAACGACCTGGGACTCCGCCACCGCCGCGACGTGCTGAAGGACATCTTCGAAAGCGCCCTGCCGGCCACGCTGCAGGATGTGGTCATCGTCTTCGTCACCGTTTCGGGGCGCAGGAACGGTCGCCTGCTGCAGGAGACCTACGCCAACAAGATCTACTCGCACCGCGGCGGCAATGTCGTGCGCAGCGCCATCCAGATCACCACCGCCTCCGGCATCTGCGCCGTGCTCGACATGCTGGCCGACGGCACCCTGCCGTCCAGGGGTTTCGTCCGCCAGGAAGACATCGCGCTCGACGCTTTCCTGGCCAACCGCTTCGGCCGCGCCTACGCGCAGCACGAGATGGTGAGCCGGCTGGCGAGCTGAGCTGGTTCGCGTCCTTCCTCTCCCCCGTCGATCGGGAGAGGTGTCGAGCGAAGCTCGACGGAGTGGGGGTCGACCCGGCGACGGCCGTTGTTGTTTCAAGCCGGATGCCTCGTCCTGATCGAGGCTCGGCGGTGGTGAATAGTTGTCGGCGCCTCCGCATTTGAACAGCGGCTTACCCCACTCCGTCGCTGCTTCGCAGCGCCACCTCTCCCCCCTCCGGAGGGAGAGGAAAGGGGTCTGAGCCCGACACTCGTCATTTGCGCAGGATTACGGGGCGGCCCGACAGGAACCGGACGAGATTGCCGAAGGTCCGCGAAGCCTTTGCGGATTTTCCTGCGGGTTGCGGCGGCCTTTCCCTTCGAACGGGCGCCTGCCGTTTGGCCTCTATACCTGGCCGCCCCACTCTGAAGGACGGCGTCTCGGTCGGCTTGCCCCTGAGAACGTTGGCGACGTTGTTGTCATGGACGACGATACACCATTGGGCATCTTTCGATGGCGCGACGATCGTGTTGTAGCGGGTCGCCATCTTCTGGTGATGATCGCTGTAGACGCCATTCATCGCCGGCGATCTCTTCTCGACCAAAGTGCCGAAAGCCGACATGGCGTACTCATGGTCGGTGTAGCGGCCGGTTGCCGTGTCAAAATTCTGGCCGTGCGGAAAGGCAATATAGAGAGGTTGCTCGTCCACCGTGCCCTTTTCGATCTCCCTTCGCGCCAAATGGTCGATCCGTGCCATGAAGCTCGGCGCGAGCGCGTCGTCGCTGTCGAGCCGCGTGAGCGATACGAACCGGGCATCGGTGTCTGCCTGGACGAAGGCATTGAACCGGGCGCCGTGGTCCTCACCGGCCTCGACCAGGATCGGCCTCACCTCGATGCCATCCACGCAGTTGCAGACGGCCCGGACATAATTCTCGTGCGTGTCGGCATCCAGCGCGATGAGGACCGTAAAGTCCTTCAGAGACTGTGTTTCGAGCGAGGCAGCGCAGTAATTGTCAAACAGAGCCAGCCGTTCGACCAGCCAGACGGGGTCGAGATTGACCCGTCCTTTGCCGTTCCACTGGCTCGGCGTGAAGCTGGCGGCGGTATTGTAGCGAATCGTAATATATTTCTTCAGATCCATACTGATATGCCGGCGACAAGTCTTGGAAACAGGCCCATAGCAACAATGAGCATGAAACGCCATGCGATCCACGCGGGAGCGTTGAGCGGATGGTCGGCGGGCTGAGGAGGTTCGCGCCCTTCCTCTCCCCCGTCGATCGGGGGAGAGGTGGCGAGCGAAGCTCGACGGAGTGGGGGTCGACCGGCGCCGGACTCAAATATGCAGTGCGTGTCCCAGCGCCTTCAGCGCCGCTTCCTGAAAACCTTCGCCCTGGGTCGGATGGGCGTGGATGGTGCCGGCTATGTCTTCCAGCCGCGCGCCCATTTCGAGCGCCAGGCCGAAGGCCGTCGACAGTTCCGAAACACCCTGCCCGACCGCCTGGATGCCCAGCACCAGATGATTGTCCGCGCGAGCCACAACCCGCACAAAGCCGTCCTCGCCTTGTCTGGTCATGGCGCGGCCATTGGCGGCGAAGGGAAACTGTCCGACCTTGATCTCGCCGGCGAACGCCTTGGCCTCTTCCGGCGACAGGCCGGCTGTGACCAGCTCCGGATCGGTGAAGCAGATCGCGGGAATAGCGCGCTTGTCCCAGCTCCTTTTGTGGCCGGCGACGATCTCGGCCACCATCTCGCCCTGCGCCATGGCGCGATGCGCCAGCATCGGCTCGCCGGTCACGTCGCCGATCGCGTAGATGCCGCGCATCGAGGTCCGGCACTGGTCGTCGATGCGGATGAATCTTCCCGCCCTGTCGAGGTCGATCTGGTCCAGCCCCCAACCTTCGGTCACCGGCTTGCGCCCGACCGTCACCAAGATCTTGTCGGCCGCGACCTTGGCGTTCTTGCCGTCTGACGTCTCGACCAGCAGCGCGTCGCCCTTGGTCGACAGTCCCTTGGCCTTGGCACCGGTCATCACCTCGACGCCGAGCTCGGCGAGCCGCTTGAGCACCGGCCTCGTCAGCTCGGCATCGTACTGCGCGAGCACGCGCGGCAGGGCTTCGACCACGGTGACCTTGGCGCCCATCTTGGCGAAGGCCATGCCGAGCTCCAGCCCGATATAACCGCCGCCGACGACGGCGAGCTTCTTCGGCACCTCGCTCAGCGCCAACGCCTCGGTGGACGAGATGACCGGACCGCCGAAGGGCAGGAACGGCAGTTCGACCGGCACCGAGCCGGTGGCGATCACCACCGTTTCGGCGCGGATCACTTGGCTTCCGGTCTCGGTCTCGACCTCGACGGTCTTGCCGTCGCGGAACGTCGCCCAGCCTTGCACGGTCTTGACCTTGGCCTTCTTCAACAGGCCGGCGACGCCGCTGTTCAGCCGGCTAACGAGACCGTCCTTCCAGGTGATCGTCGTGGCCAGATCGAGCGTCGGCGCAGCGACTTTGATGCCGAGCGGATCCTTGCCGCCGGCCATATGCGCAACTTTGTCGAACTCCTCCGCGGCATGGATGAGCGCCTTGGACGGGATGCAGCCGACATTGAGGCAAGTGCCGCCCGGCTTGCCGAACTCGACGATGACGGTGTCGACGCCGAGCTGGCCGGCGCGGATGGCGCAGACATAGCCGCCCGGCCCGGCGCCGATGACCAGCAGCTTGCAGGAGATTTCTTTCATGGTGTCGCCCTTCGATCCGAGGGAACGTGCCGCAGCATTCCTTCGCGCCCCCCTCTGTCCTGCCGGACATCTCCCCCACGAGGGGGGAGATTGGCAGCTTCGGCGCTTCGCTCATCCCCGCAACCTGGGAGATTGGCGAAAGCCGGCGTGACGTCCGATCTCCCCCCTTGTGGGGGAGATGCCTGGCAAGGCAGAGGGGGGCGCTGTCCCGCCGACATCTCTATCTTTCTGCCCTCAATCCACAAAGATCATCGCCGGTGTCTCGAGCAGCGCCTTGATCCGCTGCACGAACACTGCGGCATCCCAGCCGTCGATGACGCGATGGTCGAAGCTGGACGACAGGTTCATCATCTTGCGCGGGATGAACTGCGTGCCGTCCCACACCGGCCGCACCATCATCTTGTTGACGCCGACGATCGCCACCTCCGGATAGTTGATCACCGGCGTCGTCGCCACGCCGCCCATCGCACCGAGCGAGGTGATGGTGATGGTCGAGCCCGACAGCTCGTCGCGGCTCGCCGTGCCGGACTTGGCCGCCTCGGCCAGCCGGTTCACCTCCGCGGCGCAATCCCACAGGTCGCGCGCCTCGGCATGCTTGACCACCGGCACGACGAGCCCGGTGGGCGTCTGCGCGGCGATGCCGATATGGATGCCTTCATGCTGGTGGATGATGCCGGCCTCGTCGTCGAACAGGGCGTTGAGGTTCGGCTGGTCGGCGATCGCCTTGACCATCGCTCGCATCAGGAAGGGCAGCAGCGTCAACTTGGGGCGATCGGTCCGCTTTTCCTTGTTGAGCATGGCGCGCAGCTCCTCCAGCGCCGTGACGTCGATCTCCTCGACATAGGTGATATGAGGAATGCGCGATTTGGCGAGCGCCATCTTCTCGGCGATCTTGCGCCGCAGGCCGACGACCTTGATGTCCTCGACGCCGTCCTTCGGGGCAAGCCCGGTGGGGCGGGCGAGCTGCGGCCCGCGCGCCAGGAAGGCATCCAGGTCCTCATGGCTGATGCGCCCGGCCGGGCCGCTGCCCGCAACCTGGCGAAGATCGATGCCGGCTTCCTTGGCGCGCAGCCGGACGGCGGGCGAAGCCAGCGGCTTTTCGCCTTCCGGGCGCGGCGCGCCGGTGACGAACGCCGGGCGCGTGCCCTTCGGCGCCGGGACGGAAGGCTGCGCCGGGACCTGCGCCGGTTTTGGCGCCGCTTTCGGAGCGTTCGACGCCGGTTCGGACTTCGCCTCCGCGGGCTCGGCCCGCGCTTCAGTCTTTGGCGCGGCCTTGGCGCCGCCGTCGGCTTTCACATTGCCTTCGCCGGCTACCTTCAGCCGCACGATCGGCGAGCCGATCGCCACCGTGTCGCCGATCTCGGCGCCGAGCCAAAGGATCTCGCCGTCGACCGGCGAGGGGATCTCGACCGTCGCCTTGTCGGTCATGACGGCCGCCAGCACCGCGTCCTCGCGCACCAGGTCGCCGATCTTGACGTGCCATTCGACAAGCTCGGCCTCGGCGACGCCTTCGCCGACATCGGGAAGCTTGATCACATATTCGCCCATCCTCAGGCTTCCCCCTTCTTCAAGCTTCAATCGTCTCGACGAGCGCGCGCCCGACCCGCGCGGGGCCGGGGAAATACTCCCACTCCTGCGCATGCGGATAGGGCGTGTCCCAGCCGGCAACCCGCGCCACCGGGGCCTCCAGATGGTAGAAGCAATTCTCCTGCACCAGCGCGGTGAGCTCGGCGCCGAAGCCGGAGGTGAGCGTCGCCTCATGCACGACGACGCAGCGCCCGGTCTTCTTCACCGAGGCGACGATCGTGTCGAGGTCGAGCGGCAGCAGCGTCCTGAGATCGATGATCTCGGCATCGATGCCGGTTTCCGCGGCCGCTGCCTCGGCGACATAGACCATGGTGCCGTAGGCGAGCACGGTGACCGCCGAGCCTTGCCTGCGCATCGCCGCCTTGCCGAGCGGGATCGTGTAATGGCCGTCCGCCACCTCGCCGAGCTCGTGCTTCGACCACGGCGTCACCGGCTTGTCGTGATGGCCGTCGAAGGGGCCGTTATAGAGCCGCTTCGGCTCGAGGAAGATCACCGGGTCCGGATCCTCGATCGCCGCGATCAGCAGCCCCTTGGCGTCATGCGGGTTGGACGGCACCACCGTCTTCAGGCCCGACACATGCGTGAACAAGGCCTCCGGGCTCTGGCTGTGCGTCTGGCCGCCGAAAATGCCGCCGCCGGTCGGCATGCGCACCACGATAGGGCAGGTGAAATCGCCGTTCGAACGGTAACGCAACCGCGCGGCCTCCGAGACGATCTGGTCGTAAGCCGGATAGACATAATCGGCGAACTGCACCTCGACGCAGGGTTTCAGGCCATAGGCCGCCATGCCGATGGCCGAGCCGACGATGCCGGATTCGCTGATTGGCGCGTCGAAGCAGCGGTTCTTGCCGTATTTGGCCTGCAGGCCCTGCGTGCAGCGGAAGACACCGCCGAAGAAGCCGACATCCTCGCCATAGACGATGACGCGTTCGTCGCGTGCCATCGAGACGTCCATGGCGTCGCGGATTGCCTCGATCATGGTTTTTCTCGGCATGATCAGACCCCCGCCTGCTGCCGCTGGCGCCTGAGATGCGGCGGCATCTCGGCATAGACGCCTTCGAACATGTCGCGCGTCGACGGCTTGCCGCCGGCATGCAGCGTGCCGTGGCTTTCGGCCTCCTTCTGCGCCGTGATCACGGTCTCGAGGATCTCGGCCTCCGCCTGCGTGTGGCGCTGTTCCGACCAAACACCCTTGTGGATGAGATGGTTCTTCAGCCGGATAACCGGGTCGCCGAGCGGCCAGGCGTCGGACTCGGCTTTCGGCCGGTAGGCCGACGGATCGTCCGAGCTCGAATGCGCGCCGACGCGGTAGGTGACATATTCGACCAGCGTCGGCCCGAGATTGCGCCGCGCCCGCTCGATCGCCCATTTGGCCACCGCGTGCACGGCGAGGTAATCGTTGCCGTCGACGCGCAGCGACGGAATGCCGAAGCCGAGGCCGCGCGCCGCGAAGGTGCCGGAGCCGCCGCGGGCGATGCCTTGGAAAGTGGAGATCGCCCACTGGTTGTTGACGACATTGAGCACGACCGGCGCCTTGTAGGTCGAGGCGAAGACCAGCGCCGCATGGAAATCGGATTCCGCCGTCGAGCCGTCGCCGATCCAGGCCGCGGCGATGCGCGAATCCTTCGAGATCGCCGAGGCCATCGCCCAGCCGACCGCCTGGATGTATTGCGTCGCGAGGTTCCCGGAGATCGAGAAGAAGCCGTGCTCCTTCGACGAGTACATGATCGGCAGCTGCCGGCCCTTCAGCGGATCTGCCTCGTTGGAATAGATCTGGTTCATCATCGTGACCATCGGATAGCCGTCGGCGATCAGCAGGCCGGCCTGCCGATAGGTCGGGAAATTCATGTCGCCCGGTTGCAGCGCCTTGCGGAAGGCGCAGCTCACCGCCTCCTCGCCGAGATGCTGCATGTAGAAGGAGGTCTTGCCCTGGCGCTGCGCCATCTGCATGCGCGCGTCGAAGGTCCTGAGCGTCATCATGTGGCGCAGGCCTTCAAGCAGCTCCTCGTCGGTGAGCAGGCCCGCCCAAGGCCCCACCGCTTCGCCGGCGCGGTTGAGCACCCTGATGATGGAGAAGGCCATGTCGCGGATGGTGCGCGGATCGACATCGATCTCCGGGCGCGGCACCGATCCCGCCTTGGGAATGGTCACATTCGAGAAGTCGGGCGTGCCGCCGGGCCGAACCTCGGGTTCCGGCACATGAAAGCGCAACATTCCAGCATCGGCCATGAGCTCACATCCTCCAATGTTGCCGGTGCGATATTTGCACATCCGCGCCGCCATTTCATCGGTCGAGATGGCGGCCGTCCTCCCGGCCATCGTCCTCGCGGAGCCGATGCGGCACATGGCCGACAAGATGCAGATATGGCGGCGAAATTTCTTGTCGATGTTTTCGGCTCGCGCGCAATTTGGCGGAAGTTTGCGGGACGATTGCCGCCAGATAATGCAACCAAGGCATGCGCCGCGGCCGCCGCAGTTCATCTCCCCGTCGTAGCAGAGATGCCCGGTGGGGCAGAGGGGGACGAGACAGGCGCTACTTTAGGGTCGTCATTCTAGGGCGGAGCAAGGAGCGGAGCGACGCGCGTAGACCCTAGAATCCATGCCGTGACGTCAAGGCGTTGCAGCAGTTACAGAATATCTGCACCGCTGCGTTCTTCGGCAAACGTCACGGCATGGATTCTCGGGTCAAGCCCGAGAATGACGAAGAGGCCGCTTCTCCGTTCACTCCGCCCTCGCCTCATGCTAACCACCCCTGCATGGCACAGAAGAAAGGATACGAGGTCGATTCGTGGCTGGCACGGCCGGACCCGGCCATGGCGATCGTCCTGCTTTACGGTCCCGACCGTGGCCTGGTCGCCGAGCGGGCGAAGACCTTCGCCACCAGGACCGGCCTGCCGCTCGACGATCCCTTCTCCGTGGTCAAGCTGGACGGCGCCGAGGTCGATCGCGACGAGGGCCGCCTGCTCGATGAGGCCCGCACCGTGCCGATGTTTTCCGACCGGCGCCTGCTTTGGGTGCGCAATGCCAGCGGCCAGAAGGCGCTGGCCGACGACATCAAGGCGCTGACGGCCGAGCCGGCGCCGGATGCGATCATTCTCATCGAAGCCGGCGACCTGAAGAAGGGCACGGGCCTGCGCGCCATCGTCGAGGCGGCCGGCAACGCCATCGCCTTGCCCTGCTACGCCGACGAGGCCCGCGATCTCGATTCGGTGATCGACGACGAATTGCGCAAGGCCGGCATGTCCATGACGCTCGACGCCCGGCAGGCATTGCGCCGCAATCTCGGCGGCGACCGCCTGGCCTCGCGCGGCGAGATCGAGAAGCTGGTGCTCTACGCCCACGGCAGGAAAGAGATCGACCTCGACGACGTCAACGCGCTGTCCGGCGATGTCTCCGGCGCCTCTTTCGACGATGCGGTCGACGCCGTGCTGGACGGCAAGGTCGGCGATTTCGACACCGCCTTCACCCGCCACTGCCAGTCTGGCGGCCACCCTTTCCTGGTGCTGTCCTCGGCGATGCGGCAGTTGCAGGCGATCCAGGTGATGCGCGGCCAGATGGAATCGGGCGGCCGCAACGCCGCGTCGGTCGTGGCAGGCGCCCGCCCACCGGTTTTCTTCTCGCGCCGCAAGCTGGTGGAAAAGACGCTCGAGCGCTGGAACAGCGAGGCGCTCGGCCGCGCGCTGAACCGTTTGCAGGCGGCGGTGCTGCAGACCCGCAAGCGACCGGATCTGTCGGAAGCATTGGCGCGCCAGGCATTGCTTGGCATCGCGGTGGAAAGCGCTCGGCTGGGGCAGCGCGGCTGATCTCCCCCCTCGAGGGGGAGATGTCGCCGAAGGCGACAGAGGGGGTCGCTGCGCGTCGAGTGCCGACGCCTTCCGTGGCGAAAGACGACGTTGGCGCTCTATGTGAGACGACCCCCTCTGGCCTGCCGGCCATCTCCCCCTCGAGGGGGGAGATTGGGTGCTCCGGCGCTTTCGCCAATCGCCTGCCGCTCAATTCATGATCATCGCGTCCGCCGGTTGGAAGGTCGGCAGCGCCTGTGGAAAGACCAGTACCGCCGCGCCGTAAAGGAGCAGGGCGACACCCGACACCTTCGCTATCCGCTCTCCTGACGGAAGTGCCTTTTCCGCAAAGATTAGCAGGGTGACCACCGCCATTGCGGCGAGGTTCATGATCCCGATGGGAAAAAGAGCGAGAAACAAAAGCCAGCAGCAGCCCAGGCAAAAGAGCCCATGCTCCAGACCCATGCGCACCGCGCCCCACTGACCGTCGCGCCACGATGTCAGGATGAAGCCGACCGGCGTACGGCATTTGGCCAGGCACAGATCTTTCAGCGGGGAGAGCTGGTAGGCGCCCCCTGCCATCAGCAGCGCCCCGCCGATGCGCGCGGCCGTCGCCGTGGACAACCCCACATGCGCGGCAAGCATCTCCGAGCCCGCCGCGCCGGCAAAGGCGAGAACGCCCGTCACACCCCAGATCAGCAAGTAGCCGGCTACGAACACCCAGGTCGAGACAAAGGTCTCGCCGCGGCCCCGTTTGCCGGCCTGCACTTGGTGAAACGTCAGAATCATCGGCGCGGCCGTTGGAAACATCATCGCGACCATCATGATCATCCAGACGGCAAGAAACAGCGGCGCCTTCATACCCATGGTGGGTGAGTACATTCCCATGCGCATTTCCGCGTCGTTGCCGATCTGCTGCCAGATGAGCAACGCCCACGCCGCCGCCGCGATAGCGATCAGCAGCGCGAGAATGATGTTTCGCTGCAACGTCAACGCCATGGGCGGTCCGGGCATGCGGCCAATCGCTATTGCTGGCCGGACCAATTGATCGGAGCGTAATGCCCGTTCCGGCGCGAATTGTCCCAACTCATGCCATGATCGCTGAACGTGCTGCCTTCCGCCCCCATCGCCAGGGCGAGCCAGTCGGGATTGATCGGATGGCCGGTGGCTGCCCACATTTGCCCGTCCTCGCGCATGGTCGGCAGCGGTTCGACCGCCAGCTTCATGACGCCCGCAATCTCCGCCGACCGCTTCTTGCCGTCTATCCGGTAGTCTATCGGCACCTTTTTGGCGCCGAGATTCGTTCCGATCATGGGTGCCAGCAATGCCATTGGACCGCCCGCGGCGCCGGTGAAGATCGCGCCTAGCGCTTCTGTTTGCCTGTCATCGGCGCGCTCGTCGATATAGGCGGCGGCCGTCCAATTGCCGTCCGCCATCGGCCCTGGCGTGTGGGCAACCATCGCGACGCTGAGGCCATCCAATCGAACGTCGCCGAAATTGCCCTTGTCGATGTGAAAGACCAGGCCGACGTCGCAAACGCCTTTCGTCGGCTTCGATGTCAGCTGCGCCTTGGTGGACAGCAGGCAAGGACATACGACATCGCAGCTACAATTTTCGAAATAGCTTCCAGACAATTGCCAGCTGACTGCCATTTACACCTCCCGTTGGTATCAGGCGCATCGGCAGGATCGCTTTGGGCGGCGCCGCTTCACGTCGATCGCGGCAAATAGCCCACGCCGCGACTGTTCGGCACGCCAGGGCATATAGTTCGACTTGCTAATTTAAGCGTACGCCGATGCCCGGCGCAGTCAAGCGAAGCGGCACTGCCCGGCATTGCGATCGAGAGCGCGAGGCTGGGCTAAGATAGAAACAACGTCCGCGATTGGCGAAAGCCGAGGTGCCGGCTGATCTCCCCCTGTGGGGGAGATGTCCGCGCTGTCCCGCCGGTAGGATGGGCCGAACCCCCTGCGCTTCGTCATCCTCGGGCTTGACCCGAGGATCCATGCCGTGACTTCGGCCGAAGGATGTAACGGTGCAGAATTCTGCAACCGTTGCAACGCCTTAGCGTCACGGCATGGCAACTGTGTTCACGCGAATGCAGTTTTGTCGCGAATGATGGCGTTGAGGACGACCAGGAGCTTCCTTGCGACGGCGATGATGGCCAGTTTCTTGGACCCTGAACGGGCAGCAAGTGCGGTGTAGAATGTCTTGAAGCGCTCACAGGTTCGAATTGCCGTGAGGGCTGCCATGTAGAGGGCGCGGCGCACGCGCGATCGCCCGCCCTGGATCTGGCTCCTGCGGTTGAGCTTGCCGCTCTTGTTGTCGAACGGGGCAAGGCCGACCAGTGCCGCGATCGCCTTGGGCGAGCGCTTGCCGAGCTCGGGCAGGAGCGCCAGCAGCGAGAGCGCGCCGACCTTGG
>SUGL01000083.1 GCA_004963905.1 Mesorhizobium sp.
TCACTCCGCTGGAACACCCCTCATCCGTCTCGGCGCTGCGCGCCGATCCACCTTCCCCCACAAGGGGGGAAGGGGGCGCTCGCGCTAGATAACGTTCAATTCCCGAAACGCCCTTCCCTCGGCCACCCGCTCATATCCGAACGCCGTGCAGTCGATCGTCCGGTATCCGCCATGCACGATGAGCTCCGAGAGCGCCTTGCCGACGGCCGGCGCCTGCTGCAGGCCGTGACCGGAGAAGCCGTTGGCGAAGAGGAAGTTCTCGACCTCCGGATGCGGCCCGATCACCGCGTTCTGGTCGAGCGTGTTGTAATCGTAGTGCCCGACCCAGGCGCGCGTCGGCTTGATCGCCTCGAAGGCGGGGATGCGGGTGGCTAAAGTCGGCCAGATCACCTCTTCGAACAGCGGCCACTCGACCTCGAAATCCTTGGGATCGGGAGCATGATCGCCTTCCTCCGGCTCGGCGCCGCCGGTGAGGTAGACCGAGCCTTCCGGCCGCACATAGATGCCGGAGGGATCGACCAGCAGCGGCATGTCGGCATATTTCTCGCGCGCCTCGAAGACGAAGACGTTGCGCTTGCGCGGCTCGACCGGCAGCGCGATCCCGGCAAAAGCCGCCACCTTGCCGGCGTTCGGCCCGGCGGCGTTGACGACGATGCCGGCCTCGAGCGTCTCGCCATTGTCGAGGCTGACGCCGGTGACGCGGTTGCCCTCGCGCGCGATGCCGGTGACCGAGGCGGCGATGAAATCGATCTTCTTCTCGCGCAGCGCCTTGCGGAACAGCATCAGCAGCGCATGCGCGTCGAACCAGCCTTCGCCGCTGCGGCCATAGGCCCCGGCGGAAATGCCTTCGGCCGACAGCCACGGGAAACGGCGCGTCAGCTGATCGGCATCCTCCAGCACGATGTCGGCGCCTTCGGCGATCTGCGCCTGGTGATTGGCCTTCAGAATCGGCAGTCCGGCCTCGCCGGCAAGGATCAGATAGCCGCCCTCGCGGAAGCCGATATCGGCGTCGGCGCCGAACGTTTCCTTCAGCCGCCGGAACAGTTTCAGCGTGAACTGCGACAGGCGGATGTTTTCAGGTATGGAGAATTGCTGGCGGATCGAAGCTAGCGACAGCGTCGTCGCCGCATGGGAAAATTGCGGATCGCGCTCGATCAGCGCGATCGAGCCGGTAAAACCTTCTTCGCGCAGGTAATAGGCGACCGAGGACCCGACGATGGCCCCGCCGATGATGACGATGTCGTAGCGCACTTTGTTCTCCGATTCGCCGGTCCTCAGGCGACCGGCAAATTGATCTCGAAGCGCGTGCCGCGTTCGGAGTCAACCAGCCTGATCGTGCCATCATGCGCTTTCAGGAGGGCCAGCACGATGCCGAGGCCCATGCCGGTGCCGCCGGCCTCGCGCCTCGTGGTGAAGAACGGCTCGAATACTTTTGCCCGGTTGCTGGCCGAAATGCCGTCGCCGTCGTCACCGACATGGACCGTTGCTCTGTCTCCGGCGGCCACGGCATCCATCGTCACCTGCTTCGCGCCATGCCTGGCCGAATTGTCGATGAGGTTGGCGAGCACGATCGCGAGATTCTCGCCCGAGATGCCGAGGCCGATATCGCCACCCGATCCAATGCGCGCCTCCAGCCTGGTGTCGATCGGCAGCAGCGCCAGCGCCGCATGGAGCGTCGTGCTTTCACCGCTCGGCGCCAGGTTTTCGGCGCGCGCCAGCTCGAGCAGCCGGCGCACCAAGAGATTGAGCCGTTCGGCATCGGTGACGATGTTGTTGGAAAAACGCCGCCGCTCGGCCGCGTCCATCGTCCCGTCGGAATCCCTCAGCAATTCCGCCGCGCCCTGGATCGCCGTCAGCGGCGATTTCAGCTCGTGCGAGACATGGGTGGCGAAGGTCTGGATGCTGTCGGAGCGCGCCTGCAGTTTTTGCGCCATGTCGAGGAAAGCGGCCGACAGCGCCGCCATCTCGCGCGTGCCGTGATGAGCGAGCGGCCGCATCGCCTCGCGGTCGCCCGCGGCGATCCGCTTGGTACGCTCGATCAGCGCGTAGATCGGCCGGCTGACGGTACGGATGAACACCAGCGCGATCAGCAGCGTGCCGCCGACGATGGCGATGGCGGCGAGCGTGACTTTGCCGCGTTCGCCATAGAGGTGCTTGACGATGTTGTTCGGCGTTCGCGACAGGTAGACCACGCCGGCGACCCTGCCTGCGACCTCGACCGGCAAAGCGACGAAGACGCGCACCTTGGTGCCGCGGCTCACTGAATAGAGCGGCGGCGGCGGTTGGTCGGGGATCCTGAGTCTCAGCTCGCTTGCATAGGCGCCGGCAAGCGCCCGCCGCACCTCCTCGGCCTGACCGAGCGACTGTCCGACCTCGCCGCCGCCGGCAATCACCACGCCATGCGGATCGAGCAGCCGGAAGCCGGCGAGCGTCGTCTTCTGCGTCTCGTCCAGAATGCCGTCGAGCCGCGCCCCGATGGCGGCGAAGGCAGGATCGGCGGTGGCGGGAACGGCGCCCGGCCGCGACGGCATGACATCGTCGGCGGCAAGATCGAGCTGCGGCTCGATCGGCTGATAGGGATAGTTATTGTCCCTTGCGGGGTCAGCCGAGATCGGCGCCCCCAATCGCTCCGGAGCGATGCCGGCCGCGCGCACCGCGTCGGCATAGACGGCGGCGACGACAGCGCCCTGCGCGATCAGCTCGCCCTCGGTCTGGCGGATCAGCTGGTTTTCATAGAGCCGGAAGAAGAACAGTCCGACCAGCGGCAGCGCCATCACCACGATCAGGATGGCGACGACGACGGTGGCGAGCCGCGGCCGCCATTTCTCCTTGCTCAACCACCGCATCGGCCGAGCCGGAAGCCGACGCCATGCACGGTCGCGATCGCATCCGAGCAGCCGACCGCCGCCAGCTTGGCGCGGATGTTGCGGATGTGGCTGTCGACGGTGCGTTCCGAGACATGGATGTTCGAGGCATAGGCATTGGCCATCACCGCGTCGCGGCCAAGCACATGCTGCGGCCGGGCGAGAAAGCCTTTCAGGATCGCGAACTCGATCGCCGTCAAGGTGAGCGGCTTGCCTTCAAAGCTCGCGGCGTGGCTGGCCGGAACGAGCATCAGCTTGCCATGCGCGAACTGCCGGTCGTCGGCTTCTTCCTCCACCGCCGCCGGACGGGCGCGCCGCAGGATGACGTTGACGCGGGCGACCAGCTCGCGCGGGCTGAACGGCTTTGTCACATAGTCGTCGCCGCCCATTTCCAGCCCGAGTATGCGGTCGATTTCTTCATCGCGCGCCGACAGGAACAGCACCGGCACGTCGGATTTCTGCCTGAGCCGCCGGCAGACCTCCAGCCCGTCCATCTCCGGCATGCCGATGTCGAGCACGATGAGGTCCGGCGCGTGGTGCTCGACCGCCCGCAGCGCCGCGGCGCCGTCGGCCACGCCAAGCGTCTTCATGCCGGCCTTTTCCAAGGCGAAGCAGATGATCTCGCGGATATGCGGATCGTCGTCGGCGACGAGGATGGTGTGCGGCATTGATCGGCGGCCAAGCGTGTAGAGTTCGATGAAACGGCAGGATTAGAGCAATTCCGGGAAAAGTGTGAGACGGTTTTCTGGCCGGAATTGCGATCTCGCGACGAAGGGCAGGACGATCGGCATCGGGCGTAGCCTTTGCGGCTCGACGAGCCACCAGCCGTCGTTGCGCAGCCGGCGCGGCAAGGACCAGCGGAGGTTTTCGCGTGTTCTCATGCCGCCTGTTTCACCGGCGGACGCGAAAAGCTCGGGGCGGATTGGCTAAGAATTTCAGCAATGATTTGCAGATTTCGTGCAGGCGCCGATGCAAGTGGGACCCTGCCTCGCCTTTTCGGACGCTGGCGCTGCCCCTCACCTGCCTGTCGGCATCCTCTCCCCGTAAAGTGACGGGGAGAGGGACGCTGTCATCGGCGGTTTCGCCAATAGCCAAACGTTGCAAGGTGGAGCCAGCGTTGCGGTCGGCCCCCTTCTCCCCGTCACTATACGGGGAGAAGGTCCCGGCAGGGGGATGAGGGGCAGCGCGGATCTCGGCGATTAGCCGGTCTCCAACGCAGGTCAGACGAATGCTCGCGCCTTGCCTCGCCCGCCTCCAGCCTGCATAGATCGGCTATGACCGTTGACACCTACCGCCCGCGCCGCTCGGTGCTGTACATGCCCGCCTCGAACGACAAGGCGCTGGCCAAGATCCCGTCCTTGAACTGCGATGCCGTCATCATCGACCTCGAGGATGGCGTGGCGCCCGCCGACAAGGTTTTCGCGCGCGAAAACCTGGCAGGCATCCTCGCCGCGCGGCCGCAGCGGCGTTGCGAGATGGTGGTGCGCATCAATCCGCTTGGCAGCGAATGGGGCATCGACGACCTGCTGGCCGTCGCCAAGGCCGGGCCGGACGGCGTCCTTCTGCCCAAGATCGGCACGCCGCGCGACATCCTCGAGGCCGGCGACCTGCTCGACGACAATCTCGCGCTCGATACGGTGAAGCTATGGGCGATGATCGAGACGCCGAAGGCCCTGCTCAACGTCGGCGCCATCGCCGAGCTTGGCCGCGACCCGGCTTCGCGGCTTGCTTGTTTCGTCGCCGGAACGAATGATCTGGTGAAGGCGACCGGCATTCTGGCAACGCCCGACCGGCGCTACCTCATGCCGTGGCTGATGCAGCTGGTGCTCGCCGCCCGCGCCGGCGGGCTGGACGTGATCGACGGCGTCGCCAATGATTTTCGCGACCTCGACGGCTTTGCCCGAGAATGCGCCGAGGCGGCCGCCATGGGCTTCGACGGCAAGTCGCTGATACACCCTGCCCAGATCGAGCCGGCGAACCGCGCCTTTTCGCCGGCGCCGGAAGCGCTGGCCAGGGCGCAGGCGATCAGGGACGCCTTCGCGCGGCCCGAAAATGCCGGCAAGAGCGTCATCGCGCTGGACGGCCGCATGGTCGAGCGGCTGCATCTGGCCGAGGCCGAGAAACTTCTGGCGAAGGCCGCAATCATCGGCGCATGATGCGCGGATATTCACGACAGGGTCGAAAAATGAAGCTCTACCGCTTTCTGTCCGGTCCGGACGATTCCACTTTCTGCCACAAGGTGACGGCGGCCCTGAACAAGGGCTGGCACCTGTTCGGCTCGCCGACCTATGCCTATGACAAGACGACCAAGTCGATGCGCTGCGGCCAGGCCGTGGTGAAGGATGTCGAAGGCCAGGAATACGGACCCGACACCAAGCTCAGCGATTGGTAGGGTAGAAAAAACGGCGACCCTCCCACTTCGTCATCCTAGGGTCTACGCGTCGCTTCGCTCCTTGCTTCGCCCTAGGATGACGAGTTGCCTGGGATGGCGATGTGGCTCTCACCCCGCCGCCGCTTGCTCGGCCGCTTCCTCGATCCGCTCCATGTCGTCGTCGGAGAGGCCGAAATGGTGGCCGATCTCGTGGATCAACACATGGGTGACGATGTCGCCCAGCGTCTCGTCGTTCTCGGCCCAGTAGTCGAGAATGGCGCGGCGGTAGAGCGTGATGCGGTTCGGACCCTCGCCGGTCTGCGGGTTCCAGCGCTCGGCGATGCCGCGCCCCTCGAACAGACCGAGCAGGTCGAAGGGCGTCTCCAGCGACAGGTCGTCCATGATCTCGTCGGTCGGGAAGTCGGCGATCTGGATGACGATCTCGCCGGTGAGCTGGCGGAACTCCTCCGGCAGATGGGCATAGGCCTCCAGCGCCAGAAGCTCCATTTCGTCCATCGATGGCGAGAGCTGGTCGTGCCAGGTGCGGGTCTTGTAGATGCGGGCCATGAGGTTTCCTTTGATCCCGGCATATAGGCTTTCGCGCCGATTGAGGCAAATGAGCCGGCTGGCGGGTCATTCCCAGGGCAAAGAGTGAAGGAATAAATTCCTTATGACTCCGCTTGACTCTTCCGGGGCCCTCTGGAATCTATAAGAACATAACAGGAACAATTGCTGCCGGAAGTGGACGTCATGGCGATGAGCGCCGTGGCGCGGGACACTGTTTTTGCCCTGCGCCGCCAGATCGCGAAGATCGAGGGAACGCTGCCCGAGCGCCTGGAAGCGCCGGCAGGCGGCACGCCTTCCGCAATTCCAGGAAAAGTGCGAAGCGGTTTTCCGTCCGGAATTGCGGAAAAACAAATAGCTGATGGCCCGGACGTCACCATAGTCCGGCGCGGCCTTGCCGTGGCCTCGCCGGATGCCTTCCTGCACACCGGCATCGAACGCCTCGATACCGCCCTTGGCGGCGGCCTGCCCAAGGCGGCGCTCAGTGAAATCCATGGGTTGGAGACCCGCGATGCCGGCACTGTTGCCGGCTTCGCGCTGTCGCTCGCCAGCCTGATCCTCAAGCAGAAACAGGGCCTGCCGGTCCTCTGGATCGGCACGGCGGAGATTTTCCGCGAGGCCGGCTTTCCCTATGCGAGCGGGCTTCATGCCCTCTTCGGCATCGAGCCGGAACAATTGCTGTTTTCCGAAGCGCCGAAGCTTCTCGACGCCCTGTGGATCGCCGAGGAGGCCGCCCGCATGACGGCCTTCGCCGCCGTCATCCTGGAGATCCGCGGCAGCCCGCGGCTTCTCGACCTTACCGCGACGCGCCGCCTGCACGCCCGGGCCCAAGCCGCCGGCCGCCCGGTGCTTTTGCTGCGCCAGGCCGGCGAGGCCGAACCCACGGCGGCACCGGTGCGCCTCATCGTTTCGGCGGCGCCGGCGGCGAGCCGAAAGACGCTCGCCGGCCCGCTCGCCGGCTCGATCGGCCGCCCCGCCTTCACCGTCGATATCGGCAAGAGCCGCACGGCCCTGCCCGGACAATTCACACTGGAGTGGAACCCCGATGAGCACGCTTTTGCCGAAAGAACAGAGAATTCTGTCGCTGTGGTTCCCGTACCTTTGCGCGGAGCGGATCCTGCGGCAGCGTCTGGGGCGGTCCTGGCGTTCCCGCCCGTCGCATCACCTGCCGTCATCTCACCCACCACTGGTGATCAGCCATCGCGACAGCAACGCCCAGCGCATCGCAGCCCTCGACGAGCAGGCTGAGGCGCTGAAGCTGAAGCGCGGCATGGGCATTGCCGATGCGCGCGCCATGCACCCTTCGATCGACGTGGTGGAGGCCGACCCGGAAGCCGACCGCCGCCTGCTCGAAGGCCTCGCCGACTGGTGCGACCGCTACACGCCGCTGGTGGCGATCGACGGCGAGGACGGGCTGTTCCTCGACGTCACCGGCTGCACGCATCTGTTCGGCGGCGAGCGCGCCATGCAGGACGAGATCCTCACCCGTTTCTTCGAGCAAGGTTTCGATGTCCGCGCTGGCCTCGCCTCGACGCCGGGCGCCGCCTGGGCGGCGGCGCGCTTCCATGGCGATCGCATCGTGGCCTCCGGCGAGGAGGAGGCGCTTCTGGCACCCTTGCCGCTTTCGGCGCTGCGCATCGCGCCGGAAACCCGCATCAGCCTGGAAAGCGTCGGCCTGCGCACGGCTGGCGCGGTGATGGCAGCACCCCGTGCGCCGCTCGCCCGCCGCTTCGGCGCCACCTTGCTTTTGCGTCTCGACCAGGCGCTCGGCCGCCTCGACGAGGCCGTGTCGCCGCGCCTTCCGGTGGCGCCGCTCTCGGTCGAGCGCCACCTTGCCGAGCCGATCATGCTCACCGACGACATCGAGCGGCTGGTGAGTCGGCTTGCCATCGCTCTGAAAACCGACCTCGAACGCCGCGGCGAGGGCGCGAGGGCGCTCGCCCTTCTCCTCTTCCGCGTCGACGGCGCCGTCAGCCGCATCGCGGTCGGCACTTCGCGCCCGATGCGCGAGCCGCAGCTGATCCGCAAACTGTTCCACGAGCGGCTGACCGCGCTGGAACATAGCATCGACGCCGGCTTCGGCTTCGACCTCGTGCGGCTGTCGGTGCTTTCGGTCGCCGCCTTCGACTTGGCTCAGGGCGACCTTGCCGGCGAGGCAAGCGACGACGACGACATCGCCTTGTTCGCCGACCGCATCCGCGCCCGCCTCGGCGAGGCCGCCGTGCTGAAGCCGGTGGTCGTCGAAAGCCATCTGCCGGAGCGCGCCGTCGCGGTAGTTCCCTTCGCGGAAGCGCCGCGAAGGCGCATGCCGCCGAAACAATCCGACCGCGTCGCGCCGCCGATGACCATCTACCCGCCGGAGCGGCCGGTGCGGCTGTTCCGATCGCCCGAACCGATCGAGGTGCCGGCGACCGAAATCCCGGAAGGACCACCGATGAACTTCCGCTGGCGGCGTGCGCTTTATCGTGTGGCCCGCGCCGAAGGGCCGGAGCGCATCGCCGCCGAATGGTGGCGGCAGCTGCCCGGCGAGGAAGAGGCGCCGACCCGCGACTATTACCGCATCGAGGACAGCGAGGGGCGCCGCTATTGGCTCTACCGCCAGGGCCTCTACGGCGGCGCCCCGCAAGCCGCGCCGCGCTGGTTCATGCATGGGGTCTTCGCATGAACGCGCTGACCGCCATCCCCTATGCCGAGTTCGGCATTCAGTCGAACTTTTCCTTCCTGCGCGGCGCCTCCAAGCCCGAGGAGCTGGTGGTGACGGCGAAATTCTACGGTTTTGCCTCGATCGGCCTTGCCGACAGGAACACCGTCGCCGGCGTCGTGCGCGCCTGGCAGCAGGCCAAGGTCGAGAAGCTGGCCTATCACCCCGGCTGCCGCCTGGTTTTTTGCGACGGCACGCCGGACATTCTCGCCTATCCCCGCGACCGCAAGGGTTGGGGCCATCTCTGCCGCATGCTGACGCAAGCCAATCTGCGCGACGAGAACGAGAAGGGCGCGACGCTGCTTGAATTGAGCGACCTGCTCGAATGGGGCGATCTGATGTCGCTGGCGATCCTGCCCGATCTGTCCGAAGGCGCGAAAGACGATCTGGCGCTCATTAGCCGGCTCAAGGAACGTTTCGGCGCCGCGCTCCGGCTGGCCGTGGCGCCGGACTATGGCGGCAACGACCGCTTCCGCGTCGAACAGGCGGCGGCGATGGCCGACCATGCCGGCGTCCCGCTGATGGCGACCAACGACGTGCTCTACCACGCCGCCGAGCGCCGGCCGCTGCAGGACGTGCTGACCGCGATCCGCCTCAACACGCCGGTTTCCGAGGTCGGGCTGGAGCTGATCGCCAATGCCGAGCGCCATCTGAAGCCGCCGCTGGAAATGGCGCGCCTGTTCCGCCGACATCCCCAGGCGCTAGCGGAGACGCTGCGTTTCGCCGACGAGCTTGGTTTTTCGTTGAATGAGCTGAAGCACAACTATCCGGAGGAAACGACCGAGGCTGGTGTCGATCCTCAAACGGAATTGGAAAGACTGACCTGGGAAGGCGCCAAGGATCGTTATCCCGAGGGGATCCCCGACAAGGTGGCAGGTCTCATCCGGCATGAGCTCGAGATTGTCGGCCAGAAGAGATACGCCCGTTATTTCCTGACCGTTCGTGACATTGTGCGGTTCGCGCGCTCGAAGGAAGTTGGCATCCTATGTCAGGGTCGCGGCTCCGCCGCGAACTCCGTCATTTGCTATTGTCTTGGGATCACCGAGGTTGATCCAAGCCTTTTGGATGTTCTGTTCGAACGCTTTGTCTCGACGGAACGTGACGAGCCACCGGATATCGACGTCGACTTCGAGCACGAACGACGCGACGAGGTCATCGCCTACATTTACGACAAGTACAGCGCCAAACGGACAGCCCTGGCATCGGCCGTCATAAGCTATCGCGGCCGTTCGGCCTTGCGCGAGGTGGCCAAGGCCATGGGCCTTTCCGAAGACGTCAGGAGCGCCCTGTCGAGCACGATCTGGGGCTGGTCGACCTCCGAGCTCGGCGAAAGGGAAGCCAATGCCGGCGGTCTCGACCGCACCGATCCGCTGTCGCGGCAGGTGCTGGAACGTGCCAATGAGATCATGGGCTTTCCGCGTCACCTTTCGCAGCATGTCGGCGGCTTCGTCATCACCAAGGACCGGCTCGACGAGATCGTCCCCATCGTCAAGACGGCAATGGAAGAGCGCAAGATGGTCGAATGGGACAAGGATGACCTCGACAGTGTCGGAATCCTCAAAGTCGATGTGCTGGCGCTTGGGATGCTGTCTTGCCTGCGGCGCGCGTTTGACCTGCTGGAGGATCACTACGGTGTAAGAGACAAATATGGCCGACGGCTGACTCTCGCGACCGTTCCGAAGGAAGATAGCCGCGTTTACGACATGATCTGCCGGGCCGATACGCTGGGCGTCTTTCAGATCGAATCGCGCGCGCAGATGTCGATGCTGCCTCGTCTCAGGCCACGCAGATTCTACGATCTGGTCATCGAAGTGGCGATCGTGCGGCCCGGCCCGATCCAGGGCGACATGGTCCACCCCTATCTCCGCCGGCGGCAGGGCAAGGAAAAGATCGAGTATCCGAGCAAGGAGCTTGAAGCCATCCTGCAGCGGACGCTCGGTGTGCCCCTGTTCCAGGAACAGGCAATGAAGATCGCGATCGATGCCGGTGGCTTCTCTCCGGGCGAAGCGGATCAGCTAAGGCGCGCGATGGCCACCTTCAAACGCAATGGCACCATCGGAAATTATGAAACCCGGATGATCGATGGGATGGTCGAGAAGGGCTATCCCAGGGACTTCGCCGAGCGCTGCTTCAAGCAGATCGAAGGCTTTGGCGAATACGGCTTTCCCGAAAGCCATGCCGCCTCCTTCGCACTGCTGGTCTATGCCTCCTGCTGGTTCAAGACCTTCTATCCCGACGTCTTCTGCGCCGCGATCCTGAATTCCCAGCCTATGGGATTTTGCCAGCCGGCCCAGCTCGTCCGCGATGCGCGCGACCACGGCGTGGAGATACGCGAGATCGACATCAACCATTCCGTCTGGGACTGCACGCTGGAGGCCACCGACTTCGATCCTTCGCGCATCCTCGAGCGCCATGCCTCGATGCGCGGCGTCATCGAGACGGCGCATGCCGTCAGGCTCGGCTTCCGCCAGATCAAGGGACTTTCCGCGGAGCGGATGGAAGCCGCCGTCGCTCGGCGCGGCAATGGCTACCGATCGGTCAGGGATCTCTGGCTGCGTTCGGGCCTCGATGTTGGCGAGATCGAAAGGCTGGCCGAGGCCGACGCCTTCCGCTCGCTCGGCCTCGACCGCCGCTCAGCGCTCTGGGAAGTGCGCGCGCTCGACGGCAGGAGCGCCGCCGAGAAGCTGCCGCTGTTCGACCAGCCCATGCTCCGCCTGCGTGAGCTCGAGCCCGAAACGAAGCTGCCGAAAATGCCGCTCGGCGAGCATGTCGTTCATGACTACCGTTCGCTCGGCCTGTCGCTGAAGGAGCATCCCGTCGCCTTCCTGCGCGAGCGGCTCACCCGCGCCGGCATCACGCCCAATGCGAACCTGCCGTCGGTGCGCGACGGCCGCCGTGTCTCCGTCGCCGGCCTTGTGCTGGTGCGCCAGCGTCCCGGCAAGGGCAATGCCATCTTCCTCACCCTCGAGGACGAGAAGGCGATCGCCAATGTCATCATCTGGCCGCGTGTCTTCGACCGCTTCCGCCCTGTCGTGATGGGCGCGCGCTTCATCCGCGTCACCGGCAAGCTGCAGCATGAATCGGATGTCATCCACATCGTCGCCGACAGGATCGAGGACCTGACATCCTGGCTGGGCGTGCTCTTGCGGCCGCCCGCCATCGAGCATCAGCCGGATGCGAACCGGCCTGCCCCGGCGAACCGCGGCCTGCCGGTTCGGCAGGACATCGCCGCGTTGTCGAACACGGCACAACAGGTCATGCCCAAGGGGCGCAATTTTCAGTAGGGCAATACGAGGAAGCAGAGCCCGACAGCGGTGCCGCCATGCAGAACTTTGATGACGGCGGGACAGCGCCCCCCTCTGTCCTGCCGGACATCTCCCCCCACAAGGCATATGCGCTAAGATAGGCATTGCAGTGCGGAATCGATTGTGATTCTACGCTG
>SUGL01000084.1 GCA_004963905.1 Mesorhizobium sp.
ATCGGGGGAGAGGTGGCTCGGCGAAGCCGAGACGGAGTGGGGGTCGACCAGCGCAACATTAGACAATGCATGCGCCAAGCTGCCATGCACGCTATCGCCAAATCTGCGCTTACTGGTCGCCGTTGTTGCCCTTGGTCAGGATGTCGTCGGCCAGCGAAATCGCCGTGCGGCGGTCGGCTTCGCCGGCGGCGGCGAAGGCCTCTTCCTGCATGCTGCGGATCCAGGGCTGATCGGCGGGCGGAGCACGCTCGAGTGCGGCCGTCATCATCGCCAGGCCGCGCACGACCTTGCCGCTCTGGAAGAGCAGATTGCCGAGCGTCGCCTGCGCGCCGGCATGGCCTTTTTCAGCCGCCAGCTGCAGCCAGCGTCCGGCCTGCTTGACGCTGGCCTTCACGCCGCCCTCGCCCTTGAGGAACATCTGGCCGATCTCGAACTGGGCGTTCGGATTGCGGTAGTTGGCGGCGGCGCGCATGTAGTATTCCTGCGCCGCGACCTCGTTTTCCTCGACCGGGCTGCCCGGGATGCCTTTGCGCAGATAGTCGCCGAGCGCGACAAGGGCGTCCGAGACATAGCTTTCCTCCGGCGAGCCGGGCTCGACGTCCTGGTCGACGATCTCCGAGAAGAACTTGAAGGCCGCATAATCGTCGCGCGCCACGCCGTCGCCTTCGGCATACATGCGCGCAAGCTTCCAGGTGGCGCCGATCTGGCCGTTCTCGGCGGCATATTTATAGGCCTCGACCGCCTGGTCCTTGTGGCCATTCTTGTAAGCGGAGAAGCCGAACTGGAACACCGCCCACGGGCTCGACTGCGGCTTCACCCCGGTCTTGTCGTCGAACACCTTGTCGTCGAAGGCCATGGCCTGCCCGACGGCGCCCAAGGTCGCTACCGCGACCAGTGCCGAAAAGACCGACGACCTCAACACCTCAAATGTCCGCATAGCAGTGTGTTTCTTTCGCACCGCCCGGATGGGTGACCGCGCCGTCGCGAGCCGACCCTACGGTCTGCGCATATTTCCAGATCGCGCCGGACTGATAGTCGGTCTCGCGCGCCTTCCATTCCTTTGCCCGTGCCGCGAGTTCCGCATCCGAGAGCGCCACCTCGATCGTGCCTTTCACGGCGTCGATCGAGATCACGTCGCCATCCTTGATGAGCCCGATCGGTCCGCCGACCGCCGCCTCCGGCCCGACATGGCCGATGCAGAAGCCCCGTGTGGCGCCTGAGAAGCGCCCGTCGGTGATCAACGCCACCTTGCCGCCCATGCCCTGGCCGTAGAGCGCTGCCGTCGTCGACAGCATCTCGCGCATACCCGGCCCGCCGCGCGGCCCTTCATAGCGGATGACGAGAACCTCGCCTTCGCGGTAATTGCGCTGCGTGACCGCTTCGAAACACTCCTCTTCCGAATCGAAGCAGCGCGCCGGGCCTGAGAATTTCAGTTCCGACATGCCGGCGACCTTCACGATCGCGCCTTCGGGGGCAAGGTTGCCCTTCAAGCCCACGACGCCGCCCGTCTTGGTGATTGGCCGATTGGCGGGACGGACCACATCCTGGCTGTCATTCCAGGCAACGTGCTCCATATTTTCGGCCAAAGTGCGGCCAGTGACCGTCATGCAATCGCCGTGCAGATAGCCGTGGTCGAGCAGCGTCTTCATCAGGAGCGGAATGCCGCCGGCCTCGAACATGTCCTTGGCGACATATTTGCCGCCGGGCTTGAGGTCGGCGATATAGGGCGTTTTCTCGAAGATCGCCGCCACGTCGAAAAGGTCGAATTTTATGCCGGCCTCATGCGCGATCGCCGGCAGGTGCAGCGCCGCGTTGGTCGAGCCGCCGGTGGCCGACACGACGGTCGCCGCGTTCTCCAGCGCCTTGCGGGTGACGATATCGCGCGGCCGGATGTTCTTGGCGATCAGCTCCATCACCTTTTCGCCGGAAGCGAAATTGAAGCGGTCGCGCATCTCGTAGGGCGCCGGCGCGCCGCAGGAATAGGGCAAGGCCAGGCCGATCGCCTCGGCGACGGTCGCCATGGTGTTGGCGGTGAACTGGGCGCCGCAGGAACCCGCCGACGGACAGGCCGCCTGCTCGATCTCGAGCAGCTCGTCATCGCCGATCGTGCCGACCGAATGCTGGCCGACCGCCTCGAACACGTCCTGCACGGTGATCTGGCGGCCGCGATAGCTGCCGGGCAGGATCGAGCCGCCATAGATGAAGATCGACGGCACGTTGAGCCGCACCATCGCCATCATCATGCCGGGCAGCGACTTGTCGCAGCCGGCAAGCCCGACCAGAGCATCGTAGCAATGGCCGCGCATGGTGAGCTCGACCGAATCGGCGATGACCTCGCGCGACACCAGCGACGACTTCATGCCCTGGTGGCCCATGGCGATGCCGTCGGTGACGGTGATGGTGCAGAATTCGCGCGGCGTGCCGTTGGCGGCCGCCACGCCCTTCTTGACCACCTGCGCCTGGCGCATCAGCGAGATGTTGCAGGGTGCCGCCTCGTTCCAGCAGCTGGCGACGCCGACCAGCGGCTGCGCGATCTCGGTCGCCGACAATCCCATTGCATAGAGGTACGAGCGATGCGGCGCGCGCGCCGGACCTTCGGTCACGTAGCGGCTGGGCAGCTTGGCCTTGGAGATCACCCTGGCGTCCATACTCGTCCTTGCCGCACACCCCGCGGCCGGTCCCATCGCCGCGCCAACCTGGCACGCATCCCGAGACCTATCCGGGTTGCTCCGGGTTTATGGCGGGAAATAGGCAGTTCCCTCGGCGAGACTTCTAGAGCAGGGGTTGTTCATAAACTGTTGCCAAAACGTCACAATCGTGAAGGGCGCTGGTTGTGATGAGAATCTGCAACATAGGATCGGCCAATCAAGCCAGGCCGTTGATTGCACAATGAAAAAAGGCCGGGCAATGCCCGGCCTTTTTTGTGGAGTTGCGAACGCTTAGAACTTGATCTTGACGCCGCCTGAAATCGCCGTGACCAGATCGTTGCCGAAGTCATAGCTAGCGTCGGTGCCGGCCACATAGCCGTTCTCGCCGGCCAATGTTCCGGAATGGCCGCTGGTCATCACGCCAATCGCGCCAGCCAAGCGAACTTCGATATTCGGCTTCGGAGTGTAAGCCACTCCACCACCCAGCGTCCAAGTATCGGTCTGCGCGCCGTAACCATGCGACGTGCCGCGATCCCAGGTTAGTTGGCCAGCGGCGCTCCACTGATCGTTGAACTTGTGGCCGATGCCACCTGAAACCGTCCATCCATCGCGATACATAAGATCGAGTGAGGTGACTGCACCCGGAGAACCCGTAAAGCACGACGATGATGGAACAAAAAGAGTCGGGCAAATCGGAACGCTTTGCAGCACACTCCAGTTGACCCATTTGATCGACCCGAAGGCCAGCCAGCCGGGCGCGATACCTGACTGTAATTTCAATTCCACTGAGTCCGGCATGTACTGTGTGCTGCCGTAGATCGGCGTAGAGCCTGTGGGTAATGTCGGTGACGTCAGTGTGCCGGAGATATTGTCGAGCTTGACCTGTGAGTTGTAGACCAAGCTGGCGCGAAGCGCGATCTCAGGGATTTCGTAGGCAACGCCGGCACGCCAGCCCCAGCCGCTGGCCTCTAGGTCGACGCGGCCAATCGGTGACGGCCCAACTGGATTGAAACCCACCAAGCTTTCCTTGAAGCCTGAAATATCCTGGTAGAACAAGCCGCCAATAAAACGGAGTTGGCCCTTACCGGCATCGAACTTATAGGAGCAGGTTCCGGCGTAGTTATTGCTCTTGATATCCGTTTCAACGTTGGAAAATGCACCATTCCACGACGTGCCCGGGGCGGTGTGGGCGCCCCATGGCTGTGAATAGTCGACCATACAGTCGACGCCCGGCACCACCTGAACCTTGCCACCGATGCGCGGTACCCAATAACTCTCGGCGCCGTCCGCCGTGGAACTGAGAAAATTGAAGGTACCACCCAGACCAGTCGCATTCTTGTACTTGCGATCCGGCATCACGAAAGTCGCTTCCGCCTCCGTCGCAAAAGGCGCCGGATCGAACAGCAGGTCGATGTCGTAGCCGCCGCGCTCCAGGCCGCCGGCATGCGCCGGGTGCATCGCCGCCCCGACCAGGGCCAGCGAAAAGCACCCTGCCCCCAGCAGCGCTTTAAGACGCAAAATATTCATGGAAATCCCTCCCCGAAATACGCGGGATCAAGCTAGAACCAATTCGCGTTAATGGCGCAACTACGAATTCAAGAGTTGTACACGTACACCTTGACAGCACGCATTTTCGCCATCGTGCCCGGCCGCGAAATCGAGCCCAATCGCGGCTTGACAGGCATCGAATGGCAGGAAAAAGCTGCAAAAACCTTTCGATACGGCCCAAAAACAAGCCATTTTGCGGGAAAAAGGCCCCATTGTTACATTATGGCAACAATGGGGCGCAAAGTTTCCGTTTACGTCAAAATTAACGCAACGGCATGGCTGTATCCACAGCAGGTGACGCTGGGAAAGCAGCCTTCCGGCGAGGGCGAATCTTGCCGTTCAGCCGGCGTCGCGAACCCTGGTCAGGGCGACCGAAAGCTTCTCTTGCGCCTCGCGATATTCGGCAAGCTTTTCGCGCTCGGCCTCCACCACTTCTTCGGGCGCGTTGGCGACGAACTTCTCGTTCGAGAGCTTTTTGTGCAGGCGAGCGATCTCCTCCGTCACCTTGGCCAGTTCCTTCTGCAGGCGCGCAGCCTCGGCCGCAAGATCGATCAGGCTGCCGAGCGGCAGGCTGACGGTCGCTTCGTTGAGGACGATCTGAGCCGAGCCCTTGGGCGGCGTTTCCGCCAGCGATATGCTGCCGACGCGGGCCAGGCGTTTGATTGCCTGATCATGGCGTTCGAGCCTCTCGCGCGTCGTTGCGTTGGCGCCGATCACCGCAAGCGGCGCGATCGCAGCCGGCGGCACGTTCATTTCCGAGCGCACCGAGCGGATGCCGGAAACGAGGTCGACCAGCCAGTTGATGTCGGCGGCCGCGTCGTCGTCCTCGAAATCGGGCGACGGCCAGGCGGCATGGCAAAGCAGCGACTCCCGCTCCTTGCCCTCGCCCGCCGTCTGCGCCCAGAGCTCCTCGGTCATGAACGGCATCATCGGATGGAGCAGCTTGTAGATCTCGTCCAGCACGAAAGCGACGCAGGCCCGGCTTTCCGCCTTGGCGGCTTCGTCGGTGCCCATGAACACCGGCTTCAGCAACTCCAGATACCAGTCGCAGAACAGGTTCCAGACGAAGCGGTAAGCGGCGCCCGCCGCCTCGTTGAAGCGGTATGAGGTGATGCCCTCGGTGATCGCGCGCGCCGCCCGCGTCAGCTCGGTCAGGATCCAGCGGTTGACCGCGAGCTTGGCATCGTTCAGCCAGAAGTCGTCGTTCCTGGCGACCTCGTTCATTTCGGCGAAGCGTGTCGCGTTCCAGAGCTTGGTGCCGAAATTGCGATAGCCGGCGATGCGCGCCGGGTCGAGCTTCACGTCGCGTCCCTGCGCCGCCATCACGGTCAAGGTGAAGCGCAGCGCATCGGCGCCATACTCGTCGATCAGGTCGAGCGGGTCGATGACGTTGCCTTTCGACTTCGACATCTTCTGCCCGTTCTTGTCACGCACCAGCGCATGGACATAGACCGTGTGGAACGGTTCCTCGTCCATGAAGTGCAGGCCCATCATCATCATGCGGGCCACCCAGAAGAAGATGATGTCGAATCCGGTCACCAGCACGTCGGTCTGGTAGTAGGTCTTGAGCTCCGGCGTCTGGTCGGGCCAGCCGAGTGTGGAGAACGGCCACAGTGCCGAGGAGAACCAGGTGTCGAGAACATCCTCGTCACGCGTCAGTATCTCGCCCGGCTGGAAATTCTCGAGCTTGTCCTCGACCCAGGCCTTCCAGGGCCCTTCCAGCGCCAGATAGTATTCGATCGCCGCGGCTAAAGCCTCTTCCTCGGTTTTCTCGACGAAGACGCGACCGTCCGGCCCGTACCATGCCGGTATCTGGTGACCCCACCACAGCTGCCGCGAGATGCACCAGGGCTGGATGTTCTCCATCCAGTCGAAATAGGTCTTCTCCCAGTTCTTGGGCACGAAATTGGTCCGGCCCTCGCGCACCGAGGCGATCGCCGGCTTGGCGAGCTCGGCCGCGTTCACGTACCACTGGTCGGTCAGGAACGGTTCGATCGGCACGCCGCCGCGGTCGCCATGCGGCACCGTGTGGCGATGCGGTTCGACCTTGTCGAGGAAGCCGCCTGCTTCCATCAGTTCGACGATCTTCTTGCGCGCGGCGAAACGGTCCAGCCCGTCGAGCTCGTCCCAGACGGCCTGCCGCTCCGGCGTCACTTCAAGACCGGCGAGGAAGTCCTCGTTATCCTTGAGCTTGACGGCGGCATCGACGGTCAGGATGTTGATCGCCGGCAGCTTGTGGCGCTTGCCGACCTCGAAGTCGTTGAAGTCGTGCGCGGGCGTGATCTTGACCGCGCCTGAGCCTTTCTCGGGATCCGAATATTCATCGGCAACGATGGGGATGCGCCGGCCGACGATCGGCAGGACGACGTTCTTGCCGACCAGATCGCGAAACCGTTCGTCGTCGGGATGCACGGCCACCGCGGTGTCGCCGAGCATGGTTTCGGGGCGGGTCGTCGCGACCGTGATGAAGGTCTTCGGGTTCTCGGGGTCGAACGCCGCCCCCTCGACCGGATAGCGGAAGTGCCAGAGATTGCCGTTGACCTCGTGCTGCTCGACCTCGAGGTCGGAAATGGCCGTCAACAGCTTCGGATCCCAGTTCACAAGGCGCTTGTCCTTGTAGATCAGGCCCTCCTTGTAGAGCGTGACGAAGACTTCCAGAACCGCCTTCGACAGGCCCTCGTCCATGGTGAAGCGCTCCCGGCTCCAGTCGGCCGAGGCGCCGAGCCGCTTCAGCTGGTTGAAGATCGCGCCGCCGGATTCGGCCTTCCATTCCCAGACTTTTTCGATGAACTCCTCGCGCGTCAGGTCGCGGCGATGGATCTGCCTTTCCATCAGCTGGCGCTCGACCACCATCTGCGTGGCGATACCGGCATGGTCCATGCCGGGCTGCCACAGCACGTTCTTGCCGCGCATGCGCTCAAAGCGCACCAGTATGTCCTGCAGCGTGTTGTTGAGCGCATGGCCCATATGCAGCGAGCCGGTGACGTTCGGCGGCGGAATGACGATGGTGAAGGCTTCCGCCCCTTCCTCCGCGCCGGCGCCGGCGCGAAACGCGTCGGCCTCTTCCCAGATTTTGGCGATCTTCGGCTCGACGGTCTTGGCGTCGTAGGTTTTATCAAGCATGGAGGAATGGTCCGAGCTGTCGGGAACAAGCGTCCGGTGTAAATCGGAAGCTCTTGGCCGAGTCAACCGCGAGAAGGATAGGCCTGCCTCGCCCAGATAGGCTTGCCGCGATCGACGGCAATCCCGCAGCCGCATTTCCCGGAACAAAAGCGCCGCCCGATGGCGGCGCCTTCACCTCGAACGGCCGGGCGAAATCACTGCGCGCCGCGCGCCACGCGCTCGATTTCCTCGCGCACGAGCCGTTCGACCAGCGTCGGCAGGTTGTTGTCGAGCCAATCCTGCAGCATCGGCCGTAGCATCTCCTCGGCCATCTCGTCGAAGGTCTTCTTGCTGCGGCTGGCGAAGGCGTCGGAAAGCTCGCCGAATGCCGCCGCGACCTGACGGCCCGCATGCTCTGACAGGATCGCCGGCCGCGCCGGCGGCAAGTCGGTCGAGGACGGCCCGGAAACCTTGTCGGGCGCTGCGGTTTCGACCGTTGGCGCGGCAACATCCTCCTCATCGATCTCGACTTCGGGCGCCACTTCCGGAGGACGGGTTGCCACCTTCGCCTTGACGGAGCTTCCGCCAACGGCGGCGATCTCGCGCCGCCAGTCGGCGACGATGGTATCGGCACTTTGCGGCACGCTTGCCGCCGCTCCCGCAACCGCCGGGGTGTCGGGCTCGGCGGCGACCCTGGCCCCGATTTCCTCCAGGGTTGTGGGTGCAGATGCGGTCTTCATCGGCTCGGAGCGCGTCTCGGCGCGCGCGGCCGCCGGATCGGACGCCGCAAGCTGGGCTTGAATCTCCGCCAGACTCACCGGCTTCCGGGGAGCGGACTCCGCGTTCAGCTCTGAACGGAAGGCGTCAACATCGGCGGTCGGCGCCGCCGGCGTCGGCTGGAGGTCCTGGCGCACGTCACCGCCCTCGGCCGCCGGTTGCTTGCGGCCGGTGTCGCTGTCCTCGATGATCCTTCGGATGGAAGCGAGAATCTCTTCCATGGAGGGTTCGCGCTGTGCGCTGCTTGCCGTCGCCATCGTCACATCCGCCGCCCTTGTGACCCATTGCAGATTTCCATTCCGGCCGGGCCGGAATTCGAATCAATGGCGACAGCGTAACCGACCGATCGTCATCCGAGAATCCCCAATCTGGGGAGACATTGGATTTCAACAGATTAGCCGCTTCCGACGCCAGCAGCCGACCGGTTGGCTTCAAATGCAAAAACGCCGCGCATCCATCGGATACGCGGCGCTTTTGGAAGCTTACAGGAAGGATCAGCGACCGTCCGGCGTGCGCAGCCCAATCCACTTGTCCTTGACGGCGTTGTAATGCTCTTCCGGCTTGTACTTGGTGACCGCCAGACCGAGCCGGTCGACCGACAGGCGGCCGATCGCCGACAGGATTGCATAGCTCGCCACCACCACGTCGTGCTCGGAGCTCGCCTGATTGATCTTGGCCGTGATCACCGCGTTCTGCGCGTTGAGCACGTCGAGCGTGGTGCGCTGGCCGACATTGCGCTCTTCGATGACGCCGTTGAGCGCCAGTTGCGCGGCGGCGATCACCTGCCGGTTGGCGTCGACATTCTCGCGGGCGGCGGTGTACTGCGTCCACGCCGACGCCACAGCCTGGCGCACCTGATCGCGGCTGACGTCGACTTCGATGCGCGCTTGGCTGAGCGATTCCTTGTTCTGCCGCACGATCGCCGAGGTCCGGCCGCCGGAATAGATCGGAATGGTCAGCGTGGCGCCGATATTGGCGGACGTCGAGCTACCGTTTGGGTTGGTGAGGGAGGTGGGAACGGTGTGGCTGTAGTTGTCCGAAATGCCCGCGGAAGCCGAGACCTGCGGCAGCAGCGCGCCTTCCGCCGATTTCACCGAAAACGCCGCGGCGTCTACGAGATGTTCGGTGGCAAGGATGGCCGGATGCTCGGCAGCGGCGATGGTGAAGGCCGAATCGATGCTTGCCGGCAATAGCTTGCCAAGCGGCGCGGCAGCCTTGAGCTTGCCCGGCTCGTCGCCGACGATCTGGTGATAGGTCGCGGCACTGGCCAGAGCCGTCGCGCGGGCGCTGGCGAGCTGCGCCACCGCCGTCGCTCGCGAAGCGTCGGCCTGAGCGACGTCGGTTCGGGTTCCCTCGCCGACCTCGAAGCGCGACCGTGCGGCGCGCGCCTGCTCGGTCAGAAATTGCAGGTTCTGCTCGGTCAGCACCGCGATCTGGCGATCGCGGATCACGTCCATATAGGCGCTTGCGGCGTTGAACAGGATGTTCTCTTCGGTGTTGCGCAGGCTCTCGACCGAAGCCTTCACCTGCGATTCGGCGGCGGCGACGTTGTTCTTGGTCTGAAAGCCGTCGAACAGCGTCTGGTTGATTTGAATGCCGAAGCTGCCGGTCGTTATTCTCCTGCTGGAACCAAATCCGTGCGTATTGGTGTAATCGATGCTGCCGGAACCGGTGACGGTCGGCCGGTAGCCCGACTTGGCGATGGCCACGCCTTCATCGGTGACGCGCACGCCGGCGCGGGCGGAATTCAGCTGGGAGTTGTATTGATAGGCCTTGGCGAGCGCGCCGGTGATGGTTTCTGCCGATGCGGCCAATGGCGAAAGCGCTGTCGCCGAAACGAGCATGGCTGTTAGAAGAGTCTTGCGTAGGGGCGGCACGTATTATCCCTCATTCGTTTTGCATGGGAACCACGCCACGCAGCCTCTCCTTCCGGATCAGCCCGCGTCGCGTTGTTATCGTTCCCCCGCTGACCGCCCCCCGAAAATCCCCGGTCAGGCAAATCAGCAACGATTGTTCAAGCGCAAGCGATCATGACAGCGCCTTCGCCGCAAGGCAAAAACGCTTAAAATTCGAACGCATGGATACGTTCGAACCCCGGTAGTGGCTTAATTGCCGCATTGAAGGCGCGTCTTCCGGTTACAACCCCCCCAGCCTTGAAAAATAGCCGGGCCACGCCAGAGTTGCCCCGCCCTTCGACCACAACCAGCCGTCCATCCTCCGCGAGCTGGTCGAGCAATGCCGCCGGCACCTCCTCGACGCTGCCGCCGACGAAGATGACGTCATAGGGCGCCTTGGCGGCATGACCTTGCGGCAGCGGCCCGGTCACCACCGTCACGTTCTGGCAACCAAGTGTCGAAAGTGTCGACTTCGCGGCTTCCGCCAGCGCCGGATCGCTTTCCAATGCAACCACCGATTTCGCGATTCGGGAAAGCAGGGCGGCCGAATAGCCCGTGCCGCAGCCGACATCGAGCACGCTATCGCTGTCGCTGATCTCGGCCAGCTGCAGCAGCTTGGCGAGCGGCGACGGTTCCATCAGGTAGCGGGCGCCGCCGCCATTGACGCCGCCGGAAATGCGGATGTCCTCGTCGATATAAGCCAGATCGCGTTGGCTGGGGTCGACAAAGGCCTCGCGCGGCACGGAAAGCATCGCTTCGATCAGCGGCGCGCTGGTCACGTCGGTGGTGCGGATCTGGCCATCGACCATCTTCACGCGGCGTTCGGAGAAATCAGCGTTCATGTCCCAACCAACCCGCTTCTCGCGCCAATTCGCCAACCGCGCCCAATCCAATTCCCAGGCAAAGTCCGCGAGCCAATTCGACCGGAACCAGACGCTCCGGCGCGACGGCGCCGGAGTCCGGGCATTGGAGGCCTCGCCCGGAATCGAACCGGGGTGCAAGGATTTGCAGTCCTCTGCGTAACCACTCCGCCACGAGGCCTTCCATGCTCCCGGCGTTCCGAGCGAACTCATTATGTTGGCGGTGGAAGGTCGTCAAGCACCGGCAGGTCGTTCCCGGCGCTTTCCATGCGTCATCGCAGACAAGTGGTTGCCGATTGCTTGCGACCGACCTCGGCAGCGTTGCCGGAGCTTGATGGCCGCCACCTGGCAGGCTCTCAATCGGGCCGGCGGCGGCGTTCCCACCAGACGACGAAGCGCCGCCTGTGGCGACGCACCAGCGCGAATTCGTAGGATAGGACCAACAGGCCCAGCGGAATCATCCAGAAACCGAGAATCGGCAGAAACCCCAGAATCCCGCCGACGGTGAGCAGCACGCCGATCGCGATCCGCAGCCCGCGCGAGCGCGGCATCGCGAACTCGCGGCCCAAGACCGTGATCTTCCGCGCCGGTGCATTGTCGTCGTCAGCTGCCGTCATTCAAAACCAGATCCATCTGCGTCATCGGTACCAAAGGCAACAACCGGCCTCTTTGTTCCGTGCCAGTGTGAAGCCGTTCATATGTGGGCACGCCGAAACGATGCCACAAATGGCCGCACGAAAAACTGGAGAAAAATTGCGAATTGCTGCTTTGCAAAGCCGAAAGGTGTTTGCTATAGGCTGCGCCACTCACATCAGAGCCTCCGTTCCCCGGTAGCTCAGTGGTAGAGCAACCGGCTGTTAACCGGTTGGTCGCTGGTTCGAATCCGGCCCGGGGAGCCAACAATTCTCTGTCCGACCCGGAGACATGGGTAACAGATTGTACCTAAGACATGGGTGACAAC
>SUGL01000085.1 GCA_004963905.1 Mesorhizobium sp.
TCCGCCCTGGAATGACGATCGCGATGGGCGTTTCGGCCAATCTCCAACGCATGCCGCCTGCCAATGCGAACAGAGCTGACCGGCCAAAATCCCTGTGCTGGGGACCTTGTCAGATCGCCTTGGCATGCAGCGCGCCGCGGTAGGAATCACGCAGGTAGCCGAGCGTGGCGTCGGCATCGACCGGCTTGCCGAACAGGTAGCCCTGGCCACCGGCACAGCCGAACTGGACGAGGCGGTCGGCCTGCGCTTCCTCCTCGATGCCTTCGGCCACGACATCCATGCCGAGCCCTTCGCACATGGCGAGGATGGCGCGGATGATGTGTTCGGACGGCCGGTCGTCGAGGATGGAGGAGACGAAGGCGCGGTCGATCTTGAGCTTGTCGAAATGGAATTCGCGCAGCCGTCCGAGCGAGGACTGGCCGGTGCCGAAATCGTCGAGCGAGACGCGGATGCCGACCCGGCGCAGATCCTCGACGATCTTCTCGGCCGAAGCCGGATCGGTCATCAGGCCGGTTTCGGTGATCTCGATCTCCAGCCGGCGCGGATCGAAACCGGTGCGGTCGAGGATGGCGAGGATATGCAGGCCGGTGTTCTGGTCGACCAGCTGCGAGGGCGACAGGTTGAAGGACAAAAACAGGTCCTTCGGCCAGCTGCGGGCCGATTCGGTCGCCTTGCGCAGCACCAGTTGCGACAGCGGACCGATGATGCCGCGCTCCTCGGCGATCGGAATGAAGACGCTCGGCGGCACCATGCCGAGATCGCGGTCGGTCCAGCGTGCCAGGGTCTCGAAGCCGATGGTGCGGCGACTGTTGAGATCGACGATGGGCTGGAAATGCGGCTCGACCTCGCCGGCCGAGACGGCACGGCGCAGCGCCTGCTCGATGCGGGTGACGCGTTTTGCGGCCTCCTCCATCTCGCGGGTGTAGACGACGACCCGGCCACGGCCCGAACGCTTGGCGTGGTACAGCGCGGTCTCGGCCTTGTTGATCAGGATCTCGGTGGTCTCGTCGCCGGAATAGAACAGCGAGCAGCCGACCGAAGCCGACAATCTCGCAGTGCGCTCGCCGACGTCATAGGGCGCCGACAGGATCTCGATCAGCATGCGCGACTTCTCGGCCGCCTGCTCCTCGCTGAACACCATCGGGTAGAGGAAGGCGAACTCGTCGGCGCCGATGCGGCAGACGGTGGAATAGCCGTCCATCGAGGCGCGCAAGCGCATCGCCACCTGGATCAGGATGTCGTCGCCGGCCTTGTGGCCGAACAGGTCGTTGATCGGCTTGAAACCGTCGAGATCGAGGATGCCGACCGTGAAGGGCGCGGGATCGTCGGCTCGGTCGCTGATCAGGCGATCGACCTTGTCGAAGAAGCGACGATGGTTGCCAAGTCCGGTCAGCGGATCGGTGAAGGCCAGATCCGTGTTTTCCCTGCCTGGCTGCCCGGTGCCAAACGTCGTTTGCATCATGTCCCTGTTGTGATGGCGGTATTTATCCTCAGACTGGCAGCAAAGCGTTTAGGAAAGGTATCGGAAAATCGATTTTTCGAGCGATCGCCGGAGTCTGCGCGACGCTTAGCCGGCTCGCCTGACGCGATAGACTTCGATCGGGCTGCCTTTGGTTTCGGCAACCGGCTCGAGCCAGTCCGGAACGCTGCCTTGAAGCAGGTTGGAAAGGAGGCCGCGCGGTGCCTTTTTGACCAGCATCGCGCTTTCGAAGCTGCCGCGGCAGATCGCCACGAGGCCGACGCGATGCGCCTCCACGATCTTGCGCGCCTCGTCCGGCGTGCCGAGAAACGCGTCCAGCACCAGAAGATTGCCGGCGACGTTGCGATGATAGGGGCCGGCGAAGACGCGATGCGCGGAGAAGGCCAGGATCGGCGACCCGATGTCGGAGGGGGCGAGCACGGCGGTTTCGGGCATGCGGCCAAGCGCCGCGAAGCTGGCGTCGTTCCCGCAATCCCTGTCGGTGTCGCCGGCGTCCGCGACGGGCGCGTTCTTTTCCAATGCCGTCGAGGTCGCCGCGGCGGCGCCCATCCAGACCGGATTGATCGACACGAGCCAGACCGCGGCAAGGCGCATGGCGACGGCGAGCGAGGAATTGTTCTGCGCCCGCGCGCGCCATGTCGCGATCCAGGCGGACAGCGGGATCACGGCAAAGGCGATCGAGAACGTCGAGCCGCGCACCTGCCAGGCGGCAACGCCGAAGGCGACGAGAAGCAGCGCGGCAACGAGACTGTCCTGACGGCGCCAACCGCCGCGACCGAAGCGCCGTGCCATCAGGACGATCGCCACCAGAGGCGTCGCGTAGCGCGCCGCCACCAGCGCCGGCTTATCGACAATCAGCGCGAACAGCGACTGGGCTTCGCTGATGTGGTCCAGCCACAGCTCCTTGAGGCGCGGATCGAGGCTGGCATAAGGCGCGGCAAGGCATTGCGGGAACAGCGCGAGCGTGACCAGGCCGACGGCCACGGCCAGCATGGCGAGCGACGCCAGACGGTGCCATCGGCCTCGCGCGATGAATTCGACCGAAGCGATGGCCGAAAGCCCGACGCCGGCGATGGCGGCGACAACGAACTGCACGGTCGAGAAGGCGTCGCATTGCGCCTCGCCCCATGCCGAGGCCGGGATGGTGGCGAGGAAGACAAGACTCGATACGCCGGCGAAGCCTAAACCGAAATCCTTGGCGATCCTGCGCTCGCCGCCCGAGTCGGCGACGAAAAGCAGCGATACGCAGACGCCGATGGTGGCGACATAGGGCACGGTTTCCATGCCGACGGCGAGCGTCAGCGCCGCGCAGAGGCCGGAAAACAGCGCTGCCGCCCGGTGGACCGGGGCCTCGAGCAGCAAAGCGAGGCTCGCCATGGTCAGCATCAGCTGGACATTGTGATGGTCGAGCGCACCCGGCGAATAGATGCCGAGGAACTGATAGCCGGCAGCGCCGACGACGACGGAAGGCAAGACAGCGCTGCGGCCGCCGAATGCGCGCGCCGCGCGGATGGTGAAGAACAGGGTCGAGCAAAACAGCAGCGCCGGCCAGAGCACCTGCGCGATCTCCTCCGCGAGAGGCCTGCTGCCGGTCAGCGCGGAGGCGGCCAGAATGATGGCGGCGATCGGTGTGTCGACCAGCCTGGACCAGTGCATGACGAAGCCGCCCTCGAGGCCCATCCTGTACTGGTGCAGGTCGAACCAGCCCTGACCGTTGAGCAGATCGCGAACCTCGACCAGCCGCATCAGATTGTCGTTGTCGACATCGGCCAGCGTGCTGAAGCCCATCCATGCGTTGAACGCGAAGGCAGCCAGCGTTGCCAGCAACGCGAGCATGAAATCGAACTTCCAGGTGGCGGCGCCGTCCTTGGCTGCGCTCATGGTCGAGGCCTTTGGAGCTAGAGGCTTAAACCTAGCCTTAACGGCTTCAATAAATAGTAAAGCGGCCCGGAGACGCCGGCATTGGCGCGGCCGGAGGGCTCGAGCCGGGCACCGGAGACAGACATGCCGCACGAAGTCCGCAACGAACCGGCGATCGCCGTGCTGCTGCCTTGCTACAATGAGGAGCTGACGATCGGCGAGGTCGTGCGGCGCTTCCGCGAGACCCTGCCGTCAGCGTCGATCTATGTCTACGACAACAATTCCAAGGACCTGACCGCGCTCAAGGCCCGCGCCGCCGGCGCGATCGTCGTGCGCGAACCGCGCCAGGGCAAGGGCAATGTCGTGCGCCGGATGTTCGCCGACATCGAGGCCGACATCTATGTGATGGCCGACGGCGACGGCACCTATGCGCCCGAAGACGCGCCGCAGCTGATCAACGTCCTGCAGACCGAGCGCTCCGACATGGTGGTGGGCACCAGGCGCGGCGTGACCGACGACGCCGGCCGCTCCGGCCACGCCTTCGGCAACCGCATCTTCAACCGGCTCTACAAGGGCCTGTTCGGCGCCGATTTCACCGACATATTTTCCGGCTACCGGGTCTTTTCGCGGCGCTTCGTCAAGAGCTTTCCGGCGGTTTCCGGCGGCTTCGAGATCGAGACCGAGATGTCGGTCCATGCCTCGCAGCTCAAGCTGCCGGTGAGCGAGATGGCGCTCGATTACGGCCGCCGCCCGGAAGGCTCTTCGTCGAAGCTGTCGACCTTCCACGACGGCGCCAGGATTCTCTGGATGTTCGCCATGCTGATGAAGGAGACGCAGCCGCTGCGCTTCTTCGGCACCTTCGCCCTGTTCTTCCTGGCGGCCAGCATCGGCCTGATGATACCGGTGCTGATCGAGTTCGCCGAGACGGGGCTGGTGCCGCGCATGCCGACCTGGGTGCTGTCGGTCGGCATGCTGCTGTTGTCCATGCTGTCGATGGTGACCGGGCTGATCCTCGACTCCGTGTCGCGCGGCCGGGCCGAGCAGAAGCGCATCTTCTATCTTTCGATCCCCTCCGGCCGCGGCGAGCGCCGCGCAGGCGCCAACGGGCAGGCCTCCGCGATGAAGGAGCCGGGCAAGGCCTCGCGGGCGGCCTGATGGGCCGGCTTACCCGCTTCGTCCTTGCCGGCGGCATCGGCTTCGTCGCCGACGCGGCCGCGCTCTGGCTGCTGCTTGCCGTCACGCCGCTCGGGCCGCTGGCGGCGCGCGTGCTTTCGATCGGCTTTGCGCTCACCGTCACCTGGCAGTTCAACCGGCATCTGACCTTCTCGCCGTCGAGCCGGGGCATCGCGCGGGAGGGCGCGCGCTATGGCGGCGTCGGTGTCGCCACCAGCATCGTCAACTATCTGGTCTATTGCGCCATCCTGCTCGCGCTGCCGGCCCTGCCGCCGCTGGCGGCGCTGGCGGTCGCCTCGATCATGGCCATGGCGCTGTCCTTCCTCGGCTATTCCTGGCTGGTCTTCGACCGATAGCGTCTGGCCGATTGGCAGAAGCCTTCGAGTTCCTTATATCGGCGGCAGAGTTCGGAGAGAAAAATGCCGCTGAAGATCGCCGTCCAGATGGACCATGTCTCCACCGTGTCGATCGCCGGCGACACCAGCTTCGCGCTGTCGCTGGAAGCGCAGCGGCGCGGCCACAAGCTCTTCCACTACACGCCCGACCGACTGTCGATGCTGGGCGGCAAGGTGTTCGCGCGCGTCGAGGAGATGCAGGTGCGCGACGAGAAGGGCAATCACTATTCGCTGGGCGAGCCGGTGCGCACCGATCTGTCGGAAATGGACGTGGTGCTGCTCAGGCAGGATCCGCCTTTCGACATGAACTACATCACCACGACGCACATCCTGGAACGCATCCATCCGAAGACGCTGGTGGTCAACGACCCGGCCTGGGTGCGCAACAGCCCGGAAAAGATCTTCGTCACCGAATTTCCGGACTTGATGCCGGAGACGCTGATCACCAAGGATCGCCGGGAAGTGACGGCCTTCCGCAAGGAGTTCGGCGACATCATCGTCAAGCCGCTCTACGGCAATGGCGGCGCCGGCATCTTCCATCTGCAGGAGGCCGACCGCAACCTTGCCTCGCTGCTCGAAATGTTCGGCCAGCTGTTCCGCGAGCCCTATATCGTGCAGCGCTACCTGAAGGACGTACGCAAGGGCGACAAGCGCATCATCCTGATCGACGGCGAGCCTGTGGGCGCCATCAACCGCGTGCCGGCCGAGCACGACTCGCGCTCCAACATGCATGTCGGCGGCCGCGCCGAGAAGACCGAGCTGACGGAGCGCGAGCGCGAGATCTGCGCCCGCATCGGACCGGCGCTGAGGGAGCGCGGCTTCATCCTCGTCGGCATCGACGTGATCGGCGACTGGATGACCGAGATCAACGTGACCTCGCCGACCGGCATTCGCGAAGTGCAGCGTTTCGGTGGAGCCGACATCGCCAGCCTGTTCTGGGATTGCGTGGAAGACAAAAGGCGATAGCAGCGCCTCCGGTTCACGAAAACGGTGAACCGCGCCATCCGACGGAGACCTGCTTCGCGCTGAAGTTGCTCTCAGCAGGCCTGACGTGCTGCTCGGCGCTCATCACCCCGATACAGACGAAGCGCTCGTTGCCTTGCACCCAGGCGTGGTGGCCTGGGCGATAGCGTGCAAGGCGCGCCCTGCATGAACGCTTCGCGGGTTCCGTCATCTGTCTTGAGGACCGGCTTCATACATTCGGATCATTTCGCAGCGACAGCAAGCACCTTTACGCTTGCCTTGAAGGCATCCTATTTTGGAGGGTAGTCGCGGCTCGTGGGCACAGAATGTCAGTACTGCCTTTCTCAAGATTCTACTTGCCGCTCAACGCGGTGCTGGCTGCGCCGGGGCTTCTGGCGGTGGCTGCGCTCACGATACCGGACTTGTCCGGACGAAGCAGACTGGCTCTGGCTGCCGTGCTCGCGGTCATTTGGGCGCCTATCTTCTGCAGATGGCCGCGACGCTGCTCAAGCGCCGGGCGGGAGACGTTCGGGACAGGACGCCGGCGATCGCCATCGATGTGCTGGCGGTTTTGGTTCCACTGGCCGCGTTTCTGCTCGTCGGCACGCCCGACTGGAGCCTCTACTGTGCCGTCTGGCTGCTGAAACCGCTGCGCGACTCGACTTTCTTCCCGCTGCTGGGCAGGGTCCTGACCAACGAAGCGCGCAACCTGATCGGCGTTACCACGGTCTTCGGCGTCGTTCTGTTCGGTGTCGCGCTCGTTGCCTATGTCATCGAGCGCGACATCCAACCGGAAAAGTTCGGCAGCATCCCCCAGGCGATGTGGTGGGCGGTGGTCACGCTGTCAACTACCGGCTATGGCGACGCCATTCCGCAAAGCTTCGCCGGCCGCGTCCTTGCTGGGGCGGTCATGATGAGCGGCATCGGCATCTTCGCGCTCTGGGCCGGCATTCTTGCCACCGGCTTCGCCCAAGAAGTCCGTCGCGGGGATTTCGTCCGCAATTGGCAATTGGTCGCCGGCGTTCCACTGTTTCAGAAGCTCGGCCCGGCCGCGCTGGTCGAGATCGTGCGCGCGCTACGACCTCGCACCGTGCCGGCGGGCGCCGTGATCTGCCGCAGCGGCGAGCCCGGTGACCGGATGTTCTTCGTCGTGGAGGGACGCGTCAGCGTCGCGACGCCGAACCCGGTGGAGCTTGGCCCCGGCGCCTTCTTCGGCGAGATGGCGCTGATCACCGGCGAACCGCGCATGGCGACCGTCAGCGCCGCAACGGCGGCCTCGCTCCTGTCGCTGCACTCGTCGGATTTCCAGATGCTGTGCAGCAGCAGCCCGGAGATCGCGGAAGTCATCCGCAAGACCGCGCACGAGCGGCGCGGCGCGGCGCCGACGGCTTGACGGTACCAGATGTGCAGTCCCAGACTGCAATGGTGCATCATCACAGCCCCAGGATCGTCGCCAGGCGGCGCTCCTCTGTTCCCGTAATGTTCTTGCCTAAATCCGAAATCTATGGTTGTCTTGGGTCGACATCACCCGCGGTCCGACCAAAGGCCGAGGTGAGCCGGCATCCGGGGGCTTGAGAGAATGGTGGCGCGGGTTCGCACGGTGGCTTTCCAGGGCATCGAGGCCGTGCCGGTCGACGTCCAGGTGATGGTAGCACCTGGCAAGGTCGGCATGCAGATCGTCGGCCTGCCGGACAAGGCGGTGGCCGAAAGCCGCGAGCGCGTGCAGGCCGCGCTTCATGCGTCCGGCCTGTCGATGCCGTCGAAGAAGGTGACGGTGAACCTTGCGCCGGCGGACCTGCCGAAGGAAGGCAGCCACTACGACCTGCCGATCGCGCTCGGCCTGATGGCCGCCCTCGGCGCCATTCCCGGCGACATGCTGGCCGGCTATGTCGTGCTCGGCGAGCTGTCGCTCGACGGCACCATCGCGGCGGTGGCCGGCGCGCTGCCGGCGGCGATCGGCGCCAATGCCGAAGGCAAGGGCCTGATCTGCCCGTTCGCCTGCGGACCGGAGGCGGCCTGGGCGGGCAAGGATTTCGATATCCTGGCGCCGCGCAGCCTGATCGCGATCGCCAACCACTTTCGCGGCACGCAGGTGCTGTCGCGGCCAGAGGCCGGCATCCAGGTCGCGGCCCGCGACCTGCCGGACCTTGCCGACATCAAGGGCCAGGAAAGCGCCAAGCGGGCGCTGGAGGTGGCGGCCGCCGGCGGCCACAATCTCCTCATGGTCGGGCCGCCAGGCTCCGGCAAGTCGATGCTGGCGCAGCGGCTGCCCTCGATCCTGCCGCCGCTGGCGCCGAAGGAACTGCTCGAAGTCTCGATGATCGCTTCCGTTGCCGGCGAGCTCGGCGAAGGCAAGCTCACCGACCGACGGCCGTTCCGCGCCCCGCATCATTCGGCCTCGATGGCGGCGATGGTGGGCGGTGGCTTGCGCGCGCGGCCGGGCGAAGTGTCGCTCGCCCATCACGGCGTGCTGTTCCTCGACGAGTTTCCCGAATTCACGCCGCAGACGCTCGACGCGCTGCGCCAGCCGCTGGAGACCGGCGACTGCGTGATCGCGCGCGCCAACCACCGCGTCACCTATCCGGCGCGCACCCAGCTGGTGGCGGCGATGAACCCATGCCGCTGCGGCATGTCGGGCGAACCCGGCTATCGCTGCCTGCGCGGCGAGCGCTGCCGCACCGAATACCAGGCGCGTATTTCCGGCCCGCTGCTCGACCGCATCGATCTTCGGATCGAAGTGCCGGCGGTCTCGGCGAGCGACCTGATCCGGCCCGACCGCGCGGAGACGAGCGCCGCGGTGGCGCAGCGCGTGGCCCGCGCCCGGACCCTGCAGCGCGAGCGGCTCGAGAGCCTGGGCGCGTCCGTGACCACCAACGCGCATTGCCCGCCTGCGATCATCGAGGAAATCGCCAAGCCCGACGCGACCGGGCTGACGCTGCTCAAGGACGCCAGCGAAAAACTCGCCTTTTCGGCGCGGGCCTATCACCGCGTGCTGAAAGTGGCGCGCACGCTGGCCGACCTCGACGCCAGCGAAACCGTGGGCCGCATCCATCTCGCCGAGGCGATTTCCTACCGCATGAATGCGGAGCGCATGGCGCAGGCGGCGTAGTCACAAGAAACCGCACCGGATCGGGTCCGCTTCTTCAAGCGGCTCCGCTTGCCGTTGCTTTCCTCTTCATTTGAAGGCCAGGGATCAGCTTCCGCAACGCCGGCGCCATGATCGTGGCGAAAGCCGCGGTACCGCTCGCGCAGAAGCAGCTGCGGCACGACGGCGAGAGCAGACAGAAACTTCGCTGTCAGCGATCTTGGCGGTGACCGGCTCGGTCTCAACCATCGACGACCGCAACCGCATCAACCTCGATCAGATAGCCGGGAGACAGGGCCGCGACTCCCAACACCACGTCGGCCGCCTTGTGATCCCCGAAGAGCGCCACCCGAGCCTCTTCGATGATCGGCAGGTGGTAGTCGCGCTGGTAATCGACAACGTAGATCGTAATCCTGGCCACGTCCTTGGGAAGAACACCGGCGCCTGCAAGGGCTCGACCGAGGTTGGTGAACACCTGGCGCGCCTGAAGCGCAAAATCACCTCGGCCGACAAGCTTCCCGTCTACGTCTTCGGGCTCCTGGCCAGAGACAAATATCAGCCTGGTGCCCCTGGCGACAACGACTTGAGTGTAGGTTTTCGGAATGGGCAAGTCTGGAGGATTGATGAGTTCAAGTGTCATTTCAGGCGAACCTCCGATTTGAAGCCTCAATACCTTACAATGACGTCAGCCTCCAACCGCCATTTCCTATTTTAACCACGTACCCAACTCGTTTGATGGCAACCAATATCCTGATTGTCGACCCGCCCGGCGCGGGGCAAAGTCGAGCCGCCGCGTCGGCCGCATCCATCTGGCCGAAGCGATATCCTAAAGCGCGCCGCGATCTTTCAGATTCGCTCCATCGCTTTGGGTTTTTGATTTTACGCATGTCTTTGTCCCGAAACCGGTTCCCACTTTCGGGAGACATGCTTTAGCGGATGAGTGCCGAGCGGATGGCGCAGGCAGCGTAGCCGAAGGGCATTCGCGGCCACGCGGCCGGCGCTTCCATCATTCCGGCGCATCGGATGCCGGGATCAGCTTCTGCAATGTCGGCGCCATGATCGTGGCGAAAGCCGCGGTATCGCCATAGGCTCGCGCGGAAAGCATCGCCCCGTGCACCGTCGCCATGAAGGCCTCCGCCTCGACGCGCGGCGCAGCGGAAATTGCCAGTGTGCCTTGCTCCGCGCCGCGTTCGATGACGCCGGTCAGCCACCCCGAGAGAAACTGAAAATACGCCCGGACTTCCACGGCAACCTCGAGCGGAAGGGCCGGAAGCTCGCCGGCGAGCAATGCGCAGACGCAGAACGGCCTGCTCGCGTCCTCGATGCACTGGGCCCAGAAGCCGGCGTAGGTTCGCAGCAACTCGGGCGGCTCAGGCATATTGCGCTCGAGTTCCGTCATGCTCGTGACGGCGTCCTCGAGGTAGCGCCTGACCAGGGTTTGCACCAGGTCGACCTTGCTGGGGAAATGATGATGGATGCTGGCCTTGCGGATACCGATCACCTCGGCGATATCGGCGTAGCTGAACCCGTTGTAGCCGCCGGTGACGATGAAGCGTCGCGCGGCGGCCAGGATGTCATCGGCGGTATTCGAGGGCTTGTTCATAGACATGCCTAACGTCCAGCGGAGAAAACCTCAACGTACGGCCCGCGGCGACCTGCGAAGGGCGCCGCCGACCGACAGCCACACGGCGGACACGAGGAAGTAGAAGGCGCCGAAAGCGGCATAGGGCGCAACGTTGGCGATGCCAATGGCCTCCGTGCCCGACGCCATCTTTACGAAGAACAAGCCCGCCAGCGCCGATTGGGCGCCGCTCAGGATCATCGCCCACTGGGCGCCGTTGGTTTTCCAGCGACGCACCGCGGTCAGAAGCTGAAACGCGCCGGAGACAACGGCCCAGACACCATAGACCGCAAGCACCGCGCTTATGCCGCGGCCAAGCGCGATGGCGACGGCAATCGCGGTGATGATGCTGACGACTAAGTTGAGCAGCTGCGACTTGTTGCGGCCGAGCCCGCCGCTACGCTGCGCGTCGAGATAATTCGCAAGCGCGTCCCAGGCAGGGTAGGCCACCAGCATGACGGCAGCGAACAGTGGACTATCTTTCGCCACGGTGAAAGCCAGCGCAACCCAGGCGGCCGAAACGGCAAACCGCAGATAATAATAGCTTTTGAGCCATGCGTTTGAGGACAGGGCACGGCTTTGATCATTCGTTTGTGCAGACATAGCGGGATCTCTCGTTTGAACTGCCTACCAACTAGTAGGTAGTTAACGAGTCGTCAAGGCGCCGCCGATCACCTCGACATCTCATTTATGTGATCGATCGTTCGCGTTTCCTCTCCCTCCACGAATGTGGCTGCGGCACCCACGCATTTCCAAGCGGCTGACCTCCGGCGATAGCGTGCATGGCAGCTTGGCGCATGCGTTGTCTGATGTAGCGCTGGTCGACCCCCACTCCGTCTCGGCTTCGCCGAGCCACCTCTCCCC
>SUGL01000086.1 GCA_004963905.1 Mesorhizobium sp.
TGATTCGGATGACAAGAATGCACCATTAAAGCCCGGGATCAAACACCTAGGGTCTTCGCTGCGTCGCTTCGCTCCTTGCTTCGCCCTAGGATGACGAAGACGATAAGCGACGCTCCTAAGCACTCTGTCCTGCCGGACATCTCCCCCACGAGGCAGGGCTGTCCGGGGAAAATTTTGGTACAACGCCAGCGAGTCTTTTTGCGTGGTATTGCAATCCACGATCGGCACGTTTCACGTTCCTGGCTGCGTCTTCCTCTCTCCGGCAGTGCCGAAGGGAAGCGAGTTGGTGCTCCAAACCCGGAAAATGCAATCGTCGCGAGTCCTCCAACGCGGTATTTGCAACCGAAAAACTTTCCCCGGACAGCCCTGCCCACAAGGGGGGAGATTAGTTAACCGCCGACGCCTCCGCTCACTCACCACCGAGCCCTCCCCATGAGCGGCACGGTCTGGTCGAAATTCTTCTGGTCGGACTGGGAGTCCGATCCGAACCTGCGCCTCTGCTCGCTGGCGGCGCAGGGCTTGTGGATGCGCATGCTGTGCATCGCCGCCGCGCACGAGCCGGTCGGCTATGTCGCGATCGCCGGCAAGGGGCTGGACGAGGCGGCGCTTGCCCGCCTTGCCGGCTGCGCGGAAACGGAGCTTGGGCGCCTGCTTGCCGAGTTCGAGCAGAACCGCGTCTTCTCGCGCGACCGCCAAGGTCGCATCTATTCCAGGCGCATGATCGCCGACGCCCGCAAGGCCCGCGCGGCGCGCCGCAACGGCGCGAAGGGCGGCAACCCAAGCCTTTCGAAGGAAAGGGTTTTTTCGCCCTCGGATAAGCGGCGGGTTAAGCCAGGGGAAAAGCGTGAGGATAACCCCCAGAGTCCAGAAGCCATGAATCCACAAGCCATGGATCCATCGGGAGAAAACGCCCTGGCGTTTTCTTCCCGGTCTGCCGCTCCGCGGGAAAAGAACGCGAAATCATTTTCGGGCCGTTCAGCCGGACAGAACTGGCATCGCCGCAAGACCCACGTCGATGCCGCCAACGCCATCATCGAGGAAATCAATGACCGCAGCCGAATTGCAGCAGGCGGCGAAAGCGCTGGCCGCGATGTTCAGTTGCTTCCCGCAATCCGCCCTCGCTGACGCCGAGATGCAGCTGCGCGGCTATCTGGCCGCCGTGCAGGATGCCGAGCTCTGCGATGTGCAGGCGGCGATCCAGCGTTTCATCCGCGGCGAGGCCAAGGTCGACAACGCCCAGTTCTGCCCGTCCAGCGCCCAGCTTTCGATCGAGGTGCGGGAGAGGCGCCTGATGCGGGAGCTGATGGCCAAGCGGGCCTTGCTCGGCGCCAGTTCCTCGCCCCCGCAACGCGGGGGAGAGGTGGCGCGGCGAACCCGCGACGGAGAGGGGGAGCGCCGCCGACAATGATCGTCAGGTCGGCGCCAGGCACCCCCTCTGGCCTGCCGGCCATCTCCCCCTCAAGGGGGGAGATTGGCGGCTTCGCCCGCCGCGCCTCCCCTGCGGCGTTGGTGATTGGCGAAGGCCGCGAAGAGATTGATCTCCCCCCTTGAGGGTCCCTTGAGGGGGAAATGTCCGCAGGACAGAGGGGGTGCTGTCCCGCCAGCTTGCCCAATTGTCATCCCATTGAACAAGGAACTCCCCATGCCCCGCAAACCCTCGAAAAAACCCCAACCGCCAAAACTCCCCAAGGGCGAGGCCGAGCAGGTGCGCATCCGCCGCGAGATCGGCCACGACTTCGCGCTGAAGGAGGACCGCTTCGGCCGCCAGCGACTCACCCCCGGCACGGCCGAGGCGCGCCGCGTCTACGAGGTGTCGAACGGCGGCTACACCTCCACCGGCGGCATCGTGCGGCTGCGCAATGTCGATCCGCTGGTGGGCATCACCTCGCTCACCCGCCAGCAGCGCGAGGCCGGAGGGCGCTTCCGCGACGATTTCGAGCGCGCCGCCCGCGAGGGCCTGCAACCGCAATCCTGGAGCGAGCGCGTCGACGGCGGCCGCGTCGGCGGCGGCGTCCCCGACCGCGTGCTGTCAGCCGGCCGCGCCCATGCCCATGCCGCGGCAGCCCTTGCCCATTGGGAGGTGGCCGATGTGGTGCGAAAAATCTGCCTCGAAGGCCAGTCGGTGAAGGCCATCGCCGAACGCACCGGCGAGGGGAGGGATGTGGTGGTGAAGCTGCTGAAGGTTGGGCTGGATCTGCTGGCGGTGAATTATGGGATGATGGGGAGGAAGGCGGGGTGAATATCTAAAGCACTGATTGATCGCAGGATAACCATAAGCCGAGACGGTTGCGGTCAAGTTGACATAGCATGTGTATTTGTCTGTTGATCTGGAATTTCTCAACGAAACGCTTTGAGCCGCCAATGAAATACCCCGATGGAACCCTTGCCCGACTTGGCGACAAAATCGTCGTCTGGGAAGGAAACGAAGGCGTCGTGGTCTGCTCCATGGATACCGATGAATATTCCGAGGAGTATCCCAAGGAAAACTTCGGCTATCTGGAACGAGGGATCATGGTCCTGTCCGAAAAGGCGGGGCTGATCCACTACGTGCAGCCTGAAGCCGATATGCGGCTGATCGAGAGAGAGAAATAGATACCCGCTGAAGCAATTTCGGGCTCAGCTCCTTTCGGGCCCTTGATTGCATACGCCAGCGCTGCCCCTCATCCGCCTGCCGGCACCTTCTCCCCGTATAGTGACGGGGAGAAGGGGGCTGGCCGCGCCGCCGGCGTCTGTTCTGCGACGTTTGAAAATTGGCGAAAGCGTTGATGACGGCCCTTTCTCCCCGTCACTATACGGGGAGAAATGCCCGGCAGGGCAATGAGGGGCAGCGCCGACCACAGTGTTTGTCAGCGCGCAGCGCCTCAAGCGCCTTTCTTCGTCGGCTTCGACTCGGCGTCAGGCGCCCCCTCCCACCCAAGCACACTCCGTCCCCCCAACAAATGCGACTGGTCCATCTCGCCGGCGACAATCTCCTTCAAACTCGGCCCGGTCACATACCGCTCCATCCGTCGCGACTCCCCGTCCAGCCGCTTGAGCGCCTGCAGTTCCTCGTCCCGCCCGAGCTTTGCCTTGCTCACCGCCGATTTCAGCACCGCGATCGTCTCGTCATAGACTTTCAGCGGCACGGGGAAGGGGTGGCGGTCCTTGCCGCCGTGGGCGAGGGAGAAGCGGGCCGGGTCGGAGAAGCGGTAGGGCGCGCCGTGCACCACTTCGGAGACCATGGCGAGAGCCCGCACCGTGCGCGGGCCGACGCCGGGGACAAGCAGCAGCTCGGGGAAATCCTTGGGGCCGCTTTCGATCGCGGACGCGATGTTGCCGTGCAGGCGGCGCATGACAATATCGCTCTCGCGCACGTCGTGATGCGCGGGCATGACGAGATTGGGCAGCATCGGCTGCGCCGCCGGCTCCGGGTCAGGTTGCGGCTCCAGCGCGGCAAGCTCGGTCAGGATTTTTTCCGGGCTCATCGTCTTCAAAAGCGCGATCTGGCCGCCGCGCGCTTTTTCGGCGCGATGGTCGGTGAGGTTGATGATCTCGCCCTGAGCTTCGCCCTCGATCGCCGCATGCGGCTGGTCGACGAAACTCGTCAGCCCCTCCGACAGCCAGTGGTAGCGGCGCGCCTGGCGGGCGTCGCCGTTCATGCCCTGCTGCACCACCACCCAGCGCCCGTCATCGCTGACGATGAAGCCGTGCAGGTAGAGATCGTAGCCGTCCTGCACGGCGGCGCTGTCCACCTTGGCCACCAGCCGGCTGGCGGTGGCTAAAGCCTCGCCGTCGAGACCGACACGGTCGCCGATGGCGATCAGCTCGCCCGGCGTCTTGCGCGAATGCGCGCCGCGCCCGCCGCAGACATGGATGCCGAGCTCGCCGGCCATCGGGTTCAGCCCGCGCTTCAGCGCGCCGATGACCGAGGTGGTGATGCCGGAGGAGTGCCAGTCCATGCCCATCACGGCGCCGAAGGACTGGAACCAGAAGGGATGCGCCAGGCGCCGCAAAAGCTCGTCGCGGCCGTAGTGATGGATGATGGCCTCGCACAACACCGCGCCGAGCCTGGTCATGCGCTCGCCCAGCCATTTCGGGACCCGCCCGCCATGCAGCGGCAGGTCGGCGCTGCCGCTTCGCTGCGTCACGTATCCGTCTCCGTGGATGCCGGCTTTCTAGATGGCATTTTGGCGGGGATTTGCAAGGCGGTGGAGCTGCCAATCTCCCCCCTTGTGGGGGAGATGCCCGGTAGGGCAGAGGGGGGCGCTGTCCCGCCAGCATTTCAGTTCTCTGGGTGTCTCACTTCCTCCGTCGGCATTCGTCGCAGAGCCAAGACCGATAAGCCGCGATCCTTCGCGCCCCCCTCTGTCCTGCCGGACCAGTGGGGGAGATGGCTAACCGCAACGCCTGCTACCTAGTATCTGTAATAGTACCGATGGTGGTGCCTGTAGTGATGCCTATGATGGTGCCGGTAGTGGTGCCTGTAATAGTGGTACCTGTAGTAGTATCTATGATACCGGTAGTGCGGGTAGCGCACGATATAGCCGGGGTAGTCGTCGTCGTAATAATCGCGATAGCCGCCATAATACGGGCCGTAGAACGGATAGGGCTCACCGTAAAAGCCGCCGAACGGACCGAAGCCGAGACCGAAGAACGTGTGCGCATCCGCCGGCGCGATCGTGGCCGCCGCCGTGGCGATGGCGACCACCGAGGCAAGTAGGAGCTTTTTCATGGCAACCTCCTCCTGAAGGTTCGTCATGATAACGCTCGGGGCCGCAAAAGGCTTCCTGGGCTGGGTTCGAGCGGCTATCGGCGGCGTCTGCGGGTTCGCGCTACCCGCAGACGCGCACGCGTTCCACCACGCGGTGGTGATGGCGCCAGTGGCTCACCCGCTCCAGCCGGCAATGGCGGTCGTGGGCGTAACGATTCTGCGGGTAGCGCGCCACGTAGCTGCTGTCATAGTCGTTGTAGGCGCGGGGGCCATAATCATAATAGGGCCCGCCCCAATAGGGGCCGTAGGACGGATAATCGCCGTAGCTGTCGTAAAAGTCGCCGAAAGGACCGAAGCCGAAATAACCGCCGCCGCTGCCGAGGAACACCCGCGCATCCGCCGGCGCGGCCACCGCCGCGGCGATGGCGACCGCCGAAGCAAGTAGAAGCTTTCTCATGGCAACCTCCTCCTGAAGGTTCACCGGACAACGCTCGAGCGCCTGAAAGGCCGCGCCGCCAGCGCCGGGATCAGCAAGATTTGAAGGCTTGGCCCCGTCGCGCAACGACGATCGCGCGAGTGGCCGCAGCCATCCCGCGCGATCATGGGGACCCACCCAAATCAGTCGTCAGTCGCAGACGCGCACTTCTTCCACCACCCGGTGGTGATGGCGCCAGTGTCTCACGAGCTCGACCCGGCAATTATCGCGATAATACCGGTGATGATAGCGAACCACATAACGATCGCGGTAGGGAGCGTAGTAGTCGTCATCATAGACGTGCCGGTAATAGCGGTGAGGGTAATACCCGCCATAATAGTCTCCGTAATATGGCTCATAGCTCGGGCCGACGCCGATGCCGAATTCAACGCTGGCCGCGCTGGCCGGCGCGATCGCAAACGCCGAGGCGATGGCGATCATCGAAGCAAGCAGAAGCTTTTTCATCGCTGCCTCCTCTTTCGATGCATGCCCCTTCCACGGATAAACGATTTCGGGGTGGGCGATGTTCCCGGGAAAATGCGGGGCCGATCATATCGCGAGGGCTCGGCGCTCTATCTCCCCCCTTGTGGGGAGAAAGCGATTTCAACATCTTAGCCGAAGGCTAAGTGTTAGAAATGGCAAGAGAGGGGAAAGGCGGCGCCTGACGAGAAAGCAGCGCCTGCGCTCTACGAAATCCCCTCGCTTGTCGCTGGTCGACCCCCACTCCGTCTCGGCTTCGCCGAGCCACTCTCCCCCGATCGACGGGGTAGAGGAAAGGCGCCAAGCTTTTTGCCGTCAATGCTTGTCCAGCAACGCTCCCTTCCTTTCCCTCCGGAGGGGGGGAAAGGTGGCGCTGCGAAGCAGCGACGGATTGGGGGAACCACCTAGCAATCAAGCCTCGACCCGATCAGTCACGCCAGTCGCAGAAGATGTGTGCATAGCGTAGAGACAAGGGGGGAGATAAAGCTCTACCTTCCCACCTTCGAAATCACCCTTTTCTCCACCTCCGGCTCCAGCGATTCCGCGAATGGCGTCGCCAGATGGTGCTGGTCGCGGAAGGCGAGTTGGCCGTCGATGAAGACGTGGCAGGTGGTGGCGTTGCAGAAACGGTCGGTGAGGTCGACGTAAGAGGCGTTGGGCACGCTGGTGACGATCTCGCGCTCGACCGCCGCCATCTTGTCGTTGGCGGCATCGGCGCGGGTCTGGTCGCAGAGCGAAGGCGCCTTGTCGCGCCACAGCGCGCGCGACACGCAGGTGTCGATGTTCTCGTCGTTGAACGGCACGTCGCGGATGAAGGCGATCTTCAGCCCGGCCTTGCTCAGGCTCGTAAGCGTCGAGCGCAGGCCGGCCCGCCACACGGCGTCCGGCGTGTCCGGCTGGCCCTTGCCGGCCGCCATCTTGCGCGAGGAGGTCAGCGCCAGCTCCGAGATCACCACCAGCGAAGGCTTGGCGGCGATGATCTCCTTGATCGCCTGCTCGCGCCATTGGTCACACTCTCGGTAGTCGCGGTTGAGCTTCGTGACGAAGTAGGAGTAGCGCGAGGGACGGCACGAGCTCTTCAGCCAGGTTTCGACGCGGTAGCCGTTCTTCTTTCCCGCCTCGATCAGGGGCGTCGACCAGTGATCGGCATGGGAATCGCCGAACAGCGCGATCATGCGCTGGCCATTGCCGAACACGCAGGGTTTCGGCGTCACCGTGTCGTAGCCCTCGACGCAGGCCTTGGCGCGCGCGGTGGCGGGTTCGGCGGCGCTTGCCGCGATGCTGCGCTGCTCGGGGTTCTGGTGGCGCACCGCAAGCGCGGCATTGCCATAGGCGGCTGCGACGCCGGTGCCGGTCAGGAGGAGGGCCGGCACCAGCGCCCGCGCCGCATTGGCCATAAGCCAGCCGTTGCGGCGGATCGGATTCTCGATGAAATGGTAGCTCAGCGCCGAGAGCGCCAACGTCAGCCCGAGGCAGGCGAGGCGTTGGGGAAAAGTCAGCTCCTCCACCAGCATGCCGGCGTAGACGATTACCGGCCAGTGCCAGAGATAGAGCGAGTAGGAGAGCTTTCCGACCCACTGCAAGGGCGGCAGCGCCAGGGCGGCATTCACGCCATCCCTGACGCCGGCCGCGCCCGCCAGCAAAAGAAGGACAGTGCCGGCTACCGGCACCAGCGCCAGGAAACCGGGGAAGGGAGCCTCCTCGCTGAAGGTAAGGTATGCGAAAGCGATCAGCGCCAGCCCGGCCAGGCTGGACGCCAGGGCGAGCCGCGGCCGCTTCTGCAGCAGCCATGTCGGTGCCATCGAGGCCAGCCCGCCGGCGGCGAACTCCCAGGCGCGCAGCGGCGAGAAGTAGAAGGCCCAGGGCTGCGACACGGTCGTCAGCCAGGCGCAGACCGCGAAGGAGACGAGGCCGGCAATGCCGATTGTAAGCATGATCGTCCGCTTGCCCGGCCTCAGCCAGGCCGCCAGCATCAACAGCGCCGGCCAGGCGAGATAGAATTGCTCCTCCACCGACAGCGACCAGTAGTGGATGAAAGGATTGTTGGCGGCGTCATTAGCGAAATAGTCGAACGACCAGCGGATCAGCCACAGGTTGATGATATAGGCCGAGGCCCACATCGCGCCTTTGGAATAAAGCGCCTGCTCCTCCGGCGACAGGATGATCGAGCCCGCGGCAAGCGTCGCGGCGATGACGAAGAGCGCAACCGGCAAGAGCCTCCGCGCGCGCCTGGCATAGAAGCGCAGGAAGTCGAGCCGGCCGGTCTGCGAAATCTCGGTGGTGAGATGGCGGGTGATCAGATAGCCGGAGATGACGAAGAAGATGTCGACGCCGGCAAAGCCGCCGGGCAGCGCGGTGAGGCCGAAATGGAAGGCGACGACGCCCGCCACGGCAAGCGCTCGCAACCCCTCGATGTCTGGCCGGAAATCCGGCGATGGTGCTGACACGAAGACGAACCTCGCAACGGTCGTTCGTATCCCGCCTGGGGTCAAGCCTCGCGCCTATGGGTTTATATCGCAATGCAACAAATCTAACGCAGTGCAACATAAGGGGAGGCGGTGAGGGGGGCGGATAAGGGGGCGCGGCGCTGAAGATTAGCGAAAACCCGCGTGACATCCGATCTCCCCCACAAGGGAGGAGATCAGCAGCTTCAGCGGCGCCCCCGCAATCAGGCCTTCTTCAAGAACTCCGTCTTCAGCACCAGGCCCTTCACCTGCTTGGTGTTGCATTCGATCTCGCCGGGATTGCCGCTGAGGCGGATGTTCTTCACCAGCGTCCCGCGCTTGATCGTCTCGGACGTGCCCTTGACCTTGAGGTCCTTGATCAGGGTCACGGAGTCGCCGTCATTGAGCGGGGTGCCGTTGCTGTCTCTTACGATCGCGTCTGTCATGGCGGTCTTTCATCGGTTGGATGGCGGTGCGTCCGCCTATCGCGCCGACGACAATCTGGTCAAGGGCAGCGGCGCCGGAGCCCGTCAGCGAGCGGATCGTACCCTTTGGGCCTAAAGCACGAGAAGGATCGCCGTCGGCGAGGTGCGAGAAGCCTGCTCGCAAATGCAGGAAAATGCTTTCTCTCCCACGAGGGGGCCAGAGAAACCTGGCCCGCGCGGACCGCAGCTTTGCGATCCGCGCGGGCGGGCGCCTGCCCCCGCGGCGGCGCCAAGCCCCCCAACGCTCAGGCTGGCCGGGTGGCTGTTCGGTTCGGCCCTTTGCCCGGCCGATCGTTTTTCCTCGCCGGTCGACCGGCGACCGCCACGCGGCCGACCGGCAACGGCTCCCCCTTGTTTTGCGCAATTCCGGACGAGAAACCGCTGAGCACCTTCCGGTTCGCTTCTAGAAATGCAGGTCCAGCGGCGGCGGATAGGCCTGGCCCGGTTCCTTCGCCATCGCACCGGCCGAAGGCACGATGCCGCCGGTGGCTGTCCCATCGAGCGGCCGGGCTTTCTCGGTGCTGGTCTTTGTCTCGGTCGCCAGGATTTTCGTTTTGGCTTCAGCGGCTTGCGATAGCGCGAGCGCCACAACGAGCGCGGATAGAACGATTTTCATGACAGCTTCCCCTGCACCCACCCCGAGGCGAACCTAGCGTTGGCCGCCAGGCCGCAAAGGTGGCGCGCGCGGAACGCTGTGGAATTCTCTGGATTTCCTGGAATATTAGGCGATGGAAAATCGGCGTGGCCGGGAATGGAGACTGTTTGCCGACGTGCTAAACCACATCGTTGGAGCAGCTCGGCGATTCCCGCCAAACGCCGAAATGCTCAAGTGCATGTCGCCCAAAAGTGCGCAGCGGTTTTGGGAGAACGACATGCATCGAAACAGGTGCATGTCGCCCAAAAGTGCGCAGCGGTTTTGGGAAGACGACATGCATCGAAACAGGGACCTGAAGCGGCGAAGCATCGAGGGGCTTGTGGCATGGCGCAGCACATCGCGCAAAAACTAAGGCTGACTTCGGCCCTGCTGGGAACGGTGACCCGCAAGGACCTGGCGGCGGCATTCCGCGCCGTCAACCCGAAGACGGCGTTCGATCTCGGCCGCGCCGACAAATGGCTGCAGGGCCGCGCGCGGCCGCGCCAGATGAGCGTCTATGACGACTGGGCGAAGCTGCTCGAGCTGGAACAGCCCGGCGCCTGGATCGCCGAGAGCGAGCTGCCGGCCTTCACCGCCGCGATCGCGGCCCGTCACGGCATCGACGGCGCCGAGCTGGAGCGTCGGGCCGGCATGCAGTTCGAGGCCTCGACGCATGACGAGCGCGGCCTCGGCTCCGGGCTTGCCGGAACCTATGCCTGTTATTCGCGCGCCTGGTCGCCCTATTATCGCGGCCAGCTCATCAAGGGCCGCCTGTCGATCGAGCCGGGGCCGGGGGCGCATGGGCTGACGGCCACCTACCGCGAGATATTGCCGACCGGTCAGTTGCAGCTCGGCGGCCCGGTCAGCCCGGCAAAGCGCGGCCTCTATCTGCATCTGAAGGAAGTCGGCGGCGATACCCAGTTCTTCCTCTGCCTGTTCCCGCACACGCAGCCTGTCAGCGTGCTCGGCGGCTATATGTGCGGCGCCGCCATCATCGGGCCAGAGGCGCAGCCGTCGATCACGAGGATCATCCTGGTGCGTCTGCGCGATACCGCGCCCGGAGCCGAAACATGGGGCGGCTACCTGCCGGCCGGCGGCTCGATCGCCGGCGACTTGGCGGGCATAGGCATCGCCGTGGAGCATCCGGAGACGGTCGACCGGCAACTCGAGCAGTTCCTCGGCGCCGACGCCGGCGGGGGCGCCAACCAGATCCCGCCGGCCGATTTCCGCGCCATCGTCGACGTGTTCGACCGCCATTGGCTGCAGCACGCGGGCTAAGGCGTGTTGATATTCAGGTGATGCCGGCCTGCAAATGCCGGTTTCCTGCGCTTCCGGTGCTCACGTACTGCAAGTACGCTCCGCTCCGGCCTTCGCCGGCCGAAGCCCTCATAAGTGTCTCCGCTCTATGAAGGCTTCGGCCGGCGTAGGCCGGTTCTCAGAAACCGACATTTTCGGCTCGGCCTGACCTGAATCTCAGCACGCCTTAAGGCATGTCTCCCGAAAGTGGGAACCGGTTTCGGGACAAAGACATGCGTAAAATCAAAACCTGCGCCCTGGCTTCGCGCCGGAACATGACGGCGAAGAGCAGGACGGCGACGATAGGCGGCGAGGCGAACTTGACAGGCCGGCCGCATCGCGCTCACCTGCGCCGGTCGTTGACCCGCGCAGGAATGGACGATGAAGAAGACCTACGAGAAGCCCAGGCTGCAAAAGCGCGACAGGCTCTCGGCCGCGACAGCCGCCGCGCCGTCGTCCGGCTTCTCGTTCTGAAGCCGCTGGTGGAGCGGGTTGATATGGCCGGTCTAGTTGCACTGCACGGGGATTTTGACCGGTCGGCTCCGTTTGCGTTGGCAGGTGGCATGCGTTGAGATTGGCCAAAACGCCCATCGCGATCGTCATTCTAGGGCGGAGCAGGAGCGAAGCTCCGTCGCG
>SUGL01000087.1 GCA_004963905.1 Mesorhizobium sp.
CTTCGCGCCCCCCTCTGTCCTGCCGGACATCTCCCCCACAAGGGGGGAGATTGGCGGTTGCAACGCCTCGCCTCATGCCGCCCCCATCCGATAAGGCGCAAGCACGGACGCCGCCGGCGCGGATTTGAAGCGGTAGGCGACCCAGTCGGCGCGTTTGCCCGCCCACATCGAGACTTGGCTCAGCCATGGCGCCCAGGCGCCGGGGCGCAGCGCATACTGCTCGCGGCGGCGGATCGCCTTCCATTTCGCGCTCAGCGTCAAGAGCTCATGCGTGAATGCCGGTTGCTCCTCGTCGTTGACGAGCTGGTAGAGGAAATAGAAGAGGTTGAGCGCGCCGGCCTCGTAGCCCGGCCGCACTGCCGCGGGCAGCGCGGCAATCCGCCCTTCCAGCGCGCGGATGAAGGCCGCCGCCCGGGCCACGGTGTCGAAGGAAACCTGATCGCCGATGGCGCGCAAATCCTCACTGTCTTCCGCCAGGCCCTCGCGCTCGAGATTCTCGCCGACGATCCTGAGATGCGTACGCCGCATCTCGCTGGTGTGCCGGCTGGTCACGCTGCCGGGATGCACCCGGTAGACCAGCAGGCTCTCCTCCATCAAGGCAGCCGGATAGAGGTCGGTGAGCCGCCGAAAGAGGTCGAAATCCTCTGCATGCGGGTAGACGCCGTCATAGTGCAGATCGGCCTCGCCGATGACCCGGCGGTTGTAGACCACGGTCGGGTGGATGAAGATCGTGAAGAACTTCGACAGCACCGGGAGGCCGAGCCGGAACACCGGGTCGAGCCTGCCTCGGGCGATGCGGCCGTGCAGCAGCGGATCGACGAGCGCGCCGCAGAAGCCGAGTTCCGGCCGCGCGGCAAACAGCGCCGCCTGGCGCGACAGCCGCCACGGATAGGCGAAGTCGTCGGCGTCCATCCGCGCGACGAGCTCGCCCTGGGCTATCTGCATGCCCTCATTGAGGCTGGCGACCAGGCCGCGGTTCTCGCGCGAGATGATGGTCACGCGGCTGTCGGCTTTGCGGGAGCGCTCGAGAATCTCCAGCGACCGGTCGGTCGAGCCGTCGTCGATGGCGATGACTTCGAGCCGGCCGTAGTCCTGCCGCAGGATCGAACCGATTGCAGCGCCGACATAGGGCTCGGCATTGTAGACCGGCAAAAGCACGGAGATGAGGGGCGCCGCGCTCGCCATTATCGTCTCGCCTCCGTGTGCCGAAGGTCGAGCGTTGAACCGCCGGCCGTCGGGCTGATCCAGCTGGTCTCGCCCGGCGAGCGCGCGCGCCGTACGTACGGAAAATAACGCTTGAGGCTGTTGAGCGGCTTCTCGAAGAAGGTCCAGGAGAGCGAGGCGGCGACCAGCGTGGCGGCGCCGGCGACCAGGAAACGGCCCGGTCCCTGTTCCGAGACGTTGAGCGGAATCCATGGCTGCGCCTTGACGGCATAGGCCAGAAGGATCGGGTGGTAGAGATAGACGCCGTAGCTCATGCGGCCGAGCGCGAGCAGCGGCGGCAGCTCGGCCAGCCGGCCAAGCCTGCCGCCGAGGCCGTTCGAGCAGGCGGCGACGATCGCCGCCAGCGGCACCAGCGGCAGCACCTGCACCAGCACCCAGCGCGGCCACTCCCATGTCGAACTCGCCGGCCCCGGATCGGACCAGACGACGAGCAGGAAAACCGCCGCCAGGGCCGGCCAGGAGAGCCGCATCCATTGCGGGATGTCCGCGCCCCTGGCGCGGCGCACGGCAAGCAGGGCGCCGCAGGCGAGCGCATCCATCGAGGCCGGTGGCAAGAGGTCCCGCGCCAGCGCCGGATCGGCCGCGATGGGCCAGTAGAAGCGGTAGGCGAGCGAGAAGCAGATGACGCCGATGGTGATCGCCTCGATGCGCTTGCGCGGCGCCAGAAGCACGATCAGCGGCCAGGCGAGATAGAACTGCTCCTCGATGCTGAGGCTCCAGAAATGGCAGAGCAGCCAGGGGTTCCAATCGTTGCGCAGCGCATACCAGAAATTCGAGAGATAGAGCGCATGCCAGGCGAGCGAGGATCTGGACTGTTCCAGGTCGGTGAGCCAGACGAGCCCCAGCACAGCGAAATAGGGCGGGAAGATCCGGATCACGCGCCTGGCATAGAAGGAACGCAGCGCCGGTCCCGTGGCGAACGCGTCGGTATCGCGCGCGTCCAGCAAAAGCCGGGTGATCAGGAAGCCGGAGAGCACGAAGAACAGCCGAACGCCGAGATGGCCGAGGAAGGAAGTGCCGTTAGGCGCAAGGAAATGCGCGTAGAGCACCAGCGTCACGGCAACGGCCCGCAGCGAATCGAGTTGGACATCACGCGCGTTCGCCATCAGCGGCTTCCACAAGGTCCGTGGCGCCAGGCGGCATAGGCTGCGCAAACCCTACCGCTGCCTGCCGACGAATCTCCGTCCGAGCCAAGGGCGAAATCCTTGCCGGCCATCGGAATGCCCATGCGAGTCAAAATAATGGCATCCTCCACCGGGCATGCCCCCAGCCCACGATTGTCGCGGTCGATATTGCAGTGCAACACAAAATGCTTACAGCGCTGAAATAAAGATGTGATCCCGACAACCGGGGGAATAGTTGCATCTCTAAATTATGGGCTGAACTGTCCAATGGTCCCATATATTCATGGGCAGTTGGTCTGAACTTCACCGAAGTATTTATCGCCAACGATGGTGAGAAGGTTTGCCGGCAACCACGGCGGGAAACGCCTGATACTGGACGGAGGTCTCCGGCGTAACCATTGATTCTTATGTCGCTGCCCTACGAAAGAGCCTTGGATTTCAATGCTTTGTGCAGCGCAGCAGGCCTCGGGGAGAGACGGTGGTCGTCACCTCGCCCCTGTCCCAGCATCCGCCGCCCGCTGCCTCACGACAGAACGGCCATCAGGCCCTATCTCCGCATCCGACCATGCTGGCGAGGAGAGGAAGTGACGCCGACGTCGATCGCAAAACCGGAGGCGCAGCTGGGCGCCTTGCCCGTCCTCGGCCTGCTTGGCGCCATTCTATCGGTGCAGGTGGGCGCCGCCTTCGCCAAGGGCCTGTTCCCGGTCCTCGGGGCGGAGGGCACGACGATGCTGAGGCTTGCCATCGGCGCGCTGATGCTGGCGGCGGTGCTGCGGCCGTGGAAGGTGCTGCCGACGCGCCAAGGCTTGCCCTGGCTTGCCGCCTACGGCGTCACCGTTTCGGTCATGAATCTGCTCTTCTATGCCGCGCTCGAGCGCATTCCGCTGGGCGTCTGCGTCGCGCTCGAATTTACCGGCCCGCTTTTCGTCGCGACGTTGGGCTCCAGGCGCCTGCTCGACCTTGTTTGGGTGCTGCTGGCGATCGCCGGCATCGTGCTGCTTTCGCCGTTTGCTGACGTCGACCATGTGGCCGATGTCAGCCGCGGGCTCGATCCGGCGGGCGTGTTGCTCGCGCTTGCCGCAGGCTGCTGCTGGGGGCTCTACATCATCTTCGCGCAGAAGGCCGGCGCCGGGCTTGGCGCCCGCACCTCGGCCTATGGCATGGCGATCGCGGCGCTTGTTGCGCTGCCCTTCGGCTTCACCGCCGCGCAACCCTATCTCACCGACCCGCATGTCATGACGGGCGCGGTCGTCGTCGGGCTGTTTTCCAGCGCGCTGCCCTTCTGGCTGGAGATGATGGTGCTGGCCAGAATGCCGGCGAAAGTCTATGGCATGATCGTCTGTCTGGAGCCTGCGGGCGGCGCGCTGACCGGTTTCTTCTTCCTGCATGAGAGCTTGAGCGCCTTGCAATGCGCCGGTATCGGCGCCGTGATCGCCGCCGCTTTCGGCGCGGCCGTGACGGCGAGGGCGCCGGTTCCGTCGCCCGGCTGACGCATGTCGCCCAAAAGTGCGCAGCGGTTTTGGGAGAACGACATGCGTAAACCAAGGACGCATGTCGCCCAAAAGTGCGCAGCGGTTTTGGGAGAACGACATGCGTAAACCAAGGACGCATGTCGCCCAAAAGTGCGCAGCGGTTTTGGGAGAACGACATGCGTAAGCGTGCAGAAAAACTAACACTTAAAGCATGTTGCCTGAATCCGTTTCACCGCGGCGTGCTTTAAGCCGCTTGCAGGGCGAGGAAAAAAAGCCGTGCGCGCAGCTGCGCCGGACCACATCCGGTGGTTGAGATAGGACTTAGGTCTTATGCTATTGCGGAAAAGGTCTGAGAAAACAAGACAAGGGTCGTGGGCCACTTCCCCATGACGCGCTGATTGGGGATGCTGATGCTGCGACATTGCCGGTGGGGTAGTTCGGCCGAAGGGCTGGATGGCCGGTATGGGGAGAATGGGATGCGCGCAGCGCGCATGGGCTGCAGGCTTGGCTTGCGGGCGCTCACTGCGCTGGCGTTGTTTGTCGCGCCTCTTCAACTCTCCTTAGACGGTTCTGTCGTGACCAAGGCCTATGCCGGCAAAGGCGGTAACGGCAATGGTAATGGCGGCAACGGCAATGGCGGTGGAAATAGCGGCAACGGCGGAAACGGCAGCGGGAACGGAAATAGCGGGAACGGCGGCTCTAACGGCAACTCCGGCGGCAACAGCGGTTCGAACGGTAACGGCAATAGCGGGAACGCCGGGGGTAACAGCAACAGCGGTGGAAACAACGGCAACAGTGGTGGAACGAGCGGCAGCGTAAGCAGCGCCGGCACTGCGAACGCCAGCACCGCCGATGTCGACGATCATGTGAACGCGGCGACCGGCGACAAGGTCGAGGTCAGTGGCAACAGCATCCAGGTCACGCACCGGAACGGAATGAAGGAGAGGATCGAGAACGGCCGTTTCAGGATGGAGGACAAGTTTGGTCGCACCATCGTCGAGCGCAAGGCCACAATGGCCGATCTCAGTCGCCTGAAGAGTTTGTGAGAAGAGAGTTTGTGAGAGCGAGGTTCTATCTGGATTAGATCGTTAAGGGGCCAAAGGCCAGCGCTGCAAAATCAGGTTGCCACCTTTTGCTTCGTCTCTTCGGTCCTGATCGTCTTATGACAGAACTCCCGCTGCTCACCTTGCCCCCGCCCTTTGGCGGGGGTACTTTTTTGGGCCCTTGGGCACGCTTGCCGGATAGACGGACCCCTGGCGCATGGCCCCACAGGTCGGGGGAGAATCTATACGCAATCAAAGTGTTACAGCGCCTTTTTGCGCCCAGGTGACGCTTGCGCCATAGGATGCCGCGGTTCGCTTGAGCGTCCGCGTGGTTCTCGCGAGCCCCAGTCATAGTGAATTGCCGGCGAATTTCCAAGCGATTTGGTTAACGCTGCGGCACTCGCGGCTTAAAGCATGTCCCCCGAAAGTGGGAACCGGTTTCGGGACAAGGACATGCGTAAAATCAAAAACCTAAAGCGCAGGGAGCGAATCTGAAAGATCGCGACACGCTTTAGGGCTGTTCTCCCAGTGGTTGCGACAATGGTCCCCAAGCGGCCGCAAAAAAAGTCCGACTGGGCATGGCATGGGTCGTGGGCCGCTTCCGTAGCCTTACCAAACTGTGAATCCTTTCCTAGTGAAGACAACCGGTTCCGCCTTGGTCAGGCCGAGAGCGGAACTTCGGCAGGACCGAGGCGGGACCGGTACAAAAAAGGACAGCATGCGCAAACCCGCCTTCCAAAGGCTTGCTCGTTTCACGCTGCGCGGCACGGCCGCGCTGGCGCTCGCTGTCGCGACTTTTCATTTCATGCCCGATAGTGCGGCCAAGTTCCTCGTGGCCACCGCTTATGCCGGCAACGGCAATGGCGGTGGTGGAGGCAATGGTGGCGGCGGCGGCAATGGCGGCGGCAACGGCGGCAACAGCAGCGGGGGCAATTCGAGCAACGGCAACGCCGGCGGCAACAATGCCAATGCCGGCCCCGGCAACAACAGCGGCAAAGGCAACACCAACCCGGGCAAGGCAAGTCATGTCGATGCCAATACCGGCGATACCGTCGAGATCGACGGCAACAAGATCACGGTGATCCACCGCAACGGCATGAAGGAGGAGATCGAGAACGGCCGCTTCGAGATGACCGATGCGCAAGGCCGCACCATCGTCGAACGGCGGGCGACACAGGAGGATCTGGCCCGCCTGCTAAGCTTGTGAGGGTTGAGAGAAGCTACCCCCTTTTCCCGTACCCTTGCATGTCACCCCCGTCTTCCGGAGGCGGGGGTGATTGCTTTTAGGGAATAGGCAGTAGGGAATAGGCAGTAGAGTCCTTTTCCCTATTCCCTACTGCCTGTCTTTCGCCTCATGCATCAGCAGCGCCGCTTCCGTCCGATTGCGCACGTTGAGCTTGGCGAGCACCCTGGTCATGTGGTGCTTGACCGTCTTTTCCTGCAGCGACAGCCGGGCGGCGACTTCCTTGTTGCTCAGGCCCTCGGCCACCAGCCTCAGGATTTCGGCCTCGCGGCCGGTGAGCTGGCTGAGCGGATCGGGCTTGCGACCGGTGGGCTGCAACAGGTCGGACAGCAGCCGGGCCGACAGCGTCGGCGAGACGTAGCTCTGGCCGTTGGCGACGTCGCGCAGGATCTCGGCCAGCGACTTGGAGCCGACGCCCTTCAGCACATAGCCCCGCGCGCCCGCCTTCAGCGCCTGCGCCACGTCGGCGTTGGTCTCCGAAACCGTCAGCATGACGATCTTCTGCTCGGGGACGGCGGAAAGGATGCTGGCCAGCGCATTGAGGCCGCCGCCCGGCATGCTGATGTCGAGCATCAGTATGTCGGGCGCGCTGGCGCGGACCAGCCTTTCGGCATCTTCGGCGCTGGCGCCTTCGCCTACAAGCTCGAAGCCGCCGATCTCGCCGAGGCTGCGCGCCACGCCCTCGCGGAACAGCGGATGGTCGTCGACAATGGCGATGCGGATGGGTGTGTTCACGGCTGCTCCTCGACAGACAATGTGATTAACAGTCTCGTTCCTCCAGGACCCGAAAGCGTCTCGAATTGTCCGCCGATGCTTTCGATGCGCTCCCTGAGGCCGGCGAGTCCGAGGCCTTCGCTCCTTGCGGGATCGAAGCCCGGTCCGGTGTCCTGCACCTCGACCAGCAGCTTGCCGCCCTTCATCGTGGCTCTCACCTGCTGGCCCTTGCCCTTGCCGTGCCGGTAGGCGTTGTTCAGCCCTTCCTGCACGAAACGATAGATGCTGATCTTCTCCGAGGTGCCGAGTTCCGGCAAGCGCTCCGGCAGGGTGAGCAGCACCTTGGTGTCGGTGCGGCGCTCATGCTCGGCCACCGCCAGCCGCAATATGTCTGCCACCGCCTGCGTCTCGATCTGCGGCAGCACCAGGCCGTTGCAGATGCCGCGTATCTCGCGCATCGCCTCGCCCAGCGTCTTGTGGATGCCGGCGATCTCGGCCTCGCGCTGCGGTTTCGGCGTCGACGGATCGACCAGCACCGGGCTGTCCATCCTGAGCGCGGCGAGCGCCACCAGCTGCGCGGGCCCGTCATGCAGGTCGGCGCCGATGCGTCTCAGATACCGCTCGTTGATGGCGGTGGCGCGGCGCGAGGCACGCTGCACGCGCTGGCGAAGCGACGAATTCTGCGCCAGCGCTGCCTGCAGCTCGGCGACCTTGGCCTCCAGCGCCGCACGCTGTGTCTGGATGGTTCGGCTGCCGCGAAACACGATGCCCGACAAGAGCGCCAGCGAGGCCGCGGTGGCGGCGGCCACCACCAGCCAGCTCCACAACAGGGCGGCGCGCAGCGATTCCTCGAAGTCGCCGGACAGTTCGTAGAACTCCGTGACGGCGACGACATCGCCGGACCAAGGCTCGCGCACCGGATTGTAGATCTCGAGCAGCGGCAGGCCGAGCGCCCGTTCCTTGTCGTTTTCCTCGTCCTCCAGCTGGTTGTATTTGACCATGACGTTGCCGGCGAAGGCGGCGATCAGGTTGGGGTTCGGCTTGAACCGCTTGCCGATGAGGTCGGAATCCTTCGAATAGAGAATCGTGCCGTCGCGCCGCCACAGCTTGAACGACACCAGCCGCTTTCCCAAGGCTCCCTGTCCGAGCGTCTCGTCCAGCGCCCGCTTGACGGTGGAGTCCAGCTCCTGGCTCTTGCGCAGGTCAGGCAAGAGCGGCGCGATCACGCTGTCGACATAGAGCGCGGTGGTGGTGGCGGAATTGTGCATGACGCCTTGGCGGATCTGCGATGTCACCCACAGGCCCACAACCAGCATCACCGCCAGAAGGACGATGCCTCCGGCAATCACGAATTGCCAGGCCAGCGAACGCCCGCTCCAGATTTGCACAAGTCGTTTCAAGATCTCCCTGAGCATACGCATGATTCACCCCGCCGCTGGCAAAGATTATAGGCCAGGCGCAACGATTGCGACACCGACCTTGGTCCGTGCCCATGGCGAAGGTTAACCGGGCGGCCCCAGCGCCGACTGGCGAGTTAATAAAGAAACAGCTAATATTACAGTGACCCGCGGATGCGTTCCGGCGTCGCGGCGATAGCGGCAGCCTGGCGTCGAGAGGGACGGCATGCGGATCGCAATGATGGGAGCGGGCGGCATCGGCGGCTATGTCGGCGCAAGGCTCGTCGAGGCAGGGGGCGACGTCAGCTTCATTGCTCGCGGTGCGCATCTTGAAGCAATGCGCCGGAACGGCCTGCGAATTCGGAGCGAAACCGGCGACGTTTTTCTGCCAACCGTGTCCGCGAGCGCCGCTCCGGCCGACATCGGCCCCGTCGATCTCGTGATCTTCGCGGTCAAGCTCTACGACAGCGAGACGGCCGCAGCGGCGCTGGCACCGCTGATTGCCGGCAATACCCGCGTCGTGACGTTGCAAAACGGCATCGACAGCATCGAGATCCTGCGCCGCCATGTTCGCGGCGACAAGGTGATCGGCGGCGCCACCTACCTTTCCGGCTTCATCGGCAAGCCTGGAGAAATCGTCCATGCGGGCGGGCTGCGGGACATCCTCGTCGGCGGGCATCGCGATCCCGTCATCCACGAGCTTCAGGCGCTTTGCGACCGAGCCGTCGGGCTCGAGCTGAAGCCGGTTGCCGACATCGACGGCGTGTTGTGGGAGAAGTTCGCGACGCTCGCTGCCTTCTCCGGCGGAACCTCGCTGATGCGTTCAGGCATCGGTCCGATCCTTGAGGATCCAGAAGCCCGAGCCTTCATCGAGCAGTTGCGGGACGAGGGGATGGCGATCGCCGCGGCGGCCGGTCATCCGTTGGCCGAGGGGTTCGAGGACCGCGTCATCAGGCGGTGGACCTCATTCCCTCCGCATGTGAAATCGTCAATGGCCAACGACCTCGAAAGAGGCAAGCCCATCGAGGTCGCCTGGCTGTCCGGGCGCATGCACGAACTGGGTATGAAACTGGGCGTGGCGACGCCCGGCCACACCGCGGTGTTCCGCGCTCTGCATCTTCATGCATCGGGTGCGGCCCGCTAGAGCAATTCCAGAGAAAGCATGAAAACGGACGTAAAAACAAAGAGTTAGAGCGGATCGACGGCGCGATGAACCGACGAACCGCTCCGCCAGGCTCATCGAGGTTCCGAGGAAGGACATCATGGCAAGCGCATCGACTGAAAGCATGCCGGTGACGATGGACACGAAGGTCGCCGGCTCGCAGGACATGTTCAACAGGGAGCTCGACACCTACCGCAGGGTCGTGGGTGCGAACCTCATGTACCATCGCGAGGTCTATGGCCTTCTTCGCGGCCTGCTCATCGAGCAGGCGCCGGCGTCGTTCCGGTTCCTCGACATTGCCTGTGGGGATGCCGGCGCCTCCGCGGCGATGCTGAGGACCATGGCGATCGGCAACTATGTCGGCATCGACTTGTCGGAGGCGTCGCTGCGGCTTGCGGCGCAGGCGCTCGACAGCCTTCCTTGTCCCGTCGAGCTGCGTTGCGGTGATTTCGCGCAGGCGATGGCGAAATGGTCGGAGCCGGTCGATGTGATCTGGATCGGCATGTCGCTGCATCATCTGCCGACCGAGGCCAAGGCGAGACTGATGCGGGACGCACACAGAGCCCTGGGAGGGCTGGGTCTGTTCTCCATCTGGGAGCCGGCGCTCTTCGAGGGAGAGGATCGCGCCGCCTGGCTTGCGCGCTTCTCCCGGCTGCGCGACGAATGGTCGGCCGTTTCCGACGAGGAGTTTGCCGCTATGGAGCGGCATATGCTTCTGGCCGATTTCCCGGAAACCGTCGCAACATGGCTCGCGATGGGTAGGGACGCCGGCTTTTCGCATGCGGAAGAGGTTTTCATGATGCCCAACAGAATGGGCAGGGTGTTCCGCTACTGGAACTAATCCTGTCCCCCGGGTGCGCGACGGCTAGGACATGCATCAAAACAAGGACTTAAAGCGCGTCGCCTGAATCCGTTTCAGCGCCACGCACTCTTGAGCGGTTCACCGTTTCACGGAAACGCCGAACCGCTCTAACTCTTTGTTTTTTCGCAATTCCGGACGGAAAGCCGTTACACACCTTTCCTGGAATTGCTCTAAGCATGTCTCCCGAAAGTGGGAACCGGTTTCGGGATAAAGACATGCGTAAAATC
>SUGL01000088.1 GCA_004963905.1 Mesorhizobium sp.
CCCCCCTTGTGGGGGAGATGTCCGGCAGGACAGAGGGGGGCGCGAAGGAACGCGACGCTCGTTTCATCCGTTGCTCGAAGCGAGCCCATGACCCAGACCTTCACCATCGCCATCGACGGCCCTGCGGGCGCCGGCAAGGGCACCCTGGCCCGCCGGCTGGCCGACCATTACCGGCTGAACCTGCTCGATACAGGCCTCACCTATCGCGCGGTCGCCCACAAGCTGCTCGAGCTCGGCCTGCCGCTCGACAATGTCTCGGCAGCCGAGACCGCGGCGCGGCAGGTGGACCTTTCCAACCTCGACCGCACGGTGCTTTCGGCGCATGCAGTGGGCGAGGCGGCCTCGAAGGTCGCGGTCATCCCCACCGTCCGGCGCATCCTTGTCGAAAAGCAGCGCGAGTTCGCCAAGGCGCCGCCGGGCGCGGTGCTCGACGGCCGCGACATCGGCACCGTCGTGTGCCCGGACGCCGACATCAAGCTCTATGTGACGGCGAGCGCCGAGGTGCGGGCGCAGCGCCGGCTGGCCGAGATCGAGAGCATGGGCGGCAGCGCCGATTTCGCAACCATCCTCGCCGACATCGAGCGCCGCGACGAGCGCGACATGGGCAGAGCCGACTCGCCGCTCAAGCCGGCCGCCGACGCGCACTTGCTTGATACCAGCGAAATGGCTATAGAGGCCGCGTTTCTGGCGGCGATGGCGATCGTTGACGACGTCCTGGCCAAGAGAAACAAGGCCTGATCCGGGTTTTTCCTCGTGCTTCCGTTGCCGGAGCCGACGAAAATACCCATATCGGGCACGAACCAGCCTGCCAGCATTCTTCATGCGCCGGACTTGCCGCTCGAAAAGCGGCCGAGGGCTCTTCAGCCCGGAACGCCGGCAGGCTCTCGCAACGCTAACCCACGGCGCCCGCTCCGCTCGTCATGCGGAGCACTCCAGGAGAAACAATGTCAGCTGCAAATCCCACTCGCGATGATTTCGCGAGCATGCTCGAAGAATCATTCACCGCCGGCCATTCCGGCGAAGGCCAGGTTGTCCGGGGCACGATCACCGCGATCGAAAAGGACATGGCCATCATCGATGTCGGCCTCAAGGTCGAAGGCCGCGTGCCGCTGAAGGAATTCGGCGCCAAAGGCAAGGACTCCTCGCTCAAGGTCGGCGACACCGTCGAAGTCTATGTCGAGCGCATCGAGAACGCGCTTGGCGAAGCCATGCTGTCGCGCGAGAAGGCTCGCCGCGAGGAGAGCTGGGTCCGCCTCGAAGAGAAGTTCACCAAGGGCGAGCGCGTCGAAGGCGTCATCTTCAACCAGGTCAAGGGCGGCTTCACCGTCGACCTCGACGGCGCCGTGGCGTTCCTGCCGCGCAGCCAGGTCGACATCCGTCCGATCCGCGACGTCTCGCCGCTGATGCACAACCCGCAGCCCTTCGAGATCCTCAAGATGGATCGCCGCCGCGGCAACATCGTGGTGTCGCGCCGCACCGTGCTCGAGGAGAGCCGCGCCGAACAGCGTTCGGAGATCGTGCAGAACCTCGAGGAAGGCCAGGTGGTCGAAGGCGTGGTCAAGAACATCACCGACTACGGTGCGTTCGTCGACCTCGGCGGCATCGACGGCCTGCTGCACGTCACCGACATGGCATGGCGCCGCGTCAACCATCCGACCGAGATCCTCAACATCGGTCAGACGGTCAAGGTGCAGATCATCCGCATCAACCAGGAAACCCACCGCATCTCGCTCGGCATGAAGCAGCTCGAGTCGGATCCGTGGTCGGATATCGGCACCAAGTTCCCGATCGGCAAGAAGATCAAGGGCACCGTCACCAACATCACAGACTACGGCGCGTTCGTCGAGCTGGAGCCGGGCATCGAGGGCCTCATCCACGTTTCGGAAATGTCGTGGACGAAGAAGAACGTGCACCCCGGCAAGATCCTGTCGACGACACAGGAAGTCGACGTCGTGGTGCTCGAGGTCGATCCGGCCAAGCGCCGCATCTCGCTCGGTCTCAAGCAGACGCTGGAGAACCCGTGGGAAGCCTTCGCGCGCAACCATCCGGTCGGCAGCCAGGTCGAGGGCGAGGTCAAGAACAAGACCGAGTTCGGCCTGTTCATCGGCCTGGAAGGCGACGTGGACGGCATGGTGCACCTCTCCGACCTCGACTGGACCCGTCCGGGCGAGCAGGTCATCGAAGAGTACAATCGCGGCGACATGGTCAAGGCGCAGGTGCTCGACGTCGACATCGAGAAGGAGCGCATCTCGCTCGGCATCAAGCAGCTGGCCCGCGACACGGTCGGCGAGGCGGCGAGCAGCGGCGAGCTGCGCAAGAACGCCGTCGTCACCTGCGAGGTCATCGCCGTGAAGGATGGCGGTCTGGAAGTGCGGCTGGTCGACAGCGGCCTCGAGACCTTCATCAAGCGCTCCGACCTTTCGCGCGACCGCGACGAGCAGCGCCCCGAGCGCTTCACCGTCGGCCAGAAGGTCGACGCCCGCGTCATCGCCTTCGACAAGAAGACCCGCAAGCTGCAGGTCTCGATCAAGGCGCTGGAAATCGCCGAGGAGAAGGAAGCGGTCGCCCAGTACGGCTCGACCGACTCCGGCGCCTCGCTGGGCGACATCCTGGGCGCGGCGCTGAAGAAGCAGGGCAACTAGCGCATTCCAGGAAAACCGCGCAGGTTTTCCGTCAGGAATTGCGCAACACGCTTCGTCGATACTGAAACGAAAACCCCGCCGGATCGCTCCGGCGGGGTTTTTCATTGCACGTTGATCCGTGAGGTCAGGCCCGGCCGTAAAGCGGCACCAGCGTGCCGCTCATCGCCTGGTTGGCAGGCGAGGCGAGATAGGCGATCGCTTCTGCTGCTGCCTCCAGGCTGACCCATTTGGTGAAATCGGCGTCGGGCATATCGGCGCGGTTGGCCGGCGTGTCGAGCGTCGAGGGCGCCACGGCGTTGACGAGGATGCCCTTGTGCTTCAACTCCTCGGCCATGGCCTGCGTCATCGCGGCAACCGCCGCCTTGCTGGCGGCATAGGCGACCATGCCGGCTCCACGCCTGGGATCGAGCCCGGCGCGCGCGGTGACGTTGACAATGCGCCCCGCGGTGCCCGACGTCAGCATCGAGCGCACCGCGGCGCGGCCGCAAAGGAAAGCGGTTCGGGCATTGGTGTCCATCATCTCGGCGAAGGACGCCGATTCGATCTTTTCCACCGGCGCCATGGTGAAACCGCCGGCGAGGTGGATCGAAGCCCAAAGCTCCGGAACCTGATGATAGAAGGCCTCGACCTTGGCGGAGTCCGAGAGGTCGACATTGTGCGCCAGGCGGACGCTGGCGTGAGCCGCATAAGGAAAGTGCGGCGGAGCCGCAGCATGGGCATTGGGCACATGGCAAATCGCTCCCTGCTCCAGCAACCTGCCGACAACCGCGCCGCCGAGCGCCCCAGTGCCGCCCGTCACCACGACATGCCTGCCGTTAAGCGTTTCCGTCATATTTCGACTGCTCCTGTCGTATTCTTATGGTTATGCCGCCCCAGCGTCGAACGTCGCGCCTTTCGCGCTGTCACTCAATTGAAATATCGACATGGCTGCGTCCCTTCTTTGCATGCGTCACGCCGCTGCGTTCCGACTGGATGGAGGGCTGCCAAGGTCTTCAGTCGATGGTGATTTCGATGACACGCGGCTTGCGCGCCGCTCGCGCGCGCTTCAGCGCCTCGGCGAGGCCGCCGACCCCGGTCAGCCGCTCGGCTTCCATGCCATAGGCCTCGGCGAGCTTGCAGAAATCCGGCGGCGCCGGCGACACGCCGACCGGCTCGACGCCGACATCGAGCATCGAGGTCTCGATCTCGCGATAACCGCGATTGTTCCAGACGACGAAGATCACCGGCGCACCGGCGTCGAGCGCCGCGCCCAGCTCCGGCAAGGTGAACTGGAAGCCGCCGTCGCCGGTGAGACACACCACCGGCGCCTCGGGCACGGCAAGGGCGGCGCCGATCGCCGCCGGCGGGCCGTAGCCCAGCGCGCCGAACCCCGTCGCCGCATTGAACCAGCCGGACGGACGGTCGTGGTCGTAATAGAGGTTGGCGGCATAGATCGGCTGCGTCGAGTCGCCGACGATGATCGCGCCGGGCAGCGCGTCGCGGATCACCTCCACCGCTCGCACCTGCGCCACATAGTCCGGTTTCATCTCGGCCAATGCGGCGGCACGCCCGGCGGCGGCGCGCGCCTCGCCGTCCTTCGCGGCGACATGAGCAGGCCCAAGCTCGGTCAGCAGAGCGCCAAGCGCCTCGACGCAATCGGCCTGGATTCCAACCGTCACCGGACGGCGGGCGAGCTGGTCGGCGCCGATGTCGATGCGGATGAGGTTCGGCGGCAGCACGAAGCCGCCGTCGCCATAACCGTCATAGTCGGTCGGCCCGAATTCGGTGCCGGCGGCGATCACCAGATCGGCGTCGGTCATCAGCGCGCGCACCGCCTTAAGGCTCGGGCTTGCCGGTACTGAGAGTGGATGACGGTGCAGCAGGCCGCGCGCATTGGCCGTTTCGACCACCGGCGCACCGAGGGTTTCGGCGAAGCGCCTTAGCGCCGCATCGGCCTTCTTGGCGCCACCCCCGGCGAGAATGAGCGACCGGCGGGATGCCTTGATCAATTTCGCAGCCTCGACGATCGCCGTCGCTGCCGGAGCAGGCGGCGCGGCGTTGCCGAGCACCGGCGCGAGCCCCTCGGCGGACTTCACCATGACGTCGGTCGGGATCTCGATATGAACCGGACCCGGACGCGAGGAGGAGAAAACGGCGAAGGCACGCGCCAGAGCGCCGGGCAGTTCCTCGGCCTCGGTTATGCGTTGAGAGAACAGCGCCACCTTCTCCATCATGCCGCGCTGGTCGGGCAGTTCGTGCAGGAAGCCGAGCCCCTTGCCGAGCGTGTCGGTGGCGTTGACGCCCGAGATCACCAGCATCGGCACCGAATCGGCGCGCGCCTGGCCCATGGCGGTGATGGTGTTGGTGAGGCCAGGCCCGGTGATGACGAAGGCGACGCCCGGCCGGCCGCCGGCGCGCGCATAGCCGTCGGCCATGAAGCCGGCGCCCTGCTCGTGGCGCGGCGTGACGTGGCGGATCTTCGAGCGCGCCAGGCCGCGATAGAGCTCGACGGTGTGCACGCCCGGAATGCCGAAGACGGTGTCGACACCATGCGCCTCGAGCAAGGTGATGAGCGCTTCGCCGACGGTTGTCATTGCTCTTCTCCCCTTTGTGGCGCGAGGCCGAGTTCGGCCTCGACGGCCTTGATGCCGATCGCCGCCAATTCGCCAGGCGAGAACATCTCGCCGGCCAGGCAGCCTTCGATCCAGAGCCCGTCGATGATCGCATTGATCGCGATGGCATGGCGGCGCAGCTCACTTGCGTCCGGCTTGCGCCGTTCGGCGGCGAGCACTTCGGCCACGACCGCTTCCACTTCGTTGCGAAAGCCGAGATAGCCTTCGCGGTGAGCACGGGCGAGCGTCGGATCCGCCCCGGCACGGCCGATGAAGGTCGCCCAGAGCGAAAACACCCGTTGGTCGATGATCGGCGCGTTGAGATTGGCCGTGACGAAGGCCGCAAGACGCTGGCGCGGCGAGGCGTCTTCCATGATCAATGCCGCTTTCGCCTGCTCGGTCATGCGGCCCATCAGTGCTGCATAGGCTTCCTGCAGCAATTCTTCCTTGCCGGGGAAGTAGTGGCGGATCAGCCCGGCGGTGACGCCGGCGCGCAAGGCGATGGTGCGCAAGGTGGCGCCCTGCAGGCCATATTCCGCCACGCAGTCCAGAGTCGCTTCGATCAGATCCTGGCGCCGCCGCTCCTCGCCCTCGCGACGGAACTTACGGCGCGCATTCATTGGCGCAGGATCGGCCGCGTCAGGCATGTCGGCCCGCCTTCGCAGGCGATGCAGAGCGCATCCGCATCGAATACCTCGACCGTGCAGCCGGCCGCTTCCATCGCGGCTTTGGTCTTGGGAAAGCCCGCAACGGCAATGAGCTTGCGAGGACTGGTCGGCAGCACGTTCAAGCTGAGGCCGTTGGAAGCGGCGAACTCTTCGGCGTCGCCTTCGACCAGCCGGATGCCTCGCGCCTTCAGCATCTGGTAGAACGAGGCCGGCAAAAGCGGCGAATAGACCAGCGCGAGGTCGTCGGCCAGCGGGCTGATCACCGACATCAGATGCAGGCACGCCTCTTCGCCTTGCCACAGTGGGAGATCAAAGCCGTAGACGGAAATGCCCAGCGGTGTCAGCAGGTTGGAAACCTGCTGGATGCCTTGCTGGTTGGAGCGGACACCGCGCCCGATCGCCAGCGTGCGGGCATCCACCCATACACAATCGCCGCCTTCGACCTGGCCAGGGGCCTCGACGCGGCCGAGGATCGGAATGCCCAGCCTTCTATAGGTTTCCTCATGCAGGGAGGGCTCCGTGGCGCGCAATGGCTTGCCCATGGACAGGATCAGCGCGCCGCGGTCGGTCATCAGCGACGGGTCGTGCGTGAACACCGAATCCGAAAGCCCGTCGGCCTTGTCCTCGATCCATTCGATCTCGGTGCCGGAAGCCGCCACCAGTTCGGCAAGGACGGCGTGCTGCAATGCCGCTTTCGCCGGGTTGAACCCCGGGCCATAGTGCCATTGAGCTCTGTCGGCGTCGCGCATGGCGTTGGCCGCCGACCGCATCAGCACGCGCCGCAGCGGCGCCGCCATGGACTGTGATCCGAAAGCGCTCATCGATGCCCTTTTAAGCTGAAAAAAATCGAAAAAATTTCACGAAAGGCTATTTATACACTTGCGCAACAAGGCCGCAAGTGCCGTAATGCGCGGGATTGACGGGCTCGCGCGGTCGGGTCCATGCTGAGGTCTGGAGCAGGCAGTGCAGCGTATGTTGATTAGCCAGATAAAGGTTCGACGAACTGCCTTCGACCGTCTAGAGGTCGCCCGGTGAGCGCGGCGGGAGCCGCCGCGGTCCTGTCCGGCGAGGCGCAAAAGGGCGCCGCCGAAGCCATCCATGTCGAGAACCTGCACAAGAAGTTCGGCCAGCTGCATGTGCTGAAGGGCGTCTCGCTGTCTGCGCGCGACGGCGAGGTGATCGCCATCATCGGCGGCTCGGGTTCGGGCAAGTCGACGCTTTTGCGCTGCATCAACTGCCTGGAAAACCCGACCAGCGGCATCATTCGCGTCAACGGCGAGGAGATCAAGCTGAAGGCCGACAGCCACGGCCATACGGTTCCCGCCGACCGCAAGCAGATTGAGCGCATCCGCTCCCGGCTCGGCATGGTGTTCCAGAACTTCAATCTGTGGAGCCACATGACGCTGATCGAGAACGTCATCGAGGTTCCGGTGCATGTGCTCGGCGTCAAGCGCGACGAGGCGATCGCCCAGGCCGAGAAGCTGCTCGCCCGCGTCGGGCTGGCGGAGAAGCGCGACGTCTATCCGGCCTTCCTGTCGGGCGGCCAGCAGCAGCGGGCGGCGATCGCCCGGGCGCTCGCCATCAATCCGCGCGTCATGTTGTTCGACGAACCGACCTCGGCGCTCGACCCGGAGCTGGTCGGCGAGGTGCTCAAGGTGATCGGCGACCTGGCGCGCGAGGGGCGCACCATGGTGCTGGTGACGCATGAAATGAAGTTTGCCCGTGAGGTCGCGACGCATGTCGTCTACCTCTACAACGGGCTGGTCGAGGAAGAAGGTCCGCCGGAACAGCTGTTCGGCGCGCCCAAATCCGAAAGGCTCAAGCAATTCCTCCGCAACGTCGCCTGGGCCGGCGTCAAGCGGAGCGAAAAACCGGGAACAACAACAAACTGGGAGTCCTGAAATGAAGACTGTTCTCAAGACCTTCGCAGCGGCGCTGCTCTTCGGCGTCGCCGCGATGGGCGTGGCCAAGGCCGATCAGGTCAAGATCGGCGTCGCCGCCGAGCCCTATCCGCCCTTCACCTCGCCGGATGCGACGGGCAAGTGGGTCGGCTGGGAAATCGACTTCATCGACGCCGTCTGCGCCGAGGAGAAGCTCGACTGCGTCATCACGCCCGTTGCCTGGGACGGCATCATTCCGGCGCTGACCACCAAGAAGATCGACCTCATCGTCTCCTCGATGTCGATCACCGACGAACGCAAGAAGACGATCGACTTCTCGGATAAGTATTACAACACGCCGACGGCGATCATCGGACCGAAGGACCAGAAATTCGGCGCCACGCCGGACGATCTCAAGGGCAAGACCATCGGCGTCCAGGTGTCGACGGTGCATGCCGTCTACGCCAAGAAGCACTTCACCGGCGCGCAGGAGATCAAGGAATACCAGACGCAGGACGAGGCCAACAACGATCTGGCGGCCGGCCGTCTCGATGCGGTGCAGGCCGATTCCATCGCGCTCGGCGAATTCCTCAAGACCGATCAGGGCAAGGCCTGCTGCGACCTGAAGGGCATGGTCGCTCCGGACGACGAGGTGCTGGGACCGGGCGTCGGCGCCGGCGTGCGCAAGGAAGACACCGCGCTCAAGGAAAAGATCAACGCCGGCATCAAGGCGATCCGCGCCAGCGGCAAATATGACGAGATCTCGAAGAAATATTTCGACTTCGACATCTACGGCGGCGCCACGCAGTCGAACTGATCTCTCCGAATGAGCTCCGGGGCATGGCCAGCGCCATGCCCCTAGCCCAAACCTTGCCACGCGTGCCTGCCGCTGAACGCTGCCGTCGGCGGTTGCCACTAATTCGGGGGCGAAACTGATCGACGCCTTTCTTCCGGCCTCGGCGGCCGGCATCATCGAACTCCTGTCGCCCGTGCCGCCCGGCTGGGGCGGCACCCTGCTGGTCGGATTGCTGCATTCGATCGAGATCGCCATCGGCGCCACCTGCCTTGGCCTGCTGATCGGCACCGGCGGCGCCTGGGGCAAGCTCTATGGCGGTCCGGTGGCCCGCGACCTGCTGGCCGTCTACACCACGGTTGTGCGCGCGGTGCCGGAACTGGTGCTGATCCTTTTGCTCTATTATGCTGGCACCGATCTCATCAATCAGGTGCTGGCCGCGATGGGTTACAGCCGTGTCGACATCAGCGGGCTGGCGGCCGGCATCTTCGTGCTCGGCGTCGTTCAGGGCGCCTATTCGACGGAGGTCATCCGCGGCGCCATCCTGTCCATCCCGCAAGGCCAAATCGAAGCCGCCCGCGCCTATGGCATGCCGCCTGGCCTGATGCTGCGGCGCATAACGCTGCCGGCAATGCTGCCCTTCGCCATACCGGGCCTCGCCAATCTCTGGCTGATCGCGACCAAGGACACCGCGCTGCTTGCCGTCGTCGGCTTCTTCGAACTGACGCTGGCGACGCGGCAGGCGGCAGGCGTCACCAAGGCCTATCTGATCTTCTACCTCGCGGCCGGCGCGCTCTATCTGGCGCTGACACTGTTCTCCAACCTGATCATCGGCCGCGTCGAGGCCTGGTCGCGGCGCGGCATGCCTTCCGTCAAGGAGGCACGCTGATGTCGGCCGAAGCGACCGCGATCAACATGGCGGCGCGTGCCTCGCTCTGGCTCAAGCCGCACCGCATCGTGCTGATGCTCGTCGCGCTGGCATTGGTCCTCTGCGCGGCCTTCTTCATGCGCTGGGACTGGCTGCCGCAATATTGGCAGATGGGGCTGCTCGGCATCTGGCGATCGCTGTGGATCCTCGTCGTCACCTGCGCGCTGGGCTTCCTGCTGGCGGTGCCGCTCGGCCTGGCGCAGGCCGGCGGCCCGTTCTGGTTCGCCGTGCCGGCGAAGGTGTTCTGCACGATCATCCGCGGAACGCCGCTGCTCCTGCAGCTCTGGCTGCTCTATTACGGGCTCGGGTCGCTCTTCCCGCAATATCCATGGATCCGCGAGTCCTGGATGTGGCCCTATCTCAGGCAAGCCTGGCCCTATGGCGTGGTGGCGCTGACCTTGTCCTTCGCCGGCTATGAGGGCGAGGTGATGCGCGGCGCCTTCGCCGGCGTTCCGAAAGGGCAGTTGGAGGCGGCCCGCGCCTTCGGCATGAGCCGCTTTAAGATCTTCCGCCGCATCTGGCTGCCGCAGGCCTTCTACCGCGCGCTGCCGACGCTGACCGGCGAAACGGTGCTGCAGCTGAAGTCGACGCCGCTGGTGGCGACGATCAGCGTCATCGACATCTTCGCCGTCTCCTCCAAGGTCCGGCAGGACACCTATCTCACCTACGAGCCCTTGCTGCTGCTGGCGTTGATCTACATGACGATCACCGGCATTCTCGTCCTGATCTTCAGCAGGGTCGAGGCGCGAATTCCGGTCAAAATCGGGTAGTAGGGGAGTAGGGGAGTAGGGGAGTAGGGGAGTC
>SUGL01000089.1 GCA_004963905.1 Mesorhizobium sp.
ATTCGGATGACAAGAATGCACCATTAAAGCCCGGGATCAAACACCTAGGATCCATTCCGTGACGTTGACGCTTCGCCGCGTTGCAGAATAAAGCGCCCTAGGAGCCGACCGACCCGCCGCAGGGCTATGCCCTCTGTTCTGCGTCGTTGCATCCTTCGATACAGGTAACGGAATGGATCCTAGGGTCTGCGCGCCGCTACGCGTCGCTCCGCCCTAGGATGACGACCGGAAAGGCAGCGCCTTTGCCGCCGCCGCGCGTCAATCCAGATCGAACCGCGCAATCACCGGCACATGGTCCGACGGCTTCTCCCAGCCGCGCGCCGCCTTCAGGATCTGGTATCCTTTGAAGCTCGGCACCAGATTGGCCGACGACCAGACATGGTCGAGCCGGCGGCCGCGGTCCGAGGCTTCCCAATCCTTCGCGCGATAGCTCCACCAGGTGTAGAGCTTCTGCTCGGCGGGCACGTCGAGCCGCATCAGGTCGACCCAGCCGCCGGCTTGCCGCATCGCCTCGAAGTTCTCCGTCTCGACCGGCGTGTGGCTGACGATGTTGAGCAATTGCTTGTGCGACCAGACATCGTGCTCCTGCGGCGCGATGTTGAGGTCGCCGACCAGGATCGATGCCGACAGGTCGTCCTGGCTCGCAGGCACGGAATTCATCTCATAGACAAAATCCAGCTTGTGACGGAACTTGCGGTTGATCTCCGGGTCCGGCTCGTCGCCGCCGGCCGGCACGTAGAAATTATGCAGCAGGATCGACCTGCCGCCGGCCTGCACCTTGACCGAAAGGTGCCGGCTGTCGTCGATCTCGCAGAAGCGCCGCTTCTCGACCAGCTCGATCGGCCGGCGCGCCACGGTCGCCACGCCGTGATAGCCCTTCTGGCCATGGAAGAGGATGTGCTCGTAGCCCGCCTTGCGAAAGGCCTTTTCGGGAAAGAGCTCGTCCGGAACCTTGGTTTCCTGCAGGCAGAGCACGTCCGGCGCGTGCTCCTCGAGCAGCCGCTCGACGATCAGCATGCGCAGGCGAACCGAATTGATGTTCCAGGTGGCGATGGTGAAAGGCATTCAGGCAGGTCCGGAGAAGTTATCGCCGATCTCTGCCAGCCTCGCTTCACAAAAACAAGCTGGGCGACAATTGGCAATGTCAGCGCCGCCCCTCATTGCCCTGCCGGGCATTTCTCCCCGTAAACGGGGAGAAAGAGGCCGGGCCGCGCTCTCGGCACCATTTCCGCAACGTTGAAGATTGGCGAAAGCGTCAACGATATCGTCCCTTCTCCCCGTTCACGGGGAGAAGATGGCGGCAGCCAGATGAGGGGCGGCGCCGACGCCCGCAAGGCTGCCCAAGACGGAGAAACCTATCTTGTCTTCGTATTCAGCTCTCTGTTCGCCGTGTAATCGATGGCGAAAGTGTCGGGCGGGATGGAGACGCCTTCCTTGACGTTGAAGATCATCACCGTCGTGTCCTTGCCCTGCGCGTCGGTGATCGTCCACTGGCGCAGCTCATAGCTCTTCGGATCGAACATCATGGTGATCCGGGCATTGCCGAACACCGACTTGTCCGAGAGCTGGATCGTGGTGAGGTCGTCCTCTTCCTTGACCGCCTTCACGCGCCCGCCGGAGAGATCGATCCGGTCGTCGAGGAGAAGCTTCAGCGGCGTCTTCGACAGCGGATAGAGGTCGGAGGTGTTCAGCTTCTTGTTGAGGATGACCACCGACTTGCCGTCCGAGATCACCCGGAAATTCGACGATCCGTCATAGTTGAAGCGGATCTTGCCCGGGCGTTCGAGGAAGAACTTGCCGCCGGTCTGTTCGCCCTTCGGCCCGAACTGCACGAATTCGCCGCTCATCGATTTGACCGAGGAGAAATGGTCGGCGATCTTTTGCGCCGCCGGTGGAACCGCGGCCTGCGCCCGGGCCAGAAGCTGGAAGCCCGGCACGACGTTGATGGCTGCCGCGCCCGCGAGCACCAGGCCAAGGCCGAGCACCTGCCGGCGGGTCGGGGCGAAATCTGTCTGGGTCTTCATGCCGGTCGCTTCCTGTGATTCGTGTCGTGGCTGTATCTGGACCCCCAGTTGGGCCTAAGTTTGGCGGGTCGCACGGCGCTTGGTCGCATGAACGCGCCGGAAGCTTGGAAGTTGCCGCGCTCGACCAAGCCTAAAACTTATCGTCCTCGGTGGGCACCAGTATCTCGCGTTTGCCGGCATGGTTGGCCGGGCCGACGATGCCTTCCTTCTCCATCTTCTCGATGATCGAGGCGGCGCGGTTGTAGCCGATGCCGAGCCGGCGCTGGATATAGCTGGTCGAGGCCTTGCCGTCGCGCAGCACCACGGCCACCGCCTGGTCGTAGGGGTCGTCGGAATCCTCGAAATTGCCGCCGCCGCCGGAACCGCCTCTGCTCGAGGAGCCGTCCTCGTCGTCTTCGTCATCGTCCTCGGTGATGGCGTCGAGATATTCCGGCACGCCTTGCAGCTTGAGATGGCCGACGATCCTCTCGACCTCGTCGTCCGACACGAAGGGGCCGTGGACGCGCTGGATGCGGCCGCCGCCGGCCATGTAGAGCATGTCGCCCATGCCGAGCAGCTGCTCGGCGCCCTGCTCGCCCAGGATCGTGCGGCTGTCGATCTTCGACGTCACCTGGAAGGAAATGCGGGTCGGGAAGTTGGCTTTGATCGTGCCGGTGATGACGTCGACCGACGGGCGCTGCGTCGCCATGATGACATGGATGCCGGCGGCGCGCGCCATCTGCGCCAGGCGCTGCACCGCCCCTTCGATGTCCTTGCCGGCCACCATCATCAGGTCGGCCATTTCGTCGATGATGACCACGATGTAGGGCATCGGCTCGAGATCGAGATCCTCGGTCTCGTAGATCGCCTCGCCGGTCTGGCGGTCGAAGCCGGTCTGCACGGTGCGCGAGATCTTTTCGCCCTTCTTCTCGGCTTGGCTGACACGTGCGTTGAAGCCGTCGATGTTGCGCACGCCGACCTTGGACATCTTGCGGTAGCGGTCCTCCATCTCGCGCACGGTCCATTTCAGCGCCACCACCGCCTTCTTCGGATCGGTGACGACCGGCGTCAAAAGATGCGGGATGCCGTCATAGACCGAGAGTTCGAGCATCTTCGGGTCGATCATGATCAGCCGGCACTCCTGCGGCGTCAGCCGGTAGAGCAGCGACAGGATCATGGTGTTGATGGCGACCGACTTGCCCGAGCCGGTGGTGCCGGCGACCAGCACGTGCGGCATCTTGGCGATGTCGACGATGACCGCCTCGCCGTTGATGGTCTTGCCGAGCGCCAGCGCCAGCTTCGCCTTGGTCGTCTCGAAGTCGCGGCTCGCCATGATCTCCCTGAGATAGACCGTCTCGCGCTTGGCGTTCGGCAATTCGATGCCGATGGCGTTGCGGCCGGGCACTACGGCGACGCGGCAGGCGATCGCGCTCATCGAACGGGCGATGTCGTCGGAGAGGCCGATGACGCGCGAGGACTTGATGCCGGGCGCGGGCTCGAGCTCATAGAGTGTTACGACCGGACCCGGGCGGACATGGATGATCTCGCCCTTGACGCCGAAGTCCTCGAGCACGCCTTCCAGAAGCCGCGCGTTCTGCTCCAGCGCGTCTTTCGACAGGCTCGGGTCACGCGCGACGTTCTTCGGCTCGGACAGGAAATGCAGCGACGGCATCTCGAATTTATCCGAGCCGATCAGCGAGGTCTGCGCCTCGCGCTGGGCGCGCGATCCCGGGGCCGGGCGGGGTCCCGGGGCCTCGACGCGGGTCGCCGCGTCGGAGCGGAAGTTGCGCACGTTGGCGCGGCGCTGCACAGGCTGCTCGTCGTCGAAATCGATGTCTTCTTCCTCTTCGTCGGCGAAGTCATCGTCGTCGACCGGATCGACCGAGGCGCTGCGGTCGTTGACCATGGCGGCGAAAAATTCCGGCTCGACGCGGGCGCGACCGCCAGGGCTCATCCTGGACTCGGCGAACTCGGCCGATTCGACCCGTTCGGCGGCGCGCCGCCAGGCGCTCGCCCGCGGCTCCATCTGCGGCTCGAACTCGTCGCGCTCCTGCCTGCGGCGCGCGGCGCGGCGGTGCAGGAAGGCGCGGAACGACAACCACCAATGAGTGACGGCGCCGAGCGCCAGAATGCCTTCGTCGCCTTCGTCCTCATCTTCGTCGAACAGTAGCTCGTCCTGCTCGCGCGGGTCAGGCTCGGCGGCACGCTCCATGACGGCAAAGCCGTTCTTGCGCGCAATCAGCGCCGAGCCATAGGCGAACAGCCACAAGGCCGGCGCGGCAAGCACAACGGCGATGATGCTGGCGAAAAGACCCTTCGGATAGCCGCCGACGGCGATGCCGGGGATCTTCAGCACCATGTCGCCGAACACGCCGCCGAGGCCGGTCGGCAGCGGCCAGGTGTTGGGCGGCGTGACGCAGCCGGCGATCGCGGCCGCAAGCAGCGCGAAGCCGAACCAGGCCAGCCCGCGCTTCGCCAACCTGTCGACGCCGCGCGCGGAGAAGAGCAGGAAACCCCAGATCACCGCCGGCACCAGACCGGCGACGGCGGCAAGGCCGAAGAACTGCATGGCGAGGTCGGAGAAAACCGCGCCCGCATAGCCCATGGCGTTGGTGACGATATTGTTGGTGGCGTGCGAGAAGCTCGGATCGGCGACGTTCCAGGTGGCGAGGCTGGCAACGCCGAAGGCGGTGAACACGAACAGGCCGGCGCCGACCAGCCGCCCGACCTGCCGCCTCGCGAATGCGTGGATGCCGTGCCCGGTATCGGTCAGCGCGAGCGGTGCTGAAGCGCCTGAACGCATGCTCTTCCCCGTAAGTCGTTGCCTGGCCCGGGCGCATGGCGCACCCCGGCAGATTCGGCTGCCAGACTATCCGTGGGAAGGTTAAGGCCGCATTAACCATGGCCTTTTACCGGGATGCGCCTCGGAAAGGAAATGGCGGGCCGTCGAGCCCGCCATCCTTCTTTTCAAAAGACAAAGCGATCAGGCCCGTTGGGGCCCGACCTTCTGCGGTCACTTGTGGCCGGCGTACATCATCAGGTTGGCGCAGAATTCGGCGTGAGGCTTGCTCATCGCCGCGTCCTGGCACTCCTTCATCATCGCGTCCTGCTTGTCCTTCGCAGTCGCTGCCCAGGCCGCGTTGAAATCGGCCTCGGACTTCATGGTCTTCATGCCTGCATCGGTGAAGAACGGGGCCATGTTGTCAGGCTCGTCGAGAGCGCCGGCAAGTGCAACGCCGCTGACCATCGACAGAGCCATCGCTCCCAGGAGGATATTCTTGAAATTCATCCGTCGGTTCCTTCCCTGATATTTGACGAACGCCACGACGACGGTCGTCATCCCAGTTCGGAACCGGAAGGGCCGGCGTTTCGGACCCGCGCGATCAAGTGCGTGTGATCGGGCGCGGCATGCTCGTATCCAACAAAAAAGGAGGCCCGGAATGTCTTCCGGGCCTCAAGGCGTGAGCCCCTTTCGAGAGCTTCACGACGGGATCTTGGGAGTGATCCAAACCGCTTCGCGGCCTTGGTGTTCATCCGGGCCGGCGGGAGGAGGATCCGCCGGCCCGTAGGGCAATTCCGGGAAAGTGTGAAACGGTTTCCATCCGGAATTGCGCCAAAAGCAAGAGACACACGAAGTCGGCCTTACGGCACGACTTCGCCGTGCTGCGTGACGTCGAGACCTTCGACCTCTTCCTGGCTGCTCGGACGCAGGCCGACCAGCGCCTTGACGATGAAGAGTATCACGAAGGTGGCGATCGCCGTCCACAGGATGGTAAAGACGATGCCGTAGATCTGCGTGCCGACCGAGGCGCCCTTGCCGAGCGCGTTGATCGCCGGATCGGCGAGCGCGCCGGTGAGCAGGGCGCCGATGACACCGCCGACGCCGTGCACACCGAAGGCATCGAGCGAGTCGTCATAGCCGAACATGTGCTTCACCTTGACGGCCGAAATGTAGCAGAGCACGCCGGCGACGATGCCGACGATGAAGGCGCCGGTCGGGTTGACGAAGCCGGAAGCCGGCGTCACCGCGACCAGACCGGCGACGGCGCCGGAGATGATGCCGAGCACCGAGGGCTTCTTGGCGACGATCCATTCGGCGAACATCCAGGCCAGCGCCGCCGCGGCGGTGGCGACCTGCGTGTTCATCATCGCGGCGCCCGCGAGGCCGTCGGCCGCGAGCTCCGAGCCGGCGTTGAAGCCGAACCAGCCGACCCACAGCAGCGAGGCGCCGATCACCGAATAGACGAGGTTGTGCGGCGCCATGTTGGTGGTGCCATAGCCCTCGCGCTTGCCGAGAACCAGCGCGCAGACGAGACCCGCGACACCGGCATTGATATGGACGACCGTGCCACCGGCGAAGTCGAGCACGCCGGCCGAGCCGAGGAAGCCGCCGCCCCACACCCAGTGTGCGATCGGCGCATAGACGAAGACCAGCCACAGGCCCATGAAGATCAGCAGCGCCGAGAACTTCATGCGCTCGGCGAAGGCGCCGGCGATCAGCGCCGGCGTGATGATGGCGAAGGTCAGCTGGAACATCGAGAAGACGAATTCAGGGATGTTCGCCACGCCCGGCAGCCACAGCGTCGCGGTGGTGATGCCATGGTGGAAGAATTTCGAGAAGCCGCCGATATAGGCGTTCGTGCCGCCGCCGTCGGAAAAGGCGAGCGAATAGCCGAACATGAACCACAGCACCGTCACCAGGCAGGTGATGGCGAAGCTCTGCATGATGGTGGCGAGCACGTTCTTCTTGCGCACCATGCCGCCGTAGAACAGCGCCAGGCCGGGAATGGTCATCATCAGCACCAGCGCCGTCGAGGTCAGCATCCAGGCGGTGTTGCCGGTGTCGAGCACCGGGGTCGGCGCGGCGGGTGCGGCCGGCGCCGCTGGAGCGGCCTCCTGCGCGAAGGCGGCGGCGGTGCTCAGCGCTACGAGAGCGAGCGAAGCGGCCGCGCGTCCCGTCGTCTTCAAGGTGGAAGGTATATTCATAGAACTCTCCGTTGGAATGGCTGGTCGCCGCTTAGAGCGCGTCGGTGTCTGTTTCGCCGGTGCGGATGCGCACCGCCTGGTCGATGCCGAAGACGAAGATCTTGCCGTCGCCGATCTGGCCGGTCTTGGCGGCCGCGGTGATGGCTTCGACGGCCTTGTCGACCATGTCGGCGCCGACTGCGACTTCGATCTTGATCTTGGGCAGGAAGCTGACCGCGTATTCCGCGCCGCGATAGATTTCCGTATGTCCCTTCTGACGCCCGTAGCCTTTGACTTCGGTGACGGTCAGGCCCTGGATGCCGACGGCGGTGAGCGCTTCGCGCACCTCGTCGAGCTTGAACGGCTTGATGATTGCCATCACGATTTTCATAAGGTTTCACCCTTTGCTGTTGCGGTCCCCCGCGATTGCACGACTTCGCCGATCCCGTGAGAGCCGGAGAGTGCCCGATAGGATTCAAGCTTCGTGCCAATTGCCGAGGCAGGGCGTTAACCTGTTGTAAACAAAGGGAGCGACGCTGCTGGAACCAGCGTCTGCCCAAAGCGGCGGTTGCCTGCCTGATTAAAAAATAGGCAATTTTTCAAAAATGCCTATTTCGCAAGCTTGTGGCGCAACTGTGGGCAGCGGCAGTGGGTTGACGCAAGAAATTCCGCGCAAAATCGGGTCAGGCCGATTTCTTTTGCGCGACGAAGGCGCCCGCGCCGGAAAAGAGCTGGCCTGTTCAGCGCCGCAGCCGGATCAGGCCTTCCTGGGCAACCGAGGCGATCAAGGTTCCGTCGCGCGCGAACAGCGACCCGCGGGTGAAGCCGCGCGAGCCTTGCGTGGAGGGACTGTCCTGCGTGTAGAGGATCCAGTCGTCCAGCGGATGGCTGCGATGGAACCACATCGCGTGGTCGAGGCTGGCCGCCTGGATGTCGCGGTCGAAAATGGCGCGGCCATGCGCGAAGGTCGAGGTGTCGAGCAGCGTCATGTCGGAGAGGTAGGCGAGCACGGCCGCCTGGGTCGCGCGGTCTTCCGGCACCGGACCGGTGGTGCGGATCCAGATGTTCTGCTCCGGCTCCAGCTTCTCGCGGCTGGTATAGTGCTTGAGCATCACCGGCTTCATCTCGATCGGCCGGTCGCGCTCCCAGTAGCGCCGGATGCCTTCCGGCACCGCCTCGCCGAACTTGCCGAGCAGCTCGCGCTGCGAAAGCAGCGTGTCGGGCGCCGGCACGTCGCGCGGCATCGGCAGCTGATGCTCCAGCCCCACCTCGTCCTGCTGGAACGAGGCTTCCAGCGAGAAGATCGCCTGCCCGTGCTGGATCGCCACCACCCGGCGCGTGGTGAAGGAACCGCCGTCGCGGATGCGGTCGACCTCGTAGACGATCGGCACCTTGGTGTCGCCGGGCCGCATGAAATAGCCATGCAGCGAATGCACATGGCGCTCGGGCTCGACGGTGCGCTGGGCCGCGACCAGGGCCTGGGCGATGGTCTGGCCGCCAAAGACCCTCTGCCAGTCGAGCTTGGGGCTGCGACCACGATACAGATTGTGCTCGAGCTTCTCGAGGTCGAGAATGTCGAGAAGCTCGTCCATGGCCGCTGTCATGTTCCACGTCCCTCGAAGATGTGTCATGGCGGGTTTCGGACAGGACGGGCGGGCAAGTCAAGCTGCAACGGCCGCCGCCACGGCCGGAAGCCGCGAAAGGAAAGTGCGATGGTCGACCGCAGGGTGAATGGGCCAGACAAAGCCTCCGTCGATGTGCTGGTGGCGGGCGCCGGCTATGTCGGCCTTGCCGCCGCCGTGTCGCTGAAACAGGCACGACCCAGCCTCGGCGTCGCCATCGTCGATGCCGCGCCCGCTGGCGTCTGGCAGAAGGACGGCCGTGCCTCGGCGATCGCCGCCGCGGCCTGCCGCATGCTGGAGCAGCTCGGCGTCTGGGACGAGATCGCGCCGGAGGCGCAGGCGATCACCGAGATGGTCATCACCGACTCGCGCACCGCCGATCCGGTGCGTCCGGTGTTCCTCACTTTTGATGGCGAGGTGGCTCCTGGCGAGCCCTTCGCCCATATGGTCGCCAACCGGGAGCTGAACGGGGCGCTGCGCCGCCGCGCCGCAAAGCTCGGCATCGACATCATCGAAGGCATGGCTGTCAGCGCCTTCGACACGAACGGCGCCGGCATCACCGTGCATCTGGCGGACGGTGCCGCGCTCAAGGCCCGACTGCTGATCGCCGCCGACGGCGTCAATTCGAAGCTGCGCGACATGGCCGGCATCAAGACGGTGAAATGGGAATACGGCCAGTCCGGCATCGTCTGCACCGTGGCCCACGAGCGCCCGCACAACGGCCGCGCCGAGGAACATTTTTTGCCCGCCGGGCCGTTCGCCACCCTGCCGCTGAAACCCGACAAGGACGGGACCAACCGCTCCTCGATCGTCTGGGTCGAGCGCTCGCAAGACGCGCAAAAACTCGTCGATGGCGACGAGTTCGTCTTCGAGCACGAGCTGGAGCAGCGCTTCAGCTTGAAGCTCGGCGAGATCCGCGTCGCCGACAAGCCGCGCGCCTGGCCGCTCGGTCTGACCCTTGCCCGCGCCTTCGTGGCGCCCCGCATCGCGCTCGCCGGCGACGCCGCCCACGGCATCCATCCGATAGCCGGCCAGGGCCTCAATCTCGGCTTCAAGGATGTGGCGGCGCTTGCCGAAGTGGTGGTCGAGGCCGATCGGCTCGGCCAGGACATCGGCGCGCTCGACGTGCTCGAGCGCTACCAGCAGTGGCGCCGCTTCGACACACTGCAGATGGGCGTCACCACCGACGTGCTGAACCGGCTGTTTTCGAACGACATCGGCCCGCTGCGCGCCGTGCGCGATATCGGCCTCGGCCTCGTCGAGCGCATGCCGAAACTGAAGGATTTCTTCATCCGCCAGGCGTCGGGCCTGTCCGGCGACACGCCAAGGCTGCTCAAGGGCGAGGCGATCTAGCGTTTGGCGCTAGCGATTGGCCGAGGCCTAACACGGCGTCGTCATCCACGGGCGGAGCGGAAGCGAAGCGGACGCGAAGACCCGAGGATCCAT
>SUGL01000008.1 GCA_004963905.1 Mesorhizobium sp.
CTCCCCGTCACTATACGGGGAGAAATGCCCGGCAGGGCAATGAGGGGCAGCGCCATGCTTTCCAGGAAATTTCTGCGTCGAACGACCCTCGCCGGGATTTCGCTGACCGGCTTCGTGGTACTTTCCATCGCCGCGCTCTGGGAGCTCGACCGCGCCTTTCCGCCGCCGCTGCCGGCAACCTTGACGGTCTCGACCGAGGTGCAGGACCGCGATGGCCAGCTCTTGCGCGCCTTTGCCACGCCGGACGGCTATTGGCGGCTCGAAACGCGCCTCGACCAGGTCGACAGAGAGTTCGTCGACATGCTGGTCGCCTATGAGGACAAGCGCTTCTGGGATCACCGTGGCGTCGACGTTCTGGCGCTCTGCCGCGCCGCCGGCCAGTTCGTCACCAGCGGCCGTATCGTCTCGGGCGGCTCGACCCTGTCGATGCAGCTTGCCCGGCTGATCGAGCCGCGCGACAGCCGCAGCCTCGCCTCCAAAGCCAGGCAGATCCTGCGCGCCATCCAGATCGAGCGGCGACTCTCCAAGCAGGAAATCCTCGAACGCTATCTGACGCTGGCGCCCTATGGCGGCAACCTCGAAGGCGTGCGCGCCGCCTCGCTCGCCTATTTCGGCAAGGAGCCGAAGCGGCTGACCGTTTCGGAATCCGCCCTCCTCGTCGCACTGCCGCAACTGCCCGAAAAACGCCGGCCCGACCGCAACCTCGACATCGCCCACGCCGCGCGCGACCGTGTGCTCACCCGCATGGTTTCCGCCGGCCTGCTCAACGAAAGAGAGGCCGCGCGTGCGGCGCTCGACGATGTCTCGGGTTTGCGCCGCAAGCTGCCGGCGCTGGCCGCGCATGCCTCCTATGCCGTGCTGCCCAAGGCCGAGCCCGGCAAGCCGCTACAGCTCACCATCCGCAGAAGCGTCCAGCAGGGGCTGGAACAGGTGGCAAGGGAGGCCGCCAGAAAGCTCGGGGCCAAACTCTCCATCGCCATGGTGATGGCCGATGCGCGCACCGGCGACATTCTCGGCGAGGTCGGTTCCGCCGATTTCTTCGACGCCAGCCGCTCCGGCTGGATCGACATGACCAAGGTGGTGCGCTCGCCCGGCTCGACGCTCAAGCCTTTCATCTACGGACTTGCCTTCGAGCAGGGCCTGGTGGCGCAGGAGACCATCATCGAGGACAGCCCGGCCGATTTCGGCGGCTACCGGCCAAAGAATTTCGACATGGGTTATCAGGGCGACGTCAGCATCCGCCAGGCGCTGCAGCTGTCGCTCAACGTTCCGGCGATCCGGGTGCTCGACGCGGTCGGGCCGGCAAGGCTGACGGCGCGTTTCCGCCAGGCTGGCGTCAACCTAGTCCTGCCGCTCAACGAAGCGCCGGGCTTGGCGATCGGGCTCGGCGGCGCCGGCGTGACATTGCGCGACCTGGTGCAGCTCTATACGGGCCTCGCCAATGGCGGCAAGATGCACGCGCTGCACGACGGCACCGAACCGGCCGATGCCGAGCGCACCACCGCCACCATCCTGGACGACCAGGCGGCCTGGCAGATCGACGACATCCTGTCCGGTGTGAAGCCGCCCGAAGGCGCCATGCAGCGCGGCATCGCCTACAAGACCGGCACCTCCTACGGCTATCGCGATGCCTGGTCGGTCGGCTTCGACGGCCGCTACGTGCTGGGCGTGTGGGTCGGCCGCGCCGACGCCAGCCCGATCCCTGGCCTGTCGGGCTACGTCTCGGCAGCGCCGATCCTGTTCGAAGGCTTCGTTCGCTCCGGTCTCGCCAGCGTGCCGCTGCCCAGCCGGCCGCCCGGCGTCTTCAATCCCAAACGCGAGGAATTGCCGGTGACGCTCGCCCGCTTCGGCGCCGGGTCGGACGGGCTGGTGCAGGCAACGCCGACCGAGCCGGCGCCCACCATCATCTTTCCGCCGGACGGCGCCCGCGTCGATCTCGGCACCAACTCGGCAGACGCCACGCCGCTGGTGCTGAAGCTTCAGGGCGGCCGCGCGCCGTTCCGCTGGCTCGCCAACGGCAAGCCGCTTGTCGGCATAGATCGCCGCCGCACCGCGACCTGGCAGCCCGACGGCACCGGCTACTCGACGCTGACGGTGATCGACGCTGCCGGCCGCGCGGCCAGCGTGAAGGTTTTCGTTGAATAGAAGGCTGCAAGCGATTCAGCGCATTGCGCTTCTTAGGCCTTCGGCTCACGGAATTTCTCGCCAGATGTCCGGCGCGAGGCATCCCCCTCTGGCCTGCCGGCCATCTCCACCTCAAGGGAGGAGATTGGCAGCTTCGACGGCACCACCCTTTCTGCGCCGTTGGCGATTGGCGAAGGCGGCGCAACATCCGATCTCCCCCCTTGAGGAGGAGATGCCCCAGTAGGGCAGAGGGAGGTGCCTCGCGCCGACCTTGGTTGGCAGCATTTCCCGCAACGCTGACCAGCTTGGTTGCAACCTCCTCCCCGGCCGCCGCCGATCCCTGCCCGCCAGCTTCGTCAGCTCGCCGATGACCGCAGGACTTGTCCTGGGCGCCAGCGCTTCTAATTAGGCCCGCTGATGAGGAGCCACGCTGCCACCGGTTGAGGAAGATATTTCCTCTACCGGCCGGCGCTCGGCGAAAAATTGCTGCAAGGAGGTGAAAAAGGCAACATTCAATGCATCTAATTTCTATAAATTCGCTAGAGTTCGTGCAGTTCAACGGAGGCGGAAATGACCAATCCTCATTTCAGGAAACTGCTCGGCGCGCTGGTCGCCACATCTGTCCAGTTCGGCACGCTCGGTTTCGCGTTTGCCGACACGACCATTTTGAATGTGTCCTACGATCCGACACGTGAACTCTACAAGGCCTATGACGAGGCCTTCGCCGCGCACTGGAAGGCGGAAACCGGCGAAACCGTCACCATCCAGCAATCGCATGGCGGATCGGGCGCGCAGGCCCGCGCCGTGATCGACGGCCTCGACGCCGATGTCGTGACGCTCGCGCTTGAAGGCGACATCAACGCCATCGTCTCCAAGACGAAGAAGATCAATCCGGACTGGCGCAAAAAATTCGAGAATAATTCCGCGCCCTACACTTCGACCATCATCTTCCTGGTGCGCAAGGGCAATCCCAAGGGCATCCACGACTGGAACGATCTGGTCAAGGACGGCGTCCAGGTGATCACGCCCAACCCGAAGACTTCCGGCGGCGCGCGCTGGAACTATCTTGCCGCCTGGGCCTATGCCAACGCCAATGACGGCAACGACGAAGCCAAGACCAAGGAATTCGTCGGCAAGCTCTATGCGAACGTCCCGGTGCTCGACACCGGCGCCCGTGGCTCGACGGTGACCTTCGCACAGAAGGGGCTGGGCGACGTGCTGATTGCTTGGGAGAACGAAGCCTATCTCGCGCTCGACGAATTCGGCGCCGACAATTTCGACATCGTCTATCCGCCGACCTCGATCCTGGCCGAGCCGCCTGTCGCCGTGGTCGATGCCAATGTCGACGCCAAGGGCACGCGCAAGGTGGCCGAAGCTTACCTCGGCTGGCTCTACTCCAAGGAAGGCCAGACCTTGATCGCCAAGAACCACTATCGTCCGGCAAAGCCCGACCTGGTGCCGGCCGAGGACCTTGCCAAGCTGCCGGCGATCAAGCTCGTCACCGTCGACGATCCGCAATTCGGCGGCTGGAAGAAGGCGCAGCCTTACCATTTCGGCGACGGTGGTATATTCGACCAGATCTACAAGCCGGCGCAGTGAGGCCGGACGGCCGGTGAGCCTTGGGCATACCGGCCGAATGCGATTGCGCAAAGCCATTCTGGTTTGAATAGAAGGGACGATCCAGAACAGCATGACCACAGCACCCGCTAAGGCGGGGTGGCGGTTCAGACAGCCGAGCGTCATTCCGGGCTTCGGATTGACGCTCGGCTTCTCGCTTGCCTACCTCACGCTCATCATCCTCATCCCGCTGTCGGGTCTGGTCTGGCGTTCGGCCGCGCTCGGCTGGACCGATTTCTGGGCGATCGCCGTCGATCGGCGCACCCTCAACGCGCTGAGGATCAGCTTCGGCACCGCCTTCATTGCCGCCGTGGTCAATGTCGTGTTCGGCACGGTCGTCGCCTGGGTGCTGGTCCGCTACCGTTTCCCGGGCCGCCGCATCGCCGATGCGATGGTCGATCTGCCCTTCGCCCTGCCCACCGCGGTCGCCGGTATCGCGCTTACCACGCTCTATGCGCCGAATGGCTGGATCGGCCAGCTTCTGATGCCGCTCGGCATCAAGGTCGCCTACACGCCGCTCGGCATCGTCATCGCGCTGGTGTTCATCGGTCTGCCTTTCGTCGTGCGCACGGTACAGCCAATCATGGAGGAGCTCGACAAGGAGGTCGAGGAAGCCGCCGCAACGCTTGGCGCCAACCGCTTCCAGATCATCACCCGCGTGCTCTTCCCGGGTCTGGCGCCGGCCATCATCACCGGCTTCTCGCTCGCTTTCGCCCGCGGCGTCGGCGAATACGGCTCCGTGATCTTCATTGCCGGCAATCTGCCCTTCAAGTCCGAGATCGCGCCGCTTCTGATCGTGATCAGGCTCGAGGAATACAATTACGAGGCGGCGACCGCGATCGCGGCGATCATGCTGGCGCTGTCCTTCGTGATGCTTCTGGTCGTCAATCTCGTGCAGACATGGAGCCGCAAGCGCTATGGCTGATCCCGAGATCAAATCCTACGAGCCGCTGCACGAAAGCCAGTCGGCGGCGGTGACCGAAAGCCGGCCTGTGAAAGCCGTGCTGATGGCAATCGCCTTCGCCTTCCTCGCCGTCTTCCTGCTTCTGCCGCTGATCGTCGTCTTCCACGAAGCGCTCGCCAAGGGCATTGGTGCCTACACGGAAGCGCTTGCCAGCCCCGACACGCGATCGGCGATCCGGCTGACCCTGCTCGTGGCGGCGATCTCGGTGCCGCTCAACGTCATTTTCGGCATCTCGGCCGCCTGGGCGATCGCCAAGTTCGAGTTCAAGGGCAAGGCATTCCTGACCACGCTTATCGACCTGCCCTTCTCGGTGTCGCCGGTGATTTCCGGCCTGGTCTACGTGCTCCTCTTCGGCGCGCAAGGTCTGCTCGGCGCCTGGCTGAAGGCGCACGGCATCGTCATCCTGTTCGCCGTGCCGGGTATCGTTCTGGCCACCGTGTTCGTCACCTTCCCCTTCGTCGCGCGCGAACTGATCCCGCTGATGCAGGAACAAGGCAATGGCGATGAGGAGGCCGCCCTTTCGCTCGGCGCCAATGGCTGGCAGACCTTCTGGTATGTGACGCTGCCCAACGTCAAATGGGGGCTGCTCTACGGCGTGCTTCTCTGCAATGCCCGCGCCATGGGCGAGTTCGGCGCGGTATCGGTGGTGTCGGGCCACATACGCGGCCTCACCAACACCATGCCGCTGCATGTGGAAATCCTCTACAATGAGTACAACGCCGTCGGTGCCTTTGCGGTCGCTTCGCTGCTTGCCGGCCTGGCACTGGTGACGCTGGTCTTGAAAACGCTTCTCGAGATGCGTTACGGCACCGAGATCGCCGCGACACGCGGACACTAATGCATGTCGCCCAAAAGTGCGCAGCGGTTTTGGGAGAACGACATGCATCAAAACAAAGACTTAATGCGCGTCGCCTGAACCCGTCTCAGCTCGACGCGCTTTTAAGGTGCATGTCGCCCAAAAGTGTGTAGCGGTTTTGGGGCAACGACATGCATCAACTGACTGAGGGATTTGTATGGAAGTTCGCGTTGTCAACGTGCGCAAGGAGTTCGAGCGGTTTCCGGCGCTCCACGACGTGTCGCTCGACATCAAGTCGGGCGAGCTCATCGCGCTGCTTGGGCCATCCGGTTCCGGCAAGACGACGCTGCTCCGCCTGATCGCCGGCCTGGAGCGGCCGACCAAGGGTGCCATCTTCTTCGGCGACGAAGACGCCTCTCAGAAGTCGATCCAGGAGCGCAATGTCGGCTTCGTCTTCCAGCATTACGCGCTGTTCCGCCACATGACGGTTGCCGACAATATCGGCTTCGGCCTGAAGGTCCGCCACGGCGCCGCGCGTCCCTCGGCACAGGAGATCCGCCGCCGCGCGTCCGAACTCCTAGACCTCGTCCAGCTGTCGGGGTTGGAAAAACGCTATCCGGCACAGCTTTCCGGCGGCCAGCGCCAACGCGTCGCTTTGGCCCGCGCCATGGCGATCGAGCCCAAGGTGCTTTTGCTCGACGAGCCGTTCGGCGCGCTCGACGCGCAGGTGCGTCGCGAGCTGCGGCGCTGGCTGCGCGAGATCCATGACGCCACCGGCCACACCACGGTCTTCGTCACTCACGACCAGGAAGAGGCGCTCGAGCTCGCCGACCGCGTCGTGGTGATGAGCCAGGGCCGCATCGAGCAGGTCGGCACCGCCGACGATATCTACGACACGCCGAACTCGCCCTTCGTCTACAGCTTCATCGGCGAATCCAGCTCGCTGCCGGTCAAGGTCGACAATGGCGAGGTCTGGATCGCCGATCGGCCGATCGGTCTGCAGGCGCCGCACGCGCCGTCCGGCGAGGCCCTGCTCTACTTCCGCCCGCACGATGTCGAGCTGCTCGACGGCTGCAGTGGCTGCATCGCCGGCACCGTCGCCGCCAGCCGCCGCGTCGCCGGTACAAGGCGGGTCGAGCTCGAGGTCGGCGGTGAGCGCCAGCGCGTCGAGATCGAGCTGCCGGTCGACCATCCCGCGGCACAGAAGAGCCGGGTGGCCTTCAGGCCGCGGCGCTGGAAGCTCTTCCCGGTCGCCTGACGCATTTTCCGCTCTCGCTTCCACGTCACCGGCGGCGCCGCACTGAATCGGCCTGGAAGAAAATCCTACCAAATACCTGTTTCGGCGGGATATTTTCCGGCCAGTCGCGCGGCGCCCGGAGCGCGTGCCTCGTCGGGCCTGGCTTTCCTTTTTATCGTCGCACTATAGTTTCCGATCATTCCAAAGGAGCCTTTCCATGAAGCGCTTGTTGCTTGGCATCGCCGCTCTCGCCGGTCTCGTCCTCGCCTCCCCGCAGGCCTGGTCGGCCGATAGGCTCTTGAACGCCTCCTACGACGTTGGCCGCGAATTGTTCGCCGACATCAACAAGGCCTTCATCGCCGAGCATGCCGGCGTGACCATCGATCAGTCTCACGCTGGCGCCTCGGCGCAGGCACGCGCCGTCGCCGACGGCTTGGGCGCCGATGTCGTCACTTTCAACCAGGTCACCGATATCGATTTCCTGGTCAAGAAAGGGCTGGTCTCGGCAGATTGGCAGAAAAAATTCCCGGACAACGCCTCGCCCTTCTATTCGCTGCCGTCCTTCCTGGTTCGTGCCGGCAATCCCAAGCACATCAAGGACTGGAACGATCTGGTGCGCGACGATGTGCAGGTGATCTTCCCCAACCCGAAGACTTCCGGAAATGCGCGCTACACTTATCTGGCCGCCACCGCCTACGCCAAGGAAGCCTTCAAGGGCGACGACGCCAAGGTGAAGGAGTTCATCACCAAGCTGTTCAACAACGTGCCGATCTTCGACACCGGCGGCCGCGCCGCCACCACCACTTTCGTGCAGCGCGAGATCGGCGACGTGCTGATCACCTTCGAGTCCGAGACGCGCGGCATCCGCAAGGAGTATGGCGACGACAAGTTCGAGCAGGTCACGCCTTCGGTCAGCCTGTTGGCCGAATTTCCGGTGGCGATCGTCGACAAGGTCGCCGACGAGCACGGCAGCCGCGATCTTGCCAAGACCTATCTCGACTTCCTCTATTCGCCCGAGGGCCAGGACATTGCCGCCCGCAACGGCCTGCGGGCCCGCGACGCTGAGGTCGCGGCGAAATACAAGGCCGAATTTCCCGACGTCCGCCTGTTGACGGTGGACGAGGTCTTCGGCGGATGGGACAAGGTGCAGAAAGAGCATTTCGCGGCCGGCGGCTTGCTCGACCAGGCCTACGGCAGCCGTTGATCCACAATCACAGGAGGCAGGAAAGCCGGCTCTTGCCGGCTTTCTTTGTATCCGGCGCTGGCATCGTTTTTGTCGGGGAAATCCAACAGCCAATGTGAAAAACGTTACGAAGAATCAACGCGTTTGTGCCTAAACCTGCAACGACGAATTATTGTGCCAAATCGCCTTGCGCGGCCAAACTGTCATGATTTGCACACAAACAACCGCCAGATGCAGGGCAATTGGGGTTTGATGAACTGAATCGGGCATGCTGACCAAAAAAGGCAAATACGGCCTCAAGGCCCTCGTGCATCTTTCCAGCCTGCCGGCTGGCCAGCTTGCATTCGTCAACGACATAGCGGTCGCCAACAACATCCCGAAGAAGTTCCTGGACGCCATCCTTGGCGAATTGCGCAATGCCGGTTTCGTGCAGAGCCGCAAGGGCAAGGAAGGCGGCTATCGCCTGGCCAGGCCCGCCGCCGAGATCAAGATCGGCCATGTCGTGCGCGTGCTCGATGGTCCGCTGGCGCCGATCCCTTGCGCCAGCCGCACGCAGTACCAGCGCTGCGAGGATTGCGACGAGGCGACCTGCCAGGTCCGCCATATGATGCTGGAAGTGCGTCAGGCGATCGCCGAGGTGCTCGACAATCGCAGCCTCGCCGCCATGCGCGACGCCGACAACGACGATTTCCCCGCAGAGCTGACCTCGCAGATCTGACCGCTCAGCCACGGCGCCACACCGTTTGGTTGTCTCTCCGCGACAGACGCAGTAAAGCGGCTGACGGATGGAACAAGGTTTGGGGATATCTCACCCATGAGACTGCCTTGGCTTGGCAATTCCCGCAGGGCCAAACGGCAACCGTCATCGCCAAATCTCTATCATACCGAGATCATCGCCGACGTGCTGGTGCCAGAGCGTGGCGAGACCGTCCGCTTCTTCAGCCGCAAGCTCGTCCGCCCCGGCAAATTGCGCAGCGTCTCCAACAAGGATCTGCGCGAAAGCCTGCTCTCCTTGTTCTATCTCGGCGTGGCGGCGGTCCTGCCGGTCGCATGGTGGGGGCCGATCTGCGATTGGGTCTCGACGCTTCGGCGCAAGCGCCATGTCCGCAAGGAATTCGCGCGCTATGACGTCGCGATCAAGGCGGTGCTTGGCGACGACGTCGACACGCAAAGCCTCTTCAAGGGCCATCTTGCCGCCGCGCATCGCCGCCGCCTGATGCTTGCCGCTCATCGCGTCCCTCGCCGCTGGTCGCCGGCGATCCGGCTGGAAGGGCTTGACGGCTTGCGCGAGGCCTTGCAGCGCGGTCGCGGTGCCATCGTCTGGTGCGATCAATTCATCGCCCAGACCATCATGGGCAAGCGCGCCCTCTTCGAAGCCGGCATCGAGGCGCACCAGGTGAGCGTCACCTTCCACGGCTTCTCGGAAAGCAAATTCGGTCTGCATGTGATCAACAGGCCGCTGGTCGAGGTCGAAAACCGCTTCCTGAAAAGCCGCATCGTCTTCGAGCGCGCCGACGCCTACCAGGTCACGGCGCGCATCCAGAAGACGCTGAGGCAAAACGGCGTCGTGCTGATGACCAACACCATCCATGCCGGCTCCACCTTCACCGAGATCGCCATGGGCGTGCATGGCTGGACCCACCTCGCCTCGGCGCCGGCGAATTTCGCGGCGCGCGCGGGTGCCGCGCTGTTCGCCATGTCGACCTTGGAGATTGTGCCGTTCCGCGAGTACCGGGCGATTGTCAGCCCCGAGCTCAAGCCCGACGCCATCCCGGCCACGCCCTTACCGGCAAAGGACGTGACGGCAAAGAATCTCGTCCTACAAGCTGGCTACATCCTGCTCAAGCGCGACCATCTTCTGGAAGCGATCAAATCATATCCGGACCAGATGATGGTCTGGTCCAGCGCCAATCGGCTAACCGGGCGGCAGGACCAACCCGCGATCGGCGGTGAGGCAGCTTAAGGGAAACTCGATTGCTGCCGTTCTAGCCAAGGACTTCCTTCACGATCGCGGCCACGGTCCGTGTCGCATCCACTGTCACGGCGAGCTCATCCAGGCCCGGCTCTTCCAGCGTCGCGAACTGGCTGTCGACCAGGCTTGCCGGCATGAAATGGCCTTTGCGGCCCGCGACCCGACGCCAGGCCGTCTCGCGATCGATCTTGAGATAGAGGAAGACGATGCCCGGGCAATAGCCGCGCAGCCTGTCGCGATAGCTGCGCTTCAGGGCCGAGCAGGCCGCCACGGCCTTCTGTCCGTCGGCCACGGAGGCCGCGACGCGCTCGCCGATGGCGTCGAGCCAGCCCTCGCGCAATGCATCCGTCAGCGGCTCGCCGCGCGCCATGCGCGCCACGTTTTCCGGCGGATGCAGACGATCGCCCTCGATGAAGACTGCGCCCAGCGCCTCGGCCAGCGCTTCGCCGACGACCGTCTTGCCGCAGCCGGCAACTCCCATCACGACGATGGCCGGCGCTGACCGGATGTCGTTCAATCGAGCCTCCGATGGTTGTGACCTTGCCGATCCTTCGTCCACGATCAGCGACTTGCCGGCGCGCGGCCGTAGAGCAAAAGCATGGCGACGATCACGACGCCGTAGATGATCTGCCGCCCAGCCTCCGGCATCTGCATGACCGACAGGATCGACTGCAGCAGCGTGATCAGGATCACGCCGGCGACGGTGCCGAGATAAGAGCCGCGCCCGCCGAGGATCGACGTGCCGCCCAGCACCACCGCGGCGATCGACGGCAGCAGATAGGCATCGCCCATCGACTGCGCGGCTTTCGAGGCGTAGCCCGCCAGAAGCACGCCGCCAAAGGCCGAGAGCCCGCCGGACACGGCAAAGGCAATCATCACCACGCGGCGCGTGTCGATGCCGGAAAGATAGGCGGCGCGCTCGCGATTGCCGATTCCGTAGACGGCGCGACCGAAGCTGGTACGGGTCAGCACGAAGACCATTGCCGCCCCTATCAGCGCCCAGATGATCACGGCGTTCGGGACCCCCGGAATGGTAAAACCGGTCGCGAGGTAGCGCATCGCCGCCGTCGCCGAATCCTGCGGCGAGAACCCGCCCGTATAAACCACCATCAGCCCTTGCGCGACGGCGTTGGTGGCCAAGGTGATGATCATCGATGGAATGCGCAGATATGCGACGCCGATGCCGTTGACGATGCCGATCGCCACTCCGCACAGGATGCCGAACGGGATGGCAAGAGCGACGCCCACCGGCCCGTAGGCAGCGGCGGCACAGGCCATCATGGCGCCGGTCGCCACCGACCACGGCACCGACAGGTCGATCTGCCCGAGCAGGATGACCAGCATCATTCCCGTGGCGATCACGCCGAGGAACGAAGCCACCTTCAATTGCTGCAGGAGATATTCCGGCGAGAGAAAGCTGCGCGAATAGAGGCTGCCGACCAGAAGCAGGGCCACGATGCAGGCAAAGGCGGTCGCCACCGCCGGATCGGCGCGGCGGATGAATTTCGGCATGCGGCTGGCGATGCCGCCAAGCGTCGTTTCGCTCACAGGAACCACTCCAGCCGGTTGCGCACCCTGAACAGCGCGAAGGCGCCGAGGCTGACCGCGATCAACAGGATAATGCCCTGGAACAACGGCTGCCAGAGCGGATCGAAATCGAAGACGAAGAGCAGGTCGCCGATGGTGCGGAAGGCGAGCGCGCCGAAGATCGCGCCGATAGCGCTGCCCTTGCCGCCGAACAGCGAGACGCCGCCGAGCACGACCGCTGCGATCGAGAATAGCGTGTAGGCATTGCCGCTCGCATAGGCCGCTTCGCCCGTATAGGTGAAGAAGGTGAGGAACAGGCCGCCTATCGCGGCGAGCAGGCCGGCCAGCGTATAGGCGAGGAACTTCCCTCTGCGGATCGGCACGCCCGACATATAGGCCGCCGTCTCGGACGAGCCGGCAGCGTAGGCCGCTCGGCCGAACTCGGAGCGGCTGAACGGCACCCAGACAACCAGCACGACGAGGAACAGCGCCACCAGGCTGGCCGGCACGACGCCGAAGAAACGCCCGGTCAGGAAATCGGCAAGGCCCTCGTTGACCGATCCGCCGGGAACCGGCCGCAAAAGCAGCGCAAGGCCGAAATAGACGGCGCCCGTGGCGATCGTGGCGACGATCGGCTGCAGGCGTCCGTAGATCACGATGGCGCCGTTGATCGCCCCGCAGATGAGCCCGGTGCCGAGCACGGCCACCACCCCGAACGCCGTCTCAAGCCCGGTGCCGATCACCAGCCAGGAAGCCATGCAGTTGGTCAGCGTGAAGATCATGCCGACCGAGAGATCGATGCCCGCGGTGATCACGACGAGCGTCTGCGCCATGGCGACGAAGGCAAGCAGCACGCCCTTGTTCGCCGCCGTCTGCACGACATTGGCGGTGAAGCCTGCCGGGTGGTTGGCGCTGTAGATCGCGAACATGACGATGAAGATGCCGAAAGCGAGCAGCGTTCCGCGCTGTTCGGCCAGCCAATAGCGCCAATCCTTCACGCGCCCTCTCCTCGCCCTGGCCGTTCATTTCCGCTGTGGATGTTCAGCGCGCTCGCGATCAGCGCATGCTCGGTGATCTCGGCGCCGGCAAGTTCCCGCTTGACGGCGCCGTCATAGAGCACCAGCACGCGGTCGCAGCAGCCGATGAGCTCGTCATAGTCGGTGGAATAGAACAGGATCGCGGCACCCGCGTCGGCCAGCTTGCGCATCAGCTGGTAGAGCTCCTGCTTGGTGCCGACATCGATGCCGCGCGTCGGATCGTTGAGCAGGATGATGCGCGGCTGCCGCATCAGCCATTTGGCGATCACGACCTTCTGCTGGTTGCCGCCCGAAAGCGCGCCGACTGGAATGTCGAGGCCTGCCGTCTTGATGGCCAGCAGCCCGACCATGTCGTCGATCAGCCGCTGCTCGGAGGCGCGATCGATGACGCCGGCCTTGGACAACCGGTCGAGCGCCGCGAAGGACAGGTTCTCGCGCACCGTCATCGGTAGCATCAGCCCCTCGGTCTTGCGGTCTTCCGGGATCAGCGCCATGCCGATGCGGTCATCGCTCGCAGCTGCGGGACTGGCAATCGAGACCGGCTTGCCGTCGACCAGTATCTGCCCCGAAAGACCCCGCAACACGCCGAAGAACGCAAGCAGCAGCTCGCGCTGGCCCTGGCCATCGAGACCGCCGAGCCCTACCACTTCTCCTGCCCTGACGCTCAGAGAAACGTTGTCCAGACGGTCGACCCAGGTGAGGTTGCGCGCCTCGAGCACGGGCGTCGTGGCAGCCGGTATGCTGGGCTTTGGCGGGAAGATGTGGCTGTATTCCCGACCGATCATCAGCTCGATGACTTCGTTGTCGCTCTTCGATCCGGCTTGATAGCTGGCGACATTGCGGCCGTTGCGGAACACCGTGCACTGGTCGGCCAGTTCGGCGATCTCGTTCATGCGGTGCGAGATATAGAGCAGCGCCAGCCCTTCCTCGCGCAGCCGCTTGAGCACGTCGAAGACCTTCGCGACATCCGCCGCGGTCAGCGCCGAGGTCGCTTCGTCGAGGATCAGGATGCGCGGCTTCCTGGCCAGCGCCTTGGCGATCTCGACCATTTGCCGGCGCGAGAGCGGCAGGTCCTTGATCAACGCCAGCGGGTGGATATCCGAGGCACCCGCGCGGGCAAGCGCCTCTTCCGCGATGCGCCGCTGCGCCTTGCGGTCGATCATGCCGAAGCGCTTCGGCGGATCGGAAATGACGATGTTGTCGGCGACGCTGAGCTCCGGAATGAGCGACAGCTCCTGGAAGATGCAGGCGATGCCGGCCTGGTTTGCGGCGGCCGGCGAGGCAAATGTCACCTCGCGGCCGTCGAGCGTCATCGTGCCTTCGTCCGGCGCGACGACACCGGCCATGACCTTGATCAAAGTCGATTTGCCGGCGCCGTTCTCGCCGAGGATTGCGTGGATGCTGCCGGCCGTGACCGTGAGGTCGGCCTTTTCCAAGGCCCGCACGCCGCCATAGCGCTTCGAGATGCCTTCCATGCGGAAGAGCGGAGCCGCGCCGTCCATCAGCCCTCCCCAGGCCAGTTCGCGATTGGCATCAAGCAGCCGGCGCCGCGACCATCTCGCGGCGCCGACCGGATAAGGCTACTTGTTTTCCTTGGTCTGGCCCATGATTTCCTGCGCGGTGAAATTGATGCCGCAGGTCGGGAAGGAATTGCCGACGAAGAAATTGTCGGATTGGTCGGGGAAGAAATCCTGGCCTGCCTTGAAGTTCGGGTCCTCGACGATAGCCAGCGGCAGCTTGACCGATTGCGGCACGACATTGCCTTCGAGGGCGGCAATCGCCGTCTTGATGGCAACCGCGACCTGGGCAGGGCCGGTGCCGGCCGACGAACATTTCAACCCATCTCCCGCATGCGCAGCGCAGAATTTGCGGAAGCCGTTTTCCGTTTCGCCGCCGAACGGCACGAATGGATGCTTGGCGTCGATCATCGCCTGCACGATGCCGGTGTCGCCGCCCTGTCCCGTGATGCCGTCGAACGGTCCGCTGGTGGCGATGGCGTCGGCGGTGGCCTTCTGCGCCACGCCGTCATCCCACTTGCCCACGACCTCGGTAACATCCCACTTCTTGCCGGACCCGTCGAGCACCTCGTGGATGCCGTTGTGCCGGTCGGTGTCGACGGAGGTACCGGCGACGCCGCGCACCTCGAGCACCTTGCCGCCATTCGGCACATGCGCGACCAGCCACTTGCCCCACAACTCGCCGAGGCCTTTCTGGTCGACATTGACGTTGATGGCGTCCTTGGTGTCGAGGATGTTGTCGAAGGCGACCAGAATGACGCCGGCTTCCTTGGCGCGCTTGATGACCGGCCCGAACGCCGTCGGGTTCTGGGCGTTGACGACGATCGCGTCGAAACCGGAGTCGATGAAATTGTTGATCGCCGAAATCTGCGCCGGCACATCCTCGCCGGTCGATACCACCTTGAATTCCTTGAGCTTCTTGGCAACGTCCGGCTGCGCGGCGTAGGCCTTGGCCGTCTGGATCATCTGGATGCGCCAAGTGTTGGCGATATAGCCGTTGGCGAGCGCGATACGATACGGCCCATCCTTCTTCGGATATTTGAAGAATTGCGTGTCGGCCGCCCACGGCGCGAAGCAGTCGGGCTCGGCCGACGGCCCTTTGACGACTTCAGGATCGGCGATCGCCGAAGAACTCAGCATGACGAATGCAGTGGCGGCAATGACGCCGCCAACAAGTGACTTGATCATCGGTATTCCTCCCAGTTGCAGTTCTGCTTGTTGAATGTGTTGGCGGTCGGCCGGCACCCTCCTGCCAATCCGATACGCTGCGAGGCGGCTTGCGCCGTCCCTCTTTTCCCCCTCTCGTCCCCTCCAGACAGCTCATGAAACTATCATATTATACATAATAAACAAGCATGAGCTGTTGCTTATGTATAATAAACAGACTTCACACAAAAATGGTAGCGCTACCATTAAAGGCTGTAAACCGGCATTTGCACAGTCGCCTCTGCGTGTTTCAGCGAGCGGTGCTCTCGCGGCGTATGAGCTCGAAACCGAGGTCGACGACCCGCTGCTGCGGCCTTTGGCCGGCGATCGCGGCAAGCGCCATCGCCACCGCCTGGCGGCCGATTTCATAGCGATGCGTGCGAACGCTGGTGACTGACGGAAAGGCCGCCTGCATCATGTCTAGATCGTTGAAGCCGACGATGCCGATCGTCTTCGGCACAGCGATCGCGGCGCGGTGACATTCGAACAGAACGCCGAGCGCAATATCGTCATTGTTGCAGAAGACGCCATCGAGCGCCGACATCTTGGCCAGTGCATCGCGCAGAAGCTCGCGCCCGAGCGTCACGCTGGACAGTAGCGGCGTGGTGGTGACCAGACGGGGGTCGAACAGGCCGGCCGCCTCCATCGCCGCGCGATAGCCGGCAAGGCGCCGCTGCGAGCGCGGATCCATGCGCGCGCCGATGAAGCCGATCCGCCTGTAGCCCGCTTCGATCAGATGCTCGGTGGCCGCCCGGCCGCCGTCGAAATGCGAGAAGCCGACGAGCATATCGATCGGATCCGGTCCGGTTTCCATGACTTGCACCACCGGGCAGCCGGCCGTCTCCAGCAGTATTCGCGACTGCGGCGTCTGGTCGATACCGGCAACGATCAGTGCCGCCGGGCGCTGCAGGGCAAACACCTGCAGCAGCCGCTCTTCCTCTAGACCCGAGTAATGCGTGTTGCCGAGCTGAATGCGAAATGGGCCATCGGAGAGGCTGTCATAGATGCCGCGCACCACTTCGGCAAAGACGTTGTTGGTGAGCGACGGCACCAGCACGCCGAAGACTTCCGCGCGCGCCGAGGCCAGGGCCCGCGCGTTGGGATCCGGAACATAGCCGAGTTCGTCGACGGCGGCCTGTATCTGCCGGCGCAGATCTTCCGAAACCCGCCCAGGCTCGCGCAGGGCGCGCGACACGGTAATGGCGCCCACACCCGCCTTGCGCGCCACGTCGGCGATGGTCGGGCGACCTCCGCCGCGGCGTGAGCGGGGCTTTGTCACAACCCTGCCCTTTCTGCGCATAAGCAGCGCGGCAGCGGGCCGACCGTCAACATCTTAGCCAATATCCCGCAGCCCGTCCCATCCGATCTGGGTCGCGCAGGCGATGGCCGTTGTCAAGCGATGGTCAGCCTTTCCCAGCCACCTGACCGACATCAAGCCAGCGATTCGGCGTTCCGCCTCGCCTTCCACATGAGGAGCAGGACGGCTGTGAGATTCACCAGATTCCAGGCGATGCCGTTGAGGAACGCCGCGGCGTAGGAGCCGGTGAGATCGTAGATCCAGCCCGACATCCAGCCGCCGACCGCCATGCCGAAGATCGTTGCCATCATGACGATGCCGACGCGCTGGCCGGCCTCCTTTGCCGGCATGTAGTCGCGCACGATGATCGCATAGCAGGGAACGATGCCGCCTTGCGACAGGCCGAACACCAGCGAGACCACATAGAGCGAGGCGAGCCCGTCGAAGGGAATGTAGAAGAGCAGCGACAGGCACTGCAGCGCCGAGCCGATGAGCAGCGTCTTCACTGCGCCGATGCGGTCGGCGAGGAAGCCCGAGCCGATGCGGCTGACGACACCCGCCGCCAGCATGATCGACAGCATGTCGGCGCCGCGCGCGACGCCATAGCCGAGATCCATGCAATAGGCGACGATATGCACCTGCGGCATGGACATCGCCATGCAGCAGCCGAATCCGGCGACAACCAGCAGCGTCTGCAGCGCCGACGGCGACAGCGAGATCGGCTGCACCGGCCGGCTGCCTGGCGAGCCCGATGTCGCCTGCTGCGGCGCGCCGCGCCGCAGCATCAGCACCAGCGGCACCATGGTCGCAAGGCAGAACACGCCAATCGCCGCATAGGCGAAACGCCAGCCTTCGCCGCGCATGATGTATGGGATCACGATTGGCCAGACTGCCCCGGCGAGGTAGCTGCCGGAGGCTGCGGCCGTCACGGCGACGCCGCGGCGGCGGTTGAACCAATGCGATATATCGGCGATCAGCGGGCCGAAGATCGCCGAGGTGCCGACGCCGATCAGCACTCCCTGGACGAGGGCGAAGCCAAGGATCGAATTGGTGAGCGAAGCGAGCAGAAAGCCGGCGGCAAGCGCCGCAGCCGAGGCGAGTGCCGGGATCCAATAACCCATGCGGTCGATGGCGCGTCCAACCAGCACATTGCCGGCGGCAAAGCCGACCATCGTCGCGGTATAAGGCATGGATGCAGCCGCGCGATCGATGCCGAATTCCGCCTGTATGGCGGGCAGGACCACGACCACGGCCCACATGCCGACACCGCCGATCGTCGCCAGCAGCAAGGAAATCCCGAGCCGCGTCCACGCATAGCCGCTATCGATTCCCGCGCTGCTCGCCGCGTTTCCGGAGATTGTCGTCAAGGCGCTTCCTGTCGCTGTTCTCGTGACCGGCAGTCCCGCACCACTATCGGCGCATTTCCCGCATCGAGCAGCGCCACGACCGGCAAATCCGTGGCTCCAGAACATTGGAACCGGCCATGCTCCCCCGAGTTTTGCTTCAAGGGTGAGTTGTGCCTCAAGGGCGAGTTGTGCCCCAAGGAAGGAGCTTCATCATGACCGCCAGCAAGAAATGGTCAGCCGAGGTGACCGAGCATAGCGATGCGCTGGATCTCGAGGAGCATATCTTCGAATCCGACGACGCCAGGAAGATCGCCGCTTCGTTGAAGCGCTCGGCCGAGCACAGCCACCGCCGCAAGGCGGAGCCGTTCCGCTCCGCGATGTCGATGCTGAATTTCTACATCAACCGCGCCGGCAGGAATCTGCCGGAGGAGCGTAAGCGGGTGCTGGAAAAGGCCAAGGACGAGTTGCGCGTCGCCTTCGGGCGCGAAAAGCAGGATTGAGGCCTGACCTGAATCCCGGCGGGCCTCAGCGCGAACGGATGACGTCGTCGGTATTGGCAAGCAGCTTGCGCACGGCGTTGCGCGCCGCATCCGGCCGCTGCAGCCGGATGTTCCTCTCGATCGCTTCGTGCAGTTTCTGGGCGTGCTGCAGGTCGTCCAGCTCGCGTGTCGTATAGGCGAAGAGGTGGTCGAAAGCGGATTCGATCAGGACGCCGAGCGGCACCAGGAGATCGTTGCCCGAGGCCCGCAGAATGGCGAGGTGGAAGCGCGTGTCGGCGCGTGTCCGCTCCTGCAGGCTGGTCGCCTCGCCCATCTCGCGGCACATTTGGCTGATCTCGGCCATCTGCTCGTCAGTGCGCCGCATCGCCGCGAAAGCGGCCGCCTCCGGCTCGATGATATGGCGGAATTCCTGCACCGTCTTCAGGAAGACCTCGCGATCCGGCGAGGTCGCGTACCAGGAGAGCACGTCGCGGTCGAGCAGGTTCCAGCGCTCCTTCGGCTCCACCCAGCTGCCGATCTTTGGCCGCGACGCCAGAAGGCTCTTGGCCATCAGCATCTTGATTGCCTCGCGAACCGCGGAACGGCTGACGTCGAAAGTCTCTGACCATTTCGCTTCGTTGGGCAGGATGGTGCCGGGCGGATAGTCGCCGCGCACGATCCGGAGGCCGATTTCGCTGGCCAGCGACGTATGCACGCTGGCGCCCGGGATGCGCGGCGCATCCGGCCGGCGAACGCCCGCCATACGATCGGCGGATGCCACTCTCGTCGGCCTTTTTTCGTTGTTCGGCTTTGCGTCCCGCATGGTTCCAGAAAGTCCGGTTTTCAGAAGCTGTCAAGCACGGCAAGGCTAGCTTTGCCGCAAGATGCCGGGATGTGCACAGCTCAGCCGGGGCTTGGCTCCCTTCACGCAGTCTTGACGTATTTGCGCCAGCTGTGTTCGGGGCGGAAGCCGAGCACCTCCCGAGCTTTGCGGTTCGACAGCAGCGTCTCGAATTCACCGAGCTCGGCTTTCACCGGCACGCCCGGATAGAAACGCTTCAGCAGCTCCGCAGTCGGCAGGTCGGACGAGGTGTCGTCGTTGGCGGCGTTGAACACCTGATAACCCAATCCGTCCTTCTCGATGGCGCGCAAGGTGATCTGGCCAAGATCGCGGGCATCGATATAGCTCCAGGCGATACGCTTGCGGAAACCCGGATCGGCGAACCATTTTGGGAACAGCGCATATTCATGCGGCTCGATGACGTTGCCGATGCGCAACGCATAGATGTCGAAACCGCTGCGCAGCGCGAAGGCGCGCGCGGTCTTCTCGTTGACGATCTTCGACAGCGCGTAAGAGTCCATCGGATCGACGTCGTAGTCCTCGTCGAGCGGGAAATGCGTCGGGTTGCGCGGTTCGTTGGCGAAGACCAGGCCGTAGGTCGTCTCGCTGGAAGCGATGATCACCTTGCGGATGCCAAGCTTCACAGCCGCCTCGATGACGTTGTAGGTGCCCATCGCGTTGATGCGGAACACCTCGTTGTCGGGCGTGATCATGATGCGCGGGATGGCGGCGAAATGCACCACGGCATCGACCGGCTGCGCCCGCAGCGACGGATCGAACTCATGCAGCCCCGCATAGCTCGACAGCGCATTGAACACCTGGCCGCTGTCGGTGATGTCGGTGATTAGCGTGCGCACCTTCGGGTTGTCGAGCGGCTTGGCGTCGATGTTGAGCACCTGGCAGCCATGCTCGACCAGGTACTGGACTACATGGCGGCCGGCCTTGCCGCTGCCGCCGGTGAACATGATCCGCTTCGTCATTTTGCTCTCCACATCGCTTGAGAATTATGTGTATTGTCAGACAATATGGCGTTCCGCAATCGCTTGCCAACCGCGATCCGCGAAAACCTTCTCCAGCAATCGCTTGCCGGCCGATCGCGCCGGCGCCGATCATCAACAAGACAGGGACGAAACGACATGACCACCACCGCTGCCCGCGAAAACATCGGTTTCATCGGCCTCGGCCTGATGGGGCACGGCATCGCCAAGAACATCGTCGACAAGGGCTATCCGCTGACCTTCCTTGGCCGCAAGAACCGCAAGCCTGCGGAGGATTTGCTTGGCCGCGGCGCAAAGGAAGTTGCCACGTCCAAGGAAGTGGCCGCGGCCTCCGACATCGTCTTCATCTGCGTCACCGGCTCGCGTGAGGTGGAGGCGATCATCCGTGGCCCCGGCGGGCTGAAGGAAGGCTTGAAGAAGGGCTCGGTGGTCGTCGACTGCTCGACATCCGACCCGGTCTCCACCGTCGCGCTGGCCGCTGAGCTCAAGGCGCTCGGCGTCGACTATGTCGATGCGCCGCTCAGCCGCACGCCGAAGGAGGCCTGGGAAGGTACGCTCGACGCCATGGTCGGCGCGCCCGACGCGGTGTTCGCCAGGCTGAAGCCGGTGATCGAAACCTGGGCCGGCCGCATCGTCCATATCGGCGACACCGGCGACGGCCATCGCATGAAGCTGCTCAACAACTTCATCTCGCTTGGCTATGCGGCGATCTATTCCGAGGCGCTCGCGCTCGCGCAAAAGGTCGGCATCTCACCGCCGCGCTTCGACAGCGTGATCCGCAACGGCCGCATGGATTGCGGTTTCTATCAGACCTTCATGCGCTGGACGCTGGAGGGCGATCGCGACGCGCACAAATTCTCCATCGCCAATGCCTTCAAGGATCTGACCTATCTGGAATCGATGGCGGGCGCTGCCGGCATTGCCAACCCGCTGGGCAACGCCACCAAGAACTCGTTCGCGACAGCCTTCGCCGCCGGGCCGGCCGAGCAATATGTGCCGATGCTGGCCACGCATATCGGCAAGCTCAACGGCGTCGACCTGATGCCGTCGAAGGACGGCGTGAAGTAGAAGATCTGACGCCCGCCGGGCGTGTCCTCACCGCCGCGACCGCCCGATCACCTCGTCGGTGTTGGCGAGCAGCTTGTGCACCGCGCTTCTCGCGGCGGCGGGGCGCTGCAGGCGGATGTTCCGCTCGATCGCCTCGTGCAGGGACTGGGCCCGCCGCTGGTCGCTGTGCTCGCGCGTGACGAAGCCGAAGAGATGGTCGAGCGCCGACTCGATCAGCACGCCGAGCGGCACCAAAAGCTCGTTGCCCGAAGCGCGCAGGATGGCGAGATGGAACCGCGTATCGGCGCGCGTGCGCTCCTGGATATGCATCGCCTCGCCCATCTCGCGGCAAGCCTGGCTGATCTCGACCATCTGCTCGTCGGAGCGCCGCGTTGCCGCGAAGGCTGCCGCCTCCGGTTCGATGATGTGGCGGAATTCCTGCACCGTCCTCAGGAACACCTCGCGGTCGGGCGAGGTCGCGTACCAGGCGAGCACGTCGCGGTCGAGCAGGTTCCACCGCTCCCTTGGCTCGACCCAGCTGCCGATCTTCGGCCGCGAGGAGAGCAGGCTCTTGGCCATCAGCATCTTGATCGCTTCGCGCACCGCCGAGCGGCTGACGTTGAAGGTTTCCGACCATTTGGCTTCGTTGGGCAGGATGGTGCCGGGAGGGTAGTCGCCGCGTACGATCCTGAGGCCGATCTCGCCCGCCAGCGAGGCATGCACGCTGAGGCCGGCGATCCGCGTCGCCTCGGGCCTGCGGATCGTGGCCGGCTGGACCGGTTCGGCCAGGCGCTTCCCTGACTTTTCTCGTGGCATCCGCGTTCCGGTGCCTCCCGTCGCGGGCAGAGGTCGCCCACAATCATCCGCCAAGAAATTTCGGGCGCACGAAGGCCCTCGCCTGTTACCGGAGGCAAAGGCCGCGTTCATGGTCCAAGCGGAAAAGGGTGAAGGGGCGCCCACGAGGGGCGCCCCAGCCATCGAAGCTTACTTCTGGATACAGGTGTCGACCGTATCCTTGGTGCATTCGTCGAGGCCGGTGAAGACCGGATCGTCGACCTTCTTGCCGCCGATGAGGTCGAGCATCACCGAAGGCGCCTTGTAGCCCATTTCGAACGGCCGCTGGCCGACCAGCGCGGTCACCAGCCCGTCCTTGGCGATCGCCACTTCGTCGCCGATGGTATCGGCGGCGCCGATGGCGAACTCGTTCTTGGCGATCTTCTCGGCCATCGGCTTGAACAGGTCGCGATAGGGCTGCGGAGCGCCGAACAGCGGCCAGCCGCCCATGATGCCAAAAGCGTCGAGCTTCGGATTGGCGGCGAGGATGTCTGTCATCGCCTGCACGCCCTTGGCGCCGTCGTCATTGGTGAACACCGGGCAACCGGCGACCTCGGTCCAGCCGCCTTCGCCCTTCAACGCCGGCAGGCCTTCCTTGCCCGACAGCGCATCGCGCATGCCCTGCGCGCGGCGCAGGATGTTGTCGGCCGCGGCATTGCCTTCGATGGTGCAGATCGTGCCGCCATTCGGCTTGGCCTTCTTGATGTATTCGCCGATGCGCTTGCCCATCAGATAGTTGTCGGTGCCGAGATAGGTCTTGCGCAGCGCCGCATCTTCCTTGGTCAGGTCCGCGTCGACCGTCATGATCGGGATCGACGGATTGGCGCTCTTGATCGTCTGCGCGATCAGCGGCGCATTGGACGGCGAGATCGCCATCGCCGCCGTATCCGGCTTGCTCAGCATGTCCTGCACGATCTGGGCTTCGCCGGCCTCGTCCGAGGTCGATGCCGGACCGGTGTAGAAGCATTCATATTCGGAACTGGCGTTTTCCTTGTTCCATTTCTCGCAGCCCTGGTGGATGGCTTCGAAGAACGGGTTGTCGAGACCCTTCACGACAATGACGAGCTGTTTCTTGGCCAAAGCCGGCCCGGCGCCCAACGCCATGGCGGCGACGGCGGCGAGCAAAAGTGATTTCCTCATATCATCTCCTCCCTTGAAAACAGACGGACACGACGTGTCCGCCACACCGATCGGCCCGGATGCAAGGGACACGGCAATCGCTTGAATGCTCGTGTCTTGAACCGGTCCGATAAGCATTTGCCGATCCGTTCCAGCGCGATGAACGCTGGCCTTGCCGGATCCTGACCAAACCCCGCCAACCGCCTCCATCGGGCGGCGGTCTTGTGAGGGCAAGCCCTTCCTCCAATGCTAGCTAATAACGGCTCGCGGCCAACGTCAATTCCTATTTGTCCTACAAAACCGATTTTTCGACGAGATCCGAAATTAATCGCCCGACAGTTGATTGACGCCCATGCAGGCTTTCGCCTAAATGCACCGATCGCACCCGCTCGGGAGGAGTTGGACGTGCGAGGCCCATGCGGCGCCGGCATCGATGACGGCGCCCGTGGAACGGAAACGGGGAGGCTTAAGGCTGGTGTCGGTTCTCGAACTCGCCAACATCTCGAAGCATTTCGGCGCCATCCAGGCAGTGAACGACGTCTCGTTCACGCTGCAGGCCGGCGAGGTCGTCGGCCTGATGGGCGACAACGGCGCCGGCAAGTCGACGCTGGTCAAGATGATCGCCGGCAACTTCCGCCCGAGCCATGGCACGATGCGCATGGACGACAAGGAGTTGATCCTGCACAAGCCGGCCGAGGCTCGCCAGCACGGCATAGAGATCGTCCATCAGGACCTGGCGCTCTGCAACAATCTGACGGCCGCCGCCAATGTCTATCTCGGCCGGGAACTCCGCCGCGGCATCGGCCCGTTCCGCATTCTCGACTATGCCGCGATGTACAAGCGCGCCGGACAGCTCTTCGCCGAACTGAAATCCGAGACGCGGCCGCGCGACCTCGTCAAGCAGATGTCGGGCGGTCAGCGCCAGGCGGTGGCGATCGCCCGCACCATGCTGTCGCAGGCCAAGATCGTGCTGATGGACGAGCCGACTGCGGCGATCTCGGTCCGGCAGGTCGCCGAGGTGCTGAACCTGATCCGCCATTTGCGCGATCAGGGCATCGCCGTCGTGCTGATCAGCCACCGCATGCCCGACGTCTTCGACGTCGCCGACCGCGTCATCGTCATGCGGCGCGGCCGCAAGGTCGCCGACAAGAAAATCGCCTCGAGCTCGCCCGAGGAAGTCACGGGGCTGATCACTGGGGCCATCGAACAGGTGGCATGACAGCACTGATTTGGAACTAGCGCCGCTGGCGCGCTTCACCCTTGGCAGGAAAGGTCGATAATGGCAGTGACACTTGACCAGACGATCGCGCAGAAGCAGCACACCTTCCTGTCGCGCATGCTGTCCAGCCAGACCTTCTGGGTGGTGATCGCGGTCATCCTTGCCTGCCTCTTCCTGTCCCTTGCCACGGATTCCTTCGCCACGTCGAAGAACATCTTCAACATCACCCGCAACGTCACCTTCGTTGCAATCATCGCGCTCGGCATGACCTTCGTCATCATCACCGGTGGCATCGACCTGTCGGTCGGCTCGGTGCTGTGCCTGTGCTCGATGGTGCTTGCCGTCACGATGCATGCCGGTTACGGCATCGTCACCGGCATTGGCGTCTCGATTGCCACCGCACTCATTATCGGTGCCTTCAACGGCGTCCTTATCGCCTATCTCGACTTTCCGCCTTTCGTGGTGACGCTCGGCATGCTCTCGGTCGCCCGCAGCCTCGCCATGGTCGCCTCCAACAACACAGTCGTCTTCCAGTTCGGACCGGACCACGACAAGCTGCTCGCTCTAGGCGGCGGCGCCTGGGTGTTCGGCATCGCCAACCCGGTGCTCTACATGATCCTTCTGGCGCTGCTCACGGGCTTCACCCTGCGCTGGACCAAGTTCGGCCGGCATATCTTCGCCATCGGCGGCAATGAGCACGCGGCGACGCTGACCGGCGTTCCGGTGCGCCAGATCAAGGTCGCGGTCTATATGATCTCGGCGCTTTCCGCCGGTCTCGCCGGCATCATCCAGACCGGCTGGCTCGGCGCCGTCACCACCAATATCGGCACCGGCATGGAGCTTCAGGTGATCGCCGCCACCGTCATCGGCGGCGCCAACCTCGCCGGCGGCGTCGGGACGGCACTGGGTGCCGTCGTCGGCGCCGCGCTGATCGAAGTAATCCGCAACAGCCTCGGCCTGCTCGGCATCAACGCCTTCTGGCAAGGCACCTTCATCGGCGGCGCGATCATCCTGGCCGTGCTGTTCGACCGTATCCGCAACTTCCGGCGCAGCGACTAGCTTTCCCCTTCTCCCCCTGGGGGAGAAGGTGGATCGGCGCGTAGCGCCGAGACGGATGAGGGGTGTTGGACGGAGTGCGGCGGTGCCAAGCTGGAGCACCCCTCATCCGTCGCCTTCGGCGACACCTTGTCCCACAAGGGGAGAAGGAGAGAGAACCCTATCGTTCAGTCTGAAAATCGGCCGGGGCGGACGATGCGAAGCGCCCGTCGTTCCGCCGCGCCTTGACGGAGGCCGGAGGCCGGCCGCAAAATCCCCCGGCAGGCGAAGGGAGGCCAGTCGCCCGCGGGAGGAAGTATACCCATGACGGACGCGATCAGGCTCTATTGGGGCCGGTTCGGACATGTCTCTGTCCTGAATGTCGCCAACGACTTCGTCACCCATGCTCATGGCGAGGCGCATCTCATCATCTGGCTGGAAGGCACAGCCGGCGAAATGACCATCGGCCGCGAAACGGTGCGGCTGGGTCCCACCACCGCCGCCGGCATCAACTCGTTTCAGCCGCACAGCCATGCGCTTTCTCATGACGGCAGGCCCGGCCTGTTCCTCGCCTTTTACATCGATCCCGACTGGGCTCGCCGGCGCCGTGACCTGCCGTCGTCGGCGCCGCTGTTCGCGAAGGCGGCAATCACGCTGGAGCCGTGGCTGCATCAGGCGGCGGCGAACCTGCTCGATCATCTGAGCGACAATGAAAGCATCGACGATGTCGCCAACTACGAGATCGAGCGCTTCATCGACAGCGTGCTCGATGCAGCCGACGCCTCGGCGCCCCAGGCAGCGCGGGCTCGCGTCAACACGATGCTCGATTTCCGCGTCCGCAAGGCGATCCAGCTGATGAAGGCCAATGTCTGCGAGCGCATCTCCTTCGACGACGTCGCCCGCTCCGTTGGTCTGTCCCGACCGCATTTCTTCGCGCTGTTCAAGGAACAGACCAATCTGACGCCGAACGTCTACTGGAACACGCTGCGAATGGAGGAAGCCGTGCGCCAGCTGCAGTGGTCGCAGGAACCGCTGATCTCGGTCGCCTGCAATCTCGGCTTCACCACGCAGGGCAATTTCTCGCGCTTCTTCCGCGACCATGTCGGCGTGCCGCCGACGCTTTATCGCGAAGCGGCTCGGGCAGTATCCTGAGCCGCTGAAGCGCGCCATTTTTTCAGACTGATTGATAGGCGCGCAAGACGCGTTGATAAGTGCGATCCGGCCGGCCGCCCTAGCCTTCTTCCCATCTTGACAAGGGAACGAGCATATGGCGAAAGTCACCATTTCCAGCGTCATCGACGCGCCGGTCGAACAGGTCTGGGCGCGCATCCGCGACTTCAACGGCCTGCCGGGCTGGCACCCGCGCATGGTCGAAAGCCATATCGAGGACGGCAAGGACCCCACGACGATCGGCTGCGTGCGCAACTTCCAATTGGTCAGCGGCGCGCGGCTGCGCGAAAAGCTGCTCGACTTCTCCGACGAGAATTTCCTGGTCAGCTACTCGATCCTCGAAACGCCGCAGCCGCTCACCAATCACAAGGCGACGCTGCAATTGCGGCGCGTGACCGACGGCAACCGCACCTATGCCGAATGGAGCGCGAGCTTCGACGCCGCGCCGGAAGAAGCAGACAAGCTCGCCGAAGGCATGGGCGCCAATGTCTTCCAGGGCGGCTTCAATGCCCTGAAGGCCCATTTCGCCGGTAACGGCTAATCGGGGAACGCGCCATGCCGCTTGCGCTGCAGACTTTTCCGACGGTGAAAGACGCCAATGCGGCCCTGCAGGCGTCCGGCACCCGCTATCTCGGCGGCGGCACGCTGGTGGTTCGCGCCGCCAATGAGGGCGACGTCTCCGTCTCCAACCTTGTGCGCGTCGCCGACCCCGATCTTGCGCGGATCGCCGTTTCCGGCGGCAAGGTCCGGCTCGGCGCTTCTGTCACCATGGCGGCGATCGTCCGCCATCCCGAGCTTGCCGCGCTCGCGCCGGCCGCGCGCGCTGTCGGCGGGCCGGCGATCCGCAACATGGCGACCGTCGGCGGCAATCTGTTCGCCCTCGCTCCCTACGGCGATTTCGCCGTGGCGCTGCTGGCGCTGGACGCCACCGTTGCCATCGAGAACAGCGAAATGCCGATCGAAGCCTTCCTCTCCAGCCGCGACAACAGCCGCGCCATCGTCACGGCTGTCGGCTTCTCCCTGCCCGCGGCGGAGAGCTTCCGCTTCCTCAAAGTGTCGCGGGTCAAGCCGAAGGGCATCTCGGTGCTGAGCATCGCCGCGCTCCTGCAGCGCGCCGCCGACGGCAGCGTGACCTCGGCACGCATCGCTCTTGGCTGCATGGCGGACCGGCCGATGCGCGCCAAGGCCGTCGAGAAGGCATTGCTCGGCGCCAAACTTACACCTGAGGGAATTGCACCGGCACTGGCCGCGGCGGGCGAAGGGATTGCGCCGATCACCGATCCGATCGCCAGCGGCTGGTATCGCGCCGAGGTTCTGCCGGTCCATCTCGGCCGGCTGCTGCTGAGCTAATGCTTGTCGCCCAAAAGTGCGCTGCGGTTTTGGGACAACGACAAGCACGAAAATAAGTCCGTGGGGGACGCGCGTCTGTCCGGTCATCCGGGCAGGCGCGCAAGGAGGAAAAATGGCGAAGGTCCCGGTTCAGTTCACGCTCAACGGCTCCGAAAAGGCCGAATTCGTCGAGAGCGGCACGACGCTGCTCCACGCGCTGCGCGACAAGATCGGCGACACCTCGCCCAAGGGCGGCTGCCATCAGGGCACCTGCGGCGCCTGCTCCGTGATCATCGACGGCGAATTGAGGCTTTCCTGTCTGACGCTGGCGGAAACTTGCAACGGCGCCGACATCCAGACCACCGCCGGCCTCGCCGAAGGCGGCGTCTTGCATCCGCTGCAGCGCGCTTTCCTCGACGCCTTCGCCACGCAATGCGGCTTCTGCACGCCGGGCATGATCATGGCCGCCAAGGCGCTGCTCGACCATACACCCAACCCCAGCCGCGAGGACGTGGTCGAGGCGCTCTCCGGCAACATCTGCCGCTGCACCGGCTACGAGCCGATCATCCAGGCGGTGCTGCTTGCGGCGCGCGCCAACTCGCAGAACGCCGCCTGAGGAAACGAGCCATGGAACTGCGCAAGGACTACTTTGCCGATGTCCGCAAGGACGGCCTCAACGAGATCGGCCAGCCGCGGCCGCGCCTGGACTCACCAGGACATGTCACCGGCAAGACCGCCTATTTCGCCGACCGCAATTTTCCCGGCATGCTGCACCTGAAGATGGTGCGCAGCCCGCACCACCACGCCCGCATCCGCTCGATCGACACATCGGAAGCGGAAAAGCATCCGGGTGTGGTGAGGGTGCTTACAGCCAAGGATGTACCGCACAACGTCTACACGATCCTGATCCTGATCCAGATCGGGCCGGAGGACGAAACCGTGCTCGCCGACGGCAAGGTGCGGTGGAAGGGCGAGGCCGTGGTGGCGGTGCTGGCCGAGACCGAGCGCGCGGCGCAGGAAGCCGCGGCCAAGGTCAAGGTCGACTACGAGGTGCTGCCGGCGGTCTTCGACATGGAGGAAGCGCTGAAGCCCGGCGCGCCGATCGTCAACGAATATCACGGCCGGAACTACTATCTCTATGACAGCGGCGAGTGCCGCAAGGTGCGCTTCGGCGACGTCGAGGCGGGCTTTGCCGAGGCCGACCATATTCTCGATCAGACCTACCAGTCCTCGCCGATCGAGCACGCGCCGACCGAGACCACCGGCTGCGTGGTGGCGCCCGAGGGCAATGACCGCTTCACCTGCTACACCAACACGCAGGCGATGTTCTTCACCCTCGACAATGCCTCGATCATCCTGCAGATGCCGGGCTCGAAGCTGCACTTCGTCGGCGGTACCGTCGGCGGCGGCTTCGGCGGCAAGGTCGACGTCATCGTCGAGCCGATCGCCATCCTCGCCGCCAAGCTCACCGGACGGCCGGTCTCCTTCATCTACAGCCGCGAGGAGGAGATGCAGATCTCCTCGCCGCGTGCGGCCGAGAAAGTCGTCATCAAGGACGGCGTCATGAAGGACGGCCGCATCGTCGCGCGCAAGGTGACCGGCTACACCGATGCCGGCGCCTACTCTCGCCATTCGCCCTATGGCGCGCAGAAGGGCGCCGCGCACTATCCCGGGCCCTACACGATCCCCAACGTCTGGATCGACACCTACTGCGTCTACACCAACCGCACCCCATCGTCGGCCATGCGCGGCTTCGGCGTCACCATCGGCGACTTCGCGCTGGAGGTGCAGATGGACAAGCTGGCGCGCCTGATCGGCATGGACCCGCTCGAATTCCGTTTCATCAACGCCTATCGCGACGGCGACATGAAGGCGCACCGCCAGCCAACCGAAGGCGCGGCGCTGATCGAATGCATGCAGGAAGCCTCGCGCGCCGCCGACTGGCCGGTGGCGGAAAAATACTTGGCGATGTCCTCCTACAGGAAAGGAGCGTGAGATGGCGATCCGGCGTGGACGCGGCGTCGCCGCGATCAACTATCCGACCGGCATGAATCTCGGCGGCGACCCGACCCAGGCGCTGGTCCATTCGACGCCGACCGGCAATTTCATGGTCACGCTTTCCAGCGTCGATCTCGGCCAGGGCATGAAGCAGATCATGGCGCAGATCTGCGCCGAGACGATCGGCGTGCCGACCGACCGCGTCGTCGTCGACACCGCCGACACCGACACCGGCCCGCATTGCATGGGCACCTTCGCCTCGCGCGGCACGCACCGCGCCGGCAACGCCGTCATCCAGGCCGCCAAGGAGGCCCGCCAGGTGATGCTGGAAGTGGCGGCGGACGAGCTGGAAGTGAACGCCTCCGACCTCGAGACCGACGGCCAGGGCAACATTTTGGTCAAGGGTGCGCCACAGCGGTCGATCTCGATCTTCGACGTCGCCTTGTCGGCGCATTTCAAGCGCGGGCGCTCGATCTCGGGCCGCGGCATGTTCCTGATCCCGCGCTCCTATCCCGAGAAGGAGACCGGCGCGATGAAGCCCTCTACCTGCTACGCCCATGCCTGCACTGTGGCCGAGGTCGAGGTCGACGACGAGACCGGCGAAGTGACGGTGCTCAACGTGAAGAACGTCTTCGAGATCGGCCGCGCGCTCAACCCGAAGATGGTCGAGCAGCAGTTGGTCGGCGGCTCCTGGATGGGCATCAGCCACGCGCTCTACGAGACGACCGAGCCCTATTATCCAAACCGCGACCATGGCGGCACCGACTTCAACCAGTATCTGATGCCTGGCCCCGGCGATCTCGCCGAAACCGAGATCATCGTGCTGGAGCGTCCTTCCGCCGACGGCCCGTTCGGCGCCAAGGGTCCGGGCGAGATGTGCGCCAACCCGCAGATCCCGGCGGTCGCCAATGCCGTCTTCGACGCGGTCGGCGTGCGCATCGACACTTTGCCGATCACGCCGGAACGCATCCTGCGGGCGCTGAAGGCGCAGGCGGCGGGCTGAGCGCAGATGACCCGCGCCGATGCCGTAGAGGTCGCGGCTTCGCCGGAGGCGGTGGCCGCGCGTCTCGCCGCTTCGCGCTATCTGGCGGATGACAGCCTTGCCACCGCGATCTTCCTCGCGATCCGCTTGGGCAAGCCGCTGCTGCTCGAAGGCGCGCCGGGCGTCGGCAAGACCGAGGCGGCGAAGGCGATCGCCGAACTGCTCGGCCGCGAGCTGGTACGGCTGCAATGCTACGAAGGCATCGATGCCGCGCACGCGCTCTACGAGTGGAACTACCAGCGGCAGCTGCTCGCCATCCGCCATGCCGGCGAGCACGAGATCGACATTTATGACGACCGCTTCCTGATCGCGCGGCCGCTGCTGCAGGTGCTGCGCGCGCCTGAGCAGCGCGTGCTTCTGGTCGACGAGATCGACCGTTCCGACCATGAGTTCGAAGCGCTGCTCTTGGAATTCCTCTCCGACTTCCAGATCAGCATTCCGGAGCGCGGCGCCATCCGAGCGGCAACCCAGCCGATCGTCATCCTGACCTCGAACCGCACGCGCGAGTTGGCCGAGGCGCTGCGCCGGCGCTGCGTCTATCACTGGATCGGCTATCCCGACGCAGAGCGCGAGGCCGAGATCATCATGCTGCGCGCCGGCGATGTCGCCGAGGCGACCGCGCGCGCCGTGGCCAATGCCGTGCAGCAGATCCGCGCCCGGCCGCTGGCCAAGCCGCCGGGCATCGCCGAAGCCGTCGAATGGGCGAATGCCGCAACCATCCTGGAAAAGGGCGGCAGCCCGTGGCCGGAGGCCTTCCGCCGCGCCATCGGCGTGCTGATCAAGGACGAGGAAGACCTGGCTGCCATTGCGCCGGAGCTGGGGAGGATTGTCGAGGAGGCGCTGGGGTGTTGAGAGGCCTCAATCCCTTTTCCCCGTTCGCTCGTGACAGATCGGCGCCGGCGGGACAGCGCCTCCCTCTGTCCTGCCGGACATCTCCCCCACAAGGAGGGAGATTAGAAGCGTCAGCGTCGGCGCCTCTCTTACAACGTTGGCGATTGGCGAAAGCCGGCGCGACAGCCAATCTCCCCCCAAGTGGGGGAGATGTCCGGCAGGACAGAGGGGGGCGCGAAAGAACGCAACGGTCGGAAAGTATCTGCCATGGCACCCGACCGTAGCATGCCCCGCGCCGCTGCGCCGTTCCTCGGCTTCGCGAGGCTGCTACGCCGTCACGCCTTCGCCATCGCGCCCGAGCAGGTGGCCGGCTTCATGCGGGCCGTGACGCTGCTCGGTCCGCGCTCGATGAACGACATTCGCGAGGCGGCACTAGCCACGCTCGCGCCCTCACCCGATCGCCGCGGCGAATTCGAAGCGCATTTCCGCAGCTATTTCTACGGCGACGACAAGCCTTCGATCGAAGGCGAAGAAGACGACGAAACCCGCATCAAGGATGACCGCGGCACGCGCGAGGATGAAAGCCCGATCGCCCGACAGGAAAAAGGCGGCGAGCTGTCTTCGGCGCTCGAACAGCTGAGCAGTCGCGATTTCCGGCAAGACGCCGATGGCCTCGTCTTATTCCGCCGCAAGCTCGCCTCCGCCCTTCCCACCCGTCGTTCCTTCCGCACCATGCGCACCCGCTCGCGCGGCACGCTCGATCTCAGGCGCTCGCTCAGCGAAATCGTCAGCGCCGACGGCGACATCCCCTCGCCGCTGCTACGCCGCCGGCAGGCCGTACCGCGAAAACTGCTCCTGCTCATCGATGTCTCCGGCTCGATGAAGCTGCACACCGCCGACTACCTCAAGCTTGCGCATGCGGCGGTGCAAGGCGCTGACCGCGCCGAAGTCTTTACCTTCGGCACCCGGCTCACCCGCATCACCTCGGCGCTTCGCATCCGTGACCGCGATCAAGCGCTGGCCCGCGCAGCAGCGCTCGTCGACGACTGGGATGGCGGCACCCGCATGGGACCGACCTTGCTCGCCTTTCTTTCGGTGCCGCGCTTCTCCGCCTTCGCGCGCGGCGCGGCGGTGGTGATCCTTTCGGACGCGCTGGAGCGCGGCGACCATGCCGACCTCGAAACCGCGATCCGCCGTCTCGGCGCCCGCGCCTTCCGGCTGTCGCTAGCGACGCCGCTCGCCGGCGATCCGCGCTTTCGCCCGGCAACAGCGGCGCTGCGCGCCATCCTGCCGCTGCTCGACGATCTGGTCGACGGCTCGTCGGTCAAAAACTTGACCGATTTCATCCTGTCGCTCGCCCGCCCCGCTCCGGCGGCCGATGCCATCTGGAAAAGGGTATCGTGATGCAGAAAGCGATCGACGCGCATTTCCACATCTGGCGCCAGCAGGACCAGCCCTGGCTGGTCGGACCGATGGTGCCGCGCATCTTCGGCCCTTACGAGCCGATCCGCCGCGACTATCCGATTGCGGAATTCCTCGACGACCAGAAGGGTTCCGGCGTCGAGAAGGCCGTCTATGTCCAGACCAACTGGGCCAAGGAGGATTTCGAGAAGGAAGTCGCCTTCCTGCAGAAGACCGCCGAAGAAACCGGCTGGCCGCACGCCATCGTCGGCTATGCCGACATGACGGTCGAGGATGTCCGGCCGCAGATCGACCGATTGATGCAATATCCCTTGCTGCGCGGGGTGCGCATGCAGCTCCACTGGCACGAGACGCCGGCCTTCCGCTTCGCTGCCTCGCCCGACCAGGTGATTGATCCCAAGGTGCGCGCCAATGTGGCGCGATTGAAAGACTACGGCCTGTCCTTCGACCTGCAGCTCTTCCCGGCGCAAATGAAGGACGGACTGACGCTGGTCGGCGACAACCCCGAAACGAACTTCATTCTCACCCATGCCGGTATGCTGACCGGCATTGAGCCGGAAACGACCGAGGCGTGGAAGGCCGGCCTGCGCACGCTCTCGGCTGCGCCCAATGTCTACGCCAAGCTTTCGGGGCTGGGCACCTTCGTGCACCGCAACGACCCGGAACTCATCGCCTATATCGTCGACAACGCGATCCAAATCCTCGGCAGCGATCGCCTGATGTTCGGCTCGAACTTCCCGATCGAGAAGCTTTGGACCAGCCACGCCGAGCTGATCAAGGCGCACCGCGCGGCGGTGACGAGGCACGGGCCGAAGGCCGAGGCGGATATCTTCTGGAATACGGCGAAGAAGGTCTATCGGCCGGTATAGCGCGGCTTCTTCCTTCCCCCCTTGTGGGGGAAGGTGGATCGGCGCGCAGCGCCGAGACGGAGGGGTGCTCCAGGGAACGCCAACGCCTCACTCCGCTGGAACACCCCTCATCCGTCCGAGCTTCGCTCGGCCTCCTTCTCCCACAAGGGGAGAAGGGAAATCCTGCGCCTCACTTCACCTCGAACTGCGGATCGAGCGGAATCTGCATCGCCGTGACCAGATGATTGGTCTGACCGGCCAGCCCGATGATTGACACCATCTCGCCGTGCTGAGCATCGGTCATGCCCTTGGCCCTGGCGGCGGCGGTGTGCGAGTGGATGCAGTAGGAACAGCCATTGGCTGTCGAGACCGCGATGTAGATCATCTCCTTGGTCAGCGGATCGATGGCGCTGTCGGCGACCATCACCGCCTTGAGCTGTTCCCAGACCCGCTTCAGCGCCGCCGGATCGTTGGCGAGCCCACGCCAGAAATTGTTGACGAAGTCGGATTTCCGTGTCGCGCGGATATCGTCGAACACGGCCTTCACCGCAGGGATCTTTTCGACCTCGGCATCAGTCAGAAGCTTTGTGGTGGCCATGGAACATCCCCTCGTTGGGTCGGTAGATCAGGTCGTTGAATCAAGCGTCGAGCATAGACGGCTAAGCGGATTGTCCGGTTCAGTTTTTAGCTGAAACAGCATACTGCCGCATAGGTTGTCGAAGCACCTCAGCTTCGTCATTCTAGGGCGGAGCAAGGAGCGTAGCGACGCAGCGCAGACCCTAGAATCCATTCCGTGACCTCGCGCGAAGGGTGCAGCGGAGCAGAATTCTGGGTCGCTGCGCATACGGCAAAGGTAACGGCATGGATCCTCGGGTCTGCGCGGCGTCGCTTCGCTCCTTGCTTCGCCCGTGGATGACGAAGGGACGGACGATCCGGCCAATTGTCGACGTGCCCACCAGCCAACGCCCCTAGTGCACCGCCGCATACATGATCTTCTCCTCCGTCGCCTCCGCCGGCGAGAACTCTTCCACGATACGGCCCTGGCGGCAGACCAGGATGCGATCGGAAAGGTTCATGATCTCGGGCAGGTAGGACGAGATGACGACGACGGCGAGGCCCTCGTCGGCCAGCCGGTTGATGATCTGGTGGATCTCGGCGATGGCGCCGACGTCCACGCCGCGCGTCGGCTCGTCGAGGATGACGATGCGCGGTTTCTGCACCAGCCCCTTGCCGATCACGACTTTCTGCTGGTTGCCGCCCGAAAGCTCGACCACGCGTGCATTGTCGTTGATTGCCCGGATGTTGAGCGTCTTCGTCCATTCGGCCGAAAGCTGTCGCATCTCCTGCGCATTGATCACCCAGGCCTTTTCGCGCCCGGCAGCCAACAGCCCGCCAAACAGGTTCTCGGCAATGCCCATGGTCTCGAAAATGCCTTCGCTCTTGCGGTCCTCGGTGACGTAGACGATGCCGTCGGCGACCGCTTCGGCCGGCACCAGATAGCGCACGGGCCTATCGTCGAGCTCGATCGTGCCGCCGCGCAGGAAATCGCGCTTGTAGATGCCCGACACGATCTTGAACGTCTCGGTGCGGCCGGACCCGATCAGCCCGAACACGCCGGTGATCTGCCCCTCGAAGATCGAGAAGGAATTGTTGCGCACGATGTTGCTCATCGAGATGTCCTGCACGGACAGCACCTTTCGGCCCGCCTTGCGTAGCTTCGCCTCGTCGCGCTGGCGGTAGATCTGCCCCGTCAGCGAGCGCCCGACCATGGCGGCGACGATCCTGTCGCGGTCGAAGGCGGCAGTGTCGTCGGTGATCACCAGTTCGCCGTCGCGCAGGATGGTGATGCGGTCGGCGATCGTCAGCGCCTCTTCCAGCGCGTGGCTGATGAAGACGATGGAGACGCCGCGCGCCTTCAGCCGGCGGATCAGCGCGAAGAAGTGGCGTTTCTCCTCCGGCGTCAGCGTCGCGGTCGGCTCGTCGAAGATGATGATCTCGGCATTGTGGTGGACGGCGCGCGCGATCTCGACCATCTGCCGCTTCGCGGCGCCAAGTGTGGCCACCATGGCGTTCGGATCGACGGGAAAATTCAGCGACTGCAGGAACTGCTGCGCCGAGATGTAGGTGCCGCGCAGCCGGTTGAGGAATTTCTCGGTGCCGAGATAGAGGTTCTGCGCCACCGTCATCGACGGCACCAGGCTGGTTTCCTGGAACACCATGGCGATGCCGGCCTCCAGCGCCGCATGCGGCGAGGCATAGGCGGTCTCGACGCCCTTGTGGAACATCTTGCCCGAGGTCGCGTCGATGACGCCGGCGATGATCTTGGTCAGTGTCGACTTGCCGGCGCCGTTCTCGCCGAGCAGCGCGTGGATCTCGCCTTTCCTGAGATCGAAGCTGACATTCTTCACCGCCGGCACGCCGCGATAGGTCTTGGTGACGTTCTCCAGCCGCAAGATCGGGTCCATCACAAACCTCCTGCGAGCGCTTCGAGCGCCAGCACACAATCGCCACCCTTGGAGGCGACGAAAAGGCGGCCGTCCTTTTCCGCCACGCTGCAGATGCCGTGGCGCGTGCCGTTGGCACGGCTGTGCAGGCTGAACAGCGGCTGCATGTTTTTATCGAGTCTGGCCACCAGCCCGTAGGAACGGCTGGGCGACCACGGCTTGTGGATGCCCATGGTGCGGATACCGCCGCATTGCAGCGGTTCGAGGAAGCTGCGGTTGGAGGCGAGCGCCGGTGCGATCCAGTAGGCCGGCGGCACCTGTCCGATCATGTCCTCGCGGTAGCGTTTTTCCTGCAGAACGAATTCGATCAGCCGGTTGCGCGGCGCGAACAGCGCCAGCCAGGCGCCACCGTCGCCGGACGGCGACAACCGCGCAGGATAGCCGGGCAGATGCGCCAGCACCGTCGATCGGCTTCCGCTCGAACCGTCGAAACGGACAAGCTGGTGGCGCCAGCTTTCGCTGACCAGCACGTCGCCGCCGATCGGATGGAGTCCGTAGGGAAAGGCGATGTCGCCGGCGACCTTGCGAAACGCCGAGCCGCTCGCGTCCCGCTTCCACAGCGAGCCGGACGCGCCATGCTCCATCAGGTCGGCGGCCCATTGCGAAGACGCATGGCGGGACGAGCCGTTGGCCAGCCACAGCGAGCCGTCCCTTGCATAGGCAAGCGCCGTGATGCAGCGGACTTCGGCAGGCAGCAAAACCTCCTTGCCGGCAATCAGCAGCTTGCCGGTCTCGAGCCCGACCGTCAGCTCCCCCGCAGGCGACGCGGCGAGTGCCGTGACTGTCGCTGGAAAGGTCTCGACGACGGAGGGTTCTCCGCTGGAAGCAATCGCGAACACGGCATTGCCGCTGGAGGCGAGCAGTCTGTCGTCGGCGACGAGCAGATTGTCGGCCTCCGTCAGTTCGGCGAAGGCCGGCACGTCGTCGAGCCTGGTGTTGGGCCGGAAGGCGCCGTCGAGCGGCGGGATCGTCACCGCCTTGCCTCGGAAGATGTCGAGCACCGGATCGAGGATCATGGTTTTGCCCCCCAATAGGAGGCAGGGCCGGTCCAGCTGGGGTCGGCGCCTTCGATCTTGTAGCGGCCGATGCGATTGTTGAGGATGCCGCCGACGAAGAGATATCCCTTGTGCTCGCGCATCGAGGTGACCATCGGATGGACGGCGCCGGAGAGATCCCCAAGCGTCTCGACGATGCCACCCTTCTCGTTGAACTTCACCACGCCGCCGGTGTTGATGTTTGGAAACAGCCATTCGTCCTGCGGCAGGCGCCGCGTCATGCGCTTGCGCATGTCGGGATGACGCAGCGACAGGTCGAAGCTAGGCGTGCGCATGCCGAGCCAGGCCATCCAGTAATTGCCGTCGGAGGCCCGGTTGATATTGTCGGGGTAGCCCGGCATGTCGCGGATGACGCACTCGGCGGTGCCGGCCTTCGGCCCCTCCAGCCAGTAGCGGTGCACGCGGCAGGCCCAGCTCTCGGCGAAGAACAGCGATTTGCCGTCATGCGCGATGCAGACGCCGTTCGTGTAACGGTAGCCGTCGAGCAGCGTCTTCGTCGATCCGTCCGTCGGGTCATAGACCAGCAGGCGTCCCGTGGCTCGGTTCTCGATCGAGTCCAGCGCCCAATCATGCGCGTCATAGCGCTTGGTCGAGTCTGTGAAATAGATGCGGCCGTCTGGAGCGATGTCGCAATCGTTCGGATCGCGCAGCCGCGCATCGTCGACGATCGAGGTCCAGGATCGCGCCGTCTCGGCCGAGAGCCGTTTCACCTCGCGCTCGGGCGAGACGGAGTAGAGCCCCATCGCGCCGACGCAGCTGATCAGGTTGCCTGATTTGTCGAAAGCAAGTCCGAGCGGGAAGCCGCCGATATGGGCGAAGACCTCGGAGCGCTTGTAGTCGGGCGCGAAGAAGCGGACGATCTCGCCATGTCGCGTGCCGCAGTAAAGATGGTCGTCACTGTCGAGGATGACGTCCTCCGGTCCTTCCAGCTCCCCGAGCCCGATATGGTCGGCCCCCGACAGGCGGTTGTCGAGTTCGTAGGGCGTGCCGGAGCCGGGTGCCGCCGATTGTGTCTCACCCATCCTGAGATAGACCGGCGCGACATAGACCTCGTTCAGCACCTTGTGGCGGTTCTTCAGCCAGCGAATGTCGATGGTGACGGCGACCGCCAAAAGGATGCCCAGCACCATCTGGTTGGTGCCGGTACCGTAGCCCAACCGGATCAGGCCGTTGGTCATGGTCAGCACGATGATCGCGCCCATCAGCCCCTTGACCACCGAGCCGCGGCCGCCGCCGAGGCTGACGCCGCCGACCACCGCCGCCGTCAGCGCCATGATTTCCAGGTTGAGGCCGGTGCCTGGCCCGGCGCCGCTCAGGCGGCATGCGATGAGGAAGCCGCCGATCGAGCAGCAGAGGCCCGAAAAGACATAGGTCATGAAGACGGTGCGGCGCACGCGGATGCCGGCATTGTGGGCCGAGCGGCGCGAGCCGCCCACCGCCAGCACATGCCATCCGGGCCGTGAACGCGTCAGTGCGATATGGGTGATGATGGCAAGGATGATCGCCAGCCACACCGATACCGAGAGCCCCCAGAATGTGCCGTCGCCGATGAAGTCGAGTACATCGGAGGAGGCTTGGGAAAGCTGCACGTCCGCGGCATAGGTGCTGACCAGGATGTCGAACAGCGCTCGCCCGAAGATGAAGGTGACCAGCGTGGTGAGGAAGGCGCGCAGTCTCAAATAACCGACCAGATAGCCGTTGATGGCACCGAAGACGAGGCCGGTGGCGAGCGCCGCGACTAGCGCGAGCCAGACCGACTGTTCGAGGATGAAGAAGACATAGACGGCGGAAAAACAGGACAGTGCGAAGATCGAGCCCACCGAAAGATCGATGCCGCCGCCCAGCATCACCACGGTCATGCCGACGACGACCAGGGAGAACTCGCCGAGCTGGCGTGTCGATTCCTGCAGCGAACTGGGCTTGAAGAATCCGGGGATGATCGAGCCGAACACGCCGAGCGTCGCCACCAGCGCCAAGAAGGGTATGGCGTTGTCGGTCCAGCGCTTGGTCAGGATCTCGCCGACCAGATGATCGGGCACGAGATTGTAGCGCCAGGCCTGGAGGCGTTCGCGAAAATTCATCGGCTGCTGCTGTCAATCAAGAGAAAGAGGTGGCAAGAGAAAGAGGTGGCCGGAACGTCCGGCCACCTCGCGGGATGCTTGGTCTGCGGCCTTACTTTGCCGCCGCTTCGGCCTGCAACGCTTTCAAGTCCCAGCAACTGTCGGGCTTGAGGTCAGCCTTGGTCGTCGCCTTCTCCAGCGTGTAGATGTAGGTATGCGAGGTGCCGGCCGGCTGGCCGCTCTGCAGCAGGAACTTGATGATGGCGTTCATGTCGCCCGACTGGCGGGCGAGATCGGTCATCACCACCGCGCCGTAGGTGCCGTCCTGAAGCTTGTCGCAGTCAGCGGTCTTTTCGCCGCCGCCGGTGGTAACCAGAAACACCTTGCCGTCGAGCTTGGCGTCGCGGATCGCGGCGGAGGCGCCGGTGGCGTCGCCGTCCCAGAAATCGATGATCGAGCAGATGTCGGGATGCTGCTGCAGCATCGTCGTCGTCACGTTGCGCGAGGTGGTCGCGTCCCAATTGGAATCCGGCTTGGCGACGACCTGGAAGTCGGGATGCTTCTCCAGCACCTTCATGATGCCGGCATACTGGTAGAGGCTGGAGGAATTCGCCTGGTCGCCCTGCACCAGCCCGATCTTCTTGGACGAGTTCTCGCCGCAGCCCTTGATCGCCGCTTCGGCCTCGAGCTGGCCGAGCTTGTCCCAGTCACTGCCGACGAAAGCGTCGGCCGGGAAGTTCGCCGGATTGTCGACCAGCAGCACAAAGGTGCCGGCGGCCTGCGCCTTCTTCATCAGCTTGGAGTAGGAGTTGAGGTCCGGCGCGTGGATGATCAGCACGTCGGGCCTGGTGTCGGAAGCGATGGCGTCGGTGATCGCCTGCGCGCCGGCGTCGACGACCCAGTTCGGGTCGCGCGTCTCGAAGGTGCCGCCCCAGGCCTCGACCTCCTTCTTGAGGTAATGCGCCCAGCCCTGAGCCAGGTCGAAGCCCATGGCCAGCGGCACCAGCATGACGCGCTTGCCGTTGAGCGCCTTGCTATAGGCGGCCGGGCCCGGATCGTCCGCGGCGAAGCTGGGAGCAACGAAGGCCGAAACGGCAAGCGCCGTGGCCGCCGCCATCAAAGTCCTGATCAGTTTCATGTCACATCCTCTGGTTTCGATTGTTGCCGGCCGGTCGGCACGATCCGGCCGGGTACCCGAGAGCAGGATGGGCTGGCCCGTCTGCTCTAGATGTCGCCTTGCTGCGCGGTCTGCTCGTCGCGCGGATTGATGACGCCGTCGACGACGATGGCGCCGAGCAGGATCGCCGCCTTGATGAGGTTCTGGTAAAGCAGCGGGATGTCGATGATCGTCATCGCATTGAGCAGGATGCCGATCAGCGCCGCCCCGACCAGCACGTTGCGCACTCCTCCCCGTCCACCCGAAAGCCCGATGCCGCCGATCACCGCCACCAGCACGATGTCGTAGAGCAGGGTCGAATTCACCACACGCGTGTTGATCGAATGCAAGCTGGCGGCCGTGAGCAGGCCGGCGATCAGCGCCACCAAGGCCGAAAGCACGTAGCGCAGCACCAGCATCGGCCGCACTGGAATGCCGATGTTGCGCGCCGCGACCGGGTTGTCGCCGGCGAAATAGATGAAGCGGCCCCATTTGGTGTAGCGCAGGAACAGGAAGACCAGGAAAGCAAGCCCGGCGAAGACGAAGACCTCGACCGGAACGTCGAGGAAGCGCAAGCCGCCGAGCAGCTCCACCCAATGACCCTGGGGCACCGGAACGGCATCCTGCGTGATCAATTGCGAACGCACATAGCCGAAGACGAAGGACCCGGTCGCCAGCGTGACGAAGATCGCCGGCACGTCGGCATAGGCAACCAGAAAACCGTTGAGCAGTCCGATGGCGAGCACGCCGGCGAGCACATAGGCGAATGCCAGCCCTTCGGACGTTCCGGTGTTGAGCAGTTGCAGATACCAGGCAACCGACATCGCCATGATCGCCACCGCCGACAGGTCGATGCCGCGGCCTATGATGACGACGGCCATGCCAAGCGCCAGAATACCCAGGACGGAAACCGAACGGACGATGGCGACGAGGTTATCGGCAGTCAGGAAACCGGGCAGCCCGATAGCGGCCGCGGCGAACAGCAGGATGGCGATCGCAAAAACGATGCCTTCCTGATTAACGCGCCTCCAATTGAGCCGGCCGATGGCGTTCATCGCTATGCTTTTGCCCCCGATGGCCTGGCTCTTGCGAACCGCCATTGCAAGCAAAAGCTAATCGGCTCAACACCGGCTCGTCAAATGAATCCGCGTTCAAAGACCAGGCCTGTTCGACTATTTGCCGAGTGGACGCATCGATTGCCGAAACTGGCGCAATGGCCGGAAACTCCTAGGCTTTTGGCAATTCGTTGCATGGATCGCTCAGCCCGCGGAAGAACGCGTTCGAAGTCTGCGAGGCCGGCGGAATTTACGTCTGCAAAACGCTGCAGGCGCGCGATGTCAGTTGTCTGCGGAATGGCCCGAAACCTCGGCGCCGGCGGCAGGCGGCAGGACCATGAAACGCAACGATGCCGCAAGTCCGATCAGGCCGATCGCGACGAATGCGATTCTGAAGTCGACGAGGTCGGGCGCAGCTTCGCCTCTGCCAATCCGCGACAGGTTGAGGACCGCTGCCGCTATCGCCACGCCGAACAGCATCGATATCTGCTGCAGCATGCTGGAGAGCGTCGCCGCCGAGCTGCGCTGTGCGCCGCCGATATCGGCGAAGGCAAGCGTGTTGAGCGCGGTGAACTGCATCGAGCGCGTGAGACCGGCGATCAGCATCAGCGCCACCACAAATCCCAGCGGCGTTTGCGGTGAGATCGCCCCGCAGGCCATGATCGCCAGCGAGGCGATCAGCCCGTTGACGACCAGCACGCGGCGGAAGCCGAAGCGCCTGAGTGTCGGCGTGGTCACCGCCTTCATGCCGAGATTGCCCAAGAAATAGGCCAGGATCAGCAGGCCGGCATCGACCGGCCGCATCCCGAAGCCGATCTGGAACAGCAGCGGCAGCAGGAACGGCGTGGCATTGATCGCGACGCGAAAGATCGTGCCCGCCGACAGCGTCGATATCGCAAAAGTCAGCACCCTGAAGGCGGAAAGGTCGAGCAACGGATGCGGCGCGCGCAGCAAATGCCGGACGGCGAACCAGCCGATGACGACGCCGGCGGCGATCAGACCGACCGACGGCAGCGTGCCGTTCTCGGGATGCGCGAGACGCTCCAGGCCATAGAGCATCACCGCGAGGCCGAGCGAGGTCACGAAGAAGCCCGGCCAGTCGAGCGGCCTCGCCTCGGCGTCGCGATCGCCCGGCACGAAACGGGCGACCAGCAGCAATCCGGTCAGCCCGAGCGGGACGTTGATGAAGAAGTTCCAGTGCCAGGAGAGATAGGTGGTGATGAAACCGCCGAGCACCGGGCCGACCACCGGAGCGAACAAGGCCGGCCAGGTGATCAGCGCCGTGGCGTTGAGCAATTCCGATTTGGCGGCGTTGCGCAGCACCAGGATGCGGCCGACCGGCGTCATCAAGGCGCTGCCCAGGCCCTGCACGATGCGGGCGGCGACGAACTGCGTCAGGCTTTGCGAGAAGCCGCAGGCGACCGAGGCCAGGCTGAACAGGGCGATCGCGACCAGGAAGACGTTGCGCGCGCCAAAACGGTCGGCGAGCCAGGCCGACAGCGGCACGAACACCGCCATGGTCAGCATATAGGCGGTGATGCCGATGCTCATCGCCACGGCCGGCACGCCGAAGGACTGGCCCATCTGCGGCAGCGACGTCGAGATGATCGTCGAATCGAGCAGCTGCATGAAGAAGGCGACGGCGACGATCAGCGCCACGCGCCGTGCCTGGCGCGCCGCCATCGGCACGGGCCGGGACACGGCCTCGTTGTCGGGAATGCTTGTCATGACGCGCTGGTTGAACAGCATTAATCCGGTTCAGTCCAGAACTTATCCAACAAACTTCCTTGCCGGCCCTCCGCCTGTTATGGATGGGCGCGGGCCGGCCGAGGGGAATGCATGAAGCCCATCTATATCGACTACCTCAACGCTCTCGATATCGAGGCGCTGGCGATGAGCGACGCCGAGATCATCGGCGCCGTCGAAGCCGGGCTGATTGCGCAAGGCAAGGGCCAGACGGTGATCGAGCCGCGCGTCCATCTCGAGCCCGACCCGTCCTTCCACGGCCATTTCAACGTGCTGCGCGGCTATGTGGCGCCGCTCGATGCGGCCGGCGTCAAGATCGTCGGGGACTATGTCGACAACTACCTGCACGGTCTGCCGTCCGAATTCGGCATCCTCAACCTCTTCGATCCGCGCACCGGCACGCCGCGCGCCATCCTCGACGCCACCGTCATCACCGACATGCGCACCGGCGCGGTCACCGCCATCGGCGCCAAGCATCTGGCGAAGAAGTCATCCAAGGTGCTCGGCCATGTCGGCGCGCGCGGCACCGCCTACTGGAATGTGCGCCTGCTTGATCACCTCTTCGATTTCGACGAGATCCGCGTCCATTCGCGCCGGCCGGAAAGCCGCGACGCTTTCGCCGCCAAGCTTGCCGCCGACCTCGGCAAGCCGGTCATGGCCGTGGCCGACTGGAAGAGCTGCGTCGAAGGCGCGGACATCGTCGTAGAGGCCTCGCGGCTGCCGGAGCCGCAACCATTGCTCAAGACCGAATGGATCAAGCGGGGCGCGCTGGTCGTGCCCTACGGCACGATGAGCGCGGTCGAGCTGTCGCTCACCGAGATCATGCAAAAGATCGTCGTCGACGACTGGGGTCAGTGCAAAGGTGGCAAGTTCGGCTCGCTGCGCGCCCATGTCGAGACGGGGCGGCTGAGCGAGGCGACGCTGCATGCCGAGCTCGGCCAGATCGCCGCCGGCCTCAAAGCCGGACGCCAAAGCGACGGCGAGACGATCCTGTTCTGGCATCGCGGCCTGTCGCTATCCGACATCGCGCTCGGCAAGGCGATGCTGGTCAAGGCCGCGGACAAGGGCATCGGCCAGAGGCTGCGCTTCGCATGACGCCCCTCGTTCTCACCGGCGCCGGAGTCAGCATCGAGGACGTGGCCGCCGTCGCGCGCAATGCAGGAAAGGTCGAGGTCACGCCCGCCGTCATCGAACGGCTGGGCAAGGCGCGCAAGGTGCTCGACGAGGCCGCCGCCGGTGGTCAGCAGATCTACGGGCTGAACACCGGCTTAGGCGCCAATCTCGGCACGACGGTCGAAGGCGATGCCGGCGCGTTCCAGCGCCAGCTTCTCGACGGACGCGGTGCCGCGGTGGGAAACGCGTTGCCAACCCAGCTCGTACGCGCGGCGATGTTCGCCCGCATCGCCATGCTTTCGGCGGGCGGCTCCGGTCTCTCGCCGCATGTCTTCACCGCGCTCGTCGATGTGCTCAACGCCGGCGTCCATCCGGCGATGCCCTCGCTCGGCTCGATCGGCGCCGGCGACCTGGTGCTGATGACGGCGATCGCCCACACGCTGATCGGCGAAGGCGATGCCGACTATCAGAGCAGGCGCATGCCTTCGGCAAAGGCGCTGATGATGGCACGCCTTGCCCCGGTCAGCTTGGCGCCCAAGGACGGCCTGTCGCTGATCAACGCTTCCGCCGTCTCCACCGGCGCCGGCGCGCTGGCGCTCACCGATGCGCTCTCGGCGTTGGAACAGCAACAGCAGGCCGGTGCGCTCACCATGGAGGCGCTTGGCGCCAACCGGACCATCCTCGATCCCCGCCTGCACCTGGCGCGGCCTGCTGCCTGCCAGCAGGTTGCGGCGAAGGCGTTGCGCGATCTGCTGGCGCGCGATGAGGCGCCGGCGCCGACGACCATCCAGGATCCGCTGTCGATCCGCTGCATGCCCTCGATCCACGGCGCGCTGATCCAGGCGATCGATCACGCTAGGCTCGCGGTTGAAATCGAGCTCAACGCCGCCGCCGACAACCCGCTGGTACTGGTCGAAGACTCACTCGTGCTGTCGACCGGCAATTTCCACACCGCATCGCTGGCGCTGGCCTTCGAGACGCTGGGGCTGGCGATCGCCCAATGCGCGGCAGCGTCGGCCGCCCGCTTCATCCAGCTCACCGGCTCAACCCGCCACGGTCTGCCGAAATATCTGTCGCCGGCAGGCGGCGCCTCCGCCGGCTTCGTGCCGCTGCAGAAGACGGTGACGGCGATACTGGCCGGCATCCGCCACAAGGCCAATCCGGTAATGCTCGACTTCCTGCCCGTGTCCGAGGGCGTCGAGGACCACGCCACGCAGACGCCGCTTGCCGTCGCCAAATGCGCCGAGATGATCGTGCTGTGGCGGCGCCTGATCGCCATCGAGCTGATGGCGGCGGCGCAGGCGGTCGATCTGCGCGAAGGCCTCACGCTGGCGCCCGCTACCGGTGTGATCCACGCGGCTGTGCGCGCCCATGTGCCGACCCTCAAGGAAGACCGGCCGCTCGGCCCCAATGCCGACACGCTCCACGCCGCTCTCGCCGACGGGACTTGGCGGGCCTGACGCATGTCGCCCAAAAGTGCGCAGCGATTTTGGGCGACATGCGTCAAAACAAAGACTTAAGGCGCGTCGCCTGAATCCGGTTCTGCGCGACGCGCTTTGGCGGCAGCAGGCCAAACCCGCTACCTGCTCAGGCCTTTGCGTCCACTTTCTTCATGAAGAGGGTGAGTTCGTCCGGATCCATATGCACGATGTGCCTGTCTTCCGGATAGGCGCCGCTGTTGACGTCGGCGACGTATTCGGAAAACGCCGCGATGCGCTCGGCCTGCAGCCGGTCGTACTCGGCGGCGAAGTTGCGATAGACCTTCGAGTGGCGCGGCATGTGGCCGCGATTGGTGCCGAGAATGTCTTCCGCAAACAGGTATTGGGCATCGCAGCCGGTGCCCGCCCCCATCGACAGCATGATGAGTGACGTGCGCTCGGAGATCGCCTTCGCCACCTCGACTGGCACCACCTCGATCTCGGCGCCGATCGCGCCGGCCGCCTCCAGCCGCTTCACCGCCTCGAACACTTGCATGGCCGTATCGGCGGTCTTGCCGACCGCCTTGAAGCCGCCGGTCCAGGTCGCGCGGGAAGGAATGAGCCCGACATGGCCGATGACGGGAATCGCATCGTCGGCCATGCGCTTGATCGTGGCGTAGCCGGCGCTGCAATAGACGGCATCCGCGCCGGCCTTGTAGAGCCGGAACGACCAGCGCAGGAAATCGTCTGCCGTGCCGATCTCGAAGAAATTTTCGCCCGGCATGGTGAAAAGGCTGGGTGCCGCATCGCGATATTGCGGATTGAGCACCAGCTCCGGCGGTACCGAGACGATGTCGATGCCGGCCCGTTCGGCGGCCTCCGCTTCCTCGAGCGTCAGCACGCGCAGCATGGTCAGCTGCCGCTTGCCCTTCATGGCGCGCAGGTCGGCGACGGTCGGTCTCTTTCGGCTCATCGGTATATTCCTGTTTTACTTGGCTAACGGCTCTCAGCCGATCTCGATCATCACCTTGCCGGCCTCGACTTTGACCGGATAGGTCTTGAGGTTGACGCAGACCGGCGCGCCCTTGGCCTGGCCGGTCTTGTAGTTGAAGCGCCCATTGTGCTTGGGGCATTCGATGATGTCGTCCATCACCAGCCCATCGGCCAGATGCGCCTTCTCATGCGTGCAAAAGCCGTCGGTGGCGAAGAACTCGTCGTCGGGCGAGCGGTAGATCGCGAAGGTGCGGCCGCCATGGTCGAAGCGGATCACGTCCTCCTCGTCCACGTCGCCCACCGCGCATGCTTCGACCCACTCCGCCATCGTCTTTCTCCGGATTGCTGCGCGACGCCTATTCGGCAGCCGCTGCCGTCATATCGAGCTCGTGAAATTCGCCGCGATAAGGCTTGGCCGTCGGCGGCAGCTCGCGCTTGAGGTAGTAGTCCTCGTATTTCAGCTGCCTGAGCAGCACCGGCCACACCTCGCGATAGGCGTGCCACATCGACGGGTTCGGCACCGGCAAATCGTGCTTGATCAGCTCATGCAGCTTCGGCAGCGCGTGGTAGGGCACCATCGGGAACATGTGGTGCTCCACATGGTAGTTCATGTTCCAGTAGATGAACCGGCTGATCGGGTTCATGTAGACGGTGCGCGAGTTGAGCCGGTGGTCTATGACATTGTCGGCAAGGCCGATATGCTGCAGCAGGCCGGTCAGCACCATGTGCCAGGTGCCGTAGAGGCGCGGCAGGCCGATCAGCACCAGCGGTATCCATGATCCAAGCGCGATCGCGACAGCGATCGTCGCGGCATATACGACCATGTGCCAGCGCGCCGCGACCACCGCCTTGTGCCGCTCCATCTCCGGGATGTAGCTCGTCTCGTCATCCGACAGCTTGCCGAAGGCCTGGCGCACCAGTGTCGGCAGCGAGTAGCGGAAGTCGAGGATGCCGGTGAAGGCAAGCGCCGCCTTCAAGAGGTCCGGCGGCCGCATCACGGCGATCTCGGCGTCGCGGCCGACAATGATGGTATCGGTGTGGTGGCGGGCATGGCTCCAGCGCCATTGCACCGGATTGCGCATCAGCATGAACGAGGCGATGTGGTAGACGACGTCGTTCATCCAGCGTGTACGGAAGGCGGTGCCGTGCCCGCATTCGTGCCAGCGCGAGTCGCTCGACGAGCCGTATAGCACGCCATAGACGAACAGGAACGGCACCACCCACCAAGTGCCCCAGAACCAGACGATGCCGGCGGCCGAGCCCAGGATCGCTGCGATCCAGATGGTGGTATCGCGGATCGCCGGCCCATCTGAACGCTGCATCAGCTCCTTCATGGTCTTGCGCGGCACGTCGGTGTGGTACCACTCGGCCGATGCGAGCCCGGTCTCGATCGCAAGCCGGGTGCTTTCGCCGACAAGGCTGTAGTCGCGCTTCTTTGCCATCGTCACATGGACCTCCAATCTTCGCGCATCGCTGGCGATCCGGTCCGCCGGCCGGAGGGCTCGCTATGGATAAGTGTCGCGCTCATGCCCTGCCCGCCAGTCTTGGAAATCTGCCGGAGGGCTGAGGATAATCCTGCTCGGGCTGGCGGGCGATGGCCGCGATCCTGGCTTCGGATTCGGCGATCGCGTCCTTGCCGTCGAGAATGCGGAACACCGCGTCATAGGCACGGGCCTCGTCGTGCTCCAGCCAGATCATCTCGCTGCGCTCGCGCGCGGCAAGGTTGCCGAGCACGTGATGGGTCGAGGGCTCGATGCCCAGCGCATACAGGCCGGCCTGGAAATTCTGCCACTGATAGCAGCAGGGCAGCTGGTCCTTGCGGGTGGCGACCTCGAAGCCGAGCCCGAGACGATCGTTGACCACGGCCACCGGCACCTCGCCCTTGCCATCGGCGCCGAGCTCATGCTGCCAGACCTGCTCGCTGAAGCCGAGCTGCGGCGCCGGCACGCTGCGGTAGCCGACCTTCTGCGCCTCGTAGCGCTCGCCGGCATGCGCGGCCCACACGACGTCGCGGATCGGCGCCAGATAGCGCGAACCCTCGTCGAGCAAAGGATGCCCGACATTGACGTGGTAGAAATACATATGCGGCGTGCGGTGGAAACCGTGATTGACGACGCGGTCCGAAAGCCGAATCTCGTTGCCGCCGACATCGGCCTCGATCCGGCGGATGAGATGCAGGTCCTCGCCGAACACGCTTGCCTGCTGGACGACGCCTTCGGCCCACAGCACGCAGCGGTCACCGTCCCAGCTCTCGCCATAACCGGTAAGCCGCGCCGGAATGGTGCCGATGCGCCCATGCAGCGAATGCGTCACCGTCTTGCGCCCGGGGTAATTGTAGTTTTCGGCCGGCACTTCGTCGCGGCCGAGAATATGGTCGAGGCCGCAGGTTACGAGCAGGCCGGAGAAGGAGCGTCCCCAGGCAAACCCGTCCTCGCCCTCATAGTCATGCAGGCCCGGGTGGCGGAAGCCGCTCGGCGAGTGCCAGCCTATCGTCTGGCCCTTGTATTCGCAGTCGGCGATGTCGAGCGCGCGGTCGACCAGCGCGGTGAAACGCAGGCCCGAGCCGGTGCGGAATTCGAGCATGCGGATGCCGCGCTCCACGCCGTCGCCGAGCGTCATCAGCCGCACGCCGGCGAATTGCGACAGCATGCCGGAGCGCTCGGCGACCTGCCGGCGTGAAAGCGTCTGGCCGTAAAGCCTCACCATGCCGTCACTGCGCCCTTTTCATCAGGGCCGACATGTCGGCGCCGGTTATCAAGCTTTCCACGGTCAGAAGGTCGGTGCCGGCGACGGTCTGCTCGGCGACGATCTCGCCGCGACGCATGACGACGATGCGATCAGCGACCTCGAAGACGTGGTGGATGTTGTGGGTGATCAAGAGCACCGAGTGGCCGGCCCCGCGCATCTCCTTGACGAAGCGCAGCACACCGTGGGTTTCCTCGACGCCGAGATTGTTGGTCGGTTCGTCGAGGATGATCACCTTGGCGGCGAACTGCATGGCGCGCGAGATGGCGATCGACTGGCGCTCGCCGCCGGACAGCGTCGAGACCAGCGCATCGGCGTCGAGCTTCTTCGAGATGCCGACGCGCTTCAGCAGCGCAGAGGCGGCATCGCGCAGCTTGGCGAGGTCGAGCGGCGCGAACACGCCAAGCCATTTCAGATTGACCGGTTCGCGGCCGAGGAACAGGTTGCGCGCGATGCTGAGGTCAGGCGCCAGCGAGGTGTCCTGATGGATGGTCTCTATGCCGAGATCCATCGCCTCGCGCGTCGAGCGGATCGAGACCTTCTCGCCGCGCACATAGATGTCGCCGCGATCGACCGGGAAGACGCCGGAGATCGCCTTGATCAGCGTCGACTTGCCGGCGCCGTTGTCGCCGAGCAGCGCCACCACCTCGCCTTCCCTCAGCGTCAGCGAAGCATTCCTCAGCGCGCGCACGCTGCCGAAGGATTTTTGCAAGTTTTGCAGCCGGAGCACTTCCTGCATCGTTAGCTCCTTGCGGCGTTTTTCTGCAACAGAGCGTGCAGGATGAGCATGGCGAGGATGATCACCCCGACGAAGATGTTGTAGGCGAGGCCCGGCACGCCGACGAGCACGATGCCGTTGCGGATGGTGCGCAGCATCAGCGCGCCGACGATGGTGCCGAGGATCGTGCCGCGCCCACCGGTGAGTGCGGTACCGCCGACCACCACCATGGCGATCACCTCGAGCTCATAGCCTGTCCCTGCCACCGGCGAGGCCGCCGAGATGCGGAAGGCGCTGATCATGCCGGCGAGCCCCGCCAGCACGGAGGTCGCGATGAACAGCCAGATCTTGACGGCGTCGGCCGGCACGCCGCGCGCCACCGCGGCGTTGCGGTTGGAGCCGATGGCGCTGATCCAGTTGCCGAGCTTGGCGTAGCGCAGCACATAGACAGCAAGCAGCGACAGGGCGACGAACCACCAGAGCGAGGTGTAGAAACGGAACGCGCCGATGTTGAAGCTGCCCGCGAGCAGCGTCACGAAAAAGCCCGGCTCGTTCCAGGATTTCAGCGGAAAGCCCTGCGTAATGTAGAGCGCCGCACCCCGCACGATCAATAGCATCGACAGCGTCACCAGGAAGGACGAGATGCCGATCTTGGTGACGATCACACCGTTGATCGCGCCGATCGCGATGCACAGCAGAAGCCCGGCGAGCAGCGCGAGGCCGATATCGACCCCGGCGTTCTGGACGAGGAGCATGACCACGACCGGCGCCAGCGCGAACACCGCGCCGACCGACAGGTCGAATTCGCCTGCCGTCAGCAACAGCGTCATGCCGAGCGCGATGATGCCGAGCTCCGGCAGGAAGGCCATCATGTTGGAGATATTGACCGGCGACAGGAAATTGCCGTCGGCAATGGCGAAGGCCACCAGAAGGACGACGAGGATGACGAAGGAGGAGAATTGCGGCGAGCGGACCAGGCTCGACCTGCCTTTCGCGCTTCGCACGCCGTCTTCTGCGGTGACTGTCATGACTTGCTGAACCATGCTGCTTGCGTGGCGCCCGCCGCCTGAACGGCGGGCGCCAGTTTCTCACTTCTTGTCGTAGAGCTTCAGGATCGGCTCGACGCTCGAAGCGTCGTAGAGACCGAAGGTATGGATGTCGTAGCCGATCGGCTCGCCCGAGGCCGCGAGGCCGAGCAGCGCGACAGGCATGAATCCTTGCGCCGACGGATACTGCCAGGCGGCGGCATTGACGAAGCCGTCCTTGACCGCTTCCGCCGTCTCTTTCGAATTGCCCCAGCCGACCACCGGGACCTTGCCCGCCGGAATGCCGGCGCCGTCGAACACACGCTTGACGCTGGCCGCGACCGAGTCGCCCAGCGCGATGATCGCCGGCGGATTGTTGGCGACCATATAGTCGGTCATCTTGGCGATGATGCCGGCCGGATCGGTGCCGCAGTCGACCACGTCATATTTGATGCCGAGCGGATCGAAGACGCCGGCGATGCCCTCGGTCTCGAGCTGCTGGTAGCTGGCGCCGGGGACCTCGACCGGCAGGAAGACCTTGTCGCCCTGCTTCACCATCTTGTGGTCGACGAGGTACTTCGCCCAGATCGCGCCGGCTTCCTTGAGGTCGGCGCCGACATAGGCCTGGCGTCCCGTCGCCGGGTCGTCCGTGTTGAAGAACACGATCGGGATGCCTGCGGCCTTCGCCGCCTTCACCTCCTCGGTCCACAGGCCCGGCTGCGCCGAGGTGGTGGCGATGCCGTCGGGCTTGGCGGCAAGCGCCGAGTTGAAAGCTTCCTTCTGCGCCGCCATGTCGCCGCCGCTGAAAGAGATCTTGCAGGTCACCTTGAGCTGGTCGCAGGCCTTGGTCGCGCCCGCGTTCCAGTCGATCCAGAACGCATCCGACGGGCCGCCATGCGACAAAAGGAAAAACGTCTTTTGGCCATCCTGCGCCTGCGCGGCTGACCCGAAGGCAATGCCGGCAAGCACGGCCGCCGCGGCCGCCAGCTTCAATCCAGACTTCAACATCTCGTTTCCTCCACTTGTTTGTCGTGCAAGCTGGGCGCCGCCGAACCGACGCCGCCCCATGGCCTCAGAGGCCGTTCTCGCGGAACTTGCCGTCGAGGAACTTCTTGGCGCGCGGCACGTCGTCTTCCGACAGGTGCTCGATGATCACCGGGATGTTCGGATGCTTCTCGGCGAGTCGCTTGAGGTAGAGATCGTAGTTCAGCGAGCCGAGGCCCGGCGCCGGCAGCTCGATCTCGCCGACGCCGCGGAAAGTGTGGCTTTCCATCGCGTCGGCGTCGCCGATATCGGCATGCTTCTCCGACTTGTCGTCGCCCGAGCGCTTCACGTCCTTGGCGTGAGCGATCTTGATCTTGTCGGTGAGCGTGTCGAAGACCTGGTTGAGCATCTGGTCCATGCGGTCGATGTTGTGGGTCTCGAAATAGTTGGTCGGATCCATCAGCAGGCCGAGACCCGGATGATCGACCTGCGCGAACATCTTCACCGTCTCCTCGACCGAACCGACGACGTTGTTGACATAGGTCTCGAGCAGGAAGACCGCGCCATGGTCGTAGGCGGTCTGAGCGAGGTCCGAGATCACCTTGCGGCATTCCTCGAAACCTTCCTCGGTCTTGTTCTTCGGGTGATGCACCCAGTCGGACTCGGTGTTGTAGGTGCCGGTCTCCGAGATCACGTAAGGGCTGCCGAAGTGGCGGGCGTTGCGGATGATCTCCTTGAGATAGCCGACGCGCTTCTCGCGTTCCGCCTTGTCCGGATGGATGATGTTCGTGTAGCCCGACACGCAGCAGACCGGCAGGTTATGGTCGCGGAAGGTGTCGCGCACCTTCTTCGCCTTGTCCTTGGTGATCTGGCCGGCCGACAGATCGATGTCCTTGAAGTGCAGGTCGAGCTGCACCGTGTTGAAACCGAGATCGCGGATCTTCTTCGCCGTCTCTTCGAGGCCGTACGGGAAATAGCCCGTGAAAATGCCTGCCTGCATCATGGTGTGAATTCCTCCTTGTAAGCGATTCAGTTGATTCAGTTTGTCGGGATTTCGGAGAGCTTGACCGTGCGGCCCGAGGCGATCGAGCGATAGCCTGCCTCCACCAGCGCCATCGTCTTGACGTTGTCGGCGACAGAGAGCGCCGGCGGCGTGCCGGTCTTCACCGCGTGCTGCAGCTGCTCCATCACGCCGATGAAGGCGTGCGGAAACCACATGGTGGTCCAGCTCGGGCTGACCCATTCGCCGCCGGTCGTTTCGGCCGACGCGTAGGTCAGCGTCGAGGCCGCGCCCGTCGGCCAGCCGATCGTGCCCTTGGCGACGCCCTTGGTGCCGTCGACGCGCCAGTTGATGTGCTGGTCGTCGCGATAGCCTTCCTGGCGCGGACCGGACCACACGTCCTCCAGCGATACCGCGAGCACGCCCGACGGGAAGCGCAGCGTGGACACGGTGATGCCGTCGGAATGGTCGAAGCGGGTGCGCGGGTCCTTGCGCGTCAGCGTCGTGATCTCGTCCGGATCGCCGAACAGGAAGCGCAGCACGTCGAGATGGTGCACGCTCATATTGGCGAGCGTCAGCCGGTCGTAGTCTTCGAGAAATGTCTGCCAGTGCGGGATCGCGTGCATGTCGATCTGCGCGAAGACGATGTCGCCGAGCTCGCCATTGTCGATGATCTGCTTCAAGACGCGCATCGACTGGTCGTAGCGCATGTTCTGGTTGACCGAGAGGATCTTGCCGGACTTGGCCGCCTCGTCGCGCAGCTTGACCGCTTCGTCCACCGACAGCGCCAGCGGCTTCTGCGCCAGGATCGCCTTGATATGCTTCTGCTTCAGCGCGTGACGGATCAGCGCCGGCTGCTGGTCGGGCGGGAAGGCAAGGTCGATGATCTCGACTTGTTCGTCCTCGATCAGCTGCTCCGGCGTGTCGTGCACCGTCGGGATGCCCCAGCGGGTGGCGACCTTCTCGGCATTCGCCTTGGTGCGCGAGGCGATCGCCACGACCGGAAAGCCGGCTTCCTTGTAGGCAGCCAGATGGCATTCGGCCATGATCATGCCGGCACCGACGCAGCCGATTTTGTAGTCCTTGGTGCGGACCTTGACGTCCGGCTCGAAACCTTTGCCTGCCATATGTTCCTCCCGAAACTCCGTTCTTGCGGCCGCCGTCACAGTGCTGCTCCGTCGTGGCCGAAATAATGCACGCGGGCCGGCTCGCAGGATATCGCCACCATGGCGTCCGGCCTGATGTCGGGCTGGCCGCGCAACAGCGCGCGAAGCCGCGCCTGCCCGGCAGCTATAGTCACCACGGTGTAGCCGCCGAGCGGTTCGACCTCGAACACGCGCGCCGGGCGGCCCTGGCCCCCATCCGCTGTCTCGTTGTCCGACCAGGGCTGGACCTTGACGTCTTCGGGCCGCAGCCCGATCTCGATCGCCTCTGCCGGCGCCCTGCCGTCGACAATGCGGATTGCACCTTCGGCCGCCTCGATCCCGCCCGCGCCGCGCACCGACGGCAGGATGTTCATCATCGGCGATCCCAGCATGCGCGCCACATAGGCGCTGGCCGGACGGTCGTAGATCTCGGCCGGGGCGCCGATCTGCCTGATGCGGCCGTTCTCCAGGATTGCGATGCGGTCGGCGACCGACATCGCCTCCTCCTGGTCGTGCGTGACATAGATCAGCGTCTTGCCGAGATCACGCTGGATGCGCTTCAGCTCGACGCGCGTTTCCTCGCGCAGCCGCGCATCGAGCGCCGAGATCGGATCGTCCATCAGATAGGCGGCGGGGTCGCGCACCAGGGCGCGCGCGATCGCCACACGCTGCCGCTCGCCGCCGGAAAGCTGCGCCGGCGGCTTGTGCAGGATATGGCCGATATGGAGCTTGGCAGCGACGTCGGCGAGACGCTTTTCGATCTCGGCTTCTGCCACCTGCCGCTCGACCAGCGGAAAGCGGACATTGTCGCGCGCGCTCATATGCGGGAACAGCGCCAGGTTCTGAAACACCATGGCGACGTTGCGCTCCGCCGGCGACACGCTGTTGACCGGCTTGCCGCCGATCAGGATCTCGCCCTCGTCCGGCGCATCCAGACCGAGCACCAGGCGAAGGATCGTCGACTTGCCGGAAAGCGGCGGGCCGAAGAAGCAGAAGAACTCGTTGTCATTGACGGTGAAGGAGGCGTCGTCGACGGCGAGGGTCTTGCCGTAGCGCTTGGTGACATTGCGGAAAACGATATCGGCCATCGCTCAGCCCGCCCTCACTGCGAGGCCGCTGGCGGCGTCGAAGACGCGCACCGACGATGACGGCGGCGCGACAATCACGGTCTGCCCGATCGACAGCCCGACATCGTTCTCGAACACCGCCTTTACGGCGCTCTCGCCCTCACCCAGGTGAACGATAGTGCGCGCGCCGATCCGCTCGACGAATGTCACCGGCATCGAGAGCCCGCGCTCGGCGAGCGTCACCTGCTCTGGTCGAAAGCCATAGAACACCTCGCCACGGGTAGCGCGTACCGCCGGAGCTAGCTCCTCCGGCAAGGGCGGCGTGACGCCGAGCGGTCCGAGATCGACCACCAGGCCGCGATCGCTTGTCGCGGGCCTGCCCTTGAGCAGGTTCATGCCCGGCGCGCCGATGAAGCGGGCGACGAAGACATTGGCCGGATCGTTGTAGACCTCGAGCGGCGTGCCGACCTGCTGCAGCACGCCATGATCCATGACCGCGATGCGGTCGGCCATGGTCATGGCTTCGAGCTGGTCGTGCGTGACATAGACCATGGTCTGCTTGAACTGGCGCTGCAGCTGCTTGAGCTCGGTGCGCATCACGGCGCGGAACGCGGCGTCGACGTTGGACAGCGGCTCGTCGAGCAGGAAGATCGCCGGCTCCATGATCGCCGAGCGGCCGATCGCCACGCGCTGCAGGATGTTGACCGACAGCCGGTCCGCCTTGCGGTCGAGCAGCGGCGAAAGCTGCAGCATCTCGGCGATGGCGCCGACGCGGCGGTCGATCTCGGCCTTGGCGGCGCCGCGCATCTTCGGGCCATAGGCGAGGTTCTGCCGCACCGTCATATGGGTGAAGATCGCGTAGTTCTGAAAGACGAAACCGACGCCGCGCCGCCCCATCGGCACGCCCGCCATGTCGCGCTCGCCGAACAGGATCTTGCCGCTGGTCGGCTCCTCCATGCCGGCGATCATGTTCATCGTCGTCGACTTGCCGCAGCCCGAAGGTCCGAGCAGCGCCATGAACTCGCCGTCGGCGATTTCGAGATCCATTGTCTTCAGCGCGGTGAAGTCGCCGAATTTCTTAATCAGGTTCTGCAGGTGGATCGCGCTCATGCCGCCGCCTCCCGCGTCTTCGCCATGCGCTTCATGGCGTAGACCGCGACGACCGAGAGCACGATCAGGATGGCGAGGGCGATGGCCGCCACATAGCCCCAGATCAGGTCCTGCGTGGTGACCTTGTAGATGTAGACGGAGATCGTCTCGGTGGCGACGCCGGGGCCGCCGCCGGTCATGATGTAGAGCGTGTCGAAGATCTTGAAATTCTCGATCACCCGGATCGCCAGCGCTATGACGATGATCGTCTTCATCTTCGGCAGCACGATGGTGGTGAAGCGCTGCCACGCGTTGGCGCCGAGCAGCGTCGCCGCCTTCATCTGGTCTTCCGGCACGCCGACCAGCCCGGCGAGCAGGATGAGGAACATCAGCGGCGTCCATTGCCAGACGTCGGCGATCATCACGGCGATCAGCGCCAGGTTGGGATCCGAGAGCCAGGCGATGGTGACGGGCGAGCCGACGATCCGCGACAGGATGTCGTTCACCGGGCCGCCCGACTGGAACAGCATGAAGAACATGTAGCCGGCGACCGCGGGCACGACCATCATCGGCATCAAAAGGATCGAATAGAAGATGCGTTTGCCGGGAAAGTCGTCGGCGAACAGTGTCGCCAGCGCGAGGCCCAGCAGGAATTCCGCCGGCACGCAGATGAGCATGACGATGGCCGTGCGCTGCAGGGCGCTCCAGAAACGGGTGTCGGCAACGAGGTCGGTATAGTTGGCAAAGCCGTTCCACATCTCCCAGGCGCTCCACCAGCCGACGCCCGAAAGCGGCGACCAGTCGGTGACGCTGATGTAGAGCTGCATCAAGAGCGGAAAGGCCGAAATGAACAGCACCAGGATCTGCGCCGGCAAGGTCAGCCGGAAGCCGAGGCGCGAACCCTCGTCAGGTGCGGCGGGCTTTGTCCGCGCGGCCATCTCGCCCTCCGAAATCGTCGCTGTCATCGCGCTCATTGCTTGAGCGCTCCGAAGGTCAGCCCGCGCACCAGGTGGCGCTGGATGGCGATGCCCATGATGACCGGCGGCACCGCCGCGATCAGGCCGAGGGCGGCCTTGGCGCCGTAGAGCTGCCCGGTCATCGAGGACGACAGCGACGCCATGTAGACCGGGATGGTCACCCATTCGCGCGTGGTGAGCAGCAGCGCGATCAGATAGTCAGACCAGTTGAGGATGAAGACGAAGAGCGCGGCACTCGCCAGCGGCGCGCGCATCATCGGCAGCGTGATGCGCGTGAAGACGCGCAGCCGCGAGCAGCCCTCGACAAGCGCGGCTTCTTCGATCTCGCGCGGCATGTCGTCGAAGAAGGTCTTCATCAGCCAGAAGGCGAAGGGCAGCGTGACGATGCCGTAGATCAGCGCCAGCCCCCACCAGGTGTCGTTGAAATCGAGGAACGCCCACATGATCATCACCGGGATCATGACGGCCATCGGCGGAAACAGCCTGAGCTGGATCAGCGCCAGCGGCAGGTTCTGGCCGGCGCCGAAGCGCGACAGGCCGTAGGCAGCGGCGGTGCCGGCCGACATGGCGATCGCGGTGCCGAACACCGCCGACAGAAGTGACGACAGGATCGGCTTCACGGCCGTGTGGTCGAGGGCGACGATAAGGTCGTTGGTGGAGTGGCCGAACACGAACTGGAAATTGGCAAGCGTCGGCTGTTTCGGCCACCAGGTCAGGTCGGCGCCCGTCGCCGACCACTCGCCGATGGGCTTGAAGGCCATCGACACCATCCACAGGATCGGCACCAGCGTCACCGCCATCGCCGCAAGAATCGCGGCGTAGCGGAAGATCTCGAAGGGAATGGAACGCTTCATCTGGCTGCTTTGCTGGTGGCGTTGTTTCGGAGGGGAGGAGCCACGGCCCCTCCCCTCCCTTCTGATCCAGGGAGGCGGATCAGCTGATCGGATCGAGAACGGTCGGCCAGGCCTCCTTGTTGGTCTTGATGGCTTCGAGGAGCTTGTCCTCGCCGATGCGCCGCGCGATCTTCTTCCACTCACGTTCGGTGTCGGCCATCGCCTGCTCCGGCGTCTTGGCCTTGGTCAGCGACGCCACGAGGTTCTCGTCGAGCGCGTTGTGGAAGGCCGTGGCGCCCGGATAGTTGATGGTCGGCACCGTGCGTGCCACCGTCTCGCGCACCACGTCCATGTGGTAGGCGTGATAGGTCTGGCGCACCAGCGGATCGGAAAAGTCCGAAAGCCGGAACGGATCGAGATAGCCGCCGGGATTGGCGCTCATCCACGCATAGATGCGGGCCGAGCCGAGCCACTGCAGCAACAGGTAGGCGGCCTCCGGATTCTTCGACTGCGACGACACCATGCCGGTCAGCGAGAACCAAAGCACCGAGCGGCTGATCAGCTTGCCGTCGATCTCGCGGCCGGGCGGCAGCATCGAACCGATCTTGCCGGTGACGGCGGAATCCTTGTTGCCGGCATTGTCGAGGAATTTCGGCAGGTTGGAGAAGGCGCAGGTCATGGCCGCCCCGCCCTTGGCGAAATTGCCGTACTGCTCCGGCCAGCCCCACGAGATTGCGTCCGGCGAATGATGCGCCAGCGAGTCGACATATTCCTTGGTTGCCGCGATGCCCTGCTCGGAATTGATCAGCGGCTTGCCGCTGTCGTCGAACAGGAACTGATTGGGCGAGGCCATCGAGACATAGCGCTGGTACCAGTTGGTGTAGCCCCAACCCTGGTTGCGCAAGTCGGTGGAGCCGAACAGGCCCTTGTCCGGCCGCTGGAAGAAGGCCGCGACATCGCTGTGCTGCTTCCAGGTCTTCGGCGGGGCAAGGTCGTAGCCGTATTTGTCCTTGAACGCCTTCTGCTCGGCGGCATCGCCGAACAAGTCGCTGCGATAGACCCAGGTCTGGAAGTCACCGTCGAGCGACACGCCATAGGTCGAGCCGCGATACTGGTTGAGCAGCGACACACCCTTGGCGCCGTTGACATAACCCTGCTTCGGATCGTCCCATTCCGGCTTGTGCTGCGCGACGAAGTCGTCGAGCTTGGCGATGCCGCCGGTCTCGGCGAGGTCGCCGAGGCGGTTCCATTCGGTCGAATAGATGTCGTAGGCCCCACCCTTGGTGGAGATGTCCTGCATCGTCTTGGTGAATTCCTGGCCGTTCGGCAGGCCGACGATCTCGATCGGGATGCCGGTCTCCTTCTCCCAGAGGTCCTTGATCGAAGGCGCGCCGGCCGGGAAAGGCTTCGTCAGCTGGCCGATCGAGCCGTCCGACAGGCCGAGCACGATCTTTGCCGGCGCCTTGCCGGCCGCTTTCAAGGCCTTGGCAGCCTCGATGGCGCGGCCCTCCGGTGTGTCGGGCCCATACTGGTAGCGCTCGGCGCCGTCGAAACCGGTCGGCCCGCCGATCATGCCGGGCGCCAGCGCATCGGCCGCGAAGGCGCGGCCGGGACGAATGAATTGCGGTGCAATGCCAGTCGCGGCGACGAACAAGGCCGCCTTTCCTCCGGACGCCAGCAGACGGCGCCGCGAGACGCGGATCAAATCAGTCATTGGAACTCCTCCCTCAAGGGCCTGTTCCTCCATGGCCCTTATGAGGGATATTGACGGAACCGCATCGAGCCTGTCAACATCATAAATACTCAAAACACGTCATAAGATCGCAAATGAGGGAGAGAATGCAGTCCGCCGAGCTTGTCACGTCACACCCATTGCTTGGATTTGAGGGACTTTTGCATCGATCCGGCCAGCTTTGCCGGATCTTCGCTGCCATGTGTAACGCGTCGGCTTGCGTGCGGGCCAAGGCTGGTTACATCATTTCACATCAGAATCGCGGCGACGGCTGAGCGGCTTTCCGAAACGGATTGGGAGCTGCGTGATTTTGATGCTTGCGATGAGGTGCTCGACGTGCGGTCAACCCTGACAGACATAGCCCGGGAAGCCGGCGTTTCTCCCGCCACGGTCGACCGTGTGCTCAACAACCGGCCGGGGGTGCGGGCGCGTACGCGCGAAATCGTCATCGAGATGGCGCAGCGCCTGGGCTATATCGCCGAGGCCCCGAACGGCACGCCGCAACGGTCCCTGCCCAGGCAGACGATCAGGCTCGACTTCGCGCTGCCGGCCGGCACGAACTCCTTCATCAAGCTGCTGCATCGCCATATCGAGGCGCAGGCGCTGACCCGGCCCGATCTCGACGTCCGCGTCACCACCATCGAAGGCTTCAATCCAGACCGACTCGCCCGCCTGCTGCACGATCTGCACGGCCAGACGCAAGGCGTCGGCGTCATCGCGCTGGACCATCCGACGGTGCGCGAGGCGATCCGCTCGCTGTCGGCCAGCGACGTCAAGGTCGTCACCATCGCCTCCGACATCCTGCATGTGCCGCGGGTCGCCTATATCGGGATCGACAATCGCGCCGCGGGTCGTCTCGCCGGCTATCTGCTCAACCGCTTCATGGGCGCCGGTCGTCCAGGCAAGGTCGCGCTTTTCGCCGGTTCGCTCGCCTATCGCGGCCATGAGGAGCGTGAAATGGGCTTCCGCCACATCCTGGCGGAAGAATCCCCCAACCTCGAAATCGTCGAGATGCGCGAAATGCTGGACGACCGCGAGAAGGCCTATTCGGAGGCCTCCGCCCTGCTCGAGCGGCACCCCGACCTCGCCGCCATCTACAATGTCGGCGCCGGCAACACCGGCATTGCCCGCGCGCTGAAAGAGCGCGGACGCGCGAAAGACATCCTCTTCCTCGGCCATGAGGTGACGGACGGCACCAAGGAGCTGCTGCTCGACGGCACGCTCGATGCCGTGATCGACCAGAACCCGCGCGTCGAGGCGCGCGAGGCGCTCAACATCCTCTCCCACTCTGTCAGAGGGCTGCCTTACGAGCTGCACCAGCCGCGGCTGCAGGTGATTTTTCGCGAAAGCATCCCGGAGATTTAGGCCGCTTTCCGAATTGTCAGGCGCCTATCAGCACCGTGCTCTCCGGCGACCAGCTGAGTACCACAGATTCACCCTCGGCCAACCGCTCGGCACCTGTGTTCTGGACGATTACTTTCAGCGTCTGCCCATCACGCTCGACGAAATAGGTGCTGTTGTTGCCGGCGAAGATGCGTTTCGAGACTTGCCCCTTGAGTGTGTTGGCGTTGGCCCGATCGGGCTTCTCCGCACCGGTCGAAATCTGGATGCGTTCCGGCCGCACGGCGCAGCTCGCCTTGGCGCCGGCCGCCAGCGAAGGCCCGGAGGCAGCGCTGATCGTCGTGCCATCCGGCAGCCGGATACCGTTGCCGGTCGCGTCGCCGCGAAAGATATTGGCATCGCCGAGGAAGGTCGCGGCGAACTCGCTTTGCGGCCGGTCGTAGATCTCCTCCGGCGGGCCTTCCTGCACCAGCCTGCCGTCGCGCAGGATGCCGATGCGGTCGCTCATCGTCAGCGCCTCCTCCTGATCGTGCGTGACGAAGATGGTGGTGATGCCGATCTCGCGCTGGATGCGCTTCAGTTCGATCTGCATGTCGACGCGCAGCGCCTTGTCGAGCGCGCCGAGCGGCTCGTCGAGCAATAGCACGCGCGGCTTGGTGACGATGGCGCGCGCCAGCGCCACGCGCTGGCGCTGGCCGCCGGAAAGCTGATGCGGGCGGCGGGCGCCGAGCTTGCCGAGCTGCACCAGATCGAGCGCGCGCTGTACCTCCGCGGCGATCGCTGCTTTCGGCTCGCCACGCACCGACAGCCCGAAGGCGACGTTGTCGGCGACGCTCATATTGGGAAACAGCGCATAGTTCTGGAACACCATGCCGATGCGGCGCTTCTCGACAGGCACGCGCTCGACGCTCTCGCCGCCGATGGCGATGCGGCCGGAATCGGGAAAGTCGAAGCCGGCGATCTGGCGCAGCAGCGTGGTCTTGCCGCTGCCCGAAGGCCCGAGCAGCGCATAGAAGCCGCCATCGGGAAAATCGATCGAGACGTCGTCCAGCGCCTTGTGCGCGCCAAAGCTGCGGGAAACGTTCGCGACCTGGACGCCCGCCATTATTTCTCTCCGCCGAATTTGAAGAAGCGCGCCGTGAGCAGCATCAGCGCCATCGACACCACGATGATGATCGTCGACACCGCGTTGATCTCGGGCGTGAACCCCTTGCGGATCGCGGCGTAGATTTCGACCGGCAGCGTCGTCTGGCCGGGCGTCGACAGGAAGTACGAAACAACGAACTGGTCGAAGGAGACGGCAAAGGCGAACAGCCCGCCGGCGATGACGCCTGGCATGATCCACGGCAGCGTGACGCGGTTGGTGACCTGCCACTGGTTGGCGCCGAGCGAGCGAGCCGCCTCCTCCAGCTCCGGCGCGAAGGTCTGCAGCCGCGCCGACACGACGACGATCACGTAAGGCAGCGCCAACGCGACGTGCCCGAGCAGGATCGCCACCAGTCCGCGGCCGATGCCGATGCCGAAGAAGAAGATCAGCATCGCCGTGCCGGTGATCAGCCACGGAATGGCGATCGGCGGGAAGAGCAGCACCTGCAGGAGCTTCTTGCCGCGGAATTCATAGCGGTAGAGCGCCAGCGACGCCATCGAGCCGAGCACCGTCGAGATGATCGTCGTAATGACGGCGATCTCGATGCTGTTCCAGGTCGCCGCGATCAGCTGGTCGTTCTGCCAGAGCGAGGCGTACCAGTCCGTCGTCCACTCGAACGGCAGCTGGTAGAAGGGCGATGTGTTGAATGACATCAGCGCCATGATGACGATCGGCAGATAGAGGAAGGCGAGCAGAAGGAAAACGTAGAAGCGCCCGAGCCATTCGAGGATGCGCGTCGTCGCCATCAGCCGGCCCTCCGCAACACCGGCGCCGCGAGCGCCAGGATGATCAGCACGACGGCGAGCAGAATGAAGGAAAGCGCCGCCCCCAGCGGCCAGTTGAAGACGGCGACGAACTGGTCCTCGATGATTGTCCCGTAGAAAGTGCCGGTGCGGCCGCCGAGGATGCGTGGCTCCATGAAGGAGCCGACGACCGGCACGAAGATCAGCGCAGCACCCGCGATCAGGCCAGGCATCGACAGCGGGATGATCACCCGCCAAAGCACCTGTAGCCGCGAGGCGCCGAGCGAGCGCCCGGCCTCGATCAGCGAGTCGTCGATAGCTTGCAGCGTCAGGTAGCAGGTCAGCACCATGTAGGGCACATAGGAGTGCACGAGGCCGATGATGACGGCCGGATAGGAATACATCAGATCGATGTTGATCTTGAACGGCAGCACGGCGTTGAGCGCCGTGTCGAGGATGCCGCCCTCGCGCAGCACCATCGCCCAGGAGAAGATGCGCACCAGCCCGTTCGACCAGAACGGCAGGATGACGAGCAGGAAGATCGCCTCGCGGCTGCGCCCTTTCAGCACCTTCGCCAGCACATAGGCCGCCGGATAGCCGATGACGACGCACCACAGCGTGACCTCGAGCCCGAGCCGCAACGAGGCAAAAAGAAGCGTGGAATAGAGGCTTTGCGAGAAGAAGGCCGCGTAGTTGCCGAGCGTGAAGGCCCATTCCTTCCCGGCCAGCGGCAGGTCGGTCATGAAGGAGAAGAACGCCATGGCCGACAGCGGCAGGAAGATCGCCACCGTCAGCCACAGATAGGCGGGAAGGAGAAGCGGCAGGGCGGGCTTCAGTCCGCGGCGCGAACCGGTCGCGAGCTGGTCGGCCATGATGCCTCTCCTCCCCGAGCCAACTATTTCACGTTGACCTTCAGCTCCTGCCACAGCGCCAGATATTTCTCACGCTGCTCGTCGGTGACCGGCGCCTGGAACTGGATGCGCTTGGCGACCTCGGGGCTGCCCATGACCTTGCGGTTGAAGGCGTCCTCGGGGAGAGCTTCTACCGCCTTGGTGTTGGCCGAGACCGGCGCGCCGACCTTGGTGACCCATTCGACATAGAATTTCGGGTCGATCATGTAGTTGATGAAGGCTTCGGCGCCGGCGACGTTCTTGGAGCCGGCGGGAATTGAGAAGGCATCGAGCCAGGCGACCGCGCCCTCCTGCGGGATGACCAGCGAGACCGGCAGCTTGAAATGCGTCTTGGCGCGGTCGGCCGAGCCGCTCCAATAGGTGCCAATGTCGATCTGGTTGGAGGCGACCATCTGGTTCCAGTCGTTCTCGGAGCTCCAGAAGGTCTTGATCTGTGGCATCAGCGAAGTGAGCTTCGCCTTGACCGCTTCCATGTCCTTGATGTCGTTGATGTTCTGCCCGGAAGCAATGGCGCCGAACTGCACCGCCTCGACGGCGTCGTCGCGGATGACGACGCGGCCCTTATGCGCCGGATCCCACATCTCGGCGATGCTCGTCGGCGGCTTGTCGAAGGATTTTTCGTTGATCGCGAGCGCGGTCAAGCCCCAGACCCACGGCACGCCATAGACTTTGCCGTCGTGGTTCAGCATCGGCGAGCCGGCCTTGTCCTTGGCGATGTCGGCATAGTTGGAGAGCTTCGATGTGTCGATCGGCTGGATCAGCTTGCCGGCCATCGCCTGGTCGTTGAAGGCGGCGTTGATCATGACGACGTCGTAGAGCCCCGGATTGGTCCTCAGCTTCGTCAGCATCTCCTGCTCGGAGTTGAAGAAGTCGTTGACCACCTTGAACCCGGTCGCCTTCTCGAAATTGGCGACCGCCCATGGCTCGTCGGCGCCGTAGCCCTTCCAGTTCAGCACATGCACTTCTTCGGCGGCCTGGGCGGCCAGCGTGAATGCGGAAACCAAGACGGCGGTCGCCGTCAGAAAAGCAGTCAGTCTGGGCATGCGCATGTTTGTTTTCCTCTCATTGTTTGCCCGCTTTGCGGGCTTGTTAAGTTGTGGCCTCTTGCTCCTCGCCATGCGCGGTCACCGCTTGATCGTGAAGGGCGAGGAACTCCTGGATTTCTGTGTCCGTCGGTGCTGACGAGCCGCCGTGACGCGTGACGGAAAGGGCCGCGGCGGCGTTCGCGTAGCGGGCCGCGTCGTAAGCCGACAGGCTGCGCGACAATGCGCTGACGAAGGCGCCGATATGCGTGTCGCCGGCACCATTGGTGTCGACGGCGTCGACCGCAAAGCCGGGGATCGCACGTGTGCCGCCTTCCGCCAGCCGCACCAGGCAGCCACGCGCGCCGGCGCGGATGACCACGCCTTGAGCCTTGGGGCAATGCTGCGCGAGCAAGCGGATGGCGACGGTCTGCGCGTCGCCCGCGCCGGCGATTTCGGCGGCCTCGTCAGCGTTGCAGCTCAGCCACGTCGCTCGCGCCAACATCCGGTCCAGGATCGGCCGCGGAATCTCCGCGATCACCGGCGTCGGGTCGAAGACCAACGGAATGTCCGCCGGCAGCGCTTCGATCCAGTCGGCGAGCGCATCGCGGCTGCCGGGATAGCTCAGCGTGTAGCCGGAGGTGAAAATCCAATCGCCCGGAACGATTTGGACACGCATCATCATGTCTGGCGTGAGCACGCTTTCGGCGCCAGGCCACGAGACGAAGGTGCGCTCCGCGTCGCTGCTGATCATGGCGACGCAATTGCCGCTGTCCATCAAGGACGACGCCGGTGTCAGCGTCTCGATGCCTTCGGCGGCAAATGCCGCGCGCAGGAAATCGCCGTCAGGTCCGGTGCCGAGCTGCCCGCCGAACACCACTTTCATGCCGGTGCGGCTTGCCGCGACCATCATGTTGAAGCCGCCGCCGGCCACCCGTGCGTAGCTCGACGCGGTCTTTTCCGCGCCGGGCGCAGGCAAGGCATCGATGCGGTAGACATAATCCACCACCGCGCTGCCGACATGGACGAGCCGTCCGCTCATGCGGCAGCCTCCTTGCCCGAGCCGGCCTTTGCCGTCCGCGCCGCGACGAGATCGCTGGCCAGCATGCGGACTTCCGCGAGGTCGATGCCCGTGAGCCTCGCGATGCGATCCTGCGGCAGCCCCGACAAGCCAGAGCACGCACCTGCCATGCCGGCGGCGATGGCGCCGATCGTATCCGTGTCACCACCGAGATTGGCGGCAATGACGGCTGTCCGCCACGCATCGCCTTGCGCCACCTCCAGCACCGCGAATGCCGCCGGCACCGATTCCTGGCTGGCGACGCCGGTGCCAACCAGGTCGACGATCAGCCTGATTGCGTCTTTCTCCGCCTTACCGCGCACCAGCTCCTGCGCCCAGACGATCCGCGCAGCGATATCGCCGCCGGTCACCCAATGGCCGAGCGCGGCGCCGAGTCTCGCCGCTGCAACGGCATGGCCGGATGCGGCGCGCCAGTCGCCGCCCGATACACCGAGACTGACCCCGGCAGCGACGGCGGCCGCGGAGGCAATGGCGATCGAGGTGTTATGCGTGGCCCGGCAGGTTTCCGCCACCTTGGCGACCAGCGCGTCGAGCGGCTCCGGTGGCATCATGATGCCGACAGGCGCGATGCGCATGGCTGCGCCATTGGTGTCGCCGCCGCGTCCCGCCTCTTCCGCCGGCACGCCCTCATTGATCGCGTCGATGGCGCGCTTGGTCGATGGGCCGAGCAGGTCGTAGCTGCCGCGCGCCTTCACGTCCCGCTCCCAGTCGAGCAGCGCGTTGACCCAGCGCCCGTGATCGAAGCACTCGCCGGAACTGACCAGGATGCGGCCGAGCAGCAGCGCCTGCTCGGTGTCGTCGGTAATAGTGCCTGCCGGCAGCCCCTTGGACACCGGATGATCGGCGGAGGGCGCGACGAAATCTTCGACGTGGCCGTAGAGCTCGGCGATACGGGCGGGCGACAGAAGCTGTGTCGGCATGCCCAGCGCATCGCCCAGCGCACCGCCGATCAGCGCGCCCATTGCCCGGTCGGTCATATCGGCCGCGCCCATGCTCAAAATTCCAGATGCAGCGCGAAATGCGCCGGGTTGAGCAGGCTGGTGACGAATTCGATGGCGCGCCCGTCGGCGGCGCGTGTCAGGCGTCGGGTGCGCAGGAAAGGCGTGCCTGGCGCGCAGTCGAGGACGGCGGCATCCGCAACGCTCAGCATCTCGATGTCGACCCACTCCTCGCCATGGTCTGGAACGAGCCCTGCGCCGCGCAAAGTCTGGTGCAGCGAGCCTTCGCGAAGCCCGCGCAGCGGCACCTCTTCCAGCTCGGGCGACAGCGGCAGACGACTGCGTTCGATCGAGATGGCATGTCCGTCGTCCGCATTGGTGCGCACGCGGTCGACGGCGATGAAGGACGGGTTTTGGACACCGAGTCTCGCCGCGAGCTCGGTGTCCTCGATGACCTCGAGCCGCAGCGTCCGGGTCTCGGCATTGGCGCCGGCATTGGCCAACGCGCGCGACCAGCCGATGGCGTCATCGACCGGCATGCCGTCGAAAGTGACGAAGGAGCCGATACCGACCTTGGTGGTGATCAGCCCGCGATTGGATAGCTCCTCCAATCCTTTGCGAACCGTGTTGCGGCTGACGGAGAAGCGCTGAACGAGCTCGTTCTCGCTCTGCAGGCGATCGCCGAAGCCGAGCACGCCGGAACGGATCTCGCGCTCCAGCACCGTCGCGATCTGCTCGGGCTTGCCTGTGCCGGGGGTGAGCTGCATCGCGCGACGGGCCATATCGATACCTGTTCAATGAACCTGTATAATCCTGTTCAATATTGGATTTGAAGAGGGACGTCAACGGGTAAGCCTTTGAGCAGGGAACGAACTCCTCAGGCGATTTGCCTCATTCGCATTTTCAAGCGTCGCGCCGCCCCTCACCTGCCTGCCGGCATCCTCTCCCCGTATAGTGACGGGGAGAGGGGCGCTGTCGTCGACGGCTTCGCCAATCACCAACCTTGCAAGAAGAGAGCGGCGCTGCGGCCAGCCACTTCTCCCCATCACTATACGGGGAGAAGTGCCCGGCAGGGCGATGAGGGGCGGCCCCGACTTTCGGCGGTTAGCCTTGCTAATCAAACGAAGAAGATCTCGACGCGCCGCATTGCCCATGGAAAACTTGTGTCCGCAATGCAAACTGAATCCCCGGAGCCGTCGCGATGGTCAAATTCCTGCCGCTGAAAGAGGCCGTCGCCGAAAACCTGCACGACGGCGACGCGGTCGCCTTCGAGGGCTTCACCCATCTGATCCCGACCGCCGCCGCGCATGAGGCGATCCGCCAGGGCTTTCGCGATCTCACTCTGATCCGCATGACGCCCGACCTGATCTACGACCAGATGATCGGCATGGGCATGGCGAGCAAGATCGTCTTCTCCTATCTCGGCAATCCCGGCGTCGGCCTGCTCAGGCGCGTTCGCGACGCCATCGAGAACGGCTTTCCGCGCGCGATCGAGGTCGAGGAGCACAGCCATGCCGGCATGGCCAACGCCTACGAGGCGGGTGCGGCCGGCCTGCCCTGCGCAGTGTTTCGCGGCTATCGCGGCGCGGGCCTGGCTGCGGTCAATCCGAACATCAGGTCCGTTACCTGCCCCTTTACCGGCGAGGTGCTTGCCGCCGTGCCGGCAATCCGGCCCGATGTCACCTTCATCCATGCGCAGAAGGCGGACCGGAAAGGCAACGTGCTGGTCGAAGGCATCGTCGGCATCCAGAAGGAGGCGGTGCTGGCGGCAAAGCGCGCGGTCGTGACGGTCGAGGAAGCGGTCGACACTTTCGACGATCTCCACCCCAACCTCACCGTGCTGCCGGGCTGGACGATCGCGGCGATCGCCGTCGTGCCCGGCGGCTCGCATCCTTCCTACACGCATGGCTATTACGAGCGCGACAACGCCGCCTATCTCGAATGGGACGAGATCGCCGCCGACCGCGACCGCTTTCAGGCATGGATGCGAGAAAACGTCCTGGAAAGCACGGCCGAAGACTTTGCCGGCCGCGTCGAGCATCTGAGGAAAGCCGCATGAGCGAAGCGTCAATCCTCGGCTTCACCCCCAACGAGATGATGACGATCGCGGCCAGCCGAGCGCTGAGGAACGACGATGTCTGCTTCGTCGGCATCGGCGCGCCGTCGGCCGCCTGCAACGTCGCGCGGCTGACACATGCGCCGGACATCACCCTGATCTATGAGAGCGGCACCATCGGCACCGCGCCCGACGTGCTGCCGCTATCGATCGGCGATGGCGAATTGTGCGAGACGGCGGTCACCACCGTCGCGGTGCCGGAGATGTTCCGCTACTGGCTGCAAGGCGGCCGCATCTCGATCGGATTCCTTGGCGCGGCGCAGTTGGACAAATTCGGCAACATCAACACCACCGTCATCGGCGACTATGCGCATCCGAAGACGCGGCTGCCCGGCGGCGGCGGCGCGCCGGAGATCGCCACGTCGTCCAAGCAGGTCTACATCACCATGGCGCAGTCGAAGCGCGGCATGGTCGAGAAGATCGACTTCTTCACCTCCTTCGGCCATGGCGAGGGCGGCGACCATCGCAGGCGCCTCGGCATCGACACGGCCGGCCCGACGCTTTTGATCACCGACCTCGCCATCTGGAAGCCGGACCCTGTCACCAAGGAATTCACCGTCCTGTCGCTGCATCCCGGCGTCACGCGCGAAGAGGTGCAGGCGACCTGTGGCTGGATCGTAAGATTCGCCGAGGCGCTTGACGAGACGCCCGCGCCGACGGAACTCGAGCTGAAGACATTGCGCGACCTGCAGGCCCGCACCAAGGCCGCGCATCAAGGGACCGCCAAAGGGAAAGCAGCATAAATGACTGATGCCTTCATCTGCGATTACATACGCACGCCGATCGGCCGCTTCGGCGGCGCGCTGTCCTCGGTGCGCGCAGACGATCTCGCTGCCATTCCGCTGAAAGCGTTGATCAACCGCAATTCCGGCGTCGACTGGGCGGCTGTCGATGACGTCGTCTATGGCTGCGCCAACCAGGCCGGCGAGGACAACCGCAACGTGGCGCGCATGGCGCTGCTGCTGGCGGGCCTTCCCCAGGACATTCCAGGCTCGACCGTCAATAGGCTGTGCGGTTCCGGCATGGATGCCGTCACCATCGCCGCGCGAGCGATCAAGGCCGGCGAAGCCGAGCTGATGATTGCCGGCGGTGTCGAGTCGATGAGCCGCGCGCCCTTCGTCATGCCCAAAGCCGACACCGCCTTCTCGCGCAATGCCGAGATCCACGACACCACGATCGGCTGGCGCTTCGTCAATTCGCTGATGAAGAAGCAGTATGGCGTCGATTCCATGCCGGAGACCGGCGAGAACGTCGCCGAGGAGTTTTCCGTCGGCAGAGCCGACCAGGATGCCTTCGCCGTGCGCAGCCAGGACAAGGCCGTCGCCGCGCAAGCCAACGGCCGGCTGGCGAAAGAGATCACGCCGGTGACCATCCCACAGAAGAAGGGCGATGCGGTCGTTGTGTCGAAAGACGAACATCCCCGCGCTGGCACGACCATCGAGGCGCTGGCCAAATTGCCGACGCCGTTCCGCCAGGGCGGGACGGTGACGGCGGGCAACGCTTCCGGCGTCAATGACGGCGCGGCAGCCCTCATCGTCGCCTCGGAAGCGGCGGCGAAGAAACACGGCCTGACACCGATCGCCCGCATTCTCGGCGGTGCTGTCGCCGGCGTCGCGCCCCGCATCATGGGCATCGGCCCGGCGCCGGCCACCAAGAAGCTTTGCGCCCGCCTCGGCCTGACACCTGACCAATTCGACGTTGTCGAATTGAACGAGGCCTTTGCCTCGCAGGGCATTGCGGTGCTGCGTCAGCTCGGCATCACCGAGGATGCCGCGCACGTCAATCCGAACGGCGGCGCGATCGCCCTGGGCCACCCGCTCGGCATGTCCGGCGCCCGCATCACCGGCACGGCGGCGCTCGAGCTCCGCGAGCGCGGCGGCAAGCTGGCTCTGGCCACCATGTGCATCGGTGTAGGCCAGGGCATCGCCATTGCGTTGGAGCGGGTTTGATCGCTTCCGCCGATCAATACGGAAGGCCGACGTAGTTTTCGGCGAGCGCCGTGGAAGCGGCCTTGGAATGCACGAGATAGTCGAGCTCGGCCTCCTGGATGCGTTGGCCGAACTCGCCCGTCTCGGGAAAGCGATGCAGCATCGTCGTCATCCACCAGGAAAAGCGCACGGCTTTCCAGACGCGCGCCAGCGCTTTGGCTGAATAGGCGTCGAGCCCGGCTTCGGATTTGTCGCCATAGAATTCGCGAAGCCCGGCAAAGAGATAGCGCACGTCGCTGGCAGCGAGGTTGAGGCCCTTGGCGCCGGTCGGCGGCACGATATGGGCGGCGTCGCCGACCAGGAACAGTTTTCCGAAGCGCAGCGGCTCGGCAACGAAGGAGCGCAGCGGCGCGATCGATTTCTCGAAGGACGGCCCGATGGTGACGGCGGTCGCCGTCTGCGGCGGCAGGCGCCGGCGCAACTCGTCCCAGAAGCGGTCGTCCGGCCAGTCCTCGACATGCTGATCAGCGGGGACCTGCACATAGTAGCGGCTGCGGCGCGGCGAGCGCATCGAGCAGAGTGCAAATCCGCGCTCGTGATTGGCGTAGATCAGCTCATGATCGGCCGGCGGCACTTCCGCCAACACGCCCAGCCAGCCGAACGGATATTGCCGCTCGAAGGTCTTCAGCGCGCCTTCCGGCACCGTGCGGCGGCTGATGCCGTGATAGCCGTCGCAGCCGGCGATGAAGTCGCAGTCGATGCGATGGCCGACGCCGTCCTTGTCGTAGGCAACGAAGGGAGATGCGCCATCGAAATCGTGCAGCGCGACATTCGCCGCCTCGTAGACGGTGACGAGCCCTGCCGCCTCGCGCTTGTCCATCAGATCATGCGTCACCTCGGTCTGGCCGTAGACGGTGACACGCTTGCCGCCGGTCAAGCCCGCGAGGTCGATGCGGTGCAGGCGCCCGTCGAAGGCGAGCGAGATGCCGGAATGCGGCAGGCCTTCGGCATGCAGCCTGTCCGCTGCGCCCGCTTCGCCGAGCAGGTCGACCGTGCCCTGCTCCAGCACCCCAGCGCGCACCCTGGCAAGCACATGCTCACGGCTCGAGCGTTCGAGAATGACCGTCTCGATACCGATCGTGGCAAGAAGCTGGCCGAGCAACAGGCCGGACGGTCCTGAGCCGATGATGGCCACCTGCGTGCGCATCAGTGGCCAAGGCTCTCGATCTGACCGGCAAGCTCCGCCGCGAGCCTGAGCGCGGCCGCCGTCGTCACCACCATTTGCGGCAGGATCAGCCACTCCAGCGTCCAGGCGGCGCCCGAGCGCTCCTGCTCATGCACCAGCGCCTGGTGCATGCCGGCAAGCTGCGTGGCATTGAAGCGCGCGAGCGCGACCAGCGCTTCCGCCTTCACCGGGTTTTGCTTGTGCGGCATCGCCGACGAGCCTCCCCCACCGGACAGTCTGACGTCGGTTCCGGCCTGAGCAAGCAGCGCGACGTCCTGACCGAACTTGCCAAGGCTGCCGGCCACCAGCGACAGCCAGCCGGCGAATTCGGCGAGCGCGTCGCGCTGGCTATGCCATTGCGGCGCATTTCCAAGGCCGAGCCTGGCGGCAAGCACCGCGCGCACGGCCGGCGCTTTGTCGCCAAGTTTGTCGAGCGTGCCGGCCGCGCCACCGAACTGCGCCACGAGCAGCCGGCCGGACTGCTCGTTCAAACGTTGCTGGTGACGTTCGAGCGGTGCGCGCCACGAAGCGATCCGATCCGCCACCGTGATCGAAATTGCCGGCTGCATGCGCGTCACTGCCATCAGCGCCCTGCCCCCGAATTCCTCTTCGAGTCCCGTGAACCGCACGATGTTTTCGCTGAGCAGCAGGCCGATATGCTCGACCGCCGCGCTGAGGCGCAGCACCAGCGAAGTGTCGACGACGTCCTGGCTGGTCGCGCCGAAATGAACGAATTCGCCATACTGTCTGCCGACAGCCGCCCTGATCTGGCGCACCAGTTCCGGCACCACGACGCCGTCCCTGGCGACGCCGGCGCGCAGCTTCGCCGTGTCCGGGCGAAACGCGGCCAGCGCCTTGACGATCGCCGCCCCGGCGTCATGCGAAATCACGCCCTCTTCCACTTCCGCCTCGGCCAGCGCCCGCTCGAAGCTGAGCATCGCCGCGATGTCGGCTTCCACGGAAAAATGCCTCGCTGCCTCTTCGTCGCCGAGCAGGCCGGAAAGCAGCGGATGGTCGAAGGGCGATACGGTCATGTAGCGGCCCGGTCAGCTGTCGAAGAAGACCGTCTCCTTCTCGCCCTGCAGGTGGACATCGAAGACGTAAGTGTCGCCCTGGCGCTCAGCGATCAGCGTCGGCACGCGAACCCGATGCTCGATGCGCGCCAGGATCGGATCCTCGGCGTTCGCCTTCTCCTCGTCGGAGAAATAGAGCCGCGTGTGCAGGCCGATATTGATCCCGCGCGCCACGATCCACAACGTGATGTGCGGCGCCATCAGCCGGCCGTCGCGGAACGGCACGCGGCCGGGCTTGATCGTCTGGAAGAGGCAGATTCCGGTTTCCATGTCGGTCGGCTGCCGGCCCCAGCCCAAAAAGTTCGGATCGGCCGTGCCGCGCAATTCGGCGGGCGAATTGTAGAGCCCGTCGGCATCCGCCTGCCAGATTTCGATCAGCGCGTCCTTCAACGGCGTGCCGGTGCCGTCGAGCACGCGAATGCGCAGATCGATGCGCTCGCCTTTGGTCTGCTCGTTGACCATGGTCGAGCCGAGGTCGCCCGGATAAACGCCGCCGATGCCGCAGAAATTCGGCGTCAGCCCGATATGCACGTAGGGTCCGGCGGTCTGCGAAGGGCTTTCCTTCAGCCGGTCGAGCGACTGCGCCATCAATTGCCCTCCGGCCTGTTCTCGAACAGCGTCGAGCGGCGCCCGCGCAGCACGATGTCGAACTTGTAGGCGATCGCGTCCATCGGGATGGTCGACTGCATATCGAGCGCGGCGATCAGCGCTTCGATGGCCGCCTTGTTGGAAATGCCGCCGACGATCGGGCAGCGCCAGATCAGCGGATCGCCTTCGAAATACATCTGCGTGATCAACCGCTGCGCGAAGCCATGGCCGAACACGGAAAAGTGGATATGCGCCGGCCGCCAGTCGTTCGGGCCGTTCGGCCATGGGTAAGGCCCAGGCCTGACGGTGCGAAAGGCATAGAAGCCGTCCTCGCCGGTGATGGCGCGGCCGCAGCCGCCGAAATTCCGGTCGAGCGGCGCCAGATAGCCGTCCTTCTTGTGGCGGTAGCGGCCGCCGGCATTGGCCTGCCAGAACTCGAGCAGCACGCCGGGCACGCCCTTGCCGCGCTCGTCGAGCACACGCCCGTGGACGATGATCCGCTCGCCGAGCGCGCTCTCGCCCGGCTTGGCGAAATTATGGATCAGGTCGTTGTCGAGCTCGCCGAGCATGGCATGGCCGAACACCGGGCCGGTGAGTTCCGAAAGCGTGTTGTCGAAGGCGATCAGCGCCTTTTGCGGCGAGCGCAGCACCGAGCTCTTGTAGGGAGGCGTGAGTGCAGGCGGATGCCATTGGCGGTCGCGCTGGTAGAAGGCGCCGGTCTCCGGCGTCCGGTTGGAGCCAGGTTCAGGCATGGGGGGCTCCATCCATCTGCGCGAACACCTCCTTGGCGATCTTGAAGGCGCGGTTGGCCGCCGGCACGCCGGCATAGACCGCGACATGCAGGAAGGCTTCGCGGATATCGTCGCGCGAGGCGCCCGTATTGGCGGTGGCGCGCACATGCATGGCCAGTTCCTCGTCATGGCCAAGCGCCGCAAGCAGCGCCAGCGTCACGATCGAACGCTCGCGCTTCGTCAGACCGGGTCGCGACCACACCGTTCCCCAGGCGGCCTCGGTGATCAGCTGCTGAAACGGCCGGTCGAAATCGGTCGTTGCATCCTCGGCGCGGTCGACATGCTGATCGCCGAGCACGGAGCGGCGCACCTCGACCCCGGTCCGGTATCGGTTGTTGTTCTTTGGGTCGTCATCCATGGGCGTGCTTTCCCCCAGGCAACGAGGCGACGAAGTCGCGGATCAGGGCGACGAGCGCGTCGGGCTGCTCGATGCAGAGAATGTGCCCGGCGCCGCGGATCACCTCGAAGCGCGCGCCTGGGATCAGACCGGCAAGCGCGCGCACGAGGTCCGGCGGAGTCGAGCCGTCCTGGTCGCCGACGATGCACAGCGTCGGCACCGCGATGCGGCGCGCGCTGTCGGTGAAGTCGGCATCGCGCACCGCCATGCAGGTGCCGATATAGCCGGGCAGCGCTTGCCTGGTCAGCATGTTGCGGCAGCCGGCAAGCTCGGCGGCGCGATTGGCATGGAAATCCGGCGTGAACCACACTTTCAGCACGCCGTCGGCAATCGCCTCGATGCCGTCGCGCTCGACCGTCGCGATGCGGCTGTTCCAGCTCTCGGCGGTACCTATTCTGTGCGCTGTGTCGCTCAGGATCAACGCCTCGACGCATTCCGGTCGGCGAGCATAGAGCCCCTGCGCGACCATGCCGCCGACGGACAGGCCGCAGAGCACCACCTTGTCGAAACCGAAGTGATCGATAAGCGCGCTCAGATCATCGACATGGTCGCCGATCGAACGCACGCCGCTGCCGATATCCGAAAGCCCGTGGCCGCGCTTGTCGTAGACGAGCATCGGCATTTCGCCTTCAAGACGCGCGACGACGTCGTCCCAGATGCGGAAATCGGTGCCGAGCGAATTGATGAAGATGATCGGACGCGAGGTGCCGGTCGCTTCGATATGGCGGTGGTGCAGCGTGACGCCACCTATGCTGGCGAATGGCACGGTTTCGATCCTCCGAAGCCCACATTGCACCAGCTATTGGGTTCGGTAAATCGAAACCGTGCCAGGATTGCGTCGGCTGCTCCCTATGGGAGCTCCGCTGCCTATCCCAGCGTCAGCCCCGCCTTCTTCGCTTCCTCGCGCAGGAACGGCAAGCCGACCTCGATGACGTCGCGCGGGTCTTCCGCCACCGGACGCCATACGGCGAGCCCGCCGGCGATGTCGACGTCGACATGGTTCATGCTTTCGAGCGTGATTGCGCCCTCATAGCCGATGTCGGCGATCGCCTTCATGCAGGCCGCCCAGTTGAGCATGCCGCGCCCCGGCACGCCGCGATTGGCCTCCGAGACATGCACATAGCCGAGGAAGGGCGCCGCCGCCTCGAAGCCCGCGGCGAAGCTCTCTTCCTCGATATGCATGTGGTAGGTGTCGAGATGGATGAAGATGTTGTCGGCGCCGATGCGCTCGATGATGCGCGCCGCGTCGATGCCGCGGTTGATCAGATGCGTCTCGTAGCGGTTGCAGGGCTCGATGCCGAGCTTCAGGCCGCGCGACTTGGCGGATTTCGCCGCACGTTCGAGGAAGCGACAGATACCGTCGATTTCACGCTGCGTCGGCGCCCGGCCGGTGGTCTTGCCGATCGTGCCGTAGGTGACGCCGCCGAGCGCCTCGGCACCCACCTCGTTGCAGACCTTGAAGGCCGGCTGCAGGAAGTCGAGCGCTTCCTCGGGCCGCTCGACGACGTCGAGCGCACGCGGCAGGCCGAGCGACGGGATGAGCTCGACGCCATAGTGACTGGCGAAGCCGCGCGTGCGCTTGGTGTCGATCTCCTCGGGTCTGAGCAGCGGGATCTCCATCAGGCCGATGCCGAGCTCCTTCAGCCTGTCCATCTGCGGCTCGATGCGGGCGAGGTCCCAGACCGGGGCGATGGCGAAAGTGTGCAGTCCGAATGTGTTCATGTCAGCCTCGTTGCTCGTGCGCCGCCGCAGCGGCCGTATCGCCGCCGCCGACGATGCGGCTGACGACTTCGTTCATGTTGGTCCTGGCGGTGACGAGATCGGCATCCGCCCTGCCGTGGCGCAGCACGACGATGCGGTCGGTGACCGACAGCACGTCGTTCAGCCGGTGCGAGATCAGGATGACGGCAATGCCTTCAGACTTCAGACGGCGGATGAGATCGAGCACGCTCTGCACCTCGCGCACGGCAAGCGCCGCCGTCGGCTCGTCCATGATGACCAGCTTCGGATTGAAGGTGAGCGCGCGCGCGATCGCCACCGTCTGCTGCTGGCCGCCGGAGAAGGAGCCGACGGAACGGCTGATCGACGGCAGATGCGCCCCCAACCGCTCGATCATGCGGGCCGCCTGGCGATCCATCTCGGCCTTGTCGACGAAACCCGGGAACAGACCGAGCAGCCTTTTCGTCGGCTCGCGGCCGAGGAAGATGTTCGAAGCAACGTCCTGTTGTTTGGCAAGCGACAGGTCCTGGTAGATCATCTCGATGCCGAGCCGCCGTCTCTGGCCAGGGTCGAGGGCGAGTATGTCCTTGCCGTCGAACTCGATCGAGCCGGTATCGGCGCGGTAGATGCCGGTTATTGTCTTCATCAGCGTCGACTTGCCGGCGCCGTTGTCGCCGACCAGCCCGACCACCTCGCCGGCGGCGACCGACAGGTCGACGCCGTGCAGCACGTCGACCGCGCCGAAGCTCTTGCGGATGTTGTGGAGCGAAAGCAGGGTCATACGCGCGACTCCTTCCGCACCTGGTACTGGTCGATGAAGACCGCGAGGATCAGCACCGCGCCGATCGCCATCTGCTGGTAATAGGACTGCACCGCAAGCAGCGTCAGCCCGTTCTGCAGCACGCCCATGATCAGCGCGCCGATCATCGTGCCGAGGATCGAGGCGCGGCCGCCGAACAGATTGGTGCCGCCGATGATCGCCGCCGTGATGGCGGTGAGCTCATAGTTGATGCCGGCGGTCGGATCGCCGGCGTTGACGCGGGCGGTGAACAGCAGACCGGCAAGACCGGCGAGCGCGCCGGAAAGCGTGTAGATGATGCGGCGATGCTGCTCGACGCGGATGCCGGCGGCGCGGGCGGCGCCCTCGCTGTCGCCGAGCGCCAGCGTGTGGCGGCCGAAGCGCGTATAGGCGAGCACCGCATGCGCTACGATCGCGGTAAGCACGAAGATGATCACCGGCATCGGAACGCCGAGGGGTCTCCCTTGCCCGATATAGACGATTTCTGGCGGCAGGCCGTAGATCGCCCTGCCCTGCGAAATGACGAGCGCCAGCCCGCGCGCGAGGCCCAGCATGCCGAGCGTCACGATGAAGGCCGGCACGAAGGCGCGGGTGACCAGTTGTCCGTTGATGTAGCCGGCGATGGCGCCGGCAAGGATGCAGGCGATCACCGCGAACAGCGATGGCCAGCCGAGATTGACGGCGACGAAGGCGCCCGCCACGCCGGCAAGGCCCATGACCGATCCCAGCGAAAGGTCGAGCCCGCCCGAGCCGATCACGAAGGTGGCCGCGATCGCCAGCACGCCGATCGTCGAGGTCGCGAGCAGGATGTTGAGAAAATTGCTGAGCGACAGGAAGAAGGGCGACAGCAGCGCCATCGCCGCGCTTAACAGCACAAGCACCAGCAGCGACTCCAGCCTGATATGGAGCCGTTCGACGGATGCGCGCTGCACCCGCGCCCAGAACCCGGGCTGTTCAGAAGCCATGTCTTTGCACCTTTAAGAGAGGGCAGTAAGGCAGTAGGCAGTAGGCAGTAGGGCTTAGGCAGTAGTGAATAAGAGAGCGACCTGAGGTGCGAACCGCTCGCTTCTCCTACCGCCTATTGCCTACTGCCTATTCCCTCACTTCACATATTGCAGCATCGGCTCCTTGCCGGCGTCGAGCACGTCCTTGGTCAGCACGAGGGTCGGCACGGCGATGCTTTCCTCGACCTTCTCGCCGGCGAGCGCCTTCTTGACGTTCTCGACCGCCTGCTTGCCGACCAGATAGGGCAGCTGCGCGACGGAAGCGTTGAGGCGGCCTTCCTTGATCGACTTCACCGCATCGACATTGCCGTCGACGCCGATCATCGTCACCTGCTGGCCCTTGCCGGCGGCATAGACCGATTCCACCGCGCCCAGCGCCATGCCGTCATTGGCGCAGAAAATAGCGACGAGATCGGGATGCGCGGTCAGCGTGTCGGTGGCGATCGAGGCCGCCTTGCCGCGATCCCAGTCGCCCGGCAATGAAGCGACGATCTGGAGCCCCGGCGCAAGTTCCTTCAGCTTGTCGGCGAAGCCCTTGGCGCGCTTCTCGCCGGTGATGTTGCCGGAGAGGCCCTCGATCACCAGCACCGGCCCCTTGGCGTCCTTGCCGAGCTTGGAGACGAGATATTCGGCCCCTTGCGCGCCGGCCGCCACATTGTCGGAACCGATGTGGAAGGTGACCTTGACGCCTTCCTTGTCGAGCACCGCCTGGTCGAGGTTGTTGTCCAGGTCGACGATCTTGATGCCGGCATCCTGCGCCGACTTCAGGCAGGGCAAGAGGTTGGTCGAGTTGATGGCGGCGGTGATCATCGCCACCGGCTTGCGCTCGAGCATCGTGTTGCAGAGGTTGAGCTGCGGCTCGGCCGCCTGGTCGCTTTCGGCTGCCTGCTGGAAGTATGTCACCCCGGCTTCCTTGGCGCCGTCGGCGACGCCCTGCGCCATAGCGCCCCAGAACGGATTGGCCAGCGTCTTCATCAGCACGCCGTATTCGCCGTCCTCCGCCTTGGCGGCGCCAACAGCCGAAACGGCAAGAACCACGCCCACGGCAAGGGTAAATCGATTTATCTTTGGGAAAAGCGATGTCATTCCATCCTCCGTTTGTTGTTTGCGCCGGATGCCTCGGCCAGGGCCGGCGCCTTTCTTCCGCTGTCGACAATGGGGGCTATTGTCGGTCTCCTCCCCCGGAATGCGGGACGCTGCCTGGCGAGCCAACGGATTCCCGCATCAACACCTTGCAGGGTTCGAGCCGCGCCCTTGGCGGCCCCCCCTCGCCTTCGATCCTGCGAAACAAAACCTCCATCGCGTTGCCGGCGATCTCGCGCACCGGCTGCACCACCGCGGCGATCGCCGGCCAGGTCACCTGCATCCATTCGGCATCGTCGAAGCCGACCAGCGAGATGTCGTTCGGGCAATGCCAGCCGCGCCGCCGGAATTCCGACAGCGCCACCAGCGTGCCCTTGAGGAAGAGGGAATAGACCGCCGTCGGCCGGTCGTCGCCGGCTTCGCGCTTGCTGAAATAGTCGCGCAGCAGCGTCCGCAGCGGTTCGACGTCGCTTTCGCAGAGCACGACGTCGATACGAATGTCGGGCGCAAGCTCGAGTGCGGTGTTGCGAAACCCTTCGAGGCGAGCGCGCACCGTCGCCGCCTGCTGGCCGAGGCCGACGACGAGGATGTGGCGATGGCCCTGGCCGACAAGCGCGCGCGCCACTTCGGCACTTGCCGCCGCGCTGTCCGCAGAAACCGTATCGAAGGCATCGTCGGCAAGCACGCGGTCGATCAGCACGCCGGTCATGCCGTTGGCCTTCATGAAGGCGGCCGCCGGCCCATGCTCGTTGCGCACCGGCGCCAGCACGACGCCTGCGACCCGCCAGTCATGCATGCGGGCAAGGATTTCTTTCTCGCGCTGTTCCGATTCGCGGCTGGAGGCGGCGACGAGCGTATAGCCGCGCTGTTCGGCAAGGCCTTCGAGCTCGCTCACCATCTGGCCGAAGAACTCGCTTTCGAACTCCGGCATGATGGCGCCGATGATGCGGCGCTTGGCCCTGCGCATGTCGGAAGCGAGCGGATCGACGCGGTAGCCCAGAAGTTCGACGGCATCGAGGACGCGCTGTGCGTTTTCCGGCTTCACCGTGGTGACGCCGGACAGCACCTTGGAGACGGTTGCCGCCGACACGCCGGCATGGCTTGCCACGTCGTGGATCGACGGGCGCCGCTGCTGGGCTTCCTGTTGCGCCATTAGCCTCCTCCTAAGGACAGGTAATCGCCTGCCCTCCCGCCAATGTAACCGATAAATCGATTTTTCGCTGTTGTAAATCGTTTCATCCGGAGTAAAAAACGCAGATGTGATTGACGCGATCCAATCGCGCCGGGAGGAAAAATCATGTCCGCCAAAGCCTTGCCGCTGGTGATCAGCGCACCCGAACCGCGCACGCTCGATCTGATCTTCACGCCGCCGCAGCTGGCGCTGTTTCGCAGGAAATATCGCATCGTCGAGACAACGCCCGAAGGCGTGGCGAAGTTGCCAGCCGATGTGCTTGCCCAAGCGCGCTACATCGTCGGCCAGCCGCCGATCGCGCCCGAAACGCTGGAGAAATTGAAGGCGCTGCGCTGCATCTTCAATGTCGAGACCAACCTCATCAACAACATGCCCTATGAGACGCTGTTTGCCCGCGGCATCCACGTCGTCACCACCGGACTGGTCTTCGCCGAGCCGGTCGCCGAGTTGGGCCTTGCCATGGCGCTCAACCTGGCGCGCGGCATCGTCGACGCCGATCTCGCCTTCCGGCAGGGCAAGGAGCTTTGGGGCGGCGACGGCAACCAGACTGCGCGCCTCCTCTCCGGCGCCGATGTCGGCATCATCGGCTTCGGCGATCTCGGCCGCGCGCTCAACCGCCTGCTCTCCGGCTTCCGCACCCGCACCAGGGTCTACGACCCATGGCTGCCGCCTTCCGTGCTCGCCGAGCATGGCGTCGAGCCATCTTCGCTCGACAGGGTGCTGTCGGAAAGCGACTTCGTCTTCGTCGTCGCTTCAGTGACCAGCGAGAACCAGGGTTTTCTCGGCGCCGACGCTTTCGCGAAAATGCGCAAAGGGGCCGCCTTCATCCTGCTCAGCCGCGCCGGCGTCGTCGATTTCGCGGCCCTGATGGAGGCCGTGCGAAGCGGCCACATCGTTGCCGCCAGCGATGTCTTCCCGGAAGAGCCGCTGGCGAAAAAGCATCCGGTGCGCGCGCTGCCCGGCTTCCTGCGTTCGGCCCACCGCGCCGGCGCGCTCGACGTCGCCTTCAAGCGCATGGGCGACATGGTGCTGGAAGACATGGACCTCATCGACCGCGGCCTGCCGCCGATGCGCTCCAAGCGCGCCGAGCGCGAGACCGTCTCGCGGATGCGCTCCAAACCGGTCGATAGGAATTGATCGCGCCTTGTCGGCCAGGCAGCGGAATTTCCTACTAATGATTGCATCCTGAAGCAGCACAACCAAACTTAACGGCGGGCGATGAGAAGTTTCTCGCCCGTATGCTTGTTCAGAAAGACCTTTTCTGCATTGCATGAAATAGAGGAACTTTGATCCAAACCTTCCGTTGATGACATGATCGTTTCTCGAACGATCTGGAGAAACAGGAGGTCTATGTCATGAACGTCAAGATGATCTGCTTCGGCGCGATGGCGCTTTCGATGGTAGCCGGCTCCGCGCTCGCCGCCGGACAGACTGGTACATCGGCGCTCGACGATCCGGCCAAGATGCAGCCTTTCTATACCGACTCCAGCATGAAGACGATGGTCAGCAAGGACGCCTTCACAAAGGCGTGGAAGGCACTGTCGCCGGAGGATCAAACGGCGATGATGACCGCATGTGCCGACGAGGCCAAGAACGCCAACGCGGCCAACACCCATCCGGAGTTCTGCAGCAGCGTCAAGGAGAACGGCGGCAGCAAGTAAGCGGTCAGTGTAGGCGAATACGATACGGCCCCGTTCGCGGGGCCGTTTTTCCAGGAAAAGTGTGCGGCGGTTGTCCGTCCGGAATTGCATCAAAACAAAGAGAGCGGCTCGCCGTTTCCGTGAGACGATGAGACGCTTTAGGCAACGAGATCGCCGCGGCTCGCCTGTTTGGCGCCGCCGCCGAAATTGGCTTCAAGCCAGGCGATCGCGCTGGCGACGTCGGCAATGGCGAAACGTGCCGCGGTCTCGCCCTGCGGCTTTACGCGGATCGAGATCCCGCCCGCGGCATTGACGGTCTCAAAACCGTTTTCGTCGGACGTGTCGTCGCCAAGGAACACCGGGCGCCTGCCGCTGAACGGATCGAGCTGCATGAAGCGCCGGATCGCGGCGCCCTTGGCGGCTTCGAGCGGCATCAGTTCGACCCCCGCATTACCCGCGATGACCCTGTACCCTTCCGGCAGGCGGGCAAGTGCCGCCTCGACCAGTTCCGTCGCGCGCGCCAGCAAATGCGGGGCCGCCCTGGTGTGAATGGCGAGCACCGGGCCCTTGCGTTCGACATAGACGGCTTTGCTGGCCAGCTCCAGCTCGATTTCGTCGGCAAGTGCTGCCATGTCCGCCGGCTCGTCGGCGGCCTCGATTTGACCGTTCGGCGTCAGCCTGTGCTCCAGCCCATAGAGGCCTGCGATCCGCAGCCTCAAGGGATCGAACAGTCCGTCGACGGCCGCGATCGAACGGCCGGTGATGAAGGCGAGCGCGCCGTCCAGACGCCGTTCGATCGTCTCCAGGAGGAGCCGCAGGCCGTCGCTGACCGACACGCTGTCCGGATGGGCGGCATGCTCCAGCAAGGTGCCGTCAATGTCGAGGAAGAGCGCCCACCGGCCGTCGGAAAGGCGCGGCGTCAAATCTGTCTGGATATTCATCGGAATCCGACTGCCTGCTTGCGTTCGAACATGGAGACGACATTGTCGCCGTTCATCGACCGGTCGGATAATGCGGTGACCCGATCGAGCTCGTCGCGCTTCCTCAGCCGCGCCGCGTCGAGCAGCATGCTGCCGGCCCAGCGATAGACATTGTTGTCGCGGACGATTTCGCGCATGCGCCGCATGCGCCCACTCTGCTCCTCCGGCCCCATGGTCAGCGCCTGCAGCATGACCTCGCTCATCATCGCCGCGTCGTAGGGGTTGACGATCAGCGCCTCCAGCAGCTCGCGCGATGCGCCGGCGAAAGTGCTGAGCAGAAGCACGCCCTGCTCGTCGTCGCGTGCGGCGACGAATTCCTTGGCGACCAGATTCATGCCGTCATGCAGGCTGGTGACCAGACAGATGTCGGCCGCGCGGTAGATTTCGTAGACGTCCTTCTGGGAGTGATGTGCGGCCACCAGGACCACAGGACGGTAATTCTCGCTGCCGTAACGCTCGTTGAGCTCCTCGGCTAAGCGCTGGCATTCCTCATGCAGATGCTTGTAGGCAGGCAACGAGCCTCGGCTGGGCGCTGCGATCTGCAGGAACACCACCTGGCCGATCGTCTCAGGGTGGCGAATGAACAGCTCCTCCAGCGCGTGGAAGCGGTCGAGGATGCCCTTGGTGTAGTCGAGCCGCTCGACGCCGACGCAGAGCTTGGCATCGGCCGGAATGCCGAACCGCTCGCGGATGTGTTGTCGGGATTGCTCGACCGAAGGCAAGGCCTTCAACAACTCGACGGGCCATTCGATCGAGATCGGATAGGCATGCACCAAGGTCGTCTGGCCGCCATAGGATACGGCGGCATCCGCGCGCTCGATCCGGCTCTCCATGAAGCGGTCGACGCTTTCGGTGAAGTTGTTGGCATGGAATTGCGTGTGGAACCCTATGATGGAGCTGCCGAGCAGGCCGTCGAGGATGCGCTCGCGCCACGGGCAGATGCTGAACACCTCGGAGTTCGGCCATGGGATGTGCCAGAAGGTGATGACGATCGCCTCTGGCAGTCGCTCGCGGATCATGCGCGGCAAAAGCGCGAAGTGATAATCCTGCACCAGCACGATCGGCCGCTTGTTGCGCGCCTCGGCGACCACGGTATCGGCGAATTTGCGGTTGACGGCTTCGTAGGCTTCCCAGTCGGAATCGCGGAAGATTGGGCGAGTGAAGGCGATATGGCAGAGCGGCCACAGGCCCTCATTGGCGAAGCCCAGATAGTAACCCTGATATTGCTCGTCCGTCAGCCAGACCCGGCGCAGCGTGTAGGAGGGATTGCCAGGAGGCACCTGCACACGGTCGTCCCCGTCCACCACCAGGTGGTCGGCGCTGCCGCCTCCATAGGCGATCCACGTGCCCGCGCATGCGCGGGTGATCGGCTCCAGTGCCGAAACCAGTCCGCTCGCGGGCACGACGAGCTCGACATCGCCATTCTTGTCCTCGTTGTGGATGTAAGGCTCGCGATTGGAAACGACGATGACCTGTGCGTCCGGCAGATCCTCGGTGAGGATCTTGCGCAACGTCTCCGGCGACCAGGAGACGAGGGCAGCATCGACAGACTGTCCGTTCTTCTCGAATTCGCGCAGGACCTTGCGCGCGGTTTCCGAGGCGACGTCCTCACCCGAGGCGAGCGTGTTCACGTCCTTCGGATGCCGGCGGCGGTACCGGAATATTGAAATGAAGATCGCCAGAGCGGAAAGTGTGAGACTTGCTAGAATAAGGACCCACCAAAGGTCGACGCCATATTGTATCATTGAATGCCAGGTTGCCTCCGGCTGTCCGCTATTTTGTTTTTCGTTCTTGCCGGCTGCGGAGCGGTAGACCGGTACGAATTTGCAAACGCGCAAACCGGCCGTCGGTTCCGACATTTTTCGATTGTTGAACGCCTAGTTGCAGAATTCTGCTCTGGAGCAATCACAGAAAAAGCGCGTTAACGGCCTTTCGCCTGGAACTGCGTAAAAACAAATAATTAGGGCAGTTTTCTCCAGGGTACCGAACGTCCTTAGGTGCGAACGATGAGCGGGACCTGACCCTCGTGCCGGTCGGAAAGGAATGCAACGACGCGGTCGCCGACCCGCTGGAAAGCGAGGTCGACGGACTTGCCGCCGACGCTGAGATGCCGGAGCGTGAGCGTGTCGATACCGATCGGCAGCCTTGGACGCGTGACGTGCAATTCGCCTTCCCACCCATCGATTTCCAGGCCGAGGCAGGCCTGCATCAGCATGAAGGTGGAACCTGCCGACCAGGCCTGCGGCAGGCAGGCGACCGGATAGGCGATCGGCGCCTCGCCCGGCGACCGGGTGAAGCCGCAGAACAATTCCGGCAGCCGCATGTTGAAGTGCACGGCCGACTCGAAAGTGCCGCTCATCAGCCTCACCACGCTGTCGCGCTCGCCGTAACGCGCCAGGCCGACGCCGCAGAGCGCGGTGTCGTGCGGCCAGATCGAGCCGTTGTGATATGACATCGGGTTGAAGAAGATCGCGTCGTCCGCGAGCGTCCTCAGACCCCATCCGGAATGGAAGGAAGCCGACAGCAACTGGTCGGCGACGATCTTGGCGCGCTCCGGCTGCGGCAGCCCGACATAAAGCAGATGCCCGGCGTTTGACGTCCGCACCTTGCAGGGTTGGCCTTCGCCGTCGATGGCGATGGCGTAAAAGTTGAGATCGTCCACCCAGAAGTCACGCTCGACGGCGACCCGCATTTCCTCGGCGCGGTTTTCCCAATGCTCGGCCTCGGCGTATTCGCCGCGGCGGCGCGCGAGCGCCGCAAGGCCTCGGTAAGCGGCAAAGACATAGCCTTGCACCTCGACCAGCGCGATCGGCCCTTTGGGCATGCGGCCATCGGCATGGAAGACAGAGTCGATGCTGTCCTTCCAGCCCTGATTGGCGAGCCCGGACTCCGCCGCACGCTGGTAGGTGACGAAACCTGTCGCCCGGCTTGCCTCTTCCGTCCATTCGGCGGCCGCCTTGAGCGACGGCCAGAGCGTGTCGATAAAAGCCATGTCGCCGGTGCGGTCGGCATAGGCGCAGGCGAGATGAATGTAGAGCGGAGTCGTGTCGACGCCGCCATAGTAGCGGCCGAAAGGAAGCTCGCGCAGCGCCGCCATCTCGCCCTTGCGGGTCTCGTGCATGATCTTGCCCGGCTGGGAATCGATGAAGGGCGACGTCTCCGTCGCCTGATGCTCGGCCAGAAACGCCAGCACGCCGCGCGCGAGACCGGGATTGAGCCACAACATCTGCAGTCCCGAGATCACGCCGTCGCGGCCGAAGGCCGTCGAGAACCACGGGATGCCTGCGTAGGGATAAGGCCCGGTCGAGAGCTCGGTGGTGAGCAGCGCGACGTCGGCGCGTGCGCGCTCGACCCAGTCGTTGAAGACGCGACCGGAGCTGTGCACCGTGGCGCCATGCCGGCGCTTGGAGCGCATGCCGAAACGGGCGCGGGCCGCGGCGGCGCGGAAGCGGTCGCGCCCGGGTGTGTCGGCGACCTCCGGGCCGACTTCGACGTAAAGCACCTTGCTGCTGCGCTTGGTGACCGCGATCAGGAAGTCGGCGCGATTGTCGCCCAACCGGTCAGGGGCCTGCGAGAAGGAAATCACCGACAGGCGCGGCAACCCGTCGAGACCGTCATAACCGAGCAGCACCGACGCCTTGTCGGTCTTGGCGACATGGACCGTTCCGCGCTTCGGCCGCGTCGAGCCGCGCACCTCGAACATGTCCCGGAAGTCGGCGGCGAAATGCAACGAGACGGCAATGGTCGAGTGCTCGCGGCTGTAGTTGGAAAGCGTGATGCGATCGAACAGCCGATCCTGCCAGATCAGCCTGACGCGCTCGATATGGATCGCGCCTTGCGGAATGTCGCGGCCGGCGGCGCTCTGGATCGGCAGGTTGGTCAGGTTGCTGGTGAACAGCACATTGTCCTGACTGAGCGAGGCGCCAAGCAGCGACATCGGTCTGCCGCCGACCGTCAGGCGGAACTCGGAGAGGACGCGCGTATCGTCGCGAAAGAAACCGTCGCCGGCGCCCCTGATGTCGCCATAGGCGTCCGTGACGGCAAAACAGTCGCCCTGTTTGAGCGCGAACAGCCGATGCGGCTCCCGCGGTGCCGTCTCGTCGAGTGAGGCAAGGGCCACCGCGGGATCGAGCTTTCGCTCGTCGAGTTGCGTCATTCGTCACCTCTTCGTTTTGTCCCGCCCCCGAAGACAATGCCGATCAGGAGGCTCTCGCCTCCCGGATGCCGATCAGGCGCATATAGGCGGCGAGATAGTCGCGCGCCATCCTGGTGGCTGAAAACCGCTTTTCGAAGGCCGCCCTCACCTGCCGTCGATCAAGTTCGAGAAGGGTGGGCATCGCGGCGACGGCCTCATCGGCGGTGTCCACGACGAAGCCGGTCACGCCCTGGTCGATGATCTCCGGCAGGGCGCCGCAGTTCCAGGCGATCACCGGCGTGCCGCAAGCCATGGCCTCGATCGGAGCCAGGCCGAACGGCTCCGGCCAGTCGATGGGGAACAGAAGGCCCGCGGCGTTGCCGAGAAAGCCGGCCTTCTCGTCTTCCGCGATCTCGCCGACATAGTCGACGCGGTCGCCGTCGATGAGCGCCTCGATCTCGTCGTGGAAATAGGCGCGGTCGTCGTCCCCGATCTTGGCCGCGAGCTTCAGCTTCAATCCTGATCGGCGCGCGATCTCGATCGCGCGGTCCGGCCGCTTGTCGCGCGAAAGGCGCCCGAGGAAGGCTAGATACGGCTCTTCGGGTGACGGGTCATATGTGGGCTGATAGGCATCGACCGGGATCCCGTGATGGATCGTCGCCAGCCAGTTGGCGTCGGGCAATCCCCGCTTCTGGCTGTGCGAGATGGAGATCATCGGAAAGCGCGGGAAGCGCTTGTAGGCCGGCGCCAGGTCGACATAGTCGAGCCTGCCATGCGGCGTCGTCACCGTTCGTCCCGCCATGTGCTCGAAGAACGGAAAATGCGCGAAATGGCTGAGATGGAAATGGATGACGTCGAACTCGCCGGCCCGCTCGCGCACGTCGGCAAGCATCGCCAGATGCGCAGCAATCTCCGATTTCTTCGGCCGCGGGTCGAGGCGGATCGCCTGGTCGCGGCCTGGCACCAGCCGCGCCGAGGTCTCGCTGTCGCCGCTCGCGAACAGCGTCACGTCGTGCCCCAGTTCAACCAGCGCTTCGGTGAGATAATAGACGATGCGCTCCGTGCCGCCATAAAATCTCGGGGGGACGGATTCATAGAGCGGCGCGACATGGGCAATGCGCATGGATTCCCTCAAACTGTTGACGGGAACCAAAATGCGTCAGTCGCGAGATCGTTCCTCTCAATCGGCTGCATGCGGCGCAGTGTGAGGCGCCGGGCGCTCACGAGACCGCGGCTATACGGCGAATGGCCGGCCGACGGCTGGCCCGTTTTGGTCGCCGCCGCCTTGCCGATCTTTTCGGGCGCATCCAGTCCCTTGCGCTGGAAATACTTGGCTTTGCTGCCTTGAGCTTCGTCTCCATTTTCCATGAATGTTAGCTGCTTCACAGTCAGCACGCGGCCAGAAGCATAAATTGCCGGGTCTATTGATTCCATTTGTAAATACTTCTGCCCATTCCGCCGCGCGACATCGGACCCCTTCGATCGCGCAGGCCGGAAGCGCAATCGGGGGCGATGCGGATGCGGGTCTACGAGGCGATCGTCAAAGGGCTGGAGGGGATCGGCGTCGGCGCCGCGTTCGGCGGCGCCGGCGAGAATGCCGCCGGGCTGATGCTGGCGCTGAAACACTCCAAGTCGATCCGGCCGGTGATCACGCGGCATGAGCAGGCCGCGTCCTTCATGGCCTGCGGCTATGCCATGTTCTCGGGCCGTCTCGGCGTCTGCTTCGCCACCGCCGGCCCCGGCGCCTTCAACCTGTTCTCCGGCCTTGCGGTCGCGATGTCGGATTCCTACCCGGTGCTTGCCGTCTCCGGTTACGCCTCGCGCAGATGGACCGGCAAAGGCGCACTGAACGAGACGTCGGGCGTGAGCCGCACACCGAACTCGCAGGCGATGTTTGCCGCGACGACGAAGAAATCCTTCCTGCTCACCGATGCCTCGAAGACTTGCGATGTGCTGGAAGAAGCCGTCAACGTCGCCTTCGAAGGCAGGCCGGGTCCCGTCCATATCCATGTGCCGGAAGACCTCACCGATCACGGCGTTTCGGTCGACAATTTCCGTCCGATCGATCTTCGGGTGAAGCCTGTGCTGCCGGACCAGGCTCGGGTGCAGGACGTGGCCGAAACGCTGGTGGAGACGCTGGAGAAGGGCAAGAAGCTCCTGGCGCTGATCGGCTTCGGCGCGGTGAAGAGCGGCGCCAGCCACGAGCTGAAGCAGCTCGTCGAACGCTATCAGATCCCCTTCGCGACCACGCTGGACGGCAAGGGCATCATAGCCGAGCGGCATCCTCTTTGCGCCGGTGTCTTCTGCGACAGCGGCCACAGCGCCGCCTGGAAGGCTTTCCTCGAGGCGGATGTCGTCCTTGCCGTCGGCAATTCCTTCGCCCAGCATGCCACCTTCGGCTTCCGCGACGACCTGTTCGCCGACCGCAAGCTCATCCACATCAACATCGACATCGGCGAGATCGACAAGGTCTACAAGGCCGACGGCGCCATCATCGGCGACGCCAGGCTGGCCGTCGGCGCTTTGCTCGACAAGATGTCGGGCTTGCTCGAGCCGAGCGTTCCGGCAGACCGCGAGGCGACAGACTACAGCGACGAGCACATCCTCCATGTAACCGGCAAGATCCATCCCGGCCAGATGGTGCAGTCGCTGTCGAAACGGCTGCCGGACAATGCCATCGTTCTCGCCGATGCCGGAGCGCACCTCGCCTGGCTCGGCTACTATCTGCAGATCGCGCCGGGCCAGAATTTCCGCAAGCCCGGCGGCTTCGGCCCGATGGCGGGCAACGTCAACGGCGCGCTCGGCGTCAAGCTCGCCCATCCCGAGCGGACGGTGATCGTCGGCTGCGGCGACGGCTGCTATTTGCTCTCGGGCTTCGAGCTGCTCACCGCCGTCCAATACGACATCCCGGTGATCTGGATCGTCTTCAACAACGCCGAGTTCCAGCTGATCAAGCTCTACCAGCTGCAATCCTACCAGGAATACGGCCTGGTCGATTTCGGCAATCCCGACTACGTCGCCTACGCCCAGGCCTGCGGCGCGAAGGGTTATCGCGTCGAGACTCTGGAAGAATTCGAAGCCGCGCTCGAGGACGCGCTGGCGCTCGGCAAGCCCGCGATCATCGACGCCCGCATCACGCGCCTGGCGCTGCCGCACTACAGCGCCTCGCCCGAGGGCGTGGTCGCCGGCGTCGCCGAAATGATCGCGGAGCGCATCCGCTCGAACTGAGCAATTCCGGAAAAGCGCATAGCGGTTTCCGCCGGAATTGCGTGAAAACAAAGAATGAGGGAGGCAGCCTTGTTGACGCAACCAGGCAGGCAAGCAACGACGATTTGGCGCGAAATACCGCAAGGCTCCGCGGAGGATGAGCGCCTGCTGTTCGAGCGGCTGGCGCAGGACATGATGCATGTCCAGCTGAAGACCAAGCAGCGCTCCAAGGCGGCGGGCATCCAGCGCGCTTTCCATGCCAAGCCGATCTTCGCCTCGATCGACGCGACGCTGCGCTTCAATGACGATCTTCCCGCCGACTTCCGCGCCGGCTTCGCCCAGCCGGGAAAATCCTATCCGGCGATCGTGCGCTTCTCCAACGCGAACGGCTCGGGCCAGCCCGACTACAAGCCCGACCTGCGCGGCGTGGCGCTGCGCGTCAAGGTTTCGGACAAGGAGCAGCACGACCTTTTGGCCACCAATTTCCCGGTCTCGCATGCCCGCGATGCCCGGCAATTCGTCGCCTTCGCCAAGGCGACCGCGGGCGGCGCGATCGGCAAGCTGATCGGCCTTGCCGGCCTCGCCTTCCGCTTCGGTCCGGCTGAAGTGATCCGCATGCTGAGGAACGTCTCCAAGGGGCGCAACCGCAAGGTGCGCAGCGTCGCGCTGGAGACCTTCTGGAGCCGCGGCGCAATCCGCTGGGGCGAAACGCTCGCCGTGCGCTATCTGCTGCGGCCGGTGCCGAGCGCGGCACCCGCGCCAGAGGCGTCCACAACGGATGCGAGTTATCTGTCGAACGAATTCGCCACGCGGCTCGCGGCGGGCGACGTCCGTTTCGAGCTGTGTGTCCAGCCCTACATCGACGAGCGCTCGACGCCGATCGAGGATACCGCTGTCGAGTGGACCGAAACCGTCTCGCCGCCGGTGAAGGTGGCGGAGCTCACCATCACCCGGCCGTCGGTCGGCACCGCCGAGGCCTTCACCAACACGAGGGTGATCGACGAGCTGGCCTTCAACCCGTGGAACACGACCGACGAGTTCCGTCCGCTCGGCAATCTCAACCGGGCGCGCAAGGTGGTTTATGACGCGAGTGCCGCTCATCGGCTCGCCTATCGCTGGCGCACCGAAGCGCCGCTGCGCAATCGCGTGCTCGGCGCCATTGCGCGCCGGTCCTTCGTTGCCATCAATCGTTTCGTCGAATGGCACAAGCTGCCGTTGCGCCTCAGCCTGCTCAACCTCGACGCCTTCCGCTTCGTGCTGAGGCAGAAGAACCTCATCGACACGGAAGCGGTCGAGGCGCCGCCCGAGGCTCGGCCGGAGCCGCAATCGCCGATCGCCGAGCAAGTGCGGCAGACGCGCACCTATGACGGCACCTACAACGACCTGTCGGTGCCGAAGATGGGCGCGGTCGGCGCCACCTTCGGCCGCAACCTCAAACCGGCTTACGCGCCCGACCTGTTCGACACGCCGAATCCGGTCGTTGTCGCGGAAAAACTGTTGCATCGCGAGACGTTCATTCCGGCGCGCTCGCTCAACATCCTTGCCGCCGCCTGGATCCAGTTCCAGGTGCATGACTGGGTGAACCATGCCCGCAATCCGCTCGGCACCAACGATATCACCGTGCCGCTGCCTCCCGGCATGAAGTGGACGAACGCCGTCGGCGGCAAGCCGGAACAGGTCATGCGCATTGCCGGCAACCAGCAACTGGACCGCGGCCCCGGCTGGCCGCCGATCTATTTCGGCAATGCCGCCTCGCACTGGTGGGACGGATCGGAGGTCTATGGTCCGAACAGCACCAAGGCGATGATGCTGCGCGAAGGCGCCAAGATCAGGCTGGTCGACAACCACCTGCCGGTCGACATCAAAGGCTTCGAGGTGACCGGCTTCAACGAGAGCTGGTGGCTCGGCCTCGGCGCCATGCACACGCTGTTCGCGCGCGAGCACAATCTGCTCTGCGACGAATTGCGCTCGCGCTACAAGAACTGGGACGACGAGCGCATCTACCAGACGGCCCGGCTCATCGTCTCGGCGCTCATCGCCAAGATCCATACGGTGGAGTGGACGCCGGCAATCCTCGCGACGCGGGCGATCGAGGTCGGCCTCTCGAGCAACTGGAACGGCCCGCCGGCCAATGACTGGGTGACCAAATTCGGTCTGTGGCTGCTCGACGAGCATGCCTCGACCGGTATCCCGAAGACGATGCCGGACCACCACACGGCGCCCTATTCGCTGACCGAGGATTTCACCACCGTCTACCGCATGCATCCGCTGTTGCCGGACGACTATTGCTTCTATCACCACCGGTCAGGCGAGAAGATCGCCGAGAAGGGCTTCCTCGACATACAAGGCGCCAATGCCGACGACATCATGCGCTCCTTCGGCTTGCGCAACACGCTCTATTCCTTCGGCGTCGCGCATCCCGGCGCGATCGCCTTGCACAACTTCCCAAGGTCGTTGCTGAAGCTCGAGCGCGACAACGAGATCATCGACCTCTCGGTGGTCGACATCGTGCGCACTAGGCGGCGTGGCGTGCCGCGCTACAATGATTTTCGTGCCGGTCTGCACCGGCCGCGCATCAGGAGCTTCGAGGAGGTCACTGCGAGCCCCGAGGATGCGCGGCTGCTCAAGCAGATCTATGGCGACGTCGACAAGATCGACACCGTGGTCGGCCTGCTCTCCGAGCCGGCGCCGGCGGGTTTCGGCTTCAGCGACACCGCCTTCCGCATCTTCATCCTGATGGCGTCGCGGCGGCTGCAGAGTGACCGCTTCCTCACCGCCGACTACCGGCCGGAGATCTACTCGCCTTTCGGCATCGACTGGATCGCCAACAATGGCATGACCAGCCTGATCCTGCGCCACTGCCCCGACCTCGCCTCGGTGCTGCCGAGAACGCAGAGCGCCTTTGCGCCCTGGCGGCCGATCGTGCCCGCAAGCCCCGACCCGGCCATGGCGGGAGCGAAGCCATGACGGCGCCGATCAAGCCGGCCCCGACGGCAAAGGGCAACATCGCTTCGGGGCTCGACGTACTGCTGAGGCGGCCGCTGGTCGAGACGATCTTCCGCCGCCGCACCCATCGCGTCAGCCAGGGCAGCTCGGTGCTCGCCGGCAGCATGAGCTATCAATCCGAAGAGCCGCGCGAGCCGCTGTCGGAACTCGAGGAGGCGGTGCTGATCGCCATGACCGGCTGCACCGGCCTCACCATGCCCGACCGGCCCTTCGAGGATCCGGCGACGAAGCAGCCGGTGATGGCCAAGCCCAACCTCACCATGGCCGGCCGCACCGCGGGCAGCCCCGACAATGCGCAAGGCACGCATTTCTTCCTGATCAACGACTCAGGCACCTATTTCCTGCGCAAGATGCCGCCGCCCGCCGACGGCAACGCCGCCTTCACGGCGGAGCGACTGGTCGAGCGTGCGCGGGAAGCCAAGGTGAAGATTCTCGATCGCCGGCTCGACGTCGCCGAAGGCCAGCGCGATTTTCCGGCCTATCTCGATTCCAACCGCTTCCTGTCCAACCTGCCGGGCACCACCATCCTGCTGCCGGTCGTCGATCTCTCGCGCCAGTACGTCAACGGCATGATGTACCTGCTCACCCAGCCCGATGGCGCGCGGCCTCACATCGTCGACGACCGCAACTTCTATCGCTCGGCCGGCGTCAAGCGTTGGGTCAAGAAGGGTTTCCTCAACAAGGACCTGAAGATCCCGCTCGGCGCGATCGGCTCGCTGCGCACGCAGATCGAAGCGGACCTGCTCTTGCAGAACATCTTCCTCGTCGCCGATGCCATGGGGCTCGGCGCCTGGATCCATGGCTCGATCAGCCCGCCGGTGCTGCTCGGCGATCCGAAATTCTCGAAGACCTACGGCGCCATGCTCGGCTTCGACGTGGCGGTGCCGCGCTGGCGCCTCATGGACCTGCTGCGCTGGCAAATACCGCTGCCGAAATACTCCAATCTGCGCAGCAACCCGATCGGCCTGCGCGTCAAGGGCGAGCACCTGATCAAGGGCATGTCGCCGCCCTACTACGATACGATGGCCGACGCCGTCGCCGAAGTGATCGAGGAGAAGTTCGGCAAGAGCGGCCTCTACGCGGACGAGAAGCTTTTTGCCGAGATCTACAAGGGCGATTACGGCCACCGCTATCTCAGCGAGGCGGCGGTCTATACGCCGGAGGTCATCGACTGCGTGTGCGACATCTGCACTTACATCTACGAGACGCACGGCCGCTTCCCGGCGCATTGCGACGCCATTCATGTGCCCGGCATATGGTTGCAGGTGCATCACGTCGATGTCGGCTACTACCAGCGCTTCTTCCGCAACGGCCTGACCGACGTACATCTCAACCACGCGCGCGACTGGCACTGATCTGACGGCATGCGCCGTGGCGCGCGCCGGCGGTGTCCGGGGCATCTCGTCGACGGCGTCGATCAGCTCATCCAGTTGCCGCCGTCGACATTGAGCGTCTGCGCCACGACATAGTCGGAATCGCTCGACGCCAGGAAAACGGCGGCGCCCCGATAGTCGTCGGGATCGCCCATGCGTCCAGCCGGCACCGCCAGCCCGACCTGCCGCTTCTTCTCGCCGACCGGCAGGTTTTCGTAGCGCGCGAACAGCGCGTCGACCTGATCCCACATCGGCGTGTCGACCACGCCCGGCGCGATGCCGTTGACGTTGATGCCGTGCTTGATGAGCGCAAGGCCGGCCGACTGCGTGATGCTGATCACCGCGGCCTTGGTGGCGCAGTAGACCGCGACCAGCGCCTCGCCGCGCCGGCCCGCCTGCGAGGCCATGTTGATGATCTTGCCGCGGCGTCCTTGCGCGACCATGCGCTTGGCCACCGCCTGCAGCGTGAACAGCAGGCCTTTCACGTTGACCGAGAATTGAAGATCGAAGCTCTTCTCGGAGATTTCGAGCAGCGGCCCCATGTCGAAGACGGCGGCATTGTTGACCAGGATGTCGATGCCGCCATGCGTCCTCGTCACCGAATCGACCATCGCCTCGATCGAGGCGAGGTCGCGCACGTCGAGCTGGACAGCGGCGGCCTTGCCGCCGAGCTCGCGCGCCAGTGCTTCCGCCTTGTCTACGCCCACGTCGGCGATGACGACCTGGGCGCCTTCCGCGGCGAAGCCGCGCACGATGGCAGCCCCGATGCCTTGCGCGCCGCCGGTGACGACGGCGACCTTGTCCTTGAGTTTCATGGCAATTCTCCTGTTTCCGCGCCCTGTCTCAGCGGGTCGTATAGCCGCCATCGATGACCAGCACCTCGCCGGTCACATAGCTCGATGCGGGAGAGCACAGGAAAAGCGCGGCCGCGGCAACCTCTTCCGGCTGGCCGACGCGGCCCATCGGCGTCATGCCGCGCCAGATCGGGAACCAGTCGGGATTTTCGATGCCGCCGCGCGAAAGATCCGTTGCGATATAGCCGGGCGCGACGGCGTTGACGCGGATGTTCTCGGCCGCGACCTCGCTGGCCAGGCTCTTGGTCATCATGTGCACCGCCGCCTTGGAGCTGTTGTAGGCGACCTGGTTCTGCGGAACGTTGGAGACGATGCCGGAGATCGAGCCGACATTGAGGATCGCGCCGCCGCCCTGGCGCCGCATCGGCGCCAGCGCCGCCCGGCAGCAGCGGAATACGGCGTCGACATTGATCGCCATCGTCTGCCGCCAGATCTCTTCCGGATAGTCGCCGCTGTCGCCATGTACGGCGATGCCGGCGCTGTTGACCAGGATGTCGAGCCGGGCGGCTCTGGCCAGCGTGTCGGCGACCAGCCTGTCCGGCGCTTTCTCGTCCAGCATTTCGGCGGCGAGGAAATCGAAGGCGAGGCCCGCGAGCTCCTGCCGCGCATCGTCCTTCATCGTCCGGCCCGCGACGACGACGCGCGCGCCGGCCTCGCCGAGCGCCTTGGCGATGGCAAGGCCGATGCCGCGCGTGCCGCCGGTCACCAGCGCAACCTTGCCGTCCAGTCGGAAGCGGTCGAGGATCATGATTGCGGTTCCATCCGAGTTGGAGGGACGTCTCAGATGTCCACGCTCTGCGGCAGGATGACGAGGTCGCGGATGGTGACGTTGCGCGGCCGCGTCAGCATGAAGAGCACGGCATCGGCCACCTCCTTGGGCTCCATCAGGCTGCCGGCCGCCAGCGCCTCCTCCATCTTGGCCTTCGGCCAATCGCTGAGCAGCGCCGTCACAACCGGACCGGGCGCGACGGCGCCGACGCGGATGCCGTGCTTCAGCACCTGGCGGCGGAGCGTATGGACGAAGGCCTGCACGGCGAATTTCGAGGCGGTGTAGATCGGCTCCCAGACAACGGGAACGAGGCCGGCCACCGAGCTGGTGACGATGATGTCGCCGCTCTTCTGCTCGATCATGTGCGGCAGCACCGCGTGCACGGTGCGGAACACGGCGTTGATGTTGAGGTTCAGCATCCGGTCCCACTGATCGGGATCGCCCGACGCTACCTCGCCGCCGACATAGGCGCCGGCATTGGCATGGAAGATATCGAGCTTGCCCGTCTTCTCCAGGATCGTGGGCATCATGCGGTCGACGCTTGCCGGGTCGAGCAGGTCGGTGACTACGGCGAATGCATTGTCGCCCAGTTCGGCGACGAGCGTCTTCAGCTTATCCTCGGCGCGATCGACCAGGACGACCTTGGCGCCGGCGGCGAGCATGGCGCGGGCGCATTCCAGCCCGATGCCGGAGGCAGCACCGGTGATTGCGGCAACCTTGCCGGAGAGACTTTCAGACATTGCGATCCTCTTCGATGAGCCGCCTTCTTGATGAGCTGTCAGGCGCGGCCGTGTGAGACACGCGAGCGGCGGGCGAGAGAATCGACGATGACCGCGATCGCCAGCACGCAACCGGTGATCATGTACCGGAGCGAGGATGACAGATCGAGCAGCGTCAGGCCGCTTGCGATGGATTGGATGACGATGATGCCGAGCAGCGCCGAATAGGCGCTGCCGCGGCCGCCGAACAGGCTGGTTCCGCCGATGACGGCCGCCGCGATGGCGTTGAGGTTGACGTCGCCGGTGCCGGCCTGCTGGCTGGCGGTTGCCAGGCGTGCCGCCGAGAGCAGGCCGCCGGTGGCCGCCAGCGTGGCGCAGAGCGCGAAGGCGCTGGTGTAGATCAACCGCACATTGATGCCGGCGCGGCGCGCCGCTTCGCGGTTGCCGCCGACGGCGGTCATCGAGCGGCCCCATTGGGTCCGCTTCAGCGCATAGTTCATCGCCACGACCAGACCGACGAACAGGGCGAACATCCAGGGCACGCCGCGCGACAGGTTGAGGTAGTAGGCTACCAGTTCGAGCGCGACCGTGATCGCGACGGCCTGGAGCAGAAGCCCGCCGAACGAGCGCGACGACAGTCCGGCGGCCTGGCGGCGCTGCGCCTTGCGGTAGCCGAGAGCCAAGGCGAGCACGCCAGGCACCACCGCCAGCGTGTACGATACCCAGTGCGGCATGACCAGGAGTTGGCCGAAATTCACCAGCGGCGAATCGTAAGGCAGGTTGATCGAGCCGGTCGGGCCGAGGATGTAGAGCTGCAATCCGAGGAAGGCGAGCAAGCCCGACAGCGTCGACACGAAGCTCGGCATGCCGAGCCTGTTGAGCAGGAACGCATAGACGCAGCCGGTCACGAATCCGACCGCCATGGCAGTGACGATGGCCAGCGCGACCGGCCAGCCCCACTGGACCCAAAGCACGCCGAGCAACGCGGAAGACAAGCCGCTGACGGAGCCGACGGACAGGTCGATCTCGCCGACCATCAGCACGCAGACGATGCCGAGCGAGATGATGCCGACCGTCGAGCAGTCGAACAAAAGATTGACCAGATTGTTCGGCGACAGGAAGACCGGATTGAGCGTCTGGAAGATGGTGCAGATCAGCACCAGTCCGACGACCACCGGCAGCGATCCCAGGTCGCCGGAGCGGACGCGGTCGAGAAAGCCCCTGATGGCGCCCTTCGCCCCGCTTCGATCCTTCAGCCGCTCGTCGCTGCGATCGAGCAGCGCGCCGGGATTGCGGTCGGAAGCAGTCGTCATGGCTGTTCTCCCTGCACCTTCTCGGCTGCACGCCTGCCGCGCCGCGAGACTGCATTGTCGTCGGCGCCGGTTATCGCGGTCACCAATTCCTGGTTGGATGCGCCAGGCAGGAAGATGCCGTTGTTGCGTCCGAGCCTCAGCACCACGATGCGGTCGGCCACGGCGCGCACGTCCTCCATGTTGTGGCTGATCATGACGACGCCCAGTCCGCGATCCCGCACGCGCTCGATGAGGTTGAGCACCTCTGCCGTCTGCGCGACGCCAAGTGCTGCGGTCGGTTCGTCGAGGAGAATGACCCGCGGCTCCATCAAGAGCGAGCGGGCGATCGCGACCGTCTGCCGCTGCCCGCCCGAGAGCGATGCGACCGGCTCGCGCACACTGGGAATACGCGCCGATAGCTCGTTGAGCAGCGTCCAGGCGCGCACCTCCATCGAAACTTCGTCGAGGCGAAGCGGATGGAGCTCGCGGCCAAGGAAGATGTTGGCCACGACATCGAGGTTTTCGCAGAGCGCCAGATCCTGGAAGACTGTCGCGATGCCAAGCTTGAGCGCCGCGGCGGGATTGGCAAGCGTCACCGGCTGGCCATCGAAGGTGATCGAACCCGAACTCGGCATATGCGCGCCGGCGAGGATCTTCACCAGCGTCGACTTGCCGGCGCCATTGTCGCCGACCAGCGCGACGATCTCGCCGGCATTGATGTCGAGATCGACATCGGTAAGAGCCGACACCGCTCCGAAATTCTTCGAGATGCCGCGCAGGCTGAGCACCGGCTGGCGGCTTGTCGTGAACGGCGTGTCGGGTATTGCCATGGCGCTGTTTCTCTTCCCACGTTCGGTCGGTATGTCCGGCCGCCAGGAGGTAGCGGCCGGACACGCCCGGCGTCGGCCCTGGCGTGCCTGCCGAGCATATCGCAGGCGACGCGGCTGCGCCGCATCGCGTTCGGAGACAATGCCGCAAGCGGCATTGCTCCTAGGAGACGATGCGGCTTGCGCCGCATTGCTCCTTATTCAATGCCGAGCTTCTTGCAGCCTTCGGCGTAGCGGTCGGTGCAGAGCTGGGCTGCGGTCTGGATCTTCTTGTCGATGATCTCGGCCTTGAGGTTCTCCTGCGTCACCACCGCCGGCACGAAGAGCTTCGAGGGCGTGTCGTAGAGCGTCGTCTCGGCCTTCGGCGTCTCGCCCTTGAGAAGCTGCACCGCAACGTTCGCCGCTGCCGCCGCGACGATCTCGCTCGGCTTGGAAATAGTGTTGTACTGGTCGCCGGCAATGATGAGCTGCAAGGCGGCGATCGTGGCATCGTTGCCGGTCACCGTCGGCACCGGATCGACGCCGGCGGCCTTGAACGCGGCGATGGCGCCGCCGCCGGTGCCGTCATTGGCGGCGACCACGCCGACGATCTTGTTGCCGAAGCGCGAGATCTGCCCCGCCGCCCATTGCTGCGCATTCGACGGCGCCCAGTTCGGGGTGTCGAACTCGGCGAGCGTCTTGTAGCTGCCGGTCTTGAGGCCTTCATGGATACCGTCCTTGATCAGGCCCGCCGCGGCGTCGGTCGGCGAGCCGTTGATCTGCAGCACGCCGACATCGCCGTCGCTCGACACGCCCTTGGCCTTGAGATGCTCGACCAGCGAGGCGGCGATCGCCTTGCCGATGGCCTTGTTGTCGAACGAGACATAGAAGTCGGCCTTGGCGTCGGGGATCGGACGATCATAGGCGATGACCTTGACGCCCTGTGCCTGCGCGTTGTGCACCAGCGACGCCGCCGCGGCGGAATCGACCGGGTCGAGCACGACGACCTTGGCGCCCTGGGTTATGACCGAATTGAACTGCTGCTGCTGCTTGGTGACGTCGGCGTCGGCGTTGAGATAGAGCACCTTGCAGCTGTCGCAGAGCTTCTTCATTTCGGCGACGAAGCCGGGATGATCGTGTTCCTCGTAACGCGTCGAGCCCTGGTCGGGCATCAGGAACGCGACCGTGGAACCGGCAATATCTTGCGCATTGGCAAACGTCGCGCCGAGAGCGAGGCTCGAGACGGCCAAAGCGGCCGCAGCCAATCTGGACATGTATCTGGACATAAGGTCTTCTCCATTCCCGTTGTTTGATGTAATAGACCCCGCCAAAAGGCTTCGGATATTTGATCTCGCCGCCCGTGTGGAAGTCTAGTGAACTCGTGCACCAGCCTCACGGCTTCCTCCCGCTGGCATGACACGAGGAAATACTTATCCATCGCTGGTTCGCTCGCGCGACCCATCGCTTCGTCCTGGTTCTTACTTAGGCTTGTTTTTCCTCCCAAACTCCTTTCTATGCGGCGCGCGCGGCCGCGAAATTGTCCGCAACCAACCGTCTGAACTGCGAAGGCGGCATGCCCTTCTCGGCCAGGAACTGGCGGTTGAAGTTCGACAGATTGTTGAAGCCGACCTCGAAACAGATATCCGAAATCTGCGCCTCTTCGTCGCTCATCAGGATCTGGCAGGCGAGGTTGATGCGCAGGCGCTTGATGTATTGCAGCAGCGACATGCCTGTGTGCTTGCGGAACGACCGCGAGAAGGCGCTCGGCGTCTGTCCTGCGATCGCGGCGAGATCGCCTTCGTTGAACTGCTGAGTCAGGTTCTCTCGGATATAGGCGAGTGCCTGGTTCATGCCGGCCGACATATATCCCGACGGGTCCGGCAGATAGTTTTCGCTGGCGAGCACGCGCGGCGAGGTCTCCCGGCTCAAGGCTTCCATGATCGACATGAACAGGCTGATCCGGTGCACGCCGTAGGCATGCGTGATCTCCGCCAGCAGGGGCATGACCTGTCTGCTTACAGCCTTGCTGAACAGCACCCCGCGCCGCGACAGGTCGAGCAGCGGCGAGACGGCGCCGAGCTCCGGAAAAGTCGTGATCGCGCCGCCGATGAATTCCTCGCTGAACTGGACTAGCCTGCAGCGCAGCGGAACCGACTGGCCTTCCGGAACCTCGCTGATCCAGTTGTGCGGCAGGTTGGGGCCGGCCAGCACGAGATTGCCGATATCGAATTCGCCGATGAAGTCGCCGACGAAATAGCGGCCCTTGGTCGCGACGATCTGATGCAGCTCGTATTCCGGATGAAAATGCCAGCGCACCGTATGGTACGGATAGCCGTGCCATTTCACCGCGAATGACTCGCCAGGCCTTATCTGTATGACTTCCAGATCGGGTCCCATGCTTCCTCCCGGAGGCTGTCGGGTGTTTCAGCCTTCGAACCGCGGCCGTTTGTTTGGCTCATCTAGGGTCAGGATAGCGGCGGCCAAGGATGGCCGCCACCTCGCCACGCCGCGCCGACTGATACGTTTTTGACCATTTTGGCCCAACGAAAAATCGCCCTCGAAAATTAGAGCCTTCGAATATCTGAGTTTGGCCGCCGACGCTTGGGCGCGGGAAAGTTCGCTTCGGACCACGCTACCGCATTGCACAATTCCGGCCGGGCTGCACAATAGGCGCATGTCCGCCGGTTCGTTGACCATCCTTGTTATCGACGAGAACCGCATCCGCGCCTCCATCATCGAAGCCGGATTGCGGGATGCCGGCCATCGGCATGTCACCGTGGTCCATGACGTGGCCGGCATTGCCAAGCGCATCGCCGAGTTGGAGCCGGATGTCATCGTCATCGATCTCGAGAACCCTAACCGCGACATGCTGGAAAACATGTTCCAGCTTTCGCGCGCGGTGAAACGGCCGATCGCCATGTTCGTCGACCGCTCCGACCGGGCCTCGATCGAAGCGGCGGTCGACGCCGGCGTGTCCGCCTATGTCATCGACGGGCTGAAGAAGGAGCGCATCAAGCCGATCCTCGACATGGCGATCAGCCGCTTCAATGCCTTCTCGCGCATGGCGCGCGAACTGGAGGAAGCGCGCAGCGAGCTCGAGAACCGCAAGGTCGTCGATCGCGCCAAGGGCATATTGATGAAGTCGCGCGGCTTGAGCGAGGAGGCGGCCTACGCGCTTCTGCGCAAGACCGCCATGAACCAGAACCGCAAGATCGCCGAGATCGCCCAGAGCCTAGTGACGGCGGCGGGATTGCTGGGACCGCTGGAGGGCGAATGAGCATGACCGCCGCGCATCAGATCACCGCCGGTTTCATGCCGCTCTTCGACAGCGCCGTTCTCGTCGCGGCGGGCGAGATGGGCTTTGCCGCCCGCGAAGGCATCGAGCTCAAGCTGCATCGCGAGACCTCCTGGGCCAACATCCGCGACCGTATCGCGATCGGCCATTTCGATGTCGCCCATATGCTTGGGCCGATGCCGCTCGCCTGCAGCCTTGGCCTCACGCCGCTCGCCTCCGAGACGATCGTGCCCTTCTCGCTAGGGCTCGGCGGCAACTGCATCACCGTCTCCACTGCGGTGTGGGAAGGCATGGCGGCGCACGGCGTTGTGGCAGACCTCGACCCGGCGCGGGCCGGCGCGGCGCTCGGCGCATTGATCCGCGAGCGGGCGGCCGCCGGCCGCGAACCGCTGCGCTTCGCCGTCGTGCATCCGCATTCCGGGCACAATTACGAGCTGCGCTACTGGCTCGCCGCCTGCGGCGTCGATCCCGATCGCGATATCGAGATCGTCATCGTGCCGCCGCCCTTCATGGCTGACGCGCTCGCCGCCGGCCGCATCGACGGCTATTGCGTCGGCGAGCCCTGGAACAGCGCTGCCGTCGCCGCGGGCACCGGCCGCATCGTCACCGTCAAGGCGCTGCTATGGCGCAACAGCCCGGAAAAGGTGATCGGCGCCCGCAGGGCGTGGGCGGAGGAGAATCCTGACACTTTGGCGGCGCTGCTGAGGGCGCTGCACCACTCCGCCCGCTGGTGCCAGGATCCGGCGAACCGCGGCGAGTTGGCGGCGCTGATGGCTAGGCCCGCTTTCCTTGGCCAACCGGAGGCGGTCCAGATGCCGGCGCTCACCGGGCGCTTGCAACTCGGCGGGGGGGCGGAACGGCGCGTCGAGGATTTCTTCCTGCCCTTCGACAAGGCGGCGAACTTCCCTTGGAAAAGCCACGCGCTCTGGTTCTACACGCAGATGGTACGCTGGGGACAATTGCCGCACACGCCGCAAAACCTGGCGATCGCCCGCGACTGCTATCGGCCCGACCTTTACCGCTCGGCGCTGAAGCCGCTTGGCGTGGCCCTGCCCGGCGCCAATGCCAAGGTCGAGGGCGCGCTGAAGGTTGCGACGCCGGTCGGCTCCGCAGGGGCCAGTCTCATCCTTGGCCCCGATGGTTTCTTCGACGGCCAGATCTTCGATCCGGACAAGATCGACGCCTACATCGCCGGTCAGAAGCGCGCCTGATCATTTGCGCGTCATTCTTGTGCATTGCACAAAATTTGTGCGCCCTGCCCGCCCCTTTGATCAATGTTTGACCCGTATCGTCGCTTGGGCCGGTCGGCGCTGGAGGCAGGTATCAAATTGATTTTGCTTGAAAATCCCCATCAACACAAAACTGGCACGCTTCATGCTTTGAAATAATCGAGCTCCTCGTGGGCAATAGAATACGGCGTCCAATGGCGGGCGCCACAGGCAAAGCTGCCGCTCAGGTAACCACGCGATCCCGGATGTACGGACGCGAGAGACCTGGACGGCAGCTTTTTTGTTTTTGGACCCGAACCCGAGAATCGACGCCGATCCCAGGCGGCGCCAGGCGGAGACGACAATGACGACACGGATCGGAACTGCGACAACGCTCAAGGATTTCACGCGCCGCGATTTTATCGCCAGCAGCATACTGACGGCGGTGCTGTTTACTGTGGCACTGCTGCTGTTTCCCCCAAGCACCATGACCGGGGGCAAGCGCCCCGAAACGACCGCGCAGCGCCAGCTCTCGTCGCGCTGAGCGATGCCGCGCTTCCTCATCAACACAACTCGCGGTGCCCCCCACGCCGCAAACCGGAGCCGACCATGACCGCAAACCTCCCAGCCGCGCCCAGCCAGGACAGTGCTCCCCGGCAGGCGCTCGTCATGTCCACCATCGCCTTCACCGTCTGCTTCGCGGTGTGGACGATCTTTTCCATCATCGGCGTGCGCATCAAGCAGGAGCTCGGCCTGAACGAAACCGAGTTCGGCCTGCTCGTCGGCACGCCGATACTCACCGGCTCGCTCGTGCGCATCGTGCTCGGCGTCTGGACCGACCGCTACGGCGGCCGTCTGGTCTACACCATGACCATGCTCGCTGCGGCGGTCGCGACCTTCCTGCTCGCCTTCGCGCATACCTATGAGCAGATGCTGATTGCGGCCCTCGGCGTTGGGCTTGCTGGTGGTTCCTTCGCCGTCGGCGTCGCCTATGTCTCGCGCTTCTTCCCCGCCGGCAGGCAGGGAACGGCTCTCGGCATCTTTGGCGTCGGTAATGTCGGCGCCGCGGTCACCAAATTCCTGGCGCCGTTCGTGCTGCTCTCCTGGGGCTGGCAGTCGGTAGCGCTGATCTGGGCGGCGGCGCTGGTCGTCATGGCGGCCGTGTTCTGGCTCACGACCGACGACGATCCGGTCATCCGCGAGCGCCGCGCCGGCAAGGCAGCACCCGCGAGAAGCTTCTGGCAGGAATTCGCCCCGCTGAAGAACCTGCAGGTCTGGCGCTTCGCCTTCTACTATTTCTTCTCCTTCGGTGCGTTCGTGGCGCTGTCGCTCTGGCTGCCGCGCTACCTGATCGGCGTCTACGGCTTCGGCATCGCCACCGCGGGCATGATCGGCGCCGCCTATTCGATCCCCGCAAGCATCTTCCGCGCCTACGGCGGTGTGCTTTCCGACCGCATCGGCGCCCGCACCGTGCTCTACTGGACCTTCAGCGTTTGTGCCGTGGCGACCCTCGTTCTGTCTCTCCCCTCGGCAGACTACGTCGTGCGCGGCATCAGCGGGCCGATCCCTTTCCATTTCGAGATCGGCCCGCTCGCCTTCATCGGCGTCGCCTTCGTGCTCGGCTTCTTCATGAGCCTCGGCAAGGCCGCCGTCTACAAGCACATCCCGGTCTACTATCCGCAGAGCGTCGGCGCGGTTGGCGGTGTGGTGGGCATGATCGGCGGTCTCGGCGGCTTTGTCCTGCCGATCGCCTTCGGCGCGCTGAACGACCTCACCGGCGTCTGGTCGAGCTGCTTCATGCTGCTCTTCCTGATCGTGGTCTCGTGCCTCGTCTGGATGCACGTCACCATCCGCCGGATGGAGCGCGCTGCCGCCGTCAAGCCTGCGCCCCTTTCCTACGCCGCCGAATAGATCGGAGCTGACCGGACATGAGCGAAAAACTCGTCATCATCGGCAACGGCATGGCGCCAGGCAGGATGCTGGAGCACCTGCTGGAAGATGCGCCCGACCGCTACAGCGTCACCATCTTCAATGCCGAGCCGCGCGTGAACTACGACCGCATCATGCTGTCGCCGGTGCTCTCGGGCGAGAAGGACTTCGAGGAAATCGTCATCCACGGCGACGGCTGGTACATCAAGCACGGCATCACCCTCTACAAGGGCCACCGGATCGTCGCCATCGATAGGGACGCGAAGACCGTGACCTCGGACCACGGCGTGACCGAGAGCTACGACAGGCTGGTCATCGCCACTGGCTCGGTGCCCTTCATCATCCCGGTGCCGGGCAAGGACTTGCCCGGCGTGCTCACCTATCGCGACCTCGACGACGTCAATGCCATGCTGCTTGCCGCGCAGTCGCGCGCCAAGGCGATCGTCATCGGCGGCGGCCTGCTCGGGCTCGAAGCCGCGGCCGGGCTCAAAGAACGCGGCATGGACGTCACTGTGCTGCATGTCATGCCGACGCTGATGGAGCGCCAGCTCGATCCCGCCGCCGGCTACCTGCTGCAAAAGGCCGTCGAGGCACGCGGCATCAAGGTCATGACCAAGGCCAATACTAAGGCCATCTTCGGCAATGGCAAGGTCGAGGGCGTCGAGCTGATGGACGGCACGATCATCCCGGCAACGCTGGTCGTGATGGCGGTCGGCATTCGCCCCAGCATCGCCCTGGCCAAGGACGCAGGGCTGGAAGTCAATCGCGGCATCGTCGTCGACGACCGCATGCAGACGTCCGATCCCACGATCATGGCGCTCGGCGAATGCGCCGAGGTCGGCGGCCATGTCTACGGGCTGGTCGCCCCGCTCTACGAGATGGCCCGCGTCGCGGCGGCCAGGCTGGCGGATGGCGAGGACAAGCGCTTCGTCCACTCCGATACGCCGACCAAGCTCAAGGTCACCGGCATCGACCTTTATTCGCTGGGCGACTTCGCCGACGGCGACGATCGCGAGGAGATCATCCTGCGCGACGCATCCGCCGGCATCTACAAGCGCGTCGTGCTGCAGGACAACCGCATCATTGGCACGGTGCTGTTCGGCGAGACGGCCGACGGCGCCTGGTTCAACGACCTCAAGAAGAAGGCGACCGACATCTCGGAGATGCGCGACACGCTGATCTTCGGACAGGCCTTCCAGGGAGGCGCTTCCTCGGACCCTTTGACGGCCGTTGCGGCACTGGCGGATGATGCGGAAATCTGCGGCTGCAACGGCGTCTGCAAGGGAAAGATCACCGGCGCGATCTCGGCCAAGGGCCTGACCGGCCTCGACGACGTGCGCGCCCACACCAAGGCTTCCGCTTCGTGCGGCTCGTGCACGGGCCTGGTCGAGCAGCTCCTGAAGCTCACGCTGGGCGACGCTTACAATCCGGCGGCGGTGCAGCCGATGTGCGGCTGCACGTCACTCGGCCACGACGACGTGCGGCGCCTGATCAAGGCGAAGGGACTGAAGACTATACCCGCCGTCATGCAGGAACTCGAATGGAAGACCTCCTGCGGCTGCGCAAAATGCCGGCCGGCGCTGAACTACTACCTTGTCTGCGACTGGCCCGACCAATATGCCGACGACTATCAGTCGCGCTTCATCAACGAGCGCGTGCACGCCAACATCCAGAAGGACGGCACCTATTCGGTCGTGCCGCGCATGTGGGGCGGCGTTACCAGCGCCGGCGAATTGCGCGCCATCGCCGACGTGGTCGACAAGTTCCGCATCCCGACCGTGAAGGTGACCGGCGGTCAGCGCATCGACATGCTGGGCATCCGCAAGGAGGACCTGCCGGCGGTGTGGGCCGATCTCGGCAAGGCCGGCTTCGTCTCCGGCCACGCCTATGCCAAGGGCCTACGCACGGTGAAGACCTGCGTCGGCTCGGACTGGTGCCGTTTCGGCACGCAGGATTCGACCGGACTCGGCATCCGCATCGAGAAGTTCATGTGGGGTTCCTGGACGCCGGCCAAGGTGAAGATGGCGGTGTCGGGATGTCCGCGCAACTGCGCCGAGGCGACCTGCAAGGATGTCGGCGTGGTCTGCGTCGACTCTGGCTACGAGATCCACTTCGCCGGCGCCGCCGGCCTCGACATCAAGGGCACCGAAGTGCTCGGCCTTGTGAAGACCGAGGACGAGGCGCTGGAGGTGATCGTGGCGCTCGTCCAGATGTATCGCGAGCAGGCCCGCTATCTCGAGCGCATCTACAAATGGGCCAAGCGGATCGGCACCGCGGAGATCAAGCGGCAGATCCTCGACGACTCCGAGAAGCGCCGCGCCTATTTCGAGCGCTTCGTCTTCAGCCAGAAATTCGCGCAGGTCGATCCCTGGTCCGAACGCGTCTCCGGCAAGGACAAGCACGAGTTCCGGCCGATGGCCTCGGTGGGGTTCGCAGAGGCGGCGGAATGATGGAGATGTTTGCGCATCCTAGCTCGGAACCCGGTCGTACCGACCCCTTCTGGCCTGCCGGCCATCTCCCCCTCAAGGGGGGAGATCGGATGTCACAATGGCCTTCGCCTACCTCCAACGCTGCTCGATCGGTGCCGTCCGCGAAACTGCCAATCTCCCCCCTTGTGGGGGAGATGTCCGGCAGGACAGAGGGGGGTGCCTGGGCGCATTCATACCAAGCAAAGGCAGCCGCATGACCTGGATCGCCATCGGCACCATCACCGACATCCCTCGCCGCGGCGCGCGCTGCGTAGCCACCCCGCAGGGCAAGATCGCCGTTTTCCGCACCGCGGATGACCAGGTCTTTGCCATCGAAGACCATTGCCCGCACAAGGGCGGCCCGCTGAGCCAAGGCATCGTCCATGGCGCGGCGGTGACCTGCCCGCTGCACAACTGGGTGATCTCGCTGGAGACGGGCAAGGCACTCGGCGCGGACGAAGGCTCTGTCCGAACGATCCCGGTCAGGGTCGAGGGCGAACGGCTGTTCATCGCGCTCGAAGCGCTGGCCTCGAAAGCGGCCTGAGGCATGGAAGAAGCACGCGAGGTGAGGACCACCTGCCCCTATTGCGGGGTGGGATGCGGCGTGCTGGCCGAGATCGCCGCGGACGGCAAGACGACCGTCCGCGGCGATCCCGAGCACCCGGCCAATTTCGGCCGCCTCTGCTCGAAGGGGTCGGCCCTTGCCGAGACGCTCGGTCTCGAAGGCCGTCTGCTTCAGCCGGAAATCCGTGGCAGGCAGGTTGGTTGGGACGAAGCGCTCGATCTCGTTGCCGCGAAATTCTCGCGGGCGATTGCCGAGCACGGGCCGGACTCGGTCGCCTTCTACGTCTCCGGCCAGTTGCTCACCGAGGACTATTATGTCGCCAACAAGCTGATGAAGGGTTTCATCGGCTCGGCCAACATCGACACCAATTCGCGGCTCTGCATGGCGTCGTCCGTCGCCGGCCATCGCCGCGCTTTCGGCGAGGACATCGTCCCCGGCGTCTATGAGGATTTCGAAGACGCCGATCTCATCGTGCTCACCGGCTCCAACACCGCATGGTGCCATCCGGTGCTCTACCAGCGCATGCTCGCAGCACGCAGGGAGCGCGGGACCAGGATCGTCGTCATCGATCCTCGGCGCACCGCCACGGCCGACGAATGCGACCTACATCTGGCGCTCGATCCGGGCACGGACGTGCTTCTGTTCAATGGGCTGCTCGTGCATCTCGTCCAGACCGGGAAGATCGATGTCGATTTCATCCGCGACAACACCTCCGGCTTCGACGTTACGGCCGCTTTGGCCGGCGCCGACGCGCCGTCGATCGCGCGCGTCGCGAAAGGCTGCGGGCTGGCGGCCGCCGACGTCCAGGCTTTCTATGAACTCTTTGCCGGCACCGAGCGGACCGTCACCGCCTACAGCCAGGGCGTCAACCAGTCGGCGCATGGAACCGACAAGGTCAACGCCATCATCAACTGCCATCTCGCCACCGGCCGCATCGGCAAGCCCGGCACGGGACCGTTCTCGATCACCGGCCAGCCGAACGCGATGGGCGGCCGCGAGGTGGGAGGTCTGGCCAACCAGCTCGCAGCGCATATGGACTTCGCCGACGAGGCCAATATCGACCGGGTCTCCCGCTTCTGGAACGCGCCCAAGGTCGCGCGGCGCGGCGGCCTGAAGGCCGTGGACATGTTCCAGGCGGTCGCCGACGGGCGCATCAAGGCGCTGTGGGTGATGGGCACCAATCCGGCGGTTTCGATGCCGGACGCCTCGCGCGTGCGCGCCGCGCTGTCCAAATGCGATTTCGTCGCCGTCTCGGATGTGACCCGCACCGACACCACGCGCTATGCCGACGTGCTGCTGCCGGCCGCCGCCTGGGGCGAGAAGGACGGCACGGTCACCAATTCGGAACGGCGCCTCTCGCGCCAGCGACCGTTCCTGCCGCCGCCCGGCGAGGCAAAAGCCGACTGGCGTATCATCTGTGAGGTCGCCACCCGCATGGGTTTTGGCGATGCCTTCGCCTATCGGACGCCGGCCGACATCTTCCGCGAGCATGCAGCGCTCTCCGCCTTCGAGAACGACGGCGAACGCCTGTTCGACCTCGGCGGCGTGGCCGACCTTAGCGACGCGGATTACGCCGCCTTCGCGCCGCGCCACTGGCCCGCGCTGGACCGGAACGAGCAGCCGACAAGACTATTTGCCGACGGCCGCTTCGCCACACCCGACGGCCTCGCGCGTTTCGTGCCGGTGCGGCAAGAGGCGACCGCCTTCACGGTCGACGCGGACTATCCGCTTGCTCTGAATACCGGCCGGCTGCGCGACCAGTGGCACACCATGACGCGCACCGGCAACGTGCCGCGCCTGATGGCCAACGCGCCGGAGCCTGCGGTCGACCTCAATCCGGTGGACGCCGCCGCGCATCATCTGAAGGACGGCGATCTGGCTCATCTGTCGACTCGCTTCGGCTTCGTCCGCGCGAAGGTGCGTGTGACGGAGGCTCAGCGGCGCGGCCAGGCCTTCATGCCCATGCACTGGAGCGGTCATTTCGCGGCCAAGGCCGCCGCCGGCCTCATATCCTCGCCGGTCACCGACCCGCATTCCGGCCAGCCGGAGCTCAAGCATGTGCCGGCAAGGATCGTGCGCGAGAACACCGGCTGGGCCGGCGTGCTCATCACGCGGCGTGATCTGAGGCCGACAGGCTTTGTCCATTGGAGCCGGCACGCGGTCGAGGGCGGCTGGGTCTACGAGCTAACCGGAGCCGAGCCGCCGGACCAAGGCATTCTTCTGGCGCGCAAGCTGCTCGCCGTTCAACGGCACGATCATCTGCTCGAATACACCGATCGCAGAGGGCTCGCCTATCGCGCCGCTGCCATCGACGAAGGTGGCGCCATGGCCGAGGCCCTGCTGGTCGCCGCTCCCGACCAACTGCCGATGCGGGACTGGTTGGTGTCTCTGTTGGCCACCCGCCAGCCGCTATCGCCTGCCGATCGCCACGCACTCTTGTCGGGCCGCTCGCCAGTGCCCACGCCCGCGATCGGGCGGGTCGTGTGCTCATGCTTCCATGTCGGCGTCAACCAGCTCGCCGCGGCCGTCGCTTCGGGATGCGACAGTCTCGAGGCAATCGGCTCGACGCTGCGCGCCGGCACCAACTGCGGTTCCTGCCGCTCGGAGATAAGAGCGATCATCGATGCCCGCCAGGTTCAGGCGGCCGAGTGAGCGGCCGCGGAATCGACACCGCCCAGATAGGCGCCGATCACCGCGTCATTGCTGGCAAGATCGCTGCCCGATCCCTCGAGCACGATGCGGCCGGCCTTCAGGACATAGCCGTAGTCGGCGAATTTCAGGGCGACCTTGCTGTTCTGCTCCACCAGCAGGATCGTCACGCCCTCGCGATTGAGGCGCTGCACGATGTTCATGACTTCCTTGATCAGTTGCGGCGCCAGCCCCATCGAAGGCTCGTCGAGCAGCAGCACCTTCGGGGCCGCCATGAGGGCCCTGCCGATCGCAAGCATCTGCTGCTCTCCGCCGGACAGGTTCCTTGCGTCGCCATTCTGCCGGCGCGCCAGGATCGGGAACAGCTCGAACACATGGTCCAACCGCCGGCGTCGCTCGACATCATCGGTGAGCGTGAACGAACCCAGGTCGAGATTCTCCTTGATCGTCATGTCGCCGAAAATGCGCCGACCCTCGGGAACGTGGACGAGGCCGCGGTGAGGCAGGCGGTGGGCGGGGACCCTTGTTACGTCCTCGCCCAGGAACCGGACGCTCCCCGAGGACGCCGCGGTGAGACCGGAGAGCGTGCGCAGCGTCGTGCTTTTGCCGGCGCCGTTCGCGCCGAGCAGCGCCACGACCTGGCCGCGTCTAACCGAGAGGCTGACGCCGTGCAGTGCTTCGATGCCGCCATAGCGCGTGACGATCCGGTCGGCCGAAAGGACGATATCGGTGTCCATCAATCCTCCGTGCCGAGATAGGCTTCGATGACCTTGGGGTCGGCGCGCACGGCCTCCGGCGCGCCGTCGGCGATCTTCTGGCCGTAGTCGAACACCACGATCTTTTCCGAGACCTGCATGACCAGGCCCATGTCGTGCTCGATCAGCAGGACGGTGACGCCGGTCTCGTCGCGAATGCGGCGGATCAGGTGCACCAGATCGAGCTTCTCGCGCTCGTTCAGCCCGGCGGCTGGCTCGTCCAGCAGGATGAGCTCGGGCGTCGACGCCAGGGCTCTTGCAAGCTCGAGCCGTCGTTGGTCGCCATAGGAAAGACCGCCGGCAAGACGATGCGCGTGTTCCGCGATGCCGACGAAACCGAGCCAGCGCATCCCGGCCTCGCGTATCATGTCTTCCTCGCGCCTCTGCGACGGCAGGTGCAGGATCGCCGAGACAATGCCGTGGCGGCTGCGGCAATGCTGGCCGGACATGGCGTTTTCCAGGACCGACATTTCCTTGAACAGCCGGATGTTCTGGAACGTGCGGGCAAGGCCGAGCGCGGTGATGCGATGCGGCGGCAAGCCGACGATCGAGTGGCCGCCCAGCCGGATCGAGCCGCCCTTCGGCTTGTAGAAGCCGGTCAGACAGTTGAAGAGCGATGTCTTGCCGGCGCCATTGGGTCCGATAAGGCTGTTGATGGCGCCCTTTTCCACCGAGAACGAAATGTCCTGAAGGACCTTCAACCCTCCGAAGCTGAGACGCAGGTCGCGGACTTCCAGCAAGGCCATGGTCAACCTCGCTTGTCCGGCCACAGGCCGTTCGGCCTGAAGAGCATGATCGCCAGCAGCGCGACAGCGGTGACCAGCGGACGATAGGTACCCGCGCCGCGCAGCACTTCCGGCAGCAGCGCCACGAGGATGGCGCCCAGGACGACACCGGGAATGCGCCCCATGCCACCCAGCACGACGCCGAGCAGGATCAGCAGCGACTGGTTGAAGGTGAAGCTCTCGGGCGAGATGGCGGTCATCTTGGCGGCATAGAGACACCCGGCCACGGACGCGATCACCGCCCCCATCATATAGGCCTGCAGCTTTGCCGAGACGCGGTTGATGCCGATGCCGGCGGCGGCGTCCTCGTCATAGCGGACACAGAACCAGGCCCGTCCCATGCGCGACCGCTCGACGCTCAGGCAGACGAAGATGGTGATGAGCGCTAGCGCCAGGAAGGCGTAGTAGAAATGCTGCACCTGCATCAGCTTGAAGCCGAAGATCTCCGGCCGCTCGATGCCGACCAGACCGCTGGCACCGCCGGTGATGTCGAGGTTGCGGGCGATGATGCGCACGATCTCGCCGAAGCCCAGTGTCACGATCGCCAGATAGTCGCTACGCAGCCTGAGCGTGGGCGCGCCGATGATGACGCCGGCCGCGCAGGCAGCCGCCATGGCGACCGGAATGGTGAGCCAGAAATTCAAGCCGAATTCCGCGGTCAGGATGCCGGTCGTGTAGGCGCCGACGGCAAAGAAGGCGGCATAGCCGAGGTCGAGCAGGCCGGCGTAGCCGACGACGATGTTGAGGCCGAGGCATAGCACGACATAGAGCAGCGCCGTGGTCGCCACCTCCGTCACATAGGCGTTGGCGAATTGCGGCAGCACCAGCGCACAGGCGAGCGCGGCCACACCCGGCACAAGCGAGCGACGCATCGATGGCGTGGCCGCCGGTAAGGTCCTCACTCCCTCGCTCATCACACCCGCTCCACGACCGAGCGCCCGAGGATCCCGGTCGGCTTGAAGACCAGGAACAGGATCAGCGCGCCGAACACGAAGACGTCGCGCCATTCCGATCCGACGAAGGGCAAGGACGATCCATAGGCTTCGAGCAGGCCGAGCAGCAGGCCGCCGAGCATGGCGCCGGGCACGCTGCCGATGCCGCCGATGACGGCCGCGGTGAAGGCCTTGAGGCCCATGATGAAGCCCATGAAGAAATGGACGCTGCCATAGTAGGCGCCGGCCATGACGCCGCCGCCGGCCGCGAGCGCCGACCCCATGAAGAAGGTCAGCGCGATCACCCGGTCGACGTCGATGCCCATCAGCCGGCTCGCCCCCATGTCGATCGAGACGGCGCGCATCGCCTTGCCGTACATGGTGCGCGAGACGAAGGCTTGCATGCCGGCCATCAACAGGATCGAGGCGGCGACCAGCACGATTTGCGTGTAGGTGATGTGAACGGCCGAAACGTCCACGCCCGCAAAACCGAGATCGGTGTTGAATGCGAAGTGCCGCCCGCCCGTCACTGCGAGCGCCCCGCCGTTCAGCACCATCGAGGCGCCGAGCGCGGTGATCAGGATCGAGAGGCGCGGCGCGTTGCGCATCGGCCGGTAGGCGAAGCGCTCGATGACGACACCAAGCAGGCCGACGGCCAGCATCGACACCAGCAGTGCGCAGACGACGCCCAGCCAGCCATTGCCGACCCATATGCCGACGAAGGAAAACACGATGAGGCCGGCGAAGGCGCCGCTCATATAGATATCGCCATGGGCGAAATTCAGCAGCTTGATGACGCCGAAGACCATGCTGTAGCCAAGCGCGATCAGGGCATAGAACGAGCCGACGATGAGGCCGTTCACCAGTTGCTGGATAACCAGGTCGAGCGTCATTGATGCTCCGGTTGCGGGTGCTGAAAAAGTTAAGCTTGCGCGCGGCTTCGATGCGCGCCGCGCAACGGCAATGACGCCGAGGCGAATGCAGGAGCCGCCTCGGCGTCAGCCTGTCTTCGCGGTTACTCGGCGGCGACCCATTTGCCGCCCTTGGCAACCACCGGGCGGAAGTTCGATGTCTGCAGCGTGTTCTTGTCGGTGAACTTGATCTCGCCGGCCAGGCCCTTGAAGTCGCTGGCCTTGAGCGCCTCGACGATGGCTTTTTGGTCCGACGACTTGGCCCGCGCGATGGCATCGACGATCAGATCGCCCACATCATGCGAGAGGGCCGCATAGGCGCCGGCATCGCGGCCATAAGTCTCCTTGTACTTGGCCTTGAAGTCGGCCGCGCCGGAAAGCAGATCGACGGTCGGCGGGGACAGGAGATATACGCCCTCGCCGGCCGAGCCGGCGATCTCCATATACTCGGGCGAATTATTGCCGTCGCCGAGCACGATACCACCCTGGAATCCGGCCTGCCGAAGCTGCTTGGTGAGCAGCGCGCCGCCGGCATGGTAGGCGGTCCAGAACACGGCGTCCGCGCCGCTCGATTTGACCTTGGTGACGACCGCCGAATAGTCCTGCTCGCCGGCGGTGGTGGTTTCCTTGGCGGCTATCTCGCCGCCGGCGTTCTTGAAGGCTTCGGCCGTCAGCCTGGCCAGGTCGGACGAATAGGCGTCGCCCTCGTCAATGACGGCGATCTTCTTGTAGCCGTTCTTCTTGAAGAGCTCGACGGCGGTCGTCGCCTGCATGTCGCCGGTCGAATTGGCAAGGAAGGCGTTGCCCTGATTGGCGGCGACCAGCTTGGTCGAATTCGCTCCGATGATGACGAACGGAACGCCGGCGTCGCCATAGATCTTCAATGTCGGCAGAACCGCTCCAGAGCAGTAACCGCCGACGATGGCCGTCACGCCTTCCGAGACGAGCTTGCTGCCGGCGGTGACCGCCTGCTGCGGATCACAGGCATCGTCGGCGGTGGTCGTGGTGATCTTGTCGCCATTGACGCCGCCCTTGGCGTTGGCGGCATCGATCGCCATCTTCACCGCGTTCTCCATATCCTGTCCCTCGCTGGCCAACTGGCCGGTCATCGGCGCGACGATGCCGATCTTGATGTCGGCGGCGGCCGCCGCCGCGGTCATGGCCAGCCCGGCAAGTGCGGTGGCGCAGGCAAGCCTCTTGAAGGAAACAATCATTATTCTCTCCATTCTTCCCCTGTTGGCGCATTCCGGATCACGGCCGGAATGCATTCTGCTTGGTTGCCGCCGAACCGCCCTGGAGCGGTTCGGTCTGGTTGCGCTCCTCTTCGGATGCGGAGCGGCAATGCTTAAGACGCCGGCCCACCTGCGATTTGCGCTTCGGCGCCTGACCATGCGGATCAATGGCTGCTGGCCGCAGCCCGCACATAGGCTCCCTGGTAGCGGTTCTCCCTGATGCTCTGCAGGATCTCGGCCTCACGGGCGTCCTGCGCCTTGACGGCGGCCAGCAAGGTCGCGGCGCCGTCGAGCGGGAACGCCACGACGCCGTCCTCGTCGCCCACGACGATGTCGCCGGGACCCACGACCATGCCGCCCACCGAGACCGGGACGTTGATGGCTCCGGGACCGTCCTTGTAGGGGCCGAGATGGATGGCCGATCGTGCGAAGCAGGGAAATGGATTGCGGCCGATGGCGCCGGCATCGCGGATGGCGCCATCGATGACGATGCCGGCGGCGCCACGCGAGGCGGCAACGCTTGTCATGATCTCGCCGACCAGCGCGCGCCCCTCGTAACCGCCGCCATCGACGACGATGACGTCGCCCGGCTGCACCAGGTCGAGCGCGCGGTGGATGAACTGGTTGTCGCCGGGGCGCGTCCTGACTGTCAGCGCCCTCCCCGCCATCGCGCCGCTCACCTTGTGGAATGGCCGCAGCCCGACGGCGCCAGGCACGCGGCCAAGGTTGTCGCTGATCAGCGGCGTGGCAAAGGCGCGGAACGCGTCGATCAGTTCGCTTTCCCGAGGCCCACCTGCCATCCTTCAGTCCTCCCGCAGTTCAACTTTTGTGAATATATTATCCAATCACCATTTGATTGGGAAAGTCAACCGGCTTACGGCTGCTCCGTCCAGAAAGCCAAACTCGCAGGAAACTCCGTGTTAGTCGGCTTGGCAGGTTGCCCCAGCAACCTCTCGGCGGGCTTGCAATAGGTCGAACGTTCACGGTAAGTTGGATAACATATCCACAAATAGCCGTGAAGAGGATTTCGTCGTGAAGCATGCGGGCAAAGTCGTGATCATCACCGGAGCGGCTCAAGGGTTGGGCCTTGCCTGCGCCGAGCGCTTTCATGCCGACGGCGCCAATGTCGTGCTAGTGGACGTGAAGGCCGATCGTGGCCGCGAGCATGCGGAACGCTTTGGCGAACGTGCCGTCTGGCTCACCGCGGACCTCTCCGAATGCACCAAGGACATGGCTGCCGGCATCGTCGCCGAGGCCACGGAGGCCTTCGGCGGCGTCGACGTCCTGATCAACAATGCCGGCGTCATCCATCTCGACGATTTCGTCGATTTTCCCGAGGAGGCCTTCGACTGGGTCCAGCGCGTCAATCTCAAGGCGCCGTTCCTTCTCGGCCAGGCGGCGGCGCGAGCCATGATCGCTCAAGGGCGTGGCGGCTCGATCATCAACATGTCGTCGATCAACGCCATCCTGGCCATTCCCAACTCCGTCGCCTACGCGGTGTCCAAGGGCGGCATCAGGCAACTGACGGCGGTGATGGCGGTCGGGCTCATCCCGCACAATATCCGTGTCAACGCGATCGGGCCGGGCACCATCCTGACCGACATGGTCAAGAGCTCGGTCATGGCCAGCGAGGCGCAGCGCCAGACCATCCTGTCGCGCACGCCGAGCGGACGCTGCGGCGAACCGTCGGAGATCGCCAGCGTCGCGTCCTTTCTCGCCAGCGACGACGCCTCCTACATCGTCGGCCAGACCATCTATCCCGATGGCGGCCGCCTGATCCTGAACTACACGGTGCCGGTGAAGGACTGACCGCTCATGGCCGTCGTTCGCGCGCCGCGCATCAGCCTTGCGGGATCAGGCGCACTGCTTATCGACGGCGCGCAGGGATCCTTTGACGAGGCTGTCCAGGAGCTGGTTTGGGCCGTGGCTAAAGCGGCACGGAGCCTCGAAGGCGTGCGCGAGACCGTTCCCGGCATGAACAACCTGCTCGTGCTGTTCGACCCGCTCGCTACGGACGCATCGAGCATCGGCGAGCAGCTGAAATCGCTCTGGGCCTGCACGGACACTCATACGGTTGCCGGCACATTGCACACGATCCCTGTCAGTTATGGCGGCCCGCGCGGCGAGGATCTGGTCGGTTGGGCCGCGCATTGCGGATTTTCCCTGGACGAGATCGTCAGCCGCCACGCGGCAGCGATCTATACTGTCGCCGCCATCGGCGCCATGCCGGGCTTCCCTTATCTCTCCGGTCTCGACCCGCGGCTCGCCTGGCCCCGGCGCAACAGCCCTCGCCTGAAAGTGGCCAAGGGCGCCGTCATCATCGGCGGCGCGCAGGCCGGCATCATGCCGATGACCGCGCCGTCCGGGTGGCACGTCATCGGCCATACGGATGCCAGGCTCTTCGACGCTCAGGCGCAGTCGCCGGTTCTGCTCGGGCCCGGGGACAAGATCCGGTTTCAGATCGTGGGAATAGAGAGATGATCGAGATCCTCACCACCGGTCTTCCGAACACGGTCCAGGATCTTGGTCGTCCCGGCTATCTGGCGCTCGGGATCAGCCGTGGCGGCGCCATGGACAGCCAAGCGCTGGCGATCGCCAACCTGATGCTGGGCAACGATCCGTCGGCCGCCGGAATCGAAGTCGCGCTTTACCCCTTCCGGCTGAAACCACATGTCGACATCTCGGTCGCGATCACCGGAGCCGATTGTCCAATCATCGTCGGCGGCCGGCGCTGCCCGCCTTGGTGGGCAACCGCCATTCGTGCCGGCGAGACGCTTCTCCTCGAGGCGCCACGGGCGGGCGCCCGTTCCTGCATCGCCTTCGCCGGCGGGCTCGACCTGCCGCCCGTCCTGGGTTCGCGCGCGACGGATGTAAAAGGCGGCTTCGGCGGGCTTGCGGGGCGTGGCCTCTCCCGCGGCGACCGGCTTCGACTCAACGTCGCGGAGTGCCCACTGCCTCCCGGCGGCCTTGGCGCGGCATTGGCGGAGCGGCAAGCTGCCGGCAACGGCGTCGCCTCCCCGATCGAACTCAGGGTCCTCCCGGCTGCGGAATTCGACGCCTTCACGCCACAGGCGCATGCGGCCTTCACCGGCAGCGAATGGAGCATCACCGGCGATGCCAACCGCATGGGCTATCGCCTGTCCGGAGAGACGCTCTCGCTCGTCTCGCCCTTGGAGTTGCTCTCGCATGGCATCGTGCCGGGCACGGTTCAGGTGCCGCCGTCCGGCCAGCCGATCATCCAGCTTGCCGATGCCAACACCTGCGGCGGCTATCCCAAGATCGCGACCGTGATCGAAGCGGATCTGTGGCGGCTGGCGCAGGCGCCGGTCGGTGCGCGCCTGCGTTTCGTGCCGGTCTCGATCGAAGCGGCGACCGAAGCGCTTCGGATGGCGAGGCAGCAGCTTGACGCGTTCGTTGCCGCGCGGAACATGAGGGCCGGTCGCCTGCGGGCAGGATGACAGCCGGGACGACGACAAGGCCGCAACGATATCGACTCGTTTCAACTCATATCGGCGAGCGAACATGTCAACAAATATCCGCCCCTTCACGATCCAGATCGCCCAGGCCGAAATCGACGACCTGAATCGCCGCATCTCGAGCTGGCGCGAGCCGGACCAGTTGCAGGGCATAGGCTGGGCCCAGGGAACGGAGCAGGAGGAGCTGCGACGGTTTGTGCAGCACTGGCGCGCAGGTTTCGACTGGCGCAAGCAGGAAGCTGCGTGGAACCTCTTTCCGCACTATCAGGCTGATATCGGCGGCCAGACCATCCATTTCATCCACGTCCGCGCCGCTGTTCCGACCGCCAGAACGGTCATACTCACCCATGGCTGGCCCGGCAGCTTCTGCGAATTCATCGGGCTTCTTCCACTTCTGACCGATCCGGTTCCCCATGGCGGGAGACAAGACGACGCCTTCAACGTCGTGATCCCGTCGATCCCGGGATACGGCTTCTCTGGCCGGCCGACCAAGCGCGGTCTCAACCTGTTCGCCGTCGCCGACCTCTGGGCTGAATTGATGCGCCGCCTTGGCTACGAGCGCTATCTGGCGCAAGGCGGGGATCTGGGCGCCAGCGTGTCGACAATTCTGGCATACACCCATCCAGACAATCTCGCCGGGGTGCATCTGAATTTCATCCCCGGCTCATATTCGCCGCCGCATGACGCCAGCCCCGGTGGCGACCTCACTTCGGAAGAACGCGCCTTCCTTGAGAGGAAAGCCCAGTGGGCCGACCTTCATGGCGCGTACAGCCATGTGCAGGGAACGCGCCCTCAGACGCTTGCCTATGGGCTGACCGATTCGCCCGTCGGACTGGCGGCGTGGATGATCGAGAAGTTCCGCGACTGGAGCGACTGCGACGGCAATCTGGACAATGCCACGTTCTCGCGCGACGACCTCCTCGCCGACATATCGCTCTACTGGTTCACGCGAACCGTCGCCTCGTCCATGCGCCTCTACTGGGAAACGCGCGCTCGGCCGTTGGCATTCCCTTCGGGTGCGAAGATCGACGTTCCCCTTGCGGTGGCGCTGTTTCCGAAGGAGCTGCCGATGCCGCCGAAGAGCTGGGTCGAACGGGTTTTTCGCGATATTCGCCGATGGACAACGATGCCACGCGGCGGGCATTTTGCGGCCTTCGAGCAACCCGGGCTGCTCGCGCAGGATCTGAGAGCCTTCGCGGGCGAGCTGAAATTTTCTTGACCCTGCAGGCGCGTTGCCCTGCAGCCAGATCCCGAAGGCCAGACATGAGCAACACCCTCACCATCGAAGCCCTGCATGAGCGCGTCGAGGCGATATTCGCCAAGGCAGGGCTGAACCCCATCCAGGCAGGCGCCGTCACGCGGGCCATCGTCGCGGGGGAACGCGATGCCTGCAAGTCGCATGGCATCTATCGTATCGAAGGTGCCTTGCGTACCGTCAAGGCCGGAAAGGCCGACCCGAAAGCGGAGCCCGAATTGCTGCCGCAGGGCGCTCCGGCGATCGTCAGAGTGGATGCGAAAGGCGGCTTCGCCAATCCGGCCTTCGAGTTGGGCCTGCCCACGCTGGTCGAGCGGGCGTGCTCGAGTGGCATAGCGGCGCTCGCGATCAACAATGCCGTTCATTTCTCGGCGCTTTGGGTCGAGGTCGAGGCCTTGGCCCGCGCGGGCCTTGCTGGTCTCGCCATGTGTCCGAGCTATGCAACGGTCGCGCCGACCGGCGGCTCCAGACCGCTGCTCGGCACCAATCCCTTCGCCTTCGGCTGGCCGCGCCAGGACCAGCCGCCCTACGTCTTCGACTTCGCGACCTCGGTCGCGGCGCGAGGTGAAATCGAGCTCCATCGCCGCGCGGGCAAACAATTGCCGGAAGGCTGGGCCATCGATCCGGACGGCCGGCCGACGACCGATCCCGAAGCGGCGCTTGCCGGCGCCATGCTTTCCTTCGGTGGACACAAGGGCTCCGCGATCGGCACCATGATCGAGCTGCTCGCAGGCGCCATGCTCGGCGACCTGACGAGCTCCGAGGCCCTCGATCTGCTCGGCACGACCACGCTTTATCCGAAGCATGGCGAACTGGTCATCGCCCTGTCGCCGGAAGCCTTCGCTGCTGGCCGCCCCGGAAGTCCGTTCTCTCGGGCCGAAACGCTGTTCGAGGCGATCGTCGATCAGGGCGCGCGCCTGCCCTCGCAACGGCGGTTCCTCGCCCGCGCCAAATCGCAGCGCGACGGCATCAGCCTCTCTCCCCAGGAGATGGAGCAACTCGACCGCTTCCTCGAACTGGGGCTCGACGCCGTCTGAGTGGGCCCATTCGCGCTGTCGCACGATCCCCCCGAGGCGTTCAGGCCCTTGTGGCGAACGCCCTCACCCTGACACCGCTCTCCTCCAGCCCGGCTCGCACGCGGGCGGCGATGGCGACCGCCGCCGGCGTGTCGCTGTGGACGCAGATCGAATCGATCGGCGTCTCCAGCAATCGCCCGGAAATCGTCTCGATAGCGCCCTGCCTGACCATGCGGACGACCCGCTCCGCCGCGTGCCCGGCGTCATGGATGACAGCGCCCCCCAGCTTGCGCGAGACGAGCAGCCCCTCTTCCGTATAGGCGCGATCGGCGAATATCTCGGACTTGACCGACAAGCCCGCCTCGCGCGCGATCCTATCCTGGAAGCCAAGCGCGATCGCCAGGCAGATCAGGCTTGGATCTACGGCCTTGACCGCGCGCGTCACGGCCTCGGCGACACCGCGATCGGTCTGAGTGAGGTTGCCCAGCGCGCCATGCGCCTTCACATAGCGGATAGGGTGCCCTGCATAGGCGGAGAGCGCCTGCGCAGCGCCGATCTGGTATGCGACCAGCCTTTCGATCTCGTCCGCCGAATGCGGAATGGCGCGCCGTCCGAACCCCCACAGATCGGCGAAGCTCGGATGCGCGCCGACGGCGACGCCTTTCGCGCGCGCCATCGAAAAGGTGGCCGCCATGATCTCCGGATCGCCGGCGTGAAAGCCGCAGGCGACATTGGCCGAGCTCACGATGTCGAGGATCGCCGCATCGTCGCCGAGCCTGTAGGCGCCAAAGCCTTCGCCCATGTCCGAATTGATATCGACTTCCAGCCCGCTGTCCGTCATGGCGACTTCCCGAAATTCTCAAAATCACAGCAATTCGTAGAGTGGCGTGCCGTAACCAACGACAGTGCCCTCCTCGACCAGCGCAGCGCCCAGGGCGCCGTCCGCCGGCGCGACGACAGCCTTCAGGCACGGGCCGGTCTGCAGCACGCCGACCGTCTCGCCCTTTCGGACGGACTGGCCGCGTTCGACGACCGGATGGCCGGTCGTCGGATGAACGAGACGGAAAACCCCGACGCCCGGCGCACGAACGCCCTTGAAGACCGCCTCGGTCCTCAGTCGATCGCTCACAGCTGCCGACGAGGCATTGGCTGACTGAATGCGCAGGCAAAGCGAAAACCCTGCTTCCGCCAGTTCGATCTCGCTGACGCCCGCGGCCGCGCACCAGACGGCCAGTTTCTCGATCTCCTCGGCCGTCATTGCTGCCCCCGCTCGTCGAGCAGGCCGTCTTCGACAAGCCGTTCGAGATGATGGATGTCAAAGCCTCCGCCCGCGAAGCCTGGCTCCTCCATGAGGATGCCGTGCAGCGGCGCGTTGGTGGCGATGCCGACCGCTTCCATCTCGGCCAGCGCTCCTTTCATCCTGCGGATCGCATCGGCCCGCGTCGCGCCATGCGCGATGAGCTTGGCAACCAGGGAATCGTAGTGCGGCGGCACGGTGTAGCCGGAGTAGAGATGCGACTCGACCCGGATCCCCGGGCCGCCCGGCGGCGTCCAGCGCTCGACCCGCCCCGGATGCGGCCGGAAGGTGTAAGGGTCCTCGGCGTTGATGCGGCATTCGACGGCGTGGCCCTCGATACGAACATCCTCCTGTCTGAAAGACAGACGCTCGCCCCGGGCGATCCGGATCTGCTCGCGCACGATGTCGATGCCGGTGACGAGTTCGGTCACCGGATGCTCCACCTGAATGCGCGTGTTCATCTCGATGAAATAGAAGCGCCCGTCCTCGTAGAGGAATTCGAAGGTGCCGGCGCCCGTGTAGCCGATCGCCGGGCAGGCGCGAGCACAGAGATCGCCGATCTCGGCGATCGCCTTGCGGGCGATGCCGGGCGCCGGCGCTTCCTCGATGATCTTCTGGTGGCGGCGCTGCATGGAGCAGTCCCGCTCGCCCAGCCAGACTGCATTGCCGTGCCGGTCGGCGAGAATCTGGATCTCGACATGGCGCGGATGCCCGAGGAATTTTTCCAGATAGACTTGCGAGTTGCCGAAGGCCCGTCCGGCTTCCTCGCGGGCCAGCGCCACGGCTTCCGTCAGCGCCACTTCCTCGCGCACGATGCGCATGCCGCGTCCGCCGCCACCGCCCGCCGCCTTGACGATGACCGGATAGCCGATGGCTACCGCGATGGCGCGCACCGCTTGCTCGTCCTGTGCCAGCGCGCCTTCCGAGCCCGGAACGCAGGGAACGCCGGAGGCAATCATCGCCCGCTTGGCCGCAACCTTGTCGCCCATGATGCGGATCGCCGCCGCCGGCGGCCCGATGAAGACAAGGCCGGCATTCTCGACCGCTTCGGCGAAGGCCGCGTTCTCCGACAGAAAGCCGTAGCCGGGATGGATCGCGCCGGCACCAGTGAGCTGCGCGGCGGCAATGATCTCGCCGACGTTGAGATAGCTGTCAGCCGAGGCCGCCGGCCCGATGCAGATCGCCTTGTCCGCCAGCGCCACATGGCGAAGGCTCGCATCGGCTTCCGAATAGGCCGCCACCGTCTTCAATCCGAGGTCGCGGCAGGCGCGCAGGATGCGCAGCGCGATCTCGCCCCGGTTGGCGATCAGGACGGTGTCGAACATCGCGCTCAGCCCGCCTCTTCCAGAACGAACAGCACGTCGCCGGACTGAACGGCTGCATGATCGCCGAAAGCGATCTCGACGATCCTTCCGGCGCGATCGGATTCCACGACGTTGAAGGTCTTCATGGCTTCGAGAACGCCGATCTTCCGGCCCTCCTCGACCACGTCGCCCACCGAGACCAATGGCGGCTCGCCCTCGCCGGCGGAGCGGTAGAACACGCCGGTGAGCGGCGCGCGGATCGAATGCCGTGGGATGGTTGCGTCGGTTGGGCTCGAAGCCGCGGGGACGGTCGCGCTGGAAGCCGACACCGGTTGCGGCGAAGACCCGGTCTGCAATTCGGATGACGACACTTGCTTGGCAATGCGGATACGCAATCCGTCGCGCTCGATCTGCAGCTCGCCGATGGGCGAACGCGAGACGACGTCGATCAGTTCCTGGACGAAGTTCAGGTCCATCGCCGGGTCACCGCAATGCTTCGACCGCCTCGGCGATGCGCCCGATCGCCTTCTCGATCAGGTCCATCGACGTGGCTATGGAGATGCGGAAATGCGGCGACAGGCCGTAGGCCGAACCTTGCACCACCGCGACCCGCGCCCGATCGAGCAGGTAGAGCGAGAGATCGTCGTCGCTGCCAATGACGGAACCGTCAGGGCTCCTGCGACCGATCAGCGCCGAGCAATTGGGATAGAGATAGAAAGCGCCTTCCGGCGTCTGGCAGGTAAGGCCGGGGATTGCCCGCAACAGTTCCAACGCCCGGTCGCGCCTGGCCTGGAACTCGAGCGCTCGCGGACGCAGGAAATCTTGCGGGCCATCCAGCGCGGCGATGGTCGCGGCCTGCGAGATGGATGAAGGATTCGACGTGCTCTGGCTCTGGACTGTAGCCATGGCGCGGATCAGCGGTTCCGATCCGCCGGCATAACCGATCCGCCAGCCCGTCATGGCATAGGCCTTCGACACGCCGTTGACCGTCAGCGTGCGCTCCTTCAGCCGCGGCTCGACACCGGCGATCGTCTGGAATGTGCGCCCGTCGAACAGGATATGCTCGTAGATGTCGTCGGTAAGCACATGAACATGCGGATGGTCGAGCAGCACCGCGGCCAGCCCCGCAAGCTCGTCACGGCTGTAGACTGCGCCCGTCGGGTTGGAAGGAGTGTTCAGGAGCAGCCATTTCGTGCGCCCGGTTATGGCCGCCCGCAACGCTTGCGGCGTGAGCTTGAAGCCAAGCTCCTCTCCACAACGGACGACCACGGGCCTGCCCTCGCCCAGAAGCACGATGTCGGTGTAGGAAACCCAGTAGGGCGCGGGAACGATCACCTCGTCCCCCGGCGCGAGCGTTGCCAGGAGCGCATTGTAGATGATCTGCTTCGCGCCGCCGGCGACGCTTATTTCGGACGGCCTGTAGTCGAGCCCGTTCTCGCGTCTGAACTTGTCGGCCACCGCTTTCTTCAGCGCAGCCGTGCCATCCACGGCCGTGTAACGCGTCTCCCCCTTGCGCATCGCCTCGTAGGCCGCCTCGACGACATGGGAGGGCGTCGGGAAATCCGGCTCGCCGGCGCTCAGGCTGATGACGTCGATGCCTGCTGAGCGCATCTCGATCGCGCGAGCGGTGACCGCCATGCTCGGGCTTGGCTTGATGACGTCGAGACGGGGAGCGATGAGGCCCACGGGTACTTCCCTCGGCAAGGCTGCGCGGCCTCGCCGGCAGCTATTGCAAAATTGGATAATGTATTCTGATTTTCACGTCAAACCCCTTTTTCTTACAAGAAAGCTGGGTTATGTCTGCATCCAGAGGCGAGTTGGTGGAGAAAAGTATCCAATCTTCGCCCATGAGCTTGAGACGGGAACACGACTGGAATGAGCGTGAATTACGATGTGGTCATCGTCGGCGGAGGCGTCGTCGGCAGTTCGATCGCCTATTTTCTGTCCGCCAATCCGGATTTCGACGGCAGCATCGCCGTGATCGAACGCGACCCCTACTACACGGCTTCCTCGTCCTCATTGTCGACCAGCGCCATACGCCAGCAGTTCGGCACGCCGCCCAACATCGCCATGTCGAAGTTCAGCCTCGACTTCCTGCGCGAGGTGGGCACCAGGCTTGCCGTCGACGACGAACCGGCGGACATCGGGCTGCACGAGCCCGGTTATCTCGTGCTGGCGACGCCCGAGCGAGCCGAAGCGCAGCGCGCCAAGAACCGCGTTCAGCGCGACATGGGCGTCGATATCGAGCTGATCGAAAAGGCCGAACTGGCGCGACGCTTCCCCTGGCTCAATACGGAAGACCTTGCGCTCGGCTCATTCGGCCGCGGCTGCGAGGGCTGGTTCGACGGACCGGGCCTGATGCAGGCATTCCGCCGCAAGGCGCGTGCCCAGAAGGTCGACTACCGAGCCGCGACCGTGACTGGGCTGACCATGGCCTCCCGCAACAAGGTCGGCGAAGTCGTGCTGGACAATGGCGAGCGCATTTTGGCCGGCACGGTGATCAACGCGGCCGGACCGTGGAGCGCGGGCATCGCCCAGATGGCCGGCACCGACCTTCCGGTCGTCCCGAGCAAGCGATGCGTCTTCGTCTTCGAAAGCCCGGCGCGGATCGACAATTGTCCTTTCGTCTTCGACACCAGCGGCTTCTGGCTGCGGCCGGAGGGCCAGCTCTTCCTGTGCGGCATTCCACCGGTGCGCGAGAACGATCCGGACGATTTTGGCCTGGATGTGGACTACGATCTGTTCGATGAGCTGATCTGGCCGGCACTGGCGCATCGCGTGCCCGGCTTCGAACAGTTGCGCATGCTGCGCGCCTGGGCGGGCCTCTATGAGTACAACACCTTCGACCACAGCGGCATCATCGGACGTCATCCGGAGGTCTCCAATTTCGTGCTGGCCACCGGCTTCAGCGGCCACGGCATGATGCACGCTGCGGCAACCGGCTCGGGCGTCAGCGACTTGATTGCCTATGGCGAATACCGCTCCATCGACCTCACGGCCTTCCGCTATGAGCGTATCGCCCGCAACCAGCCCATCGAGGAACATGTCTACTGAAGCGAAAACGATGGGCACGGCATCGGAGTGACAACAACCGGCGAGCGGTGCTATGCGTCGGTTTCTTCAATCAAAATGGCGTCGCCAGCAAGATAAAGGCGACCGCCCCCAGGCTGGTCCATGCTCGTACAGAAGAAAACCATCTCGGCCCAGGTCGCCGACGCCATCAGGCAGAAAATCCTGGTCGGTGAATACGAGGCCAATGCTCAGCTTCGGCAGGAGCATCTGGCGACCGAGTTTGGTGTCAGCCGCATACCGGTGCGCGAGGCGCTGCACCAGCTTCATTCGGAAGGCTTCGTCACGCTCGTCTCCCACAAGGGCGCTGTCGTCTCCTCGATTTCGCTCGACGAGATCCTCGAGCTCTATGAATTGCGGGCCCGGATCGAGACTTGGCTGCTTGCCCTTGCCATCCCGAGGATGACCGACGCAGACCTCGCGCTTGCCCGGGAACGGGCAAAGCAGCATCAGGAGCAGGGCAAGACCGGCGAGTACTCCAACCAGCTGAACTGGAACTTCCACGCCGCGCTTTACGCGCCGTCCGGTCGCAAGGCGACGATCGAACTGGTGGGGCGCATCTACCAGCAGCTGGAGCGCTACACGCGCATGATGGTGTCGCTCACCGAAATCCAGGTAAAGTCCGATCGCGACCACTGGCAGCTCATAGAACTGTGCGAGGCCAAGGATACGCTGCGCGCCGTCAGCCTTCTGGAAATGCACATCATTACCAGCGGCAGATTCCTGGTCGACAGGCTCCAGGAATTGCGCGGCAGCTGACATTCTTTCTGCCCGCGCGCTCCATGCCTTAGCCTCGGTGGATCACTTGCCCGGCAAATTCGTCGCTCGGGTTAAGAGGATCACGCCCGCCTTGTCGGCCGTGTCATAGTAGGTAAAGCCGGTGCGATTTTCCCGGCGCCCGCGCATCAGCACGGAAAGGCCATCATCCTTCGCCTCGGTCTCGGCGGCGTCCGCGTCACGGACTTCAAAGCCGATATGGAAGACGCCCTCGCCCTTGGTGTCGAGATGGATCCGCTGCGGCGTGGGATCGTGGCTCGGCTGGCAGAGCTGCAGCTGGACATTCGGCAAGTTGCAGATCCGGTACTGCATCGCCATGAAGCCCTTCGGGCTCGGCACCTGCAGCTCCTCATATTCGGCCAGCGGCGGATAGGCCTCCCATGGGCCGATACCGATGGAGTCGTAGTAGGCCTGCGCCTTGTCGATATCGTGTACGACGATGCAGATGTGATGCAGCTTGTCGAAATTGCCCATTACCGTCTCTCTCCCATTTCCTCACTCCTTGACCGGGACCGTGTAGTTCAGCACGCGGCGTCCGCCGTCGGGATAGATCGTCTCGCCGGTGATGTAGGACGCGTCGTCACTGGCCAGGAACGCGACGACGGAGGCGATCTCCGCGGCCCTGCCGAGGCGCCCGAGCGGCGTGCGCGACAGGATCGCGCGGCGCATTTCCTCGGAATCGATGAAGTTGCCGTCCATCACCATCTCAGTGGCGATCGTTCCCGGGCCGACGCCGACGACGCGTATGCCGTAAGGCGCGAAGGCCACGGCCGCGGTGCCGGTGACCTGGTTCATGCCGCCCTTGGAAATCGCGTAAGTGGCGACGCGCGGGTTGGCGAGCCCGGAATTGATCGACGACATGTTTATGATGACGCCGCCTTGCCCCTGCGCGATCATCTGGCGGGCCGCCGCCTGGGTGCCCATGAAGGCTCCCTTCAAATTGACGGCGAGGACCCGGTCGTAATCGGCCTCGCTGATGTCGAGAAAGTCCTGAACCGGAGCGATGCCGGCATTGTTGACCATGATGTCGACATGGCCGAACGTCGCCACCGCCGCCGCGACCAGCGCGTCGACCTGGTCCTTCCTGCTGACATCGGTCACCACGGCCAGGACGGTTTCCGGGGTGCCGATCTCGGCGGCGCATTTCTTCAGCTCGCCGGCATCGATATCGCCGAGCACGACCTTCGCGCCTTCGGCCAGGAAGCGCTCGGCGCATGCGCGCCCGATGCCGCGTGCCGCTCCGGTGACGACCGCCACCTTGCCTGCCTGTCTCATGTCCTGTTCCTTCGTCATTCTGAACGGGTCCCTGCCTTGAGGCCCTTGCCTATCTTAACGGATCACGAAGGGATTGGCGGTCTTGCCGGCCGTGTCTATCCACACCGTCTTGGTCTGCAGGTAGGCGTCGATCGCCTCCTGCCCGTTCTCGCGGCCGATACCGCTCCGCTTGTAGCCGCCGAAAGGCGCCATATAGGAGACGGCGCGGTATGAATTGACCCAGACCATGCCCGCTTCCATCGCCGCCGCGCCGCGCAGCGCTCGGCCCATGTCGCCGGTCCACAGCCCTGCCGCCAGCCCGTAAGGACTGTCGTTGGCGATGGCGAAGGCCTCTTCCTCGTCGTCGAAGGGAATGACCGACAGGATAGGCCCAAACACTTCCTCGCGCGCGAGGCGCATGGAGTTGTTCACGCCGGTGAAGATGGTTGGCTCGACGAACCATCCTTGCGCGAGCTCGTCCGATGCAGGCTTTCCGCCGCCCAGCACGCACAACGCCCCTTCGCGGCGCGCGATGCCGAGATAGGACAGCACCTTCTCGCGCTGCGCCTGCGTGGTGATCGGCCCAACTTGCGTCTCCGGCAGCGCCGGATTGCCCATTCGGGCGCTGGCGGCAAGCGTGATCACGTCCTCAACGAAGCGATCGTGGATCTTGCGCTGGACCAACAGGCGCGAACCAGCGATGCAGGTCTGGCCGCTGGCCGCGAAGATGCCGGAGATCGCCCCATTGACGGCGCTCTCCAGATTGGCGTCGTCGAAGACGATATTCGCCGACTTGCCGCCCAGTTCCAGCGTGACGGTCTTCAGTCCTTCCGCGGCCGCGCGATAGACGGCAAGCCCGCCCGGCTCGCCGCCCGTGAAGGCGATCTTGGCGACATCGGGATGGGAGACGAGCGGCACGCCGACATCCTGCGGCATGCCGGTGACGGTGTTGACGACGCCCGGCGGAAAGCCCGCCTGCGCAAACAGCTTCACGAATTCCAGCGTCGAGGCGGAAGCGTGTTCCGAGGGCTTGATGACGACGGTGTTGCCTGCTGCCAGCAACGGCGCAAGCTTCCAGGTCAACAACAGCAGCGGCGAATTCCAGGGCACGATCGCGGCGATGACGCCGAGCGGCTCGTGGCGGGTGAAGGCGAACGTGCCCGCCTTGTCGATCGGCAGCACCGCCCCCTCGATCTTGTCGGCAAGGCCACCGAAATAGCGGAACCATTCGGGGATATAGCGCAGCTGCGCCGTCATCTCGGTGATCAGCTTGCCGTTGTCGCGGGTCTCGATCGCGGCGATGCGCTCGGCATTCTCGGCAATCAGCTCGGCCACCCGCACCAAAAGCTTGCCGCGCGCGGTCGGCGTGATGCCGGCCCAGTCCTTCGACCGGAAAGCCGCCTTGGCGGCGGCCACGGCCGCGTCCACTTCGGCCGTACCGTCGCGCGGGATCAGCGCCCACGGCCTGCCGGTGAAGGGATCATAGCTCTCGAACGTGTCGGCGCCCGATCGCAGCCGACCGCCGACGGTGTTCTGGAAGCTGACCAGCGGCATCTCGGCCCTCAACAGGTGGCAAGGCCCAGACGGGCGCGAAAGCGGTTCTTGACTGCGACGGCGTCGCGCGGCGGCAGCGACCGCGGCAGGTTCTCGGCGGCGATCTTCAGCACGAACAGGCGCGGCCCCTCGGCGGGGCGGCGCAGCCTTTCGCACAGCGCGTCGACCTCCTCCAGCGAGCGCAGCTCTGCGACCTCCGCGAAGCCGCAGGCGGCGGCGACCTTGTCGAAGCCAATGCCGCGGCCGGTATGGCTGGACTGCATGCCTGTCTCGCCGAAATGCTGGTTGTCGAGCACGATGAGGTCGAGGTTCCTGGGCCGCGCCACCGAGATCGTCGCCAAAGAGCCGAAGGCCATGAGCTGCTCGCCATCCCCGGTGATGACCATCACCCGCCTCTGCGGCTGAGCCTGGGCGAGCCCAAGCCCGACCAGCGCCGCTCCGCCCATGGCGCCCCAGAGATAGTAGTTGTCGTCACGGTCGCCGGCGGCATGCACGTCGTAGCTCGGCGATCCGAGCCCGGTCACCACCAGTGCGCCGTCGCGAGCCTCGAGCAGTTTCTTCACCGCCTCACGGCGATCCATCGTCGGCAAAGTCATGTCGTTCACCACTTCTTCTTGCCAAGCAGGCGTTGCCCGATCAGCACCGCGATCTGCTGATCGGCATCGAAGGCCATCGCGGCCGCCTGCGCCACGGCGTCGACGAGATCGGGGCCTGTCTCGGCCCGCAGCACGCTGAGCCCGATCGCCCTCAGCGAGGCCTCCGTCGCCCGTCCCATCGGCACCTGCCACGGATTGAACTCGGCCCATTCGCCGCGCATCGTCACCAGGACCAGCAAGGGAAAGCGCGCCTGCACCGGCAGCGACAGCATGTTGATGCAATTGCCGACGCCGGAAGACTGCATGAGCACGACACTGCGCTTGCCGCCGAGCCAGGAACCGGCGGCGATGGCGATGCCCTCTTCCTCGGTTGTCAGCACATTGGTGACGACTCCCGGATCGGCGCTGAAGCGGCGGATCAGCGTGGTATGACCGGCGTCGGGCACATAGGACATCTGGCTGACGCCCGCGGCCTTGAGCACGTCATAGACCTGGTCCGGCCACTGCATTTCAAATGCCGCCGGAAGAGCCGCTGACGCAGCCGCTTCCGGGTGTTTTGCTTGTAGGCTGCTCGTTGTCACCTTGGACTCCCCGGGGATTGGATCTAGCGGCAGATTACCCTGGCTCTCCGATCCAATCTTCGTCTCTTTCTTGTGATCAGATATAATGATATTTGATAGCTCATGGAGCTATCGCAGCTGCGCACCCTGATCCACGTCGCCGAGCTCGGAAGCCTCAGCAAGGCCGCCGACCGGCTGCACATCGCGCAGCCGGCGCTGAGCCGCCAGGTGCGCATGCTGGAGGAGGAACTGGGCTTTGCCCTGTTCTTGCGTCACGGCCGCGGCATGGTGCTGTCCGAGCAGGGCAAGCAGGTGCTGGCCCATGCCGTTCGCGTCCTTGCCGAGATCGACGAGATCCGCGCCACCGCCACGCCGGCCGATGCACCCCTGACCGGCGAGGTGGCCATCGGTCTGCCGCCCACCGTCGCCGACATCATCTCGCTGCCGCTGGCGGCAGCCTTCGGCGCGGCCCATCCCAGGGCGAAACTCAGGCTGGTCAGCGCCTATACCGGCTATCTGCTGGACTGGCTGCATCGCGGCGAGATAGACGTCGCGGTGCTCTATGACCCCCGCTCGGCGCGGTCGCTCCGCACTCGCCCGCTGCTTCTGGAAAACCTCTTCCTGATCGGCCCGCCCGATGCCGGCTTCTCGACGGTGCGCGCGGTGCCGTTCGCCTCGCTCGCCGGGAAACGGCTGCTGCTGCCCAGCATGAAGCACGGGCTGCGCATCATCGTCGAACGCTGCGCCGCCGAGACCGGCATCGCGCTCGATGTCGGCATCGAGGCGGACACCTACTACGTGCTGAAGGATCTGGTCCGCAACGGCCATGGCTGGACGATCCTGCCGCTTGCCCCTATCCATGCCGCTGTCGCCGCCGGCCTGCTCACCGCCGCGCCGCTGATCGATCCCGTGCCCGTGCGCCGCCTCATCCTTGCCTATCCGGCCGACCGGCCGGCCTCACGGCTGGCGCGGTTTGCCGGCCAGGCGATAGAAGATACCGCCCGCGATCTCGTCGAGCGCGCGGTATGGGTCGGGCAGCTTCTCGGTCCGGCGCCGTGAGGATTTTAATTTTGGCATAGCTGATCACGCCAGCCTTACATTGCTGTCAAGGCACACCCGCGTGATAATGCGCGCCGCAGCGGGACGAAAGCGGGCCAGCCTCATGGAACATTATCAGGACATTCGGGACGCCGTCGCGAAGCTCTGCGCGCGCTTTCCCGGCGAATACTGGCGCGCGCTCGACCGGGACATGGCATATCCCCGCGAATTCGTCGCAGCGCTGACCGAGGCCGGCTGGCTCTCGATCCTGATCCCCGAGGACTATGGCGGCTCCGGCCTGCCGCTCTCGGCCGCGGCTGCCGTGTTGGAGGAAATCCAGCGCGCCGGCTGCAATGGCGGCGCCTGCCATGCGCAGATGTACACGATGGGCACGCTGCTTCGCCACGGCTCGCAGGCGCAGAAGCAGCGCTACCTGCCGAAGATCGCCACCGGGGAGTTGCGCCTGCAGGCCTTCGGCGTCACCGAGCCGACCAGCGGCACCGACACCGGCGCGCTCAAGACCACCGCCCGGCTCGACGGCCACCATTTCGTGGTCAAGGGCCAGAAGATCTGGACCAGCCGCGCCGAACATTCGGACCTGATGCTGCTTCTGGCGCGCACCACGCCGCTGAGGCACGGCATGAAGAAGACCGACGGCCTTTCCGTCTTGATCGTCGACATGGGCCAGGCGCTCGGCAACGGCCTCACCATCCGGCCGATCCGCACCATGATGAACCATGCCACCACCGAAATCTTCTTCGACGACCTGCGCGTGCCGGCCGAGAACCTTGTCGGCGAGGAGGGAAAAGGCTTCCGCTACATCCTTTCCGGCATGAACGCAGAGCGTATCCTCATCGCCTCCGAATGCGTCGGCGATGCCAAGTGGTTCATCGAAAAGGCAAGCGCCTACGCCAGGGAACGCCATGTGTTCGGCCGGGCGATCGGTCAGAACCAGGGCATCCAGTTCCCGATCGCCAGGGCCTACGCCAACATGCGCGCGGCGGAGCTGATGGTGCGTGAGGCGCTCGCCCTTTACGAAGCCGGCAAGAACCCCGGCGCCGAGGCGAACATGGCCAAGATGCTGGCAGCGGACGCCTCGAACGAAGCCGCCAACGTCTGCATCCAGACGCATGGCGGGTTCGGCTTCGCCGAGGAATATGACGTCGAGCGCAAGTTCCGCGAGACGCGCCTCTATCAGGTCGCGCCGATCTCCACCAACCTCATCCTGTCGTTCCTGTCCGAGCACGTGCTTGGGCTGCCGCGTTCCTACTAGGAGGCGTCGCCGTGAACATCCTCGTCGTCTACGCTCATCCGGAACCAAAATCCTTCAACGGCGCGATGCGGGATCTCGCCGTTGAAACCCTGACCGGCGCCGGCCATGAGGTGGTGGTCAGCGATCTTTACGCCATGGGCTTCAATCCCGTCGCCGGCCCCGGCGACATGACCGGCGAGCGCGATGATCCGGATTTCTTCAGCCTGCAGCGTGAGCAGACCGCCGCCTACGAGGCCGGCCGGCTGTCAGCCGACATCGATGCCGAGATCGGAAAAGTGAAACGGGCCGATTTCGTGCTCTTCCAGTTTCCGGTCTGGTGGTTCGGCATGCCCGCGATCCTCAAGGGCTGGGCCGATCGCGTCTTCGCGCGCGGCTTTGCCTATCTGCCGGGCCGCAAATACGACACCGGCATGTTCAAGGGAAAGCTCGCCATGGTGGCCGCCACCACCGGCACATCGGCCGACACCTACGCCCCCGACGGCATAGACGGCGACATCCTCACGGTGCTGTGGCCTGTCCATAACGGCCTGCTGCGCTACGCCGGCTTCGACGTGCTGCCGCCCTTCGTCGCCTACATGCCTGGCCGTGTCGGCGAGGAAGGCCGCAAGGCCTATCTGGAAGCCTATCGCAAGCGGTTGGACGAAATCGACGAGACACCGCGCCTCTTCTTCCATCCTGCCGAAGACTACGGCAAGAACGAGCGGCTGAAGCCGGGCGTGCTCGCCCGTTCCGGGGTGCAGCGCAATGTCTGACACAGCCCGTCCGCTGGAAGGCCTGTTCGTCGTCTCGATCGAGCAGGCGGTCGCCGCTCCCTTATGCACGGTCCGCCTCGCCGACGCCGGCGCGCGCGTCGTGAAGATCGAGCGTCCGGAAGGCGAAACCGCGCGCCACTATGACAGTACCGTGGAAGGCATGTCGGCCTATTTCGTCTGGCTGAACCGCGGCAAGGAGAGCGTGGCGCTTGACCTCAAGGCCGAGGCCGATCTCGCTCTGCTGCACCGCATGGTCGCGCGAGCCGATGTCCTCGTGCAGAACCTTGCGCCTGGCGCGATCGATCGGCTTGGCCTTCCCGCCGACCTGATTGCGCGGAAGTACCCCAAGCTGATCGCCGTCAGCATCGTCGGCTATGGGCAGGACACACCCTACGCGGCAATGCGCGCCTATGACATGCTGGTGCAGGCCGAAAGCGGCATCTGCGCTGTAACCGGAACACCCGAGACGCCCTGCAAGATCGGTGTCTCCGCGGCCGATATCGCGACGGGGATGAACGCGCACGCGGCAATCCTCGAGGCACTGCTGGCACGCGAGAAGACCGGCCGCGGCCGCATCGTCGAGATCGCCATGTTCGACGGCATGGCCGACTGGATGGCGGTGCCGCTGCTGCACTACGAACATGCGGGACGCGAGACGGGCCGTTATGGCCTCGCCCACGCATCGATCTACCCCTACCGACCCTATGCCTGCCGTGACGGTGCCGTGGTGGTCTCCATTCAGCAGAATAGCGAATGGCAGCGCTTCTGCGCCATCGTGCTGCAAAGGCAGGATCTGTTTGCCGACGAACGCTTTGCCGCCAACGCGTGGCGGGTAGCCAATCGCACGGCGCTAGACGCCGAGATCGAGCCGGTTTTCGCTGCGATCGACTGCGAGGAAGCCATTCGCCGCCTTGGCGAGGCGCAGATCGCTTGGGGCCGTGTCAGCGAAATGCGCGACCTCCCGCGCCACAAGGCTTTGCGCCGCACCAAGGTCGAGCTGCCGGACGGCAAGCGCATCGCCGTCCCGATGCCGGCCGGCCGACCGGAAGGCTTCGAAACAATCCCCACGGTTCCTGGCCTTGGCGCCGACACGGACCGGATCCGGTCCGAATTCGCGGCCTGAGGAGGACGTCGCATGAGCCCGGATTCGAACGCGACGCTGCAGAAATGGGTCGGACGAACCCGCGAGGTCGAGGACATCGTGACCCCTCGCCTGCTCGCCAGCTTCGAGGCGACGCTTGGGGCCCACGCGGTGCGCCTTGACGAGGCGCCGCCCGGTCTGCACTGGTGCCTCGCGCCCGATATCGTCGACGCCAGCGAACTGGGCCCGGACGGACATGCCGCCAAGGGTGGGTTCCTGCCGCCGGTGCCGCTTCCGCGCCGCATGTGGGCGGGCAGCGACATGCGGTTCCTGGCGCCCATCCGCAGCGGCGACACGATCCGCCGCCGTTCGAGGATAAGCGCCATCGAAGAAAAGCAGGGCCGCACCGGGCCACTTACCTTCGTCACCGTCCGCCACGAGATCGCCAATGCCGCCGGCCCCGTGGTCGAGGAGGATCAGATCATCGTCTATCGCGCGGCCGAAGTGGGCGTCGCGGCCCCGGCGCAGCCGGCGGGTCCCAAGCCGACCGCATCGCATGAGCGGATAGTCGACGTGGATCCGGTGCTGCTTTTTCGTTACTCCGCGCTGACGTTCAACGGGCATCGCATCCACTACGACGCGCCCTACGCCACGGGCGTCGAGCATTATTCCGGGCTCGTCATCCACGGCCCGCTCCAGGCGACGCTGCTCATCAACTTCGCCGCCGTCATTGCCGGCCGGGCGCCGCGGCGTTTCTCCTTTCGCGGAGTGCGTCCGGCGATCGGCCCGCAGACCCTGCTTCTGAGCGGGACGACTCGCGGAAGGGATGAAATGGAGATGGAAGTGCGGTCGTCGGACGGACATGTGACGGTCAAGGCGACGGCGCAATGGTGAGCTTCGTCATGCCTGTCGTGCCGCTTTTCGTGCCGGGCTCGCGGCCGGAAAGGTTTGCAAAGGCCGACGCCAGCGGCGCGGACGCGGTCATTCTCGACCTTGAGGATGCCGTTGCGCCGGGCGACAAGGACCGGGCTCGTGACGCGGTCGTTGCCCACGCCGGCCGGCTGAAATCTCCCGTCGTGGTCCGCGTCAACGCCGCCGGCACGCCTTGGCATGCGGCCGACATCGACGCCCTGCGAGGCCTCGCCGGCATCTCCGTCATGCTGCCCAAGGCCGAACGCGCTGAAGACATCGCCGGCATGACCAGGCGTGTCGGGTGCAGCGTCAACGTCATCGCCCTGGTCGAGAGTGCCGCCGGACTGGCAAATCTGGCGGATATCCTCGCCTCGCCCGATGTCACGGCGATCGCCTTCGGCTCGCTCGACTTCGCGCTCGACCTCGGTTGCGCGCACGACCGGTTGACACTGCTTGCGGCGCGCAGCGAAATCGTCTGGCGCTCGCGCGCGGCAAACCGCTCCGCCCCGATCGACGGCATAACCGCCGATCTCGGCAGCCCCGAAGTCGCCGAAGACGACGCGCGCCACGCAATGAAGATGGGTTTCGGCGGCAAGATGGCGATCCACCCGAAGCAGATCGAACCGATCGGCCGCGCCTTTCGTCCAGGCGAGAAGGAAATCGCCTGGGCTCGCGGCATCGTCGACGCCGCCTCTTCCGGCGGAGCCGTCCAGGTGAAGGGCCAGATGGTGGACAGGCCGGTGGTCGAGCGGGCAAGGCGGATCCTGCGCGACGGGGCCTCGGAGACATAGCATATGGTTCAGGAAGCAGCCGATTGGCCGACCGCCAGACTTTGCTCTTTTGTCGCCGAGCTCGGCTTCGAGCAAGTTCCACCGCGGGTCGTTCATTTCGCCAAGGGACTGATGATCGACTGGCTGGGCTCCGCACTCGCCGGCAAGGGCGCTCCGCAGGTCGAGATCATCGAAGGCTTCGCGCGTGCGATGGGGCCGACCGACGGTCCGAGCACCGTCATTCCGACAAGGCGGCGCACCAGCCCCTATTTCGCGGCGATGGTCAATGCCGCCGCCTCGCATGTCGTGGAGCAGGACGACGTCCATAACGGCTCCGTCTTCCATCCGGCGGCGGTGATTTTTCCAGCCGTTCTGGCTGTTGCGGAGGCGGAGAAAAAGACCGGTCGCGAGATGCTGACGGCCTGCATCGCAGGTTATGAGGTGGGCATCCGCGTTGGGGAGTTCCTCGGCCGCTCGCACTACGAGATCTTCCACACCACGGGCACGGCCGGCGCTGTTGCAGCGGCCGCGGCCGTCGGCAAGCTGATCGGGCTCGACGCCGTCCGCCTCAACCACGCGCTCGGCTCCGCCGGCACGCAGGCCGCGGGCCTGTGGGAGTTCCTGCGCGACGCCGCCGATTCCAAGCAACTCCATACCGCGCGGGCCGCCGCCAACGGCCTGACCGCGGCCTATCTCGCGCGCGACGGCTTCAGGGGCGCCGCGAGAATACTCGAAGGGAAAAAGGGAATGGCGGCCGGCATGTCGAGCGATGCCGATCCGGCCCGGCTGACGGCCGGCCTCGGCAGCCGCTGGGCGACGGAAGAGACGTCCTTCAAATGGCATGCCTCCTGCCGGCATACCCATCCCGCCGCCGATGCCCTTCAGCTCCTCATGCGCCGCGAAGGCCTTGGCGCCGGCGATATCGCGGAGGTGGTGGCTCAGGTCCACCAAGGAGCCATCGATGTCCTTGGCGCCGTGGACATCCCGCAAACGATCCACCAGGCGAAGTTTTCCATGGGCACGGTTCTGGGCCTGATCGCCGTCCATGGCGTCGCCGACCTCGACGCCTTCGAGCGTCACGCGCTTGCCGGCGGCGGCGTCGCGGCTTTCCGCTCGAAGGTGCGCATGGAATTCGACCGTGAGGTCGACACGCTCTATCCGAAGCAATGGGTGGGGAAAGTGCGCGTCACGACCGTTGACGGTCGCAGTCTTTCCGCTCGTGTCGACGAGCCCAAGGGCGATCCCGGCAACACGCTTGCCAGGCAGGAACTGGAAGCCAAGGCGGTGCGGCTTGCGGAATTTCGAGGCGGCGCCACCGCCGACGAGATGCGCGCCTCGATAGCGCGCATCTGGGCGCTCGATCATCCCGAAAGCTCGGCGGACATCGTCGCGCGTCTCCCGGCTTGAGTCGATCGAAAGCTGGAACCGTTCAGATCACCGCTTCTTCGAGGAACGGCTCGTTGCGCGGTATACGCCCATAACAGAACGGCGACAGGTCGAGCGTCTGGAAGGCGCCATGGATGATGAGTTCCGACACTGCCCGACCGACCGCCGGCGACTGCTGCAGGCCGTGGCCTGAGAAGCCGTTGGCAAACATGAAGTTCTTCACCTCGGGATGGAAGCCGACGATGCCGTTGTGGTCGAGCATGTTGTACTCATAATGGCCGGTCCAACTGGTCTGGACTTTCAGCGCGTCGAAGGCCGGAATGCGGTGCCACAGCGCCGGCCAGATATAGTCGTCGAACTCCTCGAAATGCATTTCGAAGTCGTCGTAGTCGGCTGGCCCGTCGCCTTGCGGTGTGTTGCCGGTGAGGAAAAGTTCGCCCTCGGGGCGCACGAATGTGCCGGAAAGATCGATGACATTGGGCATGCGGCCCGGGATCGGATTGGCGCTGGCAAAGACGAAGCTGTAGCGCTTGTAGGGCGCGACCGGGATCGACAGCCCTGCCATGGCGGCGACCTGCTGCGCCCGCGGGCCGGCGGCATTGACCAACGTTCCGCAGGCGACAGTCTCTCCGGTCGCAAGCCGCGCGGAGACCACGCGCCCATCAACGACATCCAACCCCGCCACGGCATTGTCGATATATTCGACGCCGCCGCCGCGCGCCGCGCGGCGGAAGCCGTTGAGCATGCCCATCGAATCGAACCAGCCCTCCTCGCGCGCGCCCCAGGAGCCGCCGCCGAGGTCATCGACATTCAGCCACGGGAAGCGTTCCTTCAGTGGACCGGGTTCGAGGAAGATCGTATGCGCGCCGAGGCTGCGCTGCAGCTCGACCCGTTCCTTGGCAGCTTCCACCCCTTCGGGCGAGCAGCAGTAGAGATATCCGTGCTCCTTGAAGCCGAGATCGGGCGCCGGCTCGTTCGGGTAGAAAGGCGCCATCCGCTCCCGGAAGGTGCGGATGATCTCGATGCCGAACTGGCTGATCTTCACGTTGATCGGATTGGAATATTGCTGGCGGATGGCGCTGGTGGAAAGCGCCGTCGAGGAAAATTCGTAGCTCGAGTCGCGCTCGACCACGAGGATCGACGCGCGGTCGCCCAACGCCTGGCTCAGCCAGTAGGCCGTCGACGAACCGATGACCGCGCCGCCGACGATGACGACGTCGTAGGCGCTGCGTGAAGGTGCCTTGTAGGTGGGGATCGCCACGACTGCCCTCTCCGCTCTACCGGTTGAACGAGGCGATCAGGGCATCCGAGCCCCGCGCCAGCAGACCGAGGTCCGAGCCGACGGCCACCATGGTGAAGCCATCGGCGAGATAGCGGTCCGCATCAGCCTTCACGGGAGCCAGGATGCCGCTGGCCTTGCCTGCAGCAGCCGCGGCCTTGCGCACGGACGCAATCGCCTCTTGCACATGTGCAGCGCCGGGATTGCCCATCGCACCCATGTTGGTGGAGAGGTCTCCCGGTCCGACAAACAGGACGTCCACGCCATCCACCGCCGCGATCTCGGCGGCATTGGCGACGCCGGTTTCATCCTCGATCTGCACGGCAAGGAGCTGCTGCTCGCGCGCTTTTGCATGATAGCCGGCGATGCGGCCGAAGGCGTTGGCCCGGTGGCCGACTGAGAAGCCGCGGAAGCCGCCCGGCGCATAGGTCATCCCGGCGACGATTGCGCGCGCCTGATCCGCCGTCCGCACGTTCGGGATCATCAGGCTGCGCGCGCCGACATCCAAGGCCTGCTTCATCAGGTTGGGGTCATCCGACGGCAGGCGCACCACCGCCTCGCAAGGAAACGCCGCCGCGACCTGAAGCTGCGCCATGATGCTGCGCAGATCGTTCGGGCTGTGCTCGCCGTCGATCAGCAGCCAGCCCGCTCCCGAGCCCGCCACCACCTCGGTTGTGAGCGCCGAGGCCAGCGAGCACCAGATGCCGATATGAGCCTGGCCGGCCTGTACGGCCGCTTTCAGCGAGTTCACACGCTCCTGCATTTTGCGATCGGTCTCCAGCGGGAAGGAGGTGCATTGAAATTTGTATGATGTCCTATATCATATGGCTTACTTGAACTGCAAGGCGCTCTGACGCCGAACGGGAGTTGCGCATGAAAATCGGCTTCATCGGACTTGGCGTCATGGGCGCGCCGATGGCGCGGCATCTTGCCGATGCCAGGCATGAGATCGTCACGGTCCTCAACCGCTCGCCTCTTCCGCAGGATCTCAAGGCATCGGTGCTCGCCTCCCCCGCCGAGGTGGCCCGGGCATCCGAAATCGTCATCACCATGCTGCCCGACACACCCGATGTGGAGCGCGTCCTGCTCGGACCAAACGGGGTGCTCGAAGGGATTTCGGCAGGCAAGCTGGTCATCGACATGAGCTCGATCAGCCCGATCGCCACGGCCGAATTCGCGGCGAAGTTCAGGCAAGTCGGCGCCGGCTATCTCGATGCGCCGGTCTCCGGCGGCGAGGTCGGCGCCAACGCGGCGAGCCTCACCATCATGGTCGGCGGGCCGGCTGCCGAGTTCGAGCGCGCGCTGCCGATCTTCGAGAAGCTCGGCAAGAACATTACCCTGATCGACGAGAAGAACGGCGCCGGCCAGACCTGCAAGATCGCCAACCAGATCATGGTCGCGCTCAACATCGAGGCCGTCGCCGAGGCGCTCGTCTTCGCCAGCAGGGCGGGCTGCGACCCGGCGAAGGTGCGCGCCGCGCTGATGGGCGGCTTTGCCTCGTCGCGCGTGCTCGAAGTGCATGGCGAGCGCATGATCGCCCGCAGCTTCGCGCCTGGGTTCCGTATCCGGCTGCACCAGAAGGATCTCAATCTCGCGCTCGAAAGCGCCCGCGCGCTCGGCGTTGCCCTGCCGAGCACGGCAACGGCGCAGCAGCTGATGAATGCCTGCTCGGCCCGGCCCGGCGGCTCGGAAGCCGACCATTCGTCCCTCGTCCAGGCTCTCGAGATCTTGAGCGACCATGAACTGTCAAACGGAAAGGAATAACCGATGCGCGGAACCGGCAAGGCCGATGTCTTCGTCATGCTGGCCCATCCCGTGGGCCATGCGAAGAGCCCTGGCATATTCAACGAGATCTTCGAGCAGAAGGGGCTCGACAGCCTGATGGTGCCGCTGAGCTGCCGTCCGGAAGATTTCGAAACCTTTTGGGCCGGCATCACGGCGGCCGAGAACATCCGCGGCGTCATCATCTCGGTGCCTTACAAGACGGCGGTCTATCATAAATGCGCGGCCGCCCATGACCGCGCCGCCCGCGTCCAAAGCGCCAACTCGGTGCGCAGGCAGGCGGACGGCACCTGGTATGCCGACAATTTCGACGGCGTGGGTTTCATCGACGGGCTGAAGGCGGGCGGGCACCAGATCGCCGGCCGTCGCATCCTGCAGGTCGGTGCCGGCGGCGCGGGCTCCTCGCTGACCTACTGCCTTGCCGAGGAAGGTGCTGCGGAAATCCGTCTGGCCGACATCGACCGAGACCGCGCGCAAAAACTCGCTTCGCTGGTCAACAAGTCGTTCCCCGATTGTCGCATCGAGGTCGGGGCACCTGATCCCACCGGCATGGACATGGCGATCAACGCGACGCCGTCCGGGCTGAAAGTCGGCGACTCGCTGCCGATGGATGTGAGCAAGCTGACGCCGGCGATGACGGTGGTCGACATCATCATGGAACCGGCCGAGACGGCGTTGCTCAAGGCGGCGAAGGAGATCGGCTGCCGCATCCAGCCGGGGCGTCCGATGATGGATTTCCAGGTCGAGGCCATGTCGGAATTCTTCGACATCGAGCGGAAGGATCGTCGCAATGGCTGACGCATCGACGGCGGTTGTTATCGGCGGCACGTCAGGCATTGGACGCGCAATCGCGCTTCGCTTCGCCGAGGACGGCTATCAGGTGGTCGTCGCCGGCCGGGACGCCGTTCGAGGCAAGGAGGCCGCCAGCGCCTGCGAGAATGCCGGCGCGCCGCGCGCCCTCTTCGCCGAGACCGATGTCGGCAATCCGGCTTCCGTCGAGGCCCTGGCGCGGGCAACAAGCGATGCATTCGGTACGCCCCACGTCGCGGTCAACTGCGCCGGCATCCTGCAGAGCGGCAAGCATGTGCTCGACCAGGATCTCGCCGAAGACGAGCAGATGTGGCGGATCAACTATCGTGGCACGCTGCTCGGCTGCCAGGTGTTCGGCCGGCTGATGTCGGCAGCCGGTCGAGGCGCGATCCTCAATGTCGGCTCCCTCGCCTCCTTCGCGCCACTGTCGCTGCCTGCTTACACGCCCGGAAAGCATGCGGTTCTAGCCTTGACGCAGATCCTGGCCGCCGAGCTCGGTCCGCATGGGGTTCGCGTCAACGCAGTAGCGCCTGGCTACACCCTTTCCGACGGCCTGAAGACCAAGATCGCCAGAGGCGAACGCAACCCGGAGGCGATCCAGGCCACGACCGCGTTGCGCCGTTTCGTCGAGCCGCGTGACGTGGCCGAGGCAGCCTTGTTCCTCTGCTCCGACCGCGCCGCGTCGATCACCGGCGTCACGCTGCCGGTCGACGCCGGCTGGCTCGTGCAAGCGCCCTACGCGCAGTACCTGCAGGGCAACCCCATCCGGCAGACGCCGGCAATCTGACAGGAAGAACCCAGTGGGCGATATCCAGCGTTTCGACTTCGACACCCGTATCCATCACGGCGTCATCCACAACGGCACGCTCTACCTGACCGGCCAGGTCGCGAGACCGGGCCAGTCCGCGGCCGACCAGATGCGCGAGGTGCTCGGCAAGATCGATGCCCTGCTCGCCAAGGCGGGCACCGACAAGACCCGTATCCTCCACGTCCAGATGTGGCTGGATGACATCCGCGATTTCGACGAGGTCAACACGGTCTGGGACGCCTGGATGCCGCGGGCACATGCGCCGGCCCGCTCCTCCGGCGAAGGGCGGATGGCCAAGCCCGGCATGCTGGTCGAACTCATCGTCACGGCGGCGGTTTGAATGGTCTTGCCGGTTCGGGCATCATCGCGAATCTGAACTTGAACGGCCCGAATCTTGAACGGAAGCCCTCAATGACGAAGCGCAAGCCACTTTCCACCATCGTGGCGGAGAGCTTGGCCGAAAAGATCCGCTCCGGTGAGTTGCAGCCTGGCGCGCAGCTGCCGACCGAGGCGGAGCTTTGCGCGGAATATGACGTCAGCCGCACGGTCGTGCGCGAGGCCGTGGCGCGGCTGCGCTCCGAAGGCATGGTGGTGCCGCAGCAGGGGCGCGGCATGTTCGTCAGCGAAACGCCGTTGCCGCGCAATTTCTCGATACCGGACGAGGCGCTGAGAACCTTGCCGGAAACCATCGCGCTGCTCGAGCTCAGGTTGAGCGTCGAAGTGGAATCCGCGGGGCTCTGCGCCGAACGCCGCACCGACAAGGAAGCGCGCGATATCCGATCCATGATGGATGAGATCGACGCGCAGCAGGCCGACCCCGCCGTCGTCCAAATCCACTACGACTATGATTTCCATCTCGCGATCGCCAAGGCCGCGCGCAACGAATTCATTCACGGGTTCCTCGCCTATCTCGGCCCGATGATCGTGCCGCGCTTCCAGCTCGGCTATGTGGTCGAGCCAGCGCTCAAGGACAGCTACTACGCGCGCATCCACAGCGAGCACAAAGCCATCGTCGACGCCATCGAAAGGCGAGACGGCGGCAAGGCCCGACAAGCCATGCGCAAGCATCTGCACAACAGTCTGGGACGCGTGCGCGCCCTGGCGCGTGCTTCGGGTATCGAGGCGACGGAGGCGGAGCAGAAGGCCGCCGCGGCCTCGCTTTTCACAAAGATGAAAAGGCCGGTGTCGACCGACGGATAAGCCTCGACAGCATGCGATTGAAGCGCCTGCCGCGAAGGCGATCGCCGGGCGATAGCGAAAGTCACGTTTTGGCTCAATCGGCGGGGCGAAAGCACTCTGCATGTGCTGAAAGCATTGCTTTCCTTTGGTTTGCCCCGTTCCGCATCGTGCAAACGGGGGTAGAACGTTGCAGGCGTCGGCAGCGCTTTCGAAAGTTTATCTTTCCTTTTTGCTGCTTTTCTTGGTTTCGCGGCATCGGCCAAGACCGCACACTGACGCCAGGCAGTTGGGGAAGCCGCAATCGGGGAAGACAAAGTGACGACAGCCTTCATCACTGGTGCGACGAGCGGCATAGGGCGAGCCATCGCCATCGCGTTGAGCGATGCCGGCTATGACGTCTTTGCGGTCGGCCGCAGCCAGGCGGCGCTTAAAGAGCTGCAGGCCGAGCGTCCAGGCATCGTTCCCATTGCCGTCGACGTCACCGACCGCGAGGCGCTGGAATCGGTGTTGGCCGATCTCACCATCGACGTGCTGATCAACAATGCAGGCGTCATGCCGCCGCTCGGCAATTTCGCCGACATGAACATTGCCGATATCGACACCACGCTCGAAGTGAACCTCAGCGCGGCGATTCTGCTCACCCGCCTTGTCGTGCCGCAGATGCGCGAGCGGCAGTCCGGGCACATCTTGTTCACGGGTTCGATCGCGGGCCACGCGGCGTTCTCCAACATTGCCGTCTATGCGGCCACCAAGGCCGCGATCTCCGGTTTTGCCGCCGCGTTGCGCGCCGACCTCTCGCCGTCCGGCATACGCGTCACCGAAATCGTCGCCGGCCGTGTCGAGACGCAGCTCTACAAGGACATCCTCGACGCCGACGCCCGCGCGGCCATGTACGCCAGCAAGGTGGTGCAGCCGGATGACGTGGCGAGCATGGTCGTCGCGGTGCTGGCGCTGCCGGCATGGGCCGACGTTACCCGTTTCGACATCATGCCGACCTGGCCGACCTCGCCCAGCGGCACCAAGTAAGGAAAAACAGAATGAAGGATCTTTCCGTTCTGATCGTCGGTGGCGGCGCCGGCCTCGGCGCGCTTCTCGCCCGCATGGCCGTCGAGGCCGGGGCGGCCAAGATCGGCATCATCGACATCAACCAGGAAGCCGCCGAGAGCGCGCTCGAGCCGGCGAAGGCCAAAGGCCTGCCGACCGCCGCCGCGGCCTGCGACATCCAGGTCGGGCCGCAGTGTCATGCCGCCTTCGACGCAGTCGTTGCGAAGCTGGGGCGCATCGATACGCTGATCAATTGCGCGGCGATCTATCCCCGCCGGCCGCTCCTCGAGATCACCGATGCCGAGTGGGACGCCTCCAACGGCATCAACATCAAGGGCACCTACCACATGATGGTGGCTGCCGTACGCCACATGCAGTCGCAGGAGCCGAAGGCCCAAGTGCGCGGCCGCATCGTCAACCTGACGTCCGTCGACGCCTTCAAGGCGCATCCGCAGAACGCCCACTACGCGGCGACCAAGGCAGCCGTCGTCAGCCTGACGCGCTCCTTTGCCCATCACGTCGCCAAGGACGGCATCCTGGTGAACTCCGTGGCGCCCGCCGGCATGGCCACCGAGAAGGCAAAAGCCCTCGGCTTCCTTGAGGAGTTGGCCAAGGCAAGCCCGCTCGGCCGTGGCGCCGAGCCGACCGAGATCGCCGAATGGGTGCTGATGACCGGCGGCCCGAAGAACACCTATATGACCGGCGAAAACGTAATCGTCTCAGGCGGTTACATCTACGCCTGAACCGATTTTCAGAAGCCGGCGGCGACTGAAATACCGCAGTGCATGACCAACGGAGTCTCGAACGAAAGGAGGCGGACTTCACCATGGCCGGCAAGCTTCGCCTTCCCTCGCTCAATGCGCTGCGGGTCTTTCATGCCGTCGTGCAGCACAAGAGCTTCCGCCAGGCCGCCGACGAGCTTTTGGTGACGCCGCAGGCCGTCGGACAGCAGATCAAGCTGCTGGAGGACACGCTTCAGGTGACGCTGTTCGAGCGCAAGGGCCGGTCTATCGAACTGACCGAGTCGGCGATCCTACTCTCGCACTATGTCAAAGCAGGCTTCGACGAGTTTTCCGAAGGCGTGCGCCGCGTCACCAAGTCGAACTACCGCGACCGCATCAACCTCAACGCCAGCCCCTACTTTGCCACCCACTATCTGCTGCCGAGACTTTCGCTGTTCCGCGAAATCCTGCCGGGCGCCGATCTTCGCCTGACGACGATGGTCGACCTGCCCGACTTCGGACGCGACGACATCGATATGACTGTCCAGTGGGGCTACGGCAACTGGCCGGACTACGAGGTCACGCTGCTGGTGCCGGACCCGAAGATCATCTGCTGCACGCCGGCGATCGGCGAGAAGATCAAGTCGGCGCAAGACCTGACGCGGTTTACGCTGCTCGACACCGTCAAGTCGAAGCGGCTGTGGCCGGACATATTGCGCCACCTTGCCGTCGAGAAGACCGAGGGCGACCGCAGCATCGGCTTCGACGACGCCGCGACCATGCGCCGGGCGACCCTGCAAGGCATCGGCGTGGGCTTGGTCTCGGTCATCGATGCCGAGGAGGACTTCAGGTCGGGCGCGCTGGTCGCGCCGCTTGGCCGTGATGCCCTTTCGGACATGAAGCCGGAAGAAGTCCCCGGCTTCTACCTCGTCATGCCGCGGGGGCATCTGCGCGTGAAGGCGGTGGCTGCCCTGCATCGATGGCTCGTCCAGCAGGATTGGGGAAGCGACCTGAAGCTCTCCTTGCCGAAACCGATCCCGCTCTCCGACTAGGAGCGGCTTCGCAACCGAGGCCCGAAGTCAGTTTCGGGCCTCCAACAACAAGAACAAGTGAACCTCAACAGTGGAGACGACAAACATGAAAATGATGAAATGGGGGGCCGCTGCCATGGCCCTGGGCCTGGTTCATTTCGCGGCGCCGGCCGAGGCCGCCGGCGGCAAGACGCTGGAGACTGTCAAGGCGCGCGGCGTGCTGAACTGCACCGGCCATGACGGCTCCTATCTCGGCTTCGCCGAGGTGGACGACAAGGGCAACTGGAAGGGCATGGACATCGACCTTTGCAAGGCTGTGGCGACCGCCGTGTTCGGCGATCCGGCGAAGCTGAAGATCGTGCCGATCAGCTGGGCGCAGCGCTGGCCCTCTCTGCAGTCGGGCGACGTCGACATCATCATCAAGGCTTCGGGCGGCACGCTCAGCCGCGACACCGAGCTCGGCCTGCAGTTCTCCAATTCCTACTATCTCGGCACGACCAAGGTGATGGCGCACAAGGAGCTCAACCTGAAGTCGCTCAAGGACGCCAATGGCGGCACGATCTGCATTCCCGCCGGCACCTCGCAGGAGCAGCAGGTTGCCGCCTATGCCCAAAAGCTCGGCATCAAGCTCGAGCCGGTGCTGATCGAGAAGACGGAAGAGCTCGAACAGGCCTATTTCTCCGGCCGCTGCGATCTCTACGCGCAATGGGGGCCGACGCTGGCCATTGCCCGCATCGCCAAGAGCAAGGTCGAGGACCATGTCATCCTGCCCGACGTGCTCGCGGTCGAGCCTGAAGTCATGATCATGCGCCAGGGCGACGACAACTGGGTCGACATCGCCAACTGGACGCTCAGCACCCTGATCTTCGCCGAACAGGAAGGCATCACCTCCAAGAACGTCGACGAGATCAAGGCCAAGCCGACCTCGCCGCAGGTGGCCAAGTTCCTCGGCGTGACGCCCGGCATGGGCAAGGGTCTCGGGCTTTCCGACGACTGGGCCTACAACGTGATCAAGAAGGTCGGCAATTACGGCGAGATCTTCGAGCGCGATCTCGGCAAGGACTCGCCCTACAAGATGGATCGCGAGCTCACCAACCTGTGGAACAATGGCGGCGTCCTGTTCCCGCTGGTGATCGACTGACTCCACCTCTCAACGCAGCTCGCTCTGAGCTCCGCCTGGCACCACCAGGCGGAGCCGGCGCCAATTCGGGGAAGACCATGATGGTCAGCCTGCTGAGAAATCAGAGGGTACGCAACACGCTGCTGCAGGTTCTCTACGTCGGCTCGCTTGCGGCGATGATCCTTGCCTGCGTGATGATCGCCCGCCAGAACCTAGCCCAGCAAGGCATCACTTCCGGGTTTGACTTTCTGTTCAAGTCGACTGGCTGGGACGTCAACTTCTCGCTGTTGCCCGCTACAGCCAATGATCCTTATTGGTGGTTCTTCCTCATCGGCATCATCAACACCCTGTTCCTGGGAAGTACCGGGCTGATTCTGGCGACGATCGTCGGCACCATCGTCGGCCTGGCGCGGACCTCCTCGAACGAGCTGGCGCGGCTGCTTGGCCGCACCTATGTCGACATCTTCCGCAACATCCCGCTGATCCTCCAGGTTTTCTTCTGGTACGCGGTCATCACGCATCTGCCGACGCCACGTGCCGCGCACGAGGCCTTCGGCATGCTGCTGACCAGCCGCGGCCTCTATGTGCCGGTCCCCAACGTCAACGGTGCCGCGCTGATCGCGGCCGCCGTGGCTGTGATCGCGGCGATCGCGCTTCCGGTCTGGCTCGGTCGGACATCGCGCCTCAATCAGCCTCTCGGCGAGCGCACGGGCATCCAGCTCGCCGGCGCGGCGTTAGCGTTGGCTTGCGCGGCCGTCATCCTGATGGCCGGCCGCCTGCCGGACATGCCGATGCTCGACTTCCCTGCCTTGCAAGGCCTCAATCTGAAGGGGGGCCTGCGCATTCCGCCGGAGTTTTCCGCGCTGGCGGTCGCGATCGCCATCTATGGCGGCTCCTATATCGCCGAGATCGTGCGCGGCGGCTTCAAGGCTGTCGGCAAGGGCCAGATGGAGGCAGCACTTTCGCTGGGGCTCAGCCCCTGGCGGGTCTTCACCCTGGTCAGGCTGCCGCTGGCGCTGCGCGCCATGCTGCCGATCCTCGCCAACCAGTATGTCTGGCTGATGAAGGCGACGACCATGGGCATCGCGGTCGGCTTCACCGATTTCTTCATGATCGTGGCGCTGACCATCAACCACTCCGGCCAGACACTCGAGGCGATCGGCATCCTGATGGCGGGCTTCCTCGCCATCAATCTCAGCCTCGCCGCCGTGTTCAACCGCATCAACAAGGCGATTGCCCTCAAGGGCAATCAGCTGAGGGGGTGAGAATGGAGATGGTCGTTGTCGCTCCCCCTGCCCCGGGCAGGATCGAGGACATGAGGCGCCGCTTCTTCGCGACGCCGCTTCAGGCGCTGCTGTCGCTGGTCTCGCTGGCGATCATGGTTTTCATCCTCTGGAAGTTGCTCGACTGGGCGGTGTTCTCGGCCGTGTTCACGACGAGCGGTGGGCCTGAGGCCTGCCAGGCGGCGGCGGGCGCCTGCTGGTCGGTCATCGCCGCCAGGTGGCGCATCATCCTGTTCGGGCTCTATCCGTTCGAGGAGCAATGGCGTTCGGCACTGGCCTGTGTGGCCGTCGTGGTCATGACCGTGCTGAGCTGCATCCCGGCCTTCTGGACGGGCCGCCGCATCGCGCTCGTCTGGGGAGCCGGAACAGCCCTCTACTATGTGCTGATGAAAGGCGGCGTGCTCGGCCTGCCCTATGTCGGCGAGGAGGCCTGGGGCGGGCTGGCGCTCACCCTCTTCATCTTCGTCACCACCTGCCTGATCGGCTTTCCGCTGGCGATCTGCCTGGCACTGCTGCGCCGCTCCGAACTGCCCTGGATATCCAGGACCACCGGCCTCATCATCGACGGGGTCCGCTCGCTGCCGCTGATCTCGATCCTCTTCACATTCGCCGTCGTGCTGCCCTTCGCGATGCCGCAATGGCTGGTCGGCGACAAGCTCTATCGGGTGATCGTCGGCTCCGCCCTGTTCTTCTCTGCCTATCAGGCGGAGATCGTCAGGGGCGGCATGCAGGGCGTTCCGAAGGGACAGGAGGAAGCCGCCATGGCGCTCGGCATGAGCTACTGGCAGCGCATCGGCCGCATCCTCCTTCCGCAGGCCATGCGCAACGCGCTGCCGGCGACGATCAACCAGTTCGTCATCTCGTTCAAGGAAACCTCGCTGGTGGTGATCGTCGGCTTCTTCGAGATCCTGGCTTCCGGCAACGCCGCCTATGGCACAGGCGAATGGCGCTTCGCCTATGTCGAGGTCTACGCCTTCATCGCGCTGATCTATTTCGTCTTCGTCTTCAGCCTGTCCCGCTACGGCGCCTTCCTCGAACGGCGCATGGCGGTCGGTGAACGGTAGGGAGGCGCCTATGAATTCGACGCAGTCGTCCGGCGCCGCCGTACGCATCGAAAGCCTCGACAAATACTACGGCTCGTTCCACGCGCTGCGGAAGATAAACCTCTCCGTGAAGCGCGGCGAAAGGATCGTCATCTGCGGGCCGTCCGGCTCCGGCAAATCGACCATGATCCGCTGCATCAATCGCCTCGAACAGCATGATGGCGGCCGCATCACCGTGCTCGGCACCGAGCTCAACGACGATGTCGGCAACATCGACGGGATCCGGCGCGAAGTCGGCATGGTGTTCCAGCACTTCAACCTGTTTCCGCACATGACGGTGCTGGAGAACTGCATGATCGCGCCGATGATCGTGCGCAAGCGGCCGCGCGCGGAAGCCGAGGCGACGGCGCGGCTCTACCTGGAAAAGGTCCGCATCCCCGAACAAGCGATGAAGTTTCCCGGCCAGCTCTCCGGCGGCCAGCAACAGCGTGTCGCGATTGCGCGCGCGCTCTGCATGCAGCCGCAGATCATGCTGTTCGACGAGCCGACCTCGGCCCTCGATCCCGAGATGATTGCCGAAGTGCTGGACGTCATGGTCACGCTCGCCTCCGAAGGCATGACGATGATCTGCGTCACCCATGAGATGGGCTTCGCTCGTCGCGTCGCTGATCGCGTGATCTTCATGGATGGGGGCGAGATCGTCGAGGAGGCGCCGCCGGAGGAATTCTTCACGGCGTCGCGCAACGAGCGCACGCGGCAATTCCTGTCGCAGGTGCTGGGTCATTGAGCCTGGCGAACCAACTGATTATAGGCGGCGCATCGCAGCGCTCAGGTATTTCGATGGCCGATCCCGTCAGTGCATTGCAGGCAATTCTTGGACCGAAAGGCTGGCTTTCGGGCACCGACGCCGAGCCCTACCAGCGCGACTGGCTCAACCGCTATGGCGTCGCGCCTCTGGGCGTTGCCAGACCCGCGAGCACGACCGAAGTTGCGGCGGTCGTCAAGGCATGCCGGGAGGCAGGCTTGGCCGCAATCCCTCAAGGCGGAAACACCGGCCTGTGCGGCGGCGCCGTCGCTGGGCAACCGAACGCGGTGATCGTATCGCTTTCGCGCATGGCGGCGATCGGCGAACCGGATCCGGAGAGCGGATCGATCCTCGTCGAGGCGGGCGTCGTGCTCGCCGCCCTGCATGAGGCGCTGGAGTCGTATGGCCTGATGTTTCCGATGCATCTCGGCGCCGAAGGCAGCGCCAGGATCGGCGGCCTGATCGGCACCAACGCCGGCGGCAGCCAGGCGTTTCGCTACGGCATGATGCAGGACCTTGTGCTCGGCCTCGAAGTCGTGACCCCGGACGGCTCGGTCTGGGATGGGTTGCGCGCGGTGCAGAAGGACAATGCCGGCTACCAGTTGCGAAAGCTGTTCTGCGGCGCGGAAGGAACGCTTGGCATCGTGACGCGCGCGATCCTCAAGCTCCATCCCACGCCAAAGCAGCAGGCGAGCGCGCTGCTGGTCATGTCGGACTTCGCCGCCGCCGTTTCGTTCGGCGCGCATCTGCGCGGCGAGGCCGGCGAGTTCCTTGCCGGGCTCGAATTCTTCTCCGACGTCGGTCTGGCGCTGGCGCTCAGGCATCTGCCCGACCTTGCCTATCAGTTGGAGACACGAGGCGACGTCTACCTGCTCGTCGAACTGGCGTCGGGCTCGCAGCGCGTCCCGCTCGACGAGATCCTGGCTTCGGCGCTGGAATGGGGCATGGAGCAAGGCTTCGTCGTGGACGGCGCGCTGGCAACATCGGGCGCGCAGCGGGCGCAGTTCTGGCGCCTGCGCGAGGAACAGCCTGAGGGACAGCGCCTCGAAGGCGAGCAGTTGAAGCACGACATCTCTGTGCCGCCGGGCGCGATCGCGCGCTTCATCGAAGCCGGCGCGAAGATCTGCGACGGCATTCTTCCCGGTGTGCGGATCAACCCGTTCGGGCATCTCGGCGACGGCAACATCCACTACAATCTGTCGCCGCCCGAAGGCCGCGCCGATTTCGATGGCAAGGCGGGACAGTTCGCCGAAGCGCTGGCATCTTTGGCCACCGAAATGGGCGGCAGCTTCGCCGCCGAGCATGGACTTGGCCGCGCCAAGATCGCCTTGGCGGAGCGAAACCGCAGCATTGTGGAACGGGAGCTCATGGCACGGCTGAAGCGCGCATTCGATCCGCTGGGGACGATGAATCCCGGCGTCCTGGTGCGCGCTTCTCAGTAAAGAAAAACTTTCGAATAGACCGTATTTCTTGATTTCGCGTTGGCCCGCCAGAGTGCAGGTATGAATTCGAAAGGCAGGCTCGGTCCGCTTGCCGCCAGCGTAAGAGGATGTCGAAGCATGGTCCGCAATGGCGGTCGCCTTCTTGTCGAATGCCTGATCGCGCTTGGCGCGACCAAAAGCTTCGGCGTTCCCGGCGAAAGCTATCTGGCGGTTCTGGACGCGCTGCACGACACCCATGGCAGACTGGATTACGTGCTTTGCCGCAACGAGGGCGGCGCGGCGTTCATGGCTTCCGCCTACGGCAAGCTGACGGGGACGCCGGGCATCTGCTTCGTCACGCGAGGCCCTGGCGTGACCAATGCCAGCATCGGCGTGCATACGGCCATGCAGGACAGTTCGCCTATGATCCTGTTCGTCGGCCAGGTCGGCACCGACATGAAGGGCCGCGAGGCGTTTCAGGAAATCGACTACCGGGCGGTGTACGGAACGGTCGCCAAATGGGCGGTCGAGATCGACGACGTCGCGCGCCTGCCCGAAATCGTCGCGCGAGCCTGGACCACCGCCCTGACGGGACGGCCCGGCCCGGTCGTGGTCGCGCTGCCGGAAGACATGCTGACCACCGCGACCGAGGCCGCACCGCTCAGCGGTCCGGCAGCGATCTTCGAAGCCGCTCCGGCACAGGATGCGATCGCGTCGGCGCTCAAGCTGCTGGCGGGAGCCGAGAAGCCGGTGCTGCTGATGGGCGGCGCCAACTGGACGGCAGACGGGCGCGCCGCGCTCCAGGCCTTCGCCGAAGCCTCCGACATCCCGGTCGTGGCGGCCTTCCGCTACCAGGACCAGTTCGACAACCATTCGCCGGTCTTCGTCGGCGAGGCCGGTGTCGGCATGGTGCCGCATGTCAAAAATCTGATCCGCGATGCCGACGTGATCCTGGCGGTCAATGTGCGGTTTGGCGAGATGACCACGGACGGCTACACGCTGCTGGAAGTTCCCGTGCCGCGTCAGAAGCTGATCCACGTCCACGGCTCCGATCGCGAGATCGGCAAGATCTATGTGCCGACGATCGGCATCCATGCCGGGCCGAACGCCTTCGCCAAGGCGCTCACCCCGGTCAAGGGTGCCTGGGCCGACTGGCGCGCGGCGGCACGCAAGGCCTATGAAGCCAGCTTCGCAGCGCCCGTTCAGCCTGGCCCGGTCGACATGGTCGCGGTCAGCGCCTGGCTGCGTGAAAACCTGCCGGCCGATGTCATCCTCACCAACGGCGCCGGCAATTTCACCGTGTGGCCGAACAAGTTCTTCAAATTCGGGCCGCAAGCGCGACTGCTCGCTCCGCAATCCGGCGCCATGGGCTACGGCTTGCCGGCGGCGATCGCCGCCAAGGTCGCCTACCCGCAGCGCACGGTCGTCTGCTTTGCCGGTGACGGCGACTTCCAGATGAACTGCCAGGAACTCGGAACGGCCATGCAGGCCGGCGCGCAGCCGATCGTGCTGATCGTCAACAACGGCATCTACGGCACGATCCGCGCGCATCAGGAGCGCAACTATCCGGCGCGCGTCTCCGGCACCTCGCTCGAGAACCCCGACTTCGTGACGCTGGCGAAAGCCTATGGCTTCCACGCCGAACGGGTCGAATCCACGCAGGATTTCGCTCCCGCGTTCGAGCGGGCGCTGAACTCCGCGACCGGCGCCGTTCTCGACATCGCCATCTCGCCCGAAGCGCTCACGCCCCGGCAGACCCTCTCCCAGATGCGCGACTCGGCGCTCGCTTCCCAGAAGGCCAAGGCATGACTTCCAGAACTGGCGACATCCGTCTCGGCGCGGACATCGGCGGCACCTTTACCGACATCGCCCTCGACGTCAGGGGAACGATGTTTTCCACCAAGGTGCTGACCAACTATTCAGCACCCGAGCAGGCGATCCTCGACGGCATCGCCATCGTCATTCGCGACGCCGGAATTTCTCCGTCCGAAATCGATATCATCATCCACGGCACGACGCTCGCGACCAATGCGCTCATCGAGCGTCGTGGCGCCAGGACCGCACTTGTCACGACCGAAGGGTTCCGCGACGTGATCGAGATGCGGACGGAAAACCGCTTCGAACAATATGACCTCAATCTGCAGCTGCCGACGCCGCTGATCCCGCGCGAGGACCGCTTCACGGTCAAGGGCCGCATCGGCGCCGAAGGCCAGGAGTTGCAGCCGCTAGACGAAGCAGCCCTGGAGGAAATCGCGGACCGGATCGCGGCCGGCGGCTTCGGCTCGGTGGCAATCGGCTTCATCCACGCCTACGCCAACCCCGATCACGAACGCAGGGCGCGCGAGATCCTCTCCAGAAAGCTCAGCATTCCGATTTCGATCAGCGCGGAAGTCTCGCCGCAGATGCGCGAGTTCGAGCGCTTCAACACGGTCTGCGCCAACGCTTATGTGCGGCCGCAAATGGCCGACTACCTCGCCCGCCTGCAGACGCGGCTGAAGCAGATGGGCGCCGCGTGTCCGGTCTTCATGATCCATTCAGGCGGCGGCCTGATCTCGGTGGAGACCGCTTCGGAATTCCCTGTCCGGCTGGTCGAATCCGGCCCGGCCGGCGGCGCCATCTTCGCCGCCGACATCGCCAGGCGCTTCGGCCTCGAAAAGGTCGTCTCCTACGACATGGGCGGAACGACCGCAAAAATCTGCCTGATCGAGGACTATGCGCCGCGCACGGCCAGAACCTTCGAAGTCGCGCGCACCTACCGCTTCTCGAAGGGCTCGGGTATGCCGATCTCCATCCCGGTGATCGAAATGATCGAGATCGGCGCCGGCGGCGGCTCCATCGCCTGGGTCGACGCCATGGGCCGCATCCAGACCGGGCCCGAAAGCGCCGGCTCGGAGCCCGGTCCGGCCTGCTACGGGCGCGGCGGCAAGCGTCCCGCGATCACCGACGCCGACCTGGTGCTCGGCAAGCTCGATCCCGAGAACTTCGCCGGCGGCGCGATCAGGCTCGACACCGCTGCGTCCGAACAGGCGATCCTGCGCGATGTCGGCGAACGTCTGTCGCTGAATGCGATGTCGACCGCCTTCGGCATCTGCGAGGTGGTGGACGAGAACATGGCGAATGCCGCCCGCGTCCATGCGGTGGAGAACGGCAAGAACATTTCCGACAATCTGATGATCGCCTTTGGCGGCGCCGCCCCGCTGCACGCGGCAAGGCTCTGCGAAAAGCTCGGCATCGACCAGTGCATCGTGCCGCGCGGCGCCGGTGTCGGATCGGCGATCGGCTTCCTCAAGGCGCCGTTCGGCTATGAGGCGCTGGCCTCGAAGCTGACGCGCCTGTCCCGGTTCCAGCCGGCCGAAGTCAACGCGTTGCTCGCCGACCTCAAGGCTTCCGCCGAGGGTTTCGTGCGCAGCGGCGCCAGCGGCAGGATCGTCTGCGAAATCACCGCCTTCATGCGCTATGCCGGCCAAGGCTGGGAAATTCCCGTGCCGCTCGCCGACGAGCCGTTCGGCGACGATGCCGTCGGAAAGCTCAAGGCGCTGTTCGAGGAAAACTATCAACGCTTCTTCGGCCGCGCCATCGAAGGGCTCGACGGGCTGGAGATCGAGATCGTCACCTGGTCGGTCAAGGCAACGGATGTACGGCCCGCCGTTACGAGGCACGAGCTCACCGCCGGCAAGCGAAGCAGCGAACCGACAACGACCCGCGAGGTGTTCGATCCGGTCAGCGGCGCGCCGCGCAGCTACGGCATCGTCGAGCGCGATGCGCTCTGCGCCGGCGACCGCGTAGCCGGTCCGGCGGTCATCGTCGAGCGCGAGACATCCACCGTCGTCACCACCAGCTTCGACGCCGTCATCCAGAGCGACGGCGCCATCCTCCTGATCCGCAAAGGCAGCCAGGCATGAGCGATATTGGCGAAATCCGCATGCAGGTCATGTGGAACCGGTTGATCTCGGTGGTCGAGGAGCAGGCGCTCACCTTGCTGCGCACGGCCTTCTCGACCTCGGTGCGCGAGTCCGGCGACCTGTCGGCGGGTGTGTTCGACCCGCGCGGCCAGATGCTGGCGCAGGCCGTCACCGGCACGCCCGGCCACGTCAACACCATGGCCGAAGCCGTGCTGCATTTCATGAACGAGATCCCGCGCGATCAGATGTTCGAGGGCGACACCTACGTCACAAACGATCCCTGGCAGGGCACCGGCCATCTGCACGACATCACCATGGTGTCGCCGTCCTTCCTGAACGGCGAGCTCGTCGCCTTCTTCGCCTGCACGGCGCATGTGGTGGATGTCGGCGGCCGCGGCTTCGGCGCCGACGGCAAGTCGGTCTATGAGGAAGGCATCCAGATCCCGATCATGAAGTTCGCGGAAAAGGGCAAGGTCAATCTCGACCTGGTCAGGATCCTGCGCGCCAATGTCCGCGAGCCCAACCAGGTGGTCGGCGATTTCTATTCCTTGGCCGCCTGCAATGAAGTCGGCCATCGCCGCCTCGTCGACATGATGAAGGAGATCGGTCTGACCTCGCTGGATGGGCTCGGCGATTTCATCTTCTCGCGCACCCGCGACGCCATGCTGGAACGCATCGAGGCGCTGCCCAAGGGAAGCTGGTCGAACGAGTTGGTGACCGACGGATATGACGAGCCGGTAAAGCTCGCGGCCACGGTTTCGGTCCGCGACGACCATGTCGAGGTCGATTTCACCGGCACCGACCCGATGAGCCGCTGGGGCATCAACTGCCCGATCATCTACAGCAAGGCCTATGCCTGCTATGCGCTGAAATGCATGGTGGCGCCGGACATCCCGAACAACGCTGCCTCGCTCGCCTTCTTCACCGTGTCGTCGCCGGTCAACATCCTGAATGCCGTGCGGCCAGCGCCGGTGGCGCTGAGGCACATTTTCGGCCACATGGTGCCCGATCTGGTGCTGGGCGCCTTCGCCAAGGCGCTGCCTGGAAAGATCCTCGCCGAAGGCGCCGGCGCGCTGTGGAACATCCACATCTCCGCACGGCCTATCGCAGGTGGCCAAGGCCGCCGCGCTGAAGTCCTGATGTTCAACTCCGGTGGCATGGGCGCGCGTCCCGAGCTCGACGGCTTGTCGGCGACGGCCTTCCCGTCGGGCGTCCATACGATGCCGATCGAGGCGACCGAGCATACCGGCCCGATCGTGATCTGGCGCAAGGAGCTGCGGCCGGACTCCGGCGGCGACGGCGAATTCCGCGGCGGCCTCGGACAGATCATCGAGATCGCCGCCACCGACGGCCATGAGTTCGATTTCTCCGCCATGTTCGACCGCGTCAACCATCCTCCCCGCGGACGCAACGGCGGCAAACCCGGCGTCGCCGGCGTGGTCAAGCTGGACGACGGCACGCGGATGCGGCCCAAGGGCTGGCAGCATGTGCCGGCCGGGCGCCGGCTGATTCTCGAATTGCCGGGCGGCGGCGGCTATGGCGATCCGGCCAAGCGCAGGGCGGCGGCGCGGGCCAACGACCGATCCAAGGGATACATCACGGAGAACGACCGATGAGCTATGTTGCCTCACGCCTCTCGGTGGTGAAGCCATCGGCTTCGATGGCTGCCTCGCAGGCCGCCAAGGCGCTGCGCGCCAAGGGCGTCGACGTGATCGACCTCGGCCTGGGCGAGCCCGATTTTCCGACTCCGCTGCACATCATCGACGCCGCCCATTTCGCGGCGAAGGCCGGCCAGACGCTCTATACGGCCGCCGCCGGCACGCCTGAAGTGCGCGAAGCGATCGCGGGAAAATTCCGGCGCGAGAACGGGCTGGACTACACCGCCGACGACATCGTGGTGGCCAACGGCGCCAAGCAGATCATCTTCAACGCACTGATGGCGACTCTGGAGACCGGCGACGAAGCGATCCTGCCGGCGCCCTACTTCGTCTCCTATCCCGAAATGGTGAAGCTGCTCGGCGGCACGCCGGTCGTCGTCGAATGCCCGGAGACCACGGGCTTTCGGCTGACGCCTTCCCTGCTCGAAAAGGCAATCACGCCAAGGACGAAGTGGCTTTTCCTCAACATGCCCGGCAACCCGTCCGGCGCGGTCTATTCGCAATCGGATCTGAGGGCGCTGGGGGCGCTGCTGGCAAAACACCCGCAGGTGCTTGTCCTCTCCGACGAGATCTACGAGCACATCCTGTTCGACGGACGCGAATTCGTTTCCTTCGGCAAGGCTTGCCCGGAGCTCAAGGACCGCACGCTGATCGTCAACGGCGTCTCGAAGTCCTATGCCATGACCGGCTGGCGCGTCGGCTATGCGGCCGGGCCGGCGCCGCTGCTCAAGGCGATGTCGACGATCCAGAGTCAGTCCTGCACCTCGGTGTGCTCGATCGCGCAGGCAGCGACCGTCGCGGCGCTCAACGGCCCGCAGGACGAGGTCGCACGCTTCCGGCAGGCCTTCGAGGCACGCCGGAACCTAGTGGTGGACGGCATCCGCAAGATCAACGGCCTGACGCTGTCGCCGCCGGAAGGCGCATTCTACGCCTATATCGGCTGCGCCAGCCTGATCGGCCGCAAGACGCCCAAGGGCGCGGTGCTGGAGGATGATGCGGCGGTGGCCAATTATCTTCTGAATGAAGGACGCGTGGCGTCGGTGCCCGGCGTCGCCTATGGACTGTCACCCTATTTCCGCATCTCGACCGCCACCAGCGAAGAGGTGCTGACCGAGGCGATCGCGCGGATCAATACCGCCGTCGCGCAAGTGGAGTAAATGATGCCGCACTACGAACGTATCCTGATCACCGGCGCCGCCGGCCGGCTCGGCTCTCAGCTGCGCAAGGGCCTGGTGCCGCTGGCGAGCAAGATCCGCCTGGCCGGGCGCGAGCCGTTCGGCGATCTTGCCCCACACGAGGAGGAAGCGGTCTTCGACCTCGCCGACATGGAAGCGACGATCGCGGCCACCAAGGACTGCGACGCGATCGTGCATTTCGGCGGCGCGCCGCTCGAATGCGAGTGGCAGACCATCCTCGATTCCAGCATCCGCGGCTCCTACCACATTTACGAAGGCGCGCGGAAACACGGCGTCAAGCGCGTCATCTACGCCTCCTCGGTGCATGCCATCGGCTATCACGAGATCGAGGCGCATATCGGCGTCGACGCGCCGGTGCGGCCCGACAGCCTCTATGGCGTGTCGAAGAATTTCGTCGAGAGCCTCAGCCGGCTCTATTGGGACAAGTTCGGCATCGAGACGGTTTGCCTGCGCATCTTCTCGTCCTTCCCCGAACCGGCCGACCGCCGCATGCTGTGGTCCTACCTTTCCTTTGCCGACTGCGTGCGCCTGGTCGAGGCGTCACTGACGGCGCCGCGCGTCGGCCACACGATCTCGTTCGGCATTTCCAACAACAAGCTGAAGATGGTCGACAACAGCGGCGCCGACCATCTGGGGTTCATCGCGCAGGACAGTGCCGAACCGTTCCGCGCCGCCGTCGAGGCGAAGACGCCCGTTCCCGACCCGAAAAGGCCGTCGGTGAAATATCTCGGCGGCTGGTTCTGCGAGTTGGGGCATCCGGACGACAAGCCTGAATGACCTTCCTCCCCGGCAAGGTCGGTTTGGAATCATACGCCTGACTCGCCGCGACAGCGGTGGACTGGTTCAGCCCTGCGGCCGGACCTGCGGCAGCGCCGCGTCGAGCGACCGCTCGAACGCATCGACCAGGGCATCGACTTGGGCCTCCGTGATGATCAGCGGCGGACAGAAGGCGATGGCGTCGCCCATGTTGCGCGAGATGACGCCATTCTGCTGCATGAAGCCGTTGACCAGCGCGCCGAGCGCGGCCGGCTTGCCCCACGGCGCCTTGCTCGCCTTGTCGGCGACCAACTCGACGGCGGCAATCAGGCCGACGCCGCGCACCTCGCCCACCAGCGGATGAGAGATGAGCTTGCGCAGCCTGGCCTGCAAATGGGCGCCGACCTTGCGCGCGTTGCCGACGAGATCGCGCTCCTCGATCAGCTTGATGTTTTCCAGTGCGACGGCCGCCGCGACCGGGTGCCCGCCGCCGGTGAAGCCGTGGCCGAAGGTGCCGATGCGGTCGCTTTCGTCAGCGATCGGCTCGAACACACGATCGTTGATCAGCAGCGCCGAGATCGGCAGGTAGGAAGACGAGATCTGCTTCGACAGCACCATGATGTCCGGCTTGATGCCGAAGGTCTGTGAGCCGAACATCTGGCCGGTGCGGCCGAAGCCGCAGATCACCTCGTCGGCCACCAAAAGAATGCCGTATTTCGACAGCACCGCCTGCACCTTTTCCCAATAGCCGGCAGGCGGCACGATGACACCGCCGGCGCCCATGATCGGCTCGCCGATGAAGGCGGCGATGGTCTCCGGCCCCTCGGCGAGGATCAGTTTCTCGAGATCGTCGGCCAGTCGGCTGGAGAATTGCTCCTCGCTTTCGCCGGGCTCGGCATCGCGCCAGTGATGCGGCGTCGACGTGTGCAGGATATTGGCGATCGGCAGGTCGAAGGAAAGATGATTGTTCGGCAGCCCGGTCAGACTTGCGGACGCGATGGTGACGCCGTGATATCCGCGCTTGCGGCTGATGATCTTCTTGCGCGCCGGCTGGCCGAGCGCGTTCGACCGGTACCAGATCATCTTGATCGCCGTGTCGTTGGCCTCGGAGCCGGAATTGGTGAAATAGGCCTTGCTCATCGGCACCGGCGCCATCTGCACGAGCTTCTCCGCCAGGTCGATCAGCGGCGAATGCGCCTTCGAGCCGAAGTCGTGATAGAAGGGCAGCTTCGACATCTGCCGCGTGGCGGCCTCGACCAGCCGCTTTTCCGAGAAGCCGACGGCGACGCTCCAAAGACCCGCCATCGCCTCGATGTAACGGTTGCCGGCGATGTCCTCGACATAGACGCCATCACCCTTTTCGATGACCAGCGGACCCGTCTCCTGATGCTTGCGGGCATTGGTGTAGGCATGCATGTGGTAGCGGATGTCGCGGGCTTCAGGGGAATTCGGTCTGGCGTCCATGATGGCTCCTGTCGGCAGGCGGAAGCGAAAGACAGGACCCCTCCCCCTGTCGAGAAACTCCGGGAATCCGCCTCGCATCCGCAGCTTGATGCCTCATGGCGAGATGCGGCCGCAAGAGCCGCTGTGTCACAATCGATAGCGCCATGAGATTTCCAAGGCGGACGGAGACGGTATAGTCCCTGCAGGAGCAACGCGTACGCAACCGAAGAGATGCGACATGGAGCAGGTCGACTGCATAGTGGCCGGGGCCGGCGTCATCGGCCTTGCGATCGCGCGCGGCCTGGCGGCGCAGGGCCTCGACACGCTGATCCTTGAAGCAGCGGATACCATCGGCACCGAGACGAGCTCGCGCAACTCGGAAGTCATCCATGCCGGGATCCACTATCCGCAAGGATCGCTGAAGGCCCGGCTCTGCGTTGCCGGACGCGACATGCTCTACCGCTACGCGATGGAACGCTCGATCCCGCACCGGCGTTGCGGAAAGCTGATCGTCGCGACCGACGAAGCGCAGGAGCCCGTGCTCGCCACGATCCGCGCCGGTGCGGCCGCTTGCGACGTCGCCGATCTGCGCCTCCTCTCCGCCGCCGAGGCGCAAGCGCTGGAGCCGGCGCTGCATTGCACGAAGGCGCTGCTCTCGCCCTCGACGGGCATCATCGACAGCCACGCGCTGATGCTGACGTTGCTCGGCGACGCCGAGGAAAACGGCGCGATGCTCTCGCTCAATACACGCATCGTTTCGGGCCGCATCGAGGCGGGCCAAATCGTGCTCCAGACGACCGATACGGCGAGCGGCGAAAGTTTCGAGATCGCCACGTCGCGTCTCGTCAACGCGGCCGGCCTGGGCGCGGTCGCGCTGGCCGGCGCGCTCGAAGGATTCGACCGGCGGTCCCTGCCCACGCTTCGCTACGCCAAGGGCAATTACTTTTCGGTGGCCGGCCGCGCGCCCTTCTCGCACCTCGTCTATCCAGTGCCTGAGCCCGGCGGTCTGGGAGTCCATCTGACGCTCGACCTTGCCGGCACGGCTCGGTTCGGACCCGACGTCGAATGGACGGATGTGCTCGACTACCGGGTCGATCCCACACGCGGCGAACGCTTCTACGCCGCGATCCGCAAATACTGGCCGGAATTGGCCGACGGCAGCCTGCAGCCGGCCTATAGCGGCATCCGGCCGAAGCTCTCCGGCCCAGGTGAAGCCAACAGCGACTTCGTCATCCAGGATGCCTCGATCCATGGCATTGCGGGGCTGGTCAATCTGTTCGGCATTGAGAGCCCCGGCCTGACTTCGAGCCTGGCGATCGCCGAGCATGTGACGCGCATTCTCGCGCCGGCGAGAGAGCGGACCGATGTCGCCGCTGTATCGTGAGCCGCTTTGCGCCGAAAGCAGGCGCTGACCTATCGCGCCCTTCCGGATTTGTCAGTCGCCTCTCGAGCGTTTCACCGTTTCACGGAAACGGCAAGCCGCTCTGTCTCTTTGTTTTTACGCAATTCCGGGCGGAAAGCCGCTCACACCTTTCCTGGAATTGCTCTAACCTGGCTCGGCATCGGCAAGCTCCTCGGCGGCTTCATCGACGCCTTGAGCGGCGGCTCGCTCGAGCCAGATCCGGGCGGCGGACAAGTCGTGCTCACCGGCGATGCCCTTGGAGAGATAGCGGCCCAGCATGAGCTGCGCATGTCCATGACCTCGTTCGGCGGCGGCTGCGAACCATTTCTGCGCCGCCTTGCGATCGAGAGACAGGCCCTGCCCGGTCTCGTAGAGCGCGCCGATCGCGAACATCGCCCCGGCATGGCCCGCGGCGGCAGCCTGCTTGAAGAGATGCGCCGAGGATATCAAAGAGCGTTCTCCGCCATGCCCGTTGTAAAGCATTTCGGCGAGAGCCACCTGCGCGTCCACCATGCCGGCATTGGCGGCCCGCTCGAACCAGATACGAGCCTCGCTCTGGTCGGCGGTAACGCCGCGGCCCTCCTGCAGCATGCGCCCATACATATACTGTGCCTCGGCCACGCCTTCTGCCGCGCGCCTCGTCCATTGCGCCGCCCGCTCCTGGTCCTTGCGCACTCCTACCCCCTCGGCGAAACAGAGCCCGAGATTGAAGGCCGCGACCAGGTCACCCGACGAAGCCGTCGCTCCGAACCACGCTGCGACATTGATGCCGTCGTCCGCTTCGCCTGCGCCTTCGAGGACAAGGTTCGCGAGATCGACTTGCGATTGGCGATTGCCGTCATTAGCGGCGGCGCGCAGCCAGCGCGTTCCTTCCTCGGCGTCCTGGGCAACGCCATTCCCCGACAGATAGAGCGACGCCAAAGCGCGGGCAGCCAGCTGATGGCCACCCTCCGCGGCCCGCCGATACCATGTCGCGGCTTCGGCATAGTCCGGTCGGGGGCCTTTCACATAGTGTTCGCCGAGGCGATGAGCCGCGTCGAGATTTCCGGCCAGTGCCGCGCGGCGCATCCACGCCTCGCCGGCGACCGGATCCTGACGCGACAGGCTGCCCTCGATCAGCGCGAGTCCCAGCCGGAACTGCGCCGAGGCAAAGCCCTTTTCCGCGGCAAGCTGGTAGAGTGCCTCAGCCGACTCCAGGTCGACGGGCACGCCCATTCCGTGCTCGGTGAGGACCGCAAGAAAATAGATCGCCGTCGGCAGGCCGGCGTCCGCGGCGCGCCGCAGCTCCACGGCGATCCTGACCCTCTGCTCCGGTTGCTTGCGCCGGGCGAGCGACAGGGCAAGGCCAAGGCATCCTTCCGGACAGCCGGCAGCCGCGGATTTCTCGTACCAGCCATGCGCGGCATCGAGATCGCGCATGGCCTTCGGGCCTTTGGTCAGGATGTAGCCGAGTATTGCCTGCCCGGTTGCGGAGCCGGCCTCCGCCGCTTTCCGGGCGAACCGAAACGCAGTCTCGAAATCAGGGTCTTGCGAGAATTCTGATTTGAACAGGCTTTCCGAATTGGCGCCGTCTCCGCCGTCTTCGCGCCCTGCCAGTCCGGCCACGCAAAGCGCGGCGAAAAGCGCCTGCGCGTCGGCGCTTCCACGGTCGGCGGCCCGCCGCAGCCAGCGCGCGCCCTCCGATTGGCTCGGCGGCACACCCAAGCCTTCGAGGTAGCAACGGGCGACACGGTACTCGGCCTCTGGAATGCCCGCACGTGCAGCGATCGCCATGAGCGGAAAGGCCTCGGCGGGCTTTCCATTTTCGGCAAGCTGCATCGCTCTGCGCAGCGCCAGCGCCGGGTGGATACGTCCAGTCAGCCGATCCAGGATCGCCATGTCACGGCTCCCGCATCGCTTCCTGACCGATCGGCAGCATCGCGCCGAGAATATATTTGAGGACAGTGCGGCGACCTACCTTCACGTCCGCGGTGACCGGCATGCCGGGGCTTACCGCGAAGTCGGCGGGCACGCCGTGGAGCGCGACGTCGTCGATGGAAATCTGCGTGCGGTAGAACAGGTCGGCATCGGCGGGCAGCATCGCCAGCGAGCTGTTCGGGTCGCGCGCCTGCTCCCTGGCCGAGAACGAATCCGGGCTGACCGTGCGGACCGTTCCGTGAGCCAGGCCATATTGCGAATAGGGGAAGGTATCGAACTTGATCGCCACGGGATCGCCGACATGGACGAAGCCGCTGCTGCGGCCGACGATGTTCGTCTCGATCTCGAGCACCGCGTCCGCCGGAACCAGCGTGATCAATCGCTCGCCGGACTGCAGGACCGAGCCGACGGAGACCTTGGCCACCGACTGCACCGTGGCGTCGGCTTCGCTCCTCAGCTCCACCAGCTGCTTGCGAAGCCTCGCCTTGTTGAGCAGCTCGCGGGCGTCGGACATCCGCGAATTGGCTTCCGACAGGCTCTGCGAGACGTCGGCGCGCCAGCTTTGAATGTAGCCGTCACGCTCTGCCGCAATTGCAGCCTGCTGGCGCTTGGCCGCCTCGGTCGTCTGCTCGGCATTGCTGAGCGAGCGCGACATCTCCGCCGAATTGTCCTCGGCGAGAAGCGTGTTGAGACGGCTTCCAACCTGTCTTTCTTCGAGTTGCTGGCGCATCTTTTCGATCGACGCCGCCACTGCCAGCCGCTGCCGGTAGCCGTCGGCATCGGACTGCGCGCGTGAGATGACGGAACTGAGCTCGTCTTTCTGCCGGTCGAAGCTTTCCAGCTTGGCGTCGTAGACAGCCTTGCGGCGATCGAAGATCGATGCCTGCAATGTCCAGCTCGGGTCCAGTCCGTCGTAGCTGAAAGGCTTTCCATCGGCTTCCGCCTTCAAGCGCGCCACCTCGGCTTCGAGCGTCGTGACCTGGGTAGCCAACGCGGTGAGGTCGGCCGAGGCAAAGGTGGCGTCGAGACGGGCGAGCACCTGCCCGGCCTTCACACGCTGTCCTTCGCGCACCTCGACCGAGCGCACGATCGCGGTCTCCAGCGGCTGGACGATGATGTTGGGCGTTTGCGAGACCACCAGGCCCCTTGTCGTGACGACCTGGTCGACCGGTATCAGGGCCGCAAGCGTGATCAACGCGACGACCATGCTCGTGATGATCCAGACGATGCCGCGCGCCACCCGCGGAATGGGCGCGTTGGCGACCGCCGTCGACGGCCACTGGAATTCGAGGATCGCGGGCGCGGTGGGATCGCTGACCTCTGTCCGACGCCGTCGGACAGGAAGGGTGGAATAGGTGGTGCTGCTCATGGCCGGCCGAGCTCAAACGGGCCGGGGTGGCACGGCCGCCAGACGACCATGGCGGCCATCAAGATGCCGGTTCTGCTGGAACCAGAGCTGGCGGTAGACGCCGCACCGCTCCAGCAGGACCGAATGCGGCGCGACGTCGAGCACCTTGCCCTGGTCCATGACCAGGATCTGGTCGCACTCGGTGAGCGAGGCAAGCCGGTGTGAAACGATGATCACGGTGCGCCCGCTGGCGATACGCATGAGATTGGCGCTGACCACCGCCTCGCTCTCGGGGTCGAGCGCGCTCGTCGCTTCGTCCAGGATCAGGACGGTCGGATCGTGGATGAGCGCGCGGGCGATCGCCAGCCGCTGCCTCTGGCCGCCCGACAGGTTGGGCGAGCCTTCCTCGATATAGGTGTCGTAGCCGTTCGGCATGCGTTCGATGAACTCGGCAGCGCCGGCAAGCTGAGCTGCGCGCATGGCGTCGGAAAGCGTGAGGCCTGGACGTCCGGCGATGATGTTGTCCCTGATCGAGCCGCGGAAAAGAAAATTGTCCTGCAGCACGACACCCAGTCCCTGGCGAAGGTGACGCAGGTTGATTTCCTTGAGGTCGACGCCATCGAGCTTGAGGAAGCCGCTGTAGTCGCGATTGATCCCCTGCAAGAGACGCGCAATCGTCGACTTTCCCGACCCGCTGCGCCCGACAATGCCGAACATTGAGCCTGCCGGAATCTCGAAGCTGACCCGGTCGAGCGCCGGCGTCTTGGTGCCGATATAGCTGAAGGTCAGGTCGCTGAAACTGACTTCGCCGACGATTTTTGGCCGCAAGCCCGCCGAATTGGAGCTGCTTTCCAACGGGCGGTTGAGCACCGACGCCGCCTCGCCGATCGCGGCCCCGACCTCCTCGTAGTCTTCGACCAGCCGGGCCAGGCCGACCAGCGGCTGCGCGACGCGCTGCGCGATCATCATGAAGGCGAACAGGCTGCCGACCATGTAGCCCGAGCGGTCGTTCATGGCGAGATAGGCGCCGATCAGCATGGTGCCGAGGACCATGACGCGTTCGACAGGCGTGACGAGGGTTTGCGGCCAGTTCGCGAGCTGACCGAAGGCGAGACGCGCCTTGCCGGCGTCCGCCACCCGTTCGTCCCACAGCGCCTTGCGTTGCGGTTCGAGCCCGAGCGCCTTCACCGTCTTTATGCCGACGACGGTTTCGCCGAGCGCCGCCGATTTCCAGGTCTCGGCATCGACCACTTGCTGGTATCTTCGGCGCAGCGGCACAAGGAAGGCGAAGATGATCGAGACGATCACGACCGCGCAGGCGAGCACCATCCAGGCGAGCGTGGCGTTGATGTAGAAAATGACCGGGATCAGCACGGCGAGCGTGATCAGATCCAGGAACGTGGTGAGAAGCTTTCCCGTCAGGAACTCGCGGATGCGATAGACCTGGGCGAGATGGTATAGGGTTTCGCCGGCCGGATGACGCTCGAAATAGTCGAGCGGCAGACGCAGGAGTCGGCTGAAGACGTGCAGGTTCAGCTTGGTGTCCAGCCGCGCGCCGACGACGTTGACGATCAGTCGCCGCGCGTGACCGAGCAGCGTCTCGTAGACGAAGACGACGGCTATGATCGCACTCAGCAACGCCAGGGTCGAGATGCTGGAGAACTGCAGCACCTTGTTGACCACCGTCATGACGATAAGCGGGGGCAGGATGGTCAGGACGGAGAGCGTGAAGGAGGCGATGCCAATGTCGCGCAAGGGCCGGCTTTCGAGCCGCACGAGATCGACCAGCCAGCCGAAGGTGAAGGGCGCGTCCGCTGCGATGTACGACCGCGCCGGCCGCAGCAGAACGGCCTCGCCCGACCACACCTGCAGCAGTCGCAGCTCGTCGATGGCTACGCCTTCCGCGTCGTCCGGCGCATCGACGCTCTTCAGGTAAACGACGTTGCGCTCGGCGCTGGCCCCGGTAAGAAGGCCAGCTCCGCCGTCACTGAACAAAAGGACGACGGGCCCTGTCTGCTCGAAGCGCAGGAGGTGTGACCAGCGGATGCGAACCGCGCGCGACCACATGCCGCCGTTCTGCGCCCATTGGGAAAGGTCGGCGGCGTTTGCAAACTTGCCCGCGCTCGCCGCCCTGAATTCGTTCGGGTCGAGTTCGAAACCGTGATAACGCGCGACCCGGATCATCGCCTTGAGGCGCGGCGCGACGTGCTCGAACTCGGCGGGTCCGCCGGGAAACCACCCCGCTCCGCTCTCGCTGCCAGCTTTGCCGGCTGCGTCCGCTTCCGCGTCGGAGCGGGTCGGGATCGGTTCGGCCACCGGGCTCAAATATGCGCTCACCCTGCACTCCCCCTGCGACCTACAAGCGAGGGCATGCTCCCGGCGCGCTGCGTCGGCCGGGGTTTCTGGCAAGCCTCATCATAGTCCGGAATTGACCGCTGGACGAGCCCATTGCCCGCGCCGGTATCACGAGCACGCGGGCCCTGCGTTTCCGCAAGGCCCGCGCGCGCTGTTTTCCACCAACACTCAGTCATTCGGCTTGAGAATATCCTTCAGAGCCTTCTTCAGCGTGTCGTCGGTCTGGGCATAGCCGGCACCCTGCTTGCCCTTGTCCGAAGTCAGGTCGGAGGTCGCGCCGGACGGCTTGTTCTGGTTCTGGCCGAAGCCCTTGACCGTGTTGAGGACGTTCAAGAGATCGGTCGTCACCGCACCGACAGCCTGGCTGACGAGCTGCTTGAGAGAGCCCTTGCCGCCACCGGTGTCGCTGCCGGCGGACTGCAGGAACTTCTTGGTGTCCGTCAGCCCCAGCGTATCGGCCGTGATGCTGGCCTTGCCGCCATTGCCCGGCGAGCCGTCATTGTCGGTGCCGTCATTGTCATGACCCTTGCCCGGGTTGCTGCTGTCGCTTCCGTCAGGATCATTGCCGCCACCATTGTTGCCATGCTCGCGATCGCCGGTCCCACCATCTGAGCCGGTCGCACCGGTCGGGCCGGTTGCTCCGGTCGAGCCGGTAGCACCCGTCGAACCGGTCGAGCCTGTGGCACCGGTGGAGCCGGTCGCGCCGGTTTCACCTGTGGCTCCGGTGGCTCCAGTTGCACCCGTGGCTCCGGTTTCGCCGGTCGCACCCGTGGCTCCAGTTGCTCCGGTCGCGCCAGTCGCACCCGTGGCTCCGGTTTCGCCGGTCGCACCCGTGGCTCCGGTCGCGCCAGTAGCTCCAGTCGCGCCTGTGGCACCAGTCGCTCCGGTTGCACCTGTGGCTCCGGTCGCGCCAGTCGCACCTGTCGCACCAGTTGCTCCAGTAGCCCCGGTTGCTCCGGTCGCACCAGTGGCTCCGGTCGCGCCAGTAGCTCCAGTCGCGCCGGTCGCTCCTGTGGCTCCGGTTTCGCCGGTCGCTCCCGTGGCGCCAGTTGCTCCGGTCGCGCCAGTGGCTCCAGTCGCGCCGGTCGCTCCTGTGGCTCCGGTTT
>SUGL01000090.1 GCA_004963905.1 Mesorhizobium sp.
GTCCTCCAACGCGGTATTTGCAACCGAAAAACTTTCCCCGGACAGCCCTGCCCACGAGGGGGGAGATCGGACGTCACGTCAGCTTTCGCCAATCTCCGACGTTGCAAGCGGGACGCGGCAGGTCCTCACAGCTCCTTCTCCGCCAGTTCCCTGAATTCATCCGGCACCGAGCGCGCGGCTTCCAGTGCCACGGTGCCGTAGCCGACAGCCTCCTTGCCGAAGCGCTGGCGGATCTTGTCTACGGCGCGGTCGGCGCCGAAGCGGGCGAGTCCCCGCCGGCTTCCGGGCTTCAGCTTCTCGTCCGCCAGGCCGAGCGGCAGTTCGAGCTGCAGCGCGGCACTTTCTTCCAGATGCGAGACCGAGATCGCCAGCAGCGAGATCTCCTTCTCTCGGGCGTTGGCCGCGAGCACGCCGCGCACCAGTTCCTCGGCGATTTCGGCGAGCATCGTCGTGGCCTGGATCGGCTGCTCCAGCGTCACCGAGCGGGTGACCGCGCGCAAGTCGGCGAAGCGCACGCGCACCGTCACCGTGCGGCCCGGCCGGTCCTTGGCGCGCAGGCGGCTGGCGACGCGGTCGGCGAGATGCAAGAGCGTCGGCACGAAGACGCGCGGCAGCGCGGGCTTGCGGCCAAGCGCCGACTGCGCGCCGGCCGAATGCGCGCGGCGATGCGTCTCCAGCCGGCGCGGGTCGCGGTTCCAGGCAAGGGCGGCAAGCTTCTGGCCGGCGGCATGGCCGATCAGCCGCTCCAGCGCCCCGCTATGCGTGCGCGCCAGTTGCCCGATGGTCTCGACGCCGATCTCGGCGAGCCTGGCCTTGGTCGCCGGGCCGACGCCCCACATCAGCGACACCGGCAGATCGTGCAGGAAGGCGAGCTCGGTGCCGGGCTCGACCACCACCAGCCCATCGGGCTTCGCCACCTGCGAGGCGATCTTGGCGAGATGCTTCGTCCGCGCCACGCCGATCGAGATCGGCAGGCCGAGCTCGGCCTTCACGCGGCCGCGGATTCTTCTGGCAATCTCCTCCGGCGAGCCGAACAGGTGCGTGCAGCCGGCCACATCGGCAAAAGCCTCGTCGATCGAGATGCGCTCGACCAGCGGCGTGAAATCGTCGAGCACCTTGATCGCGGCGTCGCCGAGGCGCTGGTATTCGCTGAAGCTGCCGCCGACGAAGATCAGCTGCGGGCAAAGCTCGCGCGCCTTGCGGCCGGGCATGCCGCCGCGCACGCCAAAAACCTTCGCCTCATAGGAGGCGGCCAGCACCACGCCGCCGCCGACCGCGATCGGCTTGCCGCGCAGCGACGGATCGAGCAGCTGCTCGACCGAGGCGTAGAAGGCGTCGAGGTCGGCATGCAGGATGGTGGCGGCTGAAGCGACGTTCGTGGCGGGCATCGCGCGCTCCGTCCCCATTTGTGCGGCGTTGCAGCATTAGCAGCGTCTATCGTAAGGGAGATTTGGCGAACATAAAGAGAACAAAAGGCGCCTGGTGTCAAGCCGCCACGCTGAAACCTGCAACCCTGCACAGCATCGTACAACCGGAGCGTTTGCTGGCGGCGAGCTCTGGCCCGAAGTCGCCTCGCAACGCCCCTGCGACGGTTCCTTTCTGTTCCCTCCATGTTCGAAATAGAAGTCACTTCTAATATGAGTTTGTTCACGGCCTTTTGGATTAGGGTGCTTGGCGGAAAGAGGTAGGAACTTACGCTACGGTTTTTGGATGGCCCGCCTGCGCATATACTCCTTGTGCGCAAGCATGGCCCATGCTGCAAATTGGCAGCGGCTAAAGCATGTCTCCCGAAAGTGGGAGCCGGTTTCGGGATAAAGACATGCTTAAAATCAAAAACCTAAAGCGCATGGAGCGGATCTGAAAGATCACGACGCGCTTTAGTGGGCTTTTTGCTGGCAAATCTCGGCGGTGCGCGGCGCTTGAGGCGCGCCCCTTTAAAGCAATTCCATGAAAGGTGTGAGCGGCTTTCCGTCCGGAATTGCGTCAAAACAAAGAGATAGAGCGGTTCGCCGTTTTCCGTGAAACGGTGAAGCACTTTAGCGGCCCGACAGTCCGTTGGGGTGGGTAGGGTCACCGACCGCCGGGCCTAACCGACTGGTGCGAGTCGGCTAGGTACATCGTAATATTAGCAACCCTGCATCCAAACCCTGGCTGGACGTTTTCCCCTGTTTCTGGCCGACCGCTTTCTGTCGCGTTCCAGGACGAGCGCGCTGGCTTGAGGAGCTTGGGTCTCGCCAGGTGAGTTTTTTTGAATTTGACGCTGGGCACGGCCTTCGGCCGAACAAAAAAGACCCGACTTGCAGGCCATGCCGCGGAAGGATCGCGCAAAGGCACCTGCAGGTCGGGCCTCACCCAAAGCCCCCGCCGACGTGGGTGATAACCATATATCACCCCTGCAGTCCGACAGGCCGCATCAATTAATGTTAGAAGTCGCTAAACGATCGTCGGGTGTGGCAAATCTGCATCCATTGATATGATACGTGGCGGCAATGCCATGCCGCTGGCCGCGGCGGTCTACGCCTGCAATTCACGGACCATGCCGTAAACTCCGGATGGGAGGCGGCGGAGTTCATGACGCGGGAGCGGCCCGGCGCTCTGGCGGGGTAGGCCAGCATGCGCCGGGCCTAGCCAGCGGGGGCTCGGAAGAAAAACACGGCGCCGGCTGATGAGAAATATACGCTCCTGCTAAGATATCGATATGCATCCATAAGGACGAAGCAGGGCAGGCTCGGCCATGGTCCGGCCGCCAGAAAAAGTGCCGCCACCGCGGCCATGCCGCCTGCCAGCGCCAAGCAAGCTGTGCCGGCCTTCGCCTCGGGTGCCGCCCGAATTCGACGTGCCGCGCTTATGCCGGCTTGGCGTATTGTTCTGCGCTGAGCACCTCGATGCACTGGAACGGCTGATTGCCTTCCACCCAGGCGTCATGGCCGGGCGGAATGGTGTAGGACGTGCCGGCCTCGAAGGTCTTTTGCGTGCCGTCGGTCATGCGCACGGTGATCGTCCCGGACACGACATAGCCGACATGCGAGACCTGGCAGCTTTCGGTCTTGACCACCGGCTTCACGCATTCGGACCACCTCCAGCCCGGCTGCATGTTCATCCGCCCGAGCGTGAAGCCCGGCAGCCGCACGATTTCGACGCGCGTCTTGGCGGGCGAGCGGACCTCGTCGGGATTGTTGTGCGACTTGGATTCGAGTTTGGTGACGTTCATTGCAGCTTCGGCCATGGCATCCTCCCATTTCCAAGGATTGCAAGCGGAGCCTGACGCGATCGTCGGCGACCGCTGCCGGATTCATACGCCATTGAATGAGTGATTGCTAATGTAATTGCGGGGCGGGCCGGTTGCAGCCTGGCAAAAAAAGCCCGCGCCTTCCGACGCGGGCAGATGCTGGAGTAGCCGCTTAGTCAATGTGTTTCCCAGGCAACTGGTTGCGCACCGGGGCTACGGTCCCATGGTGCCGGTCGGACTGAAGTCGCACCTCGCAACGCAGAGGACCGAACGGCCGGATTTCTGGAAACAAGTGCGCGGGCAATTCATTGCCTCACAGGCCGTCGAACAATGTCCCTTCATCGGCGGCCAAGAGTGGAGTGCCCGCCATTTCCTGCGATGTGGCGGGCAGTTCCCAAATCCCTCCAGGAGATGCCTATGCAGCTCGGCGAGATGATCGCGAACCTGTTCGCCGCACTCTTGCTGGCGGCACTGATCACCGGCATCTTCCTGCTTTTCGGCAGGCCGCTCTGGCCCGCCCGTGAGGCGCAGATGGTCGTGCTGCTTCCGGTCGATCCGACGACCGCCGGATCGGTGCGCGGCGTCTGCTTCGAGCCATGCCTGCCGCCCCGCTTCGATCTCAAGCTGGCACCACGGAGACCGCCGTCGGACTCTTGAGCGGGAAGACTCAAAGCGGAACCTGGGCGGAACCTGGCCGCCCGCCACGCCGTTGACTCCCGCGAAGGGATGCTGTGGGCGGAGGCTGCCATGGATAACTTCGAATTCATCGATCTTCTCTGCGTCGTCGATGCCTGTGCCAGCGATCGCGCGGCCGGACGCCTCATCTCGATGTCGAAAGCCGTCGAGGAACTGCGCGTCCTGACCGGCGACTTCGTCTCGTCGGACGAAGCCGCCGCGAACGCCTTGAGCCAGGTCGCGCTGGAGTGCGGCTGCACGGTGCTGTTCGACGAACAGCCGGGCGCGGATATCGTGGGCGAGTTGTGATCTCCCCCCTCGAGGGGGAGATGTCGCCGAAGGCGACAGAGGGGGTCGTTGCGCGTGAAGCGCCAACTTCCTCTTTCGCATCCGCAAGGCGCCGGCGCTCCATGTGAGACGACCCCCTCTGGCCGCTTCGCGGCCATCTCCCCCTCGAGGGGGGAGATCGGCGCTCACTTCACCAGGGTCACCATCCGGCCGGCATACATTTCGCGGTTGCCGAGCTCGGCCGCGCAGTCCGACTTCACTGCCGAGTTCCCCGTTATATCGACGGTTTTGCCGACCAGCCGCAGGCAGCTGCCCTGCGAGCTCATGTCCGAATTGCCGGCATAGGTGATGGCCGCGTCGGGGGCGTAGATGAAGCCGCTCACCACCGAGCCGGATCCGCCGTTGAGCGTCAGCGCCTGCGTGTTGCCGTGGTCCTGGAAGATGGTGATGCCGGCATAGGGGCCGCTGGTGGTCGGCGAGAGATTCACCGTCTCGTTGGCGTTGATATAGAGCTGCGAGTTCTCCATCAGGAAGATCGTCACGCCCAGGCCCGTCAGGCTGCCGTTGCCGCCGGGTTTTATGGTGACGTTGCGCAGGACGTAGATGCCCGGATTGAGCGTGATCTTTCCCGACCACGTCTTGTCGCAATAGGTGCCTTGCGAGAGCGTGATCGTCTTGCCGTTGGGCATCGGCTGGCAGAGCCCGTAGGCGGGCGGGGTGACGTTGGCCAGCGGATCGAAGGACGCGTACTGGTTTTCCTGCGGCGTGCCGCAGGAAAGGGTCGCGTTGGGCGGCGTCATGCCGGAAGTCGCGCCGACCGTCGAGACGCATCCGGCGCTGACGATCGCGGAACCGCCCCGGCTGACGGCGTCGGCTGCGTCAGAATTGGCGGCGATCACGCAGCCCTTCATCGCGACATTGGTGGATCCCTGCAGGCTGACGGCAGCGCCCACATGCGGATCGAGCGCCAGCACGCAGGCCTGCGCGCCGGGCTTGATCTTGACGGAGGCGGAGCGCGTCGCCTGCCAGGCCGGCGTGCCGCTGACGAAGGCCGGCCGGCTGATGGCGGACGACAGCGAAATATAGTAGGCGCTCGGATCGCCGCTCGCCGTCGCCTGGAAGGCGGCGACGCTGCCCGAATATTCCCCGGCGTCGGCGGTGCTCATATTGGCCGCGAACAAGGTCTGGCCGAGCTGCCGCACATCGGTCGCCGACATGCCCGCCTGGTATTTCGTGCCGATCGCAAGGCCGGCCGCGTCCAGCGAGTTCTGCAACTGCGCGGCATCGTCGCTGGTACCCACCAGGTCGACGGCGCCGGCCACGGCAAGCATCAGCGGCACCATGGCGATCGCTGTCGTCAGCGCGAAATTGCCACGCTTCGAAGCCCAGAACCGTCCAATCATCGGAGCCGCCCTCACCGGAGATGGGAGAGAGATACGACGGCCGTCTCTACGAGCGATTTCCGAAAAAGTTAAAATGCAGAAAGTCCTAAAATTGATGGTTTTTCCGATGCTTAGCCTTAGGTCCCATAGGGATTGGGCCTAAGGTCCTAGTGCTTGCGCGCAAGCTGCAGAAAAGTGCCTCCAGGGGTCTGACCGGCGCAAGTCGAGCAAAAAAATTAGCCATTCGTTTATCGGCGGATGTTGAACGTGGTGGCGGGATAGCTTGGGCGTTCTGGGCCATGGCATCATTCAGTCGAATCTTCGGACACGCCGCCTTCCGTCGCCTGCGAGGTGGCGAGGGTGGCAACGTGGCGACCATCTTCGCGCTCACCCTGCCGGTCGTCGTCGGCGGGGCGGGGCTCGGCGTCGAGACCTCCTATTGGTACTATTCGAGCCTGAAGCTGCAGGCGACGGCCGACGCCGCCGCTTACGCCGGCGCGCTGGAGAAGATCCAGGGATCCGACACCGCGACGATCACGACGGCCGCCACGCAGTCGGCCGCCTCGAACGGGCTCGGCGACGGCACCATCACGGTCCACACGCCGCCGACCTCGGGGCCTCACACGGCCAACAAGGCGGTCGAGGTGATCCTCAACCAGAACCTGGACCGGGTGTTCACCTCCATTTTCAGCGAGAGCAAGGTGCCGGAACAGGCGAGAGCGGTGGCGCTCATCACCGACGCTTCCAAGGCCTGCAACGTTGCGCTCAGTCAGTCGGCCTCGCAGGCGGTGCTCTATTCCGGCAGCACCACCGTCAAGCAGAACGGCTGCGTCACCATGGCCAATTCGATCGCCAGCGATGCCATCAAGGTGCAGGGCTCGGCGTCTCTCCAGACCGACTGCCTGATCTCGGCTGGCGGCGTCGTGCTGAACAATCCGGTGACCATGGTCTGCAAGTCTCCGATCACCCAGGCGCTGCCTACGTCCGATCCGTTCTCCAGCCTGCCGACGCCGGCGGCCACCAACCCGTGCCAGAACGACAAAAAAACGACGCTGAACGAAGGCACCTATTGCAACGGCCTGAGCCTCAGCGGCAACGTCACCCTGAAGCCCGGCGTCTATGTCGTGCAAGGCAATCTGAAGATCAACGCGGGCGCGGTCGTCTCCGGCAGCGGCGTGACCATCTTCATGTCCGGCAGCTCGACGGTCAGCATGAACGGCAACGCCACCGTGACGCTCAGCGCGCCGACCTCGGGCATCTATTCCGGGGTGCTGTTTTATGGTGACAGGAATGGCACCAGCGCAAAAAGCAACTTCAACGGCACCGCGACCTCCTTGCTGACCGGCGCGATCTACTTCCCCAGGCAGGAGGTCGACTATCTCGGCAATTTCTCCGGCAAGAACGGCTGCACCCAGGTCGTCGCCGACACCATCCAGTGGTCGGGCAGTTCGACCATCAACCAGGACTGCTCGAGCCTTGGGATGAAGGACATACCGGCGGCCCCGTCGATTGCGATCGTCGAGTAGCCGCATGGGGACGCTGGCAACCCGCTTCCGCAAGAACCGCTCCGGCGCTGCCGCGGTGGAATTCGCGCTGGTGCTGCCGGTGCTGTGCGCCGCTCTCTTCGGCATCGCAGACGGCTGGTCCTATGTCACCAACTCGATGGCGATGCGGGCGGGCGTGAAGACGGCGGCAAACCTGCTGCTGGCCGGCGCGAGCGACGATACTGCCGTCCAGGCGGCTGCTCTTGCGAGCTGGGAAAAGAAGCCGGACGACGCGGCGGTCGCGGTGACCCGCACTTACAAGTGCGGAACGACCGTGGTCACGTCGACGACCATCTGCACGGGGCCGAAGGTGCCTTCGGTCTTCGTCCAGATCGCCGCGTCGGGCACCTGGAAGCCGCCTTTCACCTTCGGCCCCTTCCCGAAAGACACCGCACTCGGTCACCAGCAGGTGATCCGTGTCCGCTAGACGCAGAGCAAAGGCGTTTGCCGGCAATGCCTCCGGCGGAGCCGCGATCGAATTCGCGCTGATCGCGCCTTTCCTGATCATGCTCTTGTTCGGCATCTTCGCCTTCGGATGGTCGATGAACAACGAGTCCAGCGTGCGCTACGCGCTGGAGGCCTCCGCCCGCTCGCTGCAGCTCGACAAGACGCTGACCCAGGCTCAGATCCAGACGATCGCGACGCAGAAACTGCAGGGGCTTGGCCTGCAGAACGTGACAGTCACGATCACCACCGACCCGCCAAGCGGCGGCTTCAAGATGGCGCATGTCAGCGCCAGCTACGCCTTCGTCATCGATTTTCCCTATTTCAGCGATTACCCGATCAATTACTCGACGACCGTCACCGTGCCGCTGATCAACAGCTAAGGCTGCCAAGATATACGGAAGTATATAATGGTGTTCGTCCAGGATGCGGTCGGCGTCCGGCCGTTGAAGCGCGCTGGCGGACCGTTTTTACAGCGCCCTTGCGTGGCGCCCGAAATTGCGCCGCATTGGCGCGGAAATCACATGCATAAACAAGGGCCTGGTACCCTTCGACAGACGCAGGCCGGATAGCGTTGGGCCCATGGTCCGACAGGGCATGGGCCTTCATTGTTCCAGAGGGCGGAGCCATGCCGGGCCCATTTATTTATTAAAGGATTTCAGTAAGTTAATGTCTGTGCCGGATCGGTCCCGGGATGGGTTCTCCGACTTGCTCCCTTGCCGAGACGGCATTTGTTTAAAAGTTACTCCAAGCCATTAGGGAATTCTCATATGAGGCGGCCTAGCGGTTGGGCAATGGTGGCGATTCACCTGCGGAGAAACATGATGACGATCCGAAAGACACTTCTGGCTTCACTTGCCGTCCTGGCACTCGCGACTGCTCCGGCGCTTGCCGGGGCCGGCGGCAACGGCGGCGGCAATGGCGGCGGCCACGGCAACAGCGGCGACCACGGCGGTGGCAATGGCAATGGCGGCGGCAACGGCAATGGTGGCGGCAAGGGCAACAGCGGCGCCTCGCGTGGCAAGGCATCGGCGCCGGGTCAGCTGGCGAAGTCGCAGGACGATACGACCGACGACACCACGGACGACACGACCACGGCCGCGGCGACGCCTAAGGAAAAGAACATCCATGCCAAGCTCGGCCGGCTGAATTCGCTCCAGCGCAACATCAACGCCTACATGAATTCCAAGAGCAAGAAGTTCGCCGGCATCCAGGCTTACGTGACTCAAGCGGCCGCAGCCCAGAAGGCGCAGGCCGCCGTGACGGCGGCGGAGCAGGCCGTGGCCGACGCCCAGGCCGCGCTCGACGCGCTCAATGACCAGATGACCGCGCTGCAGCAGGCGAATCCGCCTGCAACGCAAGAAGAGATCGATGCCTTGCAGGCGCAGATCGATGACGCGACCACCGCGCTGAACGATGCCAACACCGCGCTCGCCGATGCCCAGACCGCGGCGACCAATACACCCGCCCCCGACGACGCCTCGCTCGACGCCGCTCTCCAGGACATGGCCAACAAGCCGGTCGACGCCGAAGTCACCGACTGGGCCAAGGGCGTGCTGGCCGACAAGATCGACCAGGCCGCCGCTGCGACGCCGTAAAGCGCTAGCGCCGACCATAGGGTGGATTACAAAAGCCGCCGGGCCTCGCCCGGCGGCTTTTTTGTCAGGCGATTAGCGAAAGCAGGCGTGACATCGATCTCCCCCCCAAGTGGGCATATGCGCTAAGATAGCTTTGGCATGGCTTGAAACTTGCGTTTTCGTGGTG
>SUGL01000091.1 GCA_004963905.1 Mesorhizobium sp.
TCAGCGGTCTTCGAAATCGACCGCACTAAAGGCCGAATACATGACCGCTCCAGACTTATGCCGGCGTCGCCATTTTGCCTCTTGCCCAAAAGGGGCCGTCCATACATGACGAGGCTGAGGGGTTTCGCCCAATCTCCAGAGGCACCTGGGGCTGCTATAAAGCCCCGACTACTTCTGGTTCCACCGCCGGATCACCGGCTCGGTCAGATCATGCTCGTAGCCGAGAACGCTGAGGCTTGCCGTGTCGAGCACGAAATGGGCACCACCCTGAGGCGGCAGGCCAACCCAGCGCGCCGCAAGCACGCGCAGGAAATGCGAGCTCGAGAAGATGAGCACATTGCCGGTAACGGTGCGAGCCTCGGCGATGATCGCATCGGCCCTGGCGCCGACATCAGCGGCCGTCTCGCCATTCGGGCAGCCGTCGCGAAATAATTGCCAGCCGGGACGCCCGGCAAGGATCTCCTTGGTCGTCACGCCTTCATAGGCGCCGTAGTCCCATTCCTGCAGGTCGGCCTTCTTCACCGCGCGCTCGCCGAAGCCGGCAAGCCGACAGGTGTCGAAGGCGCGTTGCGACGGGCTCGACCAGACCACCTGGAAGGTCTGGTCCTTGAGACGATGGGCGACACCGCGCGCGGCCTCTTCGCCCTTCGCGGTCAGCGGAATGTCGGTGCGGCCGGTGTGCCTACCAGACGCGCTCCATTCCGTCTCGCCATGGCGGACAAGGTAGATCTCGGGAAACGCGCTGCTCATCCGCCGCCCTCGCGGTTCAATCTTGTGCCGGCGATACCGCCCCGCGCCACCCTATGCGGCACGCGGCAAAAAGAACAGGCCGCGGCGGAAGCCGCGGCCTGTTCATGCGCAGGGAGGATGCCTCTTTGTTTGCGCAATTCCGGACAGAAAACCGTGGGACACTTTTCCTGGAATTGCTCCGGTTGGATCAGGCTGGCTGGAGACCGCCCGAGAGTGCGAGGTCTGCTTCTTCCGGCAGCTGGCCGGCCATGGCGGCGGCGAACTGCTTCTGGTCGAGCTCGCCTTCCCAGCGCGCCACGACGATGGTCGCAACCGCATTGCCGACGAAGTTGGTCAGCGCGCGGCATTCCGACATGAAGCGGTCGACGCCGAGGATCAGCGCCATGCCGGCGACCGGCACGGAAGGCACGACCGACAGCGTTGCGGCCAAGGTGATGAAGCCGGCGCCGGTGATGCCGGCGGCGCCCTTGGAGCTCAGCATGGCGACCAGCAGCAGCAGGATCTGATCGCCAAAGGTGAGCGGCGTGTCGGTCGCCTGGGCGATGAAGAGTGCGGCCAGCGTCATGTAGATGTTGGTGCCGTCGAGGTTGAAGGAATAGCCGGTCGGGATGACAAGACCGACCACCGAGCGATTGCAGCCGGCCCGCTCCATCTTGGCCATCAGGCCGGGCAACGCCGCCTCCGACGACGAGGTGCCGAGCACCAGGAGCAGCTCTTCCTTGATGTAGCGGATCAGCGCCAGGATCGAGAAGCCGTTCCACCATGCGACGGCGCCGAGAACGACGAGCACGAAGAGCAGCGACGTCAGGTAGAAGGTGCCGATCAGCATGGCGAGATTGGCGATCGCGCCGATGCCGTATTTGCCGACGGTGAAGGCCATGGCGCCGAAGGCGCCGATGGGCGCAGCCTTCATCAGGATGGCGACGAGGCGGAAGATCGGCGCGGTGAGCGCCTGCAGGAAATCGACGACCGGGCGGCCGCGCTCGCCGACGAGGGCCAGCGCCACGCCGAACAGCACCGAGAAGAACAGCACCTGCAGGATATCGCCCTGCGCGAAGGCGCCGGTGATGGTGTCGGGGATGATGTTCATCAAGAAGCCGACGATGGTGGTGTCATGCGCCTTCTCGGCGAAGGTCGCCACCTTCGAGGGGTCGAGCGTCGCCGGATTGATATGCATGCCGGCACCAGGCTGGATGACGTTGGAGACGACCAGGCCGACGATGAGCGCCAGCGTCGAGAAGACGAGGAAATAGATCATCGCCTTGCCGGCGACGCGACCGACCTTGTGCAAGTCGGAGACGCCGGCGATGCCGGTCGCGACCGTGAGGAAGATCACCGGCGCGATCACCATCTTGACCAGCTTGATGAAGGCATCGCCAAGCGGCTTCAGCGAGGCGCCGATGTCGGGATAGAAATGGCCGAGCAGAATGCCGGCGGCGATCGCCGCCAGGACCTGCACATAGAGATGCCGGTAAAAGGGAACCTTGCCGCGCGGCTCGGCGGCAGCGATAGCTGTCTGCATCGTATCCTCCGTTCAGCCCCGATCGAAACGCTCGACCTCCCTGGGGCAGTTGACCTCCACAGCCTCACGGCTGCTGCGGATGCAGTTGCAACAGGCGTGCCAAATTCCGTTTCGACGCACCCGATATTGATTCTGTTCATCTTTTTCGACCGAACGACCCCACAATTCCGACAGCCTCGTGCGGCTATCCGCATAGGTTGAATTGTGCTTTGTGCGAAATCATGCACAAATGCGGCATGCTGCAACGCCCCGCCGCTGCCGTCGCCTCGACGCCCGAACTGCTCGCAAGGCGGGCGCGGCGCGCCTGGCTGCTGTTTGCGGCGGTGGCGCTTCTCATCGTGCTGGCGGCGCTCTATGGCGCCGGCCTCTACGGACGCTCGACCGAGACGGAGACTTTGGCCGCGCAAGGACGCACCGACGCCAATCTCAAGGTCGCGCTGCTGCGCGCGGTGCTCGAAAATCCGCGCGCGCTGCCGCTGCTTTTGTCCGAAGACCAGCAGGTGCATGACGCGCTCGCTCAGCGTAGCCTCGCCTCGATCGACGTGCTCAACCGCAAACTCGAAGGGCTGGTGTCCGGCACCAAGGCCTCGGTGCTCTATGTCACCGGCACGGACGGGCTGGCGATCGCTTCCAGCAACTGGCGCGAGCCGGTGAGCTTCGTCGGCAACGACTACGGTTTTCGTGCTTATTTCTCTGGTGCGATGCGATCCGGCACCGCCGAATATTTCGCGCTCGGCAATACCAGCAAGCGCCCGGGCCTCTATATTTCGCGCCGGGTCGGAAGCGCCGCCGCGCCGCTCGGCGTCGTCGTGGTCAAGATGGAGTTCGACCAGCTCGAGGCCGACTGGCACGAGGCAAGCCGCCCCGCCTATGTCAGCGACGAGCACGGCGTGGTGCTGATCACCAGCGTGCCCTCCTGGCGCTTCATGACAACGGCGCCGCTCGGCCAGCCGGCGCTGGCCGATATCCGCGCCAGCCAGCAGTTCGGCGAGGCGCCGCTGGTGCCTTTGCCTATCACGAGGCCGCAACCGCTCAGCCCCGATGTCGCGCTGGTCCACGCCATCACGCCTGGCGGCAGCGACGCGGAGTATATGCGGCTGTCCACGGCTGTGCCCTCGACGCCGTGGCGGCTCGACTATCTCGTTCCGGCGGAGGCACCCATCGCCTCGGCCCAGCGCGAAATGCGGCTCCTGGCGCTGGGTGTCCTCGTCCCGCTCCTTGCCTTGGGCGCCTATCTGTTGTGGCGCCGGCAATCCGCCCAGATGCGGATCGCCGCGGAACAGGCGGCGCGCGCCGAGCTCGAGCGCCGCGTCGTCGAGCGCACGCAGGATCTCAGCCTCGCGCGCGACCGGCTGCAGGCCGAGATCGCCGATCATCGCAGCACCGAGGCGAAGCTGCAGGTCATGCAGCAGGAACTGGTGCAGGCCAACCGTCTCGCGACCCTTGGCCAGGTTGCCGCGGGCGTCGCGCATGAGATCAACCAGCCGGTAGCGACGATCCGGGCCTATGCCGACAATGCGCGTGTCTTCCTGGAGCGCAAGCAGACGGCGCCGGCGGAAGAGAATCTCGGCGCGATCGCCGCGCTGACCGAGCGCATCGGAACCATCACCGAGGAGCTGAAAGCCTTCGCCCGCAAAGGCCGCACGGCGGCCGAGCCGGTCGAACTGCGCAGCGTCATCGAAGGCGCGGTCGTGCTGCTCAGGAGCCGTTTTGCCGGGCGGCTGGACGCGCTGGCGATCACGCTGCCGCCGCGGACGCTGAAAGTAATGGGCAATCGGCTGCGGCTGGAGCAAGTGTTGATCAACCTGTTCCAGAACGCTCTGGAAGCGCTCGAAGGTCGCGACGACGCGCGGGTTGAAGTGTCCGCTTCAGAAACGTCCGGCGAGGTGGCGCTGGTGGTGGCGGACAACGGGCCGGGCATCCCGACGGCGATCCTGAAGTCGCTGTTCACGCCCTTCAACACCTCGAAGGAAAAGGGGATTGGCCTCGGCCTCGTCATCTCCAAGGATATCGTCGCCGACTATGGCGGACGCATCGAGGTGGCGAGCAGCGGCAGCGGCACCCGCTTCACTATCCATCTCTCGAAGGCTGGTCCGAAATGACAGACGGCAATCCGGTCATCCTGATCGATGACGACGGCGATCTCCTGAAGGCGACGAAGCAGACGCTGGAACTCGCCGGTTTTGCCGTCTCGGCCTTCTCCTCGGCAAGCGAGGCACTTGCCGGTCTCGATACCGGCTTTGCCGGCGTCGTGGTGTCCGACATCCGCATGCCCGAAATGGATGGCCTTCAGCTCTTCGACCGTGTGGTTGACCTCGATCCGGACATCCCCGTCATCCTCGTCACCGGCCATGGCGACATCGCCATGGCGGTCAAGGCGATCAAGGACGGCGCCTATGATTTCATCACCAAGCCCTTCGCCGCCGACCGGCTAGCGCAAAGCGTATGGCGCGCGGCGGAGAAGCGCCGCCTGGTGATGGAAAACCGCGCCTTGCGCGAAGCGGCCGAGCAGGCGCAGGAGGGATTGCCGCTGATCGGCCAGACGCCGGCGATGGAGCGGCTGCGCCGCACGCTGAGGCAGATCGCCGACACCGATGTCGACGTACTGGTGACCGGCGAAACCGGCTCCGGCAAGGAAGTGGTGGCGAACCTGCTGCACCGCTGGAGCCGCCGCGCCAAAGGCAATTTCGTCGCGCTCAATTGCGGCACGCTGCCGGAGACCGTGATCGAAAGCGAATTGTTCGGCCACGAGGCGGGCGCCTTTACCGGCGCACAGAAGAAGCGCGTCGGCCGCATCGAACATTCGAGCGGCGGCACGCTGTTTCTCGACGAGATCGAGAGCATGCCGCCTTCGACACAGGTGCAGATGTTGCGCGTGCTGGAAATGCGCGAGGTGACGCCGCTCGGCACCAACGAGGTCCGGCCGGTCGACCTGCGCGTCGTCGCCGCCGCCAAGGTCGATCTCGGCGATCCGAGCCAGCGCGGCGCCTTCCGCGAGGACCTCTATTACCGGCTCAATGTCGTGACGCTCTCGATCCCGCCGCTGCGCGAGCGGCGGGACGACGTGCCGCTGCTGTTCGGCTATTTCGCCGAGCGCGCCGCGGCCCGCTTTCACCGCCCGGTGCCCGCGGCGCCGGCTGCCGTTCAGCATCATCTTAAGGAACATGATTGGCCGGGCAATGTCCGCGAGCTCGCCCATTTCGCCGAGCGCTTCGTGCTCGGATTGGAGGAGATCGGCGGCAGCCCTTCCCCTCAGCCGAGCGATTCGGACGCCGCCATGCCCTTGCCGGAACGGCTCGAACGCTACGAGGCCGAGATCATCCGCGAGACACTTGGTCGCAACGACGGCGACGTCCGGCGCACGATCGAGGCCCTCGGCATCCCGCGCAAGACCTTCTACGACAAGCTGCAGCGGCACGGCATCGTGCGCAGCGATTTTTCCAGATAGATCAAGCTTGTGGAACCCGATCGAACCCCAGACCGTTGAGCCTGTCCAGGAAACCGTGGCACGTTGGCACCAGCCGTACGGCGAACGCATGACCGCGATGGCGTTGCCGGTTGCCATCGGCAAGCGTTGATGGTTTGTTGCCGCTCAGCGGAGAACGAATGATGCGCGAATCCCTCGGTCAAGACGAATACGGCTCGGCCAGCCCCTTCGATCCGGACGATCTGCCGAATCTCAACGCCATGGGGCCGGCGATGGGCAGCGGCAACGATTTCGAGAAATACGCCGTTGCCGTCATCATCGTGTTCGGCGCGCTGATCATCGGCGGGCTGATGGCCGCGTCCATGACCTTCGGCCACCGCAACGGCTTCCTGTTCGCGCTCGGCGGCGCCACTTCGGCCTGGATTTCGGGCAATGCGCTGCTGCTCGACCGGCCGCGCATCTATGCGCTGTTCGTCGGCATCGCCGCCGTGCTGCTGATCGCCTCGACCATCACGCTCGTGGCTTAAGACACCAGCCTAATAGCCCAGCGCCTCGCCGGAAGCGGCGCGGCTGTCGATGGCGCCGTTATAGCGGGCGCCGCCGCCCTTCTCGATTTCGCCCAAGCTCTTGCCGCCGACCAATATGCCGGCCGCCTGCCCCCATGTCTGGTCGCTGAGATCGAGATGGTAACCCATGCCGGCCAGCAGCCTTTCGGTGTCGGGCGAAAGCCCGAAAGGCTCGACATAGACGGTGTCGGGCAGCCATTGATGGTGGATGCGCGGCGCGTCGATCGCCTCCTGGATGTTCATGCCATGATCGATGACGTTGACGATCGCCTCCAGCGTGATGGTGATGATGCGCGAGCCACCCGGGCTGCCGATGACCATGAACGGCTTGCCGTCCTTGGTCACGATCGTCGGGCTCATCGAGGATAAAGGCGTCTTCTTCGGCTGGATGGCGTTGGCCTCGCCCTGGACCAGGCCGTAGAGATTGGGCACGCCGGGCTTCTGGGTGAAATCGTCCATCTCGTTGTTGAGAAGGATGCCGGTGCCGTCGGCGACGACGCCGGCGCCGAAGGAGCCGTTGAGCGTGTAGGTGACCGCGACCGCGTTGCCGTCCTTGTCGATGATCGAATAATGCGTCGTTTCCTTGCTCTCGCCGAATCCCTTCGGCATCAGATCCTTCGACACGCCGGCCCGGAACGGATCGATCTTGCCGCGGATGTCCTTGGCATAACCCTTGTCGAGCAGCTTCGAGACCGGATTGTCGACGAAATCCGGATCGCCCAGCGCCGAGTTACGGTCGACATAGGCGTGGCGCATCGCTTCCACCATGACATGGACGGTCTCGGCCGACCCTGCCCCGAGATAGGAGAGCGGGTAACCTTCCAGGATGTTGAGGATCTCGCAGATGATGAGACCGCCGGAACTCGGCGGCGGCGAGGAAATGATCTCGTAGCCGCGGTAGGAACAGGTCACGGGTTTCAGCTCGCGCACCGCATACTGCTCGAAATCGCCCTTGGCGAGGACGCCGCCCTCGGCGCCGCTCGCCTTGACGACCGCGTCGGCAATCGCTCCCTTGTAGAAGGCGTCTGGTCCTTTTTCCGAGATCGCCGAAAGCGAGGCGGCGAGGTCCGGCTGGGTGAACCGCTCGCCGATCCCGTAGGGCTTGCCGTCGGGTTTGAGGAAGATGGCGGCCGCCGCCGGATCCTTGGCCAGCCGGGCGGCGCTGGCGGAGAAGGAAGCCGCGTCGCCCTGGTCGAGGACGAAGCCGTCCTTGGCGTAGGCAATCGCCGGCGCCATCAGATCCTGCCTGGACAAGGTTCCATATTTCCCGCGCGCCATCTCGAAGCCCGCGACCGAGCCCGGCACGCCGACAGCCAGATAGCCGTCGAGGCTGGCGCCCTTTACAGGATTGCCGTCCTTGTCGAGATACATGGTCCTGGTGGCGGCAAGCGGCGCGCGCTCGCGGAAGTCGATGAAGGTCGAGCGGCCGTCCTTCAGCCGGATGGTCATGAACCCGCCGCCGCCGATATTACCGGCGTTGGGGTAGACGACGGCCAAGGCATAGCCGACGGCGACCGCCGCATCGACCGCGTTGCCGCCCTTCTTCAGCACCTCGACGCCAACTTCGGTCGCCAGATGCTGGGCGGTCACCACCATACCGTGCTCGCCCTTGGCCGGAGCGGGCGAGGCAGCGAAGAGCGCTGCCGATGGCGTGAAGGCAAACGCGAGCGAAAGGCTGACGGCGATCAGCGTCCGGCGGGTAAGATGCATGGCGGGGCTCCGGGGCGTGGGGACGCCTAGGAAAGACTTTCAGAACGCGTTAGTCCAATAACAATTGAATAAGGCAGGCACGCTCTGCCCAGTTTCTATTTTCAAGGCAGGCGCCGCCCCTCACCTGCCTGCCGGCATCCTCTCCCCGTATAGTGACGGGGAGA
>SUGL01000092.1 GCA_004963905.1 Mesorhizobium sp.
TTCTCAGAAACCGACATTTTCGGCTCGGCCTGACCTGAATCTCAACACGCCTTAGGCCGCCTTTGCCTGCACATTTCTAGCCGGAACCAACACCTTCAACGCGCCAGGATGAATCTCGATCACCGTTTCGCGTTCCAGCCCGAACAGCTCGCCGTCCATGACGGCGCTGAACTTCTTCGTCGGCGAATGGATCTTGAGGATCGCCTTGTCGGCCTGATGGATTTCGACATGTTGGCTGTCGCGCCAACGGCCGCGCAGCATGGCGAGGAATAGCTTCACCAGGTCGCGGCGTCTGCGCGCGACGCTGACATAGATGCCGAGCAGGCCGCCCGCCGGATTGTCCGCGTAAGGCAGATGGCCCTCGCCGAACAGATTGTTGCTGATGCTGATGCCGGTCGCGCGGGTGATGATCTCCGTCTTGCCGATGGTCAAGCTCACCTTGAGGGTGTGCGGGTTCTTGATCGTCGCCCATGCGGCGCGAACGGAAGCCTGCATCTTTCCAAGCCGCGAACCGAAATCCATCTTCTCGCGGAGCTGCACCATCCTGGCATGCATGCCGATCGAAAACTGATGCACAAAGGGCCGGCCGTTGGCGCTCGCCATGTCGACGGCCGTCACCTCACCTTCGGCGAAGGATTTCAGCGCCCCATCCAGCGTCTGCGGTATGCCAAGGCCGCGCGCGAAGAGATTCATCGTGCCGCCCGGCAATATGGCCAAGGCTTTCTTCTTGTTCATGAGAAGGGACGCCGCCGTCGAAACCGTGCCGTCGCCGCCGCCGGCGATCACGACGTCTATGTTGCGTTTCGCCACAGCCCTTTCCAATGCCGCGGCGATTTCTTGGCCGGCAACGATATCGACCTGAACCGAATGGCCAGCTGCTTCCAGCGTCCGGCGCAGACGGTCAGCAAAGGCTGCCATATCGGTGGTACGCAGCGTGCCGCCGTCCTGGTTCAGCACCGCAGCAAACCGCATGCCCCGCTCCGCCTTTCTTCCCCGCAATCTCCTGGCCTGGCAATTCCTTGGCCGAAACGGCCCCGTAACCGCTGCTCAAAACGAAACGGTTGCCCAAAGGTTCCTCGGCCACTCAGGATTGGACGCCTCCGAAGCGCTCGGTGTTTTGGAACAAGGCACCGGTCACGACGTTGTGAAGGCATCGGACAATGCCGCGTCGGGCCGGTTCGCCGGAACCGCTGCGTTGCCGAAATCAGGCAGGAGGAGAGACGATCATGACCCGCACTCTTTTTGCGACGACCGCGCTTGCAACGCTGCTCGCAACCGGCGCTTTCGCACAAACGGCGACGCCAACGCCAGCGCAGCCGCCCGCCGCTGAAAATCCGCAACCCGTGATCCGCTCAGAGGGTTCCCTGATGACCAACATCATCGGCGAGTCCGTCTATAACGGCACCGGCAAAGACGCCCAGGACATCGGCAAGATCGACGACATCGTCTTCGACGCGAGCGGCAAAGCCAAGTCCGCGATCATCGGCGTCGGCGGCTTCCTTGGCGTTGGGACCAAGGACGTCGCCTTCGACTACAGCAAGATGGAATGGGCCGAGAAGAACGGTGACCGTTGGCTGGTGGCCAAGACAAGCAAGGAGGAGCTGAATGCCCAGCCTGCGTTCGACCGCAAGCCATATGATCCGGCGCCAGCGCAGTCCGCTGACGCCACGCAGCCCTCAACCACCGACACAGGCGGAGCCCAGAAGCCGGTGGATCTCAATGCCAAGCCGGCTGAACCGGTGAAGAAGGCGGAAGGCAATCTCGCCACCAACATAATGGGCGAAACGGTCTACAACGGCACCGCTGACGACGCCCAGAAGATCGGCGACGTGAAGGACATCGTGCTCGCCAAGGACGGCAAGGCCGAGTCGCTCGTCATCGGCGTCGGCGGCTTCCTCGGCATAGGCACGAAGAACGTCACCTTTGACTTCGCCAAGGCAAAGTGGGCGGAGAAGAATGGCGACCGCTGGCTGGTCGCCGAGACGACGAAGGAGGAGCTTCAGGCGCTGCCGGATTTCAACCGCAAGGCTTATGATCCGGCGCCGGCCTCGACAAGCACCGCGGCTTCGAGCGAGACGCCGCCCACCACCACGCCTGCCGTGGCGTCGTCGGATACCACGGCCGACAAGGGGGCCAAGCCAGCTCAGCCGGCGCAGTCGACTGCCGAGAACAAGCCTGCGGCACCGGCTCCGGCCACGGCCGAAAACAAGCCGGCGAATACGTCCGCTACCGACGAGACCAAGACGGCCTCGATCGACAAGTCGACGCTGACCGAGATGCCGATGGGCAATATCCGCGGCGACGAGCTGAAGGGCGCGACCGTCTATGGCGCCAACGACGCCAAGATCGGCACGATCGGCGATGTCGTGCTGACGCCGGACAAAAAGCCGGATGCGGTGATCGTCGACGTCGGCGGCTTCCTCGGCATCGGCGCCAAGGAAGTGGCGGTCGGCATGGACAAGCTCAAATTCATGACCGACAAGAACGGCAAGAAATATCTCTACACAAACTTCACCAAGGAACAGCTGCAGGCGCAGGCGGCCTATGACAAGAGCACCTATGCCACCAAGCGCGACCAGCAGAGGATGATCTTGAAATAGGGAGTAGGCAGTAGGCAGTAGGCAGTAGGCAGTAGGGAAGAATAGCTGGTCCAAGACCATGCCTTTGAGATCTTCTACTGCCTACTGCCTACTGCCTACTGCCTACCGCCCGACCCACGTGGCCGACCACCCCATCGTCCGTCAGCTCCGCCAGCGCCAGCGACTGGTCGAGATGCCTGGCGCGCCAGGCGAGCATTTTCTCGGCGAATTCTAGGCGCGCCGGCAGATAGACAGCGTCGTTCGCGACGTTGCTCAGCTCGCCCGGATCCTTCGCGAGGTCGAACAGCAGCGGTGGCAGGCCGCCGCCGAAATGGACATATTTGAAGTCCTCGGTGCGCAGGACGGCCAGGTTGCAATCGCGCGGGCCGATGCCGAAGTGACGCTCGGCCTCGCCGTCGGCGACCGAGCGGAAATCGAATTCCCAATGCGCGGCCTCGCGCCAGTCTGCCGGCTCCTCGCCGTCCAGCCACGGCGCCAGCGACCTGCCATCGAGATGCGGCTCGGGTGCGGCACCGATCAGGTCGAGCAAAGTCGGAAAGATGTCGACCGCCTCGGTGAAACGGTCGACCGTCATGCCGGCGGCTGCTCCGCGACTCGGATCGCGGATGATCAGCGGAATGTGGTAGCTGCTATCGAAGTAGCCGCCTTTGCCCAGCATGAAATGATCGCCCATCATCTCGGCATGGTCGGAGGTGAGCACGATCACGGTATCGTCCCACGCGCCGGCCGCCTTTACGGCTTGCCAGACGCGGCCGAGCTGTACGTCGAGTTCCGAGATCATGCCGTAATAGATGGCGCGGATGCGGCGGAAATTTTCCTCGCTCCAGTCCGGCACCTTGCCCTCGGCGCCGGGTATGAATTTCGTCCGCTTCTGCTGGTCGAGATCGTAAGCGAGATAGGGGTGGCTTTCCGCCTCGGCCTGCCAGCTTGCGGCGCGCCGGAAAGCCGGGCCGTCGACCGGGTCGTACATGGTGTTGTAGGGCTCAGGCACGATGAAGGGCGGGTGCGGGCTGATGAAGGAGATATGCGCGAACCATGGCGCGGCCTCGTCCTGCTCGCCAAGCCAGCGGATGAATTCGCCGGCCAGGAAGGCGGTCGGCGTCTGGTCCTTCGAATAGACCGGCGGCGCGTTGCTCACATCGCCCCGGATCTTGCCGTGCTCGCCAGCCGGACGGTGGATGTCCGGGCTGCCGGCGCTGGCATCGATGCCCTGCATCCTCAGCCAGGACAGCCACTGTTTCTGGTGCTCGGGCAGGAACTGCCGCACGATGAAGCCCGGCAGCACGCCTTCATAGCTGCGCAGCCGTGGATCGGCTGCCGACAGCCGGTGCGGGTCCGGCGCGACATCGGTGTAGCCGAACAAGGTCGGGTCGTAGCCAACCGCGCGTGCCGACAGGGCGACGTTGCCATGACGGGCATCGAGCGGCGTGCCGTTGCGGCAGACGCGGTTGTTCATCTGGTAGAGGCCGGTGTAGAGGCAGGCACGGGCCGGAGAGCAGGGTGCGGCGCCGCCATAGTGGCGCCGGAACAGCACACCCTCGGCGGCAAGCGCGTCAACATTCGGCGTCCTGACCACAGGATGGCCTGCGGCCGACAGGCAATCGCCACGCCACTGATCGCAGGTGATGAGGAGAACGTTCGGGCGGCGGGTTCGGTTGTCCAAAATTGTCTCCTCAAGGAAGGCGTGCCGCTCATGGAGCCGAAATTCGCCGGCGTTGCAAGGCAAGCCGGTTCTTCAATCGGTGAACATAAACCTTAGGTCGTTCACTTTTATGACACAGTCCATTCTGTGTTTGCCCGCTTTGCCAGCGTCGGGCCTATCCTCATATTGGCGTGGACAGCGGCGAGGGCCGCAGCAAGGACAAGGAAGGAGCAACACCATGCTCAATCAGATCAAGGGCCTGCATCACGTCACCTCGATGGCCAGCGATGCGCGCCGCAACAATGAGTTCTTCACCAGGAAGCTCGGCCTGCGTAGGGTGAAGAAAACCGTCAATTTCGACGCGCCGGACGTCTATCACCTCTACTACGCCGACGAGTTCGGCACGCCGGGCTCGGTGATGACCTATTTCCCGTTCCCCGACATCGGCAAGGGCCGGCATGGGGTTGGCGAGGTCGGCACCACGGTCTTCTCGGTGCCGGAAGGCACGCTCGGCTATTGGGAAAAGCGCTTCGCCGACGAGGGCGTGAGCGGTGTTGCCCGCGAGACAAGCTTCGGCGAGAAGCGGCTCACCTTCACCGGCCCCGACGGCGACAGTTTCGCTCTGGTCGAGGACAAGGCCGACAGCCGCGCGCCCTGGATCAAGGGCGGCGTTCCCGGCGATGAAGCGATCCGCGGCTTCCACTCGGTCGCGCTGAGGCTGAAGGACGGCGGCGCCACCGAGGAGCTGCTGAAGTTCATGGGCTATGAGGAAGTCGACAAGTCTGGCAACGTCCGCCGGCTCGCGATCGAGAACGGCAATGGCGCCGACGTCGTCGACATCGAGTCGCTGCCGGGCGCAGGCTTCGCCAATCTCGGTGCCGGCTCGGTGCACCATGTCGCCTTCGCGGTCGAGGATCGCGCCAGGCAGCTCGAGGTGCGCAAGGCGCTGGTCGACACGGGTTACGGCGTGACGCCGGTCATCGATCGCGACTACTTCTGGGCGATCTATTTCCGCACGCCGGGCGGCGTGCTGTTCGAGGTGTCCACCAACGAGCCGGGCTTCGACCGCGATGAGGACACAGCGCATCTGGGCGAAACGCTGAAGCTGCCGACGCAGCATCAGCATCTGCGACCCTATCTCGAACAGCACCTGCAGAAGCTGGAAGACTAAGCCATGAGCAAGGACGCCTACATCCATAAAGTGCTGCCCGGTTCGCCGGGCAGTCCGTTGCTCTTCGTCTTCCACGGGACCGGAGCCGACGAGAATCAGCTTCTGTCGTTCGGTCAGGAGCTTGCGCCTTCGGCGACGATCGTGTCGCCGCGGGGCGACGTGTCCGAGCATGGCGCCGCCCGCTTCTTTCGCCGCACCGGCGAGGGCGTCTACGACATGGCCGACCTCGCGCGGGCGACGGCCAAGATGGCAGGCTTCGTCAAGGCGCACGTCGAGTCGGCAAAGCCCTCGGCGGTGTTCGGGCTCGGCTATTCCAACGGCGCCAACATCCTGGCCTCGGTGATGTTCGCGGGGCCAGCTCTGTTCGATGCCGCGGCGCTGATGCATCCGCTGATCCCGTTCGAACCGGAAGTGCAGGGCAGCCTTGCCGGCCGCCGCATCCTGATCACGGCCGGCAGGCGCGATCCGATCTGTCCGCCCAACCTGACGTCCCGACTGGAAGCCTATTTGCGCGCCGACGGGGCCGATGTCACAGTGGAATGGCACGATGGCGGGCACGAGGTGCGGCCGAATGAAATCGAAGCGGCGCGGCGACTGTTCGCCTTCGCTCCCGCCGCCGAAGGAGGCAAGAACAATGGCTGACCAACTGCCGGAGATCGAACTGGAAGACCATGGCTCCAAGGGGCGCTATGTGCTGCGCGGACCGGGCGGCGCCGAGGCCGAGATGACCTTCACCACGATCGGCGAGCATCAGCTCATCATCGATCACACCGAGGTGCCGGACGTCTTCCGCGGCCAGGGCGCCGGGCTTCGCCTCGTCACCCGCGCGGTCGAGGATGCGCGTGCGGCCGGCAAGAAGATCATCCCGCTCTGCCCCTTCGCCAACGCCCAATTCCGCCGCCATCCGGAATGGGCGGATGTGTTGAAGCGGTAGAGGATTTTTTCCTTCCCCCCTTGTGGGGGAAGGTGGCCGCGAAGCGGCCGGATGAGAGGTGTTCCAACGGAGTGCGACGTCTGCATTCCCTGGAACACCCCTCATCCGTCTCGGCGCTGCGCGCCGATCCACCTTCTCCCACAGGGGGAGAAGGAAAGACCGCTCTGCCATTTGCACCGCCCGGTCATCTTGCCTAAGTTGACGGTTCGCTTCGGACGAAACCCGTCGTCCCGCCCGTCACCGAAATGAATGGCTCCCCTGATGACCGATACCGACCTGATCCCCGTTTTCGACGGCCACAACGACACGCTGCTCAGGCTCTACCAGTCGAAGGAAACGGATGTCGAAAAGCTGTTCGTCGAGGGCACGCAGGGCGGTCATATCGACCTGCCGCGCGCCAAAAAAGGCGGCTTTGCCGGCGGCATGTTCGCGATCTTCCCGCCGCCGATCGAAAAGACCAAGCGCAGCGCCGTTCCGCCAGCGCCGAGCGACGATGAACCCCTGCCGCCGGAACTGCCGCGTGCCGAGGCGATCACGTCCACCATCGGCATGGCCTCGATCCTGTTCAGACTTGAGCGGGCAGGCGCGCTGAGCGTGTGCCGCAGCGCCGGCGACATCCGCGATGCTATGGCTAAGGGTTCGATCGCGGCGGTCTTCCACATCGAGGGCGTCGAGGCAATCGATCCCGAGCTTGCCATGCTCGACGTGCTGCATGCGGCCGGCCTGCGCTCGCTGGGCATCGTCTGGAGCCGGCCGAACGCCTTCGGCAACGGCGTGCCGTTCCGCTTTCCCTCCTCGCCCGATACCGGGCCCGGCCTCACCGATGCCGGCAAGGCGCTGGTCAAGGCCTGCAATCAGCTCAGGATCATGATCGACCTCTCGCATCTCAACGAGAAAGGCTTCCGTGACGTGGCCGAATTGAGCGATGCGCCGCTGGTCGCGACCCATTCCAACGTGCATGCGATCTGCGGCCATTCGCGCAATCTGACCGACTGGCAGCTCGGCGCGATCCGCGAATCCGGCGGCATGGTCGGCCTCAACTTCGCCACCGGCTTCCTGCGCGAGGACGGCCGCATGAACGCCGATACCGGCCTCGACATCATGGTGCGCCATATCGATTCGCTCTTACAGGCGCTGGGCGAGGACGGCGTTGGCCTGGGCTCGGATTTCGACGGCGCCATGATCCCCGCCGTCATCGGCGACGTCGCCGGCCTGCCCAAGCTGATCGACGCGCTGGCGACGCGTGGCTTCGGACGCGCGCTGATCGAGAAGATCGCTTATCGCAATTGGCTGAGTGTTCTTGAGCGGACGATTGGATAAGCCATCCGTGTGAAGGGACAATCCTGAGTGCTCGGGGGTTGGAGGCAGAACGCTCTCAACTTCGTCATTCTAGGGCGAAGCAGGAGCGAAGCTCCGTCGCGAAGACCCTAGAATCCATGCCGTTACCTTGACCGAAGGGCGTGGCAGCGCAGAATTCTGAACCGCGGCAACGCCTCGATGTCACGGAATGGATTCTAGGGTCTACGCGCGTCGCTCCGCTCCTTGCTCCGCCCTAGAATGATGGGTGGACGGCCCCTTGCGGCATCGAATGTGCCAAACTGGGCTGTGATTA
>SUGL01000093.1 GCA_004963905.1 Mesorhizobium sp.
CTCATCCGTCTCGGCGCTGGCGCGCCGATCCACCTTCTCCCACAAGGGGAGAAGGAAAGGCCCACCGCTTGCCCCCTATCCCCGCCCCTGCTAAAGCGCGCCGCATGACGACGCCCCTCGACCACATCCGCAATTTCTCCATCGTCGCCCATATCGACCATGGCAAATCCACGCTTGCCGACCGGCTGATCCAGCTCACCGGCGCGCTGGAGGAGCGCGACATGAAGGAGCAGGTGCTGGACTCGATGGACATCGAGCGCGAGCGCGGCATCACCATCAAGGCCCAGACCGTTCGGCTGAACTACCGCGCCAAGAACGGCGAGGATTACGTTCTGAACCTCATCGACACCCCCGGCCATGTCGACTTCGCCTATGAGGTGTCGCGCTCTTTGGCCGCCTGCGAGGGCTCGCTGCTGGTGGTCGACGCCAGCCAAGGCGTCGAGGCGCAGACTTTGGCCAACGTCTACCAGGCCATCGACAACAACCACGAGATCGTCGTGGTGCTGAACAAGGTCGACCTGCCGGCGGCAGAGCCGGAGCGCATCCGCGAGCAGGTCGAGGAGGTGATCGGCCTCGACGCGTCGAACGCCGTGCTGATCTCGGCCAAGACCGGCCTCGGCGTGCCGGACGTGCTGGAGGCGATCGTCCACCAGCTGCCCCCGCCGCGCGAGGGCGACATCAACGCCCCGCTGAAAGCGATGCTGGTCGACAGCTGGTACGACGCCTATCTCGGCGTCATCGTGCTGGTGCGCATCATCGACGGCGTGATGAAGAAGGGCCAGACCATCCGCATGATGGGCACCGGTGCAAAATATCTCGTCGAGCGCACCGGCGTCTTCAAGCCGGCTCGCGTCAATGTCGACGAGCTCGGCCCGGGCGAGTTCGGCTTCTTCACCGGCTCGATCAAGGAAGTGGCCGACACCCGCGTCGGCGACACCATCACCGAGGACCGCCGCCCGACGGCCAAGGCGCTGCCCGGCTTCAAGCCGGCGCAGCCGGTGGTGTTCTGCGGCCTGTTCCCGGTCGACGCCGCCGATTTCGAGGACCTGCGCGCCGCCGTCGGCAAGCTGCGCCTCAACGACGCGTCCTTCTCCTTTGAAATGGAGACCTCCGCCGCGCTCGGCTTCGGCTTCCGCTGCGGCTTCCTCGGCCTCTTGCATCTCGAGATCATCCAGGAGCGGCTGGAGCGCGAGTTCAACCTCGACCTCATCGCCACGGCGCCTTCCGTCGTCTACCGCATGAACCTCATCGACGGCACGACCAAGGAACTGCACAACCCGGCCGACATGCCCGACGTGGTCAAGATCGCCTCGATCGAGGAGCCGTGGATCCGCGCCACCATCCTTACGCCCGACGACTATCTCGGCGGCATCCTGAAACTCTGCCAGGACAGGCGCGGCATCCAGGCCGATCTCTCCTATGTGGGAAAACGCGCCATGCTCACCTACGACCTGCCGCTCAACGAGGTCGTGTTCGACTTCTACGATCGGCTGAAGTCGATCTCCAAGGGCTACGCCTCCTTCGACTATCACCTGACCAACTATCGCGAGGGCGACCTGGTGAAGATGTCGATCCTGGTCAATGACGAGCCGGTCGACGCGCTCTCCATGCTGGTGCATCGGTCAGCGGCGGAAAAGCGCGGCCGCGCCATGTGCGAGAAGCTGAAGGAGCTGATCCCGCAGCATCTGTTCAAGATCCCGATCCAGGCCGCCATCGGCGGCCGCATCATCGCCCGCGAGACCGTCTCGGCGCTCAGGAAGGACGTCACCGCCAAATGCTACGGCGGCGACGTGACCCGCAAGCGCAAGCTGCTTGACAAGCAGAAAGAGGGCAAGAAGCGGATGCGGCAGTTCGGGAAAGTGGATATCCCGCAGGAGGCGTTTATCCAGGCGCTGAAGATGGGGGATTAGTCGATTTGCTTGCTGCCCGCTCCGCTAGCTTGGTGTAAGTTTTGGCAGGAAACGAGCACAATTCGGCAACCGCATGGATTCTCGCGCCCCATCTCGACTCAAAAGAAGTTCGCGGGTGCGAAACGAAGTCGCAAATTTTTTGCGTCTTACGCAGAGCCACCCCCACAATCTTGCCGCAGTGATCGCATGCGGAAAGGCGAAGTTGGCTACCGCTGCGCCAGCAGGCTCGCTCTACACGAGCGGCCGATTTAGGTCTCAGCTAAAGTTAGCGAGGCATTTCGCCAAAAAAACCTTCGTGCTTTCGGCAAAGCACGGTGTCTTGGACATCCGTGAGGAAATTGAACCCTACGATGTCACTTATCCGAACGGCATATTCGCAAGCGACAAGAGCCTCCAAGGAATACAAAGCCTCCAAGGCGACTTCCCGATCGTGTTCTTGGGTGGCAACAGATACTTTGAGGTAATATCCAGGTCCATTTCCAGCGATCGGCTGTATTCTCCGTTGCTGCACTTAAATACATTCGAGGCGGCGTCATTTTCAAAAGCGCTTAACGACTTCGCCGACAGGGAAAGTCAGACACGGGTGCTATACGATTTCTTGGAAGGGACCGCTCGAAGGAACGGACTCTACGAGTTCAGGCGTTTCCCAGATATCCAAAAAATTCCGCACCAAGGGGTGTATTTTGTTTTTGATCCAAGCGAGCCAACCTCGTACTCAAACACCCTCCCTCGTATCGTCCGTATCGGCACTCACGGCGTCTCCGTAGGCTCGAAATCCACCCTGAGAACTCGACTTCGAGCTCATTTCGGGCAGCGTGATGGAACCGGGAATCATCGAGCTTCAATCTTTCGGCTCCATGTTGGGAATGCACTGGTTAATAAACTTGGCGCCCGAAAGAATTTTCCTGATTGGGGCGTCGGGATGAGTGCTCCTCCGGACATAAGGGTAGCTGAGCGAGAAATGGAAAGCTGCGTCTCGGAATATATCGGTTCGCTACTATTCACCTTCTTAGACGTCGAGGACCTATCCTCGCCACAGAGTGGCAGAGCCGTCATAGAGAGGTCTGTGATCAATCTATTGACAGCCGACAGTATACCAGTGGAGGTAAGCTCGAATGCATGGTTAGGCCACTATTCCGTAGTCGAAGAAATACGGACAACGGGCCTTTGGAACATCCAGCACAGTGGATTTAGATATGTTCGTGGGGCTATGAAGGAAGCATACAGGGTAGCCTCCAATCCGGTATTTGCTGGGGTCTAATTCGAGTGACAACCTTAAAACTAGCAATCGAGAGGCAGCCAACGCTTCCGCGCTGGATTTGTCATTTGCGACAGAGACTCTTGGAAAATCGTGTGTCCTTGTTGACCGGAGCAGGTGTCAGCATGGCTGCCGGCGCGCCGTCTTGGTCAGAGCTGGTAGAGAAATTGGCAGCATCCATTCCTGGGTTCAACGATACTTTTGAATCGCATCGGAACGCCAGGGTGCCCGAAACGATGATATCTCAGTACATTTATAGCAGATACATCGACGAACATATTGATGCGGATAAGTCGGTTCCGGAATTCTACCGAAGTATAACGGCGAATATCGGATGGCATAAAGCAATAAGAAAAGAGATATATGAGAAAGTACCAGATAGCGCTGAGGAGATATCCAAGACACACCCGTACATAACTAATCTTGCGAGGCTTTGCCTCAGGTGCGACAGCACTATAACTTTTAATTTCGATAATATATTGGATCAGGTGGCTGCTTTGGTCTTGCCAGACGATACATTGCCTCCGAAAACGACGTGGCACTTGCCCCCGATAGATAAGGTAAATTTTCCATTTATATTTCATATCAACGGCTTGCTTCCGCAGAATGAAAGACAGAAAACCAGCGACAAGTTAATATTTACGGAGGATTCATTTCTTCAAGTTCTATACGGTGCGACCGCGATTAACAACAATGTTATGAGTCGGTTTACAAATAATACGTTTCTGTTGGTCGGGGTTTCACTTACCGACCACTCATTGAAGTCCATATTGGCAACAACTTCAGTAAGGAGTCCGGGAAGCGTCCACTACCTGATAAATTGGCTTGATCGCGACGATGCTATGTCCGCGATGCAGATGGAGGATATATCAAGGGCCAATTTCGAACTGTACAACTTGGTCACGATATTTCTGACGTCAAAGCAAATTGATGAGTTCCTACAACTCGTCCAAGTGGGTGTTGATAGAACTGTAAGAACGGACATAGAACTTCTCGATGAAAAGTTTCGTGACGCGTTGAGAGAATATAGCGCTACCGCACCGATCAGCTATAAGTATTATATCGCTGGCCCTGTGGCCTCCGGGAAAAGCACCTTGCTGGAGAATCTGAGGACGTTTCAAACTCTCGAAGAGTGGCCAGAGCGAACGCCAACCGAATTGTACCAAGATCACAAACTGCTGACCTCAGAACAGCGACTATCCGTTGATAATTGGGTCTACAGGCAACTCCGCATCAAGAATCGGCATTTTGTTAAAGGTGAACCTGGCATTCACGTTATGGACCGGGCTCCTTTAGACTTGTTTGCCTTTTCCCTTGATGCTGACGAAAATCGCCGGAAGGCTGATGAAATAGTGCGGATCGTGGAAACGGATCGCAAGCTGTCCGAGGGCGAGGTCATGCTCGTAGTTGCAAGCCCGGAGAATCTCTTGGAAAGACAACTACGCCGAGGGCGAATTCCGCAAGACAAAGGCGGCATTTCGTACAATGGTGATGGTCTTAAAGTCCAAACCGAGCAGTTGGAGAAGATTTACGCTGGTGCGGTTGTATATAATACCGACTTTTGCAACGCCAATCAACTTACTCGTAAGGCGATTCGGCATATATTGTTCGACGAATACAAGCCCATCGATGTCAGCGCATTGAATGCGGCCATAGCGTCAGGAACGTCCACGCCAGCTAAATAGTTGGAGCCAGTCGCCGTCGGCGGTTAGCGGGATTGCTGGCCGCGGGGGTGACGGTGTTGAGGCACGTGGACTATCCCTTCACCATCCCCCGACCTCGTTGTATCCTCTCCCCAGCTTGGGGAGACGTCACATGCGCTCCACCTCTGACACCGTCGCCGCGATCGGCCTCGCCATCGGCGGCGCTTTCGGGCTTGCCGGTACGTTCGTGGCGAGCGATGCGCTGCGCGAAACGGTCTGGACCATCGACGGCGTGGGCATCGTCGTCGCGGCGGCGCTGCTCACCATGAAATACCAACGGCTGGGCAACGACCTCGTCGCGGCCGGCTTCCTGACTTTCCTTGCCGGCGAGAGCCTGCTTCTGGCCGGCAATGCGGCGGGCCTGCAGGCAAGCGTGCCTTCCTATGCCGGCGGCATTGCGCTCTGGGCGGCGGGGCTCGTCATGGTCAGCGCGCAAGCGACCTTCGCGCTCTGGATGCGGCTCACCGCTTTCGTGTCGGCCGCGCTCTTCGTCGTCTCGACCCTGATGATCCTCTGGGGCGCGCCGCTGCTCCCCACCTCCTCGCCGCTACCTGCGATCGGCTATCCGTTCCTGGTCCTCACCTTCATCGGCTGGATCTGGACGCTGCTGAAATCGGAACCGTGAGCGGGGCGGACATGGCCGCGCCGCTCGAAATCCGCAACAGCCCCACCGGCAAGATCTTTCCGGCCTTCGGGCCGTTCCTGATCGGCGGCGTCTTCGGCTTCGGCGCGCTGCAGGGCCTCGCCGCAGGGGCGAGTGGCGGCCATGTGCTGTGGATCGCGCTGCTCTCGGTCGCTTGCCTGGCGCTCGGCTTTTTCATTGCTCGCGGCGCCTTCGACACTTCGGTCAAGGTGACCTTGGACAGCCAAGGCTTCCGCGACGCTCGCGCCGGCGACGTGCTGGTGCCCTGGAACAAGGTGAGGAGCGTGCGCCTCGCCTCCGGCGGCAAGGGCGCGGCGATGCTCAATTTCGAGCTCACCGAGGAGCCGCCCGACGCGATCAAATATTCGGCCGCCAACGCCTTCGGGATAATGCCCTTCGGCAAGACCACCGTGCACATGGAGATCTCCTCGCTCGACATGCGCGGAGAGGCGATGGTGGAGGCGGTGAAGGCATTCGCGCCGCATGTGGTGGTGAGGCGCTGATCTCCCCCCTCGAGGGGGAGATGTCGCCGAAGGCGACAGAGGGGGTCGCCGCGCGTGAAGCGCCGACGCCTTCTTTTTGGCGTCGAGCCCGGTCGAACCGCCCCCCTCTGGCCTGCCGGCCATCTCCCCCTCAAGGGGGGAGATTATGCGCTCCACCCGTGCTCTGCTGCCCTCGGGGACCTCACCATGATTCGCCTCTCGCTCGCCGCCATCCTCTTCGCCACGCCGGCCGTCGCCGCCGACATGTCGGTGTTCGTGCGCAACCAGCGGTCCGACGGCGTGGCGGTGGAGCTGTTCAGCCGCGACAGCAAAAAAGTCTGGCCGGGCAACGACAAGGTCTTCCTCATCCGTCCAGGGGCGAAGAAATCCGTGCCGATCTCCTGCGACAATGGCGAGCGCATCTGCTGGGGTGCCTGGGTGGTCGGCAACGATTCCGTCACCGCCGGCGTCGGCCCCGACAACGACCAGCCCTGCGACACCTGCTGCTTCATCTGCGTGGAGCATTCGACGGAAACGGTGGACCTGGCGGAGTGAGCGGCGCCGCCTCCCCCTTCTCCCCTTGTGGGAGAAGGTGGCCGCGAAGCGGCCGGATGAGGGGTGTTGGAAGGAATGAGGCGCTGGCGATTTGGCACGATGCGCCGCTGGTGGCGAACGTCCTTGCCAAGCTGGAACACCCCTCATCCGTCTCGGCGCTGCGCGCCGAGCCACCTTCTCCCACAAGGGGAGAAGGGGGAGTTCATCCTTGACGCCTCTCCCACCGCCGCCCTAGCCTCGCCTCATCCCCCAAGACAGGAGACCCACTCATGTCAGGCACGGTCGAAGGCGAGAAGGTCGACGTTTCCTTCAGCGGCAGGCGCTGCATCCATTCGCGCAATTGCGTGCTCGGCAACCCGCATGTCTTCGTGCCCAATGCGCCGGGCGAGTGGATCCACCCCGATGCCGAAAGCGTCGAGAAGGTGGTGGCGCTGGCGGAAAACTGCCCGTCGGGCGCGATCACCTACCAGCGTAAGGATGGCGGGCCGCAGGAGAAGCCGCCGGTGGTCAACACCGTGCGCCTGCGCGAGAACGGTCCGCTGGCGGTCCATGCCGAGATCGTGCTCGCCGGCGAGACCTTCCATCGCGCCACGCTCTGCCGCTGCGGCGCCTCGCAGAACAAGCCGTTCTGCGACAACAGCCACATCAAGGCCGGTTTTTCCGCCACCGGCGAGCCGCCGCTGAAGGAAGCGCAGGTGCTGGACGCGCGGGACGGCCCGGTCAACGTGACGCCCACCGTCAACGGCCCGCTCAAGCTCGAAGGCAATGCCGAGATCGTCACCGGCACCGGCCACACCGTCGCCCGCACCACGAAAGTGTTCCTGTGCCGTTGTGGGCACTCGGCCAACAAGCCGTTCTGCGACGGGAGCCATAAACGGGTGGGGTTCGTCGGGTAATCGCGGAGGTTGGCGCGAGGCACCCCCCTCTGCCCTGCCGGGCATCTCCCCCTCAAGGGGGGAGAT
>SUGL01000094.1 GCA_004963905.1 Mesorhizobium sp.
AAACGCCCATCGCGATCGTCATTCTAGGGCGGAGCAGGAGCGAAGCTCCGTCGCGAAGACCCTAGAATCCATGCCGTTACCTTCGCCAAGGCGTGCAACGGAGCAGAATTCTGCACCGCGGCAACGCTTCCAAGTCACGGCATGGATTCTATGGTCTGCGCTGCGTCGCTTCGCTCCTTGCTCCGCCATAGAATGACGAAGTTGGGGCGGCTTCAACCAATCCCCAGCGTTTGCGCTGATTTCACTGAAATGAACGGAAAATCTTGCGCCAAGACAAACGGCAACCTTTCAAAATCCCGGTGCCGGGGAACTAGCTGGCCAGGAGCGGGCGGTACACTGCGCAGGTGTCCGCCCGTCCGGCGCCGCCGCCAAGCTGCTGAAACCCCGTCCGTCCCCAACAGCAACGGTCATGGCGTGTGACCAGTGCTTGCGGAGTGCCATTGGCGGGCCTTGCTGTCAACGCCGGCCGGGGCGCCCTCGCAAGGGCGCTTCTCCCGCTGTGCAGAGCCGAAACCGCACTGCCGCGATCGCGCCATTGCGATTGCCCCAAGTCCCGGAAATGGCGGATTTCCGGGCTTTCCGGCCCTTGCGGAAGGCGACGCTGCCGTTTGCCCCTATGCAGTTGAATAGGCTTGTTTTTCACCAGTCGAGGCGGTTCGGGGTTCCCCTTTTACCCCTGACTTTTTTTGGGGGCATTTCCGCAACGCAACATCGGCGCCGAATCTCCCCTCGAGGAGAGAGACGCCATCCTGTGTGAACCGCTTCATGATCCCCTCATGCAGGCATGCTAGAAATGCGTCATCGAGTGGAGGAGGGTGCGATGGGCGATCGGCTGCTCGAAACGCTTGCCAGGCGCAAGTCCTGGCTGGACAGGCTGGGGCTGGGACTGCTCGTTTTCCTCGCGACGCTGATTGCCGGTCTCATGGGCGGCGCCAGCGCGCAGGAGGTCGAGACGGTCAGGGTGGCGACCTTCAACGCCTATCTGCTGTCGCCGATCTTCAAATGCGCCAATGCGCAATTCGCCGATTGCCTGCTGCAGATCCCCGGCGAGACCGAGAAGCAGGCCGAGCACCTCGCCGACACCATCCTGGCGGACACCTCCCGCTTCGACATCATCGCCATCAACGAGGCCTGGGACGAGGACGCCAAGCAGGTCCTCATCGGCAAGCTCTCGCATGACTATCCGAACTACGTCGGCAAGATCGACGCGCCTCTGGTCAAGCTGCGGCCGCAGGCGATCCGCGACGCCATCACCAGCCTCGACCCCGCCGCGGCGGTCGCCATCTATGGCCAGCCGATCGAGAAGATCGACGGCGAGGACAGCGGCCTGATGTTGTTCGCCAAGAAGGATTTCGACTTCCTGCCGCTGCCGGACGACAGCTTCAAATGGGGCAGCGGCGACGGCGAGACGCTCGATGCGACCGGCGAGGTCGGCTTCACGCTGTACGAACATTGCGGCGGCGTCGACTGCCTGTCGGCCAAGGGCGCGGCGATCGTGCGGCTGCTGCACAAGCCGTCGCAGAGCAAATACACGGTGGTCTTCACCCACATGCAGGCCGACTATTTCGACAAGAACCCGCCCGAGCGCCATGCCGACGCCCGCGAGGCGCAGTTCGCGCAGGTCGAGAAGCTGATCGAGACGACGCTGTCGCCGCTCTCGGACGCGCAGCGCAGGCGCGAGCGCGTGCTCGTCATGGGCGACCTCAACATCCCGATCTTCCACGGAACGCCGACCGAATGGACCGGGCGCTTCGCCACGTCGGGCACCTACTGGACCGACGGCTACTACGACTCGTGGGCCGTGACCAATCCGGCCGATCCCGGCATCTCCAACTACATCGACGGCGAGCGCTACGACTATATCCTGGCTTCGCCCCAGCCTTACCGGAGCGGCGGCATCGAGGGGCCGATCTGCGTCCAGCACGTCACCATTCCGGTCGATTTCGTCGACCTCGAAAGCGACCACAACCTAGTCACCGCGGATCTCAACCTCGGCAATTTCTTCTGCCATCCGGGCATCGCCTACAAGGTCAACATGACCAAGGTCGGCGTCGGCGGCAAGCCGCGCGAGGAGGAGGTCATCGATTCGCAGGACGGCCAGGACGTTACCCAGATCCGCTATCCGGGCTCGATGCAGTGGTTCCATGTCGTGAGGAGCGACGCCGGCACCTATTCGATCGGTCCCAGCACCGAGGACGTCAAGATCGACATCTTCCTGCCCGACAACATGACGACGCCGATCGCGAGCTACTATGGCAAGACCAGCAAGATCGTCGACCGCGAGCGCACCATGTACGTCCACACCTATGCGCTGCCCAGGGAATTCTACATCCGCGCCACCGGCAAGGACCGCGCCTATACCGGCGACTATGCGTTGCTTGTGCGTCGCCACACCTGCGCGACGAAGGAAGAGGCCTGCCTGTTGCAGCCGGGCGAGGCGCCGCAAGGCGCGACGCTTTCCAAAGCCGGCGGCCTGTTCGGTACGCAGAACGAAGCCTGGTTCGCCTTCGACGTCGTCGGTCAGGCCGACAGCGGCGCCGACCAGACGGTCAAGCTGTTCGCCGAAGGCCTGCCCGATGCCGGCAACTACAAGGCCGAACTGGAAGACTTCACCAACACCAACGGCAGCGCTGCTCCCGCATTCGAGGAAAAAGGCACCGAGCGCAAGCTGAGCGACGCCATGGGCGACGGCTCGACCGGCTATATCGTCATCCGTCAGGGCACGCCGGGCGGAGCCGACGTGCCGGTCTGGGCCTTCATGGAAACCAGCGTGCGTAACCTCGAGCTCAAGGCGCTGATCTGCGAGGACGAGACCAACCCGGAGCTCGGCTCGGACGACATCTACACCAAGCTTTCGATCGACAGCCGCTCCCTGCGCTTCCCTGCCTCCGGCGAGCGCGAGTTCGACTGCGACGACTCCGCCGACCACAAGGACTGGATGGCATTCTTCGGTCCGCGAAACCTCACCTTCGTCAGCCATGCGGGGATGAAGGTCATCGAAGAGGACGATTCCAGCCCCGACGACCCCAGCCGCTTGCGCGACTTCCCCGATCTCCCCATGGGAGTGAGTTCGATCGACGGCGTCAGGACACCCCTGATCTGGAATTTCGAGGGCGGCCGCTACCGGCTGAACTACGAGCTTCGGATGCGGCAGAACAAGTCGGTGAAGCCGGCGCCGTGACGTTCAGGCCTTGCCTTCGAGGCCGAACCCCGCTGGATCTCGCTCCAGCTTCACGATGGCGCGCGCCAGCGCCGGTTCGATGATTTCGCGGGCGCGTTCGTCGATCTCCGACAGGCTTCTGCGGATGGCTTCCTTCCAGGCGGGGCCGCGCTCATAGGCTTCCATAAACGCATCGGCGAGGTCTTCCGACTGCCGCTGCTCGATCATGGCTTGCATGATGGCGGCAGCCTGCGCCTTGTCCTTGCGGCTCTTGGCCGTGCCGTCATTGTCCGTTCGGCGGCGGCTGGCGACGATGAGCTTGTGGGTGGCAAATCGTTCCGGCGAGGGCACGGTCACTGGCACGCCGGCTCCATGAAGCAGAACGGCGCGGATCGGATTGTAGATCAGGAAGTCGAGAAACCGCAGCGGCTGCGCGGAAGCGCCGCCAAGCGCGGGCATGGGAGTGGGATGCCCCTCGTAGTCGGCCGAACCGGTGTTGGGGGTGAGGAACTCGACCCTGTATCCCGAGCGAGACGAAAATTGCGTCGAGAGACGGCCGTCGGCCGGGTGCGGAACCTCGCGGAACGTCGGATCGACGCTCTTCAATGTATCGAGCACGGGCGGCATCTTGTCGTCGACAGCCACCGAGATCGAGTGAAACTGCGCGAAATCGGCGTCGCCCGTCACCATGGACGTGCTGGGCAGGCGAATGCCAAGAACGGCAGGGTAGCATTGATAGGCGACGGTGCCGACCAGGACGCCGCGAAGCCGGAAGAAACCGGCTTCGGCCAGCGCCTGGATGATGTCGCCGGTCTTACCTTCCGGCCGCTGTAGGTGGGCTTCGCGAACGAGCGTCGAAACCAGCTTGCGGCGTTCCCTGATATCGGCCTTCAGGTCCTTGAAGTTCTCGACCCGCTTGGTGATCTCGGGATCGTCGACCGGCCCGACATAGGTGCGTGCCTTGCCGCCATTGGCATCCGGCAGGTCGAAATACCAGTAACGCCGGCCCTTCACTTCGGCGGCGACAAAGCGGCCGCCGACGTTGAACTCACTGGAGAAGGACGCATCCAGCGACCGTTGCGCGAGCTCGGAATAGAGCGTCTGGTAGGGATGGGGAATCTGTTGCATGTTATTACCGCTTTCGCGGAAACGGTAATAACATGGGTTCGTTACGATTGCTATAACGCGCGTCCCGAAACGCGCCGCTTCAATCCGTCGAGTGTGGCGTGTCCAGTTATTACCGTTTTTGCGAAAGTGATAATAACCATGAACGCAAGCGACAACGCTCTACCTCCCGCTTGCGGGGGAGATAGGCAGCTTCTGCCCTCCGCACACCTCGCGCACCAACCCCCGCAGCCAGCGATGGGCGGGGTCGGCATCGAGGCGCGGGTGCCATAGGAGCGAGATGGTGAGCGTGGCGAGCTTCACCGGCAGCGTGAAGGTGAACAGGCCTTCGCGCAGCTTGCCCGTATAGCGCTCGGGCACGGTGGCGATGAGGTCGGAGCCGCGCGCCAGCGCCAGCGCTTCGGCAAAGCCGCCGACCACGGTCGCGATCGTGCGCGTCAGCCCGGCGAGCTCCAGCGCATCGTCGACCGGCCCGCGGTCGAGGCCACGCCTCGAGATCAATATGTGGCGGCCGGCGGCGAAGCGGGCGGCGGTGATCTTGCCTTCGCTTAAAGGGTGGCCCGGCCGCGCCACGCCGACGAAACGGTCGCGGAACAGCGCCTGCGCCCGCACCTCCGGGCCGGTCGACCCGCCGACCACGCCGGTCTCCAGGTCGACGCCGCCCTCGCGCATCGGCGCGCTGTCCTTGTCCGGCTTCGGCACGAAGCGCAGCTGCACGCCCGGCGCTTCTTCCGCCACCCGGGCAATCAGCGCCGGGCCGAAATTCTCCACGAAACCGTCGCTGTTGCGCAGCGTGAAGCCGCGCGAGAGGCGCTTGAGGTCGAGCCGCTCTGCCGGTCGCAGCACCGCCTCTGCTTCCTTCACCAGCCGCCCGACATCCACGCCGAGCTCGATGGCGCGCGGCGTCGGCACCAGGCCGCGCCCGGCGCGCACCAGAAGCGGATCGCCCGTCGCCTCGCGCAGTCTGGCCAGCGCCCGGCTCATTGCCGAGGGGCTGAGCCTCAGCCGCCGCGCCGCTCTCGCAACGCTGCCTTCGGCAAGCAGCACATCCAGCGTGACGAGCAGGTTGAGATCGGGTCGCGACATGACGCGACCATAGCACGGTTGCGGCGCGATGACATGGCGTTGCATGCACTGTTTGAGTGCAAATGATGCGCATTCCGCCATATCGGCCGCGCGCTTATCTTCCCGGCAAGTTCCACTTGAGCCGGAGAAGAACCATGACCGACATCGCCGATCCGCGCGCCGTACCTGGAAGCCGCTCGACGACCGGCGCGCTGGCCAGCCTGTCGCTGGCCATGCTCTTGTCCTCGCTCAGCACCTCGATCGCCAATGTCGCGCTGCCGACGCTGAGTATAGCCTTCGCTGCCTCCTTCCCGGCGGTGCAATGGGTGGTGCTCGCCTATCTGCTTGCCATCACCGCGCTCATCGTCAGCGTCGGGCGGCTGGGCGATCTCGTCGGCCGCCGCCTGCTGCTCATCGCCGGCCTTGGCCTGTTCAGCGCGGCCTCGCTTGCCGCGGCGCTCGCGCCGACCCTGCCGCTGCTGATCGCCGCCCGCGCCGCGCAAGGCCTGGGTGCCGCGGTGATGATGGCGCTGACCATTGCCTTTGTCGGCGAGACGGTGCCGAAGGAGCACACCGGCAGCGCCATGGGCCTGCTCGGCACCATGTCGGCGATCGGCACGGCGCTCGGGCCGTCGCTCGGCGGCGTGCTGATTGCCTCGCTGGGCTGGCGTTCGATCTTCCTCGTCAACGCGGCGCTAGGCGTCGCGGCCATGCTTGCCGCCCAACGCTTCCTGCCCACGGGCGGGGTGGGGGAAGATCGAGGCGCGAGGAGGGAAGGCGCACGCTTCGATACGGTCGGCACGATCCTGCTTGCGCTGACGCTCGCCGCCTACGCGCTGGCGATGACGATGGGGCGCGGCCATTTCGGCGGCATGAACGTGGCGCTGCTTGCCACGGCCGTTCTCGGCGCCGGCCTGTTCCTCTATGCCGAGGGCAAGGTGGCATCGCCGCTGGTCAAGCTTGCGCTGTTCCGCGACCCGGTGCTGGCGCCGAGCCTTGCCATGAACGTGCTGGTCTCGACGGTGATGATGGCGACGCTTGTAGTCGGGCCCTTCTTCCTGTCGCGCGCGCTGGACTTGAGCGAGGCGCTGGTCGGCATCGTTCTCTCCATAGGCCCGGTCATTTCGGCGCTCTGCGGCGTGGTCGCCGGCCGCGTCGTCGATCGCCTCGGCGCATCCGCCATGGTCGTCGCCGGGCTGGCGTTGATGGCCGTCGGCTGCGTTGCGCTCGCCGTGCTGCCGGGGTTGTTCGGCGTCGCCGGCTATGCAGCGGCGATCGTCATGCTGACGCCCGGCTACCAGCTCTTCCAGGCGGCCAACAACACCGCCGTCATGGCCGATGTCGATGGCAACGAGCGCGGCGTGGTGTCGGGCATGCTCAGCCTGTCGCGCAATCTCGGCCTGGTCACCGGCACGGCGGTGATGGGCGCGCTGTTCGCCTTCGCGGTGGGGACGAGGGATATGGCCTTGGCGGCGCCGGAAGCGGTCGCCGGTGGGATGAGGGTTACGTTTGCCGTCGCGGCGGGGTTGGTTGTGGTGGCGGTGGTGATTGCGGTGGGTGGAAGTTGGCGAAGGGCGAAGTGACAGCCAATCTCCCCCCTTGTGGGGGAGATGCCTGGCAAGGCAGAGGGGGGCGCTGTCCCGC
>SUGL01000095.1 GCA_004963905.1 Mesorhizobium sp.
GGGGAGAGGTGGCTCGGCGAAGCCGAGACGGAGTGGGGGTCGACCAGCGCTACATGAGACAATGCATGCGCCAAGCTGCCATGCACGCTATCGCCAAAGACCAGCCGCTTGGAAATGCGTGTACGCCGTAACTCCTTTATGGGGAGATTAGCAGCTTCGACGCTACGCTCCCTTTTCAAACAACAAAAAAAAGCCGCCGGGTTGCCCAGGCGGCTTCGTGTCAGCGGCTAAAGAAGCGCTCAGTTCAGCTTGGCCTTCACGTCCTGCAGCGCGGATTTGAACAGATCGGCGCCGGCCTTGGCGTCGACCTTGGCGACAAGCAGCGCGCGGGCGGCCTCGACGGCGATGTCGACGGCGCTGGCGCGCACCTCGCCGATCGCTTCGCGCTCGGCCTGGCTGATCTTCTGCTCGGCAAGCGCCGTGCGGCGGGCGACATAGTCCTCGGTCTTCTTGTGCGCCTCGGAGGCAAGGAGTTCGGCCTCGCGCTTGGCGGCGGCGACGATGTCGGCGGCCTCCTTCTCGGCTTCCTTGCGCTTCTGCTGATACTGGCCGAGCAGCTGCTGGGCCTCTTCGCGCAGCCGGCGGGCTTCTTCGAGCTCGCTGCTGATCTTGGCCGCGCGGGCGTCGAGCGACTTGGCGAGCATGCCCGGCACCTTCAGATAGATGACGGCGCCGAGGAAGATGATCAGGGCAATGGTTGCCCAGAGCGTCGCGAGTGATGTGGCGTCCATGATGCCCTCCTCACCGGCTCGCGGATTTGACCGCGGCCGAGATCTCGGCCTTGTCGGTCTTGCCGCCGACGAGCGCCTCGACGATGGCCGACGTGGTGTCCTCGGCGATCGTGCCGACTTCCTTCATCGCCTTGGCCTTGATCGAGGCGATGCTCGCCTCGGCCTCGCCGAGCTTCTTTTCGAGTTCCGCCTCGAGCTTCTTGCGCGTGCTTTCGGCTTCGCTCTTGGCGGCGTCGCTCGCCTGCTGGCCGATCTTGTTGGCGTTGGCCTTGGCTTCCGCCAGTTCCTGCTCATAGGCGGCAACGGCCGCATCAGCCTCGCTCTTCAGCCTCGCGGCATGGTCGAGATCCTGGGTGATGCGATCGTTGCGGACATCGATGATACCGCCGACGCGCGGCATCACAACCCGCTTCAGGAACAGATAGAAGAGCCCGAAGGTGATGACCAGCCACAGGATCTGCGACGGGAAGGTCTCGGCATTGAACGGCGGGAACGTGCCATGCTCCTCGGCAGGCACGGCCGTGCCCGCATGCGTATCGCCTTCGGCCGCAGCCGGCGCGGATTCTTGCGCAAAGGCAGATGTCACGAACATCTCATTCCCCTGTCCATAAGGCGGGGCCGCACCATGCGGCCCCTTTCGTCAGCGCTTGCTTCTTACTTGAAGACCAAGAGCAGCGCGATGAGGAGCGAGAAGATGCCCAGAGCTTCGGTCACGGCGAAGCCGAAGATCAGCCGGCCGAACTGGCCGTCAGCAGCCGACGGGTTGCGGAGCGCACCCGAGAGATAGCTGCCGAAGATGTTGCCGAGGCCGATGCCCGCGCCGCCCATGCCGATGCAGGCGATACCAGCGCCGATAGCAGCTGCTGCAGTTGCGTCCATTTCAAAACTCCTGTGGTTTTTCGTAATCGTTGCAGTTGGTACGTTGGGTAAGCTGGCGCCGAAGCGCCGGAGAAAATCGATCAGTGGCTCGGGTGCAGAGCGTCGTTCAGATACATGCAGGTCAGCACCGCGAAGACGTAGGCCTGCAGGAAGGCGACCAGCAGTTCCAGCGCTGTCAACGCGACCGCCATGGCGAGCGGCAGAACCGAGCCGGCGACGCCGACGGCGCCCAGCGCACTGAGGCTGACGACGAAGCCCGAAAACACCTTCAGCGTGATGTGGCCGGCCAGCATGTTGGCGAAAAGACGAACGGAGAGGCTGACGGGGCGCGAGACGAAGGAAATGATTTCGATCGCCACCACCAGCGGCAGGAGATAGCCGGGCACGCCATGCGGCACGAACAGCTTGAGGAAGCCCAGCCCATGCTTGGCGAAACCATAGACGATGACGGTGCCGATCACCAGCGCGGCCAGCGTGAAGGTGACGATGATGTGGCTGGTGACGGTGAAGAAATAGGGGAACAGGCCGATGAGGTTGGCGACCAGCACGAACATGAACAGCGAGAACACCAGCGGGAAGAACTGCATTCCCTGCTTGCCCGCCGCGTCGCGCAGCATGTTGCCGACGAACTCGTAGGCCATTTCCGACACCGACTGCAGGCGGCCCGGGATGAGGGCGCGGCTGGCGGTGCTCATGTAGAGGAAGGCGGAAGCGACGATGACCGTCACGACCATGAACAGAGCGGAATTGGTGAAGGAGACGTCGTAGCCGCCGATATGAATCGGAATGATCGGATGGATCTGGAACTGGTGGATCGGATCGACCTTGTCAGCAGCCACTTTTTATCCCCGTCAAAGCCGCAACCGGCTTCTTGAGTTCGCTTTAGCGCCTTGCGGCGCCTCATTTCATTCCTTCGGCTCGCGCGGCTTGCCGCCCTGACCGAACTCCGACGCAAGTCCCGCCGAACGCAGGACATTGAGTATACCGGCGCCGAAGCCCAGCAACAGGCCGACGATCAGACCCCATGGCGCGATACCCGCCACGCGGTCGACAATCCAGCCCAAGCCGACACCAACCACCACTCCGGCGATGAACTCGCTGGACAGTTTCAATGCCTGACCGTAACCGGTCGCAGCCTTCGCTTCGTCTTTCCCCTCGAGCCGGTCCGTGCGTCTTGATGCAAGCGATGCTTCAAGCTCGCGCCGGCGGCGCTCAAGTTCGTCGTCGCGGATGGTGGCTTCTGGCTGCCTGCCGCGGCCGGTTTCTCCGGTTCCGTCTGGCCTGTTTTTGTCGGCCATCGCAACCCCCCTGCCCGGGCAGACTATCACCGTCCGTCCGCTTCTAAAGTCGCCGGCAACATAGTTAGAGGGTCCGCGCCCGTCAAGCCACGGGCCGAACTTCAAAGTGATGTATTTTCCTGTTTTAAATCAATAGCTTATTCGGGTGCGACATCGTGCCCGTCACGCCCGCGCGGGGACTCGGCGCGAATCCGCGCGGCAAGCGTCGCCGATCGCAGCGCGCGGGAGGCCGCGCGGAACGCCGCCGCAGGCTCGCTCGAACGGCTCAGCTCCAGCCGCCGCCATAGGTGCGATAGAAGATGTGCAGGCCGATCCTGGTCATGCGATGCATGGCGCGCGCCCAGCCCGGATGGACATAGTTGGCGTAGTAATGCGTGGAGGATCCGACCTCGGGGATGAAGATCTTGCCCGCGGTCACCGCCATGGCGACATCCTGCGCGGTCTTGTAGGCGACCGGGTCGTTGATGCGCTTCTTCCTGCCGTCGCAGGCGAAGGAGAACTGACAGCGGTTGAACCAGTTGTCGTTCTGGTAGACGACGCCGCAGATCGTCTTTGGATAGGCCGGGTTGCGGACACGGTTGAGGATCACCTGCGCCACCGCGGCCTGGCCGCGCACCGGCTCGCTGCGCGCCTCGAAATAGATACCCTTGGCGAGGCATTCCTGTTCCGGCATGGAGAAGACGGCCGCCGGCAAAGGGTTCTGCATCCAGGCATGGTCGCCCTTGCCCATCGGCGGGATGAAGCGGCCGTCGTTCGGATCGTCCTGCAGCAGCGCTTCGAAGGGCGACGCCTTGGCGTAGTCCGGCGCCGACTGCGCATAGGCGGTGGCGAGGATATCCGGCTTGTCGTTGTTGACGAGAGCGACGAGAGCCGCCGGCAAATCCGGATCGGGCTTCTTGTCCTCGCGGATGTGGAAGGCCTGGGCGATCTGGACTTCCTTGCCCTTGATGCCGGGCTTGGCGAAGGTGAGCTTCAGGTTGCTGTCCATCGCCGGACGGAGCAGCGAGGAGCTGCGCTCGAAGATCGAGCCGGCGCTGAAATTCTTCGGCGGCGCCACCGGTGACACCTGAACGAGGCGGCCCTTCTTGTCGGCGCGCATGACGCGATCCTCATCGGGGGTGGTGCCGGCGACATTGCCCTTGCCGCGGAACGCAACCGCGCCGACGCCCGGCAATTCCACGCCCGAACCGGAGATCGAGCCGGTGGCGGCCGAATCGACAAACGGCATCTCGGCGGCGTGCACCGAGCCGGCGACGGATTTTTCGACATAGGCGTTCCAGCGGGCATGCGGCGACTCCAGCCCGGAGACGAGGCTCGCCATGTCCTGATAGGCGACGACCGATGGAAAGCCGACCCAGAAGCCGAGCCCCAGAACCAAAGGAGTAAGGAAGGAAGGTTTATTCGCAACGGCGGCGGCGACGAGCCGCATAAGAACGCGTCGATGCACGGAACTCTCCAGAAACGCTACTGACCCCGGAGAGCCAAAATGAAGCATTAACCTTGATGGGGGGTTAACGACATCGATCGTGTTTTTTTCATGTTGAAGGCAAGCCGGCTTCCCACTGCTGCGGAAAGCCGGCGAAAAATCGGTCTGGGTGAATCAGGATGGGCGCAGGAAGATCGGCCACGCGATCGCCGCGCAGATCGCGGCCGCCAGCCAGACGCCCGGCCATGCGGAGAAAAGCAAGAGCCAGGGAATGGCGATCGGCACCAGGCAGAAGCCGACGAAGACAAGGGTGTTGGCGAGGCTGAGCGCGGTGCCGACATGGCCGGGGCCGGCGAGCGTCGCAAGCTCGGTATAGGCAACGCCATGCCAGGCCGAGACGGAAGTGCCGGCCACGACCACCATGACGGGCAGGAGCACCGTCAGCGCGGGCTGCCCGGCCGCCGCGATCACCAGCAGCCAAAGAACGAGGAAGGCCAGCGCGCTGAGCGCGCTGCAGAACCTCAGGAACGGCCGACGGTTGCCGTGGCGGTCGGTGAAGCGGCCGCTCCAGACGCGCATCACCATGGCGCCGGTCTGCACGGCGGCAAGGCTGGCGCTGGTCACCCACGTGCCCATGCCGGCGAAGTCGTGCAGGAAGACGGAGGCGAAAGTGAGCACCGCCACCTGCGGGAAGCAGAGCAGGCCGATGGCCGTCGAGATGCGCCAGACCTCGATGTTGCGCAGCGGCGCCGGACCGCTCGTCGCGGCGGCGGGGTGAGCATCGCCTTGCGTCGGCGGCTCGTGCAGCCAGCGCCAGGCAAAGAAAGCCGACAGGGCGGATAGGGCCGCAAGCAGGCCGAAGACTGCGGCATAGCCCAAGGTCACGGCAAGCGACGGCAGGACAAGCGCGCCGAGCCCGCCGCCGAGCGGCACCGCCGTCTGCCTGATGCTCATGGCAAAGCCACGCTCGCCTTCGCCGAACCAGCCCATGATGGCGCGGCCGCTGGAGCCGTTGACGCTGCCGCCGAGCAGGCCGGCAACGAGCAGGCTTGCCGAAAGCAGCGTGACGCCGGGAACGGCTGCCCTCGTCGGCACGACGAGCATGGCCATCATGAACAGCCATGCCGCCGTCGCGCCAAGCCCGGTCAAAAGCACGCGGCGGTCGCCCCAGCGATCGGTGAGCACGCCCCAGGGCAGTTCGCTGAGCGCCACGCCGAGGCCGAGCAGGCCGAGCGCCAGGCCCAGCGAGGCATTGTCGAGATGGTAGCCCTGACGCATGACGACCGCGGTCGCCGGAACGCCGGAGAAGGTGGCAGAGAAGCCGGCATTGGCGGCGACACCGATGCCCAGCACCTTCCAGCGATGGTTGGGCCCGAAGGCGCGGCCGGCTGAGGCGGCAGCTGTGCCTTTCGCGGACGGCTGGCAATCGTTGCGGGTGACGATGGCTGACATGACTCACTTCCCGTGACGGCCGGACGACCGACCTTGACGGGATGGATGTAGCGCCATAGCTTCGTTCATAAAATCAGGAAGTTTTTGATCTATAATCCTGAAAATAAGGACGATCTTATGCGACGCGTCACCTTCGACCTCGATGTGCTGCGGACCTTCGTCACCGGCATGGAGCTGGGCAGCTTCGCCAAGGCGGCCGAGCGGCTCGGTCGCTCGACTTCAGCGGTGAGCGCGCAACTGAAGAAGCTCGAGGAGCAGGCGGCGACGCCGATCTTCCGCAAGGCGGGCCGCGGCTTGGCGCTGACCGAAGCCGGCGAAACGATGCTCGGCTATGCGCGGCGCCTCATCGAGCTCAACGACGAGGCGGCTTCCGCCATCCGTGACGTCGAGCTGGAGGGCTGGGTGCGGCTCGGCCTGCAGGAGGATTTCGGCGAGGCCGTGCTGCCCGAAGTGCTCGGCCGCTTCGCTCGCGCTCATCCAAAAGTGCGGATCGAGGCGCGCATCGGCCGAAGCCATGAGCTCGCCGAACGTGTCCTGTCCGGCAGCCTCGACATCGCGCTCGCCTGGCACGACGGCACGACGCTGCCCTACAGCCGGCATGTCGCCGACGTTCAGGCGCGCTGGATCGGCCCGGCGAAACCGGTGGATGCAGGCTCCCGCGATGGCGAGGCGCTGCCGCTGGTGGTGTTCGAGGCGCCCTGCCTGCTGCGCACCGTGGCGACCGAGACGCTGGACCGTGCCGGCATTGCCTGGCGCATGGCCTTCTCCAGCCCCAGCCTCGGCGGCATCTGGGCGGCGGTCGCGGCCGGCCTTGGGCTGACGATCCGCACCGATATCGGCCTGCCCGCCAGCGTCAGGGCGCTGGCGCCGGGAGTGCTTGGGCTGCCGGCGCTGCCGAAGATGGCGCTGCATCTGCATCAGAAGGACGCCGAGCTCGATCCGGTGGCGGCGCGGCTGGCGGAGATTCTTTTGCAGTCGGCGATGGAGGCGCTGCCTGAGGGTGCGCGAACCGGTGAGGGGCTGCGGGAGGTGGCTTAGGGTCCTGGCCGGCGCCTTTCGACTTCGTGATTCTAGGGCGGAGCAAGGAGCGAAGCGACGCGGCGCAGACCCTAGAATCCATTC
>SUGL01000096.1 GCA_004963905.1 Mesorhizobium sp.
TCGGGTCTGCGCGCGTCGCTTCGCTCCTTGCTCCGCCCGTGGATGACGACGTCACGAGCGTCTCGGCAAATCTCCGAAGCCAGCGCTCGCAAACTTCGAACCGGGGGTCCCGTTTTGCGGCAGCAGAATTTACCGGGATAGCCCAATCCCGCGACACGATTTTCGCGCGCGACCGCCAATCCTGAAAACATACATCCTGTGAACGATGTGTCGCCACATAAGCGTCTTTGGTGAACAGTCTCCATCGTCTATCTGACTGGGCATTCAACCCCGCTCGGAGACTCGCCATGTCCATCAACACTTCTACCGCCGGCGCCGGCACCGCGTCCAACAGTTCCGTCACGATCCTGCTCGGCCGCATCCTGCTCGCCGTCATCTTCCTGCTTTCCGGCTTCGGCAAGCTGACCGCCATCTCAGGCACTGCCGGCTACTTCGGCGCCCTCGGCCTGCCTTTGCCGACCGTGACGGCCGTTGTCGTCGGCCTGATCGAGCTGCTCGGCGGCCTCGCCATCCTCGTTGGCTTCCAGACCCGCGTCGCCGCCTGGGTGCTCGCCATCTTCACGATCGCCACCGGGCTGGTCGCTCACACCGGCTGGGCAGACCAGATGCAGATGATCCAATTCCTCAAGAACCTCGCCATCACCGGCGGCTTCATCCTGCTCGCCTCCTCGGGCGCCGGCGCCTACTCGATCGACGCCAAGCGCGGCTGAACTTTTTCCTCCCAACGACCTGAACTTAAGCGGCGCGGAATTTTCCGCGCCGCTTTTTCGTTTTCTCAGTTGCAGGCGTACATTGCACCGAGAGCCGGCAGGATCCCGGGTGCCGGCAAGGGAGGTGGCAAATGCCCCGCAACGCACTGCTTCTCATCTCGCGGCTCCTGCTTGCCGGACTTTTCGTGCCTTCCGGCTTCCAGGCGCTCACCAACATCGCCGGCACGACGAGCTATTTCGCCGGCCTCGGCCTGCCGCTGCCGACTTTAGCCGCCTGGGGCACCGGCCTGTTCGAGCTGATTGCCGGATTGCTGATCCTGATCGGCTTCCAGACGCGGATCGCAGCACTTCTGCTTGCCGCCTTCTGCATCGTCGCCGGCTTCATCGGCCATTACGGCCAGGGCGCCGACGACACGACGCTCGCCTTCCTGCACCAGCAGATGCTGATGAAGGACGTCGCGATTGCCGGCGGCTTTCTGGCTCTGGCCATGGCTGGCGCCGGCGCGTGGTCGGCCGACGGGCGCGGCTTCGGTATCGGCGCCGAAGTGACCTGACGACTATTTCACTGAAGGACTTATTTCACCGACACGCTCGGACCGCCTTCGACCGCCAGCACCAGGCGGCGGTTGGTGATGCGCGCGAGCTGCGCCAGCCGGCCGGCCGGGCGCTCGCCATAGAGGTCGGCAAGCGAAGCCGGCAGCACGAGCGCCAGCGCGCCATTGCCGCGGCTCTCCCATTTCAGCCGGGGCATCACGCCCGGCATTGCCGCCGTCAGCAGATAGATGACGCGCATCATCGCCGCCAGCACGCGGGCGCGCTCGAGCATGCGCGGCGGCGCCAGCGCCTTGATCTCCGGGGCGATCCCATCGTTGAAGACGCCGTCATGGCGATAGGCGCTGGCCAAAGCCAGATAGGCGCGGCCGGGGTGGTCGACGCCGATGAAGGAGGCGTGCGCGATGATGTTGAGAGACTGCCTGCCGCGATATTCGGGATGCGCGCGCCAGCCGATATCGGCAAGCAGGCAGGCGGCATGGCGATAGCGCGCCTCGTCCACGGTCTCGTCGATGCCGAAGGCCTTGAAGGCCTTGCCGGTCCATTCGACGAGGTCATGCGCGTGGTGGACCGAACGCGAACGCAGCACTGCCAGCTCTTCGGCCGCCGAGATCAGCGGATCGGCCTTCTGCTCGGCCGCGTCGAGCAGCGAATAGAGGAAGCCCTCGCGCACGCCCTGCGCCGAGACGACGATCTTGGAGGGCTGCATCGCCCCCATGATCTCCTGCAGCACGACGGCGCCGTAAGGCAGAAGCGAGCGGCGGTTCTTGGAGACACCCTCGATGCCCCTGACCTTCTCGACCTCGCCCTTGGCCACCTGCCTGAGGAAGTTCTGGGCACTGTCGGCGGCTATCTCGTAATGATGCATGACGCCGAGCGGATAGTTGTTCATCTCCATGTGCAGCCGGGCGAGGTTTCGCCAGGTGCCGCCGACGGCATAGAAGACCCTGCCCTGCCCGCCCTTGAGCAACTTCGCCCGCGCCAGTTCCTGGCGCGCGATCTTCTGCGCCTGGACGAGCGAGTTCTTGGCCATGTCCTGCAGGCGCAGGCCGCCAAGCGGCAGCGTGATGCCGTCGCCGATCGTTTCGCCATTGATGTCGATGAGCTCGAGGCTGCCGCCGCCAAGGTCGCCGGCGATGCCGTTGGCCGGGTGGAAACCGGAGATGATGCCGAGCGCCGAATAGTGCGCCTCCTGTCGGCCGGAAAGCACGCGGATCTCGGTCTTCAGCACGTCCTCGGCGCGGTGGATGAAGTCCGGGCCGTTGATCGCCTCGCGCGCCGCCGCGGTCGCCAGCACATACATGTGCTCGGCGCCGGCCTGATCCGAAAGCGCGCGAAAACGGCGGAACTCCTCCATGGAGCGCGTCACCGCCTCTGGGTCGAGCTTGCCCGTCGAAACGATGCCGCGGCCGAGACCGGCCAGCATCTTTTCGTTGAATAAAAGTGTCGGCGAGCGCGCCAGCCCTTCATAGACGACGAGGCGGATCGAGTTCGAGCCGATGTCGATGATCGACAGCGGCCGCCGGTCCTGGAGCCGGCCCTGGGAGACTGAAATCACGCGGCGGCGTTCTTCTTGCGGCGCTTGAACTGGGCGATGCGCCTGGGCGCATGCGATTTCAGCGCGTCACCCCGTCCGGAGAGGCTCGGATTGGTCATGAAATATTCCTGCGCGTTGAACGGTTCCTCGCCCTCCTCCAGCGCGACGCGCCGGGAGGTGCCGTCAGCCAATACGTCGAAACTTTGCTGGTTGTCCATCACGTTGCCGAGCATGATCTGGCCAAGCACCTGTTCATGCACAGTTGGATTGGTGATCGGCACCAGGGTTTCGACCCGGCGGTCGAGATTGCGCGGCATCATATCGGCCGAGGAGATATAGACGATCGCCTCGTCCGACGGCAGGCCATGGCCGTTGCCGAAGCAGAAGATGCGGCTGTGCTCCAGGAAGCGGCCGACGATCGACTTCACCCTGATGTTCTCGGACAGGCCCGGCACCTGCGGCCTCAGGCAGCAGATGCCGCGCACGACGAGGTCGATTTCGACGCCGGAGCGGCTGGCGTCATAGAGCGCGTCGATGACGATCGGGTCGACCAGCGCGTTCATCTTCATCCAGATGCGGGCCGGCCGGCCCTCGCGCGCATGGGCGATCTCATCGGAGATGTGTTTCAGGATGCGGTTGCGCAGCGTGAAGGGCGACACGGCAAGGCGCATCTCTTCGGCCGGCTCGGCATAGCCGGTTATGAAATTGAAGATCTGCGCGACGTCGCGCGCGATCGTCGGATCGGTGGTGAAGAAGGACAGGTCGGTGTAGATGCGCGCCGTGACCGGATGATAGTTGCCGGTGCCGAGATGGACGTAGTTGCGCAGCCGGCCGTCCTCGCGGCGCACGATGAGCGACATCTTGGCGTGGGTCTTCAATTCCAGGAAGCCGAAGACGACCTGGACGCCGGCGCGCTCGAGGTCGCGCGCCCAGCGGATGTTGGCCTCCTCGTCGAAGCGCGCCTTGAGCTCGACGAGCGCCGTCACCGACTTGCCGGCCTCGGCCGCGTCGATCAGCGCGCGCACGATCGGGCTGTCGTTCGAGGTACGATAGAGCGTCTGCTTGATCGCCACCACTTCCGGATCGGCCGCCGCCTGGCGCAGGAACTGCACCACCACGTCGAAGGATTCGTAGGGGTGGTGGACGATGATGTCCTTCTCGCGGATGGCGGCCAGGCAGTCGCCGCCATGCTCGCGGATGCGCTCGGGAAAACGCGGATTGTAGGGCGTGAATTTGAGATCGTCGCGCGGGATGGCGACGATCTCGGAGATCTGGTTGAGCGCCAGAGGACCGGTCAAGACGCTGATACGGCTTGCCGAAACGCCGAGTTCGCCGGCGACGAAGTCGCGCAACTCGGCCGGCATCAGCGTGTCGAATTCGATGCGGATCACGGACCCGCGACGACGGCGTTTCAGCGCCGTCTCGAACAGGCGCACGAGATCCTCCGACTCTTCCTCGACCTCGATATCGCTGTCGCGAATGATGCGGAACGTGCCGGAGCCTTTGACCTCATAGCCGGGGAACAGCTTGGAGATATAGATGCCGACCGCTTCCTCGAGCGGGATGAAGCGCACATGGTGCTTGCGGTCGGGCAGACGGATGAAGCGCCGCAGCGCCACCGGCAGGCGCAGCAGCGCGCTCATCTCCTCGCCGTTCTTGCGGTGGCGCAACTGCAGCGCCATCGAGAAACCGAGATTGGGGATGAACGGGAACGGATGCGCCGGGTCGATGGACAGCGGGGTCAGCACCGGGAAGACCTGTTCCTGGAAATGCTCTTCCAGCCAGGCCTTCTCGTCCTTGCTGAGCGCGTCGCGGGTGATACTCTCGATGCCTTCCTTGTTGAGCAGCTCCATCAAGGTCGACAGGCTCTTCTGCTGGTCTTCCTGCAGTCGCTCGACCTCGCGCAGCAGCTGCTCGAGCTGTTGCTCGGGCGTGCGGCCGTCCGGACTCTTCAGCACGATGCCCTCGCGCACCTGACCGGCGAGACCGGCGACGCGGACCATGAAGAACTCATCGAGATTGGCTGCCGAGATCGACAGGAAGCGGACGCGTTCGAGCAGCGGATGGTGCTCGTTCAGCGATTCCTCCAACACGCGCCGGTTGAACTGCAGCCAGGAGAACTCGCGGTTCACGAAACGGTCGGGATTGCCGCCGTCGGGGCTTGCCGCCTCGACGGTGATGAATTCGCTCTGTACCGGCTTCAGTTCGTTCATGGTTCCTTGCCCGCAACCGTCCCTTTTTGGAGCGCCATACACCGCCGGACGCGTGACCGACGCTCTAACACGCTTTCATGACGCATGATGTCACGGAATCGGTTGTTCCCCGAGGTCATGCGCTTAACCGGCTCAACTTATCCTCTGCCAGCCTTTTGCGACAGTTTCATTTCATCGATCTTGCAAACTGGCCGGTTATGATCCAGATGCAAACGGGTCCGAACTGAAGGAGACGACGATGGCAGGCGGTTCCATTCCCCATTTCCAGAACGACGCGGGCCATCCGGCGATCGATATCGGCGTCAAGGAATTCATGTGCACCGGCGCCAACCCGCCTTTCGACCATCCGCATGTATTCCTCGACATGGGCGACGACAATGAGAAGGTCTGCCCCTACTGCTCGACGCTCTACCGCTATTCGCCGAAGCTGAAGGCGACGGAAACGGAGCCTGCCGGCTGCCTCTATATCGACCAGGCCGCCTGACCAGCAGATCGCGGATGACTGCCAGATCATGACCGAAGCGCGGTCCCGGCAGGTCGTCATCGCCGGGGCCGGCATAGCCGGCCTGACTGCGGCGCTCGCCTTTGCCGAGCGTGGTTGCGTCGTGACCGTGCTGGAACAGGCCAGGCAGCTCGAAGTGGTGGGCGCCGGGCTCCAGCTTTCCCCCAACGCGACCCGCATCCTGCGCCGGCTCGGCGTGCTCGACCGCTTGGCGACAAGCGCCGTCAGGCCGGAAGCGGTCGTGCTGAAGGACGCCGCCACCTTGCGCGAGCTGGCGCGGGTACCGTTGGGTGCGGCCGGCGAAGAGCGCTGGGGCACGCCCTATCTGGTCGCGCATCGCGCCGATCTCCACACCGCGCTGACAACGCGGGCGGCCGAGCTGCCCGAAATCCAACTCGTCACCGGCGCGCACGTAACGGACATCACCGTCGAGCCGCAAAACATCGCCGTCACAGCCGAAACGGATGGCGGAAAGATCGAGGCCGCCGGACACCTGCTGGTCGGCGCCGACGGCGTCTGGTCGACTGTTCGCAGGCAGCTTGCGGGCACAGACTCGGCTTTCGGGAGAAACCGCTTCTCCGGCGAGCTCGCCTGGCGCGCCACGGTGGCGGCGGAAAGCGCCGCCGGCCAGGCCTTTGCGGCGATCGGCGCGGGCGGCTGCGTCACCACCTTCCTGCATCCGGGCTTCCATATGGTCGCGTATCCGGTGAGCAAGGGCAGCGCCGTCAACCTGGCCGCCTTCACCAAGGGCGAGCGCATCGCGGAAGGCTGGTCCGGCCATGCCGACCCCGCCATTCTTGCCGGCGCCATGCGCGGCACGTCGGCGGCCCTGGCGAGGCTTGCCGCGCTCGCCGGACCATGGACAGCGTTTCCGATCCACACCGTCGAGCAACGGCGTTGGACGATGCCGGAGGGCATCGCGCTGATCGGCGATGCCGCGCATGCCATGACGCCGTTCGCGGCGCAGGGCGCGGCGATGGGAATTGAGGACGCCTCGATGCTCGCCAACCTGATCGCAGCCAGCGATCCGAAGCAAAGCCTCGCCACCTGGGAAAAGCTCAGGCGCCCGCGCATCGAAAAGGTGCTCGGGCGCGGCGCGCTCAACCGCCTCGCCTGGCATGCCTGGGGCCCGGTGGCCATCGCCCGCAACCTGGTGCTGGCGACGCGGCCGGCGGAGAAGCTCGCGGGGGATCTGGATTGGCTCTATGGGTGGGAGGAGCCTAGGTGGTGAGGCGCTGAGGCATCGCAGCGATAAAGATCGACAGGCTGGCGGGACAGCGCCCCCCTCTGGCCTGCCGGCCATCTCCCCCACTTGGGGG
>SUGL01000097.1 GCA_004963905.1 Mesorhizobium sp.
ACGCAAGTTTCAAGCCATGCCAAAGCTATCTTAGCGCATATGCCCTCAAGGGGGGGAGATCAGCCCCGCATCAATGATGCGTGTGGCTCTCATTGCGCTTGCGCGTGGCCGCGGCCTTCTTGGCCGACGCCGACCGCGCCGCCGCCGACCTCTCGCCCGATGCCTTGCCGCCCAGTCGGCCGCCCTTGTGCGCCGCCGGATTGCCGGTGTGCTTGCCGCGGCCGGAGCCGCCTTCCTTCTTGCCGCCGGCGTCGTCCTTGTTGACGGTCGCCCAGGCGCGCCGCTCGGCTTCCTTCTCGGAAATGCCGCGCTTCTCATAGCCCTCGGCGATATGATCAGCCTTGCGTTCCTGCTTGTCGGTGTATTTCGATTTGTCTCCGCGTGGCATTCTTCTTCTCCTGTTGCGCTGAGTGGACTTACGAACACTTTTTCTTGGCAAGGTCGCCGAGGTCGGATCGCTCGGGATCCACATTGTTCTCGCCGGCCGCGTCGCGATCCTCGTCGGGATCATCCTTGGCCGGCAGGTAGCCGGGCGGGCGGTTCTCTGCCGGGCCTTCCCAGCGCGGCCACTGGTCGGACGTTCCCGGCGCCCCCTTCTTCGGTGAATTGCTCATTTTGCCTCGCTTTCCGGAGGGCCGGTCAGCTCTCGGCCTTCATGGTGCGCGCGATCCTCAAAAGCTTGTCGCGGTCATGCCCGTGCTCACGGATCAACTCGCGCGCCTGCATCGGCGACAGGTCGCTGTTCTCGGCCAGGAACCGTACGTCCGGATCCTCGCCGCCCTTGGTGGGCAGCCGGCTGGACGACGGCGAGTGACTGGACAACCTGCTGGACGATGGCGAATGACCGGCGCCCGGTCGGTTCGGAAGTTCGCTCCTGTGCATCATTTTTCTCCTTCCGCTATTGGACCAACCCTCGGGCCGGGGACTTGTTCCCTTCCGCCCTCGTGGAGCAGCTCGGCTTACTTGGGATGCCGTTCGCGCTTCGAAGCCGCCTTCTTGCGGCGCAGCACCTCGTCGGTTCCGACGATATTCTTCGAGCCGCCGGTGATGGCGGTCGAGACGACGGCGGGCGGGTCGCTGGCCGGGAAACTGTCCTCCAGGCCGGACTGAAGCTGCTCCTCCAGCGTCGCCGCGATCTCCGAGCGCCCCGCTGTGCGGCGGTCGTCGATCTCTTCCAGATCGTGCTTGGCATCGGGATGGTCGCGCACGTTGCGCAGCGTCGAAACGACGAGCTCGATCGCGAACTCCTTCATCGCCTCGCCATCCGGCGCGGCGACCACGGTTTCCTCGACGAGGCGCACGAGCGACGTCTCGACCTTGTCCAGCTCCCGCATACCCTGGCTGCGCGCCAGCCTCTGGACGAGCGAATGGATCAGCAGCGGAGCGAAGATCGAATAGGCATGCATGCGTGTCTCGTCGACGCGCTCGGGGTGAAGTGTGTGCACGGACATCGATGCCTCCGTTGAAACGTCCCGCTGGCGGCGGCAAACCACCAGGTGTTTTTGAGGAACCGGGGGAAGGGGAAGAAGTTCCAATCGCGGGAGCGAGCGGCCGCGACAGTGGTGCGCCGCCGATCCGCATGGGCGCTTCATGCTGGCGGGCCACGGTCCGAACGGCCCCTAAGACTGAAGTCCGAGCGGCCCGCGCATTGGGCTGTCGGCCGCAACCAAACCAGAAGCTTCGAGTTGGTGAGCGGTCGTCGATGGACTCCCCTCCGTCGTCGGCAGTTTGGGTGCCCGCTATTTCCGCGCAAAGGTGGGCACCCAATACCGTCGGAACCCAAAAAATCATCGGAACAAGGAAGCCGCGTTGCCGGTTTCGGAAGCGAGACGACGTTTTGACCTTTATTTCTGCCAAGCCCAAAGCGCGAGAGGCTGAAAGCCACCCCGCAAACGACAATCACCTCTCCGCTCTCGCCGACATCTCGATCCTCCAGCTTATCGATGACGATGACGACGTCGCCGACATTGCCAGGCGCGCCGAGCGGCTGGGCAATGCCGTGGTGATCGCGATGGCGCTCTGCCTGATCGTCGCGCCGGCGATCTATCTCACCCTCGCTTACGCGCCTTAGAGCATGATCCCGAACCAAAGGTCAGCGAAGGCAAAAAGCGGGAACCGGCTTTCGGAGAAGATCATGCTCCGACAGAAAGTTGGATCAGGATGGCGGTTCGACGAAACGTCATCCTGATCTAGCCCGCAGCAGGAAATCGCTGAGCATGGCGGCTGTCTCGTCAGGCAGTTCCTCCGGAAAGAAGTGACCGCCGGGCATTGGGCCGCCTTGCACATCCTCGGCCCAGCGCCGCCACAGCTCCAGCGCGCCGCCTTCGGCTGCGTACCACTCGGCGAGCGCGCCGGATCCGCTCCAGAGCGCCAGCACCGGGCAGACGATGCGCCGGGCGGCTGACCGGTCGGCATGGTCGTGCTCGCGGTCGAGCGTCGCCGCCGCCCGATATTCCTCGCAGATGGCATGGATATGGGCCGGATCGCGCAAGGCCTCGACGTAAGCCTGCCTCACCGCGGCCGGGAACACGTCCGGCGAGGAGCCCCAGCCTCCCAGCGCGTTGTCGACGATCGCATCCGCGGCCGCCGCCATGATCGTCTCCGGGAGCGGCTCGGCTTGCGCCAGCAGCGACCATGGCCAGTAGCCGAGCGCCAGCCGGGCGTCGGCCCGGTCCCAGGCATCGGCGGTGGGGACGATGTCGAGCACGGCGAGCTTCTCGACGCGGTCGGGATGGTCGAGCGCCAGCCGATAGGCGACGCGGCCGCCGCGGTCGTGCCCGGCAACCATGAACCGGGAAAAGCCGAGCTTCCTCATCAGCGCCGCAAGGTCGGCCGCCATGGTTCGCTTTGCGTAGGGAGCATGATCCGGGCTGGACGGCGGGCAGGAGCTCTTCCCGTAGCCGCGCAGGTCGGCGCAGACGACGCTGAAGCGGTCGGCGAGCTTCGGCGCCACGTCGCGCCACATCAGATGCGTTTCCGGGAAGCCGTGCAGCAGGAGCAGCCCCGGCCCGCTGCCGGCCCGGCGAATGAAAATGCGCGCGTCGCCCGTGTCGACCTCGGCGATTTCAAACCCTTCGAACATGTTTTGCCTTCCGGCATCGGAACGGCTCAGGTCGGGGATGGTTGCCGAGGCTGCTGCAAGCTTTTCCGGCCGGTGCTTCCGATGTCAGCTCTAGACCGAATTCAGCGTGAGTGATGCCTCGAAATCTGCTCGCTTTTTCGTTCCGCACTCGGACGGCTATCTCCAGTTTCTCGCCGCTCGGCATCTCGTCGCGCGCGACGTCGTGCAGTATCCGCAGCGCTTCCGCGGCGGCCCGTTCAGGGTTGGAAAGAACCTGGCCGTCGGCGTCCATCTGAGTGTGTTCGGCGTTGTACAGGTCGAAGTAGAAGCGTTCCATCGGCACTGAGCCCGGACATTTTTGATGGTCAATTCACCGCCGAGATCATAGTTCCAGGCGACTGGTCCTGAGGGAAATCCGCTTGCGGTGGCCCCTGTCGGAGCCACGTGACGACCGATCGCCTGCAACCGGCCCGATCCTCCAACGTTAGCTTTTGCGAATGGAGGACAAAAGTCCCGATGCTGGAATCCTTGTTCCTCAACCTTGGTCAGCACGATGCCCTATCGGACGAAGAGAAGGGATTGCTGACCAGCGCCATGTCGATCGAGAGATATTTCGTCGTTGGCGAGGACATCGTTCCGGAGGGATCGAGGCCGAGCCACAGCACGCTGATCGTCGACGGTTTGGCGGCGCGCTACAAGGTGCTTGAGGGCGGCGGGCGGCAGTTCACGTCACTGCAGGTCGCCGGCGACTTCGTCGACCTGCATGCCTTCCTGCTGAAGACCATGGACCACGGCATCGTCGCGCTCTCGCCATGCCATGTGGTGGGTGCTGGGCATAGCAGGCTGCGTGCGATAACCGAGCAAGCGCCGCATCTGACCAGGTTGCTTTGGCTGGACACGCTTGTCGACGGCGCTATCCATCGCGAATGGATCGTGGCCATGGGCCGCCGCTCGAAGACCTCGCATCTGGCGCATCTCATTTGCGAGCTGTTCGTCAGGCTTCAGGTGGTGAGGAAGACCCGCGACATGAGCTTTCATCTGCGGCTGTCGCAGGCAGAGCTTGCCGATGTGCTTGGCCTCTCGGTCGTCCACATGAACAGGGTGATTGCCACGCTGCGGCGGATGGACGTGATCAACTGGACGAACCATACGGTCACCATCCTCGACTGGCAGCGTCTCGTCGACGTCGCGGAATTCGACCCGACCTACCTCAGCATGAGGAACGAGCCGAGATGAGGTGACGTCAGCCTGGCGGGCCCTTGCCCTTGCGTGACCACAGATCGTCGAGCATGGTCAGCGCTGGACTAGGGTCTGCCGGCTTCAGCAGGCCCTGTTGTGCGGCTGCCTTCTTGAAGGCGGCGAAGGCAACCGCCGGCCGGCAGGTGCCTGCCACGGCGTCATCCACCAGCCGTGTCGCCGCGAGATAATCCGGCGCCTCTTTGTCTTTCCAAACTCCGTTCAGCGCCTTCTTCGCATCGGCGATCGAGGAAACCACCATCGACCCGCCATCGGCGAAGCGGATGGTGAGTGGCAGGAATCGGCTCATTGGGTCACCGTCCAAGCCATTCGTACGCGCGCCAGGCGAGACCCGCGAATGGCGCCGCGGTCAGCACCGCCGTAGCCAGGATGAAGATGGGACTGTTCATGCGAATGGATTTCATTTTGCCACCACAAAGATTTTGATCGCCATAAACGAAGTTGCTGCCGCCCGGTTGCATCCGAGCGGCCGGGACCGGCTGTGGACGAGCTACATGTTGCTCGCTGGCCGCCATGGGGGCGCCGGACGGTGCGGCAGGCGCGGGCGCGGCCTTAGCGGCACGTCGGCGAGCGAGGCCCGGATTGGCCTCGCAGGGGCAGTCGGCGCGGCAGCGCGCCGGCGTGGAAATGCCGCCGACAACCTGCCGATCAGTTTTCCAACGTCCATGGAACTCTCCTCCTGAGGGTTCCCCCAAACAGCGATCGTCTAGCACCGGCAGCGTCCTTCGCGCATTTAACTTTGATATGTCTGCGACGTGGATGTGCCGCGGCCGCCGCCATTTACGAAAGCCAACTTTTTCGACCGGCGTGCGTTGTCTCTCGAGAAGGAGACAATTATGCCGACCAGCACCCGATCGAAAACCGAAAGCGCCAAGACCGCGCGCAGGCAGCGTGGCGTGCAGCGTAAGGTCGATGCCACCGATCGCGGCAAGCCGAAGGCGAAATCGCCAGGCCCGATGCAGGCCGGAGCGCGCAAATATCCGGTGCCGCCTTTCCCGAAGCAGCACCATCCGAAGCCGGGTGAGGAACGACTGATCGAGCCGGCGCCGCTCTACGACGCGCCGTTCTGGCGGGGCTCCGACAAGCTGGCGGGCAAGGTGGCGCTGATCACTGGCGGCGATTCCGGCATCGGCCGCGCCGTGGCCGTGCTCTTCGCGCGCGAAGGCGCCGATGTCGCCATCGTCTACCTCAGCGAGGATCGCGACGCCAAGGCGACGAAAGCGGCGGTTGAGGCGGAGGGCAGGCGCTGCATCACGCTTCGCGGCGACGTCGCCAAGCGGACCTTCTGCCGCAAGGCGGTCGGGCAGACGGTGGAGAAGCTCGGCCGCCTCGACGTGCTGGTCAACAACGCGGCCTTCCAGGTGCACTCGGCCGACTTCGCCGACCTCACCGAGGAGCATTTCGACACCACGCTGAAGACCAATCTCTACGGTTATTTCCATATGGCCAAGGAAGCGGTGCCGCACATGAAGCCGGGCTCGGCGATCGTCAACACCGGCTCTGTCACCGGCATCGAGGGCTCGAAGGAGTTGGTCGACTATTCGATGACCAAAGGCGGCATCCACGCCTTCACCCGGGCGCTCTCCGGCAGCCTCATCGGCAGGGGCATCCGCGTCAATGCGGTAGCGCCAGGCCCGGTATGGACGCCGCTCAACCCGTCCGAGAAGGAGGCCGAGGACGTCTCGCGGTTCGGCGCCCAGACGCCGATGAAGCGGCCGGCCCAGCCGGAGGAGATCGCGCCGGCGTATGTGTTTCTGGCCTCGCCGCAATGCTCCAGCTACATCACCGGCGAGATCCTGCCGATCATCGGGGGTTACTGAACCCATGAGGAGGATCCCATGCAGAAAATTCTTCTCACCATGGTCGCCTTGACGATGTCGGCGCTGCCGGCGGTCGCCCAGACGGCCGATCAGCCGAATGACCAGCAGCTTCCTGACCTGCTGCCGAAGGACTGCCAAGCCAAGCCCGACACCAAGGATCGGCAACAGAAGCAGCAGGCAGATACGAGCGAACTGTCGAAGACGCTGAATGATTGCGGCGGCGTTCTGAAGCCGCCGCCCACCGGCGACAAGAACGCCACCGTTCCGCCGGCCGACAACAGCCAGATGCCGGTGATCAAGCCCGGCGAACTGCCGCCGCAAACGCCAAAATAGTATGCTGGCCGGGCCTGGCTTGAAACTTTTCAAGGTCAGGTGAGTTACCGTCCGGTAGTCCCGGACACCCCGAACTACTTCCCACGACTACCGCCCCGGGTCTCCCATCCGGGGCGGTTTTTTCTGGATCGGCGCGCACCCATTGCGCACCCATATTGCCCGATTTCTGCCGGCGCCGATGCGCGGAACCATCAGGCTATTGCCGAATTGACTTCGGCGGGCCGCGTCAGCCGGACCTGGTGGTAAAGAGAACAGGGTTTGGTTTCTCCGGCTTCACACCCTGGCCAACGAAAAGGCAGTCGAGCTCTTGTCCC
>SUGL01000098.1 GCA_004963905.1 Mesorhizobium sp.
CCCCCAAGTGGGGGAGATGGCCGGCAGGCCAGAGGGGGGCGCGAAGGAACGCTACGGCAGGCTCTTAAACGTCATGTTCTGGCTGGGTTCCACGCCAACAGCCGGCTCGGGCTCCCGCGCCGCCTCCTCCTCCTTCTCGGCGTCGGCCTTGCGCTTCGGGCACTCTTCGAAATCATGGTCGCGGCCGCCGCAGTAGGAGCAGCATTTGGCAGGTGTATCGGGGTGGAGCATCGGGGCCATTCCCAAGAATGCACGAAAAAATTGCTGCTTGCAGCAGTTGCGTGAGACCGCAACCGCCGATCAGCCCCGATGCCCCGATATGTTTCTCACGCAATTCCGGACGGAAACACTTTTCCTGGAATTGCTTTTTTCTCATTCGCAATTCCGGACGGAAAACCGCGGCACACTTTCCCTGGAATTGCTTTTAGAGGAGCTCGCCGCTTGCGCGGCGGGCTCCCTTTCAATCACCGCTCACGCATGGGCGTGTGGATGACGGACGTCCCAGACGGCCCAGGCCGATGCCGCGACCACGAGCACACCAAGAATGACGTGCGTGATCATTACGTTCCTGTCGGCCGCGAAGCCCAAGAACCAGGGCGACACGATCAGCCAGAGCCCGAGGACCATGTTTACCCATTCCTCCCATTCAGCGAACACCGAAAGCGTTGCCAGGGCAAGCGCACCGAGCAGGACGCCGACAATCCAGGCGTTCCACGCGGGCATCATTGCCGCGGTGAATCCGATGACCCAGGGTGAGATGAACAGGCAGATAGCGAGGACCAAGGTTACCCAGTCCTTGCTCTTCCTTTCTTCCATCAGTTTGCTTGCCATGACAACCTCCATCGATGAAGCTTGACAAAAGCAACTGCATCGCGTGCGACGCGCACGCTCTGTTAATTGATGTAATACACTTTTACGGACCTGCAAGGGCAGCAGTGGCTGGCGCGCTGCCCGGCGCCAGACGGCAAATACCTCATCACCCGCCGCTCAAACGCTGAAGTCGCCTTCACTCTCGATGCCGAGCTGCGGCACGACGATGGCCTCCAGCGGCGCCGTCAGCGTCCATCTCATCTGGCCTGGCGAGCGTTCGAGGCTGGACGAGCCGCCGAGCGCCTGCGGCGCCACGCGCTGCAGCACCACCGTGCCAAAACCCTTGCGCGCCGCCTCATTTGGCTCGCCATTGCCGGCATCGGCATTCGACGTCTCCTGCCAGACAAGGTGAAATCGGCGTCGCGCCTCCGGATCGGTCTCGACCGTCCAGGTGATCTCGACGCGACCGCCCTCGCCTGCCAGAGCACCATATTTCGACGAGTTGGTGCCAAGCTCGTGGAAGGCCATGCCGAGATTCTGCACGGCGTTCGACTGCAGCGTCAGCAGGGGACCGGAGAGCGAGATGCGCTCCTCGTGGCCGAACGGTTTCAGATGTTCCTGGATGAGGTCGAACAGGCTCGCTCCCGCCCATTCCGAAGTGACAAGAAGGTCGTGCGAGCGCGACAGCGCCATGATGCGGGCGCGGATCATCTCCTCGAACTCGCCGGGGCTGGCCGAGCGCTTGTTGGTTTCCCGCACCATCGACAGGATCACCGCGAACTGGTTCTTCACGCGGTGGTTGACTTCGCGCATCAAGAGCCGGATGCGGCGCTCGCTTTCCTTGGCGGCGGTGATGTCGCGGGCGATCGTGGAAGCGCCGACGATCACACCGCTACTGTTCCGGATCGGTGAGACCGTGACCGAAACGGCGATCAGAGAGCCATCCTTGCGCTTGCGCATGGTGTCCAAGCTCGCCACGCCCTCGCCTTTGCGGATGCGGCCGATGATGTCGGCCTCTTCGTCATGCAGATGCTCCGGAATGAGGAGCAGCATCGACCGGCCGATGGCTTCCTCCGCACCGTAGCCGAACATGCGTTCGGCCGCGCGGTTCCAGTTGGTGATGACGCTGTTCAGGTCCTTGCCGATGATGGCGTCGAACGAGGAATCGACGATGGCGGCCAGCCGCGCATTATCGCTGACATTTTCCGATTGCCTGCCCCCGGATCTCGCCATGGGCGTTAGCTAGCGCGACTGGGGGTCAAGGCAAGCGCCTAGGCCTTGGAACGGTCGGGAATATCGCCGTTGCCTTTTTCGGCAGCCAGCACGCCGAAATCCTGTGACTTCAACCCAGCCTCGGCGGTCAGGAAGCCGTCCGAGGCAAGGCCGCGGCGCAGCAATTCACGCACCGCGGCCGAACGGCTCGGCATGCGCTTTTCGAAGCGCCAGTTTTCCAGCGCCGCCAACTCCTCGTCGGTTAGCATGATCTGCAGCCGCTGCGGCCGCTCTAGCTCAGCCACCTTTGCCTCCACCACAGATGTTCAATACCATAAAATGAGTAAGTGCCTCACTTTGAGTAGAACTAGGGTTGGCTGCATAAGACGTCAAGGAGGGCCGATGCGTGAAGCGAGACTGGTACCAACGATACCAACGATGCTGCGAGACCGCCTTTGACACCTTTTACTAACTTACTGATTTATTTAATGATTTTAACATTTGTGTATTGCCATCCGCTCGCTTCGGGCACATTGTGCTCAAAGAGGGACGCCCGCCGTGAAAGGGAGGGTTTCCAATGTTACGAGGATTTTCCGACCGGTTGCGCAACGACGCCCATTGCAAGGTCCAGCAGGCCTTGTGGGCGGACGGGATTGTAAACATCATCAGGTTGTCGGAAGAAGTCAGGCTCGATAACATCGAGGAGAATATCGCCCGCGAGGACATCGAGAGTTTGGTGATGCGGGTGGCACAACTCTATGGCGCGGCCATTGAGTTCGACGACGAGGCGCGGACGGCGCTCGACCTGCCCGACGCCTGTCCAGCCGATAACCGCAACGATCTGGAAAGGGCGTTGAAAGGACGGTCGCCGCTTTCGGACGACCCAACGAATCTGCTGCATGTGGATGACAAGTGCTGACGGACGGGGCTGGCGGTTGGAACCGACGCCCGGCCATCAGCCGTTGGCCTGTTCATCCAACAGGCGCAGTCCGGTTTCATATTTCCTCGGCTCGATGCCCATCTGGTGCGCCTGCCACAAGTTGTCCCTGAGGTCTGCTTGCTTGACCGGCCTCGCCAGCGGGTTCGCCGCGGCGCGAGAGATGAAAGCCCGTTCGCCTTCGTCCAGCCGCCTCGTCAGCGCGTCGACCGCCGCGACCACCGGAAAGCCGAAGCCTGCCGTCTCGAGCCGCTCGAGCGTCCAGCCCTCGCCTTTCTCGACCACGTCGTGCAGGTAGGCGACGGTCTTTTCATCGAGCGTTTCGACGGCGTCGGCGACGCGCCTCACATGTTCGATGTAGGGACGGCCGGTCTTGTCCTTCTGGCCGCGGTGGACGTCTTCAGCGATCTTCGCTGCCTGGTAAAGCATGATCTCCTCGATCTCTCCATTCCTCTGTCTCAAACGCAATTCCGGACGGAAAACCGCTTCACACTTTTCCTGGAACTGCTTTGGAAGCCCGCTCCGGAGGGGGACGACCGGAGCGGGCTCGGCCGGGCTCTGGATACCCGATCCGGCAGCGCCTCTCGCGGGAATGCGGGGAAAGCGCGCCGTACTGCAAACAGGAACATCAGCAGCGTCTAAATGTTCCCTCGCTGCCGGCCAAAAAACAGGAACCCTCGGCCAGCGCCGCCGTTAGCCCATTGTGCAAAGCGAAGGAGGTCCGCACCATGGATTGGAACCGCGTCGAAGGAAACTGGAAGCAGGTCAAGGGCAAGGTGAAGGAACAGTGGGGCAAGCTCACCGACGACGACCTCGACCGCATCGCCGGCAAGCGCGACCAGCTCGAAGGCAAGATCCAGGAACGCTACGGCATCGAGAAGGACCGTGTGCGCCGCGACATCGACAACTGGGCGAGCCGGCAAGGCTGGTAGCACCAGTGGTCCAGACGGAGCATGCCGCAGCCCTCAAGCCGGCTGCGGCATCGAAAGTCAGGAATTTTGATTTCCGGACAATGGCGTTATATTAGTTGACTAAGTGATTCATGGCACGGTGAACCGATGGCCAAGAAGAAGAACGCACCCAGCCCAACCGTCGTCACGGCGACGTCCCCCGCCGAGGCCTATGAGGCGGCCTACTTTGCCCGCAAATGCGGCCTGACTCCAGAAGAGGCGCTGCGGCTGATGCGCGAGGCGGCGGCACCAGCACTCAAAACGTCCGACAGCAGAAAGCGCGAGGGCTAGCCAAAAAACGAAAGCATCTGTGCGGTCGTTCAGGTCGGCGGGCGATTGTCACGATTCTTCGCGAGTTGCTTTATTGCCCTGAGAAAGATCGGGGCAGCGAGATCGCATCTGTGCCGCGACGGGCCATTGGTATGGATGACGATTTCGGCCTGCTTCAAAGTCATGCCGTGCTTCTGAGCAAACTCCAGGGGTTCATAGGCTTGCTCCCAACCCGGCCCCGTCTTCAGCATCATAATGTTCCTCCCGCTTGATAAGTCAGGCAACGCGTTCGGCTAGACAAGGTTTCAATGGCTGTGACAAGGCAGCCATTGGGCGCTTGCGGGAGGCCTGCGTACGGGGCCTCGAGGCGCCGAAGGCGCTCGTCTCGGTACCGCTGCCACGGCCAGCCGAGTGTCCTGTCGGGACTTCAACCTATGGCGAACTGGAAGCTTCTTTCAAAACTGTTCCGGCTAGGCGGAAGCAGGACCAAAGGCGGCACGCTATAGACCCTAGCCAGCCCGATTGCCGAAACAGGCAGTCAATAACAAAAGATCGTTTCCTGAATTCCCCTGGCCAAAATTCTTTCGGGAACAAGTCGTTTCGGATCGAGTTGAGGCTGACCAACCCCACCAGGAGATCGAAGACATGGCGAGCACGAAAACAGCCTCGAAGAAAGGCCTGAACGAACTTTTCCACGACACGCTGAAGGACATTTACTTCGCCGAGAAGAAGATCCTCGCGACGCTGCCCAAGATGGCCAAGGCGGCGCAGGACGACGCCCTGAGGACGGCATTCGAAAAACATCGCGTCCAAACCGAGGAACATGTAGCTCGCCTCGAGGAAGTGTTCGATGTGATCGACAAGAAACCAGTCGGCAAGACTTGCGCCGCGATCATGGGCATCACCGAGGAAGGCGCTGAGATCATGGAAGAGTACAAGGGTTCGCCTTCCCTGGACGCCGGCCTGCTGGCAGCGGCGCAGGCCGTCGAGCATTACGAAATCTCGCGCTACGGCACGCTTCGGACATGGGCGTCCGAACTCGGCCTGAGCGAAGCCGTCAACCTTCTCGACAAGACGCTCGCAGAGGAGAAGGAGACGGACGCGGCACTTACGAAGCTTGCCGAATCGGCCGTCAACGTAGCTGCTGAAGCGGCTTAGGGTGGAGGGAGGATCTTCCCTCAATCCTGCCTCTTTCCCGAGGCCTGGGATTCACGTCCCAGGCGGGCGCGAATTTGAGACCGTCACATGGAAAATGCATTCAACCGGATGGCGGAGGCCGTTGCCCGCGCCACCGGCAGGCCGTGGGCCTTTGCTCTCTGCCTGGCATCGGTTCTGATCTGGGGAGGAACCGGGCCGGTGTTCCACTACTCGGAGACCTGGCAGCTCGTCGTCAACACGGGCACCACGATCATCACCTTCCTGATGGTGTTCCTGATCCAGAACACACAGAACCGCGACGGAGCCGCCCTGCAGGCCAAGCTCGACGAATTGATCCGCTCCGGCCACGCCAAGAACGACTTCATCGGCATAGAACATCTCACTGAAGCCGAGGTGGAGGAATTCCGTGCCCGCTGCGTCGAAGCAAAGAGAAGACAGATGGCCGACGCCTAGGGCAACCACCTCGATGGCTTCCTACGTTCACCGAGTTGCAAAATGGCGCGTTCGCACCTCGCCTGCCTGGGAGGTGGAGCGCGGCTATCTCGTAGGGGTACCGCGGACATGGAACTTCAGTCGTTGCCGGTTGTTGCATCTGGAAGGCAGGCACCAAGCATGACCAGATCGTCGCTGCATCTGCTCAAGGGCATAGGTTATTCGATCTCCACGGTGAGCGTGGTGCTGCTGGCGATCGTCAGCTGGGGGAGCGCGTCAAAAAGTCCGCTGCTGATTGCCTGCCTGCTCGGCGGCGCCACCACATCGATCGTCGGCATGTTCTGCCGTTGGCTTTCCTATGAGATCGAAAAGCGTGGGGAGGAGCGGCAGGAGAGCACCGGCAAAGGATCGAGCCATCGATCGCCGGCGAGCAGCGTCACCCCTGTCTCCACCGCCGGAGCCCCGAGACCAGCACCGTGATCAGACTGCTGAGAAGTATCCATAGGACAACCTCGCCCTCCGATATACCCGGCTTGCATGGACTGCCCGACCGTGGCGTTTTACCACTGGCTGCCACCACCGGCACGAGATCCCGCCGGCTGCCGCGACGCACCGAATAGGCGCGGGTGATCTCGGCGCCGAAGAGGAATATCTGGGCAGAGTAATAGACCCACAGCAGCACGACCATCAGCGCGCCGGCAGCGCCATAGGAGGTGGCGATGGCGCTGGTGCCGATGTACCAGCCGATCAGCGACTTGCCGATGGTGAACAAAAGCGCGGTGACGATTGAGCCGACG
>SUGL01000099.1 GCA_004963905.1 Mesorhizobium sp.
ATGACAAGAATGCACCATTAAAGCCCGGGATCAAACACCTAGGATCCATGCCGTGACGCTAAGGCGTTGCAGCGGTTGCAGAATTCTGTACCGATGCGCCCTACGGCATCGGTCACGGCATGGATCCTCGGGTCAAGCCCGAGGATGACGAAGGATAGGCGATTCAGCTAACCGGGCAGGCTGGCGCCAACGAGCGAGTGCTCAACCCGCTGCCGCTTGTTGTTGGCTCGGCTGGTTCCAACCTTCGTGATTTGCCGAGGCAATCATCCGAAGGCGCGGTTCCCGCCTAACGCAAACCCGCTCAATCATCGTTCGCCGCGTTCAACTCCTCCGGCTTCAGCCCCTCATCCCCCTGGTGCGGCCAGGGCAAAAAATTCAGGTCGAAGGCGTCGCTGCCGAAATATTCCAGCGCCCGGTGCGCTTCGGCGCCGTTGAAGTCGGACTTTTCCATCAGATGCACGATCACCTCGCGCGCCTGCGCTATCTTTTGCCTGAGTTCGGCGACGGTCCGGTCGGCCATTGGTTTGCTCCCGCCTGCATTGCCTTGAATTCAAGTTAGCGCTTTCTGACCGTCCGGCAACAGCATGCTTTTTCTCGACTCTTGCGGCTTTTCGTGCCAATTCCGCGCCATGACGCTCGACATCAAGATCTGCGGATTGAAGACCGACGCCGCGATGGCTGCCGCACTCGCCGGCGGCGCCAGCCATGTCGGCTTCATCTTCTTCGCCAAAAGCCCGCGTTATGTAGAACCGGCAGAGGCAGGGCGCCTGCGCGAAGCCGCGCGCGGCAAGGCCAAGGCGGTCGCCGTCACCGTCGACGCCGATGATGAATTCCTGGACGAGATCGTCGCCAGGATGCAGCCGGATATGCTGCAGCTGCATGGGTCCGAAACGCCGGCGCGGGTGGCGGAGCTCAAGGCCCGCTACGGCCTGCCGGTGATGAAGGTGCTGTCGGTCAGCGAAGCGGCGGATCTCGGCCGGATAAAGCCCTATATCGGCATTGCCGACCGCTTCATGTTCGACGCCAAGCCGCCCAAGGGATCGCAATTGCCGGGCGGCAACGGCGTCGCTTTCGACTGGCGCCTCCTTGCCGGCCTTGACGCCGGGCTCGATTACATGCTTTCCGGGGGGCTCAACGCCGCCAATGTCGGCGATGCCCTGAGACTGGCCAATCCGCCCGCAATAGACATCTCGTCGGGCGTGGAAAGCGCTCCGGGCGTCAAGGATCCGGCGCTGATCGAGCAGTTTTTCCGGGCCGTCAGGGCCGCGCGCGACGACCGCGCCGCCTGAGAAACTCTTTCATACAGGAGATCGGCGATGAACAAGCCGGCTATGCCCAATTCCTTCCGCACCGGGCCCGACGAGCAGGGCATGTTCGGCATTTTCGGCGGCCGCTTCGTTGCCGAGACGCTGATGCCGTTGATCCTCGATCTCGAAGAGCAGTGGAACAAGGCCAAGAACGATCCGGAGTTCAAGGCCGAGCTGCAGAACCTGTCGACCCACTATGCCGGGCGGCCGTCGAAGCTCTATTTCGCCGAGGGCCTGACCAAGCATCTTCGTGAGGTATCCTCGGCGAAGGGCCTAGGGGGCGGCGCCAAGGTCTATTTCAAGCGCGAGGACCTGAACCACACCGGCTCGCACAAGATCAACAACTGCCTCGGCCAGATCCTGCTTGCCAAGCGCATGGGCAAGAAGCGCATCATCGCCGAGACCGGCGCCGGCCAGCACGGCGTCGCCTCGGCGACCGTCGCGGCGCGCTTCGGCTATCCTTGCGTCGTCTACATGGGCGCCACCGACGTCGCCCGCCAGAGCCCCAACGTCTTCCGCATGAAGCTGCTCGGCGCCGAGGTGCGGCCGGTCACCGCCGGCCACGGCACGCTGAAGGACGCCATGAACGAAGCCCTTCGTGATTGGGTCACCAATGTCGAGGACACCTATTACCTGATCGGCACCGCCGCCGGCCCGCATCCCTATCCGGAGCTGGTGCGCGACTTCCAGTCGGTGATCGGCACGGAAGCGCGCGCCCAGATACTGGAGCAGGAAGGGCGGCTGCCGGACGTCATCATCGCCGCGGTCGGCGGCGGCTCCAATGCGATCGGCCTGTTCCACCCCTTCCTCGACGACAATGAGGTTCGCATCATCGGCATCGAAGCCGGCGGCCGCGGCCTTGACGGCGTCGAGCACTGCGCTTCGATGAATGCCGGCGCGCCGGGCGTGCTGCATGGCAACCGCACCTATCTCTTGCAGAATGCGGACGGCCAGATCCTCGACGGCCATTCGATCTCGGCCGGCCTCGACTATCCGGGCGTCGGGCCTGAGCATTCCTGGCTGCGTGACTCGGGCCGCGTCGAATATGAGCCGATCCTCGACGACGAGGCGCTCGAAGCCTTCCAGCTGACCACCCGCGTCGAAGGCATCATCCCGGCGCTGGAATCGGCGCATGCAATCGCGCATGCGATGAAGATCGTGCCGAAAATGGACAAGGACCAGATCGTCATCGTCAACCTGTCCGGCCGCGGCGACAAGGACGTGCATACGGTGGCCAACATGCTGGGCATGGAGATCTGACAATGACGACCCGCATCGACCGCCGCATGGCGAGGCTCAAATCCGAGGGCCGCCCGGCTTTGGTCACCTATATCATGGGTGGCGACCCCGACTACGAGACCTCCTTGGCCATCATGAAAGGGCTGCCCGAGGCCGGCGCAGACGTCATCGAGCTCGGCATGCCCTTCTCCGATCCGATGGCCGACGGCCCGGCCATCCAGGCGGCAGGCCTCAGGGCGCTGAAAGGCGGCCAGACGCTGGTCAAGACGCTGAAGATGGCGGCCGAATTCCGCGCCGGCGACAACGAGACGCCGATCGTGCTGATGGGCTACTACAATCCTATCTACATCTACGGCGTCGATCGCTTCCTCACCGATGCCAAGGCGAGCGGCATCGACGGACTGATCGTCGTCGACCTGCCGCCGGAAATGGACGAGGAGCTCTGCATCCCGGCGCTGAAGGCCGGCGTCAACTTCATCCGCCTGGCGACGCCGACCACCGACGACAAGCGCTTGCCCAAGGTTTTGGAAAACACCTCCGGCTTCGTCTATTACGTATCGATGACCGGCATCACCGGCTCGGCCCTTGCGGACACCGCCAAGGTCGCGGCGGCGGTCAAGCGCATCAAGGGTCATACCGCGCTGCCGGTCTGCGTCGGCTTCGGCGTCAAGACCGCCGAGCAGGCCCGGGTGATCGGCGCCTCGGCCGACGGTGTCGTCGTCGGCACCGCGATCGTCAACGCGGTCGCCAATGTGCTCGGACCCAAGGGCGAGAAGACCGCCGATCCGGCCGAGGCCGTCGCGACTTTGGTCAGCGGCCTTGCCCAGGGCGTCCGTTCGGCCCGCCTTGCTGCCGCCGAATAGTCTTCCTAAGTCTATCTTCCAGGACAGGAGCCGAAGCCATGAACTGGATCACCAACTACGTCCGTCCGAAGATCAATTCGATGCTCGGCCGGCGCACCGATATGCCGGAAAACCTCTGGATCAAGGATCCCGAGACCGGCGAGATGATCTTCCACAAGGACCTCGAATCCAACCAGTTCGTCATCCCGGCTTCCGGCCACCACATGAAGATCTCGGCCAAGGAACGGCTGAAATATTTCTTCGACGACGGCAAATACGAGACGCTGGAAAACCCCAAGGTCGTCCAGGACCCGCTGAAGTTCCGCGACGAGAAGCGCTACACCGATCGCCTGAAGGAGGCGAAGGCCAAGACCAGCCTGGAAGACGCTATCCTCAATGCCGCCGGCACTATCGATGGCCTGCCGGTCATCGTCACCGTGCAGGATTTCGCTTTCATGGGCGGCTCGCTCGGCATGGCCGCCGGCGAAGCCATCGTCCACGCCTTCGAGGTCGGCCTGCAGCGCAGGCGGCCGCTGATCCTGTTCGCCGCCTCGGGCGGCGCCCGCATGCAGGAAGGCATCCTCTCGCTGATGCAATTGCCGCGCACCACGGTCGGCGTCGACCGGCTGAAGGAAGCTGGTCTGCCCTACATCGTGGTGCTCACCAATCCAACGACGGGCGGCGTCACCGCGTCCTACGCCATGCTGGGCGACGTCCACATTGCCGAACCCGGCGCGCTGATCGGTTTCGCCGGCCCGCGCGTCATCGAGCAGACCATCCGTGAGAAGCTGCCCGACGGCTTCCAGCGCGCCGAATATCTGATGGAGCACGGCATGGTCGACATGGTGGTCTCGCGTCTTGAGATGCGCTCAACGATCGCGCGGCTCCTGAAGATGCTGCTCAAGGTTCCAGCGGCCGAGAAGCCGGTCGAGCCGGAGATCCTGCCGCCGGCGCTGACACAACCGGAAGCGCGGCCGCAGGTCTGACGCGACATCGTCCGCCGCGAACCGCGATTGCGCGGCAGCCGTGCTGCGCAGTAGCTATTTGATTTGCGCATGACCCTTTCCGAGGCCGATTCCCGGTTTCGGGGTCGTGCGCTGAAGCAATTCCAGGAAAAGCGTGAAACGGTTTCCGTCCGGAATTGCGCCAACAAAAGATAGAGCGGTTCTGCATTTCCATGAAATGATGAGCCGCTCCAGGATTCCGCCATGACAACGCTCGCCGCCGACCGCGCAATCGAACATCTGATGACGCTCCATCCGAAAGGTTTCGACCTTTCGCTGGACCGCATCACCCGCCTGCTCGACCGCCTCGGCAACCCGCAGGAGCGACTGCCGCCGGTCATCCATGTCGCCGGCACCAACGGCAAGGGCTCCTGTGCCGCCTTTGCGCGGGCGCTGCTCGAAGCGGCGGGGCACCTCGTCCACGTGCACACCTCGCCGCATCTGGTGAACTGGCACGAGCGATACCGGCTGGCCGCCGAGGGCGGCGGCAAGCTTGTCGATGATCATGTCTTCGCCGAGGCCATCGCGCGCGTCGCCGAGGCCAACCAGGGCCAGAAGATCACCGTCTTCGAGATCCTGACCGCCGTCACCTTCATTTTGTTTGCCGAGCATCCGGCCGAAGCCGCGATCATCGAGGTCGGCCTCGGCGGCCGCTTCGACGCCACCAACGTCATCGCGCGGCCGGCGGTGTCCGTGATCATGCCGGTGTCGCTGGACCACGAAGCCTATCTCGGCGACCGGGTCGAGGTGATCGCCGCCGAGAAGGCCGGCATCATGAAACGCGGCTGCCCGGTGGTGATCGGCGCGCAGGAAAGCGAGACGGCGCTCGAAGTGATGATCGAGACCGCCGAGCGGCTGGATTGTCCGACCGTCGTCTACGGCCAGGATTTCCTCGCCTTCGAGGAGAACGGCCGCATGGTCTATCAGGACGAGGACGGCCTGATGGACCTGCCGCTGCCGCGCCTGCCGGGACGGCATCAGTTCGCCAATGCCGCCGCGGCGATCGCCGCGGTCAAGGCCGCCGGCTTCGAGATCGGTCACCGCGCCGCCGAGCGGGCGATGGCCAATGTCGCCTGGCCGGCCCGAATGCAGAAGCTGACGCAAGGCCGTCTGGTGGACCTGGCGCCCAAGGGCGCCGAGATCTGGCTCGACGGCGGCCACAATCCGGGCGCCGGCATCGTCATCGCCGAGGCGCTGGCCGAGCAGGAGGAAAAGAACCCGCGGCCGCTGATCCTCATCTCCGGCATGATCAACACCAAGGACCAGACCGGTTATTTCAGCGCCTTCAAGGGGCTGGCCAGGCATATCTACACGGTGCCGGTCAGCAAGAGCGACTCTGGGGTGCCGAATGACGAGCTAGCGTTGCGTGCCACCGAAGCCGGTCTGTCGGCCGAGCCGGTCAGCTCCGTCGCCAATGCGCTGATGCTGTTGCGCGACAGCTGGGACGGTCCGGCGCCGCGCATACTGATAGGTGGCTCGCTCTATTTCGCCGGCGCGGTGCTGGATGAGAACGGCACGCCGCCGACCTGAGCGACGGTTCGCCGAGCCGCAAGGAGCCCGCCATGATCAAGGTGAAGCAGCTCGCCCATGTCTGCATCTTCGCGCACGACCTCGAGGCGACGCGCGACTTCTACCGCGACGTGCTCGGCATGGACACAAAGTTCAATTTCTTGCGCGACGGCAGGATCTTCGGCTTCTACCTCGATTGCGGCGGCCGCAGCCATGTCGAGGTGTTCGAGAAGAGCGAGGCGAGCTACAGCGCGCGCAATCAGATCAACCACTTCTGCCTCGAGGTGGAAGACATCGATGCCGCGATCGCCCACATCCGGTCGAACGGCGTCGAGGTGACGCCGAAGAAGCTCGCCTGCGACAACACTTTTCAGGCCTGGGTCACAGATCCCAACGGCGTGAGGATCGAGCTGTTCGAATATACCGGCAAAAGCGCGCAGTTTGCCGGCGGCGATCGCGTTGCCGACTGGTGACTAATTCAGCCGATTGACCGTACGAAATTCGGCCAGACAAAGGATTTTGAAAGGTTGCCGTTTGTCTTGGTGCAAGATCCATCCATTTCCGTGAAAATCAGCGCAAACGCCGGGGATTGCTTGAAGCCGCCCCAACCTCGTCATTCTATGGCGGAGCAAGGAGCGAAGCGACGCG
>SUGL01000009.1 GCA_004963905.1 Mesorhizobium sp.
CCTGGGACGTGGTGAAGCCCGGCACGTTGTCGATCAGTTGGAAGGAAACCGGCGGACCAGAGGTGAACGAGCCGACGAAAAGAAGTTTTGGAACGACTTTCATCCAGCAGAGCTTACAGCACGAACTCAGAGGAAGTGCCGAATTATACTTCAGGTCCACTGGGTTGGAGTGCCAAATTGAGGTTCCTTTGCCCAGCCTTCGAGCCGTTACCCAGCCAAGCATGAAATGAACAAGAGTGCTCCACGGTGCGGCCTGCGCATCCTCGAACGCAGCTTTCCGCTCGCCGAGCATCTCGCGGCCCGCGACGTGCCTTTTGTCTTCCTCACCGGCTATGACAGCGCCACGATCTTTCCCGATCGGTTCCAGGATTCGCCGAGACTGTCGAAGCCCGTCGACACCAAGACGCCGATCGAGGCTGGTCGCGCGCATTGGCCACCACAAGCATTGAAGCGTCGCGGCGCTCTGCGTCTAGCAACTTCGGTTCCCAGCCATTGCCGAGGCAGCGCAATGCCTCGCTCGAACGGCCCTGCAATCCATGGCCAAAGGGCGAGCGTGCAAGTTCGTTTCGAACAGGAACGTTCGTCATTGTCACGCATTGTCCCTGATCAATGTCCATCAACTCTCTCTGCTGGGGTTCGAACCGTGTTACCCAAAGGCCATGCAGCGCCCGACTGCGTACCAGGGGAAGAAATCGCCATTGTCGACCTCATCCCTGCCTTGCGCGCTTTTGCGCGGACTTTTTGCCGTATGCCTGATGATGCCGACGACCTGGTGCAGGAGACATTGACCAAGGGGCTTGCCAACTTGGACAAGTTCGAGCCGGGAACGCGCTTGAAGTCCTGGCTTTTCACAATCATGCGCAACACGCATTATACACGCGTCAGGGCGGCTGTTAGAGAAGCACCCGGGTTGCTTGGCTGCGCCTCCAGCCGGCCGATATCCGAAGCTTCCCAGGACTGGTCCATGCGCAGCGTGGAAGTTTACGAAGCAATCCAGAAACTTCCAGCGCACCAGCGCGAAGTATTGACGTTAATCGGCGTACTGGGCGTCAGCTACGAGGAAACAGCTGAGATATGCGATTGCGCCATAGGAACGGTGAAAAGCCGCCTCAGCCGAGCGCGTGCGGCCGTTCTGGAACTGCTTGATGAAAGCTCACCGCAAGCGCTGGTCGAAAGACGTGATCATCTCCCGCAAGACAGCCTGGACCGAGGCGCTGACAGCCGCCGATGAGCGCATGCGTCAGTCCTGGGGAGCGCAACGACGCTTCTGGATCAGCGCATTCTGCAACTCGATCGCGAGCTTGGTCAGGCGATCGGGGACCTTCTCCCGCTCGATTTCGTTCAACAACGCTGCAATCTCTTGGTCTATGCTCAGGCTTTCCTGGCCGGTGAGATCGCGTTGGCTCGGACGAGACATGGGACTCTCTAGCAACTGTGGTCTCTTCGAAATTCACTGAGACCATAGACGGCAGGAGTTTGCAAGGCGCCTCCGGCCGCCGATTGGCTTCAGCTCCGCGCAGATCTTGGGCGGAGAGAAAACCCTTTGCTTGACCTCAATACCTGATCCCTGGCGAGTCTGCCAAGTCTTATGACTGTCGGTGCAAGCTCAGTCGTCGAGGAGCCGGTTTGCTGCGTGGTCCTGATACTGATCGGACTTGATCCGATTGCTGTCGAGGCCGCGTTGTTTCGTATGCTGCTTCTTATCCCGGTTCGAAAGGACGTCATTCTCACCAAGCTTATCTTTCGAAATCCTCGTCTTCGCCCCGGTCCCTGAGCCTTTGCCCTGACTGCCGCGGCCCATGTGCTTCTTGCCACCGGTTGCCATCTTCTTCTCCTGGAACTGCCTGCCTTAGCGCAAGTGGTCTGGCGTCCCAACTTCGCTCTGTCGGTTATGTTCCGCCGGTATGACGAATAAGAAACGCGATGCCGTCCCAAAGATTGAAAGGCAACTCGCCGTCAACCACGACGTCCATCGCATATGTACGGGCGAGATGGCGGACTTCGGACGAATCGACGGCCGGCGACATGCGGTATGAATAGTTGAGAATTGCCGCCAGCCCTCCTGGCCGCAACACGCGTGCAATTTCGCTGAAATGCCGCTCGGCGACGCCGGCCAGGACCAGGTAGGGGAAGCTGTCAACCGCCAGGACGCAATCGAAGCCGGCCTCACCGAATGTGGCAAGATCGAGGCCCGAGGTCTGGCGGAACTCCACGTTGCCCAGACCGGCGCAACGTCGGCGCGCGATAGCAATCATCCTGGAGGAGATGTCGATGCCGACTATACGCTCGGTCCTTGCGTGGAGCGCAAGTTCGAAGCGGCCGATGCCGCAACCGATATCGAGTATTGTCTTTCCTGCGCCCGTAAAGGCTTGTCGCTCCAGCCACGATGCGATCTCGGCTGTTGCGGTCAGAAGTTTTTCGTCATCGCCAAGGGACGAGAGCTGGCAACTGGCAGCCGGAGAAATGGCGACCGCCCGGTCAAAGCCCTCAGCCAGCCGGATCACAGCCATCTCACAGGTTTCGTCGTCGAGGCGAGCATGATGCACGGAAGCTGCCGTCGCCCGGAGATTGTCAAAAGCATCCGAGTTGCCCGACAAAAGCGCGGCTATGGCCTCGAGCCAGTCTCTGCTGTGGGCGGCATTTGCAAGCATGTCCAATGCGATGTTCGCCAATCCTTGCGCGTGAATGTCCGTCTTGACGGCCAGTCTGGCGACCGCGACGTCCGTCGACAGGCCACTCGCCATGCAGTTCTCGAGAATGCGTCTGGCGGTCATCTTCTGATCTTCGACTATGGTCACGGCGCAGCGCTCCGGGTCCAGACCCTTTGCACGGTCCACCGGTCGACCGCTCCCCAGCCATACTTGTAGCTCTCGCGGCCGCGCAGAAAATCGAATTCCCGTGCCCCCTCGCGAGCGGCTTCGCCAATGGCCTTGCCGATCAGGATCGCGCCAGGGCTCTCATCGGCATAGGCCGGATCGTATCCACCGAGATAGGCGTAGGCGCGGCCACGGTGATGAAAACCGTAGTATGCTCCGACGACAGCACCGTCGATCCCGATCAGCCAGCATCGCGCCAGTCCGTTTGCAATGAGGCGAGGCAGGGCCATCCGATGGAATCGAAGAGCGGCGCCGGTCAGCACGCCCTGTCCGCTCCACCGGGCGCCGTGCAGTCTGGCCAGCTGAGCGACGAATGTCTCGGGGTCGGCCTCGCTCCGCCCGATAGATACACGTCCTCGTCGTTGCGCGGCCCTCTGGGCGCGGCGCAGTTGCCGTCTTCGCCGGGCCGGGATCGGGCTTGCAGCCGTCTCACAGCTCGCGAGCGAGAGCACTGGGCAAGCGGCATGGTCGCATGACCGCGTCTCCTCCACGTTCGGCAGCGCGAGGCTGAGAGAGGCAGCCCCAGCCGGCAGGTCCGGCAGGATCCATTGCCACCATTGGAGCGACAGCGCTGCCTCGGCGATGGCGGCGCTTGTCGCTGCCTCTTGGCCGGGCATGCACAGAATATCGAGGTAGTCGCTCAGCGAGATTCCGACCGGCAGCAGGCGCCAGCCGCAAGCATGCGCTTCCAGGTATAGAGGTGCCAGTCCAACGAGATCATTTCCGCTCCACACGGCGATGGTACGAAGATCACCCGGTGAGAATGTCCGCCACCATGGCAAGAGCCAGGAGGGTGACTGGAATGGCGTCGCGGAAACGCTCTGCGACCAAAGTTGCCACCAATGCCGCTCGAGATCGTCGAATGCGCCTCGATCCCGAACAATGATGACGCGCAGGCCGCTCACCGGGCGGCTCCCAGCCGGCAGTGCCGGGCGCCGAGCTTCGCCAACGCGCGGTAGGTATCCAAATAGGCCGAAACCATGCGGTCGAGCGAAAACCGCTCTCGCGCCTCTGCCCGGCATGTTTCATTGTCGAGGTCGGCCGAGGCAATGATTGCCCCCGCCATCTCGTCGGTATCGTTGACAAGAAAACCGGTCTTGCCGTGTTCGACGACATCGGGCAGGGCGCCGTTCGGGAAGGCCACGACCGGCGTGCCGCAGGCGAGGGCTTCCATGGCAACCAGCGAGCTCGTTTCGGCGGCAAGGCTCGGGATGAGCAGGCAGCGGGCGGCATTGAGAAGCCGCCGCTTGGCGGAAAAGCCGAGCGGCCCGAGGAAGCGCCGCCGCCTGTCGAGGCGCGGCTCCACTTGGTCAGCAAAATATTGGGCATGGGTCTGGTAGGGATAGATCTGACCGCCGATCGCAAGCGGCACGGCGGCACGTATGGCGGCGTCGATCGCCAGATGGATGCCCTTTTCCGGGCAAATCCGGCTCAGCACGAGCGCGAAATCGCGCCGCGACCGCCGCTCCTGCAGTGCATCCATGTCGACGCCGTTTGGGATGGGCTTGATCAGCCGCGACCCAGCCGGCGCGGTTTCTTGCTGCGCCTTCGAGACAGCGTGCAGCCACAGATCTTCACGGCTTGGCATCAGCACGTGTGAGGAATACCAGGCGAGCGGCAGGTGCAGCGTCACCAGTGTCGGACCGTCGTCGGGAAGATATGCGTCGAAATCGATGCCATGAAGGTGAACGACGTCGACCGGCCAGCGCGCCCGCGCGGCTGCGATCGCCGCGCGATGCGCACGTTGCGCGCGGCTCTTTGCCGCCTCGTCGAGCGCGCCCTTTTCGGCAGGCGTCTCAAAAAGCGTCCCAACCGCGCTGGAACCCTGGCAGGCGACGACGATGGAATGATGGCCTTGCCGCACCAGCGCACGATCCAGCATCGACAGCACCTGCTCGGCGCCGCCGACCGCATCGATGCCGACGGGCGCAAGTGGGTAGGCGACGTTGAGCACGGTGAGCGTCATGGTTGATCGAGCCGAAGCTCCTCATGCGCGGCCGCCGCGGCGCTCAGCCACGTCGAGGGCTCAAACCCCAGCGGCAGCGACTGATAATAAAGCCTGCCGTTGTTGGGCAATGCACGGAAGTCGTAGGCGGGCGCGATGCGAAACCGCTCGATCGGCCCGAAGAACGGTGCAAGCGTGCGCCGCTGCGTCCTGAAGCTGGCCAACATGGCCTTCTTGCGCATAAAGGCCGGTTCGGTCAGGCAGACGTCGATGCGATCGGTTGCGGGATGATCGGCGAAATTCTGGAAGATCGGGCCGTCTGCTCCAGTGGCGTAGAAGGCCATTTCGATGATTGCGGGAGCCGGGCACCTTTGGCGGCGCAGCACATGGCAAGCCGCATGGACTGCAAAGGCGGTGGCGTCGTGATCCGGATGTCCCCCTTCGAAGGGGTGCGTGCAGACAAAGCGCGGTTCGGCGGCTGAGAAGAGCCAGATCAGTTCCTGCGCGACCGCGACAAGATGCATGGCCGCTTCCGAATCGGGATGGTCGAGGCCGGTCAGGTTAGCGGAGGACAGGCCCGCCACCGACAAAGCAGCCGTCAATTCGCCGTGGCGGGCATAAGCGTATTCTTGCCATGTCTCGAAGCCATGAGCCCGCGCATCGGCAAGGTTGCGCGGCGCTCCGTCCGTGACATGCACGATCCGGCATGTGGGCAGCCCGGCAAGATGGCCGCCGATGCCGATCGTTTCGTCATCCGGGTGCGCCACGACAATCATGATGCCGGCGCCAGGAGCGCTCCGCTTGCCAGTCACCAGCGCGGCGAATTCGGCCAGCACCTGCGACGGTTGATCGGCGCGCGACATGATGACCTCATGCGGCCGAGGCCCGCCGCATCGGCATCGCGTCACATTGCACGCCCGGCGCGTAGCGGCCGATCATGGCAGCACAGAACTCGGCGAATTCTTCGGGCACCTGTGGCGGGCTGGTATGATGAGGCTGCAGGCCGCGATGTTCGGGCGTGAAGCAAAAGGTGACGGTGACATCGAAATCGGCAAGCGCTTCCATCTGGCGGTCGAACCAGTCCAGGGCGTTTGGCCTGAAGCTGTCGGCCCAGGATAGGCCGGTGCGCAGATTTGTGACACCCAGCCGCTTCATCCACGCGACGGCCTCGTTCAGCCGGTGGTCCTCGAAATGGAACCACTGGACCAAGCCCATCGCCGGAGTGTAGCGCACGAACTCCTCGAGAGCGGGCTTGGGCGTGCCGTCCTCACGCAGCAGACCCATGTAGAAATGGCGGTAGTAGGAGGAGCCTTCCGCCTCGCGATGCCGCGTCGTCGCTCCCCACGCATGTGGCAGATCGTAGAGGCTGTACCACTGGATGCGGGGCGCCTTGCCAAGCAGCAGCTCCGCCGTACGGCGCAGGCCCCATAGCTGGACCTCCTCGGCGCCGAAACTCGACACGCCGGCTTCGCTGATCCAGATCGGCAGATCCGTGACTTCGGCGATATCACCCAGCTTTTGCGGCCATTCATGCATCTGCCAAAGGTTCCAGTCGAGTGGAAAGCCATGCACGGCCACGGCATCGACATGGTCCAGCACGCCGTACCCCTTCATCAGCGACATGAAGCCGGCATCGATCGGCGAAATGCCGCCAAGGACCCTGGTGATTTCCGGGTTCTGGAGCCCGATGGCGTCGGCAGCAAGGATCGCCATGCGGGCGAAGCGGCTCCAGTCGGCATCGAGTTCGGGATCCCAATGCGACTTGTTGTTGGGCTCGTTCCAGATCATGGCGGCTTCAATCATCATTTCTTCCTTTCGCAGGGTAGACCGCACCCGCCGGTTCGCCGCAGGCACGGCAGAAATAGACCTCGTCCTCCGGCCGGAGCAGGATCTCGAATCCGGCGCTGCGCAACATTGCCTCGGTGCAGCCACGGTTCGGGATCCACCAGTTGGTCGGGTCGTCGGCATAGCTGTGTTCGATGAAGTGCAGCTTCGGGAACTCAGGTCGATCGAACAGTTCATGGGTCCAGAAATGATAGTTCTGTTCGAGCGCGGGGACCTCGCTGCTGCCGCGTTGCATCGACTGGAAGATCATCAGATCCCGCGCGACGTGCTGGCGGATCAGATCGAGCGCCAGCAACGGGTGGCGAAGGTGGTAGAGCACGCCCATGAAGAGCACGATGTCGAAGGTCTCCCCGAGGGCGCCGACGTCATAGACCGACAGCTCACGGAACTCGATGTCGCAGTCGGCGATTTCGGCGGCGAAACGCGCCTGCGTCAGATAGCTCACGTCGAAGTCGATGCCGAGCACGCGATCGGCGCCCCGCTTCTTCATTTCGATCGAGTAGAAGCCGGCATTGCACCCGATGTCGAGGACTGACTTGCCCGACAGATCGGCAGGGATCGCATCCGCGAATTTGCGCCATTTGATCAAAGGGTAGTTGCCCAGAAAATGATCAGGGGCGGTTTGGATACCGGCCAGTTCCATGTTATGAAACCAAGGCCCCAGCGCGTCGATGCGGCGGCGTATTTCCGCGTCGGAATGCAGCATGATCAACCTCCTTCGCCTGGCAAGGAAGGTACCTGGGAGTGCCTCGTGGGCGCGAACATGGGCGCCTCTTCGTCGTCTTGCGCGTCAGCGCTTTCAAGCAGCCGGAGCGCCGTGCGGTAGCCGTTGAGCGTGCCGACGTCGACATAAGCGGTGCCTGCCTTGACGCCCCAGGCTTCACCACCCGCGGCCAGATAGGCATTGACAAGCGTGCCGAAGTACTCGTCGCAGCCGTCCCGCTCACGCCACAGTGCTACGAGCTTGTGAAAGATGTGGCCCGGCATCTTGAACGCGCCCCAAACCCAGTCCGTGGCCGCGTCCGGCCGCTTGACCTGGACCTCCTCGACGCGGTCGTGCGGACCGACGACCACGGCATCGAAAAGCTCCGGCCGCTCCACTGGAAACAAAAGAAAGGACAGTCGATCGTCCGGAAGACGGCAAAAGCCGTCCTCTGGAAACCAGATCGTATCCGGCAGGCCAATCAGGACCGTCTCTTGCGGCGCGACGAGAGGGGCGGCGCGGAAGATCGCGTCACAAAGGCCGACCGGAGAGGGTTGAGCCACGAAGATCGAGGCCGCGCTGTCATAACCGGCGGCATAATATTCGAGGATGTCCGACTTGCCCGAGCCGATGATGAAGCAGATCCTGTCGACGCCGTTGCGCACCATTCGGCGCACCAGATATTCGCTGACCGCGCAGGGACGTTCGGTCTGCCCATCCATCCGGCTCCCCACCGGCAGCAGCTCCTTCGAAAAACCCAATGGCTGAATGCGGCTGCCTCGCCCGGCGGCCGGCACGATACCCAACATCAGATGGCTTCCCTCATTGGCTCGGTTGCTGATCCTGCCGCGTCGTTCAGGATCCGGTCCAGCTCGGTGGCGCGGTGCGCCGATGTGTGTTCGTCGAGAACGCGTTCGCGAGCTCGGCGGCGCAGCGCCTCGAGCTCGCCGTCCGACAGATCGAGCGCGGCGACCACATCGTCGGTGCAATGCGCAAGCAGGATCTCGCTGCCCGGCTCGAAGAAGCTGTCCAGCCCGGGCCAGTCGTCGGAAATGATCGCTGCGCCGCAGGCTGCCGCTTCGAACAGTCGGCCCGATGGGCACCAGCCCTTGCGCGCCATCGCCTCGCGGGTGACGTTCAAGGTGAGGCGCGACGAGCAGAAGAAGGCGGGATGGTCGGCAGGCGGCAGATGCCTGACAAAGAAGATGTTGTCGCGCCATGGGAACTCCACGGGGTACTGCGCGCCACCGATGACGAAGCGGCGATCCGGCATCTGGACAGCAGGCGCGAGGAGCAGTTTTTCGACACCTTGTTGGCGATCCGCGGCATAGGTCCCCAGGTAAGACAGATCGCCCGCAAATTCGGCCCTGGGCTGCGACGGCCGATGGTGATTGGGGTCGACATGGCCGTAGAGCGGCAGGATGTGACGCGCGCCCAGCGTCGTCTTCAGCGCCTCGACGGCAGGACCGCCCGTATAGCTCAGCACCAGGTCGAAGTCGCGAAGACCTTCAGGGTCGAAATAGGGCGGGAGGTCGCCTTGTTCGATCCTGCTCAAGGTGACCGCAGTATCGAGGTCGTAGAATACCTTCAGCCCCTGACAACTGTCCTGGGCAAGCCGTGAGGCTTCGACGGCATCCGCGCAATACGAAGTCACGATCACCACGTCCGCCTGTTGGATCGCATTCGCCGCCGCATGGCGCACGCCCTTCCAATCCGGATAGATCACCACCTCGCCGCCGTCGAGCCGGTCGAGATCCCTTGCGCGGGCATAGTAGGGGGTGTCGCGCTCAAAGAAGCTGATGCCCCAGCCGAGCTGCGCCAGGGCGCGTATCAGGCCGCGCCAGAGCGTGGCATGTCCGTTCCCCCAGGAGGAGGTGACGGTGAGGCCGAAGATCACCATGCGCATCGCGCAGCCCCCGTCAGGCGAGTTCGTTCAGACGAATGAGCTTCGAGCCCCAGTCGCCATGGACGATGGTGGTGATCGAGGCGGGCTCAATGTCGAAACGAAAACAGTCGCCAAGTTGAAGGGTAAGGACCTTGCACACAGCGGCCTTGATGACGTCCGCGTGGCTGATCAGCGCCACGCATCGGTTTGGGTTTTGTTGACGCAACGCATCCATCAGACCGATGACCCGCTGCTGCGTGTCGTGCATGGTCTCGCCGCCTGGCGTGCGGGCGTTCTGTCGCTGGTCGTTCCAGATATGCCAGTTGGCATCACCGTTGAGCTCTTCGAACGTTTTGCCCGACCATGCGCCATAGTCGATTTCGTCCAATTCCTGGCGGATGGAGATCTGCTCGAGCTCGCAGGCGACGGCGATCGGTTTCGCTGTTTCCAATGTACGCTTGCGAGGGCTGCTCAGCATTGCGGCAAGCGGTTCCCTCGCCATGCGGCGTGCCAGGTGCCGCGCTTGTGCCTGCCCGGCGCGACAGAGCTTGACGTCCTCCAGGCGGCCGGCCAGATAGCGGTCGACGTTGTCATACGCGGCATGCCGGATGAGGAAGAAGGTCGTGGTCATTCCGCGGCATCGAGCATCGGCTCGTCCCTGCCGGCTATGAAGGCGAGCGTGCGCAGGCGGGCCTCAGCGTCGGTGAACTGCTCCGGTGGCGACTTCATGAAATAGCTGCAAGGCCCCGTGAGCGCCCCGGCAATGCCGCGATCGATTGCAAGCTTGGCGCAGCGCACCGCGTCTATCACCACGCCGGCGGAGTTGGGCGAATCCCAGACTTCCAGCTTGAGCTCGGCATTCAGCGGCACGCCGCCGAACGTCGTGCCTTCGAGGCGGATATAGGCCCATTTGCGGTCGGTGAGCCAAGGCACGTGGTCGCTCGGTCCTACATGGATGTTACCCGGTTCGAGCGGAACATCGATCTGGCTGGTGACGGATTGCGTCTTGGAGATCTTCTTTGATTCCAGCCGCTCGCGCTCCAGCATGTTGAGGAAGTCCGTGTTGCCGCCGAAATTGAGCTGGTAGGTGCGGTCGATGCGCACCCCGCGTTCCCGGAAAAGATTGGCGAGCAGCCGGTGAACGATGGTGGCGCCGACCTGGCTCTTGATGTCGTCGCCGACAAGGGGCAGGCCGCGCTCTTCGAAACGCCGACGCCATTCCGGCCGCGAAGCAATGAAGACAGGTATGCAGTTGACGAACGCGCATCCGGCCGCCAAGGCGCACTCGGCATAGAAGTGGGTGGCCGCTTCCGATCCAACCGGCAGATACGAGACGAGCACCTCAGTCCCGCTCTCGCGAAGGCTCGCGGTCACGTCGGCGACGGGTTCGTCCGCTTGCTCGATCTGGTCGCGCAGATACTTGCCGATGCCATCAAGCGTCGGCCCGCGTTCCACGCGCACGCCGATCGGCATCACATCGGCGAAACGGAAGGTGTTGTTCGGGGCGCTGTAGATTGCTTCGGCCACATCACGCCCGACCTTGCTCTTCGCGACGTCGAAGGCGCAGACGACCTCGACGTCTTCGACATGATAGCCGCCGAGATCGGCATGCATCAGTCCCGGGATGGGCTCGTTGCTTCTTGCCTGGCGATAGTGGGTGAGGCCTTGCACAAGGGAGGACGCGCAATTGCCGACGCCGACGATGCCGATGCGAACCTTTTTCGATGTCACGAGACCGCCGCCTCTGCTGTTGGAGGTAAGTTTCTCGCCGCCGAACTGGGAGCAGCCAGGAATGTTCCTTGAGAGCCGTAAAAATCGCTGAACCGGCCGCCGATCGATGCTCCCGAGGCCGCGTTGTCGCTGAACCGCCCGCAAGACGCCGCGTTTGCCGCCGGGGAAATGGAACCTCGCCTACCCATCCCAAGTTAAAGCGCGGGAGGCAAAATCATGTCGGCAAATTTCGGCCTCTCCCTTCTGACGTTCACCGCTTTAAGGCTTCTCGCAAGCTGCGGTGGCGGGGCAGCATCACAGGAGCTGGAGCGTCAGCGCGCGATGGCCCTCGACCCTCCGATCGCTCCCGCAACCCCAACCGCACAGTTCCAGGGACCAACTGAACCTCGACTTGCGCCCGACAGCGGGCTGGCGCTGTTCCTGCGCAACGGATGCGGCGCATGCCATGCCATAAGAGGCACCGATGCGCGTGGGACGATTGCTCCGGACCTTTCCCACGTCGGATCGCGAACAGCGATCGGCGCCGGAGTCTTGCCGAACACCGAAGAAGCCATTGAACGGTTCATCGCTCGTCCTGACCTGGTGAAACCGGGCGTGAAAATGCCGGCGTTCGATATGCTTCCGCGGGCCGAAATCCAGGCGATCGCGAGATATCTGAAGGCCTTGCAGTGATGTCGGGGGCTCGTTCTCATACCCGGGCAAGGCCGTCCAATACCGCTTCAAATGCAGAAGACGACATCGGCAGGGTGGCAAACGAACCGATGATGATACGGCTGAAGCATGTCGTCTACGGCGCGGTCGGTTTGCCTGTTGTCATATTGTTGGGAGCGTGGATCGGTTTTTTCAATGTGGGCGCCAGCACCGGACATTGGAAGGTGACCGCTTGGTTTCTGGAACTCGCCATGCGCTCGGCCGTGCGCACTTATGCCTTGGCGGTGAATGCCCCCCAAACTCTCGACGGGCGGGGCCTGCCGGCGGCGGCCGCGCATTTTGCGCGGGGCTGCGCGATCTGCCACGGTGCACCTGGCGAGCCACGCTCGCCGGCGGTGCTGCGCATGCTTCCGCAACCGCCGGATCTGGCACCGAGGGTCGGAGATTGGACTGACGCCCAGCTGTTTCGCATCGTCAAACATGGAATAAGGTTCACCGGCATGCCCGCCTGGCCGGCCCGCGACCGTGACGACGAGGTCTGGGCAATGGTCGCTTTCCTGCGGGAACTCCCAAATCTCGATGCGAACGAATTTCGCACGCTTGCCTTCAATGGGGGCCAGGCAACCAGCAGCGATCGGCAACCTGACACTCCAGGCGCTCTGCGCGACTGCGCGCGCTGCCACCGAACTGACGGCAAGGGCAGCGGTGGTCTCGTGCCGTCACTGGCCGGGCAGAAGCAAGCCTACCTGTTCGCCAGCCTCCAGTCCTTTGCCAGAGGCGACCGCACGAGCGGCTTCATGGCTCTGCCGGTGACCGGCGTCACAGCTGACGAAATGGCCGCGCTTTCCCGACATTTCGCAGCCCAGCCGCCGGTCTTGGGGAATCGCGATCAAGTTCCGGCGCCGACGATCGAAAAGGGGCAGCATATCGCCGAGGTCGGAATCCCGGAAAAGAACGTGCCTGCCTGTTCCGGCTGCCATGTCGGACCCGACAGAAATCCTATCTACCCGCGCCTTGATGGTCAGCAGGCCGCCTATCTCGAAGAACAATTGAAGCTTTTCCGGTCCGAGAGCCGAGGCGGCACTCAATTTTGGCGCATCATGGCGACCGCGGCACAACGCCTATCGGACGAGGAGATCCGAGCGGTATCGGAATATTTCGCCACGCGTTCTGAAGGGTCTCGATGAACGATCCGCACGCCGTGGAGACCCGAGGCTGTGCGGGCCAGGGATGGTCTGACCAGGCGCGGTCGAGATCAGCTCAAGGAACTTTATTGTTTTTTGCCAGTTCAAACACCGCACGGACGGCTCACCTGAGGGATAGCCGACTGAAGCAATCCTCCTGGTGAAGCCACGCTGAATGGAATCCTGGCCGCCTGACGAGATACGGAATTTCAGGGCCGGCAAATGCCCCCGACGTTCGTTGCATCTATGGCGCGTAGATGCCGCAAAACAGAAGAACGCCGCCAATCAGACAAAAGGCAAACAGCGTCGCGACATAAAACCCGGGCTCGCGGAAAATCCTGGTGTCACGTTCGAGACTCACCGCTCTGCCTCCTTTGCGCTGGATGAAGCCAACAACACCCAACAGCATCGGAGAGTTCCGGATGCCGTCGCTTCCCCGCTTTTGGAACGCGAAAGGATTGGGACATTGTTGCCCGGTCTTGCGGTGATCCTTGTCGGCTCAGCCTTTCTCCCCGGCTGCGCCGGCGTTCAGTCAGCCCTCGATCCGCATGGCGAGCAGGCCGACACGCTGGCTTTTCTGTTCTGGACGTTCACGGCCGTGCTCGGACTGGTCTGGCTGGTCACCATGGCCGGCCTGCTCTTCGCGCTGACGCGCCCGCGAGGCGGTCGCGACGAACCTGCCGAAGCGCATCCAGCCGTCAAACGGCCGATGCTTGCAGCCTTTGCCGCGATGCTGGCCTCGAGCGCCATCGTTCTCTGCGGCTTGACGGTGCTCAGCTTCGGCGGACAAAGGGTGATTTTCGAAAGTGCAGCGCTGGGTTCGCCGACAATCTCGGTCACCGGACACCAGTGGTGGTGGCAGGTCCGCTACGAAGGAGACGATGGCTTCGAGACGGCAAACGAGATCCGCATCCCGGTTGGCAGCCCGGTCGACATCAAGCTCGCCACGGCCGATGTCATTCACTCGTTCTGGATACCGAGCCTAGCCGGCAAGCTCGACCTCATCCCCGGCAAAGTAAACGAGCTCCAGATCGAGGCGAGCAAACCTGGCATTTACCGCGGTCAGTGTGCCGAATTCTGCGGTCAGCAGCATGCGCACATGGCTATCTTCGTGGTGGCAATGGAGCCGAACGAATTCGAACGCTGGCGCACCAATCAAGCCGCGCCGGCAAAGCTGGCGGCTCGTCTTGCGAGGCAAGGTGTTGTTGCTAGCGCACGATCGCCTGCGTTGGCCGCTCTGCCGGAGAGATCGCAATGAGCCCGGCGGTCGAGGATTCTCACCAGATCCATGATACCGACCTGGGCGACGAGGAGCTGCGCGCAAGGCTGAATAGGACCTGGGGCACGCCCGGCGGCCTGATCGGCGTTCTCTCGACGGTCGATCATAAGATTATCGGCATCCGTTATGCCGTGACCGCCTTCCTCTTCCTGTTGGCCGGCGGCGTCCTGGCGATCATCATGCGGCTGCAGCTTGCGCGGCCAGACAGTCATCTCGTCGACGCCGAGCTCTACAACCAGCTTTTCACCATGCACGGCACGACGATGATGTTTCTGTTCGGGGTGCCGGTCGGCGAGGCGTTCGCCATCTATCTGGTGCCGCTCATGGTCGGCACCCGCAACATTGCCTTTCCGCGCCTCAACGCCTTCTCCTACTATGTGTATCTTTTCGGCGGCCTGATGTTGTGGGGCGGTTTCGCTTTGAGCATCCGCCCCGATGTCGGCTGGTTCTCTTACGTGCCGCTGGCAAACCTGGATTTCACACCAGGCAAAGGGCCCGACTACTGGGCGCAGATGATCACCTTTACCGAAGTCGCCGCGCTCGCGGTGTCGGTGGAGATCGTCGTCACGGTCCTTAAGCAGCGCGCGCCGGGCATGACGCTCGACCGTATTCCGCTCTTTGTGTGGACGATGCTTGTGCATTCCTTCATCATCATCTTCGCCATGCCGGCGGTCATGCTCGCTTCGTCGATGCTGATCATGGACCGGCTGGTCGGCACGCAGTTTTTCAATGCCGATGCGGGCGGGGACCCGCTGCTTTGGCAGCACCTTTTCTGGTTCTTCGGCCACCCAGAAGTCTACATCATCTTCCTGCCTGGAACCGCGTTCGTATCGGCGATCGTTGCAACATTCTCACGACGGCCGATCTTCGGCTACCTGCCGATGGTGCTGTCGCTGATCGCGATCGGCTTTCTGTCCTTTGGCCTGTGGGTTCACCACATGTTCGTGACCGGCCTGCCGCAGGTGGGCGCGGCATTCTTTACCGCCTCCAGCATGGCGATCGCCATTCCGAACGGCGTCCAGATATTCTGCTGGATCGCGACGCTATGGGACGGCAAGCCGGTGCTCAAGACACCGCTCATTTTCGTGCTCGGTTTTTTCTTCATCTTTGTCGCCGGCGGGCTCTCGGGCGTCATGCTGGCGTCGGTCCCGATCGATACGCAGGCGCACGACACCTATTTCGTCGTCGCCCATTTCCACTATGTGCTGATTGGCGGCACGGTCTTTCCCCTTGTCGCGGCGGTCTACTACTGGTTCCCGAAAGTCGCGGGCCGGCTAATGGACGAGCAGCTCGGCAAATGGCAGTTCGCCCTTGCCTTCATCGGCTTCAACACCGCTTTCTTCCCCATGCACCTGCTCGGCCTGCTCGGCATGCCGCGCAGGATCTACACCTATCCCGCAGAGATGGGCTGGGGCGGGCTCAACCTGCTCGCCAGCGCCGGTGCGCTGCTGTTTTTTGCCAGCTTCCTGCTCATGATTTACAACATGGTCACCAGCGCCCGCTCAGGCGCCGCTGCCGGCGACAATCCCTGGGATGCCGATACGCTGGAGTGGGCGACCACATCGCCACCCCAGCCGCACAATTTCGACCGCATTCCCTGCATCGCAAGCGGCTCGCCGCTATGGCATCAGGTCGACGGCAAGGCGGTGATCGGTGGACTCAAGACCGATGAGCGTGAACTCGTCGTGACGACTATCACCGAGGCCCGACCCGACATTCGCGAAGAATCGCCGGCACCCTCGATTTGGCCTTTTCTGGCTGCGCTCGCTACCGCCGTTTCCTTCATCGGTTCGATCTATACGCCATGGGCGATTACGTGGGGTTCGCCTCTCCTCGCCATTGTGCTGGTCGCCTGGTTCTGGCCGAAAACCATCGAGGAAAACGTCTAGATGGCCCGCAGCGTCGTCGATGTCTCTGGCTTGCCGACCTATGCCTTCGGCTCGCGTGTCACTCCCTGGTGGGGGACTTTCTCGTTCTGTCTGCTGGAGGGAACCGGCTTCGCACTCGGCATCGGCGGCTATCTCTACCTGGCCGTCACCAACACGCATTGGGCGAAGGACGCCGTTCCTTTGAGCCTGGCCTGGTCCGCGCTCTTCACGCTCCTCCTCATTGCAAGTGCCTTGCCAAATTTCCTGATCAAGCGGGCGGCGACGCGAGAAAATTTGCGGGCGGTGCGCCTGCTGCTGGTTGTCATGAGCTCTGTTGGTCTGGTGCTTATCTGGCTGCGCATCTTGGAATTTTCAGCCTTGCCGGTCCGCTGGAGCGACAATGCGTACGGTTCCTTCGTCTGGCTTCTGCTCGGCCTGCATGGTGTTCACGTGCTAACCGACGTTGCCGATACGCTCGTTCTCACCGTGCTGATGTTCACGCGGCACGGGACGGGCAAACGCTTCAGCGATGCTGAGGACAATGCATTCTACTGGTACTTCGTCGTGCTGTCGTGGCTGCCGCTGTATGCGGTGCTATATTGGCTGCCGAGGCTCTGATGCTGCTTGTTCGCGCCGCTTTCGAGGCGCTGTTGCTCAGAGTGCTCGTTGCGGTGCCGTGGATGGCGCCGGCCGTAGCCGTCGCGCATGCCGCCCACCAGGAGACTGGCGCCGGATCCGTCTTTGGCGCGACCGACATACCGCTGGGCATGGTGTTGGTACTCTATATCGCCGGCCTTGCACGGCTTTGGCGACACGCGGGAGCGGGGCACGGCATTTTATGGTGGCAACTGACCTGCTTCGCGACGGGGTGGGCGTTGCTCGTTGCGGGTCTCAGCTCGCCGCTTCATGAATTGGGCGAGCGGCTCTTTGCGGCTCATATGATCGAGCACGAAGTGTTAATGCTCGCAGCGGCTCCTGCGCTTGTGCTGTCGAGACCGCTCGGCGCGATCTTTTGGGCATTCCCGCTCGCCATCCGGCGGCGCCTTGCCGGCGCGATACGATGGCCGCCTTTGCGAATGACATGGCGCAGCCTGACCGAGCCGGCCTCCGCGACGATCCTGCATGGCCTCGCCATCTGGCTGTGGCATATACCGGCCCTGTTCAACGCCGCGCTTGCAAGCGAGCCGGTGCATTGGCTGCAGCACTTCAGCTTCCTGGCAAGCGCGCTGCTCTTCTGGTGGGCCTTGCTCAATGGCCGCACGCGCCGCAGAGATCATGGCGCCGCGGTGTTTTATCTGTTCTTCACCTCCATGCACTGCGGCCTGCTCGGGGCGATTTTGGCCCTGTCGAAGAACGAGATCTTCGTTGGAAACGATTCGGCAGCGCCGCAATGGAACCTGACGGCTGTTGAAGACCAGCAGCTTGGTGGCTTGATCATGTGGGTGGGCGCCAGCGCGTTCTATTTGGCGGCAGCGTTGATCCTGGCGGCGCTATGGATCGGAAGCGGATCCTCCGCACGGCCAAAGGTCGGCGGCAGCGCGAAATCCAACCGGAATTGACGCCGAACCGATTGTTGCCGCCGATGCGTGCACTCGCAGATCACTTGCCATGTGCGGCCAAGCAGCGGCCAGTTGGGCCTCAGAGCCGGCCCATGAGCGCCATGATCACCAGGACGATGAGGATGACGCCGACCAGGCCTGAAGGCCCATAGCCCCACCCCGACGAATATGGCCAGGTCGGGATCGAACCGATCAACAGCAGGATGAGAATAACAATGAGGATCGTGCCGATGCTCATGTCGGTTCCCCTTTACTGATAAGGTTGCTCGGACTGCGCGGCGTTGGTCATATGTGCGATTTTCTCGATCATTTCATTGAGCCCAGGGGCTTAGTCCAGTCTGCGCAGCATGTCAGCTTCCTGTTCTAGGATGCTGGCGACTTCTTCGCGTTGAAGATGCGTCAGCATCAGGCTGACGCAGCATTCGAGATACGTGATTGAGGCGCGCCGCAGGAACGCGGCCGTTTCCATGGCCGCCATCTGCTCGATGTCCTTGGCTGGTCGCTTCGACTGCACGACTGCGTCCTCCGTGCCGGTTATCGGCCCCAACCACAATCTCGGTCGGATGTTCCGCTTCGGCGAAAAGAACGCGTGAAGCATCGGAGTTCTCAGGACCAGAGGTCCCGGACTTGCTCGCGCCGCGCCCGTCTATCACGCCAGCCGGCGGCGGCGTTGCTTTGTTGTCACCATTGACGAAGTAGGCGAGCGTTCGCAGCAAACCCTGCCGGAGGGGCACCTTGGCCGACCAGCCAAGAAGCGCTTTCGCGCGAGACGTGTCGGGGCGTCGACGGCGAGGATCATCTTGCGGCAAAGGCAGGAACTTCACGGGCGACTTGGTGCCCGTCAGTTCCCTCACCAGGCCGGCCAACTCGAGTATGGTGAATTCTCCGGGATTTCCCAGGTTGATCGGCTGGCGCGGATTGGGTTCGATGTCCATGAGCCGCAACAGGCCTTCGACCAAGTCGGTGACGTAGCAGAAAGACCGCGTTTGCCGGCCATCCCCGAATATCGTCAGCGGCTGCTTTTCAAGGGCCTGCATGACAAGATTCGAGACGATGCGGCCATCGGCGCGGTCCATTCTTGGGCCATAAGTGTTGAAGATGCGGGCGACGCGGACGTCGGCCTTGTCGGCTCGCACATAATCGAAGCAGAGCGTCTCGGCGGTGCGCTTGCCTTCGTCGTAGCAGGCGCGCGGCCCGGTGCAGTTCACATGGCCGAGATAGTCCTCGTGCTGCGGATGCTTTTCGGGGTCACCATAGACTTCGCTCGTCGATGCCTGCAGGAACCGTGCTCCGTCGAGAACGGCGAGCTCGAGCAGATTGAGCGTACCGATGACGCAGGTGCGCGTGGTATGAACGGGATCGGCCTGGTAACGGGGCGGCGAGGCCGCGCATGCCAGGTTGAAAACACGATCGACCGGCTCACCGAGTTCGAGCGGGCTGCAGATATCCTGCTCCATCAGTCGGAAACGCGGTTGGCCCATAAGCGACGTGATGTTCTCCACTCGGCCGGTCAGAAAGTTGTCGATACAGATCACGCGATAGCCGCTGCTAAACAGGGCCTCGCATAGATGCGAACCGAGGAAACCGGCACCGCCGGCGACGAGCGCCGTTCGTGTCTGTTGGGCCTTTCTTGATCGCCGCATCTCTTTGTTCTCCTGTGTGCCTGTCATGCTGCACTTTCGACATTCAGATCGAGCACTCGTCCTGGCTGCGTCAGCACGGACGTGAATTCTCGTGCGCGAGCGGCTCCGGTGTGCCTTGCCATAACCAGCGAATGAGCCTGCCTGGCCATCATGAGCCTGGCGCGGTTGGACCGCCCGAGAAGAATTGCGATCACATCCTGCGCGCAGCCGGCCGTCTCTATCGCCGAGGCCGGAAAGAAACAGTCGAGGCCGGGCCATTGATCGCTGATGATCGGCGTCCCGCATGCCGCGGCTTCGAAGAGCCGCACGCTGGGCGACCACCCGGCTGCGACCATCGAAGTGCGTGTCACGTTCAGCGTATAGCGCTGTCGGCTAAAGAAACCCGCATGCTCGGCAGGCGGCAGGTGCTCGATCCGCTCGACATTGTCGGGCCAGGCGATCTCGCGCGGGTATTGCGAGCCCGCCACGACGAAGCGCCGATCGGGGAGCCGACGCGCAGGCTCAAGCAGAAGCGCTTCCAGGGTCCGTTGCCGGTCCGGACTATAGGTACCGAGATAGCCCAGATCCCATTCGATGACATTTCGGTTTCGATAGTGCCGCTCGGGATCGACGGCGCAGTAGAGCGGTTCCGCTCGACGTGCGCCGAACTCGAGCTCCAGGCGTTCGAGCGTCGGTCCGCCCGTGAAGGAGAAATAGACGTCGAAATAGGGGATCTGCCGGCGGGCGAGATAGTCGCAATCATCTTCGGCAACCCTGGCCAGCGTCACCGGCGTGTCGATGTCATAAAAGCAGAATTGCCCGGTGCAGACCGAGGCGAGGTCGTCGATGACCGCCCTGCCTTCAGGCACGAACGAGCCGACGACTACGACATCGGCCTGCTGAAGGTCACGTTGATGGTTGCGACGCAGCTCGTTGACGGTGTCGTAATAGCGCAAGTCACAGAAATCGGGATCGCGCAGGTCGCGGTGATGCGCATACCAGGGCACGTCGCGCTCGAGAAACGTCACACGATGTCCGAGCTTGTTGAGCGCCCGCAGCAGCCCCCGAAAAGTCGTCGCATGGCCGTTGCCCCAGGAAGAGGACAAGGAAAGACCCAGGAACACGATGTCGAGTGTTTTCGTCATTCTGCGGCCTCCACGCGAAGGCGCTCGAAATGCGCCTTGAAGATAGCGTCAACCAGTTCAGCCCTCAGTGCGTAGGTATGCTCAGCCAGAACGCGCCGAAGCGCCGCCGCGCCGATCGCTTTCGCCCGCCGCGGGGTGAGCGTGCGCATGATCTCGGCGACATCGGCGCCGTCCCGCGCGACCAGGATTTCCTCGCCCGGCGCCAGGAACATCTCGATGCCGGCCCAGGCATCCGTGATGAGGCATGCACCGGCGCCTGCCGCTTCAAAGACCCGCGTTGCCGGCGAAAAGCCATTGCTGGCCATGCTGTCGCGGCTGATGTTCAGCACCGCCTTGGGCGTGACATTGAAGGCATTGTGATCGCGTGTGCCGACATGGCCGAGCCAGGAGACATTCGCAGGCAGCAGTTTGTCGCCCCAGCCGGCCCCGCCGAGCAGGAAGCGTTGGCCGGACAAAGCCTCGGCGGGCTCGAGGAAGAAGGATTCGACCCGCGTCTCGCGGTCCGGCAGGCGATTGCCAAGGAAGGCGAGATCACAGGCAAAGCGGTCTTCCAGCGCGACCGGGTGATGCGTTTCGGGATCGAGCGCGTTATAGATCGGCACGCATTCGGCCGCGCCAAGAGCGCGATAATGCCATACCACGGGATCGCCGCCGCCATAGGTCAGCACGAGGCCGATCCTTTTCAGCGCCGCGTGGAGAGGATGATCGGGAGCATCGCGCAGTTCAGCAAGAGTTGCCGGGGCGTCGACGTCCCAAAACACCGTCAGCGCGTTGCTCCCGGAATGCTCTAGCACGGCTCGCAACAGGGCCTCGTCTTCGAAGCCGACGCCGCTCGCCTTGACGACGATATCGGCCTCAGCGGCGCGGGAGGCAGCTTCCATCAGCGCATCCGGCGTCGCCTCGTAGACGACGACGTCGCACCACTCGGGGATCTCGATGTCGCGGTGCTTCTGCCGGTCGAAGGCATTCGGCTCATAAAAGACGATCTCGTAGCCGCGCCGCGAAAGCGCCTTCAGCAGACCACGGTAATAGGTGGCGGCGCCGTTCCAGTAGGATGACAACAGGCTGGATCCGTAAAAGGCGATTTTCATGCGGCAGCCTCCTTTGCTGTCGTGCGGTCGAGCGCAGAGCGATTGCCGCACGCGGCAAGTATGTCGAACAGTTCGTCGGCGCGGCGCCGGCAGGTGTGCCGCGCGAGAATTGTTTCCAGGCCGGCTGCCGTCAGCGCCTTCGCAAGCTCCGCGTCATGCAGCACGTCGCGCAGGCGCTGCCGCATCTCGGCGCCGTCGCGAGCGAACAGGAAATCCTTGCCCGGACGGAACAGCCCTTCGATGTCCGGCCAGGGTGCCGAGATCAAAGGGATGCCGCAGGCCAATGCCTCAAACATCCGGATTGTCGGAATTCCGGCCAGCTGTTCCCGATAGGGTCGGCGCGGAATGTGCACCGTGACACGATGCTGCGCGAACACCTTGGGGACGTCGGCATTGGCGAGCCAACCCTGGTAGCTGAGACCAGCATTGGCCAGCGCTGCCCGTGCTTGTGCAGGGTAGCGCACGCCGTGAACGGTTCCCGACAGGCCAAGCGCACGCGCCGGCTCGACAAGGAACTCCTGGATTTCGGCGCTGCGCTCCTCATCGCCCCAGTTGCCGACCCAGACCAGATCCGACTCGGCATCGACATCGAAAGAAGGCTTGAACAACCGTTCGTCCGCTGCTTCGTGCCAGGTAAAGACCCGTCTAGCCCAGCCGGCCCGAAGGTAGCTCTCCCGCAATGCCTCGCCGAACACCAAGACGCCGTCATAATGTTCAAGGTTCAGTGTCGAGATCCACTGCGCGGCCGATACGGCGCGGTGATGCGTGTCGTGGAACAAAAGGGTGAAGCTGCCACCGTTGAGCTTGGCCCGCCCGATACGGGCGACGATGTCGGAATCTGTCCACTCATGAACTATCACCACGTCCGCGTCCGCAATCCACGCTTCGTGATCGAAGGACCCATCGTAGGTCACCGGCATCAGCTCGGGAAAATCCTTCCTGAAGCGCTCGACGGCGAAGGGGCCCTGCTCGGCGAGCAGGTTCGAACGGCTCCATCCGTCCGCCGGCTCGAGCGCCAATGCGTGGTGCCCGCGCGCGATGAGCTCGCGCATGACGCCGCGTTGGAAATGCGCATTGCCATGGTTCCAGTCGGAGACGAGGGAATGGGTGTAGAATACGAATCGCATGGTCAGTGTCCCGCGACGGCCATCGCCGCCCGATCGTAGATTTCAATCATCGCCGCTGCCTGAGCCGACAGCGAAAATCGGCGCGCGCGCCGAGCGGCACGCCGGCCAAATTGGCGTCGCAGGTCCGCGTCGCTGGCCAGGCGAGAGATGCATTGGGCAAGCGCGTAAGGATCGTGCATATCGAAGAACATGGCAGCGCCGCCCCAGATCTCGCGGTAGGTCGCAATATCGGCGAGCACCAACGGTGTGCCCGACAGCGCGGCTTCCAAGGCGGCTAGCCCGAAAGGCTCATAGATGGATGGCGACACGAATATGCCGGCTCGAGCCATCAGCCGACGCGCCTCGGCATGGCCGAGCGGGCCAAGCGAGACGCAATGATCCAGGCAAGCCCGCTGTCCGTCCGTTCCCACAAGGGGGCCGGCTGCATAGACCGGCCATTCGGTGATCGCAGCGGCGGCATCGAGCAGCTTCGCGTTCTTGCCATCGTCCCACCAGCGAGCGGCAGCGAGAGCGAACGATTCGCGACGAGATCCGACCTGGCCCGGCAGGGCGCCGTTGTGGACGACGCGCAGGCGCGCGATCGGGCCATAGCAGGCCTCGAGCATGCTCGCATGGCTTCGGCTAGGCGCCACGACCATCCCGGCGCGATCGAACCCTGCTCTGTTGCGATGCTTTTGCCATGCCCAGTCGGCGGCCACGACTTGGCTGCGCACCGCATGCAGCCATGTCACGACGCAGGAATGCGAGACCACCACGATGGGGCAGAGCAGATCGAGGCCGGCCGCCTGCGCCGGCGCGTTGAGATGAACCAGATCGACGGCACAGGCCGCTGCAAGGGCGTTGAGCTCGTCAGGAAGGCGCTCGAGATCGCTTTCGTCGCGCGTCATCCAGTCCGGCGGTGTCTCAAGCCATGCCAGCGTTGCGAAGGCTTGCGCCTCCTGAGCCTGCTCTGGCGATGGCTCTGGCCCCAGCCCGGCAAGCACGATCGTGTCGCCCCGGGCGGCAAGCTCGCGCGCCAGATCCAGCGAATAGCGCCAGACCCCACCGACGGCGTCGGTGGTCATCAGGACCCGCCTTGGCCGATGGATCAACGATTGCAGCATGAGGACTCCAACTCAGCCAGCGCGCGCGGACGCTGGTCCTGGATGTCGCTGAATGTCCGGAACGAGGCGAGGTAGTGCTCGTGCGCCCGCTCCCAGGCGAAATCGTCGGGTTCGCCCCACAGCTCGCGGTAGCTGGGCGAGCTTGGATAAGGATAGAGCGGCACCGGCTCGTTGGCCCAGACGCCGTTGTCGATGAGGTGCTTGCGCCAATAGTCCACCAGCGCCGGGTCGTCCTCTACCACGCCGATCAGATTGGCCTGGACGAAAGGAACGTGACGCCGGGCATCGACCAGCAGCGCCGCCAGTTCCTCGGTGCCCAGCCGGCAGCGTTTTGCCAGCATTTCGCGGCCCTCGACAGTCAGGCTTTCGAGGCCGGCTTCGATCGAGACGCAGCCGGCCTCGCCCAACAGTTCCAGCAGCTCCGGCTTCCACAAATCGATGCGCGTCTGGACGCCGAATTGAACGTCGCGGTCAATCAATGCCTGGAGCAGCGCCCTCTGGGGCAGAAAGATTTCGTCGATGAAGTAGATATACCTGACGCCCTGCGCGATCAGGCCGTCGATCTCGGCAACCACGGCGTCATGGTTCCTGCGGCGATAAGCATCGCGAAAATCGATCTTGGCGCAGAAGCTGCAATTGTAGGGGCAGCCCCGGGATGCCTCGACTTCCGCGCCGGCTCCCTTCTGGCAGGCCTCGAAGCGGTGATGATGATGGGCGTGGGCAGCGATCCAGTCCGACGGCCAATGCAGCGCAGGGTGATCGACAAAACCGCTGACGCTTGCGCCTCCGTTGCTGGTTGGAACGCCGCCCTCGATCCGGCAGGTATGGGAAACGGTGCTCCAGTCGCGCTGTCCTGCAAGCTCCGCCACCACCTCCTCGCATTCGCCGCGCACGACGATGTCGACGCCAAGCTTGCGCAGCGTGGGGGCCGGCGTTGCCGAGCCATGCGGGCCAACGGCGACGGTGCGGCCGCCGCGCCCGGCGAGATCGCCCAGGAACTCTGCCGGAACCCGCAGTTCCGGCGGCGCGCAGCGCCAAAACAGGTAAGTCGGCGCAGTCGTCAGCACAGTCATGTCGGGCCCGAACGCCGCCACGCGCTCCGCGAGCGCTGCGTTCTCGAGACCCTGCAACTGTCCATCCAGCATCAGCACCTCGTGGTGTCGCTCTTCGAGCAGGGCCTTGCAATAACCGAGCTCCAGCGGCAGATGCGGCTGGCGGCAGCCGAAGTAGATGCTGTGCTCATACGTCCAGTGCGGGTTTACCAGTGCGACTTTCATGCAACGTACCTCGCGGCTTCGGGGCGCGGCTGAAGACGGTGCCGCAGCAGCCAGCTGGCCAATTCTGAGACACCTTCGCGCCATGGCACGCGCGCCCGCCAGCCGAGGGCGGTCTCCAGCTTGCGGGTGTCAGCGACGAAAAAGGGCTGGTCGCCGGTGCGTTCCTGACCGTGGCCCACCACGATGTCGCGCCCGGTCATGACGGCGATCTCCGACAACAGCGCGCGCAGGCTGACGGCGTTGTGCGGTCCGCCGCCGAGGTTGAACGCCTGGCCCTTGAGGTCCTCGATCTTGGCCAGCACGCCTCGATAGGCGGCAACCGCATCGGACACGTGCAGGATGTCGCGCACCTGTTTGCCGTCGCCGTAGATCGTGATGGGCCGGCCGCTGAGCGCACTCAGCAGAAAATGCGCGACCCAGCCCTGGTCCTCGGTGCCGAACTGACGAGGTCCGTAGATGCAGCTCATGCGCAGCACCGCTGTCGGCAGGGCATAGGACTTGGCATAGTCGAGGACATACTGATCCGCCGCGCCCTTTGAGCAGCCGTATGGCGTGCAGAAGTCGAGCCCGATCGTCTCATCCACTCCATGGATGCGGATGGCGTCATCGGCGGGTTCGCAGCGATCGTCGGCTTCCCGCACAGCGATCTGGGGCAAGCTGCCATACACCTTGTTGGTGCTGGCGAAGACCACCGGCACGCTCGCCTGGCGAGCAGCTTCGAGCACGTTGAACGTGCCGTTCAGATTGATATCGAGGTCTTCGGCGGGATCGTGCAGGCTTGTGGTTACAGCTGTCTGCGCGGCCAGATGGAAGATCGCCCTGGCCGGTGTAAGGACCGAAGCAAGCTTGCTGCGGTCGCGTATATCGACGGTCTGCACGCTAACAAGACTGCCGTGTTTCCGCGCCAGCCATTCAAGGTTCTGCTCGACGCCGTGACGGCTGAAATTGTCGATGACCAGCACCGGCTCGCCATCCGATAACAGGCTGTCGGCCAGATTTGATCCTATGAAGCCGCTGCCGCCGATAACGGCCACCGGGGCCTTGTCGCGATGCGGGTGCCTCATGATACCAGCCCCCGCTCTTCGAGCTCGCGCTTCATGTCGCCGCTCCGATCGATGGCGACGCTGTTGCGAACCCATGCCGCGAATTCATCGAGTGAATTCTCCAGCCCGTGGCCTGGCTCGAAACCGAGCAGCTCGCGCGCTTTGCCGATATCGGCGAAGCAGTTTCGGATGTCGCCGGAGCGTGCCTTGCCAAGAATTTCGGGCGGCCGCTTCGCAATGCCCATCGCCTCGGCAAGCAAGCGGGCGACCTCGCTGATTGCGTAGGATCGCCCGCTGCCGATATTGATGGCGTGGCCGGCCGCCTGTCGCTGCTCCAGCGCCAGCCGGAAAGCGCGGGCAACGTCGCGCACATGGACGAAGTCGCGTCTTTGCTTGCCGTCCTCGAACACCATCGGTCGTTTGCCGTTGGCAAGGCGCGCGGCGAAGTTGGCGAGCACGCCGGTGTAGGGATTGGCGAGCGCTTGTCCGGCGCCGAAGACGTTGAACAGGCGCAAGGCCACGGCATCGATGTCGTAGGCCTGGCCGAAGATCAGCACCGCACGCTCCTGAGCATACTTGGTCAGCGCGTAAATCGAAGCGAGATCAGGCCGCTTCTCCTCGTCCGTGGGGACCGGTGACAGGCGTTCGCCGGCCGGCGACAGCAGATCCCATTGGCCATTCCTGATATCGCTTGGCTTGCGACGGGCACCGTCGACGCGCCGCCCGTCGCGTGTCTCGTAGAGGCCTTCGCCGTAGATACTCATCGACGACGCCACGACAATCCGTTCGACCGGTCTCTTGATCAAAGCCTCCAGCAGCGTCGCGGTGCCGAGATCGTTGGCGCCGACGTAGCGGGCGATCTCGTACATGGATTGGCCGACGCCGACCTCGGCAGCGAGATGGATCACGCCGTCGGCATCCGAAAGCGAAGGTGCGATTGCGTCTTGGTCGCGCACATCGCCTTTTGTCAGCTCGGCGCCAGCCGGGATGGTGATGGCTTCACTGCCGTGTACCTGCTCCAGGAGCGCGTCCAGGATGCGCACCTCATAACCATGTTCGATGAGTTCCTGGGCGACATGCCGGCCGATAAAACCGCAGCCCCCGGTTACCAGTACACGTTTCACGATAACTCCTTGCCGATTTGGCATTGGGCTCCCGAACTGCGGGACAAAAGGTTTGTTCCCTGCTTCAACAAAGTTCTCGCTGCCGTGCTTCACCGAACAAAGTGGAGGCTTAGTCGCCGCACAAACTTGGAACATTGCCCTTTGCGCGCCGTTAGGGCCGTCCCCGCGACGAGAAAGGGATAGCCATGTCAGAGGCCAAGACGACCACCAATCACGATGAAATCCGCAGTTGGGTTGAAGAAAGGGACGGCCGCCCCGCAGTCGTTCGCACGAAAGGCCCAGGCGGCATCCTGCGCATCGACTTCGGCGAGCCGGAGGAGGCGCTCGAACCCATCGGGTGGGATGAGTTCTTCCGGATATTCGAGGAAAACGATCTTGCCTTTCTCCACCAGGACGAGGCCGGAGATGGCAGCCGCTTCAACAAGTTCGTCGAGCGCAGCCGGAAGGGCTGACCCGCGCCGGCATCGGCTGTCGGCCGCCTACAGGATAAAGGGTGCTACCGGCAGCCGGCGTTTGCCGCAGCCAAACTGCGCACCACGTTGTGTTCAAGACTTTGAGACCGGAGGCAGCCCCTGCCGGAACCATTTTCGAAATTCGGCCGTTCCGGCGTGAGTGCGCAGGATCCGTCATGGGACTGTTTTCCGATCTGAACAAGAAGCTCGCCGAGAACATCTACACGCACGGCAGTTACCTGACCGATCCGAGCGCCGATCTGCCGCGGCGGGTCGAGGAGACGGTCGATCTCCTCATGCCGTTCATCCAGCCGGAGGCGCGCGAGGAGGTGAGGCTACAGATTCTAGGCGTCATCCACGAGCACTTATACGATGAGCCCGAGCTTGGATCGGAAAATCCAGCCGCCGGGGATTGAGAGCTCGTTCTTGCAACGATCGACTGCGTGTGTCCGGCAGCGGCTCGGCTGATCGATCCGCGCCTGTGCCGAACCCCGCCATCTTCATCCAGCCTGCTGCGCAGGGTTGACAGCCGGTTCTGGTGATCACCCACCGGTAGCCCGCCGGTCGGCGGATCCCCCAAAAGGCCCTGGCCGCGAACAGCTGGATGGCTTTGCTTCCTCTTTCGACACGCTCGGAGGCGAAGGGGAAGGGGCAGCCCCCTGCGGTCAGCTAGGGCGAGCCGCAGCGGTCCGAACGGACCTCGGCGCTAGCTGACGTCAACGACTTTTCGTTTCTTCCTCCTCGACGGCGGCTTGGCTTTTGCAGCGACAGGACGCGGCTTTCCCACCGACATGGCGGCGAGACGCTCATCGCGCAGCCGGGCCGTCTTTGCCTCGCGTGCCAGGCGTTCCGTTTCGAGCAGTGCACGCGCCGTGATCGAGGTGCGTTCACGCCTTTCCCTGTTATCTTCCGCTCGGTCACGGTCATTCCAAACCATCCACCGTTGCAGGCGTATCCAACTTGCCCGACGGCCTGTTGTTCCGAACGACTTTGGCTGTGGCGCCGGTTCTGCATGGAGTGTGTGGCGAATTCGAATATGCCGGGCGCAGCCCTTGTCGGAAGCTCGATGTTTCCGCGTTCCGCAGGAACATCGATGCCGCCTGTCGGTTCGGTACGCGGCGGCATCGTGATCGTGTCCCGGTCGGGGTCGCTCATTTTCGACAAAGCCGGGCCGGCGACTCCGGCGGGCCTGTCGTTCTGTCGGCGCCAGGATCTCGACAGGATCGATGAACCGCAAAGGAGCGACCAAGTCGTAACAGCAAAAGCCAGGCATGAGCACCAACAGCGGATCACAAAGGAGCGCGTCTACACCAAAAATGCAGGCAAAGATTTCAATACCGAACGGACGACCTGAGCTCGAGCAGTCGTCATCGGCTGCTGCGGGCAAAACTGAGCCCAATGCGCAGCCAGCCACAGGCACGCACGCAACGCGATTGTTGCGGATGGTGACATTCTTCACAGGTGGCCTCTTCCTTCTGGCGATCCTGGCCGCATCGTTCGCGGCGAGCGCCATCGTGCTTCCGATCGTGCTTGCCGTCGTCCTCAAGTTGCTACTGCAGCCCGTCGTCAGCCTGCTGGAACGCTTCTTTGTGCCCAGAGCCCTGGGAGCGATCTTGCCGATCGCCCTGGTGGTCGCGATCTTGGTCGGACTTGTGGCCGCCTTGTCCGAGCCCGCGGCGACATGGGCTCAGAAGCTGCCCCAGGGCGTGCCGAGGCTGGAGGCGCATTTGGCGGTTCTGAGCGGTCCGATGCACAAGTTGCAAGGCGCCCTCCAGGTCGCGGAGGAAATCGCAAACGCGCCCCCGCAAGGGCGCACCACAGTAGCGGTACGCAGCGATCTCGGTCTTGCCGGGGCATTGTTCGCCGGGACAAAAGCCGTTCTGGACGGGTTGTTCACGACCGTCCTGGTGCTTTATTTTCTCCTGCTGTCGGGCGACACCTTCCTTCGGCGTCTGGTCGAGGTCCTGCCGAATTTCCGCGACAAGCGACAGGCCGTCGAGATCTTCCAGCAGATCGAAGGCGACATATCCATGTATCTGCTGACCATAACGGTCATGAATACCGCCGTTGGCATCGCCACCGCCGGAGTGATGTATCTATGCGGGATCGGCGACGTGCTGTTGTGGGGAACCACGGCGTTTCTGCTCAATTACGTGCCGTTCTTGGGTCCTCTCTTCGGAGTTGGTATTTTTCTCTTGGTAGGGTTGCTCGGGTTTGACAATCTGTGGTGGGCGCTGCTTCCGCCGGCGCTGTATTTTCTGGTTCATTTCATCGAAGGAGAGACGCTCACGCCTCTCCTTCTGGCGCACCGCTTCACCTTGAATCCCGTTCTTGTCGTCCTGTCATTGATATTCTGGTTTTGGATGTGGGGGGCACCGGGAGCACTTTTGGCGTTCCCGCTGCTCGCCATCCTCAAGATCGTTTCCGACCGGCTGTCTTCGCTGAGAGCTTTGGGCCATTTCCTTGAAAAGTAATGAGGCTAAATGACTGCTGCCAAGGCGTCATCTGGCATCGCATTCGAGCCATACTCAGGCTGAAATCGATGTGATCGCGGTCGTGCGGGGAGTGAGGGCCTTCACGCTGCTGCACCGGTCAAGGCCCCCCAAATTTCCGGCGCAAAGCTCTTCGCCCACAGCCGAACCGCAGGGGACGGTCTATCCTCCGTCATCGTGCCATTTCCGGTCCTTCGTCTCGCGCAAAAGCCGCACGATCGCATCGACTGGGGACGGATCGTTCGCCGGATGTGATCCGGGAGGCAAAGTTGTGACTCTGGCCCTTCGGATCAATTGGAATTTCAGGCAATTTTTTTAGCGAGATATTAAAGACCCAAAGTTGTGACTTTCCCGAGAAGGTTTTCAAGGCGCGGTTTTCGACCTGCAAGAATAGGTTCGGTGGCGCTTCGGCCGAGCAAGTCCATCTCGCGACGCACCAGCTATTCAAACGGCTGTGAACCGTGCTTCGAAATCAAGCCAAAAGCAAGGTCTGTACCTAGCAGAAATAATGCACTGAAATCCCATTTAATTTCGTTTGACGAACAGAACTGTCCCCTGCTTGCTAGCAGGGCGCGAACAGGCCGTGCCAGCAACTAAAATCGCATTTTTTTGCCGGTCTTGCAGATTTCGGCCATCGCGATTCTGATTCAACAAGGAGTTATCGTGGTGAAAAAGCTTGCCCTCGCAGTAGTCGTGACAATGGCCAGTTCGTCTTGCGCTATGGCGGCGAATGAGGTCACAAAGTCTCCGCCAGCTGCTCCTTACGAACAGGTCAGCAAGCTCGTGAAATTGCCCGACTTCCTCCCCGGCATGGGCGAGCTCTTCGTTGACCCGACTACATTGCCGGCGGGTCCGTTCCTTGCCTACGACCACCATGGCAAGCTCGTCAGCACCATTTACATGCTACCGATCAAGGAACTCAGTCCGGACAAGCGTTTTGACAACCTCGCGGCGCCCGGAGGCAATGTCGACCATGTCGACGTCTACTACAACGCTGGCCATCCTGGGGTCCCAGAGCCACATGTCCACGTCGTGCTGTGGCATGTCCCGGTCGCTGACGAAGCGCGGGTCGCGAAATGAGCCTCACACGCCGTGAGATACTGGGCGCGGGCGGCGGTCTCGCCGCCCTCTCGCTTTCTTCTTTGGCGGTGTGGGCCGGCGAGATCGTCGAAATCGAAATGCAAGGGCGCGACGACGGTTCACACGTCTGGTTCGACCCGATCGGAATTCTGATCAAACCAGGTCAAACGGTGCGCTGGACCAATCTCAATCCTGGCAATTCGCACACGACGACGGCGTATAGTCCGGCAAACTTCGGGCGGCCTTTTCGAATGCCCAAGGCAGCGAAATCGTGGGACTCCGACTATCTCCTGCCTAACGAGACCTTTTCGGTTACCTTCGCCGAACAGGGTGTCTATGACTATTTCTGCATTCCGCATGAGCATGCTGGAATGGTCGGCCGCATCATTGTCGGCGCACCCGAGACGAACGGCTGGACTAAACTTGCCGGGGCGAACGGCGACCTCCCGGAGGAGGCCCTCAAGGCGTTTCCGACCGTCGAAGACATCATGGCGAAAGGGATCGTCCGGCATGCCTAGGCCATGCATGACAGATACAACTATCAGTGACGGGAGAACCGAACACGACGATGCGAGCAGGAGCACGAGTTCCTGGCCGTCGTCAGTTATCGATCGATTGGGGGCGACCTTCATGGCGGGAAATATTTTTCCGAGCGAGACTCAATCACCATCCCACATGGAGCACGACGAGAGCGCTCATGTGTCGGAGATGCCTCTCGGAGTTCGAACTGCTGCCCAACAACGTGAGCGTGCGACGCATCGGCTTGCCGCTATGGGCGAGATGACTGGCGGCATTGCCCACGATTTCAGAAACCTCCTGGCGGTAATCGAATCCGGCCTGAGGCTTGCCGAGAAACGAGCCGACGAGCCCGAGAGAGTGCGGGCCTACATTGCGGCGGCGCGGGAAGGGATCGCTCGGGGGATCGAGCTGACCTCTCAGCTGCTCGCCTTCGCAAAGCATCAGGAACTCGATGCCCACGCCGGCGACTTGAATGAGTTCCTGAGGTCTTTCGAGCCTTTTCTCAGGTATGGCGCGGGACCAGACGTCAACGTCAAGCTCGAACTTGGTTCCGATATCCCGCACTGCCTGATCGATCCCGCATTTTTAGACGCAGCCGTGCTCAATCTCGTCATCAATGCGCGCGACGCCATGCCAAATGGCGGCGAGATCCGGGTCATCACCGGGCGATGGGTGCAGGCGACCGCGTCACCTGATCCGCCCGGGCCGGGAACCTACGCATACGTTCGCGTCAAAGACAACGGTTGCGGCATGCCTTCGGAGGTTCTGAAAAAGGCATTCGATCCCTTCTTCACGACAAAGGGCGAGAAGGGCACAGGAATAGGACTGTCGCACGTGCAGGCATTGGCGCAGATGGTTGGCGGCCAGATCCGCATCGCGAGCGAACGGGGTGTTGGAACAACAGTCGACCTACTATTCCCGTCAATCCAACCGGAGGCCGACGCTTCGTCAAGAATGCCTATGGATTGACGTCGCCGCCTACAACGGCATGCAGCCCCGCCAAGGCAGGACCTGCCACGCTCTCATCGGCATTTGCGGACTGCACCGCATAGACCGGATAGGAGAACTGCGGCATTTCGGGTACGAGGCGAAGCCGCCCCGCGGCAATGTGGGACAGAACGACGCTCATCCTGAAATACCCGGAGCCGCCAGCCGCAAGAATGTAGCTGAGCGCGAGCGGACCGAGATCAAAATAAAGATCCGGCGCGGCCTCCGGAAAGTTGATCCCATGGTGAAGCGTGAAATCCGGTCCCCAGTCCATATACACATAGTCTGACCTGTCCGGCAGATGTGCTTCTTCGAGATCCGTCGTTACGAGCACCAGTTTCTCTTCCGTGAGCAAGTCGATCTTCAGGCCGGGCCTATGCTGCGGCGCGTACATGATTGCTATGTCGACAGTTCCGGACGCTACTTGATTGATCAAATCCTGGGGCACGTCGACGTGCACCCGAAGCGCAATATCCTGAAGCGAGCGGCGCATCCACCGGACCCAATCGAGCAGAAGGGGTTGCGCAAGGCTGACTTCGCTGCCGACCGTTAGAACGGCCCGACGTCCCGGAGGCACGGCAACCTGATGAAGTGTGCGTTGCCATAACTGGACGAACATCGGCGCGTGGCGCAGGAACTGCTCCCCAGCCGGTGTGAGCGAGGCCCCGCCTTTATGCCGGACAAAAAGCGACCGGCCCAGCTGCTGCTCAAGACTGCGGATACGCGCGCTCACGGTCGTCTGCGCGACGTTGAGCCGCTCCGAAGCCCGAATGAAACTTCCGGTCGAAACGATCTCGATGAAAGTACGGGCAAGCTCGATATCCATGAGCGAGATAGCATAAAAATTGCGTTCAAATGTCAATCAAATTCGTTTGCCAAATAGATTGCACTCCTAATACGCTCCTTAGAAATCCACGAGGCTTAGCGCTGAATGCTGCGCAGCGCCCGGTCGGAGCAGGCTCAAGCCTTCTCCGTCCTCGCTCATCGTTTTGCCTGCAGCGTCAACAGGAGAAATCATGGCGACGAGAGAGAAGAGTAGCCGGGGCGATGTAGGGCGCCGTGACTTTCTGAAGCTGTTCGGCGCGGCTGGGGCGGCAGCGGGTACCCTGCCGCTTGGCGGATCAGCATCGGCGGACGAAATCATGGCCGCGGCCACCACAGATGCGAAACATCGTCACGCCGCCGCCGAACCTCATGCCGGGAGCCCTGGCTACGAATTCTTCAATGTCGACGAATCCGCCTTCGTCGAAGCGGCGGTCGACACGCTTATTCCCAGCGATGCAACTGGCCCCGGCGCCAAGGAACTCGGCGTGGCGACGTACATCGACCGGCAGATGGCCGGCGGATACGGCAAGGGCGACCGCCTGTATCTGGAAGGGCCGTTTGGCGAGGCTACGCCCGAGCAGGGCTATCAACTCGCGATGACGCCCTCGGAGTTGATCCGGGCGGGCATCGCCGACGTCAATGCCGTCGTGCAGAAAAGCCACAAGAGCAGCTTCGCGGCCCTTGAGGCAAAGGATCGCGCTGCGGTGATGGCCGACCTTGACGGCAAGAAGACTGAGCTTCCGACTGTGCCGACCGCAACCTTCTTCGGTCTCCTGCTGCAGCTCACGATCGAGGGCTATTTCGCGGACCCCATGTATGGCGGAAACAAGGACGCGGCTGCCTGGAAGATGATCGGCTTCCCCGGCGCGGATGCCATGTACACGGACAAGATCGAACCGTTTCGGAACAGGCCATACAAGGCTGAACCGAAGGGCATCCAGGACCTGACTTGATCGGCGGAAGAAGAAGGAGACTTTGCCATGGCCACCAAACTGAACCCGGTCGATGTCCTGATTGTCGGTCTTGGGTGGACTGGCGGCATCATTGCCAAGGAGCTTGCGTCCACCAAGCTGAAGATCGTCGCCCTTGAGCGGGGAGGCCCGCGCGACACCAATCCGGACTTCATCGACCCTGAAATCCATGACGAACTGCGCTACGCCGCCCGCTACGACCTCATGCAGAACGTGCGGCGGGAAACCATCACATTCCGCAATAATGAATCGCAAACGGCGCTACCTATGCGTCAACTCGGCTCATTCCTGCCCGGCCAGGGCGTCGGCGGCGCCGGCGTGCACTGGAACGGCGTCACCTGGCGCTGGCTCGAATGGGATCACCAGGCGCGGAGCCGGACGATCGACAAGTACGGCGAAAAGATCATCCCCTCGGATATGCACCTGCAGGACTGGCCGATCACCTATGACGATCTCGAACCCTATTACGACAAGTTCGAAAAGACCTGCGGCACCTCCGGCAAGGCCGGCAATCTTAACGGCAGGAAAATCGACGGTGGCAATATCTTCGAGGGATCGCGAAAGGAAGAATACCCCAATCCGCCAATGACTGCCGCGCAAAGCATGGTGATGTTCGAGAAGGCGGCCCGCAATCTCGGCTACCATCCTTTTCCCAATCCCTCGTCCAACGCGTCGCGCGATTATGTCAATCCCGATGGCGTGGCCTTCGGCCAATGCCACTATTGCGGCTTCTGCGAGCGCTTCGGCTGCGAGGCGAATGCCAAGGCCAGCCCCCATTTCACCGTCATTCCGCTGGCGCTGAAGAACTCGAATTTCGAACTGCGCACAAATTCGATCGTGCTGAAGGTCAATCTCGATTCGACCCGCAAGAAGGCGGTCAGCGTCACCTATCTCGACGCACGCGGGCGCGAATTCGAACAGCCTGCCGACCTGATCATCCTGTCGGCCTATGCGCTCGGCAACGTCAACCTGCTGCTGCAGTCGGGTATTGGCGTGCCCTACGACCCGGCAACGGGCAAGGGCGTGGTCGGCCGCAACTATGCCTATCAGTGCGGCGGCGGGGCTACCGCATTCTTCGACAAGAAGACCGTTCTGAATCGTTTCATGGGCGCCGGCGCGCTCGGCACCTGCATGGATGATTTGAACGGCGACAACTACGATTTCGTGAAGGCCGGCTACATCGGCGGAGGCGGCATCAGTTGCAGCAACTCGGGCGCTCGGCCCATCCAGTCGCACCCTACTCCACACGGCACGCCGCGTTGGGGCTCCGAATGGAAGAAGGCAGTGGTCGACAACTATGACCACGCGGCCAGCGTTGGCAATCAAGGCGCCGTGATGGCCTACAGACAGAACTATCTGAGCCTCGATCCGACCTATACCGACATCTTTGGACGTCCTCTCATGAGGATGACGTTCGATTTCCAGGATAACGAGATAAAGCAGATGAACGGTCAGGCCGACATCTGCGTGAAGATTGCCAAGGAGATGGGTGCGACCAAGGTCGATCGCACCATTCCGCCCGTGCCCTATTCCATCGTACCTTACCAGAGCACGCACAACACAGGCGGCGCAGTTTTCGGAGCCGATCCAAGCACCAGCGTCCTGAACAAATATCTTCAGGTCTGGGATGTCCCGAACGTATTCGTCACCGGCGCTTGCGTGTTTCCCCAGAACGCCGGGAAGAATCCGACCGGACCAGTAGGCGCTCTTGCGTATTGGGCAGTGGACGCAATCAAGAACCAGTATCTGAAGAACCCCGGCCCACTGGTTCCCTCCTGAGGCTAGGTCTGCCGGATCCAGGTCCCGGTTTGGATCCGGCAGACCTGGGCGTGTTTCGAACCCGATATTGTCCTGGGCGGGTCCGGCTGGAATCAGCCCTTAGCTCATTGAAAGAAGCAAACATGAAATCGACCATGCTTGGATTGACGACCGCGATTCTCACCGCAGTCGGCTCGGCCCATGCACAGGACCCATCTCCTGGCAACGCCGAAGCCGGTGCCGTTGTCTTCAAGAGGTGCATGGCCTGCCACAGGGTCGGCCCTGACGCAAAGAACGGGGTAGGTCCGGTCTTGAACGGGGTCGTCGGCCGAGCGGCCGGCACGTATCCGGGCTACAGCTATTCCGCAGCGAACAAGAATTCGGGTCTGACCTGGGATGAACCGACGCTGACGACCTATTTGCGCGCGCCGCGCAAACTGGTGCCAGGCACAAAGATGACATTCGCCGGTCTCAGCAAGGACCAGGACGTCGCTGATGTGATCGCCTATCTGAAACAGTTCAACGCCCAAGGACAAAAGGCCGCCCCCTGAGTCAGGGAGCGACCTGTCCCGGCTTTGCAAAGCACAATCTTATGAAGTTCGTCCTGCATCAGGGACTGGGGCATTCCACGGTCCACCACATCGGCGACTACCTGCGCAGTCATGGCACCGGCCGTCACTGGATCGAGCGGTACCGCGGCGACATCTTCGTGTTCGTGTCGGATGCAGCCGACGAGGCAATCCTCAGAAACGAATTTTCCAGCCTTCTCGATGCTGTCGGCGACACGCAGACGAACGGGGCACCACGTCGATGAGCGGAAAAATGTTCAACGAGAGAGTAAAGTTGAAGCGGGCATATGAGACCCCTGTTGCTGACGATGGCACGCGGGTGTTGGTTGACCGGCTTTGGCCGCGCGGGGTCAAGAAGACCGAAGCCGCCATCGACTATTGGATGAAAGAACTCGCGCCAAGCACCGAGCTTCGCAAATGGTTCGGACACGATCCAGCCCGCTGGGATGAATTCCGCCGGCGATACGCGGCGGAAATCCATCAGCATCGCGATGAACTCGGCCAGTTGCGCAGCCTCATGCAGGAGGGTGCCGTCACACTCGTCTTCTCAGCTCATGACGAGGCCCACAACGATGCCGTCGTCCTCAGAGAGATTTTGCTGGGATATCGATAGAGACAGTCGCGTCGCTGTGCACTGCCATTGCCTCCAAAGACATTGGGCGTGCGATCACGACAGCGAGATCAAAGTCAACTTTCTGGAACCAAACTAAAGAGATCCTCATCGAAGCATCGATGGACACGTTCACGTTGAGGAGAAAAACGATGAAATTCTTCGTCGATACCGCCGATATATCTGAAATTCGCGAGCTTGCTGCTGCTGGTTTTCTCGACGGGGTGACCACGAACCCCTCTCTTGTCGCAAAGACGGGCCGGCCGATCAGGGACGTGATCAAGGAGATTTGCCAGACAATCGAGGGTCCGGTTTCAGCCGAAGTCACAGCGACCGACTTCGACGGCATGATCGCCGAGGGAGCGCGTTTGGCTGACATCGCCGCCAACGTGGCCGTCAAGGTGCCGTCGACCTGGGATGGGTTCAGGGCTTGCCGGGCGCTCGGCCAGCTCGGACACAAGGTCAACGTCACACTGTGTTTTTCAGCCAACCAGGCGCTGCTCGCGGCCAAGGCCGGCGCGACCTTCATTTCGCCGTTCGTCGGCAGGCTCGACGACATCGGCTTGGACGGCATGGAACTGATCCGAGAAATTCGCACGATCTACGACAACGACAATTCCTTCGCGACGGAAATCCTCGCGTCTTCAATTCGCACACCCCTCCATGTCAAGCAGGCGGCGATGGCAGGCGCCGATGTCGCGACCGTACCGCCCGCGGTGCTCAAAAACCTTGCCAAACATCCGCTCACCGACAAGGGTCTGGCATCCTTTCTTGCCGACTGGAGCAAGACCGGGCAAGCGATCCTGTAAGGGCACGCGGCCGGTCGGCCCCTATCATAAAAATTGCTCGCAACTGCCGATTAAATTCGTTTGCAGGATGTCTGGAGTGGCGAGAAACTGTCGCTGAATTCCTATGATTAAAGAACTCCAGCTTCTCGACCGCACAAGACGCTTCCGATTCTGGAGCGCCAAGGGAGAAGGCAATGGCCCAAGACCAAAGTAAGCCGACTGGACCGGATTTGAGGCAAGGCATCGCGCATGCCGACCTTCCCGACGGCGGCAAGCTGGTCGGCCGATGTGGCGACGACCAGGTGCTTCTGGTGCGTCGCGGAACCGAGGTATTCGCCGTCGGCGCGACCTGCACGCATTATGGCGGGCCGCTCGTCGACGGCCTTGTGGCGGACGATACCGTCCGCTGCCCTTGGCACCACGCGTGCTTCGATTTGCGAACAGGCGAAGCGCTGCGCGCTCCCGCATTCAATCCTCTTGGCTCATGGGCCGTCGAGCAGCGGGATGGCCGGATATTTGTCGGCGAGAGGCTCAAAAGGGCGACCTCAAAACCGCGCTCCGGGGGCCTCGGCCAGACGCCTGAGAAACTCGTCATCGCAGGCGGCGGCGCGGCGGGTTTCGCAGCCGCCGAAATGCTACGGCGCGAACAGTTCCAGGGCAGCATCGTCATGCTCAGCGACGACCAAACGCCGCCAGTCGACCGGCCGAACCTATCCAAGGACTACCTTGCCGGAAAGGCCCCGGAAGACTGGATTCCACTGCGCGGGGAGAAATTCTATTCCAAGAACAACATCGACCTGCGTCTCAAGACGGAAGCCGTCCACGTCGACGCCCGTTCGCGGCAGGTGGTCCTCGCGGATGGAGGAAGGATCCCCTATGACAGACTTCTGCTTGCGACGGGCGCGGAACCCGTCCGCCTGACCATCCCCGGCGCCGACCTGCCGCACGTTCACACGTTGCGCTCGTTCGCAGACTGCAAGGCGATCATCGAGCAGGCCGCCACAGCAGGTCGCGCGGTCGTGCTTGGCGCCAGTTTCATAGGGCTCGAGGTTGCCGCCGCTCTGCGCGCGCGCAATATCGAAGTTCATGTCGTGGCGCCGGAGAAGCGCCCCATGGAGCGGGTACTGGGTCCGCAAATGGGCGACTTCATCCGCGCTCTGCATGAAGAGCACGGTGTCGTGTTCCATCTGGAGGACACAGCGAGCAGCATCGAAGCCAAGAAGGTAAACCTCAGCAGTGGCGGCGCCTTGGCGGCAGATTTCGTTGTGGCCGGCGTCGGCGTAAGGCCGCGCACCAGGCTTGCCGAAGCGGCAGGGCTGACCATCGACCGCGGCATCGCCGTCAACGCCTTCCTGGAAACGAGCGAGCCGGAGATCTTCGCGGCCGGCGACATTGCGCGGTGGCCAGATCCCCACAGCGGCGAGAACATTCGCGTCGAGCATTGGACGGTTGCTGAAAGACAGGGGCAGACGGCGGCGCTCAACATGCTCGGACATCGCGAGAAATTCGTCGCGGTGCCGTTCTTCTGGAGCCAGCACTACGATGTTCCCATCAATTATGTCGGCCATGCCCGGCAATGGGACGAGATCGCGGTCGACGGCGACATTGCTGCCAAGGACTGCCTGCTGCGCTTCAAGCGCAAGGGGCGTACGCTGGCCGTCGCTTCAATCTTCCGCGACATCGAAAGTCTGAAGGCCGAGGTGGAAATGGAACGTCAAATGGCAACCTAGCAAGCACCCTCTGGCACTCCAATCCGAAAAGAGCGCGGCCAGAAATAGCGAAGCGGAATTTGATTGTGATTGAAAGGAGTTCGACTATGTCCACAATGCAGCAGGACCTTAGAGTCAGCACCGGGTTTCGCACTGCTGCGCCCGCCAAGCATCATTCAAGAATCGTGAAATTCGTCGACGAGGCGGCCAAGCAATCTGCCAACGAGGCGCCGACCTCAGTTGAAATCTTCTCAGATAGTGGCCGCTGGTACTGCCGGGTTCGTAGGGGCGATGAAACGACCCGTCCGATGGGTCCCTATACCAAGCAACAGGCTGAGCGGATCCAGGAGGCTCGCAGACTGTTGATCGCAAAAAGAGGAACCGCTCGGATCATTTTCGAGTAAGCGAGGAGCCCGCCATCGCGCCGGCCGGGTGCGTTCAGTACGAGGATCGTTCAGGCAGATATCATCCGGCATACATTAACCAGGGAGAAAGCCATGTCGATGAACACCTTGCGGCTTATCGGCGCCCTTTTCGGAGCCGTCGCCCTTTCTAGCGCGCCGGCCGTGGCGGAAGATCTTGTCCTGGGCGCCTCGGTGCAGCTTACTGGCCCGGTGGCCAATACCGGGCGCTACTACAAGGATGCCTACGAATTCACCATCGACAAGATCAATGAAGCCGGTGGCGTCAAAGTCGGCGACAAACAGTACAAGCTGGCGCTCAAGCTCTACGACAACCAGTCAGACGTAAACCTGTCGGTGCGGCAGTACACTCAGCTTATCACTCAGGACAAGGTCAACCTGCTGCTCGGGCCGTTCGCCAGCAACTTCGCACTGGCCGATTCGGCTATTTCGGAAAAGTACCAGGTTCCCATGGTCCAGGGAGGAGGCGCTTCGGACCAGATTTTCTCGCGCAATTTCAAATACATCTTCGGGACGTTGGCGCCGGCGAGCAACTACTTCGGCTCCACCGTCGCGATGATGAAAGAACTCGATCCCCTGCCGAAGTCGGTGGCGTTGCTCTACGCCGACGACTCCTTTGACGTGTCTGTGGCCGAGGGCGCGCGGCCGCTGCTCAGGAATGCCGGCTTCACCATCGCGCTGGACGAGCGCTACACCTCGAACGCCAGCGACTTCAATTCGCTGCTCTCGCAAGTCAAGAACGCCAATGTCGATGCCGTGTTGATGGCGGGGCACGAAACAGAGATCCTGAACTTCGTGCGGCAGGCCAAGAGCCTTTCGGTGGCGCCAAAGCTCTATTCCTTCACCGTCGGCGTGCCGAGCGAGGATTTTCGCAAGGCCCTTGGCAAGGATGCCGACTACGCATACGGCATGACCGCCTGGCTGCCGTCGACCGATCTCAAGGACAGATGGTTCGGCGATGCCGCCGCTTTCGCCGAGGCCTACAAGGCCAAGTACGGCTATGCGCCCGACTATCACGCCGCTTCTGGCGCTGCCGACGTCGAGGCCCTCGCACAAGCGGTCGAGGCCGCAGGTACGATCGATCCCAAGGCGGTGCGCGACGCTATCGCCAAGTTGAACTTCGACAGTCTTTACGGCGCCGTCGCCTTTGGCAAAAACGGCCAGATCAACCTGGCGCAGACGGTCGTCCAGATCCAAGACGGCAATCTCGCGGCAGTCTACGGCGGCAAGGGCTTCATCGAAAAGCCGAAATATCCGATGCCGACATGGGACGCGCGTTGAGGGTACGACACTAACGGATGTCGGCCGGTTCGCCGGGTTGACACCTATCCCAAGGGCGGCGGCGCAACGAACTTGAGACGCGCGCCGACTGGGAGAGAAAGTACGAGGGACCGACGGCTTGGATCTACTCGCACAAGTCCTTGTCAACGGCATTCTCTTGGGCGGGCTCTACGCGACCATGGCGCTGGGGCTCGCTCTCGTCTGGGGCGTGCTCAACATCGTCAATCTCGCCCATGGCGCTTTCATAATGCTGGGGGCCTATCTGTCATGGTATCTCTTCCAATGTCTCGGGATTGATCCATTTCTTGGCCTGCCGATAACCGCGATCGTTATGTTCGGGGTTGGATACGCCGTGCAGCGGGGCATACTAAACCTCATCGTGCGCGCGCCGATGTTCAACACGCTGCTGGTGACCTTCGGCTTGGAGGTTGTGCTGACCTATCTGGCGCAACTGGCCTTCTCTGCAGATTTTCGCACCATCAACCCATCCTACTCCGGTTCGAACGTCGCGATCGGTCCCGTCGTCGTTCCGATCGTGCGATTAGCCGCCTTTGGCGTCGCCATCTTGCTCGCCGTCATGATGTGGCTGTTCCTGCTGAGGACGAGGCTCGGCCGCGCTATCCGCGCCACTGCGCAGAACCTCGTCGCAGCTCGGCTCTACGGTGTCGAGCCACGCCATCTCTACGCCACGACCTTCGGCCTCGGGATCGGCCTGGCTGGCATCGCCGGCGGTCTTTACGGCACGGTTTCGCAGATCAATCCCTATATCGGCGCAACGTTGACGGCGAAGTGCTTCGCTATCGCCATCATCGGCGGCCTCGAAAACCCGCTCGGCGTGATTGTCGGCGGACTCGTTCTCGGTATCATCGAATCGCTTGCCATTCTTTATGTCGGCGCCACCTTCGGCGATGTTGCCAGCTTTGGGGTGCTGGTGCTGGTGCTCATTGTCAGGCCGAGCGGCCTTCTCGGGAGGACGACATGAACAGTGCGATCCGCATCGCCGTCGCCCTGCTGGCGGTTGTTGCCCTCGCGGCTCTGCCCTGGTTCGCCTCGGACGTTATCGTGCAATTCGGCATTTCGACGCTGCTGCTCGCGGTGCTGGCGCAAGGGTGGAACATCATCGGCGGCTATACCGGCTATCCTTCCTTCGGCAATTCCACCTTCTTCGGCCTGGGTGCCTACGGCGTGGCGGTTGCCATGGTGCAATGGAACATGCCGTTCTGGGTCGGCATGGTCTTCGGCACCGCGATGGCGGTCAGCTTTGCCATCCTACTTGGTCTGCCGGTGCTCCGGCTGAAGGGGCATTATTTCGCCATCGCCACGCTGGCGCTGGCGCAGGTGGTTGCCGCGATCGTCTCCAACATCCCGCTTTTCGGCCAAAATATCGGCCTGGTCCTGCCGCCGGTCAACAATGACGCGATGTTCTACGAACTGTCGCTCGCGCTGCTGCTGATGGCGACCCTCACCGTCTGGTGGCTGACGCGCAGCCGTTTCGGCTTCGGCCTTATCGCCATCCGCGAGAACGAGGAGGGTGCGGCCGTGATGGGCGTCAACACCACGCTCTACAAGGTGATGGCGTTTGCGCTTTCAGGCTTGTTCTCATCGCTCGCCGGCGGCATTCAGGCCTATTGGATTACCTTCCTCGATCCAGCTAGCGCCTTCGACATCAGCCTGAACGTCAAGATGATAATCATGGCCGTGTTCGGCGGCCCGGGAACCGTGCTCGGTCCGATCGTGGGGGCCGTCGTCCTCTCCGCCGTCTCGGAAATCCTTTCCAGCGAAGTGACCAACGCCGCGGGGCTGTTCTTCGGCATCGTCGTGGTGGCCGCAGTCGTGCTGATGCCGCGCGGACTTGCCGACATCGTCCACCACTTCCGCAAATACGGTTGGCGCTATTTCGTGCAAAACATCAGGGCGCACCGCATATGAGCGCGATCCTGGAAATTGTTCACGTGACGCGACGCTTCGCGGGGCTGGTCGCCGTCAACGATGTCAGTTTCGCGCTCAACGAGGGCGAGATCCTGGGAGTCATCGGTCCGAACGGCGCCGGCAAGACCACGCTGGTCGGCCTCATCAGCGGAACGCTGCCGCCGAGTTCGGGCGACATCATCTTCAAGGGACGCTCCGTTACGTCGCTGCCGGCCTTCCGACGCGCGCGACTCGGCATCGGCCGCACCTTCCAAATCATGCGTCCCTTTCCCGGCCTGTCGGTGCTCGACAACGTCGCTGTCGGCGCCCTATTCGGCTACGGAAGGGGCACTCCCGATCTCGAGGAAGCGCGCCAAAAGGCGCGCCGCAACCTCGAATTCGTGGGTCTGAGCCGGTTCGCCGATCATTTGGCCGACGAGTTGGGCGGACCTGGTCGCAAGCGTCTCGAACTCGCCAAGGCGCTCGCCATGGAGCCGAAGCTCCTGCTTTGCGACGAGGTGATGGCCGGCCTCAACCACGTCGAGATCGACGAAGTAATCGGCGTTATCCGCAAGGTGCGCGATTCGGGCATCACCATCCTCGTCATCGAGCACGTCATCAAGGCGATCAAGAGCCTTTCCGATAGGCTGCTTGTGATCCATCACGGCGAGAAGATCGCCGACGGCGTACCCGACGCAGTTTTGTCGGACAAGACAGTGGTCGAGGCCTACCTCGGCAAGAGGCGGGCATGAGCGCGGCAGGGAAAGGCACCGATGGCGCGCTGCTCAGGGTCTCCGGCCTCGGTGCCGGCTATGGCGGTATGCCGGTGCTGGACAGTGTTTCGCTCGAGGTGCGCCCGGCCGAGATCGTCGCGGTGGTCGGTTCCAACGGCGCCGGCAAGACGACCCTGCTGCGCGCGCTATCGCGCGTCATTGCCGCGACGGGTCAGATCGAGTTCAAGGGCCAGGACCTTGTGCCTATGACGGCGGACCAGGTGTTCTGCGAGGGTCTCGTCCAGGTGCCGGAAGGCCGGCAACTTTTCGACCGGATGACCGTAGAGGATAATCTCCTGATGGCCGCCGATCGCCGTTCCGACAAGGCTGTCGCCCTTGAGGATCTAAGACGCATGTATGCGCTGTTTCCTCGCCTTGGCGAACGGCGACGGCAGCTTGCCGGCTCGATGTCGGGCGGAGAGCAGCAGATGTGCGCCATGGCGCGAGCCCTTATGGCGCGGCCAATTCTGCTCGCGATCGACGAGATGAGCCTTGGTCTTGCTCCTGTGGTGATCGAGCAGTTGATGGAAGTGCTGGCGAGAATCCGCGACGAGGGAGTAACCGTGCTTCTGGTCGAGCAGGATGTGCATCTCGCACTTTCAGTTGCCGATCGCGGTTATGTGATGGAAACCGGCCGCATCGTGCACGAAGGCGCGGCCAGCGACCTGATTGACGATCCGGCAGTGCGAAAGGCCTATCTGGGGCTCTGACTGGGTATAGAGTCCGGTCGCTCTGCATCATGCGCAGCGCCCATTCATGGGCTGCATAGGCTTTGGTCAGCGTCCTCGAGTGAGGTTTCATCAACACGCATCACCCATCGCGTGAAACTAGGCTGTGTTAATGTCGGGCGGGCGTGACCGCCGCCGCGCCACGCCCGGCATTCGAGGTTGACCGCCCCAAATTCGAATAGCCTGTCAGGCAAGTTCATCGAAGTTGCATATACGGTTAGTGGCCTTCGGTGGCGATTAACATCCAGTTGCGGTTCGTCGACGGGGTTCCACTGGCGAACGTCCAGGTATCGATCACAGCGACGACCTGCCGGGGGTCGCCGGCGACGATCGCGTCGTTGGCCGAGCGTGTGACGCTGACCACGTCGGAAACGTACCGAACAACAATCTTGGCGATGCCGTACTCCTCGAAAGCGTCGACGACTTTGGCTTCGCGCGTACCGATGAAGGTGAGCTGCAGTACCTCCTGCCGATCCTGGCGTCCTGCGATCTCTCGCCCGAACGCGTCAAATACCTCAGGCCCGACAAGGTGTCTCAAAGCCTGGATGTCGCTGTCCGCATAGGCGCGCAGGATGGCCTCATAGGCCCTCCTGGCGCCGTGCAGGAATGCGGGGAGGTCGAACTTAGGGTCGACCTCCCGAAGCGCATCCAGGGGCGTGTCCACCGAGGACGTGTGTTCGACGCTTCCGTCCCGCCGCGCCGGCTTCGCCGCTCGCTTGGCCCTCTCGTCGTTCCAGCGCGACAGGAGCTGGCTCCAGCTGCTGATCATCGCCCAATAGAAGGCGATGATCACGACGAGCAGGATTTGGCTGTTCGGATCTGTAGTCTCGTTCATGGCATCCACCCGACGGCTTTCGTCGAAGCATGCAGTCCCGCTCAGCGGATGCGGGGCAGCTTTTCCCATTGATGGAAGGGAGGAGGCGAGGGCAGCTGCCACTCGAGCGTGGTTGCTCCTTCGCCCCACGGGTTGGCGCTGGCCGGGCGCTTGCGACTGAAAGCTTCCGCGACCGCGACGAAGAAGATGATCAGCCCGGCGGTCGAGATGTAGGATCCTATCGACGCGATAAAATTCCAGCCCGCGAAGGCGTCGGGATAGTCGGCGTAGCGGCGCGGCATGCCGGCCATACCGAGGAAATGCTGCGGGAAGAAGACGAGATTGACGCCGATGAACATCGTCCAGAAATGCAGTTTTCCCAAGACTTCGCTGTACATGTAGCCGGTCATCTTCGGGAACCAGTAATAGAAGCCCGCGAATATGGCGAATACGGCGCCGAGCGACAGCACGTAATGGAAGTGGGCGATCACGAAATAGGTGTCGTGCAGCGAGCGGTCGATACCGGGGCTGGCGACCATGATCCCAGTGACGCCGCCGATGGTGAAGAGCAGGACGAAGCCGGTCGCCCACAGCATCGGCGTCTTGAACTCGATCGACCCGCCCCACATGGTGGCCAGCCACGAAAACACCTTCACGCCCGTGGGGACGGCGATGACCATCGAGGCGAAGGCGAAGTAGCGCTGGCTGTCGAGGGAGATGCCGGTCGTATACATATGATGCGCCCATACGAGGAAGCCGATTACGCCGATCGCCACCATCGCATAGGCCATGCCGAGATAGCCGAAGATCGGCTTCTTGGCGAAGGTCGAGATGACGTGGCTGATGATGCCGAAGCCGGGCAGGATCATGATGTAGACCTCCGGGTGACCGAAGAACCAGAACAGATGCTGGTAGAGGATCGGGTCGCCGCCGCCGTCGGGAACGAAGAATGTCGTGCCGAAGTTGCGGTCCGTGAGCAGCATCGTGATCGCGCCGGCCAGCACCGGCAGCGACATCAGCAGCATGAAGGCGGTCACCAGCATAGCCCAGGCAAAGAGGGGCATCTTGTGCATTGTCATGCCCGGCGCGCGCATGTTGAGGATCGTGGTGATGAAGTTGATCGCGCCGAGGATCGATGATGCTCCCGCAAGGTGGATCGAAAGAATGACGAGGTCGACCGCGGGGCCCGGTTGACCGGAGGTCGAAAGCGGCGGGTAGAGCGTCCAGCCGCCGCCATGGCCAAGCGTGCCTGGCGCTCCCGGCACGAACATCGAGGTGATGAAGAGGATGAACGACGCGACTAGCAGCCAGAACGAGATGTTGTTCATGCGTGGAAACGCCATGTCGGGCGCGCCGATCATGATCGGAACCATCCAGTTGCCGAAGCCGCCGATCAATGCCGGCATCAGGACGAAAAAGATCATGACAAGGCCGTGAGAGCTGACGACGACGTTGTAGGCCATCGGATCGCTGAATATCTGTAGCCCGGGCTCCTGGAGCTCCATCCGGATCAGCACCGAAAGCGCGGTGCCGAGTATCCCCGCCATGATCGAGAACAGCAGATAGAGCGTCCCAATATCTTTGTGGTTGGTCGAGTACACCCACCGAACGAGAAACCGGGGCTTATGGTCATCGAACGTTGTTGCTCGGTTCGACATGGTGCTCTCCTGCCTTTCATTCAGGCAAGCAGGATGGTTGCCGCGATGGACGGCGTTCAGTCGTCGTCACGATCGGGAACCAGGCGCTGTCTGCTTCGTGTTTTCAGTCGTCCGTGACGATTACGTCCATCGGAATGTCGTGGGGCTGCGGACGGATCGTTCGGAGCCGGCTTCCCGCGTAACCCACTCCGACCACCAGCGGCCGCCTGCGCATCGCGGCGAGCGTTCTGTCGAAGAAGCCGCCGCCATATCCCAGGCGGTAGTTCGCTCCGTCGAAGCCGACCACAGGTGCGATCACGACATCCGGCTGGACCGATGGCCCGCGTGAGGGAACCAGGATGTTCCACACGCCGCGCTCGAGCGGGTCGCCCGGCCGCCAGACGCGGAATTCCAGCGGCCAGCCTTTCCTGATGACAACGGGAAGCGCGATCCTGCCGCCGCGTTCGATGATCTTGATCGCCCAATTGCGAAGGTCGGGCTCGCCGCGGAACGGCCAATAGCCGCTGACGATGCGCCCGCTGACCTTGCCGATAGCAAGATCGAGGCGCGAAGCGATGCGGTCCGACCTGCCCTTCCTCTCATCGGCGTCGATGGCGAGGCGCTCCTCGATCAGCCTCTGCCGCTCCGCCTTGCGCCAGCGTGAGACGTCGCTCCAGGCCTCACCTGGTTCCGGCTGCGTGCCATCCTCGGGAGAAAACTCATGCGCGAAGCAAGGCGGGGATGCGTATTCGTGGATTTCAGGGTCCAGGTGTCTCTTCTCGGCCATCGCCAGCTCCGTATCCGTGCGCCCGACACGTTTGCTGGAACGTGCTCCGCGGGAAACAGGAAGGCAAACGGAATTAAATGCTGTATGAGTGCAAAATTATTGTATTCATGGAGGAGCCGGTGGACATCGATCGCGCGCGCACGTTCCTTGAAATCGTCAATTCGGGCAGTTTCCTGAAGGCTGCGGATCGCCTTCATGTGACGCAGACAACCGTGAGCGCGCGCATCCGCACTCTGGAGGAGGAGCTCGGACGTCAGCTCTTCATTCGCAACCGCAATGGCGCGCAGCTGACGCCGGCAGGGCGCGAGTTCGAGCGGTACGCCCAATCATTCGTGCAGATCTGGGAACGGGCCAGGCACCAGCTCGCCATACCGTCGGGCCGCACGAGCGTCGTCGCGCTGGGCGGCGAACTCAGCCTATGGAACCCGCTTCTGCTGGACTGGCTGGTCTGGATGCGCAAGGTGAGGCCCGAAATCGCCATCCATGCACAGGTCGGCGTGCCAGACCAGCTCATCGAGCAGCTCAGGACCGGGGTCCTGGATATCGCGGTGCTTTACGCGCCCAAGATGTTGCCGGGTTTCCGGGTGGAGCTGCTTGTCGAGGAGCAGCTCGTCCTGGTCCGTACGACCGACAGAGACGGAGAATCGGCCGGCTCCAAGCACTATGTGTATGTCGACTGGGGGCCGCTGTTTGCGGCCCAGCATGATGCCAGTTCCTCCGCCTTTGGCGAACCAGGATTGATGGTCGGCCTCGGGCCACTCGGGCTGAGCTACATCCTGCGCGCCGGTGGCATGGGATATTTCCGCAGGGGTGCCGCGGCTCCTTATATGGAAACGGGACAGCTGGAGGTCGTGGAAGGTGCGCCGGAATTCACCTATCCGGCCTATGCAGTCTATCCGGAGGCAAGCGAGGCGCGAGCCGACGTGCAGGAGGCGCTGCGCGGTCTGAAGGAAGTTGTGAAATGACCCAGGCGCGAAGCCACGTGGCTGGGTAGATGGATCGCCACGGACTGACTGAACATGCCTTATCCATTTTACACCATCGGTCACTCGACCAGGTCGATTGCGGAATTCGTTGCCCTGCTGCGCGTTGGAGAAGTCGCCCTGGTGGTCGATATAAGGACGGTCAGACGATCAGGGGCGAACCCGCAATTCAACAGCGAGGTGCTTCCGGAAAGCCTTGCAGCCTTCGGCATCGGTTATGAATACATTGCTGAGCTTGGTGGTCTGCGCGGCAAGGCACACGACATTCCCCCGACGCTCAACGCATTCTGGATCAACCAGAGTTTTCACAACTACGCCGACTACGCGCTGTCGGCTGAGTTTCATGACGGCTTGAACCGGCTCGTTTCCCTCGGCAGGCAGCGGCGGTGTGCCGTCATGTGCTCGGAAACGCTCTGGTGGCGCTGTCACAGGAGAATCGTGGCTGACTATCTCATCAGCCACGGCGAAACCGTTTTCCATCTGATGGGCCACGACAAGGTCGTGCCTGCGAAACTCACCAGCGGCGTGACGACGAGGGTCGATGGAATGCTTGTCTACCCGCCGTCACCGCTTTCGGGATAGTCGGTTTCTCAGGCGGCCGACGGGCCTGGGTCGTCGAACCCGGTGTCGAAGGCCGCCGCGAGCTTGTTCTGAGCCTCATCGTGCGGTTCCTCGGAACGATGGACCACGCGCAGACCCGGTCCGCCCAATCGGTACGAGCCCGGCGCAGCACCTCCCGCCAGCTTCAGCCTCTGGCGCCTTGCGGCCTCTGGTTGATAAACCACTTCATGCACGGTAAGCGTTTCAAGGCTGCCGTCCGCTGTCGGGATGGACATGGACTGACCCTCGGCCAGGCCGAGCAGCGCCAGGCCACGCGCATTGGTAATAGGCAAAAGCATGCCAACCAGACCGCGCATGTGGTCGTGTGCGACGATGCGGGTTTCGGCAGGGCCGTCGTTCACCCGATAAGCCACGCGGCTGCTGAGCGTCACGACGTTTGCCGGGATGTCTTCTCGAAACATTACAACTGCGCTCGAAATCTTCCGTTGAAGAATACTCGAGAAGATCTCGTCGCGAATCGGATGGCGCTCCCGTATTACCTCAAGAATCGTGTAGTCCTTGGTGGTCAGTTGGCAGCTATCGATAGTAGGCATGACACGTCTCCAGCCGGGCCTGTGAAAGGGGATCCGGCAACAAGCAATTGATCGGGTGGTGGAAGCTACCCCTGCGCCGGACGAGGATAGGCCGGCCCAGGGGTCAGACTCCCGCGATCAGGCTACCTGCATGATTGAGGAGACGGACGGCGACACCCATGTCTAGAGGCTCTCAGCAACCGCAGGAGACACAGGTGCAAGCCGATCGGCTGTATCGCCCTCCGGGGCGGGCTGGCTCACGGCTAGCACCAACAGTTCGTGCCGACGCCCGTCTCGGGCGGTCCAGGTGATGGACTGGCCAGCCGATAGGCCAATCAGAGCAGTGCCAATCGGCGTAAGGATTGAAACCTTGCTTGCAGAGATGTCAGCGTCGCCCGGATAAACCAGCGTGACCGTTTTCCGATCGCCGGTATCGGGCTTGAACGTCACGGTCGATCCCATGCGGACGGTGCCGGCGGAGACCCAGCCATCGGCGACGACGCGCGCACGCTCAAGTTCGGCAAGCAGTTCATCGGACGCTTCTGGGTTTCGTGCGGCCACGGTGCTCGCGAGCGCCGATAAACGCGCATGATCCGACCGCGAGATGCGGATGTTCGGCTTACGCTGGGTTTTCGTGTTGTGCTGCATTTGAATTCTCATAATTTTTAGTGGCGCAGCCGTCATCGAGTTGTCGAAACTGGCCAATTCGGGAAGATTTTTTGCTCGAGCGGCGATGCCTGGGACGTGCAGCCCCGCGGATCATTCCATGTCGTTGGAAGTCATGCCCCTCGGCTCGGGGCACATGACGGCCGAGCCGGGGGCTACGATCCCGCGATGGGGCAAGCCCGAAAAAGAAAATCGCAAATAATTTTAGCGTCAGCGTTCATAACGCTATAATTGGGGAAGCAATCCCGGAAGTCAAGATGAGCCCTCAGCTACGCCAGTCTTGAGCTATTCGGGACGAACACCGAGCAACGTATTTATCACCAGTTCCCTTCCGGCCCTGTTTATGCCGGTTCCGCGCGGTCTTTCTTCCGCCAGCCCGAGGGAGACGAGGCGTTCGGCCAGCGCCTTCGATAGAGCCGGATAGGGTCCGCGATTCATGCGCTTAAGCGCCGTCTGCTCCTCCTCGGTGAGATCACCCCACATAACCTTCATGATGGTCTCCTTGCTTGCACCTGGTCAGCCAATGCGGGATTCTGAAATTGTCCATCGACGGGCTGCGACCGGGAATTCGTCGATCTTCGGAGACCTGAGCCTATGGAACGGCGTCTGTTCCGACGATGCCGCCCTCATTCTCCAGAACGCCGATCCGCCTGACCTCCGAACGGTTGAGTTTCAGGCGAACGCCGATGCCGCCGCCGTTCTCGGCAATGAAAACGGCGCCGGCCTTTTCGAGCGCGGTCTGCAGCGTGTCGCAGATGTCCCGGTCGGGAGGGTGATCCGACGCTCGAATTCTTCGATGACCAACGCATCCACACCTGAATTGCTGGCGAGCTTTTCGCGGGTCCATTCGACCAGCGCGCGAGCGGCGCGGCATTGGGCACCAGTGATCATCGTAAGGTCCCCTTTCAGAGCTTGCGGGTGTAGCGTCGCCGTATGCTGAAAGCCACGACGCTCCTGGGCACGACGGCTTCACCCGTCAAAATGGATACTGAATTCGATAAAGGGAAGGGCCGATGGCCACTCGCCGACATCGAAAACATAAAGCAAAAAAATTATGCTGAAGCGGCAATAAATTTCTTTTGTTTTGCATCAACGAAAGAGCGAAGGTTAGTCACCGTCTGGGATCGATGCTGATGATTGAAGGCGACGAGGTGCGACACATCTTGCGGAAGGCGCGGTGAGGCCCGCAGAGGATGGACAGGTCCATACGCGATAACCACACGGTCCTTCCGTGGCCAGGCATTCGGTTACCCGGCAGAGCGCGGGCGCTCATCGCAATGGATGTCATGTCCTCACCAGTCGTCGCGGTCGGACCGGACAGTACATTGGACGAAGTCTGCGACCTCCTTGTCGCGCGTGATATGAGCGCGGTCGCGGTCATCGACCAGGGCGTTCTGCTCGGTATCGTAAGCGAGGAAGACCTGATCCACAGGGCGGAAATCGGAACAGCCGCCCCGCGTCGCACCTGGTGGTCCAGGCTCTTCGGCGGCAACACGGCGCTGGCGGCGGAATACGTGAAGTCTCACTCCGTCCATGTGACGGACGTCATGACCCGGCAGGTGGCCACCGTTTCGCTGGGCACCCCGATCGACGAAATCGCGGCACTGCTTGACGTCAGGCAAGCCCGGCGCGTCTTTGTCATCAACAGCGAACGCGTCGTCGGGATCATCGCCCGGGCGGATTTGGTGCGTGCGCTGGTTTCCGTCAGGAAGAGCCTGCCTCGCCCGGTTTCGTTCCGTGACGATGCCAGTATCAGGAAGGAAATTGTCGGTGCCTTGCGGTCCGAAGCATGGCCATCCATCGGCGAAGCCGACGTGATGGTCACCAACGGGGTGGTCGCCTTGTGGGGCGGTTATCTGTCGGAACAGGAACGGAAGGCATCGCTCGTTCTGGCCGAGAACACCGCCGGCGTTCGGGCGGTGGATGATCACCGCGTTCCGCTCGACATTGCCTACGCGATGGTTTGAAGGCCTGAAAGGGATTGAACCAGTGAACGTCGACGTGAACGATGCTGCCGCGGTCTCCGAACAGCAGATACGTCTCCTCGTGGACCTGTTCTACGACAAGGTTCGCGCCGACCCCGATCTGGGTCCGATTTTCGAGCGCGTTATCAAGGACGAGTGGGGACCGCATTTGCAGAAGATGTACGACTTCTGGTCGTCGGTGATGCTGACCACGGGGCGCTACAAGGGCCAACCTGTCGTGGCCCACAAGCGCATCGAAGGGTTGGAGATTGGCCTTTTCGATCGCTGGCTGGCCTTGTTCGGCGAGAGTTGCGACGAACTGCTGGACGAAACGACCGCTGGACTTTTCTGGCTGAAGGCTGTCCGCATCGCAGAAAGCCTCAAGTTCGCTCTGTTCTACCGCCCGGGTCGACCGTGGCCGATGGGCGCCGCATGACGTTCGTGGTCACCGACAACTGCATCAAGTGCAAGTACATGGACTGCGTCGAGGTCTGCCCCGTCGACTGTTTCTACGAGGGCGAGAACATGCTCGTCATTCATCCGGACGAGTGCATCGACTGCGGCGTTTGCGAGCCGGAATGTCCTGCCGAGGCAATCTTTCCGGACACCGTGCCCGGCCTTCAGGATTGGCTGGTGCTGAACGCGGAGTACGCGTCGGCGTGGCCGAACATTACAGTCAAGCGCGATCCGCCCGTGGATGCGAAGGTGTTCGACGGCGAAGCGGACAAGTTCCCACGATACTTCTCTCCCAATCCCGGGCAGGGAGACCTATGAACGCAGCCATCGGACAGGCTTTCCCGCTGTATCTGGGCATCGATACGGGCGGCACCTACACCGATGCCGTACTGTGGTCCGAAGCCGCGGGCATCGTCGCCAAGGCCAAGTCGCTGACGACCCGGCATGACCTCGCCGAAGGTATCGCCGGCGCTGTCGATGCGGTCCTCGGCGACGCAGCCATTTCTCCCGCGGCGATCAAGCTGGTGTCGATGTCGACCACGCTCGCCACGAACGCGCTGATCGAAGGGCAGGGCGGCCGGGTCGCGCTGGTGATGATCGGCTTCGCCGAAGACGATCTTGCCCGAAGCGGGTTGGCAAAGGCGTTGGGTTCCGATCCCGTCGTTTTTTGCCCAGGCGGGCATGACGTTCACGGCGATCCGCGTCCGCTTGCGCTGGATGCTCTGGCGGAGGCATTGCCCGATCTTGCCGATACGGTTTCAGGCATCGCCGTGGCTTCCTATTTCGCGGTTCGCAATCCCGAACACGAGACTGCGGCGCGCGAGCTTATCCGCGAACGTGCCGGACTTCCGGTAACCTGCTCGCATGAACTGTCGTCGAAGCTCGGTGGGCCGCGCCGCGCGCTGACGACGCTTCTCAACGCGCGCCTCATCTCCATGATCGCCCGCCTTATCGATGCCACCGAGGGCTTCCTCGAAAAGCGCGGCATCGCGGCGCCGCTGATGATGGTGCGCGGCGACGGCACGTTGGTCACCACGAAATTTGCCCGAGCCCGGCCGATCGAGACCATCCTCTCCGGCCCGGCCGCCAGCCTGGTCGGAGCGCGGTATCTGACGGACCTCGATGATGCGGTGATTTCCGACATCGGCGGCACGACCACGGATATCGCCGTTCTGGAAGGCGGCCGCCTGCGGCTCGATCCCGAAGGCGCGACCGTCGGCGGCCTGCGAACAATGGTCGAGGCTGTCGCCATGCGCACCTTCGGCCTCGGGGGAGACTCGGAAGTTTCGCTTCAGGAGCGGTCGCTGACCTCGGCGATCGTGCTCGGGCCGCGCCGACTCGTGCCGCTGGCGCTCGCCGCGGTGGAGCATGGCGATATCGTGCGCAAGGATTTGCAGCGCCAATTGCTCAAGCCCACCACCAGCCGGCTTGATGGCCGCTTTGCCTTGCGCACGGGTGTTCCAGACCGCTTCGCCGCTGGCCTGACGACCACGGAGGCGCGGCTTTACGCCGGTATCTCGGCTATTCCCGCCGCGCTCGACGAACTGCTGATGTCGACGTCACAGGTCGCGACGCTCAATCGCCTGGTCGCGCGCGGGCTGGTGCATATCGTCGGCTTCACACCGTCCGACGCGGCTCACGTGCTCGACCGGCAGGCCAACTGGGACCCTGCCGCCGCCCGATTGGGCGCCGAGTTGTTTGCGCGCAGGCGCGACGGCCAGGGGCATCGCATTGCGAAAGACGCGGACACATTTTCCGAGATGGTTCTCGCCTGCGTCACCCGGCGTTCGGCCGAAGCCGTTCTGGAAACAGTCTTTGCCGAGGATGGGCTGGATGGCGGCGTCTCCGTTGCCAATCCGCTGGTCCAGAGGGCGGTTCGTCGGCGAGGCGGAATGGCACGGCTGTCGATCGTGCTCGACCGGCCGGTGATCGGCCTCGGGGCCTCCGCATCGCTCCACTATGCCGGCCTGCCACCCCTGATCGGCAATGACTGCCATATCGCCGAGCACGCCGACGTGGCAAATGCGCTGGGTGCCGTCGTCGGGCAGGTGCGCATGTCGGCGGAAGCACGCGTCAGCCAGCCGGAGATCGGGCTCTTCCGGCTGAATTCCGGCGAGCGGCTGGACGACTTCGACACCGAGGACGAAGCGATGGCCGCCGCCGAGGCCCATGTTCGCTTCCTGGCGGCAAGTCTTGCCGAGCGTGCAGGCACCGATCAGCCCCGAATCGAGACCGCGCGGCAGATCAAGGTGGCGACGATCGAGGGCGAGCGCAGTTTCGTCGAGGCCATCGTGGTGGCGACCGCCACCGGGAGGCCACGTATCGCGTCTGCCTGAGCCTAGGATCGAAGCCTTGCTGTTCGACTGAAGGTTAGAGCGAACTATCCGCGTCCTCTGGGCGGGTGTTGCTCTGCATGCGCTGTCCGACATAGGAGCTGTCGTGATTTTCGGGTTTCTTTGGCTTTCTGGTTTAGCGGTTGCCGGATCAGTGCTTCTTCGCCATCACCATTTGCTTCTTCACTGCCGTTCCAGCCAGTCGGAAGTCCGCGACGCCGACGTAGACCGTTCGCCACGACAGAGTAGGGACCTTCAGCGAAATTCAATGACGTGTCAGGCGAGGGGGTGTATCGAGAGAGCGGTGCGCTCGTGCCGCCGCGGACGGTCCGTCTCTAACTGATCCGTAGCAACTCGCCATCCGACTTTCTCGGGAGCGGCCGTTTGGCCGCTCCAAGTACACAACATTGGTTTTTATTACAAAACTTGGCTCTCCGACCAGAATGGATTTTGTGTCGCCACAGCTGGCGGACAAACTTAATAAGGCTCGCCATCGAAAGTAGACTTCCTGAGCCGCCAAACCCGCATCGAGGCGGGTGTTTCCCAGTGGAAGCGCCGTTTCGAACCGCCTCACCGTGCCATCCAGGATCAACCAATCACGGCCGCGACCAGGAAGGCGATGGCCGCCAGACACACGAGCGCCGCGATGACCAGCACCGGCCCATTCCTGCCTGGCTGGAGGCCGGACGCGTTCTCGGGGCGGCGCATTGCGTTGGCGAAGCTCGCCTGGTTGGTGAAATTTGAATCATGCCGGGCTGGGGCACCGGCCGAACTTGCGGAATCTCCTGCTTCAGCGTCCGTTTCCTGAGGCGCGGCAGCCGGATCGAATCCGGGTGTCTTGTCTTGAGTTCTGCCTTCCTGGATTTCGCCTCGATCCTCGGCGGGTGTTCGCTTGCTCGATGAGATCATTGGACAACTCCTTCGCAACCAAACATCTGTCCGGCGTTGCTGTTCCAACGGATTTCTGGAAGGCGAAGGAGAACTCCGCGGCGTGGGAATTCGTATCGTGCGTGCCGGCCGCTATGACAGCGACGAAGTCGAGTGGGCGGAACCTTTCCAATCCGACAGCTTTTACCTTCATCATTTTGAAGATGACAGGGCGGCGATGCAGGTTCTCGAGACGGAAATACATGCCGGACTGAAAGCTACGGCGCTCGGCGAGAAGATTACCGTCACAAGGGTATTGTCCGATCCTCGACTGACGCTGATGACGCCGTACCTGTCGGCCACGCCAAGAGAGAGAGCTGGTTGTGTGCGGTGCCTTCGATGATATGCGAGAGCGAAATCCATCCGGAGGACCGCAGTCGCAGCTTCGTTAGACCCGCCGACGCGGCCTTAAAGACCGCTCTCTTCACGGTCGAACATCGCGGCGGCGGCAATGTGGTGCACTCAAACGGCGTGAAAATTGCCGACCCTGGCGGCCGCGCATGACGAGGTGCTGCGGTCGGGTCGACCTGCTCAACGCACCGGCGAAACCCATGTGGGCCGGCAGCGGAAAGATCGCCCCGTCAGTCGATTTCGATGAGGCAAGACGCGAAAAGGCGGCGGCGGGATGAGGACCGCGGGCCGCGCATCACACGAAAGGCCATACGATGCTCCCCTTCCTATCGCTGGACATGCTGGCGGCTCCCAGAGGCGACGGCCTGCACCCCAAGCTTGCCCACATTTTAAGGTCGCGTATTGCTTTGAGCGCGCCTGGCGTGGTTGTGCTCTGCCGAGCCCGAGGTGACCTGGCCCAGGCAGGTCCAAATCCGGTCGGCAATGTTGACGAGGCGCCGCGAAAGGACGTCCTTCGCTTTCCCGACCGGCAAATCCCCAAGGTCCGGCGCCGGAAGGGCTAAACCGGGCGCCAACTGCTCTTGGCGGCCGCTCCGCCGAAAATCGGTATTTTGTGAGCCTCTCAGGCAAAAAGCCAAGCAAGCAAGCCATGAGGGTGTCCCTGGCAATGATCGTTGAAGACGGGTGATCTGATCGTTTCGGACGTGGCGAAAAGAATAGATGGAAATTGGGTTCGCGTGGCCTGGGTCGCCTCCGAGCGGGCAGCCGAAACGGAGTTGGCACACAACGGCGGGATGTGACTGTCCTCGATGGCCAATTGCTGAACAGGCAGCGCGATTTTGCCGCCGGCCGCCTCAAGACCCAGAATGTGCCTTCATGGCGCATTCGGGTTACGGTCCCTACGTTTCAAGCCCTGTCTTGCACGATGCGCCAATGGTTTCGAAGCCAGTGGCGATCCAGGATCTGGTCAGGAGCCGATCAAACGACAAACGCGCCGCCTTGTAATCGGGCTTGCGAACCGATCCGTGTGCCGGCCTGCTTGCACGCAACCGGCCGATATTTTGTCGGCCCGGCGATCGCGATCACGAATTCCATCTTCCTCCGGAACATTGAGGAGGCCTGTCAGTTCTGTGCTGTGCAGGCACCGCGCTTGGCGCCTGCCGAAGATCGGTGGGCAACACTGATCGGCCCGCGCCCCCTGGTCATCTGGGCGCGGGCCTGCGGGCCTTTCGCCACGCCGACCGGTCAGATGAGTATGGACGGGAGCCAGTCATGAAACATCAAACGATCGACCAACTGCACGCAATCGCGGACATAAAACCGCTCGCGCCCCTAGGGACGAAGACTGAAAAGATCCAAAGATGGGCAGAACTGCTCGAACGCAATCCATCGCGCTGCCTCTTGGCGCTCACCGGCACCGAATATCTCTATCCAGGCATGCGGCTGGAAGCACGGGCGGCAGGATCCCCGCTTACGGTTGCCTTCGAGGATCCGCTGCTCAGGGCGTCAGGCTTGCAGTCCGACACCTACGGAGAAGCCAGGCGCTTCTTTGAACTCTCTGAGTGGGAGCTGCATGAAATTGTCTGCAGCTGCCATGCCGGCGCAACCATGCAGGCCAGTTGGGCTGCCGCACGTGTGCGCAGGACCATCACCGGCAATCGTGTTTTGGCCTGGCTGAGAAGTCGTTTTGTGCACTGACGGAAAACGGTCGGCAGGCGATTGTTGTGACAGTCGCCGGCAGCGCACAACGTCAATGCAGATCCTCTTGATGGGTCGAGCTTGCCCATAGTCCCGCTCAGCCGATCGGCGGTGTCTGTTGCGCTGGCTTTCCTTCGTCCTTGCACCGAACCCTCTGCAAGGCGGTTCGACCAGCCGACCCGAAGCACACCCATCGAAAATCGGCGGCCGTGCCGCCGTCGAGGCAGAAGCGAAAATGCATCGTCCGATACAAATGGCCTCGGCCTCTGATTGAGGTTTGCGCAAGGGACGCGTCGAAAATTGGGCGTGCTGCCTCCCGTGCGCCGATGGCTATATCCCGATAGCCGCTGAGGAATGCGAACGGCATGTTTCGACGGATCGGCTCGCCCTGTGCTCCACCGTATGCGGAGTACAGACCAGATAACGGCGCGTGGAAGGCACAAATGGGAATTTTGGCAGCATGAAAGACGCGACAGCGCGCGCAGGTCGGAGCCGGAGCGCAGCCAAATGCTGAATGATCCGATGGTGCTCATTCTCATGTATTTCGTATTGCCAGTGTGGCTGACAGCCGGATTTGCCGACTGGCTCTGCCATCGCGCGACGCACATCGAATCCACCACAGGAGCAAAGGAATCGCTTATCCATCTGCTGATGTTCGCGGAAGTCGGCGTTCCACTGCTCGCGGCAATGTTCTTGGAGGTCAATGCCTTGATCATCGCCGTGATGATGATCGCATTTGTCGTTCATGAAGCGACCGCGATATGGGACGTACGCTACGCGACCACCGCGCGTACGGTAAGCCCGATCGAACAGCACGTGCACAGCTTCCTGGAGATGATCCCGCTGATGGGACTTGTCAGCGTGGTTTCGCTGCACTGGGGTCAGTTCCTTGCGCTGTTTGGCGTTGGGCCCGAGTCGGCTCGCTTCGACTTCGCCTGGAAACGGCAGCAGCTGCCGGTGGCTTACATCGCGACCGTCATGACCGTGATCCTGCTCTTCGAACTCCTGCCCTACTTGGAGGAGTTCTTCAGAGGCCTGCGAGCCAACTCCGGCCGGTTGGTTCCTCCCAAGGCGAGGCGAAGCAAGCCTGGCGAGACGGCAACCCGCTGAGGAAAAAGGAGGTCGCGTTCAGGCTCTCTTTTCAGCCGCCCTGGTTGAGCGCATGCGGCGCAGGCTGCTGGCCGGGTGGGTGCCTGGTATCCCGACCGGCCCAGACCCAGACGGCGGCCAGTGCGAGGACGACTACTAGGATCGTGAGCCATGCAAACATCCGAGGCATCGGAAATCCTCCGCTGTAGGCTTCCTAGCCGCCCGGCTTGTTCGTGTTTGGATCCGAAGCGACGCCAACTGCCGGATCCGGCGCAATCGGACCTCGCTCTGCCTCCGAGCCTTCAGATTCGATCTCCTGGACCGCCCGATCCCAATGCTCCTGCTGGCGCCCTTTCGGTCGCCACTCACGCTCCCAGATCTGATGGGCACGCCGTTTGATCTGTTCTTCCCTGTCCATGGCTGCTGCCTCCTCGTGCCGCCTCGCCATTTGTTCGCTTAATCGGGGAGCCCGGAATTTGTTCCACCTATCAGTGGAGCCGCCAAGATGCCGGGAACGCTGCCGCCATGATGTTGTTATCCTTAGGATCACCCGGAGAAAGTCATGAGCAAGGAACAGAACCGCCGCGAAACGGGCGCCAGAAAGTATCCGGCAAACCCCGATCCGGACCCCTCGGACCGCTTTTCGCAGACTGCGGCCAACAATGAAAAGCCTCACGATCGATTTGGCCTCTCCCGCAAACGCGACGAGGTGGAAGACAAGACCCGCCAGGCCGAAGGGCAGAATCCTCCGGGCCGAGCGGCGCCCACTCCGGAGACGGAAAAGCGTGCACGCACGCCGGCAGGGGGGCATTCTCGTGAGCCAAAGGCATCCAAAGCCGTTCGTCGGCGTGATGCCTTTGAAAAGAAGTCATAGCGCCTTTGGCGAAAGGACATCACTTGTTCGTTCGAACCTTCTGCCGCGGGTTGATCCCTCCGGCATCGCTGGTGTCATTCCCGACGTCACCTTCGATCGTATTTTCGCCTCGCTCCAATTCGTCGCCCTCCTTGGCTGTGCCCTTGGATGTTCCGATGCCGGGATCGCTGCCGATATCGGCGTCGCTGGGTTTTTTCGATTTCGGATGCTGGCTTCTGGTCATGGGGCGATTCCTCATGCGGGTATCATGCTTCACGAACCATAAGACGCGCGGAAGGTTCCGTATCAGTGGAGTGCTTACAGGCTAGACGCCGAAGGGGTAGGTCTCCGGGACGCCGCTCGCCGCATGCTGCAACCCCAGCGGCATCACAGCGGTGGTTTCATCGAACCACACGAAGGCATCGAATTGCTGGGGCAGGGAGGCGTCGGCATAGTGGCTGTGCAGTTCGGTTTCAGGCCTGTAGATCACGCCGATGAAGCGCTCGAGCCGACGTTCGGTCAGCCGCTCCCGAAGAGCCGGATCGCCCCCAAGATCGAGCAGGAATCGCGCGACGCCGCTGTCATGGCAAAGCCGTTCATAGCTGTTCTCGAGCGAAAGCCGCACGGACATGACCTCCATCTCGCCGTCCCAGTTCTTTGCCGCTGCAACCGTGCCGGCATGCGTGCCGAAGCCGATGAGGGCCGCGTCACCGCCGAAGCGCTGCCGGCAGAGCTGGCCGATATTCACTTCGTCTCTGACGATTCCCATTTCTGTGAAGCGCGCATCCCCGATATGGGAGTTGTGCGCCCAGACCACGGCCTTGGCATCGGGGGAACGTGCCTCCAGGATATGTTGCAATGTCTCGAACATATGCGTGTCGCGCAGGTTCCAGGATTGCGCGCCGCCATAGTACATTGCGCGATAATAATGCTCGGCGGCGGCGATCAGCCGGGCATTTTGCGCGGCGTCGAAAAGATCCTCGTCCTCCTGGACGGCGCCATCGAGCTGCCTCGCCAGCATGTCGCGGCATTGCCGCAGCACCGCCGCCTCGCATTCGCGATAACCTCTGGTGAGCGCGGCCCGACCATAGGTTGACGGGTCGTGCTGCCAAGGCGTCAGGCAGCCATAGCGTTCGCGAGCAATTCTTGCCGCATCCGGGTCTGCGCGGTCGAGATATTCCAGCACCGCGGCGATGGAAGCGCGCATGTTGTAGATGTCGAGCCCATAAAAGCTCGTCCGGCCCGCGGTTGTTTCGACCTTCTCGTTGTGGCCCCGCAGCCATTCCACAAAGGCCGCGAACTCGGCATTGCGCCACATCCAGGTGGGGAAACGCTGGAACGGCCGCTCGGCTGAGGCCGAAGGCTGGCGGTGACGTACATAGCGGTCGATCGCCGCGGCATCGGGCCAGTCGGCTTCAGCCGCGACAATCGTGAAGCCATGTTTCTCGATCAGCCTTCTGGTGATCCAGGCCCGCGCCCGATAGAATTCGGACGTGCCATGGCTGGCTTCGCCAAGCAGCACCACTCGCCGATCCGCAAAGCGATCGAAGGCCTCGGCGAAGGAGGGATGATCGAATTCCGGAAGCGGTGCGGCTGCCGCGGCGATCATTTGCGGCAGGCCGGGCGAACGCAAAGATGGAAAAACGCGCCCGGGCCCCATCTGGCTGTCCTCCCGCCAGCCCGCTTCGCCGATCAAGGGGACAAAGCGCACCCCGCCCAAATCTTCTTCGCTGTAAGTGGACGCGCCGGTGCGGACGACCTTGAGCAGGCGCTGCTCATCAGGGTCTTCCCCAACCGGTATGACGAGCTTGCCCCCGACATCCAGCTGCTGCTGCAGCGCCAGCGGCGCGCCCGGTCCGCTCGCCGCAACGACGATGGCATCGAAGGGCGCCGCTTCTGCCCAGCCGTTGCTGCCGTCGCCAGAACGCACCTCGATGTTGCGATAGCCGAGTTTGTCGAAGCGCCGTCTCGCGGTCTCGGCCAGACTCGCGTGCCGCTCGATCGTATAGACACGATCCACGATGCGGCTCATCACTGCGGCGGCGTAGCCGGAGCCTGTTCCCACCTCGAGAACCCGATCGCCGCGGCCGATCTCAGCCATTTCGAGCATAAACGCGACGATGTAAGGCTGCGATATGGTCTGGCCCTCGGCAATCGGCAGGGGCCCATCCTCATAGGCAAACTCCTCGAAACCAGGATCCACGAAAGCTTCGCGCGGCACCTCGCGCATCGCTTGCAGGATCTCGCGATCATGAATACCGCGGCGGCTGAGATGGACATCGACCATTCGGCGACGTTCGCGGGACAGGTCGAGCATTTGCAACCTCATTTGATCAGGAGCCGCAAGCGTTTGCGGCTAGCTCATCGCCCGGCCTCCATCATCGTCTTGGCCGGCTCTCGCGCGACGTTTGCCTCAATCAGTTCATGTCCAGGGGTCTTCGGCAGCGCCTTGCGGAAATTCCTGGCATAATCAGGCGGCATTTTTGGCGGGATCATCGGCTCGTAGGCATCGACGAGCGCCTGGACGACGACCGGCCCATCGGCGGCGAAGGCCTCGTCGAGGACGCGCTCGACCTCGTCGGCGCGCTCGATACTGAAACCTTTGCCGCCCATCGCCTCGGCGGCCTTGGCAAAATCGATCGGCTGCAATTCGCAGCCGAATTGCGGATTGCCGAGGAACATCATCTGCTCCCAGGCGATCTGGTTCAGCATGTTGTTCTTGATGACCAGGAGCTTCAGCGGAATGCCGTAGCGCACGGCTGTCGAGAACTCGCCGAGCTGCATGGCAAACCCGCCGTCCCCCACAATTGCAGCGATCGGCCGGTCGGGAAACGCAATACCGGCCGCGATTGCGTAGCTCAGGCCGCAGGCCATGGAGGCCAGCGCGCCGGAGACGCCGAAAGACTGCCCGTTGCGCAAATCGACATGGCGTGCGGCAAGTTCGGTATTCTGGCCGGAATCGACAGCCAATATCGTGTTGTCAGCCAGTCGTTCGCCGAATGCGCGAGCGATCAATTGCGGTTTGAGCGGGTGGCCTTCGCCGTCCTCCGATAAGCGCATCATCTTTCTCCATTCCTGCATCCTGGTCCGCGCCGCGGCCAGGAACGCGCCGTCGGCTTTCGGCTTGAGCTTCAGGTTAAGGGCGCGAAGCGTTTCGGCTGCATCGCCAACCAGGCCGGCCTCGACCGGGAACCGCAAACCAATGCGCTGCGCGTCGCAGTCTATCTGAACGCCGCGCGCCTGCCCCCGCTTCGGATAATATTCGATATAGGGAAAGGTCGAGCCGACGATGAGGAGGGCGTCGCAGCTTTCCATCGCTTCCTGCGAGGGCAGGGTACCCAGGATGCCGATGCCGCCGGTCGTGTAGGGATGGTCGTCCGGGAGCACGGCCTTGCCGAGCAGCGCCTTTACGACCGGCGCCTGCAGCAGCCCCGCGGTTCCCTCGAGCTCGGCCGCGGCACCGATCGCGCCGCGTCCCGCGAGAATGGCAACGCGCTTGGCGCCGTTCAGGATGGTCGCAGCCTTGTCCAATTCCTCGTCGTCGGCGACGCAATGAGCAACGAACATGTCTTGTGGCGTATGCGCCGGACGGTTGCGCTTTGAACGCTTGGCCGCGTCGGAGGGCTGCTCCTGGATGTCGCTGGCGATCGAAAGATGGGCAACGCCCTTGCGAGCGAGCGCGGTGCGGCAGGCAAGGCTTGCCACGTTCTCCATGTGCGCCGCGTCCGAGACCTGCACGTTGTAGACGGCGACGTCGTTGAAGACGCGCGTCAGATCGACGTCCTGTTGGGTGAACGTCTCGATAAGATCGTGGAACTGCATTCCGGTGATCGCAAGCACGGGAGCCTGATCGAGCTTGGCGTCGTAGAGCCCGGTCAGAAGGTGGGCGCCGCCCGGTCCGGACGTGGCAAGGCACACACCAAGCTTACCAGTCCATTTGGCATAGGCGCAGGCCATGAATGCAGCGGATTCTTCGTGGCGCACCTGGACAAACGAAATTCTGCCTTGCCTTTTCCGCAGCGCCTCCATGATACCATTGATGCCGTCGCCGGGCAGGCCGAACACGACCTCGACGTTCCAGTCAATCAGAGTATCGACGAGAATTTCTGCTGCATTTGGCATGACAAGGCTCCACTGGAATACCCCCGAACCGGCAGAGCAGCAGTTGGTTCCAATAGCGCCTCACGCCGACATTGGCATGAGGAACAATCCCGCTCTCTTCATGTTGGGCTGCCGGGCAGACCAGATCGAAAGGCAAACCAGCCTCGCGAGCATTCCATGGACAGGCTTCCTTCCGCGACACATCGCTTCTGCGGGTTGCCTATCTTACCGGCGGCCCTGAGGACGGTGCGCCCGTCCTGCTTCTTCACGGTTGGCCGGATGACCCAACCACCTTTGCCGATGTAGTACCTCTTCTTCAGGCCGCAGGATTCCGCACCCTTCGCGCCCTGGCTGCGTGGGTTCGGACAGACTTTTTTCAATTCCGCCGAGACGATGCGCTCCGGCGAGATCGCTGCGATGGCGCAAGACACACTCGAGCTGGCTGACGCGCTGGGCATCGGCCGCTTCGCTGTCGTCGGTCACGATTGGGGCGCCCGTATTGCTTACCTGCTGGCATCGATCTTCGCACGCATCGCATGTTGCGCAGCGATGTCGCTGGGATGGCAGCCCGGCGAACCCGCGACGCCGCCGTTCGAGCAGGCAAGGGCATTCTGGTATTAGTGGTTCATGGCAACGAAGCGCGGTGAGGAAGTTGTCCGCCACAACGGTCGCGAATTCGCGCGCTTCCTGTGGGAGAGCTGGAGCCCTTCAGGATGGTTTGATGACGAGCTCTTCGACAAGGTGGCGCCGTCCTTCGAAAATCCTGACTGGGCCAATGTGACGCTGCATTCCTACCGCGTACGGTGGCGTGAGGCGGAGCCTGATCCGCGCTATACAGAACTGGCCCGCAGGCAGATCGCCGCAAAGACCATCTCGGTACCGGTGGTGATGCTCCATGGGGAGGACGATCGTGTCGTGCCTGCCAGAAGTTCGGAAGGAAAGGAGCGCCATTTTACCGGCGGCTACGACCGTTGGGTTCTCCCCGGCGTCGGTCACTTCCCAACGCGTGAGGCACCAAGGCAAGTGGGCGAGATCATGAAGGAATTTCTGATTGCTTCGAGACGGCAAAGCTCAAGAGAATAGGCGCTCGCCAGTTTTCCAGCTCTGAAAGAGGCTGCTCCGGTCAATGGCTCGTGCTGGCCGGGTTGGCCGGAGCTCTTGTTGGCCGGATCGCCGATGAGCTGCGACATCCAGGCTCATTTTGAGCCGCCGTGGCCCATCGTCGCCTGCCGCAATCGGGAACGCGCGAGCCGGACGCGGATTGAGTCTTATTCGCTGACGGGCAGAGCGGCAGGAATAGAGGTTCGAGCCGGAAAGGGTTTGCCATGAGCGAGCCGCTGAAAACCACAAATCACGAAGTGATCCGGGCGTGGATAGAAGCCCGCGAAGGCAGACCCGCGCTCGCGCGGACTGCAGGGAAGGGCGCGATGCTGCGCGTAGACTTCGGCGAGCGCGAAGACGATCTGGAACCCCTTGATTGGGAAGAGTTCTTCACCATTCTGGACGACAACGAGCTTGCCTTCGTGCATCAGGACATAACAGCAAAAGGCGTGCCCAGCCGTTTCAACAAATTCGTCGAACGCGGATGAGCGAACCGTCAGACGATCGGGCGAACGCAACTCGCTCGCCTGATGCTCATTATTTGCCTGGCATTTTGTTGCGGGTCCTTCTTGATGCCGGTCGCCGCAGAATGTGTCGTGCGCTGCGTTGCCACCTTGGTGATGCTTCCACGCTTCGGCGGCGCCCGTGGAGTCGGCCTCGCTCGATGCAGGCCCACTAGCACGCCGCCAGGACCACGGAACCCTCATACCGTCTCGAGCCGGCTTCTATTTGCTCTGCCGGCGGTAATCGCTGGCCTCGGTATCAAATCCCGTCCAGCCGTCGGCCTCGTATTCGTCCCGCCGTTCGGCGACATCCACGGATCTGGAGTCGTGAAGGATCGCTTGTGCCTGCGGAGCGAGGTCGTCCTCGACGCGAGCCGTGACCAGCGTGCCGCCGCGGCGAATGCCCTCGGCGTAGACATGAGCATCGCGTTCCGAAACGTCGCCGCCATCCGTAAGGCTGCCAATGATGCCGCCGGCCGTTCCACCTACGACTGCGCCGGCGGCCGCGCCCGCGGCGGTCGCCGCCAACCAGCCAGCCGCCACGACGGGGCCGACGCCCGGTATTGCCATGGCGCCAAGGCCCGTCGCCAAGCCGCCGGCGCCACCCACGACAGCCCCGATTCCGGCGCCAGTAGCCGCGTCTTCGGCCGCCGGGGAGGAATGCCGGCCATCGGCATTATTGGCGATGATGCTAAGGTCGGACGTCGGCACGCCCATGGACTCCAACTCGCCCACGGCATCAGCGGCATCGTCATAATCGTCGAACAGCGCTGTGATCGTCTGCATTTTGGTAGCTCCTGTGTGATGTTTACTAGTGACCGGCAAAGACGTTGCCCTGGTAGTCAAGCGCGATGGAGATGTTCTTGCCGTCCTTCTCGGCCTGCCCGCGCCAGATGCCCTGATCGTCCTTGGCCAGTGAGGTGACGTTGGTGTAGCCAGCGTCCTGGATGCGGTTTTTTGCCTGGGCTTCGGTGAAGCTGTTGGCGCCCGGAACCGGGGCAGGCGGTTTGGGTGTCGATGCAGACTTGACGGCCGGCATGGCGGCATTGGCTGCCGCGATCTTCTCGATCATCTGCTGATGCATCTTCAGCGTCGGCAGGGTTTCGGCAGCGAATGCCTTCAGACCCGGATTGTCGCCGTCATTGGCATAGGATTGGAAGAGATTGACCGCATCGGCATGAGCGCTGCGCTGCATGTCGACATATGGCTGGTCAAATCCGGTCGTGGTGTTCTGAAGCTTTTCCAGGTCGCTCTTGTGCGCAGCGTCGGGCTGAGTGGGCACTTGCAGCTTCTGCTCGGTGGCGATCTTTTTCAGCTTCTCATTCGCCGCGCCGTGATCGGCAATCATTCTTTCGGCAAAATTCTTGACCTGCTGGTCCTTGGCCCTGTCCTGCGCGAGTTTGCTCGAATCCACCTCGAACATCCCGCCGACGGCAGCCTTGTCGACAAAGTTCTGCGTGCTGTCGGCGGCGACTGCCGGAAAAGCAAACGACGCCGTGGCCAAGGCCAGTGATGCAAAAAGCGTCCGCGCGTCCATGTTCAACTCCTTTGCTCGATGGGCTGGAGCCGAACAACCGTCACACCGCTTTGTTCCAGTCGGAGCGCTTCGATTTGAAGATAGTACTGGCTGCCTCGCTAGCGCGGGCTCAATTGCAGATCTGCGGCGCGACAAACAGCCTTCAACAAGGCGACGCCGAATGGATCACGTGGGTCCTGTCGAGCACCCCCGGCTGGTAAGCTGCCGCCCTCGTCGCCGGCCCGATGCATATCGCTCAAAGCTGGGCCAACCTATCGAACCGCCTCGGAACAATTCCTTTTTACTGAGGTTCTCAATTCGAAGGGACTCACTTTGTCTGAGGAGACCACCATGAAACGCGTCCTGATTACAAGCATGCTGGCGCTTGGGGTGGGCTGCGGTGCCGCGCTCGCGCAATCCCAGCAGCCTGCCGACAACCAATCCGACGCTAGCGCCAACTGCGCCGCTGGTACGACCAACTGCAAAAAGGGGGGCGAGCAGACGCAGGGTAAAACCGGCGCAACGACCGAACAGCAGACGCAAGGCAACACAAAGACCCAAACGAAGGAGCAGGCTCAAGGCAAGACCGGCAACGCCACTGACCAACAGGCCCAGGGCAATTCCGGCACGACCAATGAGCAGCAGGCTCAGGGCAAGGCAGGCGCCAACTGTGCGGCCGGAATGAAGAACTGCAAGCAAGGGACCGGCGAGCAGACCCAGGGCACGACGACCAATCAGGCCCAGGGCAAGAGCCAGACCCAGACCAACGAGCAGGCCCAGGGCAAGGCGGGCACGGCGACCAACCAATCTGCCCAAGGCAAGGCCCAGACCAATGAGCAGACTCAGGGCACGACTGGCACAACCACCAACCAGGCCCAGGGCAAGACATCGACACAGGAAAACCCGACGACTGGTTCGATCAACAACGTAACGGTCGAACAAAAGACCCAGATCACCGATGTGATCAAGCAGACCAAGGTCGAGCCGGTTTCCAACGTCGATTTCGACATTACGGTCGGTGTCGAGGTTCCGCGGCAGAAGGTCCGCCTGCATCGGTTGCCATCGCGGATCGTCAAGATTGTGCCGGCATACGAAGGCTACGAATATTTCGTGCTTGCCGATGGCCGGATCGTCATCGTCGATCCGAGCACATACAAGATCGTCCTTGTTCTCACCTAGCTGACGGTCGAGGCCTACCATGCGGACGGATGGTGGGCCCGTATCTTCCGTCATGGCCCAAGGCGCTGCTCCGCCTGTCCCCTTTTTGCCATTCTCAGCTCGAGAGAACGCAACAAGCCGGTCAGCGGTCAATCGCAATCCGCTCACGGCCGCAAATCGGCCGGCACCAACGAACAGCAAACGCAAGGAAGTTCAATATGGCATTCAACCTCGAGAGCCCAGCTTTCGAAAACGGGCGGACCATCCCGAACACATACGTACGCGATGGCGGCAACCTGTCGCCTCCTCTCCAGTGGAAGGACGCACCGGCGGGCACCAAGAGCTATCTTCTCGTCGTCGAGGATCCAGATGCGCCGCGTGGCGTGTTTCGCCATTGGGCGGTCTACGACATCCCTGCAGAGCGGAACCATCTGCCAGAAGGCACCGCCCGCGCGGCCAAGACCGAGAACCTTGGGCACGGCGTGAACGATTTTGGCAATCCCCACTATGACGGCCCGCAGCCGCCGAAGGGTGACGGCGCCCATCACTATCATTTCCGTCTCTCCGCCCTCGACATCGAAACGTTGCATTGCGGGGACAAGGCGCCCATCGGCGAAGTGCTGGATCGTGCGCGACCCCATGTTATCGGCACCGCCGAGCTCGTGGGCACCTACGAAAACCGCTGATGCCGAAGGCCCTGCGGCGCCAGTCCGGTTGCTGCCAAGGCGCCGTTATTGGGTGCGTGCTGTACGCGACGCCTGACGACCGCCTCCTGATCTTTGGCTGTGCACCGGCTCGGGAGGTCGATGGCGAAGCGTCAGAGCCGTCCATGGAACAAAAGCGGCGACGCTCTATTCGACATCAGACGTGCGAGGAAACTGATGTATGAATGGCTGGCAGAAAAGGCGCCGCTGATCTCCGCTACCGCCAACATAGGCATGCTGGTGATCTGGTCTGTCTATCTGCACATCTTCTGGCGCAGCCATCAGCGTAGAAGAACGCCCAAGCTCTTGATCAATTGGGGCGAGGGGCGAGACTTGTCCGCGCGATGCTTCGTGACCAACATGAGCGAAGGAGCAGTCTTCATTCAAAGCGTGGTCGTCGATCTGGTCGCGCCGCGCGCCCACCACCGCGTATTCATATCCGATGCGGAAGACCTGAAGGACTCCAATCGACCGGCTGACTGGAAGCACACGACGCGCCAAGGTCCGGTAGGTCCTGGTAAACTCATCGACATGGGAAGCTTCAAAAGTATTCTCGATTATGCGCTGCATCAAAAGATGAGCGGGACAGCCGTCGGGGATTTGAGCTTAAACCCGGGGATTCAGCAGTTCGAAATCACGATGATTGGAATGTATGGATCGGAAGATACGCTGATAGGAGCATCCCGCGGATTTGAGATCGTTCGCGCTCGGGGCAAAGAATGGTTGCGATCAGCGAGCGTGGAGACGCACCAAATAGTCTCGTCCCGAGAGCGAAAACAGCTGGCCCGGGAACTTGCAAAGCAGCTTTGACGTGGCAATGGCGACGGCTGCCGTTGCGCTTCGTGTCGAGGCCACAAAGCGACCCTCGACCACGCGCGAGCCGAAGCGCCTCCGGGGCTCCTGCCCACATATTCGCTTGGGCGGAACGGTCGTTCCTGTTGCGGGTTTGTAAAGATACCGCTGCCGGCGAAGAGATACGGCAATGGATCACGCCAATCAGATACCGCGCTCAGGCCGCGAACGCGCTATCGGGGGACCCGCCCGGAGGATCTGCGATGGTGGCGCACCCGTTTGACCGCTCCGGCATCGACCTTGGCGGCGTCCTCACGGCCAATGCGGAAAGTGTGCCACAGCATGCCAGTCACGCTCATACGCGGCGAAAAATGAGTAAGCGCACGCTCCAAGACCATTCCGACCACAGCGACCGAAGGAGAACGCCATGATCAACTCTCGCAACGGTGCGCCAGGCACAACCGACCAGAAGCCGCGTTGGGAAGGCCCACCGGAAAATCGACCCCCGGGTTATCTCCCGGCAGATGACCACCCGGACGAAGATCGCGATGCCGCTGGCGAAAATCTGAAGGACCCCGACAAGAGCGACCTTGGCGACGCCCTGAAAACGAAGCGAAGCAAACGCAAAGCCAAATCTGACTAGAGCGGAAAACGAGCAACGGCGATGCCAATGGAGGGCTGAGCCACCGCTTGCGTCGCAGGCAAGCTGCAGTCGGGACGGTGCCGCAATAGTTTCATGCTGGTTCACCATTTGGTGACCAAAGTGATTTTGGCTGGAACATTTCGGCTATTTGCCTTGTTCGATTTGAGGATACCACGCAGATCGCGGAAAGGAGCTTCCGCATGGCAAATCCCAAATCAACCGCAAGAATAGCCGGCCATCCCATCCATCCCATGCTGGTCACTATTCCGATCGCCTGTTTTGTAGGCACCTTGCTGACCGACATCGTCTATTGGCGGACCGCGGAATTGACGTGGGCGAATTTCTCGGCCTGGCTGGTGACGGTCGGCGTCATCGTCGGAATCTTGGCTGCCATTGCAGGTCTGATCGATTTTCTGGGAGGCCCCAGAATACGTGAGCAGCCGACCGCGTGGCTGCACATGACCGGCAATCTTGTGGCGCTGGTCTTGGCCTTTTTCAACATGCTCATCCATACGCGCGACGCATGGACGTCCGTCGTGCCGACGGGGCTGATCCTGTCGGCGTTAGTGGTGCTCATCCTGCTATTCACCGGCTGGCTCGGCTGGGGCCTTGTCTACCGTCATCACGTAGGAGTGGCCGATGAGACGACTTGATGCACGCATGAGATGGACGGCGGCGGCGCTTTTATGCGGGGCCGCCTTGGGCGTTGCTGGCTGCAGCGACAATGACAACACCGACCCGAAGGATCAGATCGGTCCCAATCCGAAGCTGCCGGAGATCAATCAGTACCTCTTCCCGCCCATGCACCTGGCCTCGGTGGTCGGCTGGAAGAACGACGAGAAGCCAACGGTCGCTCAGGGCCTGCAGATCCAGGCGCTGGCCAACGGTCTCCAGCATCCACGCTCGCTCTACGTGCTGCCCAACGGCGACATCCTGGTCGTGGAGTCGACGGCGCCACACGAAGCGTCGGTCAAGCGGCCGAAGGACATCGTGATGGACTGGATCGAGTCCTGGGTGACCTCCGGCGGCGACACGGGACCGAGCAACCGCATCACCCTCCTTCGCGACGGCAACGGCGACGGCAAACCGGAATACCAGGGCGTCTTCCTCGACCATCTCAACGCGCCCTTCGGCGTGGCACTGGTCGGCAACGATCTCTACGTCGCCAATACGGACGCAATCGTGCGTTACCCCTATCAGCCGGGCGAAACCAAGATCACCCAGCCGGGCAAGGTGCTTACCGAACTTCCCGGCGGGCCGATCGACCACCACTGGACGAAGAGCCTGGTCGCGAGCTCTGACGGCTCGCTGCTCTATGTCGGCGTCGGCTCGAACAGCAACATCACCGAAAACGGCATCCAGGCCGAGAAGGACCGCGCGGCGATCTGGGAGGTCGATCGCGCCACCGGCCGCTCGCGCATCTTCGCCAGCGGGCTGCGCAACCCGAACGGCCTGACGTTCGAACCGGAAAGCAAGGCGCTCTGGACGGTGGTCAACGAACGCGACGAGCTGGGACCAAATCTCGTGCCGGACTACATGACGTCGGTGAAGGACGGCGCCTTCTATGGTTGGCCCTACAGCTATTACGGCCAGCATGTCGATCCGCGCGTCATGCCGCAGCGGCCGGACATGGTGGCAAAGGCCATCCCGCCCGATTATGCGCTGAGCTCGCATGTCGCGCCGTTGGGGCTTGCCTTCTACACCGCCAGCAGCTTGCCCCAGACCTATCGCGGCGGCGCCTTCGTCGGCGAACACGGCAGCTGGGACCGCCAGCGCTTCAACGGCTACAAGGTGGTGTTCGTGCCGTTCAGCGGCGGGCACCCGAACGGCAAGGCGCAGGACGTTGTCACCGGCTTCCTAAACGACAAGGGCGAAGCGAGAGGCCGGCCGGTCGGGGTGGCCGTCGACAAGTCCGGCGCGCTGCTCATCGCCGACGATGTCGGCAATACCGTGTGGCGGGTGACCGCGGCCGCTCCAGGCGCCTAGGCGGCTCCCCTCGCAGCCGTTGCCGCAACGTTCGAAACTTGAAGAGCAGCGGTTCTGCAGTCTTCGTGACACTCTGTTTTGTCGGGGCTGCTGGGCTCATTAACATCTGCCGGCGGAACAGGCAGGGGCTGCCGGCTGTTATCGAACTGGGCCCAGCGAAAGGTCCGAAACCGGAGCAACGTTCATGGCGCAAGACGAGTTGCCGAGCGTGCCGGCATCGCTTCCTGCAATCGACGCGAAGGCGGAGCCAACGCCGGAAAGCGCCGAGGCCGAGGCATTCTACACCCAGGCGATCCGCGAGCTCACCGCGACCGATATTCCCTTTCTCGTCGCTGGAGCCTACGCCGTGAGCGCCTACACCGGCCTCAGCCGCCAAACCAAGGACCTGGATATTTTTTGCAAGGCAGGAGATTGTGCGCGCATACTCGCCCATTTCAAAGACCTCGGCTATGCGGTCGAGATCCGTGACGACCGGTGGCTTGGGAAGGTCCTGCAAGGCAGGCATTTCTTCGATGTGATCTTCGCATCGGCCAACGGCACCATGCAGGTCGAGGACCAGTGGCTGGAGCATGCCCGCCAAGTCGATCTGCTGGGCAGCCGGGTGAGGATCATCGGCCCGACGGAACTTGTCTGGTCGAAGTGCTTTATCCAGGACCGGGGCCGTCACGACGGCGCCGATATCGCCCACACCATCCTGAAAGCGCACGATCAGATCGACTGGCAACGGCTGCTCTCCTATCTCGATGTCCATTGGGAGGTGCTGCTGATGCAGGTGCTCAATTACCGATGGATCTATCCCAGCGAACGCAGCCATATTCCCGACTGGCTGCTAGACGAACTGCTGGCGCGGCTTGCTCGGCAACGGCAGTTGCCGTCGCCCAGGATGAAGATTTGTCGCGGCCGGCTGCTGTCGCAAATCGACTACGAAATCGATGTCAAGCAATGGGGGTTCGCCGGCGTCGGCGGTGTTGGGGAGTTGCGCGATGCCTGATCGAACCAAATCAGCGAAACCGGGCGGGAACGGCGTGATCAAAATCGCTGCCATCGGCGACCTGCATGTTCAAGAAGATGCCCAGACCTCCTATAGAGATCTCTTCGGCGAGATGTCACGCGAAGCCGACATACTGGTTCTTCCGGGCGATCTCACCAATCTCGGAAAGCCTCGTGAAGCGGAGCTTCTCGCCGAGGATCTGCGCGCGTGCTCGATCCCTGTGGTCGCGGTGCTCGGCAACCACGATTACGAATCCGGTTGCGTCGAGCAGGTTTCCGGCACGCTCCGCCAGGCGGGGGTCCATCTGCTTGACGGCCAGGCGGTGGAACTGGGCGATGTCGGCTTCGTGGGTGTGAAGGGCTTTGTCGGAGGCTTTGGTCCAAGGATGCTCGGATCTTTCGGCGAGCCGGCGATCAAGGCGATGGTGGCAGAGAGCGTCAACGAGGCAATGCGGCTTGAGAATGCCATGCGGCAGGTCCGGGCCAGGCGCACGCTGGTGGTTCTCCACTATGCGCCGGTCCCTGAGACGGTGGCGGGCGAGCCGCTGGAAATCTTCCCCTTTCTCGGCTCGTCGCGACTGGCCGAAACGATCGACCGCTTCAAGGTGAGCGCGGTAGTGCACGGGCATGCCCATCGCGGCTCATACCAAGGCCAGACGCCGGGCGGCGCCAAGGTCTATAACGTCGCCATGCACGTCGCGAAGCCCACTGGTCGCCCTTACGCACTGCTCGAAATCTAAGGCCGGCCGTCACCGCGGTGCGCTGCTTCGGAACAATGCCGCCTGAGACGAGTTGTGCCCCAGACCAACGGAAACTCGTCGATGCCTGATCCCAGAAAACCTGATCCGGATCGCGACACGCCCATGCCGGCCCCGAATTGGAAACCGGACCCGGTCAGAGAGCCGAAGCCTGATCGCTTGCCCGACGGGCCGCCGCGATCCGATCCTGATGAAACCAACGAGCCGCCCGTGCACGCCGCGTGAGCCCTGAAGAAAGGACAAAATCGATGGCAGCACCGCGCGCCGTCTGGAAAGGCTTCATGAAGGTCGGGTCCGTTTCTTGCGGGGTCAAGATGATAGCGGCAACCAGCGAAGCTTCGAAAGTCCATTTCAAGATACTGAATCGGCAGGACGGCTTGCCGGTGAAAAGCGCATATGTCGATGAGCAGACCGGTGAACCGGTGGGTCCCGAGGACCAGGTCAAAGGCTTTGAAACCGACAAGGAGGACTTCATCCAGATCGAACCGGACGAGATCAAGGCGCTTAAACTGACCTCGGAACACACACTGGAAATCGACGGGTTCGTGCCGGTTTCTGAGATAGACACCCGCTATCTCGAGAAACCATACTACCTCATCCCGGCGGACGGCGCCTCAGCCGAAGCATTCAACATCCTTCGAGAGGCCATGAAGAGCAAAGGGGTGGCGGCGCGATCCTGTGTAGTGCTCTACCAGCGCGGCCGAGAGGTTCTTATTCAGCCCCTCGGCATGGGCATGCTTCTTACGGAACTGCGAAACCACAACGAGATGACCTCGGAGGCGGCGGTTTTCCAGGACCTGAAGAAGGCGCAATACGACCCGGATCTGCTTGAAATCGCCGCTCTGCTGATCGACAAGAAAGCGACGAAATTCGACCCTTCGAAATTCGAGGACAGATACGAAGATGCGCTGATCGCCATGATCGAGGCGAAGCGCAAGGGCAAGAAGCCGCCCAAGGCGGCGCCAAAGCCGCGTGAGAACGTGATCGATCTGGCCGAAGTCCTGCGCAAGAGCCTGGCAAAAGAAGGCATCGCCGCCAAGCCGCGCACCGGCCGCAAGCGCAAGTCAGCTTAGGCGAAGCGCTTGGCAGCGCCGCTTAGACCTCGTCGAACCGGCTGCCTTCCTTGGAAGGATCGCGCGCGAGGGAGCGCTCTTCCTCGTCGTTGGGCAGAGCCTCATCACTCTCTTGGTAGGGATTGTCATCATCTTCTTCGGGAAGAGTTCCCTCGGCTTCGGCGTCGTCCCGTGGATCGCCGTTCACCGCGACGCTGTCGGGCGGGATCCTGCCCTCGGGGGCATCCCGCTCCTGCCGCTCGATGGCGGCAGCCTCTGATTGCTTCTGCCTTGCGGGTCGTTGCTTGTTGCGCGGTTCCATCTCGTGCTCCAATGCCAAGTTTCCCTTCCAGGAACCGTTCAGGCGACCGGTAGTTCCGCAGATCGCGGAAGGGGGTATTTCATAGGAACTGGTCGGTGGGCGATGTGATCTGGTCGAATGTGCACTGACGCGGTGCCTTGTCAGGCCGCCAGCGCATCAGCCTGGTTCCGTGCCGGAACCGCTCAGCGGTGACGTGGTCGAAGCGGACTTCCACGACCAGTTCCGGCTTTACCGGCTCCCATTCTGCGCCGCGTTCGGTGCTCCAGCGGCTCGGACCGCCCGGTGCCTTGCCCGTGAAGCCGAGCCCGCCGCGCAGCTCCTCGAGCCTTTTGGTGAGCGCCGCCCGGGCATCATTGGCGATTGTCGAGGTGAAGCCGACATGATCGAGCAAGCCGTTCTCGTTATAGAGGCCGAGCAGAAGCGAGCCGACAAGACGCTTGCCGCTCAGGTAGCGGAACCCGCCCACCACGCAGTCGGCCGTGCGCAGCCGCTTGACCTTGATCATGGCGCGCTCGCCCGGCCGATACGGTTCGTCCAGCGCCTTGGCGATCACACCGTCAGTCGAGCCACGATCGCCGCCTTGCAACCATTCTTCGGCGGTTGCGAGCTTCGTGGTGGATGGCGAGAGCCGCAACGGGGCCTTTTCGGCCTCCCTCACGAAGGCCTCAATTGCGGCGCGCCGCTCTTGAAGAGCCTGTGCGAGGAGCATCTTGCGGCCCGGCGCCACGAGCATGTCGAACAAGATCAATTGCGCCGGCGTTTGCACGCTCAGCTTTTGGATCCGGCTTTCGGCCGGGTGAAGGCGCATCTGCAGCGCTTCGAAGGAAGCGCGGCCCTCGATCTCGATCATGATTTCGCCGTCAACCACGAAATCCTTAGGATGGATGTCGTGCAGCATGGCCGTCAGTTCGGGGAAATAGCGGCCGAGCGGCTTGCCGGATTTCGCCCTGAGGTCGACGCTGTCGCGGCCCTTGAAGGCGAGACAGCGAAAACCATCCCATTTCGGCTCGTACTCCCACGTGCCGCGATCGGCGGGCAGTGCCTGGGCCGTGCGCGCCTCCATGGGAGGTGTGCTCACGGGCAGAGGAAAATCGTGCTTCAATCCCATTACCATCGTTGTTGCGTGTCGCGATGCGGCAGATCGATGCCACAGCAGACCCAGCCGAGCCGCTGTGAAGACCCGTAATTGTAGTGAGGTTCCAGTCCCTCGGGATTGTCGAAGGTCCCGACATGCAGCGCAATTTCATTGCGGGCGGTATCATAGCAAAGGGTCAGCGGAGTGCCGCAGGCCCGGCAGAAGCTGCGCCGCGCAATGGGCGAGGACCGACGATAGGCGGGCCTTCCGCCCAGCCATGTGAGGCTGGCGGCAGGTACCCAGCCAAGCACCGCAAAGGCGCTGCCGGTTGCGCGCCGGCACATATCGCAATGGCAATAATGAACGCGCGGATCGCGGGTCACACGATATCGAACCTTGCCGCACAGGCATCCGCCGGTTCGTTCGTCGGCAGCCGTTTGGACGGACGTTTCCATTGGAGTGGAACGCTGCGCCGAAACTCTGGTTTCCAAATTATGGAAGGAACGACTTTGCTGGCCAAGGCGTTGGTCGGACATCAACTCAGGATCACAACATTGCGACCACAAAAACTTTCCGTATTCCGTCGGGACATGGCGCATTTTGCGCGTACCCGCCGGGGCAGGGCCTGGCCCGATCGGAATGGTGATGTCCGCGGCTGGCCTCACTTACGGCCCTTTGGGTGAACACTGCGCCCACCTCTGTGTCGATATGCAGAGGCTGTTTGCGGAGCCGTCGCAATGGGCAACACCGTGGATAACCCGTGTGCTTCCCAGGATCGTGAGCCTCGTCGAGTGGAAAGCCGAGCAGACGATCTTCACGCGTTTTTTGCCGGCACAAAGGCCTGGTGCGGGTGTCGGCACGTGGAAGCGCTACTACCAACGCTGGGCATCGATGACGATCGACAATATCGGCCCGGAGATGACCGAGTTGCTGCCGCAATTGTCCTGTTTCTGTCCGCCGGCTCAGGTGATCGACAAACACATCTATTCCCCCTGGCCGGAAGGCAGGCTGCAGGCTCTGCTTGCCGAGCGTCGGGTGGACACGCTGGTTGTCACCGGCGGCGAAACCGATGTCTGCGTGCTTGCAACCGTCCTTGGCGCGATCGACATCGGCTACCGCGTCGTGCTGGTCACGGATGCGCTTTGCAGCTCCTCGGACGCCACGCATGACGCGCTGATGACGGTCTATCGTCAGCGGTTCGCGCAACAGGTCGAGACGGTCGAGATGGAGACCGTCCTTTCTGCCTGGAGCTGATTTTTCACCTGGCTATGCGATGATGCGCACCGGTACCGACTTTGCCGCTGGGACGTGGGCTTTATGGGCGCGATGCCAAAGTGGTATCAACGGATTGAGCTCGGGATAATACCCGGCGCAGTTGCCGCTCGGGATTGAGTATGGCGTGACACGCAGGCCTCTTACCCGCCGCTCGACACCGTCGTCGGCGTGCGCCTCGAGGTCGACTTCCTGTCCCGCGCTGAGCCCCATCCGTCGGATGTCCTCCTCGTTCATCAAAAGGACCATTCGCGTTCCAATGATGCCGCGCAGCCTGTCTCGATAGCCATAAACCGTGGTGTTGAACTGGTCGTTGGACCGCACCGTGATCAGGGTCAGCACATTCTTGCCCGAAACGTCGATATCCGGATCGGTTTCCAGCGTGGTGGGCACCTTGAAATTCGCCTTCTTGTTCGGCGTCTGCCATACGCGCTTGGAAGCCTTGATGTCGCGATGGAATCCGCCCGGGGTCTGGAAGCGCGTGTTGAAGTCCTTGAAATGCGCTGGAAAGCAGCGCTCGATCTCGTCGCGGATTCGGGAATAGTCCGCCACCCAATCATCCCAAACGATCGAGCTCTTGCCCGCGACCGCTGCCTTGGCCAGCTCCGCCACGATGCGCGGCTCCGACAGCAGGTGTTCGCTTGGTTTTGGCCGTGAGCCGAACGATCCATGGATGCAGGCAGTCGAATCCTCCACCGAGAGCCACTGCGAACCACTGGCCTGAACGTCCTTTTCCAGCCGCGACAGGCATGGCAGCAGATATGTCACCGTGCCCGGAATTAGGTGGCTGCGGTTGAGCTTGGTCGCGATCTCGACGTGAAGGTCGAGATTTCGCCAGGCCTTCTCGACCAGCCCGGTTTCCGGCACGGCCCGCACGAAATTGCCGCCGAGCCCGATGAAGCCGCGAACCCGCCCTTCGATCACGCCCTCGCATGTCTCGACCGTGTCGAGGCCTTTTTCCCGTGGCGGGTCGAATCCATAGAATTCCTGGAATTTGTCGAGCGGCACGAGCTCAGGCTTTTCGGAAATGCCGACGGTGCGCTGTCCCTGGACGTTGGAGTGTCCGCGCAACGGCGATACGCCGGCCCCGGGCTTGCCGACATTGCCGCGCATGAGCAGGAGGTTGCACAACATCTGCACGTTCTCGGTTCCGTGTCGATGCTGGGTAAGCCCCATGCCGTAGTTGCCGATCACCGCATTGGCCAGGCTGTAGATCTCAGAGACATGCTCGAGATCGGCTTGGGCGATACCGGAGCGCCGAACGATACTTTGCCAGTCGGTGGCGCGGAGATAGGCTTCGAATTCGGCAAAGCCTGACGTGTGCTGGTCGATGAAAACAGTATCGAGGACACGTTCCGCGCCACGTTCTTGAGCCACGTCGTCAAGCGTCAGCACCGCTTTGGCAATGCCGGTCATTGCCGCGATGTCGCCGCCTGCGCGGACCTGGAAAAAGTCGCTCGACATTTTCGTCCCCGGTCCGGGCGACAGCATCTCGACCGGATTCTGCGGGTTCTTGAATCTCACCAGGCCGCGCTCGCGCAACGGATTGAATGTGATCACCGGCACGCCACGCTGGCGGGCATCCTCGATGGGATGCAGCAGGCGCGGCGCGGTCACCCCGGTGTTGTGGCCAAAGAAGAACATCATGTCCGCTTTGGCGAAATCCTCCAACTGGACCGTGCCGACAGGAGAGCCGATCGATTCCGGCAGGCCGACTGACGTCGACTCGTGGCACATGTTCGAGGAATCGGGCAGGTTCGAAGAGCCGTAAATGCGGGCCAGGAGCTGATACATGAATGACGCCTCGAGCGAGGCGCGTCCGGAGGTGTAGAAGACCACGGACTTTGGCTCGAGGCGCCTCAATTGCGCGCCGATGTCGCCGAACGCATCAGGCCACGCCACCGGCTCGTATTTGTCGGTTGTGCTGTTGTAGCGCATCGGCTCCGTCACACGTCCCTGTTTCTCCAGATCGTGATCGGGCCAATCCAGGAGCTCGGTCAGGCTGTGGGCGGCAAAGAAGGACGGGTCGCAGCGTTTTCGGGTCTGCTCCCACATCGTTGCCTTGGCGCCGTTTTCGCAGAACTCGAAAGGCCGTGGCTCGGCCGGCTTCGCCCATGAGCAGGAGACGCACATATAGCCGTCCGCCTTGTTCTGCTTCAGCAGCGTGCTCCAGATGTCCGACAGAAGCAGCCCCTGGTCACGCGCGTTGCGGATCAGCGATTTCAACGAGCCCCACCCTCCAGTCGGACGATTGTAGTTCTTGATTTCCACGTGATCGGTGACGGCGGGTTCCATCCTGATTTTCCCAACAAGAGAAGAAGCAGAAGGAAAACCGAAGCGGGACGCAGTTGTTCCAGCCCGCCTTCGTCAGAGGTTCACAACGTCGTCAATGCGCAGGCGTCGAACTCGACACAAGGCCGCGCCGAGCTCAGTGCGCTGCGCATGGCCGCGTGAGGGTCGCGAGACGACCAAGATTGCCGGCGTCGGCCGCACGATTAGCCTACGATCCGGCCCAGGCTGTCACGCAGATCCAGCAGCGTTTCGTCGAGTTCGGCACCTAAAGCTCGCCTGCGGAGAGATCGGGCGGTAGGATTTCGACTGGAGGTCGAACCAGCCGACGGTCGCCTTCCTTACGTTCCAATCGCCGTCAGAGAGCCGCTGGCGGTTCGCGCGAGCGAGATCGATCCTGCGGTGGCATCACGCGGGGACATTGTGGCGGAGAGCGCCAAAAGAGATCACCTCTCGACAAGCGCGCAATGCGGCTTGGCGAGGTAGGAATGCCGGCGAGCGACACAGACGCGTCTTCTTGACCGAAATGGTCTGGTCCGCCGCGAGCGTGGCGTGCTTTTGGTGGCTAGCGGCCTGTGATCGACGCAACGACAACCAGCGCCCGCGAACAATTAAAATCGTGAACCGAAGGCTCGTGCATCGATCCGGTTCGCGGAACATGTTAGCTAAGCACAATGTTTATATCTTATGACCAAGCTGTCCGATCTCGGGCCGCCGGCATCCGGCAAACCGCCTGACAAGGTCAAGGCGCGCGACCATCTAACCTCTTATGTGTGCCCGGTTTGCCATCAGGTGGTCGATATGACGGACCTCAGACAGCTCGTATGGCACCGACAGCCAAAGCACGAGGCGCTGGAAATCGACGAGTAGTTTCTTGATGGCCTAACTCGTCGGCTGCTTTAACGTCCGTTCGCGCTGCCGACAACGGGCTGGTGACTCACTTTGCCAGTCCCAGTTTTTTTCGGACATAGGCGAGATGCTCTTCATGTTGGCGCTGGAGGTCGACAAGAGTATTCAGCATTTCTTCGGCATCGTCCGTCGGGAACCCCTTGCTCTTGAACTCTGCGATGATCTGGTACTGGCGAGCGATGTGTTTACGCCCCTCGCGGACGTGGCGCTCAACCTGCTGCAATTCGTCTTCGTAGCCCCGCATACCCAAATTATAGCGGTATTCCCGTGCTTTTTGTAGGAGCCGCGAATGGCCCAAGACGAGGGGCGGTTCGCTTGACGGGTGATCAGACTGGCCTCTGGCTGGCGGTCCCTTTGCCTGAGAGGACACTCGACGACCGCGGCGAGCCTATCGTGAAGGCTGTCGCGCTGACGACTACTCAGACAATGAAATTCCTCGGCGGGTGCACAGGCCAAGCAAAAGGGCCAGCCGCGAGTGGAGGTAGGATGAACGACCGGCCCTTTCCGCCACCCGCCATAACCACAACAAGGGAGTTGAGCTGGCAGCGACTCCGAACTCCTATAATAATACCACATCTGACCATCGCTGATGATCAAATCGCCCGTCACCATGCAACATCGATGTGATCGTCGGCAAGGAACAGCACGCTTCCCGAAATAATCGAGCTTTTTCTGCCTAGCTTAAAATGTCTGACAAATCGGATGGCCAACCGCGAGCACTTCATTTTGAAAAAGATGACTTGGATTGTATTCGCGGTTAAACGTTTCTGACAGAGGAGGTTCGATCTACTCCTTCAGACCGGCCACGCGCTCCAGCATTGGCCGTTGCAGGACTGGAATGCCGCCGATCGTCAGCATGGCCAGATTTCTCAATGCCTTGACGAAACCGTTGGTCGACTGAGCCGTCCACAAGATCCGCTCGCTCAGCTTGATCCAGCGTCGGCCGACCGGCCGGCGCTCATGCGAATATCGCTCCAAAGTGCCGTTGTCCAACCGCCTGGCGAACGAAGCGGCATCCTCGATGCCGAGATTCATACCGCGGGCGCCGAGAGGCGAGTGCACATGCGCGGCATCGCCGCCGAGGAAGATCGCGGTCGTCTGGTAGCTGACCGCCTGTCGTATCGGGATATGAAACCGATCGGTCCGCAGCACCTGCGACACGCGGTAGTTGCCCGGCACATGCAAGAGCGCATCCGGCGTGTTGGATACCGCGCGGAAGCGGTTCTCGCCAATTGGAATGATGAAGCCCACGTCGCCGTTGCGGAACAGGAAAGCCTGCGCCGCGCCTGGCTCGTATGGCCACGAAGCCAGCTCCGCGTCGGTGATGCTCCATTGGCGCTTGTGTGTGTATCCTTCGAAATCGATGCCCAGCGACTTGCGAACCGTGCTGTCGGCGCCATCGGCACCGAAAACGATGTCGAAATCATGCTTTTCCTCTTTACCGCTCTTGCCGATGCGCGCTTCGACCTTGTCGGCACAGGGCGTGAGGCCAATAAGAGCGGTCCGCCATTCGACCCCGATGCCGAATGCCGCCAGCGTGTCGGCCATGATCGTTTCGGTTTCTCGTTGCGGCAGCGACAGAAGGAAATTGTAGCGATGCGGCAGAAGCGAGAAATCGATCGTGGCGAGTTCGCGCGTTTCGACATGGAAGTGCACGTGACGGACCTTGAGGCCTTGTGCCAGCAGCCTTTTGCTCACGCCTGATGCCTCGAGAACATCCAGGCTGTGAGAGCTGATGCCCACGGCCTTGCTGAGCGGTGTCGGTCCTTCCTTTTTGTCGACGATGCGCGGCCTAAGACCTCGCCGCGCGAGCTCGATCGCGGCTGTCAGCCCCGTGGGCCCAGCGCCGACGATCAGGATGGAGGTATCTGGCGAGGGCATGTCGTGTCCGTTGCAAACGCCTGCGAGGCGCAGGTGTCAACCTCGTCTCCGGACTTGGCCAACGCGCGGGGCGACGTCGTGGTTGCCGCCAAAACATCGACGGCTTGCCTCGACCAGGTCACCATTGCGTGATGCCTCGCCAGCGCCGGAACCGTCCCGCTGAAACTACCGTCACGTGTCGTCAAGTCACAGTTTGCTCGCAGCAGGCGAGGGGATGCCGCAAATCTTCTCGCAAAAGCGCTAACGGTCTCACGCGCTTTGTCATCTGGGAACCTGCGCCGCACTGCTGCTAATCGGCCGATAAGCGTGGACGACCGCTGGCAGGCGAGCCGAGATACTCAGACACGCCAGTTCGCTGGCCCCGGGTTAGGCGCGGCAACCATATTGGGAAAGGCCGTCCAAGTGGAATGCGCGCATGGAACGGCCTTCTCATAATGCGATGCGGTTCAATAGCTCGTCTTGGGCGCTGCCGTCGTGGGCGCCGCGGTCTTCGCTGCGTGCTTCCTGTGCTTGACCGGGCACTTGTGCGTCTTGGTCGATCTGCAAACCTTCTTCGCCGTCATGTCCTTCTTATGCGGCTTCGCAGCCGCGGTCGTGGCAGCGGGCATCATGGCCGTGTCGGTCGAAGCAGCCGGCGCGGTCGTCTTGGTGGCAGCCGCGTTGCCGAGAACCGGCATCGAGAAGGCGAGGGCAACGGCGAGGCCGAGGGCGGAAAGGAGGGACTTCTTCATGGTTTTTTCTCCTTGCTATGCAGGTCGGTTTTGGGTGTCACTGCATCGGAGTCGACCGGTGTCACTCCAAGCAGCTTCAAAGCATTCGCGAGCATCCGGATTCCCTGTGCCTGCTTCTTGTTGGCGCAGAACCGGTTTCCCTTTCTTTGAAGTGCCTTCACCGCGGTGACCTGCGTTGCCGCGGCATGGGTTTCGAGGGCTTCGTCGACTTGACGGCTGAGATTGGTGCAGCGCTCGGTCCGGGTCGTCGCAACCTTTGCCTCACCAGCTTCGACCGGGCAGGTCGCGAGCAGAATTCCCAGCAACGCACCTATCAAGCCGATCGAGAACCTTTGCATCCTTGTCGCCAATCCGAACAAGTTGCTGCAATGCTGCAGCCGATGAATGACCCTCTCCGCTCGATTCTACGCCTCAACGATTTCTGGAGTTTCTCTGGCGTGTTTCTGAATTGTGTCTGAGGGCGGCAGGCAAGCTTCACCTGCAGGACAACGGCTGGGTCTATCCGTCAACGTCGGTTGCGAAGCTCGTCCAGAGGGCGCGGTCTCAAAATGGATAGACTGGCGACAAGGCGATGGCCAAAGTCTCGCCATTCGAGCGCCCGCTGGAGGCGCGCCGAGCGGCAGGAGAGCACATCTCAGTCGTTCCGCTGTCTACGGCTGCGATGCTTTTCGATTGCCTCGGGCTCTTCATCGTCGATGCGGGTGATGTTTGAAGCCGAGCTGTTTGATCGCAGCATTTCATCCAATTTGGCGTGGATTGCCTGGGTGTCGCGGTGTTCCGCCCGCTGGATGAACAGTGTCATTGCCCAGGTGAAGAGGGTGGTCGCCCCATGCCAATTCAGACTTTCTCTATCGAAGATGGCCCACAGAACAGCGTAGACCAGCAGCACCAGGAATGCCGCAGGACGGGAGGTTAACGTGCCGATTGAGGTGAGCAGGCTCGTGACCGGTTGATTCGTCATCCTCAAGAACTGTCGATCCTGATCCAGGTTCCAGCGCTCGGGCCAATGGATCGAAATGCACTTTCAATGCGCGCTGCATATCCGTTTTTAGGCCTATGGCCGAAAGGCCCGCGGCAGCGCCTATCTCGGCCGTAGATCACCTGCGGCAGTGGCCTGTTTCCGGCGCCGGATTGTCCATTCGGGCAGCGGCGCAAGGCTGCCGTTGCACCGTTTTGCACACCGTGACCATTCGCATGCGCGTTGCCGATCTTGTTGCGGTCAATCCCTGCTGCGGTGACTTTCATTGCGGTGTCCCTTCATTTGAGGTGAGCAGTGGTTCCCTCAAGCAGGCGGCACAACTGGAAAGGTTCCGGGACCGCTGCCCCCATGAACTCGAACGTGGCGAGACCTACGATGCAGGCTGGTCGGCTGGCGCCGGATTTCGAGCAGGTCGCCTTGAGCCTCGGCGCGCCAGACCGCTTACCGGCTCTGGCATGTTACGCTGCCGCCGCTTGCTCCCTGTTAAGCCGCGACATTCGGGCTCAGCTTTGCGCTTTGGGGAGAACTCGGTGCCACCCGTGATGGTCTATCCGCCGGCTGGGTGAGCCTTACGGTTTCGATCTTCTCGCTGACCGATCGCGGCGACATCTTCGCGGGAGCTGCGGCCACCAATTCCGGCCAATGGGACGGTTACCCTCTATCATCGATCGCTACGGCAGGTCGCCCGCGCCCCACACGCCCGATCGTTCTGGTCGACGGGTAGCCGCTTGCGACGGCCTTTTCGACCAGGGCGCCGGCACTGTCAGGCTCGCAGGCAATCAGCAGTCCACCCGAAGTCTGTGGATCGGTAAGAAGGTGGCGCCGCCACTCCGGCAAGGCTTTGGGCAGCCGCACCGCATCGCCGTAACTCGCCCAATTACGCCGCGATGCGCCCGTGACGAAGCCTTGTTGCGCAAGCGACGCGGCCTGTGCAAAGACGGGGACATCGTGGTCGCGGATCAGGAGTGCGCAACCGGAACCTCGCGCCATTTCAAGGGCGTGTCCGATCAAGCCGAAGCCGGTCACATCCGTGATCGCATGCACGCTTGCTTCCGCGGCGAGGTCGACCCCGATCCGATTGAGAAGGGTTGTCGAAGCAATCATCTCCTCATAGCCGCTGGGCGACAACGCCTGCTTCTTGATGGCCGCGGAATAGATTCCGACGCCGAGTCCTTTGGTCAGGATCAAGGCGTCTCCCGGCCTGGCTTCCGAATTGCGCCGAATGTCCGCCGGCCGGCAGGTGCCGATCACGGCAAGCCCGTAAATCGGTTCCGGCGTATCGATCGAATGGCCACCGGCGACCGGTATTCCGGCGGCAGCGCAAATATCGCTGCCGCCCTTCAGGATCTCCCGCACCGCTTGTGTGGGCAGCTTATCGAGAGGTATTCCGAGGATGGCCAGGGCCATGATCGGCCGTCCGCCCATCGCGTAGACGTCGGAAAGGGCGTTGGTCGCGGCGATGCGGCCGAAGTCATACGGATCGTCCACCATCGGCATGAAGAAATCAGTGGTCGCGAGCACGCAGGTCGTGTCGTCGATCTGCCAGACAGCGGCATCATCTCCGGTTTCTGTGCCGACAAGGAGCTGCCGAAAGAGATTTGATTGCACCTGCTCTGCGAGAATTTGCTGCAGGACCGATGGCGCCAGCTTGCAGCCGCAACCGCCCCCATGAGCAAGGCTGGTCAGGCGCGGAGGCTCTTCATTGATATCGCCCCGCAACGCGGGAGCCGTTTCCAACACCACGTCACACTCTAGTGTCACATTCCGAAAAGCGTCAATCGCATTTTCCTGCGCGAACCATTTGCCGGCCGCGATCCGCGCCCTAAATCTTCGTCAAGTTTGACATTGCGCCAATTCGGCTCAAAATGGCGTCCGCATCTCTTGGTTCTGGATGCCCCTATGGGCATGGAATTCGGGAGGAAATCCAGATGAATGTTGAACTCTCACGGCGCGCGTTCCTGCAGACGGCAGGCGCGGGTCTCGCCGGTACGACACTAGGGGCTTTCGGCTTCGCCGACATTGAGGCCGCGCATGCGGCGGCGATACGGTCCTTCAAGCTCGCCAACGCAACCGAGACGCGCAACACCTGCCCGTACTGTTCGGTAGCCTGCGGGATAATCCTGTATTCGAAAGGCGATCTCAGGAAGGGCGAAAAGGCCGACATCACCCATATCGAGGGCGATACCGACCATCCGACCAATCGCGGCACCCTGTGCCCCAAGGGATCGGCTCTTCTCGGTTTCGTGAAGTCTCCGACCCGGCTGCAGCATCCGATGGTCCGCAAGCCCGGGTCCGACAAGTTCGAGCAGATCAGCTGGGAAGACGCGCTCGACCGCATCGCCCGACTGATGAAGGACGATCGCGACAAGAACTTCGTCGCGAAGAACAATGACGGCGTGACGGTCAACCGGTGGCTCACCACAGGCTTCCTCGCCGCCTCGGCTTCGACCAATGAAACCGCGTTCGCGACCTACAAGGTAGTCCGCAGCACAGGCATACTGGCGTTCGACAACCAGGCACGTGTCTGACACGGCCCGACGGTGGCGAGTCTCGCCCCAACATTCGGCCGTGGCGCAATGACCAATTCCTGGACCGACATCAGGAATACGGACCTCGTCGTGATCATGGGCGGCAATGCCGCGGAAGCGCATCCCTGCGGCTTCAAATGGGTCACGGAGGCGAAAGCCAATCGCGGCGCCAAGCTCATCGTCATCGACCCGCGCTTCACGCGCTCGGCTTCGGTGTCGGACCTTTACGCACCGATCCGCCAGGGAACCGACATCGCCTTCCTGCTCGGGCTGATCAACTACTGTATAAAGCACGACAAAGTGCAATGGGACTATGTCAAGGCCTTCACCAACGCCACCTATGTCGTCAAGGAGGGCTTCACATATCAGGACGGCCTCTTCTCCGGCTATGATGAAGCGAAGCGGGACTACGACAAGTCCAGTTGGGACTATGACATAGGTCCGGACGGCTTTGCCGTCGTCGACGAGACGCTGCAGAACCCACGCTGCGTGTGGAACCTCTTGAAGAACCACGTCTCCGCCTATGCGCCGGAGATGGTCGAGCGCATCTGCGGCACGCCAAAGGACAAATTCCTGAAGGTGGCCGCGATGGTCGCGGAGACCTCTTCGCCGACCAAAGCGATGACGTCGATGTACGCGCTTGGCTGGACCCAGCACTCGAAGGGCTCGCAGAACATCCGCGCCATGGCGATGCTGCAGCTCGTGCTCGGCAACATCGGCATTCGCGGCGGCGGCATGAATGCATTGCGCGGCCATTCGAATATCCAGGGGCTGACCGACATCGGGCTGATGTCGAACCTGCTGCCGGGCTATCTCACGGTGCCGACGCAAAAGGAGCCGGACCTCGCGACCTACATGTCGACGCGCGGCTTCAAGCCGCTGCGGCCGAACCAGATGAGTTATTGGCAGAACTACAAGAAGTTCTTCGTGAGCTTCCAGAAGTCGATGTGGGGCGATGCGGCAACGCCGCAGAACGACTTCGCCTATGACTATCTGCCCAAGCTCGACGTGCCGGGCTACGACCTGTTGCGTTCCTTCGAGCTGATGCACCAGGGCAAGATGAACGGCTATTTCTGCCAAGGCTTCAACCCGCTGCAGGCGGCCCCGAACAAGAAGAAGGTGACCGAGTCCCTCTCGAAGCTCAAATTCCTCGTCATCATGGACCCGCTGGATACCGAGACGGGGCGGTTCTGGGAAAACCATGGCCCTTACAACGATGTCGATCCGACGAAAATCCAGACGGAGGTATACCAGCTGCCCTCGACCTGCTTCGCCGAGGACGACGGCTCGCTGGTCAATTCTGGACGCTGGCTGCAGTGGCATTGGGCCGGCGGCACCCCTCCCGGGGAGGCCAAGCGCGATACCTGGATCATGGCGCAGCTCTATCTGCGCCTGAAGGAACTCTACACCAAGGAAGGCGGCGCCTTCCCCGATCCGATCGTCAAGCTGAACTGGCCTTACGCCGATCCCGGCGACCCGAAGGCCGAAGAACTTGCCCAGGAGATCAACGGCAGGGCGCTGGCGAGGGTGACCGACACGGCCGATCCGACGAAGGTGCTGGCCGAGGCCGGCAAGCTGCTGCCGGCGTTTGCCGCGCTGCGCGACGACGGCTCGACCGCCTGCGGCTGCTGGATCTATTCCGGCTGCTTCAACGAGAACGGCAACAACATGTCAAGGCGGGACACGAGCGATCCGGACGACGCAGGCTTCTACTCCAAATGGGCGTTCTCATGGCCCGCCAACCGCCGCATTCTCTACAACAGGGCCTCCGCGGACCTCACCGGAAAACCGTGGGATCCAAGCCGCAAAGTGATCGAATGGGACGGCCAAAAATGGTCGGGCTACGATGTGCCCGATATCGCCCCGACCGCAAAGCCCGATCAGGTCGGCCCGTTCATCATGAACCCGGAGGGCGTATCGCGTCTCTTTACCCGGGGCATGATGCGCGACGGACCGTTCCCGGCACACTACGAGCCTTTCGAGTCGCCGATCGTCAATCCGGTCGCGCCCAAAGTCCGCGGCAATCCGGCAGCGCGTGTTTTCCAGGGCGACATGGCCCAGTTTGCCGAAGCGGCTTCCAAGGAGTTTCCCTATGCGGCGACTTCTTACCGCCTGACCGAGCATTTCCACTTCTGGACCAAGCACGTCATCGTCAACGCGGTGATCCAGCCGGAATTCTTCGTGGAGATTTCGGAACAGCTTGCGGCCGAGAAGGGCATCACCAAGGGCGGCTGGGTGCGTGTCTGGTCCAAGCGCGGTTCGGTCGTGGCCAAGGCCATGGTAACCAAGCGGATCAAGCCGCTTACCTGCGACGGCAAGACCATCCATATCGTCGGCATTCCGCTGCATTGGGGCTTCACGGGAGCGGCAAGGAAAGGCTTCGGCCCCAACATGCTCACTCCCTTTGTCGGCGACGCCAATATCGAGACGCCCGAGTACAAGGCGTTCCTGGTCAATATCGAGCCCGCGCCAGGGCCGGTGGCATAGGAGGAGCGAGCGATGTTTCCTCCCCTTCCCAATCCCTCGACGACCGAGACGGCACCACGTCTGTCCGAGAAGGACCTCATCCGCCGCTCAGCGTCGACCGTGCCCGCCCCCGAGAAGCGCCTGACGGAAGTCGCCAAGCTTATCGATGTTTCGAAATGCATCGGCTGCAAGGCATGCCAGACGGCATGCATCGAGTGGAACGACACGCATCCGGAAGTCGGGGGTTTCGCCGGCGCCTTCGAGAACCCTCCCGACCTGACGCCGGACATGTTCACGCTGATGCGCTACAGCGAATGGGACAACCCCGAGACCAACGAGCTCGAATGGCTGATCAGGAAGGACGGCTGCATGCACTGCGCCGATCCCGGCTGCCTCAAGGCCTGCCCGGCACCGGGGGCGATCGTGCAGTATTCGAACGGCATCGTCGATTTCGTCCACGAGAACTGCATCGGCTGCGGCTACTGCATCAAGGGCTGCCCGTTCAACATTCCGCGCATCTCCAAGGTCGACCACACGGCCTACAAATGCACGCTCTGCTCCGATCGTGTGGCGGTCGGCCAAGGGCCGGCCTGTGCCAAGGCCTGTCCGACCCAGGCGATCGTGTTCGGCACGAAGGAGGAGATGAAAAAGCACGCCGACGGCCGCATCAAGGACTTGAAGTCGCGCGGCTTCCTCAACGCCGGCCTCTACGACCCGCCGGGCGTCGGCGGGACACACGTGATGTATGTGCTGCACCATGCCGACCAGCCAGAAATCTACTCGGGCCTGCCGAAGGATCCGAAGATCAGTCCGCTGGTGGAGGCATGGAAAGGCGTGACCAAATACGCAGGCCTCACGGTCTTGGGCGTGGCGGCCGGTGTCGGCCTGCTCCACCATTTGATCATGGGACCGAACAGGGTAACCGAAGCGGATGAGGAGCACGCCGAGGAATTGACGGAAGGCGACAGCCATGGCCGCCGATGACGTGAAACCGAACGAACAGATACATCCCGGCAAGCCCGTTATCGTGGACCGCTACACGGTGGGCGCGCGGATCAACCATTGGATCACCGCGGCCAGCCTGATCCTGCTCGCGCTGTCCGGCCTTGCGATGTTTCATCCGAGCCTGTTTTTCCTGTCCCGCCTTTTCGGCGGGGGTCAGTTCACGCGCTTCATCCATCCATGGATCGGCGTCGTGCTCTTCTTCAGCTTCCTTGGGCTTTTCCTCCGCTTCTGGAAGGCCAATTTGTGGAAACGCGAGGACGGAACATGGCTCGCCCGCTTCCGCGACGTGCTGGCCAACCACGAGGACAGCGCTCCCGAGGTCGGCAAGTACAATGCCGGCCAGAAGCTCGTCTTCTGGTCGATGTCGGTGCTGATCGTGATCCTGATCTCCAGCGGATTGGTGGCTTGGGATCAGTATTTCTCGCAGTATACGACAATCGATCAGAAACGCCTGGCCATACTTGTCCACGCTGTAGCCGCGGTCGCGATCATCGGCGTCTGGATCGTCCATTTCTACTCGGCCATCTGGGTGCGCGGTACCATTCCCGCCATGACGCGAGGACGGGTGACCGGCGGCTGGGCCTGGCGGCATCACCGCAAATGGCTGCGCGAACTCGTCACCAAATCGAGCAAGGGTGCAGGACCATCGGGATCGAAGCCCGCCGAATAGAGCGGGCGCTGGCGGGATGATTTTTGCGCCCTAGTTTTATGTTTGCGCATGATTGTGTGCGCCGGTCAGGCAGCCACGTGGCCCGTGTGGTTCGTGAGGTTCGAATGCCAAGACAGATCATTCCGGCCGGTTCAGACCCCACCGCCATCGGCGAAGTCTCTGCTCCTCCTTTTGCCCGTCTTCCTGAGCCTGCGCTTCTGTTCTCCCGCCGCGCTGAACGGTGGAACGCGCTGGCGGCAGGCCATGAGCTGGGTCCCTATCTCCGCTTCCTTGCCGGCCTCGCCGGCGTGCAGAAGGCCATTCAGGAAGACCTGGCGGAGCCGGAGATGCCCAGTCCTGCAGCGCGCGAGCGCGCGCGCAGCTTCGGAATGCCGCCGCTCGACCGCGCCAACCTGGCGCTCGACACGGCCGCCGAGACGCTCGATCGACTCGTCGCCGCAGTATCGGAGGTGGAGAAGCCTCCGGCCGCGGCCGATGCGCTCGACCGTTTGAAGCAGGACATCCCCCCGAACCGCGATACCATGGTACGCGCTGTGCTCGCGAATGCGATCCCGATGGAGGCGCTCGCCGAGCACGTCTATGTCGCGGCCGCGCTGCAGGTTCACTTCGCCCGTCTCGCAGCCCGCCTCGATGCCCGCGCGCTGGTGCCGGTTGGCGAAGGCGCATGCCCTGCCTGCGGCAGCCCGCCGGCGTCCTCCATCATCGTCGGCTGGCAGGGCGCCCACGGGGCGCGGTTCTGCGCATGTTCGCTCTGCGGCACGCTGTGGAATCACGTGCGCATCAAATGCACGCTGTGCGGCTCGACCAAGGGCATCGGCTACCAAGAGATTGACGGCGGACAGGGGACGGTTAAGGCAGAGACCTGTGATTCCTGCGGCTGCTATGTGAAGATCCTTCATCAGCACAAGGATCCCGGTCTCGATCCGGTTGCCGACGATGTGGCGACGCTTGGGCTCGACATCCTCGTCCGTGAAGGCGGCTATCGTCGGGGCTCGTTCAACCCGTTCCTGATTGGCTATTGAGGTGCGCGATGACCGGTCCGCCCACGAGCCACCTGCGCGATCTCCCGTCAGTCGATCGCGTGCTGAAGACCCCAATCTCGGCCGCGGCGGTCGAGCGTTTCGGGCAGCAGTCGGCGACGCGCGCCATCCGGGACACGCTCGAAGAAGCACGGGCGGCTTGCCGCGCCGGGGCTGAAGTGCCTGCGCCGAGCGACCTCGCCGCCGACGCGCTCGCCCGCCTCGAGGCCGCGGAGCGCCCATCGCTGCGCCCGGTTTTCAACCTGACCGGCACCGTGCTGCACACCAATCTCGGCCGTGCGCTCATCGCGGAAGAAGCTGTAGAGGCGATGCGCGCTGCCATGCGCGAAGCGGTGGCGCTCGAATTCGACATCGCGACCGGCAGGCGCGGCGAACGCGACGATCACCTGCAGGCCCTCGTACGCGAGCTCACCGGGGCCGAGGAGGCAACCGTCGTCAACAATAACGCGGCCGCGGTGCTTCTCGTCCTGAACACGCTGTCGCTTGGCCGCGAGGCCGTCGTATCGCGTGGCGAATTGATCGAGATCGGCGGCTCGTTTCGCATGCCAGACATCATGACCCGCGCGGGCGCGAAGCTCGTCGAGGTCGGCACCACCAACCGCACGCATCCCATGGACTATCTTTCGGCCGTCGGTCCGGCGACCGGGGTCGTCTTCAAGGTGCACACCTCGAACTACCGGATCGACGGGTTCACGGCGGAAGTCTCGGCGCGCGAGCTTTCGGCGATCGCCAAGGAGCGCTGCGTGCTCCTCGTCCACGATCTCGGCTCGGGCACGCTCATCGATCTTGCCCAATACGGCCTCAAGCACGAGCCCACCGTGCGCGAGGCGATTGTGGACGGCGCCGATCTCGTCACCTTCTCGGGCGACAAGCTGCTCGGAGGCCCGCAGGCGGGGTTCATCGTAGGCCGGAAGGATCTTCTTGCCGCGATCAATCAAAACCCGATGAAGCGGGCGCTTCGCCTCGACAAGCTCCGGCTGGCCGCGCTGGAGGCGACGCTGAAGCTCTATCGAAATCCGGATCGCCTGGCGGAACGGCTGCCGACGCTGAAGCTGCTCGCACGCCCCGCCGCCGGCATTGCCGTGCAGGCCCGACGCCTCGCTCCCATCCTTTCCAATGCCCTGGGCGATGAATATGCGGTGGACATGGTGGAGTGCCGCAGCCAGGTCGGATCGGGCGCGTTGCCGCTCGACACCCTGCCGAGCGCCGGGCTTGCCATCAGCCATCAATCGGGAAGCGGCCAGGCCCTGGAAACGCTCGCGGCGGCATTGCGGGCGCTGCCCGTTCCGGTGATCGGACGCATCGAAAAGCAGGCGCTCATTCTCGATCTGCGCTGCCTCGAAGACGAGGCCGGCTTGCTGGCCGATCTTGCCAGCTTCTCTCCGGGAGGTAGTCGTGCGGTGGCTTGATCGTCTCTTGCACAAGCTCGTCCGGACACCCGCGGCTGACCGGCTAACGGTCGCCATCGATGCTGCCAGGCGGGGAGACTATGCCACAGCGCTCGGCATATGGGAGCCGCTGGCGCGCTCCGGATCGGCTCGCGCCCAAAACAATATCGGCGCATGCTTCGCCGAGGGGCTCGGCGTCGAACGCGACGGCAATCTCGCCTTCCGCTGGTTGGCGCTTGCCGCCGAAGCCGGCGATCCGGTCGGGCAGCGCAACCTTGCCTCGCTCTGCTTCCGCGGCGAAGGCGTCGAACAAAACTACAGACGCGCGGCCGAGCTTTATCGGCTCGCGGCGGAGCAAGGTGACGGACCGGCGCAGGACATGTTGAGCTGGATGCTTCTAGAGGGCGAGGTGATCGAGCCTGACCTTGCCGAAGCGCGGCGCTGGGCGCTGGCCGCCTCCGCACAAGGGATCGCATCGGCGATGACCCGCGTAGGCATGCTTCATCACGAAGCCCTCGGCGTGCCGCGCGATCCTGCCGAAGCGGTCCGCTGGTGGCGCAAGGCCGCGTTGCTCGGCGACACGGATGGTCAGGCCATGCTCGGCGCCGCCTGTCATCTCGGGGCTGGCGTTCCGGCCGACCCTGTCGAAGCCTATGCGTGGCTACTGCGCGCGCAAGCAGTCGGCAGTGTTCTGGCAGCCCGGTACATGGATGCAGCGCGCGCGGCGCTCACCACGCACGAAATCGCCGAGGCCGAACGCCGCGCCACGTTGCCGCTCGAGGAACTCAAGCCATGATCATCGGCACCGCGGGACATGTCGATCACGGCAAGACGGCACTGGTGCAGGCGTTGACGGGCGTCGACACGGATCGGCTCCAGGAGGAGAAGGCGCGGGGCAGGACGATCGATTTGGGCTTCGCCTATCTCCCGACGCCGAGCGGGGACGTACTGGGTTTCATCGACGTTCCTGGCCATGAGCGCTTCGTGCATACCATGGTCGCCGGAGCAAGCGGCATCGATTTCGTGCTGTTGGTGGTAGCGGCCGATGACGGCGTCATGCCGCAGACGCGTGAACATCTAGCAATCGTCGATCTCCTTGGCGTCAGTCGCGGGCTGGTCGTGCTTTCGAAATGCGATCTGGCCGATCCTCAACGACGCGCCGCCGTCGCCGCCGATATTCGCTCGGCACTCGCCGGCACGATGCTGGAACAGGCTGAGGCTATCCCTGTCTCCGCGGTCACGGGCGAAGGCATCCAAGACCTCAGGCGGCTGCTGTTCGAAGAGGCATCGCGCTTTGCCGGACGCTCGGTCTCGGGCCGCTTTCGATTGGCGGTCGACCGGTCCTTTACGCTGCGCGGCATCGGCACAGTCGTGACCGGCACCGTCCTTTCGGGCTCCGTCGGTGTCGGCGACAGCGTTGTGGTGAGCCCGTCGGGGCTCGCCGCGCGCGTTCGCTCGATCCACGCCCAGAACCGGGCGGCCGGGCGCGGCCGTGCCGGAAGCCGTTGCGCGCTCAATCTGACAGGCGATGGCGTCGGCAAGGAGGCAATCCGGCGCGGAGATGTGATCCTCGATCCCGCCCTTCACGCGCCGACGGACAGGATAGACGTCGAGCTGCGTGTGCTGCGCAGCGAGCCAAAGCCGATCGGGCAATGGTTCCCGGTGCGGCTCCATCATGGTGCGGCCGAGGCCGGGGCAAGGATCGTCCTTCTCGACGACGAGCCTGTAGCGCCCGGCGGCACGGCCAAGGTCCAGATTGTCCTGGAGAGCCCGATTGCCGCCGCTGCGGGCGACGCTTATGTGGTGCGCGACACCTCCGCGCAGCGGACCATCGGCGGCGGACGCTTCGTCGACCTCAGGGCGCCGAGCCGCAAACGCCGCTCGCCCGAACGGCTGGCCAGGCTCGAAGCATACACCTTCCCGGCGCCGGAGAAGGCCGTCACGGCGCTTCTCGACACGTCGCCCCGCTATCTCGATCTGGGCGCCTTCTCACGCGACCGGGCGCTCGGGGCCGAGGAGGCTGCAAACCTGATCGATCGACTGGGCCTTGTCGCCTTTTCTGTCGGCCAGACGCAGGTCGTGGTCTCGTCAATGCGCTGGGCTCGCTTTAAGCGCGACCTGAACGCTTTCCTGGAGGCCTTCCACGCCGGCAACCCGGATTTGCCGGGTATCGGAACGGAGAAACTGCGGCTTCATCTCGATCCCTGTCTTCCGGCACCAGCCTTCGCCGCTGCCATGCGAAGCCTCGCCCGCGCCGGTCAGATCGAGCTCGACGGCGCCTGGATTCGGCTTCCGGGCCATGAGGTCCGTCTCGCGGCCAGGGAAGAGGCTCTTTGGCGTGAAGTCGAGCCGCTGATGGCCGGCTCGGCGAGATTCCACCCCCCAAGAGTGCGCGACATCGCGGGCGAGCTTGGCAGGCCGGAAACGGAAATCCGCAAGCTTCTGAAGCTTAGCGGGCGCATCGGCACGGTGCACGAGGTCGCGCATGATCACTTCTTCCTTCGCTCGGCGCTGGCTGAGATCGTCGCGATCGTCTGCAATCTGGCGGCCGAGCATGACGGGCAGTTCAGCGCCGCACAATTTCGCGACAGTGCGGGCAGCGGACGCAAGGTCGCCATTCACATCCTCGAATTTCTCGATCGGCACGGCGTCACATTGCGGCGCGGCGACATGCGGCGCATCGACAAACATCGGCTGGACCTGTTTTGCCGCCATGACGACCATGGGCCACCAATGGCAGATCCTGGAGGAGCATCGTCCCCGGTGGGGCGTCCGGACTTCAAATCCGGGAGGGGCCGCGAGCCGGTCCTTGGTGGGTTCGACTCCCACTCTCTTCCGCCGTTCTCCTGAAGCGAGAACACGGCCTTGAATACGTGGCGGACCTTTACGAGGAAGTGACGCGGTGTCAGCATCCTTTTTGCTTGAATTGGCAACTTCGGCCGAGACCGCCAAAGCTCGAGAGACGAGTTTCCGGCACGAGGCGGCTAGGCGGATTGCGCGGCTGGAGCAGGAACGCGCATTCTGCTTCAGGCGGTTCAATCTCATGCAGGCGATCGCCGACGCCATGGCTGGGGCGGAAAGCGAGGATATCGCGGTGGCGTGCGCTTTCGCCGCCTTGCGCGCGAGCCTCGGCTGGAACGCCGACAGCGAGACCCGTTCTGAGGTGATCTCGCATTTTGCGCCGGTGGCGCTGGCGATGTTGCGGGACTCCAGCGGAAACCAATCCGCCGGCATCCACGCCGCGCTTGCCGATTTCGAGCAGTGGTTTTCCAAAGCCCGAGGCGCCAGCTTCTGGAGCCTGTTCGAGCAGCAGATGCCCGACACGCCCGTCGTCGATTTTTGACAAAACGCAAATCTCGTGAGACCGATCGCGAGGACCATTGCAGGCTCGTTGCCGTTGGCGCCCGCTATGGTCAGTTATCCGATGCGCCGCAAACGCCGCAGGCGAGCGGGACATTGTGGAAACCGAGGGGTCTTTCGATTTGGTGCATTATGGTGACGGAGGCAGTTCCTGCCACCACTCTGGGAATCTTGCACGCGCCGCCGTCGCCAACGTTACGATTTCCGCGTCAGGGATGGAAGAGTATGGCCACAAAAGGCGTGGACCGATATTGGCCCAGCCGCCGGCAGCAGCCATCGCCTTGTCCAGCGCGGCGTCACTGACCTTATAGCGTGCGCGCAAGGGCAATACGTGATCGGCCAGGAATGCCCCTATGCGGGCCTGCATCTCGACAGCATCCGGTGCGCCGCTCAATATCCGCTGCCACCACGATAACGCACCCTTTGGACTGAGACAGGCGACATTGGAATAGCTGCCGTGGGCGCCTTGAGCGTAACCCGTCGCCAGCGTGTGCCCCGGCACGAATACCGAGAAACCCGGCAGCAGCTTTCGCATCTCGTCGAACCATTTCTCGTCGCCTCCGGGCAGTTTGGCGCCGATGAGCGTCGGCACCGCCTCGCGCAGGCGTGCGACATCCTCCAGCGCGAGCCGGCGTTTCGCATGGGGCGGGTTATAGAGGACGAGCGGGAGGCTTGGAGCCGTCTCGGCAAGCCCCTGCACGAAGCTCAGAATCTCATCGCCGCTTGGCGGCCACCAGTCCGGCAGGGTGAATTGGACGGCGGAAGGGGACAACTGCACAACGCGCCGCAGACGTTGGCGCGCCGTGCGCGGGTTCGACTGGCTGATGCCGATCTGAAAAAGAAGACCGGCGCGATCTGCCTCTTCGGCGACCAGCGCGCTCAACCGGTCGAATTCGTCTTCGGTCTGACAATGAAACTCGCACGCCGTGCCGTTGGAATAGACGCCGTCGACGCCGGAGGCGCACAGGCTGGCAAGGGTTTCGCGCGTCGCGCTCCAGTCGATATCGCCGTCATTGCCGATGGCAAGAAGGGCGGTGCCCCAGATGCCCCGCGGCGCCTTGGCGGGCAGGGCGGCGAGATGGTCAGTCAAGGTCTTGCTCGCTGCGGCTTTGGTTCGACCGGTACGCGGCCTCGATGATGGCAATGATGTTTCGTCCATAGTCGCCGCTGACGTTAACCGGGGTATCGTTCAGGATCGCGTCGCGCATATTTTTCCATTCGCGAATGAGAGCATTGTGCATCCAGTTTGGTTCGAACGAATTCGGCAGCTCGGTCAGTCTGGTGCCGCGACCGAGCAAGGTTCCCCGATCCATGTCGATCCTCAGCGTTCCGTGCTCGCAGACCAGATCCATTGCGAAGCTGGCGGCGCCGTCGCGATAGCCGACGCTCTGGACCTGGCCGATGCCGCCGCCCGCGAAGCGGAGGCTGAGCATTGCGGCATCGTCCGCCTCCTGGTCATGGAATTTGACGCCGAGCATGGCGCCGACCGAGATGACGTCGTCATCCATGAGCCAGACCAGCCGGTCGAGCGCATGAATGCCCGCGGTCATGAGCATGCCGCCGCCGGTTCCATAGCCGAGGTGCCAATCCTGCCGGTTCTGCTCCATCCACAGTTTGATCATCCAGCTCGAAGCGGCCAGGGGGCGGCCGAGCGAGCCCTCGGCGAGCACCTCCTTTGCCGTCATGCAAGGGCGTGAGAAGTGCATCAGATGCCCGACCATCAGCTTTACGCCGTTCGCCGAGGCCGCGGCATTGATCGCGTCGCAGGCGGCGGCCGTTGGAGCCATCGGCTTCTCCAGCAGAATATGCTTTCCGGCCTGCGCCGCGCCGATCGCCATCTCCGTGTGCAGATGGTGCGGGGTGGCGATGAGAACGGCATCGACGTCCGCGTCTTCGATGAGCGCGCGCCAGTCCCTGTAGCCGCGGCCGCCGTGCTCGGCCGTGAAAGCACCAAGCGCGGGCTCGTCGTTGCGGCATGCCGCGACCAGGCGGACGCCATCGACGTTCTCGATCGCACGCGCGTGCGCGGCGCCGAAATGCCCGGCACCGATGATCCCGATTCCAATCATTCTCTTGCCCTTCGATAGGCGGCATCGATCAGCGACATTGCCGCGACATAGTCGTCGAGAGAGATGGTCGCAGGCTCGCTTCGCTCCAGACGGTCGAAAGCGTCGCGCATGCACAGGCGATAGCGCGTCGCCGGCAGTTCCGGTGCGAGCTGTGCACCTGCTCCGTCATCAAGCGTGGCTGAGATCGCTTTGTCGCCGTGATCGATCAACGTCGCGTTGGCGCTGACGATGCGCCATTCGAAATCACCGCCGGGGCGCATGGATGCAAAGGTATAGCCCGCCTCGACGGTGAACATCGCACCGGCCTCGTCCTCGAGCACCAGCAGCGCATGATCTTCGACAGGCGCGTTGTGGATGCGGTTGCCAACGTATGCGTTCCTCAACCTGAGGCCGCCGGCAGCGAGGTCGAGCGCGGCGTCGACGCCATGGATGCCCAAATTGCGCAATGCGCCGCCACCGCCGATTTCAGGGTCGACCACCCAGGGGACGCCGTCCTCGGCATATCGTTGAGGTGGGCCGTTCACGATCCTGAAGTGACCATGCGCCATCATTCCGGCCCGCCCTTGCCGCTGAAGCTTCCGGAATGCAGTAACCGCTGGCCCGAAGCGGTTGGGGAAGGGCACGCTCACGAAGGCATTTCGCCGCCGGGTCAGCTCCAGGAGTTCCGACAGGATTTCGGTGCTGCTTGCCGCTGGCTTCTCAAGAATCAGCGGGATGCCTGCTTCAATGATACAGCGTGCCCGCCCCGGCACGCTGTGGGGATGTCCCATCAGAAGAATGACGCCGGCTCCGGCATCGAGCACATCGTCGAAGCGATGGATCGGCCGCAAAGAATTGGACCGCGCAAACATCCTTGCGTGTTGTTGATCCTCATCCCAAACGCCGACGATTTCACCGCCGGCCGCGCGGGCGGCATCCAGGTGCATCCCGGCGTGCCAGTGGCTCGAACCGGCAAGAACGATCTTCATGGGCAGGCGTTTATCCCTTATCGCTTGCAGGATATCCTACAAGTCGCTATCAGTACAAGTCGACGACGTCGATTCACGAAAGCATGTGGAATGGCCAAGGAGGAAGAACCAAACGCGCAGGCGATGAAGTTGCTCGAGCCGCTCAGTCGCCCGCCTTTGCTGCATGTCACGGTCCAGGAGAGCCTCAGGAATTACATCGAGGCCAACAGACTAAAAGCCGGGGATGCGCTGCCGCCGGAAACATTTCTCGCCCAGCAACTCGGTGTCGGACGCAACTCCGTTCGTGAAGCCATCAAGTCGCTGGAGTCGATCGGCATCTTGGAAACGCGCCGGGGCATCGGTGTGTTCGTCAAGGAATTCTCTTTCAAGCCGCTGCTCGACAATCTCGCTTATGGCTTGCAGGACTCGCTGCGCGACGTCGAGGAACTGCGCGAGATACGCCGCGTGCTCGAGACAGGCCTCATCGGCAAGACGGTCGAGATGATCAGCGCCGAGGACATCCAGGCGCTGCGCGGCCTGACCGAAAAAATGCGCCGGCGCGCCGAGCGGCATGAAAGTTTCGCCGCCGAGGACCAGCAGTTCCACCAGCTGCTGTTCCGCTGCCAGAACAACCGCATGCTGAGCGCGCTGATCGACATCTTCTGGATCGCGTTCAACAAGGCTTCGAACTTCGCGAACCTGGACAATCCGACGCCGCTCGCCACCTGGCGCGACCATCACGAAATCGTCGAGGCCGTGGCGGCCAAGGATGTCGAGCGCGCGCGCCAGCGCCTCGACGACCACTACCGGGGGATCCAGCAAGTCATCGCCAGGAACCGAAACACGTAAGAAACGCCAAGGGAGGAAATCATGGGCATAAATAACACCATGCGCCGTCTGGCCATTGCCGGACTGCTGATCGCCGGCGCCGCTTTCGCCACAATCGCCGAGGCACAGACCGGCAAGACCATCACCGGCGGCTTCGATGTCGGCCCGGGCGGCCTGCCCAAGAACTTCAACCCGCTCGTGTCGACGGCCGGCTTCACCTGGCTCAGCACCTATTTCGAGCCGCTGGTCATCTGGAACGCCGAGCTGACCGAGCTGAAAGGCAGTCTTGCCAAGGACTGGAAGGTCAGCGACGACCAGCTGACATATACATTCAACCTTGCCAAGGAGACCTGGCACGACGGCAAGCCCTTCACCTCCAAGGACGTGAAGTTCACATTCGATCTTGCGAGGAACAAGGCGTCGGGCAGCCTGTTTGCTGCCCGCCTGGGCGACATCCAATCGGTCGAGACGCCGGACGACCGCACGGTGGTGATCAAGCTGTCGAAGCCCAATGGCTCCTTCCTCGCCGTCATCACCCAGGTGCTGATCCTGCCCGAGCATGCACTTTCCGGCATCGCGCCCGAACAGCTGGCCAACAGCAAATGGTGGTCGACGACCCCGGTCGGAACCGGTCCGTTCAAATTCAAGCAATATGTGACGGACCAGTATGTCGAGCTCGCCGCGGATGACGACTACCGCGGCGGCAAGCCCAAGGTCGACACGCTCATCAACCGCTATTTCGAGAACCCGGCGGCGGCCGTCGCCGCGCTTCGTGCCGGCGAAATCCAGTTCACCTATGTCGAGCCGGACGACGCCGCCACATTCAAGAACGACAGCAACTACACGCTGATCGAAGGTGGCTCCTACGTGGTCAACTACATCGGCCTCAACCAGAAGGTGGACCTTTTCAAGGACCTGAAGGTGCGCCAGGCAATCATGTATGCGATCGATCGCAAGGTGATCGTCGAGAACCTCTATGGCGGTGCCGCCAAGGTCGCGAACTGCGGCTACGTCGCGCCGCATCTGGTGCCGGAAGGACTGGAGCCCTACGCCTACGATCCGGAAAAGGCCAAGGCGCTACTGACCGAGGCCGGTTGGGACAAGATCAACGGCGACAAGCCGATCACCTTGCTGACCTATTACGGCTCGCCGCAGGCAGCCAACGTCATGGCGGCCATCCAGTCGATGCTCGCCCAGGTCGGCGTCAACATCGTGCCTCGTGTCGTCGATACGCCCACCTATAACGGCATCGTCTACAAGCAAGGCACGCCGGACTGGAACGCGTTTCCGATGATCTATGCCGGCCTGCAGAATGGACCGAATCCGGCGGGTCTCAATCCTGGACTCAACAAGTCGCAGCTTCCCCCGGCGGGCTTCAACACCATGCGCATCGAGTCCGACGACCTGAGCGCAGCGTTCGATGCCGCTCTCGGGCAGACCGATCCCGCCAAGGTCAACGCTTCCTGGCAGGATGTCTGTAAGGCGATGAACAAGGACCTGCCCTGGGCGACCTTGTGGGTTGCAAACCGCTACGGCGTCGCTTCCAAGAAATTGAAGGACTTCGTGTGGACGCCGGCTCCTGCGGGCGGCCCCTATGCGGCCCATCCCGAACTCTGGGACATCCAGTGAAATAGACAACTTCGCCATCCGGCCGGGCCGGCATCAACGCGGTGCCAGCCTGGTCAGCCGCCAGACGTGAAAGCCATGCTGAGCTTCATTGCCCGTCGCAGCGCCGCAGGATTGTTGATGGTGCTCGCATTGAGCGTCCTGATCTTCCTCCTGCTGCGGCTCGCGCCCGGCGATCCGATCGGCGCCTATATCAATCCGTCGGTGCCCTTGTCGCCACAAGATCTGGAGGCACTGCGGTTGCGCCTCGGCCTCGACCAGCCATTGCCGATCCAGTATCTCGGCTGGCTTCGCGCCGCCCTGTCGGGAGATTTCGGCTACTCGATCCAGCGGAGCGGCGTTGCGGTGCTTCCGCTGGTGCTGGGACGCATCGGCCCGACGGTACTTCTCATGGGGACCGGCCTCGCAATTGCAATCGTCGTCGGAATCGCCGGCGGCATCGTCAGCGCCGTTCGACGCAACGCATGGCCCGACATTTCCCTTTCGGTGCTGTCGTTCGTCGGCATCTCCAGTCCGGCGTTCCTGACCGCGTTGCTGGGCCTGTACTTCTTCTCGGTTCTGCTGCGCTGGGCTCCATCCGGCGGCATGCAGACGCCCGGAACGCCATTCTCGGTGTTTGACGTGCTTACACACCTCGTCCTTCCCGCCTGCCTGCTGTCGATCGGCCATGCGGCCATGATCATGCGGTACATGCGTTCCTCGCTGCTCGAGGTTCTCGCTCAGGACTATGTGCGCACGGCACGGGCCAAGGGCGTGCGCGAGTTCTGGGTGATCATGAAACATGCAACGCGCAACGCGCTGCTTCCCGTGATCACCTTGATCGGCTCGACCATCGGCATCGCGGTCGGCGGGGCGATCTTTCTCGAGAGCGTCTTCAACTGGCCGGGTATGGGGCTTTTGCTGGTGAACGCCGTCGGTACCCGCGACTATCCGGTCATCATGGGCGCGACCCTGGTCGTCGGTGCCTGCGTTATCCTCGTCAATCTGCTCACCGACATCGCCTATGCGTTTGTCGACCCGCGTGTTCGGGTGTCGTGATGGCCCTGACGAAAAGCATGGGAGAGGGTGCGCCACGGACAAAGGGTCCACTGCGTCGCGCATTTGGCCGCTTCATCGCAAACCGCGCCGCACGCGCCGGCCTCATCATCCTGATCCCGATCCTGCTTGCCGTCTCGACCTATCACCTGTGGTGGCCGATCGGGCCGAACGCGATCGATCTCAGGGCAATGAACAAAGGCCCGTCGGCGGCGCATTGGCTGGGCAGCGACGGCGTCGGCCGCGACGTCATGGCCCGTGTGCTTGAGGGCGGCCGCGTCTCCCTGATCGTTGCTGTGGGTTCGGTCGCGATTTCGACAGTCGTCGGCTTTCTGGTCGGTGCGATCGCCAGCTTCGGCGGCCGGGTGGTCGACAGCACCGCCATGCGCCTCGTCGATCTCGCAATGACCTTGCCGCCGGTGATCTTTCTCCTGGTGCTCGCCTCGATCGCGGGGACGGGGATCATGCCGACCATTCTCGTCATCTCGCTGCTGTCTTGGCCGGTGCTCTCGCGCATGGTCCGCGCGCGCCTCATGGAGTTGCGCGAACGCGATTTCGTCGTCGCGGCGCGCGGGATGGGGGCGCGCATGCCGCACCTCCTGTTACGCCATGGCTTGCCGAACTCAATCGACATCCTGGTCGTCTACGCCACCCTGCAGATCGCCAACGCGATCCTGCTGGAGGCAGGCCTCTCCTTCCTCGGGCTCGGCATACCACCGCCCGAGGCCAGCTGGGGAAACATGCTCAACCTCGCCCGCTCGACCATCGTGCTGGAGCAATATCCCTGGCAATGGATGTTTCCCGGCGCGGCCCTCGTGCTCAGCGTTCTGGCCATCAACTTCATCGGTGACGGCCTGCGCGACGCCTTCGACCCCAGATCCGATCCCAACTGACCAAAAGGTTCAAAATGCCTCTCTTCACCGGCGTCGTGCCACCCGTCGTCACACCGCTCAATCCCGATTTCAGCGTCGACTTCCCGTCCTTCACGCGGGGTGTCGAAAATCTCCTGCATGGTGGCGTGCAAGGCCTGTTCGTGCTCGGCTCGACCAGCGAGGTCGTGTTCCACGATGAAACCGCCCGCCAGGCGATCGTCGAGCACGCGGTCAAGGTCAACAACGGGCGAGTGCCTCTCTTCGTCGGCGTCATCGACCCGACAACAGATCGCGTCATCAAACATTCTCGGATCGCCAAGGCAGCCGGTGCCGATGCCGTCGTTGTCACCGCGCCCTTCTATACGCGGACCAGCCAGCCCGAAATCATCGACCATTTTCGCTACATCAAGGATGCGGTCGATATCCCGATCGTCGCCTACGACATTCCGGTCTGCGTCCACGTCAAGCTGGAGCGCAAGACGACCGTGACCATGGCCAGGCAAGGGGTCGTGGCAGGACTGAAGGACTCCAGCGGCGATGACGGCAATCTCCGCTACGTGCTGCAGGATATGGCCGGCGACGCCGGCTTCTTCGCCATGACAGGATCGGAGATCATGGTCGACACCGCGCTGGCCATGGGCGCCCATGGCGTCGTTCCGGGGCTCGCCAATGTCGACCCGCGTGGCTACGTCAGGCTCTGGAATCTCTTGCAGGCGGGTGACCACAAGGCCGCTCGGACCGAACAGGAACGCTTGTTGAAGCTGTTCGAGATCGTGACGATCTCGCTTGGCCGCACAAGCGCCGGCTCGGCCGGCGTCGGCGCTTTCAAGTCGGCGATGCGCAGTCTAGGGATCATCGCTTCGCGCACGATGGCGCGCCCGCAGCGCACGTTGAACGACGAGGAGGCGGCTAGGATCGACGCCATCCTGCGCGACGTCGGATTGCTTGGCTGAAGCCCGTGGGCGCGCCTACCCTCGCCGTCTCCGGCCTGCGCGCCGTCTTCCGCATCGCGGGACGCGAGATCGCCGCCATCCAGGATGTCGGCCTGACGATCGCGCCGGGCGAAACCGTCGCGCTCGTCGGCGAATCAGGATCCGGCAAGTCGGTGACGAGTCTGTCGATCATGGGCCTGCTGCCGCACCGCGTCGGCAAGATCGTCGAGGGATCGATCAGCCTCAGGCGCAAGGACGGCACCGAAACAGAACTGACCACGCTCGATGCCGAGGGGTTGCGACGCATCAGGGGAAACGACATCGGCATGGTGTTCCAGGAGCCGATGACCAGCCTCAACTCGGTCCTCACGGTCGGCGAGCAGATCGCGGAGCCGATCCGTGTCCATCTTGGCAGATCGCGACGCGAGGCGGCGCTGGATGCCGTGCGACTGCTGGTGCAGGTCGGCATCCAGGATCCCGAACGGCGGGCGCGCCAATATCCGCACGAGTTGTCGGGCGGCATGCGCCAGCGCGTGACGATCGCCATGGCGCTTGCCTGCGACCCGACGCTGCTCATTGCCGACGAGCCGACGACGGCGCTCGACGTGACCATCCAGGCACAGATCCTGGAGCTTCTGGAAAAGCTGCAGGCCGAGCGCGGCATGAGCATTCTTTTCGTCACCCACAATCTCGGCGTCGTGGCCGAGATCGCCGACCGGGTCGCGGTCATGTATGCGGGGCGCATCGTCGAATCCGGACCGGTGGCGGAGGTGTTTTCGCATCCGCGTCACCCGTATACGGCCGGCCTCATACGCTCGGCGCCGCGCCTCGGCGAGGCGACGGCGCTGAAGGCCGCCGGCACTCCGCTGCCCACTATCGCCGGCAATGTTCCCTCGCTGGCCATGCTGCCGAAGGGCTGTGCCTTCGCGCCACGCTGCAGCATGGCGATCGATGCCTGCCGTAGCGCCGTGCCGCCGCTCCACAAGGTGCCGTCGAGCCAGGAAAGCCGGTGTCTCAGATGGGAGGAACTCTAGCGATGCCGGCCCCCTATCTTTCCGTCCGCAACCTGACCAAGCACTTCGCACCCCAAGCCTTTTCACGTGGTCCGGTGGTCAAGGCACTTCAGGATGTTTCGTTCGACATCGGGCGTGGCGAAGTCGTCGGACTCGTCGGCGAATCCGGCTCGGGCAAGACGACGATCGGACGCTCGGTGCTCCGCCTCATCGAGCCGACTTCAGGCGAGATCAGATTCGAGGGGATCGACATCACCAAACTCGGCGCAACCGAGCTGCGCCGGCAACGGCGCAAAATGCAGTACATCTTCCAAGATCCCTTCGCCAGCCTCTCGCCGCGCATGACGATCGGACAGATTTTGACTGAAGGCCTCGATATCCAGGGCATCGGCACCAAGGCCGAACGCCGCGCGCGAGCGAAGGAGGCTCTCCTCGCGGTGGAGTTGCCTGCCGACGCATTTGACCGCTATGCGCACGAATTCTCCGGCGGTCAGCGGCAGCGCATCGGCATTGCGCGCGCTCTCACGCTGGAGCCGGAATTCATCGTCGCCGACGAGCCCGTGTCCGCGCTCGACGTCTCGATCCAGGCGCAAGTCGTCAATCTCCTGCACGACCTCAAGCTTCGCCTTGGTCTGACGATGCTGTTCATCTCGCATGACCTGGCCGTGGTCGAATATATCTGCGACACGGTCGTGGTGCTCTATCTCGGGCGGATCATGGAAGTCGCCCCGGCCGCCGAGCTTTATCAGAGACCGCGACATCCCTACACGCGAGCTCTGCTCTCCGCGATCCCGTCCCTCGACACCGCAGTCCAGCGGCAGCGCCAGGTTCTCAAAGGCGACATACCGAGCCCGGCGAATCCGCCGTCGGGCTGCGTTTTCCGCACACGCTGTCCCTACGCCGTCGAAGCGTGCGCCGCGGCTGCGCCTGTCTTGACCGATGTCGCACCCCGGCACTGGAAGGCCTGCATCCGCGACGATATCGAGTGAGGCGAATATTAAAGATAGGCCCCGCATACTCGCAGCGAAGATCCGGTGGTGATCGGATGACCGAGACGTCGCCGAGCCTTTCTGATCTGGGCCTGGGTATCGCGGCGGTGAGCTGATCGATTTTTGATGTCGTCGCTACATTCGTCGGATCCACACAGGTGACTTTTCAAGCTCGGCGGATAGCTGGACGGGGTCGATCATGCCGCGCCCAAACAGCACCATCACCTTGACCGCCACTCTTTCGCGGTCCTCTTTGCTCACGATCCGGTGCAATATGCAAAAGTCATCAACGGCGTGGGTGAGAATTACAAGCTGGTCGGGATACGCTACGCCATGGGCTAACATACTCACCCTCCTCGTTCCGCGGGGAAAGTACTTTGTTCGCGCCTCCGACCACCCCCTCATTACGCCCGAAAAGAGACCCCAGCATAGTCTAAATTAACGACACTTGGCGATTAATCGTTTTTGGGCAACGACCGGCAGCAGGTGGCCAGGAAGTTGCCAGCTGCGGGTTGGCCGAGACCGAGACAGGAACCCGCCAAACCCAATGTTCAGCGATAGCTGTGCTAGCGATCGGAGGGTTAGTTGCCGCCCATTGCATGGCCTGCTTCGACGGGATCGGTTCATCAGATTGCAGGGAATTCTATGGTTCACAAACCGAATTCGTAGTTTTGGAACCAAACATGGTTCTGATACTTATCAAGTCAGCGTCATGTCCCGCTTCTGTGTCCGTTAGAATAGCCCGTCGCCCTGTCCTCCCGGTGGCGGGCTCTCCTGTGGGTAGGGCTGGTCGCGGGGCTTGTCGTTGGCCCGGCCTTTACTGTGTTCAACCGCACAGCAGGCCGGGCTTGCAGCCGAGTTCGGCCAAATGGGAAAGAAGGCAAAGCAGGCAAAAGACCCACCACTGGATCGCGACTTGGCGCGGGAGGCTGATTATTATGCCCGCAGGTGCGGCCTAACCAGAGACGAAGCCCTGAGGCTCATGAGAAAGGCTTACGCGCCGAAGCCGGTCGCAAGCCGCGGGGCCCAGCAAAAAGGCAGATAGGTCGGAATGCAGCCCGCCTGCAAAGGCGGGTCCTCGCGTTCCAGGATTGGGAGGAAGCCCATTGGCCTTTCTCATCCGATGGCTGTGCCGACATGGCACCTCGCCGCGGCATGACGCAAGCAGTTTCCGTGGCGCGCGCTGCCTGCCTTGGCGTACCCGGCATAGCGCAAGGTCGGCCCGGCTTTGTCGCGAGTGGATCGTATCGGTCCTAACCGCGTTCAACCCGCAGGGGGATGCAACCAGCAGCTTCATCGAGCCGAGGCCGGGTCATGTTCATCCAACCGATCGATTATTTCCTCGTCGTCTGGTTTGCCTTGGCGCTGGCCTCGACGGTCTATGTCGGCTTCGACCAATACCGCAACAATCCCGAGCCAGTGGTGATGAAATGGGGCTTCATCCTGGTGACGCTTTATATGGGACCGCTTGGCCTGCTGCTTTATGTGCTTGCCGACAAGGAGCCGCGCCCTGGCGAGCATGAGGCCTTCACCGGTCCGCTCTGGAAGCAAGGCGTCGGCTCGACCATCCATTGCGTGGCCGGCGATGCGACCGGCATCATCCTTGCCGCCGTCGTCACCGCCACGCTCGGCCTGCCGATGTGGCTCGACCTCATCGTCGAATACCTTGCCGGCTTTGCCTTTGGCCTGTTCATCTTCCAGTCGCTGTTCATGAAATCGATGATGGGCGGCAGCTATTGGCAGAATGTGAGGAACAGCTTCCTGCCCGAATTCATCTCGATGAACTTCATGATGGCCGGCATGGCGCCGGTCATGAGCTTCCTGATGATGGGCCGCGACATGCGCGCCATGGAACCGACCGAATTTCTGTTCTGGGGCGTGATGTCGATCGGCGTCATCGCCGGCTTCACACTGGCTTATCCCGCCAATGTCTGGCTGGTCGCGCGCGGCCTCAAACATGGACTGATGACCGAGCGCGCGCAGGCGTCCGAGCCGGGCGGCCGCTCGCCGAAGGCGCGGCACGCGCGCATGCAAATGCAGCAGGCCGATGCAGGCGGCCATAGCCATCATCGGCAAGACAGCGGCCCGGCATCCAGCAAGGGCGCTGCCGGCCATCACATGCGCTCGGACGCCACCACGCCGCAAATCGCAGCCCTGAGCATAGCCTCGCTGGTCGCGCTTGCCATTGGGATGATCGCGCCGGCGAACTGGCTGAACCTCACCCTCTCGGCACGCGATGTCGGGGGGGTGATCATGCCGCGCGGCATGATCATGGACCGAGACACGTCGGCCGACACCATGCGCGATATGGCGGCGGCCGAACCGCGCCTGGTAACCGCCTCTTACGGCCCTGCGGCCAGGGGCGACCAGGACCTGCCGTTCCGCATGGAGAACGGGGTGAAGGTGTTCGAGCTCAGGCCGTCGGTTGTCCGTTGGCATATCCTTCCGGATGTGACGGTCGACGCCTATGCCTATAACGGCCAGATCCCGGGGCCGCGCATTCATATTCGCCAAGGCGACCGGGTGCGCATCAACGTCACCAACGGCCTGCCGGAGGAAACCACGGTGCACTGGCACGGTCTGATCCTGCCCAACCAGATGGACGGGCCGGCCGAGATCACGCAAGCGCCGATCGAGCCCGGACAGACTTACGCCTACGAGTTCACCGCCACCCAGCACGGCACCTATTTCTATCATCCGCACGCCAAGCCTGACCGCACCCAGGCGCTCGGCCTCTATGGCGCGCTGATCATCGATCCCGCCAATCCCGCCGACGAGGTCGCCGGCGACCATGACTATGTCATCGAGCTGCAGGAATGGCTGGTGCGGGAAGGGCTGACCTATCCTGCGATGCCGATGGACGGAGGGATGCCGAACTTCTTCACCATCAACGGCAAGGCCTATCCCTCGACCGATACGATCCGCATGAAGGTCGGCGAGACGCTGAAGGTCCGCTTTATCGGCACCAACAACGGTTTCATCCATCCTATGCACATCCATGGCGGCCCGTTCGAGGTCGTCGCGCGCGACAGCGAAACCATCCCGCCCTCGGCTCGCTTCCTTGCCGACACGGTCAATGTCGGACCAGGGCAACGCTATGACGTCGTCTGGAAGGCGCAACGAGCCGGCAAATGGCTGATCCACTGCCACATCCCGCATCACACCACGAACAACAATGCCGAGGAGAAGGGCGGCGGCGGACTAATGGTGGTCATAGATGTGAGCTGACACTGAACCGGGATTTGAGCCGTGACCGGAAGCCTCTTATTGTCATAGGTCGGCTTGATGCCAATGAGGTATCCTGCTTGCATGCCACCCGAGCTTGGTGGCAAGCGGGGCAGACCGTGTGCAGGGCTGAGTTGGTGGGCCGCCGCAAAAGGGGCTCGCGAAGGAAAAGGCCGAGTGGCTGAATCCCGGCTTTGGTGGGTCGCATGAAGTACACTTCGACACCACGCTAAGAGATCTTGGGAACGAGATCAGCGGCCGGCGCGCAGTGATTCTCGTTCCGCTCCAGCGCTTACTCACAGCGAGCCACCATGGGCCGGCGCCCAATACAGCGCGTGAATGGCTGCGAGCCGAGACGGTGCTGCCAGAGCTGAAGGCAAGCCAACCGAGACCGCGAACAGTGAATAGCTAACGATCTCGCCGATCCAGGCGCCAATACGTGGCGCATTGGTCTAGCGATCTTGGCAGTCACTTAACGCCAAGAGAGTCCTTGAGCTCTGCCAGTTTTTTCATGCACCCTCGCTCGTCGCCGGCTTGGAACATTTTACGAGCTTCAGCCATCAGCTGGCTGGGATGCTCGGCGCTTTGGCCGCTGCGGGCACCAGTCACTTGCTCTTGATGAGGTGTGGTGGGCTTCACAGCTCCCGCCGTTGATCCAGTAATCTCAGTGTTGCCCCCCTGCTGTTTACCGGTCATGACCTCCGCTTGGTGCTTCGTCGCCGGAATGCCCGACTTGTTAGGGACTGCGCCCGTTTCGGCAGTGGTGACGTTAGGTTCGAGTGCCTTCAATTCCTGTCCGCAGTCGGCAAAAGCCGGCGAAGCAATCGCCAAGATGAACGCCGACGCGGTGGCTATTCGTATAGACATGTATACCTCCCAATAGGGACCTGGTTCTCAATGAGAAAACGGCCCTACCTCCGGCGGGTTCCGCTCGAGCTGCGGGCGGTGATCGGCAACGTCACCATCGACGAGGTGCGCGACAAGGGCCGCTGCCAGCAGTGCAAGAGCCGAGAGCGGATGAGCGCGCAGATGTTCCACCCGACCGGAGAGTAGGCCCACACGATCCGCTTCCGGCGCCTGAAGGAAATCCGATGGGAGCAGCGCGTTGTCTGGCGAGACGAGTGATTTCAGCTGAGGCAGAGCCGAAGCGTTTTTGGAATGAGCGGGTGAACAAGCGGGCGCCCCGGCGCTCTGCCGGGGCTTCCGGGCACCGGGCGCGGGTGGTGAAGTTTACCTCCCGGCGCGTTGCGCGTAGTTTAAAACTCCGCGGTGTCTCAATCCCGGCAGCGGATGCGCACCTTATCGCTCGCGCGGTGGCGGCACGTTCGCCCTCTCGGTTGAGCTGGCTAACAGACGCCGGCAGCTTGCCGAGATCGAAAAAGTCACTGGCGCGAAGTGGACGATGCGAGGCCAGAGTAAACGCGGGCAGCGGCCGCCTAGCTCATCCGAGCCGGTGCTCGTCGTCAATCAGCTCGAGCCTGGATGGGGCAGTGTCACCCCATCGCCATAGAACGAGGTTCAGGTCGCCGATTGCGGCGCCCTTGGCGAAGCTCGGCACGAGAAGGCCATTAAAGCCTTGCGCGACGAGCTCACGGGCAAATCGCTGCGTATGCGCCTCGCCATGGTCTCTCATCTGATCGCGCCATGTCGCATCGGCGAGGATTGCCGCATCGAGGCCCATTGCGGCAAGAGCAGTGGCGTCGCCGGCATCGAAGACGGCCTCGATCTCGGCACGGTAGGCAACCAGCGTGGTCGGCTGCAGATCGCCTACCTGGTTGGCTTCGCGCAAAGCCGTCAGGACCGAAGTCGACGCATAGAGCGCCGGCATCCCTTTGCGGTTGAAACGCCCTCCATAGATTTCGGCACCACGTCCCGACATGGGCTCGCGGGCATACACTGGATTGAGGGCCCGGTAGAGCCGGCCCGAATAGGCGATGGCGGCGACGGTCAGGCGTAGATCCCCGCATCGACCGCGTCGATGAAGTCGAGGACCTCATCGGCCCGCCCCTCCCGAACGAGCTGCATGGCCGTCCGCCCCGAAAATCCCGGCAGCGGCCCGGAACGGTACCAGGCATAGGCCATGAGCGCGGAGCCAAATCGCGGCTCGACCTTGTTGACGATCTCCACCATCTCGCGCAGGCGGCGCTGCGTCTTGTCTGAACGCACCCGCTCCCGGCGCTGAACCGCGTCTTTCCCCAGACCAGCGGTACGCGCTATCTCCTCGCTGGTGGTGCGGAAAGCATCTGCAATTTTCTTCGGCGCGAACAAACCGTCATCCGCATATTGTGCCAGACCCATCGCAGCACCTCCGTGCACCGCCAACAATTGTGACACAATATAGCGTCAGTAATGCCGGCATACAAGGGAGTCATGCGTTTCCGTGTTACGATGGCTATTCGAGCGGCCAAACCTTGATGGCACCGTCGCAGGCGTGCATGAAACCATCTCGATGGCTTCAGCGTCGAGCCGGCCTGCTGTCGCAAGCTGGCTGACGTGCATAGTTGGGCTGCAACTGAGGAACAAGTCCTGCCAAGGTTGAGAAATTCCCGATCGGCCGGATGTCTGCCATATTTTGGATAGAGGCTGCGGGTTCGGGAGAAGTCCAATGCCGGCACTCACCTTGGCAGTCGAAATTGCAGATGCGATAGCAGCGGCAAAGAAGCGGCGGCATTTTTCGTTTGACGTGAAATCCAAGGCAAAGGAACTGGCCAAGGCTCACCCCAACGCGGGAGCCAGCGTCGGCGATGTCATAGATATTCTAGAACATGAGAGCTTGGCCGCTGGCATTGTTCCGATATCGGAACCGGACCCTTAGAGGGGCGTCTGGGTTAAGCTCGATAGAATGCTGTCGGCCAGGCACTGGCAATGCCGAGGCGGCGGGATTTCAGTGCGGATCATCGTATTAACCTGGTGAGCCCGGTGGTCAAGGACCACGATCCAAGTGGCAAGCCAGGCGCGCAAGCCTTCGCGCTCGAGCGGAACCCTGCTCTCGAATGCTGGACGCAACGCTGGGCCGATGCCGTCATGCTGGCCGGTGTAGTCTGGCGACGCCCCCTGCCAGCAAGCCGATCTCGGCTTCAGTCAAGATGATCTGATAGCGATGTGTGGAATTCTTCGAATAGATGTCATCAGCAATTATAGAGATGGTGACCTCACCATTCTCGCCGATCTGCAAATCGTCGATTTGCAGTGGATGTGAATATATGCACTTCGGTGACCCTGGCCGTCGTCCAGGCTGAGCGTTCAAACGCAACTGTCCAATCCCGAGTAGTCGCCTGCAATCCGTCCCCACGCAAAATGCATGCCAACATCGTCAGTCCCAGGATGAGACACCCGATGCAAAGACGGTTGCCCACGGAACGTCGCAAGCTGATTTGTGTTGCTCCCCAGCTTCGTCCTTTTGGATGCGTGCCGATTATTTCGCCATGGACGTATATTTCTTCGTCAGCCGGTGTCGTGGTTTGCCTCCGAGCCCCCGCCGCTCAGGGCCGGCCCAAGCTGGCCTACCTCGCCAGAGTGCCGCGCCACTTCCGCCAGATATCTGCTTTCCCATCGATGGTCCGTGGCGCCATCGCCGAGAGCACCGATCACTGACTGCGGCCAGATCCTGCTCGCTGATCGACGTCGTTGGGTCACGGTCGAGGCGATCGGTCCTGGTCCAGGGCCGCGCCTTCTCGGGCGGAAGCCGCAACGGGCCGCTAGCTTCGCCGTGACCTTCTTTTCGCCTTCGATGCCGGGCCAGCAGCAGGCTTGCGTCCAAGTCCGCTGGCCTTCGCCAAGGCCGATCTTTGGGCGGCGTAGTTCGGCGCGACCATCGGATAATCTCGCGGAAGATTCCATTTCTCGCGATATTGCTGGGGTGTCATCCCGTAATGTACATCAAGATGGCGCCTTAGCGATTTGAACTTTTTCCCGTCCTCCAGACAAACGATAAAGTCAGGCGTTACCGACCTCCTGGGATTGACCGCCGGCTCTTGTTTCGGCTGATCGGCCACGGTTTGCTTGCCGATCCCGGACAGCGAGGCATGGATAGAAGCAATCAGTTCGGCGAGCCCGGTGACAGGGACGGCGTTCCTGCTCACATAGGCCGAGACGATATCCGCCGTCAGGCCGACGAGATCAAGATTTTGAGCCTCGCTTTGTTCGTTCAAGATATTCACCTCCTGGTATCGAGACCTAAAGTCGGCTCCCCGCAACAGCTGTGTACTGCAAGCTTGATGGGCGCACCAATCCTATTGTGCGATGTACGCAGCAAAGGCCACAAAAATCTGTCTGTCTCAGGTGCGCATGGATCGAAGCACTGGGTTTGAACCAGAGTGCGCCGCCTCTATTGCCCTGAGCCATTCCAAGCTCCAGATTTCTCCCGACAAGGATATCCCCGAACAGACCGTGGGTTTCCTGCGCCCCATTCTCGCAGGCCAACGCCAAGGTTGAGCTGCACGCTTAGCAAGAAACCGGCATGTCCCACATTTGATCAGGACCTTGTGTTTGGGACACCCTGGCAGGCCGGGCCTTCGTTGTGAAATCCTGCCTTTGGTTCAGCGTCTTTTTGCGAGTTTGGGATGAACGCCTTCTCCTTTGCCGAGCCGCGGCTTCGGCCGCTCGCCTTGTCGGGAGACCCTTCGGCGCATCCAAGAGTGAGAGTCCGGACTGGGAGCGCCGTGACGGGTTCAGAGCTGGAGGAGCGACTTCCGGCGCCCGTCGCGGAGAACCGCGATGTCCAGACCAGAACGCTCGAGGCGAGCCGGCGCTGACCGGACGAACCTCTATGAAGACATTACCGGCAAGATCATCGCCGAGCTCGAGGCCGGCCGTTTTCCATGGGTGCAGCCTTGGGGCACATCGGCCGCGAAAGCGCCGCTCGGGCTGCCGAAGAATGCCTGCACTGGCCGCACCTATAGCGGTATAAACATCCTGATCCTTTGGGACGCCGTGGTTCAACACGGCTTTCCAAGCCAGGGCTGGCTTACCTTCCGTCAAGCCCTGTCGCTCGGCGGCAATGTCCGCAAGGGCGAACACGGCGTCACGATCGTGTACGCCGACAGGTTCGCGCCGGAGCAAGAGAAGCAGCGTGCCCGCGAAGCCGGCGAGGAAGCGCATTTCATTCCGTTCCTCAAGCGCTTCACCGTGTTCAACATCGCGCAATGCGAAAGCCTGCCGGAAGACCTCGCCTTCGAGATGCCGTTGCCTTTGTCCGGCATGATCGAGCCGGTAGTCGAAGCGCTGATTAAGGCAACCGGAATAGACTTCCGCATTGGCGGTGAGCACGCCTGTTACGTGCCGGCGCGAGACTATGTGCAGGTGCCGCCGCCGGCCGTCTTTTTCGATCCGATCAATTGGCATCGCACCGCGCTGCACGAGCTCGGCCACGCCACGGGCCACGCCTCGCGGCTCGCACGAGATCTCAACGGGTCTTTCGGGACCAAGAAATATGCCTTCGAGGAGCTGGTCGCCGAGATGAACGCGGCCTTCTGTTGCGCCGCTCTCGGCATCGTGCCGACTGTGCGCCACGCCGACTATCTGGCCTCTTGGCTTGAGGTCTTGCGCGAGGACAACCGCGCCATCGTCCGCGCCGCCTCGCAGGCCAGCAAGGCTGCCAATTGGCTACTCGAATTCGCGCCGGGCTTCGGCGGGGCGGATGCGGCTGAGTCGGAAGCGCACAAGATCGACAGGAGGGCGGCATGATCCTTCTGACTGACGACTTGCGCAGCCGGCTGCTCGCCAATGGGATCCGTGTGGTCCGGCGCTCGAAGCCAGCGCTATATGTTGGTTAGGTTTTTGCGGAGAAAACGTGAGTGACAAGTCGTTGTAGATGCGCTGGCGCGAACGGCTTGCTCAAGCGCGGGCAGTCGCGCAGGTGGGGCGGCAGGATAGCGCGGTCGAAGCCGGTCGTGAAAACGAACGGCACGTCAAGCGCGACGAGTTGGTCGGCCACGTCATAGGAGGTTCCATCACCGAGCTGCACGTCTAGGATCGCGCCATCGGGCCGACCATTGGCCAGAACGTCCAACGCCTCGGCGCGCGATCCTACGGTTGTGACAAGCGCTCCCATTTGCGCGACAGCCTCTTCCAACTCCAGCGCCACGAGAAACTCATCCTCGACGACGAGAATGTTGAGGCCGCAAAGTCGGCAATCGCCTAACACGAGCACCTCATGCCTCTAGCGCGAATTCCACCCGGCAAATAGCGCCGTGCGGGGAAAGGTCGAGACTGCTCGTGCCGCCCAACATATGGCCAACACTTCGCCTGATCAGGCCGCTTCCAAATCCACTCGCGCGCGGCGTCTCCGCGATGGACACCCCACTCTCCCGCCATTCGAACGACAGGCTCTCCTTGCCGTCTCCGCGGATGATGCTCCATGTGATGTCGAGGCGCCCATGGGACTGCGCGAACGCGCCGTATTTCACGGCATTGGTGGCGAGTTCGTGCACGAGCATGGCAAACGCCTGTGTCTGTCGCCGCGACAGCGCGACCTTTGGTCCCTTGATCGCGAGCCGGCCATCTTCTTCCCAGCCATGGGCGGCAAGCTCCGACCTGACCAGTTCGTGAAGATCGACGCGGCCGGAACTCTGGCGCAACAACAGGTCCTGCGAACGGGACAGCGAGCCGAGCCGCTCGAGAAAGGCCTCTCTGAACTGTTGCAGCGACTTGCTGCGGCGCAGGGTGGCCGTCACAAGCGACTGCACGTTGGCGAGAATGTTCTTCACCCGGTGCTGGAGCTCGCCGACCATCACCATCTGCTCCGCCTCGCGACGTCGCTTCTCTGTCTCGTCCCGGATCGCCAGAAGAATGCGCGGCAGATGGTCTAGCGCCCGGCCGTTGAGGAGCATCGTACGCTGTCCAATACCCGGAAACTCATGCCTGACTTCAAAGTCGTCGAACCGACGATCGTTCGGCAAAACGTCCTCCAGCGCCGTGCGCAATTCCGGGATATCCCATTGTCCGTTGCCGATGTCGTAAATCAGCCTGCCTTGGGTTTCCTTCGGTGAAACGTGGAACATGTCATAGAAGGATTGGTTGGCGCTTTCCACGCGCAGGTCGGGTTCCAGCACCAGCAATGCCTCCCGAATGCTGTCGATAAGCTTTTCGGAGAACTCCTTGCTGGCGATCAACTCGTTTTCGATGCGCTCACGTTCCGTTACGTCCGAGATTGCGAGGAAGATGCGCTTCATATCCGGGGACTGAACCAGCTGCCGCGCATTGACCAGCATGACCCGCCTGCCGATCATCTCGAATTCATGCTCGACGCGGTAATCCTCCACGGTGTCGGTTTCAGTGAGGATTTCTCCGATCAGCCGCCGAAGTTCCGGGATGTCCCATTGACCATTTCCGAGATCGCGTAGCTGCCGCCCGATCGTCTCCTCCTTGGAAACTTGGAAGCACCTGTAGAACGCCCGGTTGGCATGGAAGACAGCTAGATCATGCTCCAGCACGAGGACTGGCTCGCGCATGGTGTCTACGATCGATGTCGCGATCTCGGTCATTTGTCTGGTCCCCGCGCGCTAAAATGAAGATCAGCCGGATTTGGTTCCCGGCTGCGTCTAGCTTCCTGTCGCGTCACGGTGACTCGCCAGGTCATGCGGCACACCTCTGCGATCGCAGAAAAGGTTTTACCTGTGACTTCGATAGCAATGCGCTGCAGCTGCCAAAGCCGTACATGCGGCCGCAGGCGACCCGCGATGTCAGACGCGCCCGGTGCTTTGGTTTGGTTACAACAGCGTCGTCGGCACAGAAGTCTGTTTGCGGATCGGGCGCAGGTATCGCATGACATGGCAGATTGCCGATGCCACCGCAGCGGCATTCCGGGAAGGTGGCGCCCAATGACTGTGCATGCCGCTGTCGGTCTGGGCCGAAGCCGCGCGGCGAGCAGGCAGCATCGGAGCGGCGGAGCGCATCATCGTCACAGCCGTTCGCGATCGAGGAGATGCCTCCTGAAACGACCAAGCGGCGAACCATGAAGTCCGCAAAAAAGCAGCGACTGGGCTTTCCGGATTTTCGGCTTATCGCCTCGGGAACCGGATGTGCGGCGCGGTCCTTAGAGTGAGAGGGCGGCGTCGCCGTTCGTGACGGGTTGGAGGTCGAGGGGAGTTCCCGACCGCCCGTCGCGGAGAAAAACCATGGCGATCGCCAAGCAGAAGATCACCCTCAACGCTTCGCGCGACATCCCCTTCAACAAGCTCGTCCTCAGCCAGGCCAATGTCCGGCGCATCAAGAACGGGCAGTCGATCGAGGATCTCGCCGCTTCCATTGCCCGGCGTGGGCTCCTCCAGAGCCTCAACGTCCGGCCTGTGCTCGACGGTGAGCGCAACGAGACCGGCATGTTCGAGGTGCCCGCCGGCGGGCGCCGCTATCGCGCGCTCGAACTGCTGGTCAAGCAGAAGCGCATGGCCAAGACCGAAGCGGTGCCCTGCGTCGTTTCGGAGGCCAACAGCATCGTGCCGATCGAGGAAGACTCGCTGGCAGAGAACTTCCAGCGTGAAGATCTCCATCCCCTCGACATGTTCCGGGCCTTCCAAACGCTCCACGACCAGGGCGCCACGCACGAGGAGATCGCGACACGATTCTTCGTATCGGCCTCCTTCGTGCAGCAGCGGCTACGGATCGCCAAGGTCTCGCCCAAGCTGCTCGACATCTATGAGCAGGACGGCATGAAGCTCGACCAACTCATGGCTTTCACCGTGACCGATGATCACGCGCGCCAGGAGCAGGTCTGGGAAGCGCTTCAGAAGTCCTGGTCGCAGGAGCCGCATCAGATCCGCCGCATGCTGACCGAGACGGCGATCCGGGCAAGCGATCGCCGGGCATTGTTCGTCGGGGTCGACGCTTATGTCGCCGCCGGAGGGATCGTGCTGCGCGACCTGTTCGAGGCCGACAATGGCGGCTGGCTGCAGGATCCGGCGCTGCTCGATGGTCTCGTCGGCGAGAAGCTGCGCGCCAGTGCCGAAGAGATCGCGGCTGAGGGCTGGAAATGGATCGTCGTCGACGTCGACCTGCCCTATGGCCATGAGCACGGCATGCGATCCCTGACCGGCACCTTCGCCGATCTCACCGACGAGGAGAAGGCCAACCGCGAAGCGCTCCGCAACGAGTATGACCAGATCGAGGCGCAGTATGGCGAGGCCGACGAACTGCCCGATGAGGTCGATCAGCGGCTCGGCGAAATCGAGCAGGCGCTCGAGCAGTTCGAGAACCGCCCGATGATCTATAAGGCGGCCGAGATTGCCCGCGCCGGCGCCTTCGTCAGCATCGATCGGGACGGCAACCTGGTCGTTGATCGCGGCTATGTCCGGCCCGAGGACGAGGCGCCTGAAACGGTCGACGGCGAGGCTGACCAGCCACAGGACGAGCCCGAAGGCGATAGTGCCGATTCCGCGGTTCGCCGGACCACGATCACCATCGGCGTTCAGGCGTCGGAGCCCGACGAGGAGGATGAGAGCGACACGATCAAGCCGCTGCCGGAGCGGCTGGTCATCGACCTCACTGCGCACCGCACGCTGGCCCTACGCAACGCCGTCGCCGGCAACCCGCACATCGCCATGACCGCGCTGCTCCATCGGCTGGTGCTCGACTGCTTCGGTCACCGCTCGTCGACCGGCTGTCTCGAGGCCTCGGTGCGCCACGTCTACTTCACCGCGCAGGACGCCGACCTCAAGGACAGTCCGGCCGCCAAGGCCGTTGCCGACCGACAGGAAGCCTGGAAGGCCGACGTTCTGTTCGGCGACGACGAGGTGCTGTGGACCTGGCTCGATGCGCTCGACGAAGCCAGCCGGCTGGCGCTTCTGGCGCATTGCGTCAGTTTCGGGATCAATGCGCTTTACGAGCGTATCAATCCCTATGGTTCCGGTGTCAGCCAGCACGGTCTCGAGCAGCGCCTGCGCCAGGCGGATCGGCTGGCCCGGGTGACCGGGTTGGACATGGTCGACGCCGGCTGGCGGCCGACCGTCGCCAACTATCTCGGCCGCGTCACGAAATCCCGCATCCTCGAAGCCGTGCGCGAGGGCGCCGGCGAACGCGCGGCGCAACTCATCGACCACCTCAAGAAGGGCGAGATGGCCAAGGAGGCGGAGCGGCTGCTGGCCGACAGCGGCTGGCTGCCCGAGTCGCTGCGCCTCGCTGGTGACGAACCCGCCGTCGATCAGCAGGGCGAGGATGAGGGCGACGACGCGGCGCTGCCAGCATTCCTCGCCGGCGACCAAGACGTTGCCGCCGGAGCCGAAGAACCGGTGCAGCCGATTGCTGCTGAGTAGCAGCCCCCCACAGACGGAGTCACCCCGCCCTTCATACCTGGCCCGGCAATCTGCCGGGCCTTTTCGTTTCAGGAGAGATTTGAATGTCTGCCTCTTTGATCTTCGACATCACCCCGCGCGGCTCGCTGGTCGCCTATTCGGACGGTGCGCCTCGACCGCCGGCGCGCTTCACCAGGAAGCTCGCGGCCTGGCAACGCCGCAACGGCACCGGCCGGCTGGTCCGCAAGGAGCCGGCTCGCGAACGCTCCACTTATATGTCCCCAACCTGCTTCACCCTGCATGAGGGGACCTTCGGCCAGAATGGCATCATCCTCGTCTCGGTGATGCGCACCTACGGCATCGACAGCGATCTGAGGTTCCGCGTCATCGAATGTCCCGGCATCGGCCAGGTCCGCGTGCTGCAGGCCATGGCTACGGCATCTCGCCGAAAGCCGCGACGCCGCCGAGTTGTGGCTGGCAAGGAACGGCCATCACCAGGCCCGCATCGAGGAGGTGACCGCCGACGAACTCAGCGCTAATGCCGTCGTGGGACGCGCCGCAGCCTGACGACGGCGAGCACACCAGCTTTCACGGCGGAACGCACCGCCATTTTCAATCACCCCCACGAACGAGGCGAACCGGCCCGGGCTCTTGAATGAGCGCCGGGCAACTCGCTTTGCGGAGACGGATCATGCCCGAATTCACCATTGAAACGACGTACCACCTGCCGGTCTACCGGCAGCGCACCTATACGGCCGACACGCCCGACGCGGCCTGCCGGCTCGCCATCGAGGACAAGGACTGGTCCGAACAGAAAGAGGATTGCCAGTCCTGCGGCGAGACCTTTGTCACCGGCATCTGGCAAGGAGCCGATGCCGCCTACCGCGGTCCCACAGTACAAGTCGCCCCGCACTTTGAGGAAACGGTGCAGCGCCAGGCGCGGCACTTCGAAGTCTTGCTCGGACTGCTCAAGATCCTCCTCGCGATTGCGAAGCGGGTCAACGACTGCCCCCGAATGGACCGGCAAGGCCACATGGGCGGTGCAACGCGCCGAAGCCATCCTCGACGACGCACGCGGTCCGGACGAACCGAACAGCGCAGGAGACGTCCTATGAGCATTCCCGACTTTGCCCGCGTCAATTTCCAGACGCTGCTTCGCGCCGCCGGTGACGGCAATCTGGCGCTGATGGAGTGCCTCGACGCCGAAACCGCGCAGCCGCGCTACGTGATCTGCGCCGTCTCTCGTGACGGCGCGGACTGTGTGTTCACACCGTTCGGGCATCTGGCCGAAGGCAATCCCTTCGACGCCTATCGGCCGCCCGATCCCGCCGGCCCGAACGGCTTCCTGCCCGTGGCCGACCCGGCCGACCCGGAATAACCATCACGCCCTGACCCCCCCTCCAGCGCCCGTCCTGCGGCCGGGCGCTTGTTTCATGTCGGGCCCAAGGCCGACCGAGGGGGAGAGGCTGGCCGGGGACAGGTTCGAGCCGCTCCGGTCGAGAGAGAGCACCGCGCGCGGCTCGATTTCCGGTTGCTCTCCGAGGATCCCATCATGACCCCAATCTCCGCACCGGCGGCAGCGATTGCCGCGGCGCCGCTCCCGCTCGCGAGGCCCGACACTTCCGCCGCGGTGTTCGCCGCCGCGACCCTTCTCCTTCCCCATCTCGAGCGCGGTGAACGCATCGATGCGCCGATCCTGCGCGGCAGCATGGAGATCGCCTTCGGCGCTTCCGATGCCACCGGCGCCTGGGGCTGGAAGCAGGCTTACGAAGCCTGCGAGGCGGCCACTGTCCTGTTCCTGCGCAAATACGGAAAGGCGCTGTTCCGCAAAGCCGCGTCTCCGACTCTTCGGCTTTCCGCTCTGTCGAAGATCGCCTCGCTCCTGCCGACGCACACGCGCCGCTCCGAAGAGTCGCAGGCCTTCCAGCAGTTCTCGACGCCGATCCCACTCGGCTTGGTCGCCGCCACGGCCGCCGGCATCACGCCAGCCGACCGAGTGCTGGAGCCTTCGGCCGGCACCGGTCTCCTCGCCATTCTCGCCGAGATCGCCGGCGGCGTGCTGCTCCTCAATGAGCTCGCCGAGATGCGCGCCGGCCTTCTCTCCTCCCTCTTTGCGGCCGTTCCAGTCACACGCTTCGATGCCGCCCAGATTGACGATCACCTCGATCCCAGCGCCGTGCCGAGCGTCGTGCTGATGAACCCCCCGTTTTCGGTGATGGCCAATGTCGAAGGGCGTGTCGCCGACGCGGTCTTTCGTCATGTCGCTTCGGCGCTGGCGCGCCTCGCGCCTGGCGGGCGGCTGGTGACGATCACTGGAGCCAGCTTCGCGCCCGACAAGCCTGCCTGGGCGGCTGGCTTCCGTCGCCTGCAGGAGCGCGGCCGTGTTGTCTTTTCCGCGGCAATAGACGGCGCCGTCTACGCCAGGCATGGCACGACTTTTCCCACGCGGCTCACCGTCATCGACAAGCTGCCGGCCGACGATCCCGGCGTCTTCTCCGCCGCGCCGGGCGTCGCACCCGATGCTGCCACGCTCTTGGCCTGGGTCGGCGCTCACGTCCCGGCGCGCATCCCGCTCGTCCTTCCGGCCCTTTCGGCCTCTGACTCGACGGTAGCCGTGCCGCGTACCGTGCGCTGCTATGCCGCCAACGCCGCGCGCGCATCATCGGCGCCACTCGCCGAGCCTGATGGCATCGAGCTTACCTACGACACCGTCGAGGTCCCGCACGCCGAAAACGACAGCATCAGCGATGCCATCTATGAGCCATACGGACTTCAGGCGATCCGTATTCCCGGCTCTCAGGCGCACCCGACACAGCTTGTGCAATCGGCGGCCATGGCGAGCGTCACGCCGCCGCGGCCGAGCTACCGGCCGCGCCTGCCGCACAACATTCTCGACCTTCTCTCCGACGCACAGCTCGAGACGGTGATCTATGCCGGTGAGGCGCATTCGCAATTCCTCGCGGGCGTCTGGACGGTGGACGACACCTTCGATGTCGTCACGGCCGCCCCGGAGGACGCCGCGCACGCCGTCCGCTTCCGCCAAGGCTTCATGATCGGCGACGGCACGGGAGTCGGCAAAGGGCGGGAATCGGCGGCCATCATTCTCGATCATTGGATGCAGGGGCGCCGCAAGGCGGTCTGGATCTCGAAGTCCGACAAGTTGATCGAGGACGCCCAGCGCGATTGGTCGGCGCTCGGCATGGAACGGCTGCTTGTCACGCCGCTCTCACGCTTCGCGCAGGGCAAGCCGATCATGCTGCCTGAGGGCGTCCTATTCACCACCTATGCCACGCTGCGCTCCGACGAGCGCGGCGACAAGGTTTCGCGGGTCAAACAGATTGTCGAATGGTTGGGCGCCGATTTCGACGGCGTGATCGTGTTCGACGAGAGCCATGCCATGCAGAATGCCGTTGGCGCCAAGGGCGAGCGGGGCAACATTGCCCCCAGCCGGCAGGGCCGCGCGGGGCTCAGGCTGCAGCACGCCTTGCCGAACGCCCGCATCCTCTATGTCTCAGCCACCGGCGCCACGACGGTTCACAATCTCGCTTATGCGCAGCGGCTCGGCCTCTGGGGCGGCGAGCACTTTCCGTTCTCGACCCGCGCAGAGTTCGTCGAGGCTATCGAATCCGGCGGCGTCGCCGCGATGGAGGTGCTGGCTCGCGACTTGCGCGCACTCGGCCTCTACACCGCCCGCTCGCTCTCCTTTGCCGGCGTCGAATACGAGCTGGTCGAGCACGAGCTGACGCCCGAGCAGGTCCGCATCTACGATGCCTATGCGGGCGCCTTCGCCATCATCCACAACAACCTCGTTGCGGCGATGCAGGCGGCCAACATCACCGGCAGCTCTGGCACGCTGAACGCCCAGGCAAAGTCGGCAGCTCGCTCGGCCTTCGAGTCCGCCAAGCAGCGCTTTTTCGGCCATCTGCTCACCAGCATGAAGACGCCGACGCTGATCCGGTCAATCAGCCGCGACTTGGCAAATGGTCACTCGGCGGTCATTCAGATCGTTTCCACCGGCGAGGCGCTGATGGAACGGCGCCTAGCCGAGTTGCCGACCGAGGAATGGAACGATGTTCGCGTCGACATCACGCCGCGCGAATATGTGCTCGACTACCTGGCCCATTCCTTCCCGGTGCGGCTCTATGAGCCGTTCACGGACTCGGAGGGCAATTTGTCGTCGCGCCCAGTCTACCGCGACGGCCAGCCGGTCGAGAGCCGCGACGCCGTTGCCCGCCGCGACGAACTGATCGCCAAGCTCGCAAGCCTGCCGCCCGTACCCGGTGCGCTCGACCAGATAGTCCAGCATTTCGGGATCGACATCGTGGCCGAGGTCACCGGCCGGTCGCGGCGTATCGTGCGCAAGCCTGGGTCAGTTCCAGGCGGCGATCGCCTCGCGGTCGAGACCCGTGCGGGATCGGCCAATCTCGCCGAGACGCAGGCCTTCATGGACGACCAGAAGCGCGTTCTGGTCTTCAGCGACGCCGGTGGGACAGGGCGCAGCTACCACGCCGAGCTTTCGGCGCGGAACAGGCGGCTGCGCGTCCACTACCTGCTCGAGGCGGGCTGGAAGGCAGACACCGCCATCCAAGGCCTCGGCCGCACGCACCGGACCAATCAGGCGCAGCCGCCACTGTTTCGCCCGATCTCCACCAATGTGAAGGCCGAGAGGCGCTTCCTGTCGACCATCGCTCGCCGCCTCGACACGCTGGGTGCCATCACCCGCGGCCAGCGCCAGACCGGCGGCCAGGGCCTGTTTCGGCCGGAAGACAATCTCGAAAGCCACTATGCCCGCGACGCGTTGCGCCAGCTCTATCTGCTCATTGTCCGCGGCAAGGTTGAAGGCTGTTCGCTCGATCGCTTCGAGTCCGCCACCGGCCTCAATCTCATGGATGACACCGGGATCAGGGACGAGCTGCCGCCGATCACCACCTTTCTCAATCGCATGCTGGCGCTCACCATCGAATTGCAGGGCGTGCTGTTCGAGGCCTTCGAGCAGTTGCTCGCCGCGCGGATCGAAGGCGCCATTGCATCGGGCACCTACGACGCGGGGCTGGAGACGCTGCGCGCCGAGAGCTTCGTCGTCACCGGCCGGGAGGTGATCTACACCCACCCGCGCACCAGCGCCGAGACCCGCTTGCTGACAATCACCGAGCGCCGCCGCAACCGGCCGGTGATGCTCGACGCCGCGTTTGATCATCTCGCCGATCGGCACGCCATGCTGCTGGTCAACCAGCAGTCCGGCCGCGCCGCCGTGCAGATCCCGGCCACCAGCGTCATGCTCGACGATGGCGAGATCGAGCGGCGGGTCCGCCTGATCCGGCCGATGGAGACCCAGAATATGCCGCTCAAGGCGATGCGGGAGACCCGCTGGGTCGAGGCCGACCGCGCCGCCTTCGCATCGGCATGGCAGGCCGAAATCGCGGAGGTGCCGGAATTCTGCGACAGCGTCCTGCATATCGTGACCGGCCTGCTGCTGCCGATCTGGCGGCGCCTGCCCAACGAAACGACGCGGGTCTATCGACTCCAGACCGATGCCGGCGAGCGCATCATCGGCCGTCGCGTCTCGCCGGTTTGGGCAGCCAATGCCACGACGACCGGCCTCCCCTCGCTCACGCCCGAGCAGGCCTTCGCGGCATTGGTGGACGGGCGGACGATCCTCGACCTCGGCGAGGGGCTGCAGTTGCGCCGCGTCCGCGTCATGGGCGCCTGGCGCATCGAGCTGTCGGGCTTCACGGACATCATGCGCGAGCGGCTCACCGCCTACGGCCTCTTCCACGAGATCATCTCGTGGAAGCTCAGGATGTTCGTGCCGACCGACGCCGCCGGCATCGCAGTGCTCGATCGGGTGCTCGCGCGCTTCCCCATCGAGCGCGTCAGCGAGCGGGAGACCGCATGATGCCGCGCCGCGATGCCGCCGAACTCGCCCACCGTCTCGGCGAACATGCCGAGGCGGTGTGCCGGCACTACCTCTCGAATGGACGCCGCTCCGGTAATTACTGGCAGGTCGGCAACGTCCGCAATGCGCCGGGCCGCTCGACGTACGTCCGGCTCAGCAACTCCCCGAAAGGCCCGGCCGGGAAGTGGACCGACGCCGCCACCGGTGAGCACGGCGACCTGCTCGACGTCATCCGTGATGCGCTCGGTCTCATCGACTTCAAGGATGTCGCGGACGAGGCACGCAACTTCTTGGCGATGCCCCGATCGGAGCCCGAGCAGCGTTCTTCGCGCGCCAGCGCAACGCCGGTTCCGGCGGGATCGCCCGAAGCCTCGCGGCGGCTCTTCGGTATGTCACGACCGATCTCCGGCACCCTCGTTGAGACGTATTTGCGTGGACGCGGCATTATGACTTTGCACGGAACCGGATCGCTCCGCTTCAACCCGCGCTGCTACTACCGGCCCGAGGACCACGGCCCGACCGAGACCTGGCCGGCCATGATCGCCGCGGTCACAGATCTCGGCGGACTGCAGACCGGCGCGCACCGCACGTATCTTGATCCATTCGGGCTCGACCCCGGCGGCAAAGGCAAGGCGCCCATAGACACGCCGCGACGCGCTATGGGCGATCTCCTCGGTCACGCCGTGCGTTTCGGCGTGCCGACCAGCGTGATGGCGGCGGGCGAGGGCATCGAGACGACCCTGTCGCTCCGATGCGCGTTGCCCGACATGGCGATGGCAGCGGCACTCTCGGCCGCTCATCTCGGCGCTATCCTGTTCCCGCCGACCTTGCGCCGGCTCTATGTCATCCGCGACAACGATCCGGCTGGCGACTCCGCCCGTGACACGCTCGCCGAACGCGCGCGGGGGGCCGGAATCGAGGCGATCGTGCTGTCGCCCGAGCTAGAGGACTTCAATGACGATCTTCGCCATTTCGGCCTCCACGCATTGCGGGTGTCGATCGCGGATCAGCTCACGCGCCAGGATCGGCTGCGCTATCTGAAGCGGGCGGCATGATCCGGTAGGGGATGGGGGCGAGGTCCGGTGCGGCCTCGATCGCTGGTGGACCGCTCGCCGGATGAGAGCCGCAACCCGGCCTTCGAGAGGGCGATCGGGCCCACAAACGGGCCGGCCAGGCAATGGCGGCGGCCGACTATTTTCCGGCGGCGCGCGAATGCTGGCGATTGCCAGCCACGAAACGCACGCCTTTCCATCGCGAGGCAAAATAATCGGCCTCTGCCATCCTGCGCTGACGCTCCGGCCCTCCGCTTCGCTCTGGGTGCCGTGCCGTCCCGCCCGTGGGCTTTCGTCGCCATGAAGGCCGCGAGGGTCGCGGTCCAGCCGACGGGAGATCCCCATGAGCGAGCACGACGACACCGAACCGCACCACGCATCGTCCCCCACCGACCGCGTCCTGACCGAACTCCAGCTCTATGGCTGGCGCCCCTACAGCGATGAGCCCGATCCGCGATTGCTGCCCGACGGCGCCCATGTGGCCGGAGCGGTAGCCGACATCTTCGACGCCCTGATCGCCACCCTGGCCGATACGCGCCTCGAACCCGATCTCGACGACCTGCTCTGGTCCGTCGCAAACGTCTTCCATCGCGCGGCGCTGCGGATCGAGCGACAACTCGACGACAACGAGCAGGCCCAGCGCCGGTTGCAGCGGGAGCAGGACGGCACCGAGATCAAGGCGGTCGAGCTCGAGAACCTCACCGCCCAAGGCCAGACCTTGCTCGAACGGCGCGATGCCTTCGAGCTCATGCGCGACCAGGCCGCCGATCAATACGAGCAATACATCGGTACTGCCTGGCGGCCGCGCACCGGGTCATTGGTCAACCACCGACACCTCACCGCCGCGCTGGTCGACAGCCGTGACTTCCTCGCTGCCCGACGCAAGGCCGATACTGAGCTCATGCTGCCGGCCGGTCCGAAGATCGCCCTGACCGGCGGCCTCGAGTTCAATAATCACCAGCTGATCTGGGACGTACTCGACAAGGTCAGCTCCAAGCATCCGGACATGGTGCTCATCCACGGCAAATCACCCAAAGGCGCCGAGCTGATTGCCGCTAAATGGGCCGACAACCGCAAGGTTCCCCAGATCGGCTTCGCTCCCGATTGGGAAAAGCACGGACGCGCCGCACCGTTCAAGCGCAACGATGCCATGCTGGATCTCCTGCCGATCGGCGTGATCGTATTCCCGGGTACTGGCATTCAGGACAATTTCGCCGACAAAGCCACGAGGCTCGGCATCAAATCGTATGACTTCCGTAAACGGGGCGGCACGTGAGCGCCGCCTCTCAACATCGCAACCTCGATGGCCTGCCTGCGCCTGGCGCCTTGCAGATATCATTGCTCTCCGTTTGCCGCATTTTCACGTTTACGCTCTCGCACTGCCATTCTTCGCAGCCGCTACGACGAGGTCTGGCGCACGACATGGGCGCAGGATTCTTCTGCATCAACCATCCTCGCTTACAGCCGTCGCGGCCACAGAGCCCCCATGGTTCCATCTCCTCCTTCTCATGTGCCCCGCCCGACTGAGGCTTCTCGTTCTGCTTGTCTTTGTGACCCGGCGATTGTTGCAGCCTTCGATACAATGCTCGGTACCACAGGCTGGTTGGGCCCGTCTGGAAGCCTCGCCGGTCATCCTGTTATTGGCGATGCAGTCGGTGTCACTGCGTCCACGCCCGCGATGGCACCGCCCGGACCAGCTGGCCAGAACCATGCATATCCCATGTCCTTCCGCTGGCTTTCGGGACGGACGGACGGCAGGCGGAATGCCGCATTCGGATCCCGATAATGGCCAGGGCGAGCAGAGGTCGAGCAACGCCGGCAGGCGCGGCGCGAGCGCTGACGCCCTGATCTGCTTCAGCAGCGATCTCAGCCGCGCCATAAAGCGACGCGGGGCAGGGCGCCTCTATCCCTGCTGAGCTGTCCGAGACCGTTGGGGACAAGCGTCTGGTTCAAGTGCGAGCATGGCATAACGAATGCGAGAGCGGGCGCTTGGCTGATCGGACTGGCCTGGCTCTCCCGAGGACGGTTGCGGCTGTTTGACCGCTCCAGTACGGCCTCTCTTTGGCTTGATCTGGCCGAAGGTCAGCTTCGCTTCGATCGCCTAGGCGCAACAGCGGCATAGAAACTATCTTCCCCTTCCGACCAGGGTCGGAATTCCTCGCGAGACAAGATAGTTCCTCCTCTGCTGTCCAGGCCCCTTCGGGGTGCGCCGTCGATCGCCTTCGGCCTGCCGATCGCCATCGAGGCCGCAATGGTGCGGGCTCGATCCAGAACCAAGGAGAACCACCATGGCCATTATCGGCACCTTCAAGCAGTCCGGCAACAACGAGTTCGCTGGCGAGATCGTCACCCTTTCGCTCCAGGCTAAGAACGTCCGCGTTGTTCCAGACAGCCGCGCCAGCGGCGAGAACGCCCCCAGCCATCGGGTTTTCGTGGGCCGCGTCGAGATCGGCGCCGCTTGGGCCAAGAAGTCCAACGAGGGCCGCAACTACCTGAGCCTCAAGCTCGACGATCCGAGCTTCACCAACCCGATCTACGCCAATCTCGTAGAGGACGAAGAAGGCGAAGGGTCCAGCCTGATCTGGTCTCGCCCGACGCGCCGCAACGGCGACTGAGATATTCCTGTCATCGGCCCGCCCGTCATGCCGGGCGGGCCTTCTCGTAAACCTCACACTAAGCGATGTAAGTCCCCGACAGCGAGCCCCGCTTCCATGCGGCGACGTTGCCGCCACGAGCTACCGGTAGCCGCGGTTGCGTTTAGTGCGCTCCAAGCGCACGAAAGCGAGATCGGCCTGAGCATCCCCATCAAAGGTCTCGATCTTTTCGCGGCCCCTCGTTCCAATGCGGCCCCAGGCGCGCACCAACGATGTTCCACCAAACAGAGTAGGCTGGAGCGCCAGACTATAGAAACGTGCCATGTTGCGGGCGGGATCGACACGCCTCAGACAGATCGGTTTCGTTTCGCCAGCGAGCATGCTCGTCATTGTCGGCTGGCGGGCCTCGATCGTCCAATTCATTGATTGAATCGACCGAGCTACGAGGATTCAATTTATTGATGAAATGCCAGGTTGCGTGGAGCCTGTCGGAGCCCGGCCTCAAAGGGTGTCGGAAGTTTCGCCTTCGCCCGAAAGCTCCCCGACGAGCGACAACAGCGAGGCGATAGCCTGGGGCCGCATCCTGGAAACAAGGCGCATAAGGGCGATCCTGTCGGCCGCCTCTTTGGACGACTTCCCGAACAAATGTGGCGCCGCCGCATAAATCATCTCGATTGGAGCAAGGCCGAAGATCTCACAAAGATGGACTAGCCGCGTCACATTGAGCTTGGATTCGGCGCGTTCGTATCGACCGTAGACTTGGCCAGAGATGCCAAGCAGTTCAGCGAGCTGTTCACGATTCAAGCCCTTCTTGCGTCGTGTCGAAGCCAAAAATTCACTTAACGACTTGTCCATTTCGTCGAGCGAAACCACGCCGTCGAACCCAGGCTTACGCCACAGCGGCCGCTCAAAGTCCGGCTCGCTCGTCTCGACCAGCCCACGCGTCGCACGGTAGCTTTCGTTGCCCTTACCCGCCATAGAACACCATTTTTTGCGCCTTGCTGAGATGACCTTGGAGTTTCGCTCACAACTGCCACTCTCACCACCCGAACCTTATAGACTTCTATCAAAATGATGCCAAGAATAGGCTTGTCGACGGTGTTTGAGGGCGTTTTCATGACCAATACGGTAATGCTGACCTGCGGATCACAACCCGTTGTCGTCAAGGAATTTGCGGATTGCTGTCTCGACCAGAAACTGCATGGACGTCTCCGACGTGAACGACGCCAGCTTCAGTCTCTTCTTGGTCTCACGATCGAGATGAACGTTTACGAAGTTCTGGGTTCCCTTCATCCGCTCCTGCTTGAGCCGGCGAAGCGCTTTGCGCGCCTCCGTCCGCATACCGGGGGCCCCATCGCTTACCGACGGGGGTAACGTGCCAACTCGCGCCTCGGGGCCGATGTCTTCTAAAGACCGCATTGGCGCGGGTGAGGGCTTGCGCGTGGCAGTCAGAAACTCGGCAGCTGCCAGCTTTTCCTCCCGTTTCAACGGACGAGCGCCTCTTCGCCTGAGAGCAGAAGATCGATCTCATCGACGAGCGAAACAGTTTCGCGTCGCGCTTTGGCTATTGCGGGCGTAACCGACTGCATCTGCAAGGTACCGAGGCCGCTGTGGATGTCTTTATAAACGTTGCGTTCATGTACTTCGGTTGTGAACAGATACGTCCCGGCGTGCTCGACGATGATAGGGCGGATTTTGCGGTAAAGTTCGGTGTGGCAGACCGGCAAAGTAATGCGTGTCTTCAGCACGCCATGTCGGCACTTTGCCCCATACGTCCTGTTAACTCGCCGAACGACCTCCAGGCACTCGATTGCGCCTACGACCTCCCGCTTCGACGGCTGCACCGGCGAGATTACCAGATCGGTGCGCGCGATCACCCCATCAATGATTGAAGTGTCCTTACCGGGTGTGTCGACAAGGACGTAGTCAAAGGCGGCCGCTTGACCCTCGAAGAAGGCCGCAATTGCCTTGCCTGTCTTCGGGCCAAAAACGTCCAGACCCTCCGATTGATTGCCCTTGTCATGGCAATCGCTCCACCACTTCATCAGATTGTTCCGTGGGTCGATGTCGAGCAAGGCGACGCTCCGGCCCCTCAGAGCGTATTCGCCAGCAATGTTCATCAGCGCGGTGGTCTTTCCCGCGCCGCCCTTGCCATTGATGGCCGCGATAGCTGTCGGCATGGCTGTTCCTCCCTTCGTGTGGCTGTAGAGCCGTGCAGATGTATAGCTCCACGGTCGAGGAGACATAGAGAAATATAATCATATTGGCTATGGAAAATAAAGGAGAACGGTCAGTTCGGTGAATTATCTTTGCCATATTGCTTGGCAGGATACGGAAAAATGTGATACATTTTTCCTTCGATCGAGGGACTAGCCCTCGATATGCGGCCCGCGGCCGCAACCACTTCGATCAAAGGCTTTGTTGTTGATGGCTCGCACCCGGTCGCAAGCCTCGAAACGGAAGGAGAAGGTGGCGCACATCCGCCTGTCGCAAGCCGAGTTCGATGCGCTGAAGGCGGCCGCCGGCGCCGCCGGCCTGACAACTTCGGCCTTCATTCGATCGCTTTGTCTGGAAGGCGCCGGGGTGCGGCCGTTCCTGGGAGCAGGGGACCGCGCGGTGCTCGAGCTGCTAGCCAACGGCTTGCGCGCAATCGGCAGCAACCTCAATCAGATCGTGCGGGCAATCAATGCCGGCAGGCTACTGGCCGCGGGTGAGATCGCCGGCAGCATCAACGATGCATATGTAGTCGCGACGACGGTCGCATCTGAAATTGCAGAAATGACCAGGCAATCGGCAGCAACCCGACGCGGAAAGGGTTCCTGATGGAGTTCTTCCCTGGCGCATTCGAGCGGGAGTGGGAGCGCCGGCGCGCGATGCTGATGCACGAAATGCAACTCGGCCAAATCGCAAAGCTCGACTGGGATGAGCCGCGACGGGGAGGGGCGGCGCGGCTACCTGAGGAGGGTATTCATCGGTTCCCGCGCGCGGGGCGGCATGGTGGGAGCCACCTGCTTTGGGTGCCACGCAGAGCCGGCTCGAGCGGCCGCTCGATGCACACACGGTTTGCAGCGCTGGCGCGCGGGAGCCAGCCGGCGGTGGTCAAAATTGCCTCTTACGGCGAAGGCGCGCGAGTAGCGGCTATGATGAGTTACACATCGCGGGGCGGGGAACTTGCGATTGAGAACGAGCGCGGCGAGCGCGTGCGCGGCAGGGATGCGGTCGCCGAGCAGCAGGCGGTGTGGGAACATCTCTTCCATAATCGTGCTGCCAGCCGCGATAGCGCCGTGTTCCACGTCTCGATCGATTCAGGCTTCCTGAATAGCGACGTCGACCAGGACGACCAACTGCGCGAGATCCTGCGGTTCGGATTTGGCGATCGACGGTTCGTCTACACGGCACGGAAAGGGGGGCCTGATGAGCTTTATTTGAGCGGCGTCGTCGTCCTGCGCGACGGGAGCGGCGAGCGGCTAACCGGCGACCGTAAAGCTGCGGACATCGTTCAGCAGCGTTATGACGCCGCCGGCTCTGGCGTCTCGGCGCGGTTCCGCTTCGACGGCCACGGCAATGGTGTCGAGTGGGCCACGTCCCGTGTACGTCGCTTGGTCGCGCGAACCGAGGGGGAGGTTCGCGACAACACCGGCCGAGTGATCGTTGACGCCTCGCAGGCAGGTGATCTGGTTCAGAAGAAATGGCGCAAGCACCTGCATAGCCGCAAGGGGAGGGACGTCATGCACCTGATCGTTTCGGCCAGGGCGGGCACGGATGCGTCGGGCTTCGAAGGGGCGGTTCGAGAATTCCTGGGCGAGCAGTTTGAGGGGCATCGCTATGTGTTTGCCGTGCACGACCCGGCGCTCGATCCAAAGGAGATGGCCGCGGGCGGAAAGCGTCCGCATATCCATGTCCATGCGATCGTCACCATGCGCTCCGAGACCGGAGATCGGGTCGTCACCAGCCCGCAGCTCTTTCGGGAATGGCGAGCCGTGATGGCTGAAAAAGCTCGGGAGCAGGGCATCGATATGGAACTTACCGACCGCCGCGAGTTTGCCAGCGCTCCAGCCTATACGCGCAACCAGGTGCGCCCGGTCAGCTATCGCGGCCGCACCGAGCATCAAGGCACTAGCCACGCCGCGCACGCCCGTTACCACGCGAAGCGGTCGAACGAGGTGCACCTCGCAAGCTCGGACCGCAGCAGACACTACGCCGCGGAGGCGACTGCGGCGTGGAACGATCTCGCCAAAGAGCTGCGAGGCACGCGCGAAGGTGCTTTTGCGATGGAGCACGGGACACGCCTGGCGGGTTTGGCCGAAAATAAGCAAAAAAGTCATGCTTTTGCCGTCAAAGACTGTAAAAATCCCGAAAACGTTGCCAGAATGATGGAGTTCTTTGAATTCGCAGACGGTGAGGATGGACAGATGCGACACATGACGCGCCCCGAGTTCGAGGCCTACGAAAAGCGCGTGGAGGCCGTTCTTGCCTCCGTGAAGCAGACGCTCCATCCAACCGAACGCGCCGAATTCGAAAGGATCGCTGCAGCGGTGCATGAGGTCGTAAAGTCCCGCCGAGAATACCTCGAACTATCGGAAAGGCAGGCCGGGCTCAGCTCTGTCGCGACTATTCGTCAGGATCACACTGAAGAGATCCGGACCGGGGACGAGCGCGACCGGGACCGGCCGCGTCCCGACGCGCCGGGACACATTGTCCGAGAGGATCTGTTCGACAGCGCGGTTGCTCGCCACGGCGAAAGCGCGGTGCGTGAAGGTGACAAGATCTTGGCCGAGTACGCTGCTTCCTTCCGCTCGCTCGACCGCGCCGCGAGCAGATACTCGGGTGATCATTTTCGAACCGACATATCTGATGATGAGCGCGCAGCCGTCCGTGCTGACTATGCCGCGGCGTCAAAAAGATACGACGCCGTTCTTCAACGCTACGCTCGCGAAGCCCTCAATGGGAACACCTATCTCTACGAGCAGTCGAGGGGCGAGGAAAACCTGCTGATAGCGCTGAAGGAAGAGGCCACCGATCGAGCGGCTCGTCGGCGCATCGACATGTACGATCCTTCGCGGAACTCCGCCGCCCGGAACAATGACGAGCAGGCGGTTCGCGCCGGCGACGCGTTGTTCGCCAAAATCGACGCTGCGAGGATGGAGGCGCATAGTCTTTACAAGCCAGATGCAGCGGACAGCCGTTCAGCAAGTTTGTCAGGTTTCACCGGGAAAGGAGCTGAGCAAGATATACGGATAGCGAGGCTGGCCGAGGCTGAGAGCAGACATGCGGGCCTGCTGCGGGAAGCGGCCAGAGCAGCGCTGGACGGCAACAACTATATTCGCGAGATGGCGACGATCAGACATGACGTGAACAACGAAATCCATATGGAAAGCCGGCGCCGTGCAGAAGCGGAGCAGTGGCGTGACGTGAATGTCCAGGGTGTCTCCGGACGACGCGAACCAGGTGACCGCGTAGCACGGTCAAACGAGGAGTATAGGGCAGACCCTCCGCAGGGGCATGTACCACGTCTACGGCAGATCGAGTTGGAGAGCGAGCGACGCGAAGACCCTGGTCACGACGACCGGGAAAGGTAGGAGTCTATCTGAATAACTAGGGCTCAACATCGAAGACTACCAGCGGACGATGCTCAGTTCTACGAAAGGCCATTCTCTTGCAAATCAGGAAATCTAGATATTATGGAGATCGTTAGAGGAGCATGGTCATGCGGCAATTCACGACAGGCGATCTCAACAAGCAGGTTGGCGACGTCACGGACGCCGCTGCCCGCGAACCCGTCGTCCTCACCAAGCATCGGAAACCGCGGTTCGTCCTAATGAGCTACGAGCACTACGAACGGATGCGCGCCGGAGTGGACCCGCGTCGTGCCTACCGCCTTTCCGAGATGCCGGAGGAGCATCGCGATCTTTTCTTGGCAGAGATCGACCGGCTGGCGCGCGGCGAGGGTTACGACGATGAGTCGTGATTTCCTGTCCGGTCAAATAATTGACTACCCCTACCTTTGAGCTTGGCAGCACAAGCGCGGCGAGACCGAAGGCCGAAAAGCCCGGCCCACATGTGTACTCGTGGCCGTCAGGAGTGCGAATGACGGTCTGAATCATCTAGCGCTTCTAGCGATCACCACCCAGCCGCCGCCTGCCGATCGCGTCGCGGTGGAGGTCTCCGACATCGAATGCCGGCGAGCAGGATTGATCGACATCGAGCGGCGCTGGATCGTCGACGAATATGATTACGACATTGCGAGCGCTCCTGGTTTTATCGAGCCTCACAGCAAAATCCTCGGGCGTTTCAGCAAGGCGTTCATGATGAAGGTCGCGGCAGCCTTGGTCAAAGCACGGGCCTTCGGTCGGCGTATCAGCCGCCTGGATTGATATCTGGTCCGTACAGTCGCGCGCGGAGGTGGTGTGCTGATCACGCCTGCGGTTGTGGGCGGCCAGGCCCAGCCAAGCCCTCGACAAAGAGTGCCGGCCCCTCGTAGACGAACACTGTTCAACTTGCCGTGCTCTTGGCAGCTCATAGAATCGACTCGACGAGATCAGACGAGGCAATGATGGCGCCGAACTGGCGAACAGCGGTCTGGAATGCCAGGGACCTTCTGGAGCCTTTGTCGGTCAGAGCTGTGAAAGTCGGGGACTGTCGCATCTCTAAATTGCTCAAGTGTCGCATCTCTATATAGCTCCTACACGTATAAGTTGCATAACAAACATTATGGAACATCAGGACTACCCAGAAAAATCAAAGCAGTATGCGCGACTCCAACGCCGAACCTCCGTGGCGGCGCGGCGTGCATTGCCTCTTTCCTCGCTTTGCAGGCGACTTCGATGTGACCCTGCGTGACGGACTGAAACTTGATGACTGCGTCGCTTCTGGGGCGATCCGCATCGGACGAAACCACAGGCAAAACTGGAACGCATCCTGCCATCCTGACCGGTGGCGTTATATCCAGCAAGCTCGGCGCTGAAAGTGATGCTCTGAGTGTATCATTTTAATACAATCGCTAGTTCGTAGACTCCTTCGATGCATCGGCAGCTAGTGTCCCGGTCCAGGTTGATGGAGGGAAAAACCGCGGACCGGGAGGAAAGCGATGCCCATCCAACAAGAAGACTACCGAACGAACAGAGCCGACTATGCGATCGCCGCCGCCAAAGGCCGATCTGCCGTTGATATCGATCGCAACAAAATGCTGGAAAGAGAAAAGAAATCCTTATGGCTAAGAGAGCCACGAATGGCCAGATTGGCAGCAAATCCCTGTGAAAGCTTGCCAGGACCGGGAGCCAGACCGCGCGGGAATTAGCGAGGCAGGGCTATCAGTTGCCGGCGCTTGGGCTACTCCCACCTCCGACTTATGGATGCGTCCCAGATTATTGCGGCAGGGGCAATATTCGTCCATAGCCGGTGCTGTGTTTCGTTTCCGAGTCTCCGCCGGTTAGGCCCGGCAGATGCTGGCCCATGCCATCACCCTGCCGGGCCGCCGCTCTATTCATCGCGCCATATCACCCGCCGCTCCCAGCGGATTTCCTTTAAACGCCGGAAACGTATGGTGACCAGTTCCTGCCCATGAGCGTGGATCAGTTCGGCGTGCATGAATTCCGTTTTCCCGCAGACTTGGCAGCGCGCCTTACGCCGGACCTCCTCAATGGTGAGGTTGCCTACCACTTCCCTCAGTTCGGCCGGCTTATAGTGGCGCTTGATATTGCAATGGCCGCATGAAATTCGCGCGATCTGACCCGCATCATGGGCGTGCATCAACGTCCAGGAGGAGCCTCTCGGCCACTTTTCGGGTTGTTCCGGCATATACTGAAATGAGGAACATATTCCTGTCTGGTCAAGAGGCCCCTTGACAATTTGTTCTCTTTTTGTTCACATTTGGCAAGAGAGCAACAAAGGAGACGAAAATGAAGCCCCCCGGCCAACACCGCGATTGCCCTGACACTGGCGGCTATGAGCCTTCAGGCTGACAATCTTCTGCTCCAGGCATGGTAAAGCGAAGCCGCGGCATTCCGACGCCAACGATCATCGACCGCGATTTGCCGCACCAGATCGCGCTTCCCGATGACCTTTGCACCGACCGCAATTACACGCTCATCAGACGCTTTCTCGGCGAGCACTCCCTGACATGCCGGACGAGGTCGGTGATCGCGGTTTGGGACGATGGGAAGCAGGAGCAATGGCGGCTGCACTGCTTCGCCGCTCGCGAGGCCGCTGCAGCCTTCCTTGACCATTTCGGCGGCATCATGTTCGATCCGAAGCGAGACAGGGAGAATGGGCGCGCTCGCGGCATCTGGAGGCGCCAAGGCGCCTATGAGCGCATCCTGGAATTGGGGCCGCTCAGCGTGCCGGAAGTCCTGCGGAACTGAGATGGATGCATGTGCGGACGCTACACCAGGTACCTGCCGTGGTCGGAAATCCATCGCCTCTACCATCTGACAGCGCCGGCGGATGTCGGGCGGAACGATGCGCCGCGCTACAACATAGCCCCAACCGATGAGGTGCCTTTCATCACGGCGGCCGACGACGGCAACCACAGGGTTCGCACCGGGCGATGGTGGCTGGTTCCGTTTTGGGCGAAGGAGATGCCCAAGGCGACAATGTTCAACGCCAAGATCGAGACGGCCGACACGACGCCGGCATTCCGAGATGCTTTCAAATCGAGACGCTGCCTTATCCCGGCAGATGGCTACTACGAGTGGACCAAGAGCCCGGCCGATGGCGGCAAAGACCCGTGGCACATTTTCCAACCCGGCCACGCGCCTTTCTCGTTTGCCGGCTTATGGGCCTACAATTCGAATCTCGATGTCACCAGCTGCACCATTATCACCCAACCGTCGGCGGCGCCAATCAATCAAATCCACGACCGGCAGCCGCTCATGCTCGACCCGGCCTATTACGATGCCTGGCTGGATCCGAAGACCCCGGCTGCGGACCTGAAGGACATTCTCAGCCACGACATCGACGGGCAGTTGCAGTTCTACCGTGTCGGCAGGGACGTCAATGCGGCCGCCATCAACAAGCAGCCTAACGATCACGCCGGGCTAATCGAGCCGATCAAGCTTTTATGAGCGACGAACCGATCCGCCCTGGAGATGAGTCTTTCTTGAGTGCAAGGCGGATCGCGACCCGCTTGAGCTGGATGGTTGATCTCAGATTCTTTCCGGGAACGCGGAACAAATTTCGCGCATCGAAGTTAGCAAGCGCTGCATTACGGGGACCAACGCGATGCTCCTTGCCCTGGACGATGCGATCTCGACGGCTGTCTTGGCCGGCAGAGGCGCGGACGCGGAAATCTTCGGAGTGATAGATCTCACCAGCAACATTGAAGCCCGGATCGGCACTATCAGCTTGGGACGCGCAATCCAGTTCGTCGCCAATGCGTCGGTGCTTGGATACGACGTTCGCGGTGCAATGATCTTCTATGGAGACCGAGGAACGCCAAGCTTGAGAGTTAGGGACTGCGAGCACCTCTGGGCGCAATACGGTGGCGCCCTTCTTCAATCATAATGCGAGTCCCCTGAAAACTGGCGTCGAACAGATTGAAGGCGGCGGCCGCGAGCACTGCCCCCGACCCAGGAACCTCACTAGCTCCGATCTTGTTAAGCCGATACCCATCGGAGAGATCGATAATGACGGACACCAATAGAAAAGAAGCCGGCACACGGAAGCTGCAACCACGCCGCCCCGGCAAGAAGCCCAACCGTTCAGCCTGCAACGACACTGACCCGACACCAAACCACGTAAAACCCCCTCCTCGTGATGCGAGGGAAGCACCGGCTTCGAATCCAAACGGAAAGCCCGACCGCATCGTTGATTCCGACGGGTAACCGAGTAGCGGCCTTCCACCCCGTCGGTTTTGTTGGCGCCGGGTTCGGCTGGGCGAAGCTGCGGATGAATTTCTGCTCGATGCGATGGCACTTGAACTTCTGCTCGAAGCCGAGCGGATGGTATTCCATAGCGCGTCGCGAAGACTGGCACACATGCGCCTGACGAAGGTGACTGCCCTCGACCTAGGGCTGTCCGGCCCGACCGATCCTGCCAAGCGAGATCTGCGTGGTGTAGCCGCTGCCGCGGTCGAGCGCGTTGGTGATCGAGGCGATGATGCAACTGCCGTCGACGCCGGCCCGCAAGTCGATGAACGCTGTGCCTTCCGGCTCGACATCGTCGCCGCTCCCGACCTCTTCGATGACCTGCGCGGCCTTGCCGGTTGTCCTATTGCAAAGCCTTGGTCGTAGGTGCGGTCCATGCGATGCGCGCTCATGCCGGCTGCTTTACAAGGGGATTTGGTAGCGCTACCGTTTCACAGTCGCGTGACCCGGGGGAGCTGGGGCAGACGTCGCCGACGCCAGTGGTGGATGCTTGCTCGCATCCGTTTCAGCCACACCTTGATAGGAACGGCTCCCGCGAGGCTTCGCAGGGACCATCGGGAGGAGTTCGATGGCGTCTGTCGCGATTGGCGATGTCTACAAATCGTTCGGGGCCACTGAGATCCTGCACGGCGTTAGCGTCGATATAGACGACGGCGAGTTCGTCACCCTGGTCGGCCCCTCGGGCTGCGGAAAATCGACGCTTCTCAGGATGATTGCCGGCCTGGAAAAAATCTCGCGGGGCCATATCTCGATCGGGGGCCGCATCGTCAACGACGTTGCTCCAAAGGAGCGAGACGTGGCCATGGTCTTCCAGAACTATGCGCTTTATCCGCACATGACGGTTGGCGAGAACATGGCGTTCTCGCTCATGCTCAAGGGTGTCCCAAAAGCCGAAAGCGATGTCGGCGTTAAGCGAGCAGCCGAAATCCTCGGGCTGATGCCGCTTTTGTCGCGCTATCCGCGCCAGCTTTCCGGCGGCCAGCGCCAGCGCGTCGCCATGGGCCGCGCCATCGTGCGCAATCCGCAAGTATTTCTCTTCGACGAGCCGCTCAGCAACCTCGACGCCAAGCTAAGGGTGCAGATGCGCGCCGAGATCAAGGAGCTGCACCAGCGGCTGAAGACCACCACCATCTATGTAACCCACGACCAGATCGAGGCCATGACCATGGCCGACAAGATCGTCGTCATGCATGACGGCATTGTCGAGCAGATCGGACCGCCGCTCAAGCTTTACGACTGGCCGAGCAATCTCTTCGTCGCGAGCTTCATCGGCTCGCCCGCCATGAACCTGCTCAAGGGCACGTTCGCCGACGATGGCGCGCCGTCCTTCCGGGGCGCGGGCGGCGTTTCCCTGCCTTTGCCGAAACCATCCTCGATCGGCCATGGCGAAGCGGTCGTCCTAGGGGTGCGGCCGGAGCACCTGCGGCTGGCCGACGACGGTATTCCGGTCACCGTGGTGGTCATCGAGCCGACCGGTTCGGAAGTGCAGATTATCGGCCGGACAGCCGGCGGCGAGGACATTGTGGCCAACTTCCGCGAGCGCCATTCCTTCGTGCCGGGAGAAACCATCCGGCTGTCGGTGGAACCCGGTCCCGTCCATCTGTTCCATGGCGGAACGGGCCAGAGGATCGAAGCGGCGCGCTAGCGCCCCGCAACGAGAAACAAACAGGAGGAGACGAGCATGAAGTTCACCAGACGCGACGTGATCCGCACGACCGCCGGAGCGGCAGCCGGGGCCGTAGGCGGCCGCTTCCTGAGCTCAAGCGCCTATGCCCAGGAGGGATTGAAGTACAAGCCGGAGGCTGGTGCGAAGCTGCGGATGCTGCGCTGGTCGCCTTTCGTGCAGGGCGATGAGGACCAATGGCTGAAGAATACGAAACGGTTCACTGAAGCGACGGGCGTGGAAGTCCGCATCGATAAGGAAAGTTGGGAAGACATCCGTCCCAAGGCAGCTGTCGCCGCTAATGTCGGTTCCGGACCCGACCTGATGCTTGTCTGGTTCGACGACCCGCACCAGTATCCCGACAAGCTGCTCGACGTCACCGAACTTGGCGACTACCTCGGCAAGAAGTATGGCGGCTGGTATGATGGGCCGCGGCAGTATGCAACGCGCGAAGGCAAGTTCCTCGGCCTGCCGTTGGCTACCATCGGTAACGCCATCGTCTATCGGGAAAGCTGGATGAAGGAGGCAGGCTTCCCCGAGTTCCCGAAGGACACCGCCGGTTTTCTCGAGCTTTGCAAGGCGCTGAAAGCGAAAGGCCATCCAGCCGGCTTCACCCATGGCCACGGCGTCGGCGACGGCAACAACTATGCGCATTGGCTGCTGTGGAGTCACGGCGGCAAGATGGTCGACGAGAGCGGAAAAGTGGCGATCAATAGCCCGGAGACGCTCAAGGCGATTCAGTACGCGCAGGAGCTCTACAAGACCTTCATCCCCGGTACTGAAAGCTGGCTCGACGTCAACAACAACCGCGCCTTCCTGGCCGGTGAAGTGAGCGTTATCGCGAATGGCATTTCGGTCTACAACACCGCCAAGGTCAACAAGGACAACGATCCGAAGCTGACCGAAATCGCCAAGGACATGCGCACGACGAACATGCCGATCGGCCCGGTCGGGAAATCCGTAGAGCTGTTCCAGGTGACGACGGCCGTCATCTTCAACTACACGCCCTACCCCAACGCGGCGAAAGCCTATCTCCAGTTCATGTTCGAGGACCCGCAAATGCCGGACTGGATCACGTCGTCGGCTGCGTATTGCTGCCAGACGCTGAAGGCCTTTGAGAACAATCCGATATGGAAGACCGACCCCAACAACGCGGCCTACGCCAAGGCCTCGGCGACGCTGCGCACCAATGGCTATGCAGGGCCGCTCGGCTATGCTTCGGCCGCGACGATGGCAGACTATGTACTGGTCGACATGTTCGCCAAGGCGGTGACGGGGCAAGCCACCCCGCAAGAGGCGATGGAAGAAGCCGAAAAGCGCGCCAATCGCTACTATCGCGTCTGATCGCGTTTCGCCAAAGCCGAGGCCGGCGCCCGCGCCTTTCGGAGGCATCCGGAAGAAGCAGGCCGCCCCTTGGCTGTTCCCAAGACCTTCCAGGGAGCCACGCTATGGGCATGCCAACCATTGCCGTTCGGCGGCGTCCGTCGATCCTATCGCGTCTCGCTGAGAGCAGGAACTCTCTCGGCTTCGGCTTCATGGTGCCTGCGGCAGCGCTGCTCCTGGTGTTTCTCACGTATCCACTTGGGCTCGGTGTCTGGCTGAGCTTCACCGACACCCGCATCGGCCGTCCAGGCATCTTCATCGGCATCGAGAACTATCAATATCTGTGGAGCGACGGCGTATTCTGGCTCTCAGTCTTCAACACATTGCTCTACACAGTCAGCGCTTCCGTCCTGAAATTCGCGCTCGGGCTGTGGCTGGCTCTCATTCTGAACCAGAACCTTCCCTTCAAGACTTTCTTCCGCGCGGTGGTGCTGCTGCCATGGGTAGTGCCCACGGTGCTGTCGGCGATCGCCTTCTGGTGGATATACGACTCACAGTTCTCGATCCTGTCCTGGGCGCTGCAGCAGATGGGCCTTATCGATCACCGGATCAATTTTCTCGGCGACCCGACCAATGCGCGCGCTTCCGTTATCGCCGCCAATGTCTGGCGCGGCATCCCATTCGTCGCCATAACACTGCTTGCCGGCCTGCAGACGATCCCGCAGTCGCTCTATGAAGCCGCCACGCTCGACGGCGCCAGCCGCTGGCAGCTGTTCCGCTATGTGACCCTGCCTTTGCTGACGCCCATCATAGCCATCACCATGACATTTTCGGTGCTGTTCACCTTCACCGATTTCCAGCTGATCTACGTGCTGACGCGCGGCGGGCCTGTGAACGCCACCCACCTGATGGCGACACTGTCCTTCCAGCGCGGCATTTCTGGAGGCCAGCTCGGCGAAGGCGCCGCGATCGCCGTTGCCATGATCCCCTTCCTGCTGGCTGCGATCCTGTTCAGCTATTTCGGCCTGCAGCGACGCAGGTGGCAGCAAGGCGGCGGAGACTGACATGGCAGCGACTAAGGATGTCGAGAGCCTGGACACCGACGAAGGCGGCATGGGTTACCTGCAAAGCCTGCCTCGCCAAGTGGTGACGGTCTATCTGCCCCTCGTGGTGTTTGTGGTGGTGCTTCTGTTTCCGTTCTACTGGATGACGATCACAGCCATCAAGCCGAACGCAGAGATGACGGACTACGTCAACTATAACCCCTTCTGGGTTGTGCATCCCACATTGCAGCACATACGCTACCTTCTGTTCGAGACCTCCTATCCAGGCTGGCTGCTCAACACCGTCATCATCTCCACCGCCTCTACCTTCCTGTCCCTGGCTGCCGCCGTGCTGGCGGCCTATGCGATCGAACGGCTTCGGTTTTCCGGCGCGCGGCAGGTCGGCCTCGCCGTCTTTCTCGCCTATCTCGTGCCGCCTTCGATCCTCTTCATCCCGCTGTCGGTGATGGTATTCAAGCTCGGCCTCTACGACACGCCCTTCGCGCTGATCCTCACCTATCCGACCTTCCTGGTCCCGTTCTGCACATGGCTCCTGATGGGCTATTTCCGCTCGATCCCGTTCGAACTGGAGGAATGCGCGCTCATCGATGGCGCGAGCCGCTGGCAGATTCTCACCAAGATCGTGTTGCCGCTGTCGGTGCCCGGACTGATCTCGGCCGGCATCTTCGCCTTCACACTGTCATGGAACGAGTTCATCTATGCGCTGACTTTCATCCAGTCGTCCGAGAAGAAGACTGTGCCGGTGGGCGTGCTCACCGAGCTGGTCCGCTCCGACGTCTATGAATGGGGAGCACTGATGGCAGGCGCTTTGATCGGCTCGCTGCCGGTGGTGGTGCTCTATTCATTCTTTGTCGAGCACTACGTTTCCTCGATGACAGGCGCCGTAAAGGAATAACGCCGTGCGACCGAACCTTAGCGCCCCGCGAATCGGATAACCGCATTGTCGCGCGCCAACAAAGCGACGTGGCGACCGCCCGTCGAGCTCCGAGGACGGGTCCCGCCTCCCCTGAGGCGCTTCGACCTGCCACTTTCGCAGGAAAAATCATGGCTGATGCGCTGGGCTTAACCGTGCCCTTCCCAAGAAAGCTGATCGAGGTCGGCTATCAGATCCGTGGCAGTCGTGGTGGCGCCGGCGGCGATGTCGCTGGTCCTCGAGGCGACTTCGCGCATTGCAGTTCCGTGCCGATTCGAGGACCAGCTTCAGGTGCTTGCGCGCTGAAGGTATCTCGCTATCTGTCACTTCTCGTCTTTGTAGGACTTCACGGCTTCGTCGATCCTGCGCCAATCGTTGCCATGGCGGCGCAGCAACTCCCTCGCTTGATGGGGCGACAGATCGTGCGTTTCGACAACATGCCTCACTTCCGCCTCTTCTCCCTTCAGGGGCCGGCTGCGCGGCTTGTTGGGCGCGCGATCAGTCTTTCGAACTCTTGTCATCGACGGATACCTTTCTGCAGTCGCGAAATTAACCGGCCAATGGTGAGAAGGTTTCATTAGCGGGCTCTACATCACAGCCACCTGCTCTGGAGGCTTGGAAAGATCCGCTATCAGTAATCATCCTCGTGCCAAACTCCCTTGCGCGTGACCCCCGCGTAAGCTGCTAAACGCGACATGCGATCTGCGCGCGGATTTCGGAGCAGGCTAGAGCGATTACGCACGTGTGGTATGCGAGCCTTGCGCGGTGCCTACCCTCTGACGAAATCACCGGGCCGGAAACCTCAACGGCGGCCTTTTGCGAACAAATTAGGTCGTCTTCGCGGCTCATGCAGCCGACCTCCTGTCTTCAAATGACAGAGAGTGCAGGCATGGTCAGGTCGCATCCAAGAATCTCGCAGCCGCAGACCCTTCTTGATCAGATGTACGTCACGATGCGGAGAACCACAGCCGCTTCACAGGAGAATCAGCCACGCAGAAAGGACTGCCACGCCGGTTGACAACGGCACCGCAAGCAACAGGGAAGCCTCGAGGATACGCGTCTCTTTGTCGTTGAACATCGCGCTGCTCGTGTATCTTGTTGAAGGAGAATGTTCCGATTCACATTGGGTTCCACATGAGCCGCCGGCGATACACGTGCCGGACGAGGCCAAGTAGAACGCCATTTGTCTTTGGGCAGTGGGCAGCAATTCCGGCTGGTGAACTGTTCAGGCCTGGGCCACAACTGGCAGATAGACGCGCCTTTCGTGATCGGCGTCGAAGTCGATTGGGGTCTTTCGAAGGCCGAGGCTTCAGCCAGACGGCTTGCCCGTGTTCGGGGCTCGGCGACTTCTCGTTGGCAGGCCTCGGCGCGGACGCGATTCACGTGTCTTTGATCGCACGCTGCTATGCGGCACTGCCGGCGTCGATTTGGCAAAATTTGATTGTTGGATGGCCGCGTTGCCACCTATCGCCACGTTCGCATTTTCCGAAACCCGCACCGGAGCCATCGTTGGCGCCGGTCTCGAATACGCTCGCTGTGGAAGGGCTCGAGGCTCAATGCTACTTGCGCGAGGCTCGAACAGCTCGACTGGATTGCCGCCGCGTCGTCGAGGGAGCGCCCTCATGGCAAGTGAACGCGATAAAGACCCTCGCCACCATACGCACAATATGCAAATCCGGCTGCAGAAAACGATGGATCACCTGCGCCAGGATATCGCCAAGGTGGATGATCCGCAGTTGAGGGCTATGTTCGAAACCGCCGCTGAGGTGCTGGGCGGGCGGAAAAGGCGTTCAGCGACTACGATGGAACTCAGGCGCAGTCCTTGAGCTCGACCACTTCGACGCCGAGGCGGAAAGCCTGGCCGTCGGCATAAGAACGCGCATATTGCTCGGCTTCGAAGGGGAAGGTTAGGGTGGTGCCGTAGGCGGTGACGCGCACCGTCCACTTCTGGCCCTTGACGAGTTCAACGCCGTGAAGCTTCGCCGTCACCATCTCACCCTCCTCCTCAGTCCGGCATGCTCGCAACGCACCCATAACGTCGCGGAAGTCATTTGAGTACAAATAATCCGACCGTGTGTCGCTGTCACGTCGATTCCGACAACCGACAGTGCGGACCCGTGCTTGAGGCAGGTGGTGGCGCGTTGATCGTGCCTGCATATCCGATGAGAAGGCGAAGCGCTTCACGGTTAGGAGTCTACGACCTAAGTTGCGGTGAAACGCGCTGGACGTAGGAGCCGTCGGCGGTCGTCACCACCACGCGCGTGCTGGTGGTGATGTGCTGCGGCATGGTCGTGCGCACGCCGTTGGAGAGCGGGTCCGGCTTGCGACGTGGCCGCGCCGGGCGAAGATCGGTGAAAACGTGTCAATGGCATCGGCTTGACCGCCCGAGCCGGCAATCCGGCGCCGTCCTTCTTTGACGAATTAGCGGTTGCTCATGGAACTTTGTGGCGGGTGTTCCATTGCAACCGAATGCAAGAGTCTGTCCAGCGCATCCGGACGCGGGCACCGTCACCACGCTACTCATTGGTGCTGCCAATATACAATGAGGAAGAGGTATTGCCCCTGCTGGTCGACCGGATCAGCGCATTGATCGCAAAACTGGACGGAGAGACCGAGGTCATCTTCGTCGATGACGGCAGCAGCGATCTAAGCGTGAGCTACTTGCGCCCCATGGTCGCTGCCGAACCAAGCTTCCGCCTGATCGAGCTTTCCCGCAACTTCGGCCACCAACTCGCCATCACCGCCGGGATGGAAGCAGCCGCCGGCGAGGCCGTCATCGTCATGGATGCCGACCTGCAGGATCCGCCCGAGGTCGTTCTCGACCTGGTGGCGAAGTGGAAGGACGGTTTCGAGATCGTCTATGCAAAGCGCGTCAGGCGTGAGGGTGAAACCTGGTTCAAGCGCTTCACCGCCAGCCTTTTCTACCGCCTCCTGGAGAGGATGACGCCTGTCGACATCCCGCGCGACGTCGGCGACTTCCGCCTCGTCGGTCGCAAGGCGCTGGACACGTTCAGGCGCATGCCCGAGCACGACCGTTTCGTCAGGGGAATGTTCGGCTGGATGGGTTTTAAGCAGGCGGCGGTACCGTTCGAGCGCCCGAGGCGGACGCTTGGCCAAACCAAATACCCGTTCTGGAAGATGATGCGGCTTGCGATCCACGGCATCGTCAGCTTTTCGGAGCGGCCTCTGCAACTGGCGCTGTTTACAGGATTGGCGATTTCCGCTCTCGCCCTGGTGTTCGGCGCCTATGCCATCTTGGCCTGGATTCTTGAGACCGGCGTGATTGCCGGCTGGACGTCCACGGTGGTGATCGTATCGCTGCTCATCGGGATCAATCTCTTTATGACCGGCGTGATCGGCCTTTATATCGGCAGCATCCATGCGGAAGTGAAACGGCGCCCGCTGTATGTCGTCGAAAGGCGGAGCGGCTTCGACCGGCCGATGCGCGTCACCTCGCGCGATAAGCGCGCATCGTTTCGCAAGTCCGGGAGCGGGGTTACGGCGAATGTCCGATCTCTTCGACAGCTATAGGTCCAGCTACGGCGAGGCGGTCGAGGGCTCGATCCGATTCTCCGGCCTGAAGCATGATTTCTTCCTGCGTGCCAAGGCCGAGCTTCTGCGACGCCTGATCGTCGAGCATGACCTTCGGCGGGGCCGAGCAGGCCTGCGCGCGCTCGATGTTGGCTGCGGCGTCGGCTCACTTCATCCCCATCTCGCGGATGTCCTCGATCGCCTCGACGGCTGCGACGTATCGGAGGAGTCCCTCTCGCGCGCCACCAGGGAGAACCCGCGCGTCGCCTACACCACCTGCACGACCTCGCGCCTGCCTTACCCGGACCGCACGTTCGACCTGGCGTTCGCCAGCTGCGTCGTCCACCACGTGCCGCCTGTGTCGTGGCTGGATTTCGTCCGCGAGATGCGGCGCGTCGTGCGACGAGATGGGCTTGCCTGCATCATCGAGCACAATCCTTACAACCCCCTGACCCGCATGGCAGTGTGGAGGTGCCCGTTCGACAAGGACGCTGTCCTGCTCAGCGCAGGCAAGGCAGCATCGCTGCTTGGGCACGCGGGCTTTCGCAACGTCCGCTGCGAGCATTTTCTGCTCCTGCCGTCGGCCAGGCCGCTTGCCCGGAAACTGGAGCGCTCGCTGGCCGCCCTGCCGTTCGGAGCGCAATATGCCTGCGTCGCACGCGCCTGAGCATCGTTCCAACGTCGGCCTGAAGCTCTTGGCGCGGTTCGGCTCGGTCGGCATCGCCGCCACCGTCCTCTATGCCGTCCTGGCAGCGGTCTTTGCCGGATCGAAGCGGATCGGCCTCGGGCCTGTCGAGGCCTCGTTGGCGGCCTACGCAGGCGCGGCCCTGTTTTCCTATCTCGCGCACAAGTTCTTCACCTTCATGTCGGACGGATCGCATCGCTCGCAGGCGCCCCGTTTCGCGCTGCTGACGGCGACCGGCCTCGCCGTGGCCTACGCGGTGCCGTCGCTGCTGACGGTGAAGCTCGGCCTGCCGCTCGTCGTTCCCGTTCTAGTCACCTGCGTGGTCATCCCGGCGCTCAATTTCCTGGTGCTCGACCGGTGGGTTTTTGCCGAGCGCCGCCGGAAGGACGGAGAGTCGACCTAAGCGATCCGCAAAGATGCTTCAAAGAGCATCCAGCCGCAAAGACGTCAGCTTGATGGCGCGGCTGTAGATATTACTGGCGTCGGAGCTTTGCGGGATAGCATCGGGATAGTCCAAGACCAGTTCCAGCATCGCCCGGCCGGCCAGCGCGGCCCGCGGAATCACGAAAGGCACGGTTGCCGGCGTGGCGCCAGCCAGCGTCGCCCGATGCACCTCGGTACCGTTCGCCGAGATGACGATCCTTTGCGAGGTCTGCGGGGGGCGGATGACGGGAATGATTTCGAGTATGGCCTGAAGCCCGTCGCGGAGCGGCGGCAGGGCAAGACGCAGGCGCGATGTCTCGCCTAGCGAATGGGTGCCGTCGGCCACCGGCCCCGACCAGCCGCAGACCATCATGCCGATCGCCTCACTTGCGCCGTCGGAGCGGAACGAGACAGTCCGTCCTAGCGTGTAGCGCCCGACGGCATCGCGATTGAGGCAGGTCGTCGTCTTGTCGATGTAATAGGCGCGATAGTCGTCATCGACTTGAGGATTGAGGGCTAGCGCAAGAATGGAGATTTCAGCCGCGGCGAGAGCGCCCGCCAGCGCGTAGCTGGCGAGTGTGAGCGGGGAAATGACCGATCTCGTCGGCTTAGACCAGGGCAAGATAGCCTCCAAGCCATGCGAGGGTCAGAAAGTAGCAGGTGGCGAGGAAGACGATCAGGGCCAACGCGAAGGTCGGCTTCGACGCCGACAGCAGCTCGGCCGCCAGCGTCGTCAGCGGCGCAAGGCCGACGACATAGCGGACCATGGAGGCCAGATTCGAGGTCAGCGGCAAGATGAGGGCGATCGTGCAGAACAGCGCCGCGCCATATTGCCTGCGAGCCGCCAGCACGCCCGTCAGCGCCAGTCCGCCGATCGCCGTCAGCGCGCTCCATTGCGGCGCCGACGGCAGACAATCGGAAGCGGGATGATAAGAAAGCCCGTCCCACAGGAACAGGAGCGGGTTGCCCCACACACGCCCGAACGCGCGCTGGACATGGGCAAAGGCGAACCCGTCCCCGAGCGTGACATGCAGGAAGAGCATATAGGCAAACACGCCGGCAGGCGAGATGAGTATGGCGATGATGAGACGCGGCCGGCCAAGCAGCCGGCGCGGGAAAGCGCTCGCCGATCCGCCCTTGGCGCGATGCTCCTCGAACATGCGCATGACGATCGCCAGAACGGCAAAGACGCCGACCGGCCGCGTCGCCGCAAGAAGCGCGCACGACAGGCTGGCCGCGAGATAGTTCGAGCGTTTGAGCGCTAGGAAAAGGCATGAAGTCAAAAGCACGAACAGCGGCTCGGTGAGGAAGGTGGCGAAATAGAAAGAGAACGGGCCGCTCAGCAGGAAGGCGCAGTAGAGCACATAGGCACGCATGTTCTTGTCCATGAGCGGCCACGCCGTCAGGCACGACACGTAGCCGCATGCCAGCGACATCGCCGTGGCTATCAGGATTGTGGGGACAGGAAGAATGAAGCGGACTGCCGCCACCAGCACCGGATAGAGCGGGAAGAATCCCCATCGTCCGATATTGCTATGGCCCGGGATCGGATAGTGCTCATAGCCTTGCTCGGAAATGTCCACATACCAGGTGCAGTCCCACTTGCAGAAAGCGCGGGCATACGCCGCGAGGCTCGGGTCCGGCGACACAGACGCAAATGCGGCGTAGCGGATGGCGAGACCGCTCAACAGGAATAGCAGTGGCACTGCCGCAATCACCGTGAGGTGAATGCCGCTCTTCGCACGCGCCACGTCTTCAACTGCCAAATCCACCCGTCCGGATGGCATCGCCAATGGCTCCGCATCGGATCGGCGTCCTGGCGAATTGGCCTGGCCGTCCGATACCGCATACGTAAAGCAGCGGCGGGACTTTAGTTCCGCTGCATACAGCTTCAGGGGCTGCACTGACCCTCTCCCACAACACGAAAGAGGATGGCGCACCTACCCCCCGCGACCACGACCTCGAGTATGGTCATACGCGATGTCCGCTTGCGGGCGCAGCCGAAGCTGGTCTCTGCGTCCGACATCAGGCGCAAAGCTGCCAAAAAAGCCGCTAGCGCCCATCGGAAAAAAGATCGTCCCGCTCGGGAGCAGGCGGAATAGCCATCGCCTTTTCGTCAACGAGCTTGTCGGCTATGCCCTTCAACAGAACATAGGGCAGCATCGCGGAATCCGTGAACCGAAAGCGACAGCCTCTTTCCGTCCCCTTCATCTGGAGAATGTTGCCGCGCTTTGCCGACGCGAAGTATCTTGAGGTTGCGTTGAAGTGGCGCCTTGCTGCTCCAACGATCCGACTAAGTGCTATCTCTACATTTTAGGCGTGAACTATGCGCTCGCGTCCGTTCATATGGATCGCGACGCTTCAGGGGGTGCGGTACCGCTCACGCCGCGCATAGCGTTAGTCAAGAAATCGTTCTTAATGCGAGTGCCTTAATAGATTTGTCGCCGACGACCCGCGGCGGTTTTTCGGTCCCTGATGTGAGTCCGCCCCACATACCGCCAAAGCTGCCAACCGCGCCATTGGTCGGCTCGATGCGATGCTGCGGTGGACCGAGGGCAAGTATGGCATTCTATTTCGGAACTGCGGCACGAGCACGACGACGACCATTGCATTTCTCTTTGGCTGCTCGAAAGCCTCACCGGCTTCCGACACAGGACGCGGCTTTCGCCGTGGTCGACATCGACACCCTTGCGAAACAAGGCAACCGGCGCTGATTTTCCCTGGAAGCGCCGTTTCTGCAAAATCTATTCGAAGCTCCGAACAGGCGAATGGACCTGCCACTGGCAGATCAGCGCGCTCAATTTCTCGCCGAGGCCATAGCGCCCGCGACTCCCGTGCCGTTCGATTTGCGCTCCATCGCCTCTGGCGGCGCGTGCACGCCCAGCATCAAAATTTGACATCTGCCGGATGGGCGCGAGAGTGCGGCGTCAACGGCCTGTCACGAGGCGACGCGATTGTCAGTGGGCGTTGGCTGAGGGCGCGGTCTTGTCCTGCGTGGCCGCCGGCATATCCCTGGTCGCGGCACCCGTCTGGGTGTCGGTGGCCGGAACGGTATGGTCTTCACCCGACAGCGGACTACCTCCGCCCGGCACAGCCTCGGCTGTCGGAGCAGTGTTGTTTATGCCGTTTTGGAACGGCTGGCTATCGGTCGTCAAACCGCCTGCCCCTGTGGCGGTGAAGAGGTGATCGGCTGCCGACGCGGGGCCGGCGAGCAGCGAAAACGCTGCAATGAGAATAAGTGTTCGCATCATGGGTTCTCCAACGATTGCCGTCCGATGCGTGACCTTAAGTTGCTCGGCAGGGACGGTCCGTCCCTTCACGTCTTCAACGCCGCGTCTCGTCCCATTATTCCCGACAAAGCAAGGGAGCGGAACAACCCGGCCCTATCGCCACGCGCCTCGCTCCTGCTCCCACAGGCGCGTCGGACTGTCGGCGCCTCAAAGCTCGGCTGGAATTATCTTGCACGACGGGTTACGCAAAGAGACACCCGCCCTCTCGGCAACAGGTTTGCATGGTTGTCGCGACACCGAGCGCGGCTTTGTGCTTGACGCCAGGTGCTGCTTCGAGCAGCCGCGCCGCTTCCTCCATGCTCAGCACGTCCGCCAGCTTGCGTGGGTGGCGCATCATCACCAACACACGGGCCAGACACCGCCGCGTCAGCGTCACCAGGAACAGGAATCACAGCGCCGAGACCGCGCCGTTGATAATCGCAGGCCCGACGCCGTTCTCATGCTGATGCACTGGAAGCGGCGGGTCCTTCCGAAATGGGTTGGCGTCAACAACCAAACCGTACCGGAAAGCGCCGATGACCACCGACAGGCCGCTCACTCCCTACAGCGCCGCTGACGGCGTGCTCGCGAGCGGCTTCAAAACCGTCAGCTACACCACCTGATGGGACACGATCTCGTTGCAAGACCGGCAGATCGGAACCGCCACCCCAGAACCTACGTTATCCGGAGTTCTCAAAGGGTGAGACAGAGAGAAAAAGGAACGAGCAGATGCCTGCTAAATCCAAGGCCCAGCAGATGGCCGCCGGCGCAGCCCTTGCAGCGAAACGCGGAGAAAAAAAGAAAAGCGAACTTAAGGGCGCTTCCAAGAGCATGGAGAAGTCGATGAGCGAAAAAGAACTCGATAAAATGGCTTCGACAAAGCGAAAGGGAAAACCACAGAAAAAGTCTTGAGCCGCGACTGACATTCAGAAAGCCCCGCATCGAGCGTCTCGCGCCAGTGCGCCGCCGGCATTGGTTGAGCTTCGTCGCGTGGCGCTCACTCTCTGAAGAATTTCGCAAGGCCGTCAACGGCCACACACCGTGGACCAGCAATCAGCGCGACGCCAAGCCCATCTTTGTCGAGAATATTCGTCTCAGCGGCAACTCATCGACATGGCCCTTGGCGAGGGAATCGAAGCGCTGGCCTTTATCCCGCTTGCCAGCTCCTGCGAGCTCATCGGCAAGTTCATGGCAGCCGAAGACCTGCACGTCCTCCTGCGCAAAGCCATTGGAACCAAACGATGGCTCTGGCGCTTATCAAGGCCAGCGTCATGCATGCCCTCTTCTGTGTCCGTGGGTAGCCCGTCGCCTCTTTCGCTTCTCCATCTAGAAGAATTGGACGGCCGTTACGCTTGATGCGCAGCCCATCGGCTTGCCCGGCTACTCTCGCATGAATGTCTGCACTTCCTCGGGCGTCACTTTGCCGTCCTTATTGACGTCCACTTTGTCGAAGATCCGCTTTTCGACGGTCGTCAATTCCTCGAAAGAAATCGCTCCATCCCCGTTCGTGTCGACGATGGCGAACATGATTTTCATCATGTGGCCATGCACGCGCATCATCGGCATGCCGCCCATCATCCGGGGCTGCATCATACCTCCCATCATTCCTTGCCCCATCGTGCCCTGATCCATCATTCGCGGAGGCATCATGGCTCCTTGGCCAGGATGCAGGCCCTGGTCTTGTCCCGTCGCATCCTCAGGCTCGGCGGGAGGCATCGTTTGTGCGATCTGCGCATCGGCATGATGCGGGTCGGAGGCCGCCGTTTGGGCCACGGCTCCGCTCGTGGTGCCTATGGCAACAATGGCGGCGAGCGCAGTCGCGCGTGACAATGCTGTCGATGTCATAGTATCCTCCTTGCTCTTTCGACTTCCGTGAGCACACCGTATTCCACATGGGAAGCCGGCAAACCGTCAGTCGCGGTGGAATATAGGGCGACGGCAGCGTGGCGCATTTGCGCAAGGTCAACTGCCCTGCCGAACGACCCTCGATCTGCCATCGTCATCGTGCCTGCTTCGAGGACGGGTCCAGCCCGACGGGCACGCGCGAAATACCGAGATCGCGCATCTCGAGGGCCACGACCAATCCGGAGAGAAACGTCAGCGCCGCGATTCAAGCGATCGCCGCCAATAGTCCGAACCTGTCGGCGATGAACCCGGCTGAAAGCGCGCCGATGGCGTAGCCGAGGTTTCCCGCCAGAAGCGGTGAACGCTGAGCGAGCGGGCACGCCAGGTCGCTCAGCGAGCGTCGGAGACGGCCACGATCAGGCTCGGATCGACCATGGCCGTGCCGAGGCCGAGAAGAAAGCTGCCGACGAGCCGACATTCGAACTAGCGCGCTGCGGCGGTGAGGAACAGAGGCCGACGGCCCGCACCCACATGCCGGCGACGATCAGGCGGCTTGCGCCCCCAGCGGTCGCTCAAGGGGCTGGTTGCAATCTGCAGAATGCACCAGGTCGCGGGATAGATCGCCTTGAGGATGCCGATGCGCTCGACGCCTAGGTCGAAGCAGGCGAAGAACAACGGGAAGATGCTCCCAGCTCATCCCGTCATTGAGGTTATTGACGAGGCGGGCCTGCGAGGTGCGAAGAGATTGCGGTCCTTGAACGACGTGAGCGCAAAGACTTCGCGGAAACTGATTGGCTGCGCGGTGATCTTGTCGAGGCCGGCAGCGATCGCCTGCTCGACGCGACGGAGCCCTCGTCGATGACGAAGCCGTTACCGCCATCGCCCTCAGCGGCGACGACAGGCGGCTGCCGACAGCCTTGATCGTCGCCAGCAGCAGTGCGTCGGCCCGCAGGCTGGACGGCGCGCCTTGTCGGGATTGTCCTTCAGCGCTCCCGGATCGACAGATATCAGTTCCATGGAGGTGCTCCTTTGGGGATTGCGGACGCGGCCTTGTCACCGGTCCTTTTCGCCTTCTTCCCGAGGACATCCCCGGCCCCGCGGAGCAGGCGGGCCGGGGCAATTGCGAACGAGCATCCCTGCCCGGCTAGCCAAGCAGGGCTTGTGAGCCCTGCACAGGATGACGAGTCGGGATCGCGACGGGAGCGATTGAGAGGGCTAGCGTCAGCGGTCCGCCAGCTCCGCGAGGAGGTTTTTCTCGCTTCCCCTCCCCCATTTTTCTCTCCTCATATCCGGAACAGACTGCGAGTTGGCGAGCTGCGCCGAATTCGGCGCAAACATTGATCGGGAGGGGTAGTGTCTCTGAAATTTAGGACCTGCTCTTTTTTTTTGCCAAGATATGGGCTTCCCTCAGAAGTGACGGCCATTCGTACCCGATGAGCGCAATCAACTGTTGCGCCTCTTCGACGGAAATGCCGGTTTCTTCCATCAAGCGCTGGACCAGATAGTTTCTAATGTTTTCTGGCTTGCCGGGGGTGTCGATCACGAGAAGCCTCCTCCTGACACAACCCGGCGCAAAAATCCTTGTTCCGCGAATTGACTCCTAACGGTCACATTTCAGGCGTATCGTTCCCAAGTCGTCCGCACGAGGGCGAGCGGATGCTTGGAAGCCAACTCAGGTGCTCCCGCTGTAATCGACAAGGGAGGCTCCTTTGGCTGCTATGCAGAGCGCTTCTATTTCGGCTTTCGACTGCGATGTCATTCGCGAGGCGTTCCGAAAGTCAGTTGTGGAAGAGAACATACCGACCGATCGATGGCGAGACCATGCGGCTACTTTGATCCGCACCTTTACAGGCTCGGATGATATCGACCCCGACATGCTGGCTTGGATCGTGCAGAAGTGAGCCGCTAGGCGACCGCTCGCTTTTGTATGGGCCGCGCTTGCCCGGCTCAGGCGCAACCGCGTCCATCTTCTCGCAAAAGTTTTCCATCGACCAAAGCGTCTTGGACACGCCGCGGCCATTGCCGGCGCCATCTTCAACGTCTTGTGCATTTTGATGAAGTCGTACCAGACGGTGTAGATCGCGACCATGTGGACATGGTTGTCGAACTTTTTGAAAAGGCATTGGTAACGCGTGAAGCGACGGTTTGCCATGCGCATGGTGAGGTTTGCGCGCTCAGTGTGCGAGGTGCTGACATGCACCGGATCGGGATTGCCTTCGATCCGCGAGCTGGTCGCGCCCGTGCAGACCGCGGGGCTGTAGCGGCGCTCTGGCGACTTGTTGCTTTCCGGCTCGCCGTACTACTTCACCAGCATGGCGTAATCGCTCCGCGACGGTCCGGCTAGTTCTTACCCTCGGCGAGATCCTCGAAATATGCGCGAAGGGTTCGGGGCTCACGATTAAGGATCGCCTGTAGCGTCAGAGAATTCCCGAGAAGGCCGTGATGGTTGTAGTGCTCGACCATCGTTTTCATGTCCTGTGGAACGTTGCCGAGGGCCTCCACACCAAGTGTCCCAACCTTGATCTCTTTTCCTAGCACCTCGCTTATTTGCAGAGCGACATCATGACGGTTGAGGTTGCCCGGCGAGCAAAGTTCGAAAGTGCCATAGGTCAAATAATCTTCGGTGAGCGCGATCGCCGCCACGTCCGCGACATCACGATAGTCGACCCGTGTGAAGCGGGTGTCCGCCGCCCACGGCTCTTCCAGGATCCGAGTTTGAACGATCTTGGGCCAAGCGGCGGCGTAGTTTTGAAACACGACCGTGGGGTGAAGGATCGTATATTCGAGATTCGAATTGAGCAGGGCCTCCTCGACCGGAGCTTTGGCGGCATGATTGGGCAGTCCGCTCAGAACTGGATGGATGACCGAGGAGAATACGAATTTGCGCACGCCAGCTTGGACCGCTGCGCGAACCATGGTTCTCCCGAGTTCAACCTCGTTTGGCGCAAAGACTGGCCCCACATGGAATACGGCGTCCACTCCTCGAAGCGCCGCACTGAGGCTTTCCGGATCTGCGAGGTCGCCCACGACAGCCTCGGCAGCTCCTCGCGCCGTGACTGAATCAATCTGCTCACGCCTTCGGACAAGGCCTCGGACTTTGGCGCCTCGTCCAACAAGGGCCGGAACGACAAGTCCGGCGAGATTTCCGGCGGCTCCCACCGCGAGAATTGTCATTTTCCGACCTCCTGCTGGCCTTTCATCACTGCTAGCGCAAACGCGGGCGTCCATCGTCGCGTTCCTTACCGGTCTTGCGACTGGCTGCTGTAAACCCGCCTGCAATCACTGTGAGAAGACGCTCTGAGCCCGACGCTCCATCTCGCGTGGATCGAGGTCCTCCTTCCAAGTCAGGAGAATCCAGACATGGCCGAATGGATCTCGCACGCTCGCCGAACTCGCACCGTAGAACATATCGACTGGCGCCTGGATTTGCTCGCAGCCTGCGTCCACCGCGCGAGCCATCGCTGCCGCGTTGTCGTCGACGAATAGATGAAGGCTGGCGGTGCAGCGCCCGACCAGGCGAGGCTCGCCGTATAGCCGATCGTCTGGATCACCCAGCATAACCGTCGCGCCGTAGATCGTCAGCTCGGCGTGAAGGATTCGCCCGTCGGCCTTCAAGATCCGAAAAAGCTCAGCGGCGCCGAAGGCCCGCCTGTAAAAGCTCACCGCGGCGTGTGCACCATCGACGTAGATGTGCGGAACGACAGCGTTCAGATAACGCTTCGGTCGCTTCACCATGAGATCCTTCCATCAAAATTGAACCGCCTGACGAGCCACTGCGCGTCTAATCTCGCAGCTTGGCGCTGCCCGCGGTGAAGGCTGCTGCGACAGTCATGCGTCACAACGCCTTTGCGGCAGCGGGCATGTAGCCATCCTGCGGCCCCCAGATGATCAGGGTCGGCGGCTGATGTTGGCGCTGATAGCCGCAGCCGGGATAGTCGGGGGCAGCCAAACGCCAGCAATCCGCCAAAGACGGCAAGAGGTTTGCAGAATTGGTACGACGAGCAGGGATAGCCATGCGGCAGCAAAGGTGCGTCGTCCAGACCGGCCTCTCGTTAGAAGCGGCCTTGCCTCATGCTGCGATGTTTTACCTAGCAGGGCGCGGACATCGGCATCTCCAAATCAATAGATTGAGAACGCATTGCTTGCGCCGCAGTTCACATTTTCGGCCAGGAGACGCCGCCGGCGGAACGTCCCCGCGCCCGATCCGTTGCTTGCTCAAGCGCCGGAGCCCCAAGCGAAGGCGACTAGAGACCGCCTGCCTGTGGGGCGTTGGGCGCGTCGCCATACGGGCGGAACCCATCCGCGAAAGCCTCAAAAAACTCGCGGCGAAGCAGGGGGGCCAGCCATCCGGGCTGTGACAGCGCAAGGCGCGCCCGGATGCGAACCGCAAAGGAGACATCCGATGGAAGGCCGACTGCAGGACAAGGTGGCGATCGTCACGGGCGGCGGGACAGGAATTGGCGAGGCGATCTGTCTGAAGTTCGCGCGCGAAGGCGGGAAAGTCATCGTCAATGGATTGCGCGACGATCCGATCGACGACGTCGCCGCCGCAATTCTGGAGGACGGCGGCGAGGCGATCACTTTCGCCGCCGATGTCGCGGACGAGCGTCAGGCGCGCGCCTGTGTCGACGCCGCCATCGATCACTTCGGCAAGCTCGACGTGCTCGTCAACAATGCGGGCGTGCTTCTCGTCAATGCGGAGACCGACGACATGCCGATCGACAAGTTCGATGAGCACATAAGCTGCAACGTGCGCTCGGCCTTCTTGATGACGAAGTTCGCGCTGCCGCATCTGAGGAAAACGAAGGGCGTGATCCTCTGCGCCGGCTCCGAAGGCGGCATTAACGGCCAGCCTAGGAATGTCGCCTATGGCGGAACCAAGGGCTTTCTGCATTCCTTTGTCATGGGCATCGCAGTCGAGCAGGCGCAATATGGGGTGCGGGCCAATTGCGTGAGCCCCGGGCCTATCGATACAGCTTGGACGCATAAGGAGACGGGCGCCGTCGATGAGACGATCGAGAAGGCGCTGGTGACGGCCGTCCCCTTTGGCCGGCGCGGCACGCCGGAAGAAGTCGCAAATGTCTATGCATTCCTGGCGTCGGATGAGGCGAGCTTCGTCACCGGCGCGGTTTGGCTAGTCGATGGCGGCATCACACCAGCGAAGGGCGCGGTCGGCGCGGCGGCGAAAAGCGAAGCCTCGACGCCACCCCCAGGCAAGCTGCGGCTTCGACATACGCACGACGGCACGCGCAACAAGGATATCGCCAAGATTCAATAGCGAGAAAGAGAAAGGCCAAGGCATGGCGCGCGCAAACAGAATGCAAGCAGCGGCGATCGACCGCTTCGGCGGCGCTGATGAGATCGCGCTCCACACGCTCGCAGTACCCGAGCCCAAGGCTGACGAATTGCTGATCCGCGTCGATACCGCGAGCGTCGGGCCGTGGGACCCATCACTTCGGGAAGGTGAGTATTTCGAAGCGACGAAGGAAGACAGGCCTTCCTTTCCATTTGTTCTCGGGGTGGACGCCGCGGGCACGGTCATTGCGACCGGAGAGCGAGTGAAGCGCTTTCGCGAAGGCGACAAGGTTTACGGCTACGATCCCGACATCGCCAAGAGCGGCTTCTACGCTGAGTATGCACGGCTGAAAGCCCGCCACGCCGCCCCAGTGCCCGACGGCCTCGATCTCGACCAAGCGGGCGCGATGCCGGCCGATGCGTTGACCGCCCTGACCGGGCTTGAAACGCTCGGCCTCAAGCCTGGCGAGAAGTTGGGGATCTTTGGCGCGAGTGGCGGCATTGGCCATATCGCGCTCCAGCTGGCCAAACGCATGGGCGCAGACGTGCTCGCGATCGCCTCTGGAGAGGATGGCGTCGCCCTTGCGCGCCAGCTCGGCGCTGACGCCGCAATCGATGGCCATTCAACCGAAGTCGAGGCCGCCGTGCGCGATTTTGCACCCGGGGGCCTCGACGCGGTTCTCATCACCGCAAATAGCAATGGATTGGAGGCGGTGTTGAAAGCTATCCGCAAGAGCGGCCGCGCGGCTTATCCGAACGGCGTCGAGCCCAAACCGAAAGCGCGCGCCGGCGTGAAACTCAAAGCCTACGATGGGCGCTCGGAACCCGAACTTTTCGAGCGGCTCAATCGCCTGATCGAGATGGGGCCGTTCACGGTGCATGTTTGCGCTAGGTACGGCTTGGGCGAAGCGGCCGAAGCACACCGCGCGGTCGAGCGGCATCACCTCGGCAAGTTGGCCCTCGCGGTTCAGCCGCGCTAGCGCGATGGCCGAGCGCGTCACGATCCCCGTCGGTCGGTTGAATATTGCAGCAAGCCGGGCCGGCGATGCAAAGAAGCCGGCGCTCATTCTCTTGCACGGCTGGCCGCATTCACGGGCGTTATATGACGGTGTCCTGGACGCGCTAAGCGTCAATTTCTACGTGCTTGCGCCCGACTTGCCGAATATCGGCGACTCCAATGGCGCGCCGTCCTCCGCTGAGAAGACAGTTCTCGCCGATGTCGTGCTTAAAGCCGCCGAAAGCGCTGACGCCCATGACATCCTCATCGCCGGCCTCGATGTCGGCGGCATGGTCGCTTTTGCAGCCGCGCGCGATCATAGCGAACGGATCGAGGCCGCCGTGGTGATGAATACGGTCATTCCCGGCCTTGATCCATGGGAGAAGCTTCTTGCCGATCCTCGCGTCTGGCATTTCGCGTTTCACAAGGTAGCGGATTTGCCGGAAACATTGGTCACAGGCCGTGAGCGCGCGTATTTCGATTTCTTCCACGACGTCCTTGCGGGCGAAGCGCGACGCATCCCAGAAGCGCTGCGCGCCGATTTCGCCAATGCCTATTCGCGTCCCGAAGCGCTCAAGTCCGGTTTCGACTGGTACCGTGCGATGACAGCGGACGCCTGCCGCAATGCAAAACCAACAGGCATTGAGAAACCCCTGCTCTATATGCGCGGCGACGCCGACAAGCGGCCGATCGAACCCTACCTCGAGGGACTGAAGGCAGCCGGCGTGTCTAATGTGCACAGCCGGATCATCGAAGGCAGCGGGGAATTGCTGCCAATCGAGGCGCCAGCAGAGTTTATCCAGGCGCTACGCGACTTCCGAGCAGGGCTTGGGACAGGAGTCTAAGATGGTCTCGCAATGCGCATCGGCTCTTCACGTCGGTCAAGTGCTTGAGATCGATTTCCCGACGTTTAGGTCGCGGATCAACATTCACTCTGACCGCGATCTAACAGTCGAGATCGTTGCCGGTGACAACATGGGATTCTGTGACATGGTCGAGTATGAGGCAGTCGAAGTTCGCGACGGCCTCGTCGTTCTTTCTTGGCGCGAGCACATCGGAAGCACGATCGTACATGTGCTCGATCTAATTTCCGGAAAGGCGCATACTGCGGTTACGCCTGTGAAAGGCGACTTCATGCGACTGACCGGTCGAATCACAATGAGGCCTGAACGGTGCGTTTCAGCGGATAGACGGAGACCAGGAACGGCGGCCATAGAGCTCTTTCCGGGCTTTGCGTCTGGACGTTTGGGCGCTGGCAATTATGAGATCTTCTTTCGCATAGGCGGCTCCGGGCCGCCATTGCTCCTATTGCACGGCTACCCTGAGACGCATGTCTGCTGGCACAAGATCGCGCCAGGTCTGGCTGCGCGCTTCACGGTCGTGGTTGCCGATCTGCCTGGCTACGGAGAAAGCCGGGGACCCGAGTGGGAGGCCGCTTATGCCAAGCGGGCCATGGCGGAGGCATTCGTGGGCGTGATGAACCAACTGGGTTACCCGCGCTTTTCCATTGCCGGGCATGACCGCGGCGGACGCGTCGCCTATCGCCTCGCGCTCGACTGCCCCGACAGAGTGGAACGCCTGGCTACGCTCAGCATTCTGCCGACCTTTGCTATGTGGCAGAGGCTGAAAGACAACGCCGACGCCATGCGCGCCTTCCGATGGTACTTTCTAGCGCAGCCGAGCCCTTTTCCTGAAGATATGATCGAGGCTTTCGCAATCCCATATCTGCATGCCACATTGTCAGGTTGGACGGCAGACAAGTCGCTCGCCGCTTTCGCCCCAGATGCACTCGCCGCCTACGAAACGGCCTTCGCGACACGTGCGGTGATCGCAGGAAGCTGTGCAGACTACCGCACGGGCTGGACCAAGGACCGGGAGGACGATGAGGACGATCTGGCTGCCGGCCGCGTGATCGCCTGCCCGACGCTCGCACTCTGGGGCCGCCGCGAATTCCCGGACGTCGAGCGTTTTCTCGCCGGCTGGCGCCCGATCGCCCCTCATGCTGAAGGCCACGCGATGGACTGCGGGCACTTCCTGCCCGAGGAGGAGCCTGACAAGACCGCAGAGGCGTTGTCGGCCTTTCTTGTCCGTGACTCGCATTTAGCCATTTCGTGAGTACAAGGCGAGAAGACTCACCAGCTCTGCGCTTCACGATCTCAGCCAGTTCTTTGCGATCGCGAGCTCGATCACGACGCCTGCGGGGATCCCACGTCCGGGTCAGCCGGCCAAGCTGCTCGGACGCTGTGTTGATCAGGCGGCTTCCGAAGCCCTCCGGTGCGGCCGGCTCTGCGCCTCATCTGATCGTAAGAAACTGCCGTTCTGCCTGACGATAAAGTGCTTTTGACTGGCATCCGTGGCGCATTAGCGCGATCTCTAAGGAAGCGAGCCTTCCTGCGAGTGCGTGGAGGCCAATCCGTCAGAAGGATACGGCAGGTGCAAGCGCCGCTAATATCCTCGTTCTCGACGAGTCCTCACGGACGGACGCGAATGACGATCTTCCCCACCCGCCTCTCAGTTGAATTGAACGTGGCGACAGCATCGTCCAGGCTCGAGACCTTGCCAATGTTTATGCGCAGCCGCCCATCCCGAACCCGCTGAATTATCTCGGATAATTGAGTGCGATCCGCCTCGACGACGAAGTCGATTGTCAGGCCATCTGCTGGCCTCACTTGGGTAGGCCCGACGACGGTCACGAGCGTTCCTCCGGCCCGGATCAGCGCTGCAGACCGCATCTGAACATCGCCACCGATGACGTCGAACACCAGATCGACGCGGCCGACGTCTTCCAGGGTATCGTTCCCGAGGTCGACGAATTCATTTGCACCGAAGTCGAGAGCCTTCTGGCGGTCGGCGGCGCGTCCGGTGCCGATGACATAGGCTCCCGCTTCCCGCGCAAGCTGTGTCACGGCCGAACCGACGGCACCGGCCGCGCCATGCGCCAGCACGGTCTGCCCTGCCAGAACTCGGCCATGCTGAAACAGGCCCTGCCACGCGGTCAGGCCCGAGATCGGCAGACTCGCGCCCACCGTGAAGTCGACGTCGCCCGGCAACGGCGCGAGATTGCGTGCCTCCATCGCGACGTACTCAGCAAGTGTGCCGTCACGATGCCAGTCCGACAGGCCGAACACTCGCTGTCCGACTGACAGCCCCGTGGTGCCGTAGCCAAGCGCGGTGACCACACCGGCCAATTCATGACCCAGGATCGACGGCGTCCGGTCACGGAAGGCACGATCGACCCACGTCGAGGGCCACTCCAATTCGGTGTTGACGAATCCCGCCGCGTGAACCTGAACGACAACGTCGTTTATCGCTGCCTGTGGTTCGGGCCGCTCCACCAGTGTCATGCCGGCTGTTCCCCCCGCCTGGTCCGTTACAACGATCGCTTTCATGGGAATTGTCTCCTCAGTGATGTGTTGGTTCGAGGTAAATCGCGGGCGTGGAAGGTCTTTTCGATCTCTCACGCAGTTGGCTATCGTTCCACGCCTTCCGCGACGAACTGGATATTGATCGCTGTCTGATGCGATGCTGTCAGCCGCCATGATGAGAGCAGTGTCCACGGTATGGATGGAGCGCCTTGTTATCGTCCATCGTGAATGCCCAACCAGGCCGGCGATGGTTGCCTCGGTGAACCCGAGGTCATTTCCGATGCTGGTGAAGCTGAGTCGCAGAACATGCGGCGTGATGTCGGCCACATCAGTATCCTTGAGCAGCTTCGTTCCACTGCCTCGGGAAAGCTCCCGAATGGCATGCCATCCTCCCAGCTGGGAAAGACGTAGTCTTCAGCACTCTGTTCCTCGTCGCGGCGAGCAAGTACGCCTATGCCCGCATGCTGGGCTTGGGCTGGGTAGATGCGATGCGTCGGATCCACCCGGGCAAGGGCGTCTACACCTATTGGAATTTCTCCTACCGCGGAGGCGAAGGTCCGGACTGCGCATGGATCATCTGCTTGTAAGCCCATCGATTGCACAGATCATTCGAGCTGCCGGTGTCGATGTCGAAACTCGTGGCTGGGAAAATCCGAGAGATCACGCACCCGCCTGGATCGACGTCGGCTAAGATTGTTGGCGCTATCACTCAAAAGACAAGGTGCCTGTGCTTTCGTCCGGCTCTTTTGGGATGGAACGCCAGAGCTTCCTGGCCCATCGGGATATCCAGGATCGTCTGCAGCTTTGCGAGCTGCTCGGGGAAATTCTGCGCTAGGTATCTAACAACGCGCGCATTTTCCATCAGCCGGTCGAGATAGGACCTTGCTGCCATAAGCTCGAGCGCCCACATGCCGCAAAAGCTGGCGCAGTACAGAAATTCATCATTCAGCGCCTCAAACTCGATTTCCATGGCAGCCAATTGCTGATCTGTAACGCCGAAAAACCTCCTTCTCGGCCTGTACGGGTCAGCCAACTGCGACGCCGGGGTGAGTGTGCTGAGAAGCTGCGCATAGTGAAAGTTCGCCCGCTTCAGGGCGATCATTAGTTTTGCCGCTTTGAGCTGCCTTGCGGGCACCATCTTGCGCAACGAGGCGAAGACCTGGGGCGGCACATACCAATCCTGCAGGAGATCGAGCACCTCTGCAGAAATTCCGCTGATCAATGGCTTCGGTTCAACAGGTGGACACGGGGTTTGCGCAGGTTGCTCGGCATCGATCCGCCCAGCCAGCGTCTTCGGCACCGCCGCAAGGCCTTCGGCCGAGAGCAGGCGGCGGAACCGTTCCTGCTTCAACGAATCTCGCATCGCCCCAGCTATTGTCTCGAGCCGATCACGAGGGATCTGCGCCTCAGCGGTCAATTTGCGGGTTCGTTCGCATTCGGCATTGTATGTCCTGCACAGCCAGGGACCGGTGAACAAGCGGGCAGGCTCGTACATCTTCTCCACTAGCGCGGCGTGTCTGGTGCGGCTGTTCTGCAGAACCTGGTAGGCGGCTTCCAGGCCTAAAACTCTGCCACGCGCCTTCATGTGGCGCTCCCCACGAATGCTCGCTCGGCCAGCGCAACAAGCGGATCCAGGGATCGGAAAAGAAACGAATCCAGCTTCATCCCGTTGTTGACGTGGAAATCTCCCCTCACCTCGGCGATTTCGTGCATCGGGGCTATCAGGTAATCGCGAATGGCCAGATCGCCTGGACGCATTCGAATGAGAACGAAAATATCCGCCGGGACCTCTCCCGCAGCCTTTGAGGACCAGCGTGGATAGGCGCTGTGCGAAACGCGACAACGGGCGATCGCGATCACCACGGTGAACTCGTCATTGATCCGGATGAGCTCCGTTCCTGGGTCACAGGAGGCGTGCCCGCCTACCTCTTTGATCGCGACCAGCAGGTCATTCACTACGCGATAGCGGATGGCTTCGAGGCGCTTGCCGATTTCCATAAAATGACACTTTCTGGGCGGCAGGCAACCGACCAGTCTGTATGCACCAAGCAGGCCTCCGAAACGCGATCTATAGCGCCAGCTCGACGGGCATTCGGGCGCTGCGTCAATGATCGCATCAGATAGCTTCCCATGGCGTTTGTAGAGGTTTCGCAGGGCCGCCAGCATCTCGTCATCGCTCATGCGCGGGTACAGCAATTCTATTTTTTGCTGCGCCTTCTCAAACAATCTGCGGTTTACGATCGGCTCAAAAGCGTTGTCGGCCCGGACCCATTGGTCCGGGGGATTCCACACCATCTTGTTCTTGAGTTTCGTACAGCGGCGATTCCAGACGTTATTACCAATATATTTCTCGTTGGTGAGGACACGGCGCACCCCTTCTCGCTTCCAAGGCCGGCCGAGGTCGTTCACGATCCCCCGATCGTTCAGGTACCTGGCGATTCCAGTTTCATTCTTCCGTGACCCGACGAACAGACGAAATATAAGGTGAACAGTCGCTATCTCCTCCGGCGGCCCCGGAACGATGATGACACGGTCAGATTGTAGGTTTTTGTGTTCATTGCGAGCGAGAACCAGCTTGGGGTGCCCAGACTGGTCGATCATCAGACGCCTTAGTCCGAGCCCCTGCAATCCGCCGACGTGGAACCCCATTCCGGCCGCCCTCACCTGGCCCATGAAGACCTTCTGTGACAGCATCCGGCTATACTCTGCCGCCATGCTGCGTTTTATGGCCTTGAGCACGTCCGATCCGACGGTACCGTCATTCCCGAATTGCTCGGCGCAAAACTCAATCCGAACGCCGGCCATCTGGCATCGATATTCGTAGGAGGCGCTTTCGTCGATGTTTTGGAACCGGCCCCATCGGCTCACGTCGTAGACCACGACCGTCTCGAAATCGGCAAGCCCGTGCTCCACATCAAATAACAACTTCTTGAGGCCGGGCCGGCTTTCCAGATGCAATCCGCTTCGGCCGGGATCTTCATACGTGGCAACGATGTCGTACCCCATGATCTCGGCATAACTGCGGATTGCATCTCTCTGGTGATCGAGTGAGTAAGTCTGGTGCTCGGTGGACATTCGCAGGTATTGCGCGGCGCGAACCCGTCGCCTCCCCTGGGGCAGGCTGCCAGTCTCTACAAACTTGTCCATCGCCTTGCACCGTCGTGCCGGCACGTTAAATTAGCGGTCGATGACCCTACGGCAAGGGACTGGGATGCGCCAATACGTCGGTCTGATCCACAAAGACTACGCCAGCGATTACGGAGTGTCGTTTCCCGATTTTCCGGGCGTCGTCACGGCCGGCCGGACGATGGCCGAAGTGTGCCAACTCGCCGAGATGGCGCTCGCCTTTCATGTCGAGGGGCTTATTGAGGACGACAAACCGGTCCCGGGGCCGATGCCGCTCGAGCAGGTCGTGGTAGAGAGCGATGTGGTGGCCACTGTCCTGGTGCGTCTGCAACTACAGTAAATCAGCCGCGCTGCAGGCCCGCGCGTCTTTGTGGTGCCACAGAGCCTGTCCCGTCGCACTCGACGCAGCACGCGCTCACGCCAGGACATCTATGATGATGAGTGCCCGCAGGGCAGCAATGGCCGTCGGAGCTTCGCCACCTTGGGCATTCGAATATCGTGCCGGTGCCGCCGCAGCCTTGACACTCCGCCGATAACGCCCGTTCCATTTCCCCACCCTCAGCGACAGCGCCCCAAATCCCAACGTAAACTTAGGCTGGCCCCCGCCAGCCGTCTGCAAACATTAGGATGAGGCCATCAAGGTTGTTCTAAAGCGGTGACGGCTCGCCGCCATCATTTGCCGGCACAGTTTCTCGCACTCGTGGCCGCAGCAATATGAATGGCAGCACACGAGCTGCGACAACGTTTGCGTTTTGGCCACCATGCTGTTCAACGGCCGGGGAACCATGGCTCAGTTCGTGAGCAGGCGCGCCGTGTTCCGCCGCAATGCGGGCCCACTGCGGCTTGGTACGCCCCTGTTTTAGTTGATCTTTGCCGGCTTCGAAGGAGTTCTGGAGATGATGATCAAGAAGGCTTTCGTGGCGGTTCTGATGACCGCGGCACTTGCCGGATGCGAGACACAGACCGAGGGTCAGCAGCGGGCCACCACGGGCGCGCTGATCGGCGGCGCCGGTGGCGCGTTGGTCGCCTAGGAGATCGGCGGCAACACCAAGTCGACGGTGATCGGCGCGGCGAGCGGCGCGCTGATGGGCGCCGTCGTCGGCTCGGCCACCACGCCGCAGCGCCGCGGGGAGCAGTTCTGCCGTTATCAGGACCGCTACGGTCGCATCTACACCGCGCCCTGCGACGACCGCTACTACAACGGCGATTATTGACCTCTGAGTCTTCGATCGCAGGAGACGGCGCATTTTTGCGCCAGCTCCCCTCACCCCGTCATCCTTTTGTACTCTTCTCGACGTATAGCCCTTTATGCGGCGGGCTGCGGAGGAGGTCGAAATGACGACGAGCTTTGCCGGCTTGCTGAAAGACCAGGGCAAGCGAGCGGTGAAGCGGCTGATCGGTTATGATTCCCGCAATTGGCTGCGTATTCGCCAGATTGAGGCGTTCACCGCATTTCTTAATGCTGCCAACCGGAAATCCCGCGATGTGATCGAGATTTCGCCGGGCTGGAACCGGTACTGGCGGGCGATGTGCCCCGACTACCGCTCGGTCGATTTCCCCGACTTCGACATCTGCCGTGACCGCACCGACGAGCAATATTCGATCGTTATCGCCGACCAGGTGCTGGAGCATGTGCAGCGCCCGCTGGCCGCGGCCGCCAACATCCATGCCATGACCAGGCCCGGCGGCTGGGCGATGGTGGCGACGCCGTTTCTGTTCCGTGTGCATGCCCGCCCGCACGACTACAACCGCTGGACGCCCGCGGGGCTGAAGCAATTGATGGTCGAGGGCGGCTTCGCCGAGGAGAACATCCAGGTGCAGGGCTGGGGCAACAAGGCCTGCGCCAGGGCGCATATAGGCGGCCCGGTGCGGGCCTACGGGCTGTGGCGGGATCTGAGCAACGACGAGGAGTATCCGCTGATGGTGTGGGCGTTCGCAAGGAAGGACTGAGTTCAGACCTCCGCGGTATATGGGACGTAATCGATTGCAATCAGTTCTTGCGGCTGGTCGTCAACCTGTTCCGTTCGCCGGACAAGTCAGTATTTGCATTCAAGCATCGGAACTCAGAACGTCGTCTTCGGGGCCGTGGAACGAACCCGCTGCGCGGGATGGGCGCGTGGGGTGAGGTAGAGATCACGAGCCGGACGTCGCGCTCGCATTGAGGGTGGTTCGGCAGCGGCAGAGCATCACGGGCTTCTTCAACAAGGAGCCTGACCATGCCCTATCCTGTTCTTGATGCAGCTATCAGTCCCCTTCGTCAGCG